>NZ_CAKASM010000001.1 GCF_916858675.1 Sphingomonas sp. Leaf21
TGCGGCGGCGACCCCGGTCGTCGGGCCGAGCCCGGCGCCGACGCCGGTCGACGCGGTCGGTGCGCTGATCCAGTCGCTGCCGACGCCGACACCGACGCCGTCCCCCAGCGCCACGGTCGATCCCAGGACGCTGGCCGAATATGAACTGCCCGCCTCCGCGCGGCGCTCGCTGGATCTGGTCGGGCCCGCCGGGCCGCGCGAAGGCGCCCTCGACGCGCAGGTTTTCGCGGGCGCCGACGGTCGCGTGGCGGAAGTGCTGATGCGGCGGCTGTCCGCGCCGTTGCCGTCGCGCTGGGTCTCGATCCTGCTTCGCCGCACGCTGGCCGCGCGCATGGACACGCCGCGCGGCGTCAACGGGGCGGATTTCGCGGCCGAGCGCGCCTGGCTGCTGCTCCGCATGGGCGAGGCGGAGGTCGCGCGCGCGGTCGTCCAGTCGGTCGATGCGGGCAACTACACGCCCAAACTCTATCAGGTCGGGCTGAATGCGCTGCTCGCGTCGAGCGATCCGGCGGGCTTGTGCCCGCTGGCCGATCGTGGCGCGGGCGTCACCGGGCTGGGCGGCTACCGTGTCGCGCAGGCGCTGTGCGCCACGCTGGCGGGCGAGGGCGCGCGCGGCGCCGCGATCCTGCGTCAGGTCCGGCGCCAGCGGGTCGCGGAGGATTTCGACCTGAAGCTCGCCGAAAAGCTGATGGGCGCGGGTGGACGCCGGGCGGTCACGGTGGACTGGAGCGGTGCCGATCGTCTCACGACGTGGCGCTACGGGCTGGCCACCGCGTCGGGCCTGACCGTTCCGCCCGAATATCTGTCCTATGCCGGGCCTCAGGTGCGCGGCTGGCTTGCGACGGCGGCGACGATCGCCGCGACCGATCGGGCCAGCGTCGTGGATCAGGCGGCGGCGCTGGGGGTGCTGTCCAACGCCGCGCTGGTCGATTTCTATGCGGGCCTGGCCGACGACGATCAGGCCAGCCGCGCGCAGGGTGCGATCGGCAACGATCTGCGCAACGCCTATGCCGCCAATGACGAGGGGCAGCGGCTGTCCGCGATCCGCTCGCTTTGGGGCGATGAGGATCGCACGCCCTATGGTCGATTGATCCTGACCGCCCGCGCCGTCGCGCGCCTGCCGGTCACCGCGTCGGAGAATGATTCGGATCGGCTGGTGGCGTCGATGCTCTCGGCCGGGCTGGATCGCAGCGCGGCGCGCTGGCGCGGGGCGGTCAAGCAGAACGGCAACGCATGGGCGATGATCGAACTGAGCGATCCCGATCAGCAGGGCCAGGTCGGTTACGATCGGATCGGCGGCTATGACGGGCAGGGCGATGCCCTCAAGCAGCGGCTGTTCTTCGCGGGGATGGCCGGGCTCGGTCGGCTGGCGAAGGGTGATATCGAACGCGGTGCCGAGGCGCTCGACGTGCGGATCGGACAGCGGAACGCCTGGACCGACGCGCTCGACCGCGCCATCGCCGACCAGCAGACGGGCATGGTCGTGCTGCTCTGCGCGATCGGGATGCAGACCGGGGACTGGCGCGGCGTGCCGCCACAGGCGCTGTATCGCATCGTGGCGGCGCTTCGTTCGGTCGGGCTGGATACCGACGCACGGATGATCGCGGCGGAGGCGATCGCGCGGGCATGAGTCCGCGCGACGCCGCACTGCTCGAACGATTTCTCGAGATGATGGCGGCGGAGGCGGGGGCGGCGGGCAATACGCTGGCCGCCTATCGTTCCGACCTGCGGCTGGCGGGCGACGCGATGGGCGGGCTGGCCGATGCGAGCGAGGCGGCGCTGAAGGGGCTGGCAGACGGCTGGCGGGCGCTGGCCAATGCCACGGTCGCGCGCAAGGCGGCGGCGCTCCGGCGCTTCTACGCGTTCCTGCACGAAGAAGGACTCCGGCAGGATGACCCGTCCTCGGTGCTGCCGCGACCGGGACAGCGTCGGGCGCTGCCCAAGGTGCTGAGCCATGCCGATATCGACCGGCTGTTCGCGGCGATCGGCGAGCGGACCGGGGTGGAGCATCCTTCGTCCGGCGACCTGCGACTCGGCGCGCTGATCGAGCTCCTCTACGGATCGGGGCTGCGCGCCAGCGAACTCGTCGCGCTGCCGCGCGGTGCCGTCCACCCCGACCGGCCCTTCCTGATCCTGAAGGGCAAGGGCGGCGTGGAGCGGATGGTCCCCATCTCCGACCGTGCGCCCGCGGCGGTCGCGCTCTGGCGGACGCGGGTGCCCGCCGAGTCGCCGTGGCTGTTTCCGGGAGGGAACAAGCATCTGACGCGCATTCGCCTGTACCAGCTCGTCAAGGAATTGGCGGCGGATGCGGGCATTCCGCCCGACCGGGTCAGCCCGCACGTCCTTCGCCACGCCTTCGCCACGCACCTGCTGGGCGGCGGGGCCGATCTGCGCGCGGTGCAGGCGATGCTGGGCCATGCCGACATCGCCACCACCGAAATCTACACCCATGTCGAGGCGGCGCGATTGGTCGAACTCGTCAACGTCCGCCACCCGCTCGTTGATTTTCGGAACAAGCACCCTTAGGCGCTAGGCCCATGTCAACGACCTTCCTCGATTTCGAGAAACCGATCGCCGAGCTGCAGAGCCGGATCGACGAACTGCGCGACACGACCGCCGAAGGGACGGTCGATATCGGCGCGGAGATCGCCAAGCTCCAGGCCAAGTCGGACAAGCTGCTGCGCGATACCTTCGCCAGGCTGACCCCGTGGCAGAAGACGCAGGTCGCGCGCCATCCGCAGCGCCCGCACTTCAAGCATTATGTGGCCGGGCTGTTCGACGAATTCGTGCCGCTGGCGGGCGACCGCGCCTTTGGCGACGACCAGGCGATCATGGGCGGCTTCGCGCAGTTCCGTGGCCGCCGCGTCATGGTGCTGGGCCATGAAAAGGGCGAGGACACGGCCAGCCGCCTCCGCCACAATTTCGGTATGGGCAAGCCCGAGGGCTATCGCAAGGCGATCCGGCTGGTCGAGCTGGCCGACCGATTCGGCCTGCCCATCGTGACGATGGTCGACACCTCGGGCGCGTTTCCCGGCATCCAGGCCGAGGAACGCGGCCAGGCGGAGGCCATCGCGCGTTCGACCGAGGCGTGTCTGGCGGCGGGCGTGCCGGTCGTCTCGGCGATCGTCGGAGAGGGCGGCTCGGGCGGCGCCGTGGCGCTGGCGGCGGGCAATCGCGTGCTGATGTTCGAACACGCCGTCTATTCGGTCATCTCGCCCGAGGGTTGCGCCTCCATCCTGTGGCGCACGGCGGACAAGGCGGCGGAAGCGGCCGAGGCGATGCGCGTCACGGCGCAGGATCTGAAGAGCTTCGGGGTGATCGACACGATCGTTCCCGAACCGGTCGGCGGGGCGCACCGCGACCATCCCGGCGCGATCGCCAATCTGGGCGATGCGATCGACAAGGCGCTGGGCGATCTGGGCGGTGTCGGTCGCGACGAACTGAAGCGCGGTCGTGCGGCCAAATTCCTGGCGATGGGGCGGCTGTAAGATCGATCGGGGGCGGTCGCGCGCCGTCCCCGGTTCGAAGGGATCGAATGTCCGGCGGTGGCGGACGCAAAAATGGCGGACGCCCGAAAGGGCACCCGCCACCGGATCTGCATTACGAAGGGGGGCAGGTCATGGCCGCGCCTGACCTGCCCCGCTTCGGCAGCTATCAATGGACGTTGGTGTCGAGCTTGCCACCGATGGTGTTGAAAGCGGTGCCCAGGCTGGTGCCCAGCTTGCTCATGCCAGCGATGGCGGCAACGGCAACAAGCGCTGCGATCAGGCCATATTCGATCGCCGTCGCGCCCTTGTTGTTCTTCACCATCTTGCGGATCGTCTTCATACCGGTCTCCGTGCGTCTAATGCTCTGTCTATCACCCGGCTGAGCCGGAGCGCCGGATCAGCTTGCTGCCGTTTAACCGCCTACTAGTTGACGAAGGCTTAAAAAATTAACCGGACTTCCGGAATTCAGCCGTCGCTGAGATGCAGGTGATCGCCCAGGAACTGGAAGAGTCCGTTCAGCCCGACGCTGAGCTGCGACAGCGCGACCGACAGGACGATGATGATGCAGGCGATGACGAGGCCATATTCGACCGCGGTCGCGCCGCGATGATCGGCGCAGACGCGTCGCAGGCTGGACAGGATCATGGGCGCTTTCATGGTGCCGTGGGCTTATGGGTGCGAGGGTTAACAAATGTTCGATGAAACCACGACGATCGCATCCGTTTCGGGGCCTATTTTACCGGTCGTGGCCGCGGCCCTGGTCGACGGCATGGGGCGTGTCTGTCTTCAACAACGCCCGGCGAACAAGTCTTGGGGCGGGCTTTGGGAGTTTCCCGGCGGCAAGATCGAGCGGGGAGAAAGCCCCGAAGCGGCGCTGATCCGCGAACTGCACGAGGAGCTGGCGATCACCGTGGACCAGGCCGCGCTGGAACCTGCCGGGTTTGCGACCGAGTCGCTGCCCGGTCGCCATCTCCTGCTGTTGCTCTATGTCGTTCGCGACTGGACGGGCACGCCGGTTCCGCTCGAGGCGGATGATCTGATCTGGTGCGAACCGGCGGCGATGGCGGCGCGGCCGATGCCGCCCGCCGACGTGCCGCTGGTCCGTCAGTTGCGGGCCTATCTGGCGGACAGCGTCACATCGGTCACGCCGGGCGATAGCGGCACGGTGTAGCCGCCACGCTCCGCCGTCCCGCGATCGGGGCGATACGCTTGCCCGCCCGGTGTCGTCGTCTCGACGAACAGCCGAGCCGCCGGTGTCGCGGCGGTCGCGGGATCGAGCGTCAGGCGGACGACCCGGGTCGCGGGATCGAAGTCGAACGACGCGATCTTTCCCGCCTCCAGCGTCATCCACAATCCGGCGGGCGCGACGAAGACCCGGCTGCGCGCGCCGTCGCGCGGCTCGACATGGATCGTCCCGGCACGCCGCGACAGGTTGCCGCCATAGCTCAGCCAGCCAAGCGCGGGATCGTCGACCAGATAGGTCGCCGCCGCATAGGCATGGCCGAAGAAGCCCATGCCATAGTCGCCGCTATACGGGTCCCACTCCATCCTGTCCGGCCAGCTATGAAAGGCGGCGGAGGACGCACCGCGCTGATCGATATTGGTGATCCCGCCAAGCAGGCCGCCATAGGCGACGCGGAGCAGATGCATGTCGGCGGGGTTGCGGCGGAACGAGTCGAACAGCGGAACGGCGTTCAGCGTCGATCCGTAATGATGGATCTGCCGCTCCAGCCGCGGATATTTCCCGCCGTAGAGGAAGTCCCAATAGCGGCGGGCATTGCCGTTATACCCCCAGTGCGGGATAGACGGATCATAGCCGAGGATCACCTCGCGCGTGACGTCCGCCTGAGGGCCGTAGCCGAAATAGCGCATCCACGCATAGACCTCGGCCTGGCCGGTCGAGTCCCACGCCATCTCGCTGCCGAAGGGATATTTCAGCGTGCGCCAGTGATCGGCGCGGCCCTTCATCAGTCGCTCGATCTCGGCGGCCTTGCTGGTCCAGCCCTCCCGCTTCAGGTCGGTCAGGATGTCGACGAAGACATCGCCCTCCATCAAGCCGAACTGCGCATAGTGCGGCGCGTCGCGCATCATCGCGACGATCGTCTGATAGGCATGGTCGAGATACCAGTCCCAGCCATGGACCCTGGTCATGCCGGGATGGTTGCGCGCGATGCGGTACAGCACCCAATGCCCCGCCGCGACATGGGGATAATTGTACGCACGGCCGAGGTCGTCGGCCTGATCCTTTTTCCAGGAGGTCCAGCTCTGCCAGTCCCTGGCGGGTCGGTAGAGGTCGGGGAAGGCGGCGGGATCATAGTAGAAGAGGCTTTTCTTCACGCCGCCCGCATGAGGACCGTCGGCGATCTGGAGGCGTCCGACGACGGTCCTGTCGACCAGCTCCTCGATTCGCGCGATCTCGGCGGCGTCGGGATTGTCGAGCTGCTTCATCACCGCGGCGACCCAGCTGCCCGCGCCGCCCTCGTCGCTCATTCCCGAGATCCACACGCGCGGGTCCGCGGTGACGACCCGGTTCGCCTCGCGGTCATAGGTCAGGATCGCGGGGGAACGTCCGAAGGGATCGCGCTTGCCGTCGAACCATTGCTGCGTCGTCGAGAAGCGACCGAGATCGGCCATGGTCTGTTCGAGCGGCTTGGTGACGAAATACTGGATCGTCTGCACGCTGGTATCGGCATAGGTCAGGGTCAGACGCGCCCGGCCCCATTGCCGACCGCGCACCGACAGGCGGGTCCAGCCGGGCTCGCCGGGCTGTCGCGTCACGACGAGGGCGCCAGCCGGATAGCTGTCGATCGCGGTGATGGCGGAGGGCGAATGGACGAACAGCGAGGCGTCGAGATCGGTCGGCACGACATAGCCGGGCACGCCGACCACGACCGGACGGGCCTGCGCGACCAGCGTCGCGTCGATCGCACGGATGCTCGGCGCGGCGGCGAAGCGAAGGCCGATGCGACGACTTTCGCCGGGCGCCAGCCGGATGCTGGTCGGCGCGTTCCACGGCTGCCCCGCCCTGGTCCAGTCGGTCTGGGCATAAGCGGCGCTGGCGACCGTCCAGTCGTAAAAGCCCTCCGACGTCTGCGCGCGTGGGCTTGCCTCGACGATCACCGCCTTGCCCCCCGCCTCGCGCAATGTGGGGATCGGCACATAGGCCTCCAGCGGCGTGCCCCGCTCCGGCAGGACGAGCAGCGCCGGGCCCGCGCCATTCAGCCGGGTGACCTGAACATAGCCCGCGTCGCGACCGATATAGGGGTCGGCGAAGCTGGCTTGCGCATGGGCCTGCTCCAGGCTGCGGTCGGTGATGATATTGTCGAACACCATCGGCAGGCCGAGGCCGCCGATCTCGACGGGCTCGGGCGAGGTGTTGGTCAGGGTGAAGCGCAGGGCGGGCAGGCCGTCTTCATTGACCCATTCGCGAACGATCCGAAGCGGCAGGCCGTCGCCCATCGTCGTGGTGATGTCCGCCGCCGCCAGTCGCGCGCCCCGGACGGGCAGCACGCGGACAGGCCTTCGCTCGCGCGACGAGGAGAAATCCCGCCAAGGGCCCGTGCCGGTACGGACCCGCACATGAATGTCGCCCAGATGGTTGTAGCCGCTACCGGCACGCTCCTTGGCGCGGCCGACGGGCAGGAAGTCGAAGCCCGGCGTCGTATCGGGCGAAAGGCTGCGCGCCGTCTGGCTCACGGGATCGAGCGTCAGCCGGAATCCGCCGACACGCGTCGGGGCGGGGGCGGTCGGCGACGCGCGACGCTTGGCCGACGGGGCGGCGCCGACAGCCTGTCCGAACGCCAGGATCGACAGGATCGCCACGCTGTTGGACAGCGAATGGAAAAGGCTCTGGCGCATTGATTTTTCTCCCCAATCCGAGGTTCCTGCGCCAAGCGTGCCGCGATTGACCCCCATGTCCTCGCCCGATATGGTATACAGTATAGGCGGGAGAGCAAGATGTTACGGACAAACCGGCGGGACTGGATGCGGGGCGCGGCAACGGTCGCGATGATGAGCGTGACGCCGCGCGCGGTCGCGGCAAGCGGCTCGATCCTGCCCGCCACGGCGGAACCGCTGCCGCTGACGGCGGTGCGGCTGCGCCCCTCGATCTATGCCACGGCGGTCGAGGTCAACCGCCGCTATCTCTATCGCCTCAGCCCGGACCGGCTGCTCCACAACTTCCGCGCCTATGCCGGACTGGAGCCCAGGGCGCCGATTTACGGCGGGTGGGAAAGCGACACGATCGCGGGCCATACGCTGGGCCATTACATGTCCGCGCTGGTCCTGACCTGGCAGCAGACCGGCGATGCCGAGATGCGTCGCCGCGCCGACTATATCGTGACCGAACTGGCCGAGGCGCAGGCCAGGCGCGGTACGGGCTATGTCGGCGCGCTGGGCCGGAAGCGGGCGGACGGCAAGGTCGTCGATGGCGAGGAGATTTTTCCCGAGATCATGGCGGGCAAGATCAAGTCGGGCGGCTTCGACCTGAACGGGAGCTGGTCGCCGCTCTACACGGTGCACAAGCTTTTCGCCGGCCTGCTCGACATTCATGGCGGCTGGGGCAATGCCCAGGCGCTCGACGTCGCGGTCAAGCTTGGTGGCTATTTCGCGCGGGTCTTCGCGGCACTCGACGATGCGCAGATGCAGACCGTGTTGGGATGCGAATATGGCGGGTTGAACGAGAGTTTCGCCGAACTCTATCAGCGGACGAACGATCGCCAGTGGCTGGCGCTGGCGGAGCGCATCTATGATCGCAAGGTGCTCGATCCGCTGGTGGCGGGGGAGGACAAGCTCGCCAATTTCCACGCCAATACGCAGGTTCCCAAGCTGATCGGGCTCGCGCGCATTCATGAAATCACCGGCAAGGCCGAACCGGCGAAGGGCGCGAGCTTCTTCTGGGAAACCGTGACCGGACATCACAGCTATGTCATCGGCGGCAATGCCGACCGCGAATATTTCTCCGCGCCCGACACGATCGCGCGGCACGTCACCGATCAGACGTGCGAGCATTGCAACACATACAACATGATGAAGCTGACCCGGCATCTTTATGGCTGGAAGCCCGACGGGCGGCTGTTCGACTATTATGAGCGCGCCCATCTGAACCACACCATGGCGGCGCAGCATCCTGAAAATGGCGGCTTCACCTATATGACGCCGCTGATGTCGGGCGCCGCGCGCAGCTTTTCCTCAACCGCCGACGATGCCTTCTGGTGCTGCGTCGGATCGGGGATGGAGGCGCATGCCAAGCATGGCGAGTCCATCTTCTGGCAAGGCGGCGAGACGCTGTTCGTCAATCTCTACATCCCCTCGGAAGCGCGCTGGGAAAAGCGGGGCGCGCTGGTGACGCTCGACACCGCCTATCCGATGGAGGGTGACAGCGTCGTGACCTTCACCCATCTGGCGCGGCCGGGGCGTTTCCCGCTGGCGCTGCGCGTACCCGGCTGGACCAACGGACAGGCGGCGCTCTCGGTCAATGGTCAGCCGGTCACGCCGGTGATGGAGCGCGGTTACGCCGTGATCGATCGCCGGTGGAAGGCGGGGGACAAGGTCGAGATCCGTCTGCCGCTCGACCTGCGGCTGGAAACCACGCCGGGCGACGACAGCGTCGTCGCGGTCGTTCGCGGGCCGATGGTGATGGCCGCGGACCTCAGCGCGGGCGCGACGCCCTGGGACGCGCCCGACCCGGCGATGGTCGGCGCCAATCCGCTGTCCGCCTTCACCGCCGCCGATCCGGCCAAGCCGCGCTATGCGGTGGGCGACGCATTCCGCCCGATGGGACTGAGCTTCGTCCCCTTCTACAGCCAGTATGAGCGGCGCAGCGCGGTCTATTTCAAGCGCTTCACCGAGGGCGGCTGGAAAGCGCAGGAAGCAAGCTACCTTGCGGAGCAGGCGGCGGCGCGCGACGTCGCGGCGCGCTCGGTCGACGTCATGTATCTGGGCGAGATGCAGCCCGAGCGCGACCATGGGCTGACCTCGGACATATCCTATCCCGTCTCGTATCTCGGCAAGCAGGGCCGCGACGCGCGGTCGGGCGGCTATTTCGAGTTCACCATGGCAGTGCGGCCCGGCCCGGTTATCCTCCAGGCGACCTATTGGGGTGAGGAGCGGGCGCGCGATTTCGACATATTGGTCGACAATGTGAAGGTCGCGACCCAGCATCTGGAGAATGACAAGCCGGGCAAGTTCTTCAACGTCGACTATCCGCTGCCCGAACCGCTGACCAAGGGGAAGAAGAGCGTGCGCGTCCGCGTCGTGCCGCATGACCGCAGCACGGCGGGCCCGATCTTCGGAATGCGGCTGTTCACCGCCAGGAAGGCGCCGACCGCATGACCGGAGTCCGCATGACGCTGGACGAGCTTCGGACCCTGGCGCGCGCCAAGCTGCTCGGCGCGGGTCTCGCGCCTGCCCATGCCGAAGCTGTCGCCGAGACGATGGTCGCGGGCGAGCGGGACGGGTGCACCTCGCATGGCATTTACCGTCTGCTGGTCGCGGTCTCCAGCATCGCCAAGGGCGTCGTCGTCCCCGATGCCAAGCCCGTGCTGTCCGAACCGGCGCGCGCTCTGGTCCGGGTCGATGGCGGTGGCGGCTTCGCGCAGCTTGCCTTTCAGACCGGCAAGTCGATGCTGATCGACAAGGCGAAAGCCAATGGCATCGCGGCGCTCGCCCTCAACAACGTGGTGCATTTCGCGGCGCTCTGGCCCGAGGTAGAGGAACTGGCGGAGGCGGGGCTGGTCGCTCTGGCCTTCACACCCAGCCATGCCTGGGTCGCGCCATCGGGTGGAGCGGAGCCGGTGTTCGGCACCAATCCGATCGCGTTCGGCTGGCCGCGCCCCGACGGTCCACCCTTCGTCTTCGATTTTGCGACCAGCATGGTCGCGCGCGGCGAGATCGAGTTGCATCGCCGCGCGGGCAAGTCCGTGCCGGACGACTGGGGCGTCGATGCGGAGGGTCGGCCGACGACCGATCCCGCCGCGATCCTGTCGGGCGCGATGCGGACCTTTGGCGGGCATAAGGGCTCGGCACTGGCGGCGATGGTCGAACTGCTCGCCGGGCCGCTGATCGGCGACATGACCAGCCGCGAGTCGATCGCGTGGGACGCGGGACGGGGTGGGTCGCCCTTGGGCGGCGAGCTGATCGTCGCGATCGATCCCAGGGGCTTTCTGGGCGATCTTCTGCCCGAGCATCAGGCGCGGGCCGAAGCGATGTTCGATGCGATCACGGGGCAGGGCGCACGGTTGCCCTCCGCACGGCGCTACGCCGCCCGCAGGATTTCGCTGGCACAAGGGGTGGAGATTTCATCCGATCTCTACCGCGACGTGACGGCCTTGGACGGTTGATGAAGGGGGATTGTGCATGACGAAGCGGACCATGATGCTGCTGACCGGCGTCGCGCTGGCGATCCTGCCCGTTGGTCAGGCCGATGCGAAGGTGAAGGCGGCGCGGCGATCGGCTGTGACGACCGGCGAGAGCGCCGATGCTCGTTTCCGCGCCCTGTCCGAGGCCGAATATAAGTGGCGTATTACCCAAAGCGCGGCCGATGACGACGGCGGCAGCGCGGGATCGCGCCAACTCCCCGATGTCGGCCCCGCCGCGCAGGCCGCCCGGCTCGCGCGCTGGGCGACGACCGCGAAGGCGCTGGACGCGATCGATCCGGCGCGTCTGTCGCCCGATATGCGGACCGACTATATGGTCTATCGCGGCCAGATCGACGCCCTCCTCGCCGCGCAGCGTTTCCGCGAATATGAAAAGCCGCTGACCGCCGATACCAGCTTCTGGGGAAATCTCGCCAGTTGGGCGCGGGACAGCTTCACCAAGGAAAGCCAGTATCGCGAATATCTGGCGATGCTGCACCAGATGCCGCGCTATTACGATCAGCAGATCGCGAACATGCGCGCCGGGCTCGACCGGGGTTTCACTGTCCCGCGCATCACGTTGAAAGGACGCGATATCGGGGTGGCGCAGGTGGTGGATGCGGGGGTGGGCGACGACCAGCCCTTCTACGCGCCCTTCAAGTCGATGCCGTCGACCATGGCGCCAGCGACCGTGGCGGCTTTGCGTGCCGAGGCGAAGGCGGCGATCCGCGACGATGTCCTGCCCGCGCACCAGCGCCTGCTGACCTTCCTGCGCACCGACTATATGCCGCGCGCCGTCGTCAGCACGGCGGCCTACGACCTGCCCGACGGCAAGGCCTATTACCGCTCGAAGATCCGCGAATATGTCACCGAGGATATGACCCCGGAACAGGTCCACGCGATCGGCCTGTCCGAGATGCAGCGGATCCGCGCGCGGATGGACCAGGTGATGAAGGACGTGAAATTCGCGGGCGATTTCCCGGCCTTCCTCACCTTCCTTCGTACCGACCCGCAATTCTACGCCAAGACGCCGCAGGATCTGCTCGACCGCGCCGCCTGGCTGGCGAAGAGCTTCGACGGGATCGCATCGGACTGGTTCGGTCGCCTGCCGCGCAGCCGCTTCGCGATCAAGCCGGTGCCCGCCGACCTGGCGCCATTCTACACCGCCGGGCGGGGCGGGACGGGCGTCTATCTGGTCAACACCTATGACCTGCCGTCGCGCTCGCTCTATGCGATGCCCGCGCTGACGCTGCACGAAAGCGCGCCGGGCCATGCGTTCCAGATGCCGCTGGCGGCGGAGAACAAGGGGCTGCCCGCCTTTCGCCGGGACAGCTATCTGTCGGCCTATGGCGAGGGCTGGGCGCTGTATTGCGAGGCGCTGGGCGAGGATATGGGTTTCTACAAGACGCCCTATGACCGGTTCGGCATGCTGTCCTATCAGGCGTGGCGCGCCGCGCGGCTGGTCGTCGATACCGGCATCCATGCCATGGGCTGGAGCCGCGAAAGGGCTCAAACCTATCTCCACGACAATACCGCGCTGTCGGATCACGAGATCGAGACCGAGGTCGATCGCTATATCGCGTGGCCGGGTCAGGCACTGTCCTATTATATGGGGCAACTTGCCTTTCAGCGTGCGCGGGCCGAGGCGGAGAAGGCGCTGGGCCCGAAGTTCAACATCCGCGCCTGGCATGACGCGATGCTGCAACTGGGCTATGTTCCGCTCGGCGTGATCGACCAGCGGACCGATCGCTTCATCGCGGAAGGTGGCAAGGGCCCCTATCCCGATGAGGAATGATCGTTGACCGATCGGCGATCCTCCGCTAAAAAAGTATACGGTATCTAGAACAATATCAGGAAGACAGATTGTGAGCATCGGCTGGCGTGGCGTATTCCCCGCGGTGACGACCCAGGTGCGGGAGGATCTGTCGATCGACCTCGCCGATACGCAGCGCGTCGTCGACGATCTGGTCAATGACGGCGTGACCGGCGTGATCGCGCTGGGCACCGTCGGCGAGAACAATTCGCTCGACTATGACGAGAAGGTCATGGTGCTGACCGCGATCGTCGAGGCGGTGGCGGGACGCGTGCCGGTCATCACCGGGGTTTCCGAATACGACACCCGTCGCGCGGTCCGCTATGCGCAGGCGGCGGAGAAGGCCGGGGCCGATGGCCTGATGCTGCTGCCGCCGATGGTCTATGTGCCCAAGGCGCATGAGCTGGTGAACCATTTCAAGGGCGTGGCCGACCAGACCGGCCTGCCGATCATGCTCTACAACAACCCGCCCGCCTATCGCACGGTCATCGACCAGACGGTGCTCCAGGCGCTGGTCGATGTGAAGAACATCGTCGCGGTCAAGGAATCGGCGCCCGATACGCGCCGCTTCACCGATTTCCGCAACGCGTTCGGCGACCGCTACACGCTGTTCGCCGGGCTGGACGACGTCGCGCTCGAGGGGCTGTATCTGGGTGCGCAGGGCTGGGTCTCGGGGCTGACCAACGCCTTCCCCAAGGAGTCGGTCGAGCTGGTCGCGGCGTTCGACCGTGGCGATCATGCCAAGGCGATGGAAATCTATCGCTGGTTCATGCCGCTGCTCCACCTCGATGCCGAGCATGACCTGGTGCAGTCGATCAAGCTGGCCGAGCAGGTGATGGGCCGTGGTTCGGAACGCGTGCTGCCGCCGCGCTACGTGCTGGAAGGCGAGCGCCGCGCCGAGGTGATCGCGATGGTCGAAAAGGCCGCCGCGACGCGCCCGACGCTGGGCCAGGCCAAGGCCGCCTGATGGCGACGATGCCCTTGCCCCCGGAAGCCGCGCTGGATGACGGGCGTTTCCGGGGCGAGGGTGTCATCGTCGTCCAGACGCTCGCGGATCGCATCTTCGCGATCGTCCGCGAGCGGATCGTCGCGGGGACCATCCCCGCGGATCGCCCGATCCGACAGGATGCGCTGGCCGCCGAACTGGGGGTCAGCAAGATCCCGCTGCGCGAGGCGATGGCCCGGCTGGAGCAGGAGGGGCTGCTCCACGGCGTCGCCAATCGCGGCTATATGATCGGCGCGCTGAGTGCCGAACAGGCCGAGGACATTTACGGCCTTCGCCTCAGGATCGAACCCATGGCGGCGGCGCGGGCGGCACTGGTCGCCGACGATGCCGACCGCGCCAGGCTGGTTGCCGCGTTCGAGGCGCTGGACCAGGCCGCGACCAGCGATCTGCCGCGCGTCGCCATCTGCAACCGTCAATTCCACATGGCGATGGTCCGGCCGGTCCGCCAGCCGCTGACCATCCAGATCGTCCGCCAGCTCGCCGTCCTGGCCGAGCGTTATGTGGTCGCGCATCTGCAACCCGCCGGACGCGACGCACGCGCGCATCTCGAGCATCGCGAGCAGCTCGACGCCTTTCTGGCGCGCGATGTCGCCCGGCTTCGGGGATTGCTTGACGCGCATATCCGGTCCACGCTGACCGATCTGAAAGGCGGGTTCGCGCCCGTCGACCGACAATCATAAGCCCATAGGACATCGAGCCACAGGGCGGGGGGATCTGCAACCATGTTCGGACCGTTCAAACCGCTGGGCAGCGCGACCCAGCATGGCGCGGGGCAGGCGCTGGCCAAGACGCTCAGCTGGCCGCACCTGATCGCGCTGGGGGTCGGCGCGATCGTCGGCACCGGAATCTATACACTCACCGGCGTCGGCGCGGAGCGTGCGGGGCCCGCCGTGATCCTGGCGTTCGCCATCGCGGGCGCGGTCTGCGCCTGCGCCGCGCTCGCCTATGCCGAACTGGCGACGATGATCCCGGCGGCGGGCAGCGCCTATACCTTCAGCTATACGGCGCTCGGCGAAACGCTGGCCTGGATCGTGGGCTGGAGCCTGATCCTCGAATATTCGCTGGCCTGCTCGACCGTGGCGGTCGGCTGGTCGGGCTATCTGGTCGGCTGGATCCAGGCGGCGGGGGTGCATCTGCCGCCCGAACTCCTGTCCGGTCCGCATGGCGGCGGCATCGTCAACCTGCCCGCGGTGCTCGTCGCGCTGTCGGTCATGGGGATGCTCGTCGCCGGCACGCGGGAGAGCGCGACGCTCAACATCATCCTGGTCATCGTGAAGCTGGTCGCGCTGGGCGTGTTCATCGCCTTCGCCGCCCCGGCGTTCAACGCCGACAATCTCCACCCCTTCATGCCCTATGGCTTTGGCGCACACGAAGTCGACGGCGCCAAGCGGGGCGTGATGGCGGCGGCGGCGATCGTGTTCTTTGCCTTTTACGGGTTCGACGCGGTCGCGACCTCGGCGGAGGAGGCGAAGAATCCGGGCCGCGACCTGACTATCGGGATCGTCGGGTCGATGCTGGTCTGCACGCTGATCTACATGGCGGTGGCGGTCACGGCGATCGGTGCCATGCCGTTCCAGCAGCTCGCCAATTCCCCCGAGCCGCTGGCGCTGGTGCTGCGCTCGCTCAGCCAGCCGACGGCGGCGCATCTGATCGCGCTGGCGGCGGTGATCGCGCTCCCCTCGGTCATCCTGGTGATGATGTACGGGCAGAGCCGCATCTTCTTCACCATGGCGCGCGACGGGTTGTTGCCGCAGTCACTGGCGGTGGTCAGCAAGCGCAGCGGCGCGCCGACCCGCATCACGCTGGTCACCGGCGTGTCGATCGCGCTGGTCGCGGGCATCTTCCGGCTGGACGAAATTGCCGAGCTCGCCAATGCGGGTACGCTGCTCGCCTTCATCGCGGTGGGCGCCTGCCTCATGGTGTTGCGGCGCAAGGCGCCCGATGCCAAGCGGCTGTTCCGCTGTCCGCAACCCTATCTGGTCGGCACGCTGGCGATCCTGGGCTGCGTCTACCTCTTGTTCAGCCTGCCCAGCTCGACGATCATCCGCTTCGTCATCTGGAACGCGGCCGGACTGGCCTTCTATTTCGCCTATGGCCGCCGCCGCAGCGCGCTGACCAAGGCCTGATCCCAATCGGGACGAGCCCCGGCGGATCGATGCGTCCGCCGGGGCTTTCCAAAGCGCTCGGATAATTCTATACCGAGTGTTATGAAAAACCTATTGCCCGTATGTAAGGGGCGACCACGCGAATTCTGCACCGACAAGGCCCTTGCGGCCGCGCTCCGGGTATTCTGGAGCAAGGGGTATGAAGGCGCGTCGATGTCCGACCTGACCGAGGCGATGGGCATCACCAAGCCCAGCCTCTACGCCGCGTTCGGCAACAAGGAAGCCTTGTTCCACAAGGCGCTCGATCTCTACGAGGCCGAGAAGATGGCCTATATCCGCGAGTCGCTGCAAGAGCCGACCGCACGCGCGGTGGCCGAGCATCTGTTGCGCGGCGCGGTGGAGGCGCAGACCAGCAAGAGCGAGCCGCAGGGCTGCCTGGGCGTCATCCATTCGGTGGCCTGCGGGGCCGAAGCCGAGTCGATCAAGGCCGAGGTCGTGGCGCGCCGCGCGTCGGCGCAGGCGGCGTTGCTCAGCCGGTTCCAGCGCGCGAAGGAGGACGGCGACCTGCGCGACGGCGTCGATCCCGACGGGCTGACCCAGTATCTCTACGCGCTGTTGCAGGGGATGGCGGTGCAGGCCGGATCGGGCGCGACCCGCGCGGAACTGGAAACGCTGGTCGAAACCGGCATGGCGCTCTGGCCGACGCGTTAAATACCAGCCGGTATAAAAGTGCTTGACGCGCTGACGATCGGTTAATATACCACTCGGTATGGAAGGCGCTTCGGGCCTTCCGGTTGGATAATCAAGCGAGACAGCACGGCGGCGGACGAAGGACTGCCGATCGCGGCGGGCGGTGGCCCGGCGTGCGGGATGTCGCGCGACGGAAGGGGAAGTCTCATGGCCTATGTCGCTTTTCAGGAAATCGGTGCCGCTCGCGTCGCGGTCGATGCCGCCATCACCCAGCAGGGCGCGGCCGCCATCCGCCCCGACGCGCGTCTCTCGGCGCTGGAATGGCAGGTCGTGGCGCTGGCACGGCGCGATCGCGTCTCCAGCCTGCGCGCGCCGTCCAAGCTCGGCCGGGCGCTGGGCAGCATCTTCGGCGACTCGCGCAATCCGCGGCTTGCCGACCCTTCGCTCGAAGCGCTTCGCCGGATGGCCGTGCTGAGCTGGCATCACGGCTACAGCGTGCCCTCGCACGAGGTCCGTACCTTTCTGGCGGCGGGATATTCGCCCGACCAGTATGAGCTGATGGTCGACAGCATCTCCACCGCGCTCAGCAGCACCCGGCGCCCGATGCGGCTCGCCACGTCGGAATGACCCGGGAATACGCCGACGGGTCTTGCCCTTGTCGGCAGGAGGCGTAGCTTAGGGGCGCCAACGACGGAGCAGACCATGACGGCCGAACTGCGTCTGAACGACCCCTTCTCGATCATCACCCTGCCGATGGCGGGCGCCGAGCGCGCCATGCCGTGGGAGCATATGTTCGCGTGGCCGCGGCAGGGCGATGTCCAGCTCTCGCTGGAGAATGTCTCGCGGGAGGCGCGCGACCTTTGGGCGACGCGGCTCGACCATGCGGTGGCGCAGGCCGACAAGGCGGTGCTGCTCGTCGCCGAAGGCGCGGCGTGCCTTGCCAGTATCTGGTGGGCGCGACTCTCACCCAGTCATTATGTCTCGAAGGTCGCCGGAGCGCTGTTCTTCCAGCCGCCGGGCACCGCCGCGCTCGACCGCAGTGGCGGACAGCTGTTCGCCTCGCCCGACGCGGCGCTGCCATTCCCGTCGCTGATCGTCGATGGCTCGACCCATGGGGCCACGCTGGCGGAAATCTGCGGCGGGCGCCTGCTCGCGGCGCCGGTCGCCGCGCCGCCGCCGACCGGCATGTGGCGCCAGGCACAGCGCCTGATCGAGCGTTTCTCGGCCGGGGTGGTCGAGCAGGATCTTCGCGTCCTCCGCACGCTCGGCCATTTCGACCGCTGACGAACAAAAAATGGCCCGGCGAGTACCATTCGCCGGGCCAGTCGATCGCCTTAGGGAGCTTCCTTTGGCGAGCAGGAGCAGTGTGAGGCCCTTCGCAAAAGGGCCCGCCACCGAGGGAAAGTCAGTTGGCGTTGGCGGGGGCCGGGATGGCCGCGTTATCCGACAGCACGTCGTTGGCCAGCGCTTCGTTGTCCGGCAACGCCTCTTCGTCATTGGCGACGATATCGTTGGTCAGCGCCGTCGATTCCGTATTGTCGGTCGCCGAAATATTCTCCGTCCCGGAGCGCGAGCAGCCCGCAACGCTGACGGCTGCGGCGAGGAGGATCAGCGGTAGGCCATGGCGTCGCAACATCGTATCGGTCCCCTGAGTTGTGCATCTTCCGCCGTGTTCCGGCTTCCAGTGAGTAATACATACCAAATCGATGGGATATAACCAACGCTATTCTTTCCGCGTCGATAGCTGGGCTTTGCGATGGCTGGTGGCCGTGCTGGCGATGACGTTATCGGCCGCGACGGCGGCCGTTGCGCAGTCTCCGGCGGCGGCGCCCCTGGACGGCAATTCCGCGCTCGCGCTCGACTCCGTCCAATATGCCGCAAGCGTCGGGCTGTCGGATATTCGTGCGCGGCAGGAACTCGATGCGCAGGAGGCGTCGGTTCCGATCACCGACGCGTTGCAGGTCGAATTCGCCGATCGGCTGGCGGGGATATCGGTCGGCCATTCGCCCTTTCGCATCGACGTCCTGCTGACCGGAGACGCACCCGTCGCCGATCGGGTCGTCGCGCTGGCGGGGCAGGCGGTGGCGATCCGCTTCCGCACCGGCGCCTTCGCGACGCACCGGCAACTCGTCGTGGCGCTGGCGCTGCACCAGACGGAGATCCGCGCAAGCCTGACGCAGCCGCCCGGTATCGGCGTCGACCCCCGGATCGGTGCGTTGGTGGTCATGGTCGCCAGCGCCGATCTGGCGATCGAACCGGCGGACGCGATGCGAGACCGGATCGCGCGGATTGCGGGCGTGCCGGTCAAGATCGCGACGCTGGAGACGCCCGATATCGATCTGGCGGACCTTCAGGGGGGTATGCGGCTGGTCGGGGTCGATCCGGTCAATGGCCGCCGCTATGCCTGCACCAGCGGTTTCGTCGTCCGGCGCGGCGGCGGGAGCGCGATCGTGACCGCGGCGCATTGCCCGGACGATCTGTCGTGGATCGATGTCGCGGGCATGGCGCATCCCCTCCGCTACGCGGGACAATGGGGTTGGGGCTATCAGGACGTGCAGGTGAACGTCAGCGACGTCGCGCTCGCCCCCGTATTCCGGAGCGACACCGCCAAGACGATCGAACGGACGGTGACCGGCGCCCGTGCGCGGGGCTCGACCCGCGCTGGCGACATCGTGTGCCATCGCGGCGAGCGGACGGGCTATAGCTGCGCGGAGGTGTGGATGCCCGACTTCGCACCGGCGGGCGATCTGTGCGGCGGCGGCTGCACGCCGACCTGGGTCGCGGTGCGCGGGCCGACCTGTCGCAGCGGAGACAGCGGCGGGCCGGTCTTCCTCGGCGGCACGGCCTTCGGCATCGTCAAGGGTGGCAGCTATCGTGGCGACGGGAGCTGCGCCTTTTATTATTATATGTCGCTCGATTACCTGCCCGACGGTTGGGTCCTGGCGACCGGCTGAGGGATCGCATGTCACCGCGTCCGCGTTTTTGGAGCGATCCAGAAGCATGATGAAGGCGATGGCATGAAAGCGATGATCCTCGACGCCCCCGGCGGGCTGGACCGATTGAGGCTGGTCGAGCGGCCCGATCCGGGTACGCCGGGGCCGGGCATGATCCGCGTCCGCCTCCATGCCACCTCGCTCAACTATCACGACTATGGCGTCGTGGCGGGGCGGAAGCCGACCGAGGATGGTCGCATTCCGATGGCCGATGGCGCGGGCATCGTCGAGGGGATCGGCGATGGGGTGACCGACTTCGCCCCCGGCGATCCGGTCGTCGCCTGCTTCTTCCCCGACTGGCAGGAGGGACCGCCGCGCGTCGGCGACTTTTCGCGCGTGCCGGGCGACGGGATCGACGGCCATGCATGTGACGTGGTGGTGGCGCCCGCCACCGCCTTCACGCGCGCGCCCAGGGGATATGACCATGCCGAAGCGGCGACGATCACCACGGCGGGGCTCACCGCCTGGCGAAGCCTGGTGGTCGACGGCGGGCTGAAGGCGGGGGACAGCGTGCTCGTATTGGGCACCGGCGGGGTGTCGATCTGGGCGTTGCAGATCGCCCGGTTGATGGGCGCGCGGGTCGCGGTCACATCGTCATCGGACGAAAAGCTCGAGCGCGCCCGTGCGCTCGGGGCGGCGCACACGATCAACTACCGCACGCATCGGGATTGGGGGCGACAGATCCATGATTGGGCGGGAGAGGGCGTCGATCACGTCATCGAGGTCGGCGGTCCGGGGACGCTGGCCCAGTCGATCGACGCGGTGCGGATCGGTGGGCATATCGGTCTGATCGGCGTGCTGACAGGCATGGCGGGCGACGTGCCGACCGCGACGCTGATGGCCAAACAGGCGCGGTTGCAAGGGCTGATCGTCGGCAGTCGGCGGATGCAGATGGAGTTCGTCCGCGCGCTGGACGACGCGGCGCTACGGCCGGTGATCGATCGCCGCTTCGATCTCGTCGAACTGGCCGAGGCCTTCCGCCTTCAGGAAAGCGGCGGCCATTTCGGCAAGATCGCCGTGACCTGGTGAGGATCAGCGCCCGAGTTGCGCGCGCAGGTCGATCATCGTCGCGCCGATATGGTCGGTCAGGAATCCGGCGACCCGCGCCTCGTCCCGCGCCAGCCACGCGTCGAGCAACTCGTGATGCTCCTTGTGCGCCCGCGTCTCGCGCCCGGCGGGCTTGAGGTGCTGGACGACATAGCGTTCGGCCAGCACCTGCAACCGCTCGATGAGCTGGAAGGTCAGCGCGGCGCCGAGCGGGCGGACCAGCGCCAGGTGGAAGGCGCGGTTGAGAAGTGCGACCTCGTGCAACGCCTCGTGCGCCGCGACGTCGAGCGCGACCAGCGCGGCCTTGGCCGCCGCCTGGTCGGCGGCGGTCGCGACGCGACTGGCACGCGCGGCGGCGTCGGGTTCGATCGCGAGGCGAAGCTCGTAAATCTCTTCCGCTTCGCCCGCGCCTAGCGACCGGACGAAGAAGCCGCGATTGGCCTGGCTGGTCAGCAGACCTTCCTGCTCCAGACGCGCCAGCGCCTCGCGCAGCGGAATCTTGCTGACGCCCAGCTCATTGGCCAGCGCATCCTGGCGGATGGGCTGTTCCTCGAGAAGGTCGCCGCTGATGATCCGTTCGCGAATGATCGTGAAGATCTGTTCGGACAGGGTGCGAACGACAAGGCTCATGGTCTCTCTCGTGCCGACAGGCCAGGAGGAGCCTGTAATTCATGGATTAATACGGTAATCGGTGCACCAGCATAGACCCGTTCGCGGCGCGATGCCAAGTGTCGGTAATCAAAGCGGCGGCAGGGCCTGTCCCAGCTCCGCCAGCCACAATGTCGCGCGACCGTCCGATGGCGCCCGCCAGTCGCCGCGCGGTGACAGGGCGCCGCCGGGCGACACCTTGGGCCCGTTGGGCAGCGCCGAACGCTTGAACTGGCTGGTCTGGAAGAAGCGGGTCAGGAACCGCTCCAGCCAGTGACGGATCGTCGGCAGATCATAGGCGACCCGCGCGTCCGCAGGCAGATCCTCGGGCCAACCGCCCGCCGCCGCGTCGTGCCAGGCATGCCAGGCGAGAAAGGCGATCTTAGAGGGCTTCAGACCATGGCGGATGACATGGTGCGCGAAGAAGTCGTTGAGCGCATAGGGCCCGATCATCGCCTCGGTCGACTGCATCGCGCCGTTGGGATCGGCCGGGACCAGCTCGGGCGAAATCTCCTGTCCCAGGATCGCGGTCAGCACCGCATCGGTCTGCGCGTCATACTGGTCCGTCCGGATGCACCACCGAATCAGGAACTGGATCAGGGTCTTGGGCACCCCGGCATTGACGGCATAATGGCTCATCTGGTCGCCGACGCCGTAGGTGCACCAGCCGAGCGCCAGCTCCGACAGGTCGCCGGTGCCCAGCACGATCCCGCCACGCTGGTTGGCCAGACGGAACAGATAATCGGTCCGCAGCCCCGCCTGGACATTCTCGAAGGTGACGTCGTGGACCGGCTCGCCCATCGCGAAGGGATGGCCCATATCGGCCAGCATCTGCTGCGCCGCCGGGCGGATATCGATCTCCTCGGCGCTGACGCCGAGCGCGCGCATTAGCGCCCAGGCATTCGCCTTGGTCCCCTCGCTGGTCGCGAAGCCCGGCATGGTGAAGGCCAGGATACGCTCGCGCGGCCATCCCAGCCGGTCGGTCGCCTTCGCCGCGACGATCAGTGCGTGGGTGGAATCGAGCCCGCCAGAGACGCCGATGACGAGCGTGGTGGCCCCGCTGGCGTCCAGCCGCTTGGCCAGCGCCTCGACCTGGATGTTGTACGCTTCGTAGCAGTCGGCGTCGCGGCGGGCGGGATCGTCGGGGACGAAGGGGAAGCGGTGAACCGGACGCCGAAGCCCGTGATCGACGGGCTCCGCGCCGTGGATGAAGGTGATCCGGCGAAACCGTGCTTCGGGATGACCGGCAAAGGCCGCCGCATCGTTGAACGTGCCGAAGCGAAGCCTCTCCTGCACGATGCGCTCGACATCGACATCTGCGACGGTCAGCGATGGCTCGCGCAGGAACCGCTCGGATTCGGCCAGCGTCTCGCCCATTTCGTGGACGAGGCCCTGTCCGTCCCAGGACAGGTCGGTCGTGCTCTCGCCGATCCCGGCGGCGGAATAGACATAGGCGCAGGTGGCGCGCGCCGACTGCGCGGCGGCCAGCACCGCGCGGTCGCGTGCCTTGCCGATCACGATGTTCGATGCCGACAGATTGCAGCAGATCGTGGCCCCCGCCAGCGCGCCGAGCGTCGAAGGCGGGGTCGCTGCCCAGTAATCCTCACAAATCTCGGCATGAAAGACGAAGTTCGGCACATCCTCCGCCGCGAAAATCAAGTCGGTGCCGAAGGGCACGCACTGGCCGTCGAGTTCGATGGTCAACCCGGTCAGTCCCGCGCCGCTGGCGAACCAGCGCTTCTCGTAATATTCTCGGTAGTTGGGCAGGAAGGTCTTGGGCACGACGCCCAGGATCCGGCCACGCGCGATGACCACCGCGCAGTTGTAAAGCCGCCCGTTGCGCGGCAGCGCCGCCCCGACCAGCATCACCGGCGCCAGCGCCGCGCTGGCATCGACCATCGTGCCCAACGCCTCGAGCGTCGCGCCGTGCACGGCACCCTGCAGATGGAGGTCGTCGATCGCGTAGGAGGTGAGCGAAAGCTCGGGAAAGACGATCAGGTCGACCCCGCCCTCATCCCCCTTGCGCGCGAGGTCGAGCATCGCCTCGGCATTGGCCTGGACGTCGCCGACCGACGCGGCGGGCGTCGCCGCCGCGACGCGGATCAGGCCATGGGTGTGAAGCGCGTAAAAGGGGTGATCCTGCATCCTCACGGGATAGCGGGGTGGGGAGGGGGGCGCTACCCCGATGAATTCCCTTTGCCTTCGACTGCGGTCAGGCGCGACCGGGTTTGGAAGTGGGCTGACAATCCCTCAATCGGGTCAGCCTGAGCGACGTCGAAGGCCACGTCCCACCCTATCCTGCTGCAATCCTCGCCCGCCGCCGGTAAGAGCGAACGTCCCCCACCATTCCAAGGCACAGCATGACCGTCCAACTCTACGGCATTCCCAACTGCGACACGATGAAGAAGGCCCGGACCTGGCTCGACCAGCACGGCGTTGCCTATCGCTTCCACAACTACAAGACCGATGGCATCGACGCGGCGACCCTGCGCCGCTGGGTCGATCAGGTGGGCTGGGAAATACTCCTCAATCGCGCCGGAACGACCTTCCGCAAACTGGATGAGGCGGAGCGGCGGGATATCGACGCCGAGAAGGCGATCCGGCTGATGCAAGCGCAACCCTCGCTCATCAAGCGGCCGGTGCTCGATCGTGACGGCACGCTGACGATCGGCTTCAAACCGGAGCGCTACGCCGAAATCCTCTAACCGCGCCGGAGGGGTGGAGCGAGCCGGACGGGCAGGGTAAGGGCGCGTCATGTCCACGACCTACACGCTCGACACCGCGACGAGTCGCGCCAATCCCACGCCCGCTCCGATGAAGCGGCTGACCGTCCCGGCCATTCGCCGTGCCAAGGGCGCGACGCCGCTGGTCATGCTGACCGCCTATACGGTGCGGTCGGCGCAACTGCTCGACCCGCATTGCGACATGCTGCTCGTCGGCGACAGCCTGGGGCAGGTGATCTACGGCCTGCCCTCGACCGTGCCGGTCACGCTCCAGATGATGGCGGCGCACGGCGCGGCGGTGGTGCGCGGCAGCTATCACGCGGTGGTCGTCATCGACCTGCCCTTCGGCAGCTATGAGGCGAGCCCCGAAAAGGCGTTCGAGAATGCCGCCTGGCTGCTCAAGGAAACCAGCGCGGCGGCGGTCAAGCTGGAGGGCGGGGTGGCGATGGCGCCGACCGTTCGCTTCCTGGTCGAACGCGGCATCCCCGTGATGGGGCATGTCGGGCTGACGCCTCAGGCGGTGAACGTGCTGGGCGGCTATGGCGCGCGCGGCCGCACGACGGAGGAAGCTGAGAAGATCGTCGCCGACGCGGTCGCGATCGCCGAGGCCGGGGCGTTTTCGGTTGTGATCGAGGGCGTGGTCGAGCCGATCGCAATTACGATCACCGAGCGGGTGGCCTGTCCGACGATCGGCATCGGCGCATCGGCGCAGTGCGACGGGCAGGTACTGGTGGGGGAGGACATGCTGGGCCTGTTCGACCGTACCGCGCGCTTCGTGAGGCGCTACGAGACGTTGGGCGACCGGATCGGCGAGGCCGCGCGCGCCTATGCCGAGGATGTTCGCGCCCGCCGCTTTCCAGGCGCCGAGCAGATTTACGCGCCGCGCGAAGGGGCGTGACGCAAGCTTCTTCCCACCGGGCCCGCTCCTCGCTAAAGGTCGCGGCTTCCTTGTTGCCTTGATCCAGAATAGCGGAGCCCGTCTTGGCCCTAACGCCCCAATCCAGCCAGGCCTTCATGAGCGAGGTCGACGACGAACTGCGTCGCGACCGGCTGACCAAATTCTGGACCCGTTGGGGCCTGGTCGTCGGCGCGGTGGTCGTCCTCGCCCTCGCGGCGTTCGGCGGTTATCTCTACTGGCAGCATCATCGCGCCCAGGCGGCGGCGGCCGATGGCGAGCAGTTGCAGGCCGCCTATGACGCGCTGGCGCAGAGCGATACCAAGACGGCGGATGCCAAGCTGAAGTCGCTGGCGGACTCGAATGTCGACGCCTATCGCGCGCTGGCGCAGTTCACCCAGGCCGACATCCTGTTGCAGCGGGACGATATGAAGGGGGCCGCCGCGCGGTTTGCTTCGGTCGCCAACGACGCCTCGCTGGCCAAGCCGTTCCGTGACCTGGCGCTGATCCGCCAGACCATGGCCGAATATGATACGCTGAAGCCCGAGGGCGTGATCGCCCGGCTGGGTGGCATGGCGGTGCCCGGCAATGCCTATTTCGGCAGCGCGGGCGAGATGGTCGCCGTGGCCTATCTCCGCCTCAACAAGCGCGCCGAGGCGGGGCGCCTGTTCGGCCAGATTGCCAGCGAGAAGGATGTGCCCGATACGTTGCGGCAACGCGCGGTTCAGATGGCCAGCGTATTGGGGGTCGATGCCGTCGGCCAGAGTGAGGACACCAAGACCCAATGACGAAGCATTTCCGCACCTCGGCCGCGCTGGCCGCGTTGATGGCGCTGGGCGCCTGTGGGGTGTTCAAGCACGCGCCGAAAAAGACCCCGACCGTGGGCAATCGGGTTCCGATCCTGGTGTCCGAGACCGGGGTCGAGGCCGACAAGACGATCGCCGACGTCCAGGTCACGCTGCCCGCGCCCGAGACGAACGCCGAATGGGCGCAGCCCGGTGGTAACGCCGCCAAGTCGATGGGCCAGCTCGCGCTCGGCGAACAGCCGCAGCGCCTGTGGGAAGCCACGATCAATGGCGGATCGGCGCGCGACCCGCTGGGCGCCCCGCCGGTCGTCGCCGAGAACAAGATCTTCGTCGTCGATGTCGAGGGCAATCTCCTTGCGCTGAACGCCGACAGCGGCGCGCGCCTCTGGTCGACCGGCATCACCGAGGGTGACGAGAATCGGCTTGCGCGGTTCGGTGGCGGTGCCAGCTATGACAGCGGCACGGTCTATGCGACCGACGGCCTTGGCGACGTCATCGCCGCCAACGCCGCAGACGGCAAGGTGCTGTGGCGCGCCAAGCCGGGCGGCCCGCTGCGTGGGTCGCCGACGATCGCCAATGGCAATGTCTATGTCCTGACCCAGGATAACCAGCTTTACGCGATCAACCAGACCGATGGTAAGATCGTCTGGGCCGGACAGGGCACGCTGGAGACGCAGGGCGTGTTCGGCGTCGCGGCCCCCGCCGCCAGCCAGGGTACGGTCGTCGCGGGCTTCTCGAGCGGCGAACTCAATGCCTATCGCTATGAGAATGGCCGCATGTTGTGGCAGGACGCGCTGTCGCGGACCAGCATTTCGACCTCGGTGTCGACGCTGTCGGACATCGACGCCGCCCCCGTGATCGATCAGGGCCGCGTCTACGCGCTGGGCCAGGGCGGCCGCATGGTCGCGCTGGAACTGTCGACGGGTCAGCGCCTCTGGGAACAGAACTTCGCGGGAATCTCGACCCCCTGGATCGCGGGCGAATGGCTGTTCCTCGTCACCGACGACGCCCGGCTGGTCGCGCTCGCCCGTTCGAGCGGCAAGGCCCGCTGGATCGCGCAGTTGCAGCGTTTCCACAACGAAAAGAAGAAGAACGGCGCGATCACCTGGTTCGGGCCGATCCTGGCGGGCAATCGCCTGATCCTGACCAATTCGGAAGGGCAGATCGTCTATGCCAATCCGGGTGACGGCTCGGTGCAGGCGACGGTCGAGTCCAAGACCCCCTTCGCGCTGCCACCGGTCGTCGCGAACGGCGTCCTCTATGTGCTGGACCAGAAGGGTCGGCTCGCCGCCTATAAGTGACCTTAGCCCGTCCCCTTGGTCGTTGGCCCAAGGGGACGGTGCGTTTGTACCGTGACGAACGGATCGCCTTTCGCTAACGGACGGCGATGGCAAAACTCCCTATCGTCGCGATCGTCGGCCGTCCCAATGTCGGCAAGTCGACGCTGTTCAACCGCCTTGTCGGCAAGAAGCTCGCACTGGTCGACGATCGGCCCGGCGTGACGCGCGACCGGCGCGAAGGCGACGCGCACCTGCTCGGCCTCGATTTCCGCGTGATCGACACGGCGGGTTACGAAGACGAAGATCCCGACACGCTTCCCGGACGGATGCGCCGCCAGACCGAGGCCGCCGTAGGCGAGGCCGATGTCGCGCTGTTCCTGGTCGATGGCCGCGCCGGGATCATGCCGCTGGACGAAGAGATCGCCCGCTGGCTGCGCAGTTCGGATACGCCGATCGTCCTCGCCGCCAACAAGGCGGAGGGCCGCGCCGCCGAACAGGGCATTCTCGAGGCGCTGGCGCTGGGCTTCGGCGACCCCGTCCAGCTTTCCGCCGAGCATGGCGAGGGCGTCGGCGACCTGTTCGAGGCGCTGCTGCCCTTCATCGACGTGGAGATCGAGGAAGAGGAAGAGGTCGATCTCGAAAATCCGTTCGCGCCGCTGAAGCTGGCGATCGTCGGACGCCCGAACGCGGGCAAGTCGACCCTGATCAATCGGTTTCTCGGCCAGGACCGCCTGATCACCGGACCGGAGGCGGGCATCACCCGCGATTCGATCGCGATCGACTGGGAATGGCACGACCGCAACGGTGAGCCGCGTCAGGTCCGTCTGATCGACACCGCGGGAATGCGCAAAAGGGCCAAGGTTCAGGACAAGCTGGAAAAGCTGTCGGTCGCCGACGCCCTTCGCGCGGTCGACTTCGCCGAGGTCGTGGTGCTGCTGCTCGACGCGACGCTGGGGCTGGAATCGCAGGATCTGCGCATCGCCGACCGCGTGTTGGAAGAGGGGCGCGCGCTCCTGATCGCGCTGAACAAATGGGATGTGGCGGAAAATCCGTCCTCGCTGTTCAACGGTGTGAAGAAGGCGCTGGAGGACGGGCTCAGCCAGGTCAAGGGCGTGCCGCTGCTCGCGGTGTCGGGCGCGACGGGCAAGGGGCTGGACACGCTGATCGAGGTGGCGTTCGAGACGCGTGCGGCCTGGTCGAAGCGCGTGCCGACCGGCGAGCTCAACCGCTGGTTCGAAAAGGCCGTCGATGCCAACCCGCCGCCAGCGCCGGGCGGCAAGCGGATCAAGCTGCGCTACGTCACCCAGATCAAGTCGCGTCCGCCCAGCTTCGTGATCTTCGGAACGCGTGTTGATCAGCTACCGGCGAGCTATGAGCGTTATCTGGTCAATTCGATGCGGCGCGAACTGGGCTTCGGCGCGGTGCCGGTACGCCTGACGCTGCGCGCGCCGAAGAACCCGTTCGCCAATAAGGACTGAGGGCAGAGGGCTGGGGGCTGGGGGCAGGCCATAAAGGCCCGCCCCACCGCCATCACCCCTGCAAATGCGGCGCCGCGCCCGACTTGGGCGTGTCGTTTTCCGCCATGGCGTTGAGCTGAATATAGTTCTGGATGCCCATGCGTTCGATCATCTCGAACTGGCGTTCCAGCGTGTCGACATGCTCTTCCTCGCTGGCGAGGATGCGCTGGAACAGGTCGCGGCTGACATAGTCGCGGACTTCCTCGCAATAGGCGATCGCGCCCTTGAGTTGCGCCACGGCCTCGACCTCGATGGCCAGATCGCCCTTGAGCACTTCCTCGACCGTCTCGCCGATGCGCAGCCGCCCGAGCAGCTGGAAATTGGGCAGGCCGTCCAGGAAGAGTATGCGTTCGGCCAGCCAGTCGGCATGGCGCATCTCGTCGATCGATTCGTGATATTCGAACTGGGCGAGCTTGTAGACGCCCCAGTGGTCGAGCAGGCGATAGTGCAGGAAATACTGGTTGATCGCGGTCAGCTCGTTCTTGAGCGCCTCGTTCAGAAATTCGATGACCTTCGGGTCGCCTTTAGCCGCCATATGCCAATCCTTGATGGTTTGGCGCACCCTATCGGCGGGTGGTGCGGGATCGCAAGCAGCTTTTCACCGGTGCGATAAAGTTCGCTCGTGAATTGGTGGGCCCGGCAGGACTCGAACCCGCAACCTAGCCGTTATGAGCGGCCAGCTCTAACCATTGAGCTACAGGCCCCACCGCATTTGTCCGTAGCGTGACGGCTTGCGCATCCGCAACGGGGGATTGGTCGTCCCATAAAAGAAAAAGGGCGCCTTCGCGAAGGAAGGCGCCCTTTTCCGACAAACAGTCGGCGCTTCGGACCCGGAGGTCCGAGGCGGCATTACTGCATGTTGTCGGCCTTGGCGTCGGCAGCGTCACGGACGTTGTCGGCGGCGGCGTTCATGTTGTCAGCAGCGTTCTCGAGGGTCGAGGCGGCGGCGGTGTTCGAGGTGTTGTCGGCAACCGCTTCGAGGTTGTCGGCCTGCATCTCCATGTTGTCGGCCAGCATGTCCGCGTTGTTCTCAACAGCGGCCGCTTCCGGCGACTTCGTGCAGGCGGCCACGGACATCAGGCCGGCGGCAGCGAGAATAAAGGCAATCTTCTTCATTCGAATGCTCCCAAGCATAAGCAATCATCGCGGCCGACCCGAATGCCGTCGCGAAGCGGCTCAAATAACGCGCGGTTCATCGCGGTCAATCCGCAAAATTCACTTGGCGGCAAGGTTCGCGACGAACCGATGGCATGGATCGGGCTTTTTCAAGGCGTTGGGGTTACGAAAGCGTTACTGGAGGCCAACGATCATCGCGGTGTGACCGGGCCGATCGCCTCGGGCGCGTCGGCGACCACCGCCAGCATCGCGGTCCAGGCCGCCACATTCTGCCGCAACGCCGCCGGGTCGACCCGGTCGAGCACGTCGTCGGGCGTGTGATGGGTATCGAAATAGTCCCAGCCCGACTGGTTGAGGTCGATCGCGGCGGTGCCGAGCTTGAGCGTCGGGCCGACATCGGTCCCGTCGCCGCCAACGCCGCTGCCCCGCGCGATGCCGAGCGGCGCGAGCGCGGTCTGGAGCCGGTCCGCGACCGGCCGGGCGGTGGCGGGCAGGTTGACCTCGAAGCGCCAGACGCGGTCCGCGCCGAAGTCGCTTTCCGACGCGGTGGCATGACGCTCGTCGGCATGGGCCTTGGCATAGGCTTCGCCGCCCATGCCGCCGACCTCCTCCGCGCCGAACCAGACGACGCGGATCGTCCGTCGCGGCGTGCCCGCGTCCAGTATCCGCTTGGCGGCGGCGGCGGTGATCGCCACGCCGCTGGCATCGTCGATCGCGCCGGTGCCCAGGTCCCAGCTATCGAGATGGCCGCCGACCAGCACGATCCCCGCCGACGGATCGCTGCCGGGTACTTCGGCGATGACATTGCCCGATTCGCGCGTCCCGACCATGCGGGGCGTGAGGATGAGCTTCATCCGCACCGGCTTGCCACGGCTGGCGATTCGCTCGAGCTGCTCGGCGTCGGGAACGGACAGCGCCGCCGCCGGGATGGGCTTCACGCCGCCGGGAAAGTTGGTCGTGCCGGTATGCGGGAAACGATGATGGTCGGTGCCGATCGAGCGGATGACGATCGCCACCGCCCCGCGCCGGGCCGCGAGCGCGGGTCCGGTGAAGCGCGCGGTGCCATAGGCGCCATAGCCCGATCCGTCCTGCGTCCGGGGCATGGCATTCCCGATATAGACGATGCGCCCCTTGATCGCGCTGTCGGGCGCGGCCTGGAACGCGGCCATGCTCGGGAAGACCGCGACCTCGGCGGTCAGCCCCGACGCGGGTGTGGCGCCCGAATTGCCGAGCGCGGCGAGCGTCAGCTTCTGGGGAAAGGGGGCGAGGATCTCCGCACTTTCGGCGCCGCGCTCCCATACGGGCATCTGATAAGGCTCGATCCGGACATTCTTGAAGCCGAGTGCGGTCAGCTTGGCGACCGCCCATTGCCGGGCGCGCGCCTCCGCCTCGGTCCCGGCCAGGCGCTGGCCGACCTCGGTCGTCAGCCCCTCGACGATGTCCCATGCGACCGTGTCGGTCAGCGCGGCGTCGCGCAGGGCGGCGACCTCGGGCGCGACGGCGGCGGGCATCGGCGGTGGCGTGCGCTGTGCCAGAACGGGAGAGGACAGGGCGGTGGCGGCGAGGGCCGCGAGGAGGAATGGCTTCATGACCCGGACTGTTGCGCAGCCAGTCCCGTTTGCCAACCGCCCGCCCACCGACTACATGGGCGGTAAACCATCCTACAGTCGAAAAGCACGGAGCCCCGCGCCGCCATGGCCGTCCAATATACCTATGTGATGAAGGGTCTGACCAAGACCTTCCCCGGCGCCAACAAGCCTGTCCTCAACAACATCCACCTGCAGTTCCTGCCGAGCGCGAAGATCGCGATCATCGGCCCGAACGGCGCGGGCAAGTCCACGCTGATGAAGGTGATGGCGGGCATGGACACCGACTTCACCGGTGAGGCCTGGGCCGCCGATGGCGTCCGCGTCGGCTATCTCGCGCAGGAGCCGCAGCTCGATCCGACCAAGGACGTGATGGGCAATGTCAAGGACGGCGTCCGCCCGATCGCGGATCTGGTCGATCGCTTCAACGCCATTTCGGCCGAAATGGGCGATCCGAAGGACGACACCGACTTCGACGCCCTGATGGAAGAGATGGGCGAGCTTCAGGCCAAGATCGACGCGGTCGACGGCTGGTCGCTCGACAGCCAGCTCGAACAGGCGATGGAAGCGCTGCGCTGCCCGCCGGGCGATGCCGACGTCTCCCGCCTGTCGGGCGGCGAAAAGCGCCGCGTGGCGCTCTGCAAGCTGCTGCTCGAAAAGCCCGACATCCTGCTGCTCGACGAGCCGACCAACCACCTCGACGCCGAAAGCGTGTCGTGGCTTGAGAATTATCTCAAGGAATATACCGGCAACGTCATCCTCGTCACCCACGACCGTTACTTCCTGGACAACGTCGTCAACTGGGTGCTCGAACTCGATCGCGGCCGCTACTACACCTACGAGTCCAACTATTCCGGCTATCTGGAAAAGAAGGCCAAGCGCCTGGAGCAGGAAGAGCGCGACGAGGCGGGCAAGCAGAAGGCGATCGCCGACGAGCTGGCCTGGATGCGTCAGACGCCCAAGGCCCGCCAGACCAAGTCGAAGGCGCGTATCCGCGCGTTCGAGGAGCTGATGGAGAAGCAGGAGAACCGCGTCGCGGGCAAGGCGCAGATCCTGATCCAGATTCCCGAGCGCCTGGGCGGCAAGGTGATCGAGGCCAAGGGGCTGACCAAGTCCTACGGCGACAAGCTGCTGTTCGAAGGCCTCGACTTCATGCTGCCGCCGGGCGGCATCGTCGGCGTGATCGGGCCGAACGGTGCGGGCAAGTCGACGCTGTTCAAGCTGATCACCGGGCAGGAACAGCCCGATGCGGGCACGATCGAGATCGGTTCGACCGTCAAGCTCGGCTATGTCGACCAGAGCCGCGACGACCTCGATCCCAACAAGAATGTCTGGCAGGAAATCTCCGACGAGCTGGAGGTGTTCCGCTTCGGCAAGCAGGAGCTGGGCACGCGCGCCTATGTCGGCGCGTTCAACTTCCGCGGGCCCGACCAGCAGAAGAAGGTCGGCCAGCTTTCGGGCGGTGAGCGCAACCGCGTCCACATGGCCAAGATGCTGAAGGAGGGCGGCAACGTCCTGCTGCTCGACGAGCCGACCAACGACCTCGACGTCGAGACGCTGCGCGCGCTGGAAGAGGCGCTGGAGACCTTCGCGGGCTGCGCCGTGGTCATCAGCCACGATCGCTTCTTCCTCGATCGCCTCTGCACCCACATCCTGGCGTTCGAGGGCGACAGCCATGTCGAATGGTTCGAGGGCAATTACGAATCCTACGAGGAGGACAAGCGCCGCCGCATGGGCGATGCAGCCGACCGTCCGACCCGTCTGGCCTATAAGAAGCTGACCCGCTGATTCCGGACGCCGCACGGCGTTGACGATGACGCCCCGCCCGAGCGATCGGGCGGGGCGTTTGTCGTCGGAAGTGGACCGGCTCGCCCCAAAAGAAGGGTCGGCGGGTTTAAATCGTTTCGCCGGACCCCTATTCTAAACGGACGAGGGCGAGGACGACAGGGGTTCGATAGCGAATGGCGGTAGTGGAACGGGCGCAGGGCGCCGACCGGGAAAGCGTCGGCGCGGGTCAGCTTCATTATCGTCTGCAACAGCAATCGGTGCTCGCGGCGTTCGGCATCGAGGCGCTGCGCGCGCGCGACCTGGATCCCATGCTTCAGCGCGCCACCGAATTATGCGCGCAGGGGATGCGGTCGCGCTACTGCAAGTTTCTGGAATATCATGCCGATCGCGAGACGCTTCTGGTTCGCAACGGTGTCGGTTGGGGCGAGGGCGTGGTCGGCTCGACCGAGATGCGGACCGATCTCGGCTCGCCCGCCGGGTTCGCGCTCCAGACGGGGCAGGGTGTCATCTCGAACCATCTCGATCAGGAAGAGCGGTTCCGGACCCCGCAATTCATGGCCGATCACAAGATCCGTCGGGCGATCAACGTCCTCGTCGAGGCGTCGGGGCAGCGCTACGGCGTGCTCGAGGTCGACAGCTCCGACGAAGGGCGGTTCGAGGAAGCCGATCTGGCGTTCATGCAGGGTTTTGCGAACCTGATCGGCGTGGCGATCGAACGGCAGGAGGCCGAGCGCCGTCTCGCGGAGGCGGTCGAGCATCAGCAGTTGCTGACGCGAGAGGCCAGTCACCGGGTCAAGAACAGCCTGGCGCTGGTGTCGGCGATGCTCAATCTGCAAAAGCAGGAGGACGACGATCCCCGTGTCCTGCGAATGCTCAACGATGCGCAGGCGCGGATCACGGCGATCGCCCAGACGCATGACCAGCTATGGCGTGGGGATCGGGTCGGGATCGTCTGCCTCGACGATCTGGCCTGCGGCATCGCCGAACAGCTCGCGCAACAGTCCCAGAACCATCAGGTTCACTGCGATATCGAGCCTGTCGAGATGAACGCCGATACCGCGATTCCGATCGGGCTGATGCTGACGGAGTTGCTCACCAACGCGATCAAATATGCCTATGGCGAGGGTGGCGGCCCGATCGATGTCGGTCTCCATGCCCGCGACGGTAGCATCACCTTGTCGGTGCGCGATCGGGGGAAGGGCTTGCCCGCCGGTTTCGACATGAAGGCGGCATCGCGCCACTCGCTCGGCATGCGCATGATCGCGAGCCTGGCGCGGCAGGTGCGGGGAGAGGTACGCTTCGATGCGGCGGATCCAGGCACCCGCGCGACGCTGACCATGCCGGATCCCAGGGACTAGGGCCGATCGACATTCAGCTATGCCTGTCCTTTCCCTCGCCCCTCGGAGAGGGGAGAGGGTTGCGCAGACTTGGTCTTTGCGTAGCAAAGGCCTAGTCGGAGCTGGGTGAGGGGTGAAGCGCTCGAAGAGCGCGCGAGCCGAAGGCTCGCTCAACCCCTCACCCAAGCTGCGCTAGCCAGCACGCTGGCAAGCTTCGCTAACCCTCTCCCCTGTCCAGGGGAGAGGGGAGAATAAGCTGAATGTCGATCCGGCCTAAGATCCTGCCCGTGCCGGGGAGGATTTACCGGACCCGCTTGACGAAGGTCCGGCCGTCCTCGCGCCGTTCGGTCTGGAAATTGGGCACCGCCTCGATCAGGTCGGACAGCCGCTTGAACCCGTAATTCCGCGTGTCGAAGCTCGACCGATTGCCGGCGAGCTGCCCCATGGCCGACAGGCTGGCAAAGCCGCGTTCGTCGCGCTTCACCGAATTATAGGCATCGACCAGCAGTTTGAGCAGCTCCTCGTCGATCGGTCGCGGCGTTCCCGCGGTACGCTTGGACTGTTCGATCGAGGGCGGCAGCGAATCGGCGAGCGGCACGTCGGCGGCGGTCGGCTTGCTCGCGGCGGTGGGACGCATCGTCTCGCCGATCAGCGCGCCGACGTCGATGAAGCGGCTGCATGCCTGTTTGAACGCCTCGGGCGTGCGGCTGTTGCCGAAGCCATAGACGGGAAAGCCGTCCTGCCGGATCCGCGTGGCGAGCGGCATGAAGTCGCTGTCCGACGACATGATGCCGAAGCCGTCGATCCGCCCACGGAAGAGAAGGTCCATCGCATCGATGGTCATCTTCATGTCGGTGGCGTTCTTGCCCTTGGTCAGGTCGAACTGCTGCTGCGGTTCGATGCCGTGCTTGACCATGACGTCGCGCCACCCCTTCAATCCGGGCTTGGACCAGTTGCCATAGGCGCGGCGGACATTGACCGTGCCCAGCTCCGCCAGGACGGTGAGGACCGGATCGATGGCCGCCGACTGGGCATTGTCGGCGTCGATGAGCAGCGCGATGTTGCGGGTCAGGGCGTTCATCCGCCCTGAGTATCAGAGGCTTTGGTCAGCTGCCACGCCGCATTGCATCCGCGCCGATCGACCCGCCGCCTGCCGCCGCGAGATAGAGGAAGGCGAAGCAGTAGAGGATCGCCGCCTCGCCGCCATTGGCGAGCGGCAGGAAGCCCTGCGGCGCGTGCGCCATGAAATAGGCGACCGCCATCTGCCCCGACAGCACGAACGCCACCGGCCGCGTGAACAGCCCGATCAGCAGCAGGGCGCCCCCGACCAGCTCCAGCACCCCGGCGACGGTCAACAGCGGGTTGAGCGGCATCGGAAACGGCGGAAGGGCGAAGAATTTGGAGACGCCGTGCGACAGGAAGAGCAGGCCGAAGACGGCGCGGAACAACGACAGCAGCGGCGCGGACCAGCGGGCGGGAATGGGCATGGCCATGGCATCCTAGACACGGGCCGCGATGATCGACGGCCTCGCCCCGCATCCTCCCGATTTGCTGATCGAGAGCAAGGATCGGTTGCGAAACGATCCGTTGCCCGGTTGTCTATGCCGTCGGGTAGGCGATCGCGATCACCTCATATTCGCGTTCCCCGGCGGGCAGCACGACCCGGCGGAGGTCGCCCACCGATGCCCCGCGCAGCGCCCGCACCAGCGGCGCGTTCCAGCCGACCCGGCCCTGGCCCGCATCCGCCTCGTCATCGCCGACCAGGGTCAGGATGCGTTCGTTGTCGTCCTCGTCCGCGATCGTCACGGTCGCGCCGAACCAGATCTTCGAGCGATCCTCCTGCCGACCCGGATCGATGACCTTGGCGGCCTTCATCCGCTTGGAGAGCCAGCCCAGCCGCCGGTCGATCTCGCGAAGCCGCTTGCGACCATAGATATAGTCGCCATTCTCCGACCGGTCGCCATTCCCCGCCGCCCAGGCGATGGTGTCGACCAGCTTGGGCTGCTCCACCGCGAACAGCGCCTCATATTCCTGGCGAAGCGCGGCATAGCCCGCTGGCGTTATATAGTTGGGACGATCCATCACGCCGCTTTATCGCGCATACCGCGCCGATCAACCCGGCCGCGACTTGCCCAGATACCAGCTTAGCGGGGTCGGACCCCGGCTGGTGGCGCGCGACGGGTTCATGAGGTCGTAGACCACCGCATTCTCGAGCACGCGCTGCACGTAGTTGCGCGTTTCCATATAGGGAATGGCCTCGATCCAGTCGACGATATCGACCGCGCCGGTGCGGGGGTCGCCATTCAGCCGAAGCCATTTGTTCACGTTGCCGCCGCCCGCATTATAGGCCGCGATGGCGAGCGGATAGCTGCCGTAATTGTTGCGGATCCGCTCGAAATAGCTCGCGCCGAGCTGGATCGACAGATTGGGGTCGGTGGTCAGCGCGGCAGGGGAGTAGGACAGGCCGATCTTGCCCGACTGCTCGGCGGCGGTCGCGGGCATGAGCTGCATCAGGCCGCGCGCGCCGGCGTGGCTGACGGCGGCGCGATCGAACTGGCTCTCCTGGCGGGCGATGGCGTGGATGATCGTCCAGCTCGAGTCATAGCCCGTCGGCACCGGCACGATCGGGAAGCCCGCCGCCGAATAGTCGCTGAGCCCGTTCTGCATCGCGCTTCGCCCGACCATTACCGCCAGGTCGGGCCGGTTGATCGTGCGCGACAGGTCAGCGGCGAGCAGATGGTCGCTCTCGCTCTCGGCATCGGCGGCGATCTGGCGAACGAACGCCGTCTGATCCTGCCACTGGCCGATATTGCCGAGGAATTTGGCGGCGCGTACCGTTTCGCGCGAGTCGAAGGCGGCGCGTGTCGCGGGGGGCACGTTGGTCGCCGCGATGGTCGGCGGCGCGACCAGCGGGCGGCCGGTCCGCTCGAGCGCGAGCTGGCCGTAGAACTGGTCGCGATATTGCGCGGCCCGTGCATAGAAACCGGCCGCCTCGGTCGAGCGACCCGCCGCCTCCGCCGCGCGTCCCGCCCAGTAAAAGCCCTTGGCGCGCGTCTGTGGCGACTGGCTGCCCCGACCATAGCGATCGAACAGCGTCATCGCATCGGCGGGGCGGGCCAGCTTCATCGCGGTCTGCCCGGCCAGCCAGACCAGGCTGGTATAGTCGTCGCGCTCGCCATAGGGCTTGGTCGAGACGTCCGTGCCCGCGGGGTAGGCGTCGTCGACCTGCCGGGCGATGTCATAGGCGGTCTGAAGCTGGTTGTCGGCGGCGGCGGCGCGGGCGTTGACCAGCAACGCCTCGTAGAATTTCTCGACATTGCCGGGGCGGATGCTCAACTGCCGCGACCGTGCCAGCCAGGAGCGCGCGGTCAGGCTGTCGCCGGTGTCACGCAGCCACATCGCCCGGTCCGCGACATAGCCCGCATCATTGGCGTAGAGTTCGGCGGTCGAGGCGGACAGGGCCGCCGCATCCGCCGACTTGGTGCGAAAGGCGAGGCGGGCGGCGAAGACCGGGCGGCGCGCGGCACTCGTATACCCAAGCTGACGCAGCGCGGCGCCGGTCTGGCCGCTCCACAGCAGCGAGTCCATCCGGGCATCATGGTCTTCGGGGGTCAGCGAGGCGGCGAAGGTCGACATGACCAGCGCCTCGTCGGTCGGAGAGAGCGTGCCCCGCCGCCATGCGGTCCGCGCGGCCTCCGCCGCTTCGCCCGGCGCGCCGGTGGCGAGCAGCGCACGGGCATAGGCGACGCCGCCTGCCGCCGACATCGGCGGATAGCGGCGGAAATAGGCGACGATGCTGGACGGCGCGGCGGTGAAGTTCGACGCCTGGCGCTCGGCGGCGCGGCGGTTGCTCGCCTCGCCCGGCCAGCCCGGATGCGCCATCAGGAACCCCGCATAGCTGTCGAAGGGCAGCGAGTCGGTCTGTTGCAGCGCGCGCCATTGCCCCAGCGCCGCCGCAATCGCGCCGTCGGCGGCGGCGGGCATGGTCGCGGAACTCTGGTTCGGGCTCATATTCGCCATCTGGGTACGATACCGGTCGAGCTGGTCCTGCCCGCCGGGTGTGATCATCGATCCCGCCAATGTCGCGAGGAGCGCCCCCGCCTTTGTCAATGCCATCATGGTGGACAGGATAGGGACTCTACCCGTACATGTCCTGAACAAATTCCCCAATCTGGCCTAATTTCGGCGCAGCAGGAGCGCGTTTCCCCTCATGTTTTCAGGATCCATTCCGGCGCTCGTGACGCCGTTCGACGATCAGGGCGATCATGTCGGCGGCGCGTTCGACGAAGCGAAGTTCCGGGATTTCGTCGAGTGGCAGATTGCCGAGGGATCGTCGGCGCTGGTCGCGTGCGGCACGACGGGCGAGGCGGCGACGATGCCCAAGGACGAGCATTTCCACGTCGTGCGCGTCTGCGTCGAGCAGGCGCGCGGACGGGTGCCGGTGATCGCGGGTGCGGGCTCCAACGACACGATCGTCGCGATCGAGAATCTCAAGGCCGCGCAGCAGGCCGGGGCCGATGCCGCACTGATGGTGCCGCCCTATTATAATCGCCCCAGCCAGGAAGGCATCGCGCGCCACTTCGCCGAGCTGGCCCGGAACGCGCCGCTGCCGATCGTGCTGTATAACGTGCCGGGACGCACGGTGACCGACATCCAGCCCGCGACGCTCATCCGCGTCGTGCGGGACGCGCCCGAGATTTTCGTCGGCGTGAAGGATGCCAGCGGCGTGTTGGCCCGCGTGTCGCATCATCGCGGCGCGCTCGGCCCCGATTTCTGTCAGCTGTCGGGCAATGACGATCTGGCGCTCGCCTTCAATGCGATGGGCGGGGTCGGATGCATCTCGGTCACCGCCAATGTCGCACCGCGCCTGTGCGCCGATTTCCAGACCGCCTGTGCAAAGGGCGACATGGCGCGCGCGCTCGAACTGCACGACCGGCTTTTCCCGCTGCACGAGGCGATGTTCACCGACGCGTCGCCCGGTCCGGTCAAGTACGCCCTCAGCCGCATCATGCAGCACTTCCCGCAAGGCGTGCGCTTGCCCATGACCTGGCCGTCCGAGGCGTCGCGCGCGCAGGTCGACGCCGCGCTGGCGCACGCTGGTTTGATCTGATCCGGCGGGCAGGCCCCGTTTCGGCCGCAATCCTCCGTCAGCATCCCAGGGGCGATCGACCTTTGGGAGCGCGGACGGATGTGGACGCTGATGATTTTCGCGTTTCAGGCGGGCGCGATGGCCGGGCCCGTCCTGCCCGCACCACGCCGCCCGCCGACGGCGCGTCGCTGTCCGGCGGGTGACGACGACGATGTGGTGGTCTGCGGACGTTCGTCGGACGCCGACAGGATCGGGACCGTCCCCGACTATTCGCGCCCCTTCACGCTCCCGCAGGCCCGTACCGAGATCCCCGGCGTCGGCACCGTGTCGGCCGAAACCGAGCAGGTCGGGGTCGGTGGCTTTCCCAGCAACCGCGCGATGATCCGGCTGAAGATCCCGCTCGGCAAGCGGCGGCAGGAATGACGGGCGGTCAGTCGCAGCTGTCGCGGACGCTGTCGTCGAGCTTGATCGAAAGGATCAGGGTGCGGACGCCCTGATCGCGAGAGGCCGCGCACATCGCGTCGCGCGCGCCGCCGCTATTGGTACGGTAGCGGTCGGCATATTCGGCGACGAAGACCGGCTTTCCCGCGCCCAGGAACGTCGCATAGCCCGCACATTCGTCGAATTCGTGGCACTGCTCGTTCACCGCGAAGTCGAAGGCGGGCTGGAGCTCGGCGAGCTGGTCGAGATCGTTCTTCAGCCCCACCGCCAGTCCCCGCACATGCGCTTCGGCCGCGAGGAACCGATTATAGTCGCGCTGCATCGCGGCGGTCAGGCCGAGGCCGTTGTCGTTGGTGTAGCCGTCGACATTGTCGGGCTCGACCGCGTCGCAGCCCTTGCTTCGCGCCAGATCGAGGCGGCCGGTCATCACCGCGCGCACCGATGCGGAGTCGATCTTGAGCCAGCGCTCCCCGGCCCACCCGTCGAGTGGTTTGCCGCGATCGGTTGCGGCGAACTGGCCGTCGTCGGGACGCCAGTTTTCGGAGCTGCCCGCCGAGAAATAGCAGATGACCCGCCGCCCCTGGCGATGAAGGTCGGCGATGGCGTTCGCGCTCGTATCGAACAGGTCGATATCATAGGCGGTTACGTCGTAGCGCGTATCGAGCGTGCCGTTGAGCTGCCATTGCCAGCTCGTCGTGCGATCGGGACGCCACCATCCGGTGGCCGGGGCCGTCGCCGTCGCGGACGGTGTGGGTTGCGGTGTCGGACTGGCCGAGACGATCGGGCTCGGTTCGCTCTCCTCGCCGGTGCCGCCGCCACCACAGGCGGTCGCCATCGTCATCGCGATGCAGGGCAGGGCCCGGCGGAGTAAGCTGATCGTCCCCATGGCGCGCGCTTTGGAAGGTCGGGGCGCGCGTGGCCAGCCTCTGCGCGGCGTGCAAAGCGACCGGGACGCTCGGAAACGGGACAAGCCCAACGAGAGCGGCTTTTCACGACGGACCCAAGCGCCTACATCGACCCGTCCATGCGCCCGAAACCCCAAACCTTCGACAAGAAGAAGATCGTCGCCGAGAACCGGCGCGCCCGATTCGATTATGCGATCGAGACCACCTACGAGGCGGGGATCGCCCTGACCGGGACCGAGGTGAAGTCGCTTCGCTTCGGCGAAGGCTCGATCGCCGAATCCTATGCCGAGGTTCGCGGCGAGGAGGTGTGGCTGGTCAATTCGAACGTGCCCGAATTCAGCCATGGCAACCGCTTCAACCACGAAGCCAAGCGTCCCCGTAAATTGCTCCTTCATGAGCGGGAGATCAACAAGCTGCACGGCGCGGTGGCGCGCGAGGGCATGACCCTGGTGCCGCTGATGATCTATTTCAACTCGCGCGGGCGTGCGAAGGTGGAGCTGGCTTTGGCGAAGGGCAAGAAGGCGCACGACAAGCGCGACTCGATCAAGGAGCGCGACTGGAAGCGCGAACAGGGTCGCATCATGCGCGATCGCGGCTGATGGCCTCCGCCGTGCCGACTTTGTGGGGGCGATCGATGGCCTGGGTCCGGCGCAACATGCCGACCCGCGATTCGATGGAAAAGAACCGTCTGCTCCGCCCGGTCGCGCACCGCGTGCTCGCACCCGAACTGTGGCGCTTTACCCGGCGCTCGGTCCCGCGCGGCGTCGCGCTCGGTGTGGTCGCGGGGTTCCTGTTCCCGGTGGCGCAGATCGCCATCGCGGCGGTCTTCGCCTTGCCGTTCCGGGCGAATGTCCCGGTCGCGGCGCTGACGACATTCATCACCAATCCGCTCACCACGCCGATATTGTGGCTAATCGCCTATCGCATCGGCACCTTCCTGCTGCGAAGCGAAACGCCACTCAACACCCAGCCGGTGGCGGAGGCGGCGACCGGATGGCTGCAATGGGCGCTGAGCGCATTCCACTGGCTGTGGGAGCAGGGGCCCGCCTTCGGGCTGGGCCTGTGCGTCCTGACCACGTCGTGCGCGGTGATCGGCTATGCCGCCTCCGCGCTCGGGTGGCGGCTATGGATCGCGCGCAAATGGCGCAACCGTCGGAGAACCCTTGCAATTTGATAGCGGTATCGCGGTTTGACGTGCGTTTCTAACGGTTTGACTAGGCGTATCGGCTCGCTACAACAGTCGCATCCATCTCCTTTTCGGGAATTCAGATGCGCTCTCTGCTGATCGCCGCTCTCCTCACGACCGCCATTTCACCCGCCATCGCCCAGACCAGGAACCCGGTCGACAAGGCCGCCGTCGGCCCGGTAAAGCCCAACGCCAAGAACGGCCCCGAGATCGGGGACTTCGGCTTCGACATGGCCGGTCGCGATACGGCGGTGAAGCCGGGCGACGACTTCTTCGATTATTCGAACGGCACCTGGTACAAGGCGACGACCATCCCCGCCGATCGTTCGTCCTATGGCATGTTCCACGTCCTGCAGGACCGCTCGCTGGAGCAGACCCGAACCATCCTGGACGCCGCCGCCAAGCAGCCGGGCAACAAGGCCGGCGACTTCTATTCGAGCTTCATGGACGAGGCCGCCGTCAACGCGAAGGGCGTGACCCCGGTCAAGCCGTGGCTGGACCAGCTTCGCGCGACCAAGGATCGCGACACGCTGGCGGTCGAGATCGCCAAGCTGCAACGCCAGGGCGTCGGATCGCCCTTCGGCGTCTATGTGGGGCAGGACGACAAGGCGCCCGACACCTATATCCCGAGCTTCAGCCAGAGCGGCCTGGGCCTGCCCGACCGGGATTACTACCTGAAGGACGACGCCAAGCTGGCGACGATCCGGACCGCCTACCAGGCCTATCTCGCCAAGATGCTGACGCTGGCGGGCGAGCAGAATGCCGATGCGCGCGCCGCGGCCGTGTTCAACTTCGAGAAGGCGCTGGCGAACGTCCACTGGACCCGGATCGAAAGCCGCGACGCCGACAAGACCTATAACAAGTGGATGGCGGCGGATTTCGTCGCCAAGGCGCCGGGCTTCCCCTGGGCGCAATATATGCAGACGCTGGGCGTCGCGGGGCGTCCGGCCTATCTGGTCGCGCAGCCGACCGCCATTACCGGCGAGGCCAAGATCTATGGCGAGACGCCGCTGAACGTCCTCCAGGACTATGCGATGCTCAAGGTGCTGCGCAGCTATGCCGGTTATCTGTCGAGCGATTTCGACAAGACCAACTTCGCCTTCTACGGCACCACCCTGTCGGGCACGCCCGAGCAGCAGGCGCGGTGGAAGCGCGGCGTTGGCCTCGTCTCCAATGGGCTGGGCGAGGAAGTCGGCAAGCAATATGTCGCCAGATATTTCCCGCCGGAGTCGAAGGCGGCCGCCGATGCGCTGGTCAAGAACCTGATCGCCGCGATGGGCGACCGGCTGCGCAACCTGGAGTGGATGGCGCCGGAGACCAAGCAGAAGGCGCTGGCCAAGCTCGCCGCCTTCACGCCCAAGATCGGTTATCCCGACAAGTGGCGCGACTATTCGGCGCTGCAGATCCAGCGCGGCGATCTGGTCGGCAACGTCGCGCGCTCGAACGCCTTCGAATTCCAGCGTGACCTGAACAAGCTCGGCCAGCCGATCGATCGTGGCGAGTGGTTCATGACGCCGATGACGATCAACGCCTATGCCAACCCGCCGATGAACGAGATCGTGTTCCCGGCGGCGATCCTCCAGCCGCCCTTCTTCGATCCGAAGGCGGATCCGGCGGTAAACTACGGCGGTATCGGCGCGGTGATCGGGCATGAGATCAGCCACCATTTCGACGATCAGGGTCGCAAGTACGACGCGACGGGCAAGCTGACCGACTGGTGGACGCCGCAGGACGTGGCGCGCTTCAAGACCTTCACCGACGCGCTGGTGAAGCAATATGACGCCTACGAGCCGCTGCCGGGCCAGCATGTCCAGGGTGGCCTGACGCTGGGTGAGAATATCGCCGATCTGGCGGGCCTGACCGTCGCGCTCGACGCCTATCACAAGTCGCTCGGCGGTAAGCCAGCGCCGGTGATCGACGGCACCACCGGCGACCAGCGCTTCTACTATGGCTGGGCACAGGTGTGGCGGACCAAGTGGCGCGATGCGGCGCTGCAACAGGCGCTGCTCTCCGACCCGCATTCGCCGGGGCATGAGCGCGTGCTGACGGTCCGCAACCTCGATCCCTGGTACGCCGCGTTCAAGGTCCAGCCGACCGACAAGATGGCGCTGACCCCCGAACAGCGCGTCCGGATCTGGTAATCACAATCATCCAATGGCCTCCCCCGATACGAGATCGGGGGAGGCCTTTTTGTTTCTGGAGAGCATGATGAAGAGCTTGGCCATCGCCGCGCTGCTGGGCGCGACCGCGATCACGGGCGCCGTGGCGCTGAACGCGCAAGGGCCCGCCGCCGCGCCCGCGTCGAAGGGCCCGACCTATGGTCGCTTTGGCTTCGACGAGAAGGGCATGGACAAGTCGGTCCAGCCCGGTGACGATTTCTACGGCTTCGCCAATGGCGAATGGGCGAAGACGACGGCGATCCCCGCGGACAAATCCAGCTACGGCGCGTTCGACGTGCTCGCCGATCTGTCGCGCGAGCGGACGCACCGGATACTGGAGCAGGCCAAGGGGCAGGGGAACCAGATCGGCACGGCCTATGCCACCTATCTCGACACCGGGACGATCGAGGCGAAGGGGCTGACACCGATCAAGCCGTGGCTCGACCGGATCAACGGGCTGAGCGACAAGGCGGGCTATGCCGCGCTGCTCGCGGAGGCGGATCGAAACGGCGTCGGCATCCCCTTCGGCTCCGGTGTCGGACAGGATGCGCGGCAACCGAACCTCTACACCGTCGGGCTGCGTCAGTCGGGGCTCGGGATGCCGGACCGCGACTATTATCTCAGCGACGACCCCAAGCTGGTCGCCGCGCGCGCCGCCTATCAGGCGCATCTCGCCAAGATGCTGACGATGGCGGGGGAGAACGATGCCGAGGCGCGCGCACAGGCGATCGTCGCTTTCGAAACCGCGATCGCCAAGGTCCACTGGACCCGGATCGACAGCCGCGACCGGACCAAGACCTATAACAAGACGAGCGTCGCCGATCTGGCCCGCACCGCGCCGGGCTTCGACTTCGCCACCTACCTGAAGGGCGTCGGCACGCCGGTCGACACGGTCGTCGTGGCCCAGCCATCGGCGGTGACCGGCATCGCCGCGCTCATCCAGTCGACGCCGATCGGCGTGCTGAAGGACCAGTTGCTGGCACGCTCGCTCGACGAGTTCGCCGACGTGCTGCCCGCGAAGTTCGACCGGGAGCAGTTCGCCTTCTACGGCACCGTCCTGTCGGGCACGCCGCAACAGCAGGAGCGGTGGAAGCGCGCGGTCGACTTCACCAGCAGCGCGCTGTCGGACGAGGTGAGCAAGGTCTATGTCGCCCGCTACTTCCCGCCCGAGACCAAAGCGGCGGCGGACAGGCTGGTCAGGAACGTCCTGACCGCGATGGGCAAGCGGATCGACCAACTCGACTGGATGGCGCCCGAAACCAAGGTGAAGGCGCATGCCAAGCTCGCCGCCTTCACCCCCAAGATCGGCTATCCCGACCGCTGGAAGGATTATTCGGGGCTGAAGATCGTCTCCGGCGACGCCTTCGGCAACGCGCTGCGCGCGGCGCAGTGGCGGCATGAGGACAATATCGGCCATCTCGGCAAGCCGATCCAGCGCTGGGAATGGGGCATGACCCCGATGACGGTCAACGCCTATGCCAATTTCGGCATGGTCGAGATCGTCTTCCCGGCTGCGATCCTGCAACCGCCCTTCTTCGATCCCAAGGCGGACCCCGCGGTCAATTATGGCGGGATCGGCGCGGTGATCGGGCACGAACTCAGCCATCATTTCGACGATCAGGGATCGAAGTTCGACGCCAGGGGTCAGTTGACCGACTGGTGGACGCCGAAGGATGTCGCCGCGTTCAAGGCCCGTACCGAAGCGCTGGTGAAGCAATATGACGCCTATGAGCCGCTGCCCGGTCTTCATGTGAAGGGCGCATTGACGCTGGGCGAGAATGTCGCCGATCTGGCGGGTCTGTCGGTCGCCCATGACGCCTATCACGCGTCGCTTGGCGGACGGAAGGCGCCGGTGATCGATGGCTTTACCGGGGATCAGCGCTTCTATCTCGGCTGGGCCCAGGTGTGGCGGCGCAACTATCGCGAGGCGAATTTGCGCAACCGCCTGCTGACCGATCCGCATTCTCCGTCGCAGCAGCGCGCCTGGGTCGTCCGCAATCTCGATCCCTGGTACGCCGCCTACAGCCCGAAAGCCGGTGAAAAGCTGTACCTGACGCCGGAGCAGCGCGTGCGTATCTGGTAAAGTCCTGTGGGGAGACGCATTCGCGCGCAGGATCGCGCTTGACCCGTGCCGGGTCGCCGGACGAAGAGTTTGATCATGGCGATCGCGTCTCCCCCAATATTGACCCCCGTCCGCATCGCGGCCCTCGTCTCGGCGGCGAGCGGGGTGGGAGCGGCGGCGCTGCTGTTCGTGGCGCTGGGCAACTGGATCGTCGCGGCCGGGTTCCTCGCCGCCGCCTTGCTCGCCTTCGGGATGATAACGGTGTGGCGGCTGCTGACGCCGCGAGTCGAACAGGCGCGGCGGAGCGTCGACTGGGATTTCGCGCGGGTCGTCGCCGATGCCAGCCATGACGCGATCGCGGTGACCGATCGCGCGGGGCGGCTGGTCTGCGCCAATGATGGCTATGCCTCGCTCTTCCCGATGATGCCGACGCCGCCGGGCGTGCCGCTCGATGCGACGGCGGTCGAGGCGTTGGCGCAGGCGGGGCGGACGGCGTGGCGCGACGGACTGGGTCGTGCCGACCGGATCGCGGTGATGGGCACCCAGTTGTCGGTGCTGGTCACACGCGCCGGCGACGAAGCCGATATGCTGGTCTGGCGCTTCGCGGTCGCGCAGGAACAGGATCTCGCCGAGACGGTCGAGCGACTGATCGGCGGGTTGCAGGGCGACCGGCTGGGCGCCGCCGGGATCATGGCCGCGCTGATCGCCCCCGACGGCCGGGTCCGTGCGGCCAATCGTGTCCTGTGCGCGCGGGCGATGGGCGGGGAGATGCGGTCGATCGTCGGTCGCGACTTCGCAACCTTCCTGATGCACGACCCGGGGGGGCAGGTGCGCTTCGCCGCCGAACTGGGCAAGGGCGATGGCCGACCGCTGCGCATCCTGCAAATCCCCTTCGTCGAGGGGGAGGCGGCACCGATGCTGGTCATTCTGCTCGACGAGGAGGAGCAGCTGGTCGCCCCGGCGGGTGCGAGCGTGGGCAGCCATGTGCGTGGCCTCGTCTCGCTCATGCCCTTCGGCATCGCGCTGGTCGATCGCGACGGACGCTTCATCCAGATGAATTCCGCCTTCATGCGCGCCGCCGGGGTCAAGGGCGCGACCCCGCCGCTCTATCCGGGCGATCTGGTGGTGCGCGAGGACAAGGCCGCGGTCGCCGACGCGATCCGCCGCTTTGCCGGGGGCGCGACCCACAGCGCCGACATGGCGGTCCGGCTGAAGGATCACCCCGAGGAACCTGTGGCGCTGACCATCGCGGGCGCGCGCGGGCTCGGGGATGCGGCCGTGCTGCTGAGCCTCAAGGACAATTCGGAGGAAAGCCGCCTCAAGCGAGAGGTGGCACAGGCGACCAAGATGCAGGCGGTGGGCCAGCTTGCGGGCGGCGTCGCGCACGACTTCAACAACATCCTGACCGCGATCATCGGGCATTGCGACCTGATGCTGATGCGCCATTCGCCCGGCGATAGCGACTATGACGATATCCAGCAGATCCGGACCAACTCCAACCGCGCGGCCAGCCTGACGCGCCAGCTCCTCGCCTTCTCGCGACAGCAGACGCTTCGTCCCCAGATACTGCAACTTCCCGACGTGGTGTCGGAGGTATCCAACCTGCTCAAGCGACTGCTCGGCGAGCGGGTGCGGCTGGACGTCAGCCATGGCCGCAACCTGGGTCCGGTCCGCGCCGATCCGGGGCAGTTGGAGCAGGTCGTCGTCAACCTGGCGGTCAATGCCCGCGACGCGATCCTGGAGAACGAACCGGCGGGCGGCGGCATCCTGACCATCCAGACACGTGCGGTGTCGATGGCCGACGTTCGCACGATGGGCAGCGATATCCTGCCCGCCGCCGACTATACCGCGCTGACGATCGCCGATAACGGCACGGGCATCCCGCTGGAAATCCTGCCCAAGATATTCGAGCCCTTCTTCACGACCAAGGAGCTGGGCAAGGGCACCGGGCTCGGGCTGTCGACGGTCTATGGAATCATCAAACAGTCGGGCGGCTATATATTCGCCGATTCGCCGCCGGGGGGCGGGGCCAAATTTTCGATCTATCTGCCCGTCCATGCGGCACCCGCCATGCCGACGGCGAAGGCGTTGCCGGAAAAGCCAGCCGTTCGTGCCGCGACTCCCTGGGGCTCGGGCACGATCCTGCTGGTCGAGGACGAGGACATGGTCCGCGCCGTCGCCGAGCGCGCCTTGTCCCGACAGGGCTACACGGTGATTTCGGCCGAGAATGGTGAGGCGGCATTGGAAATGCTCGACAAACACGGCAAGCCCGACCTGCTGATCTCGGACGTGGTCATGCCGACGATGGACGGCCCGATGATGGTCGGACATGTCCGCAAGCGCTATCCCGACCTCGCCGTCCTGTTCATGTCGGGCTATGCCGAGGAACAGCTACGCAAGTCGATCACGCTGCCCAATGTCGGCTTTCTCCCTAAGCCCTTCTCGGTCCAGCAGCTCGCGGAAGCGACGCAGGCGGCCTTGTCGCAGGACGCGACCCGCAACTAGCGGCTGGCGGACGGAGCAAAGCATGTTATGGCGGTGCCGATGACAGAGCCCGTGCAGATCCTCATCGTCGAGGACGAACCCCTAATCGCCATGATGCTCGAGGATTTCCTGGACGTCCTCGACAAACAGGTCGCGGGCACCGTGGACAGCGTGGATGACGCGCTGGCCCGTGTCGCGCTGGGCGGTATCGACGCCGCCATCCTCGACGTCAACCTGCGTGGCGGCCAGAAGAGCACCCCCGTCGCCGAAGCGTTGGCGGAACGCGGCGTGCCCTTCGTTTTCGCGACCGGCGGGTCGGACGATTCGGTCGATGAGCGATTCCGCGACCGCCCGCGCCTGCAAAAGCCGTTCACGATGGACGGCGTGGCCAAGGCCCTCGGTTCTCTCTGATCCGATCCTCCCCAGGCCATGCTTGGGGAGGGGGACCGCCACGAAACGGTGGTGGACGGGCACGCGGCGAGGAAAGCCGCCGTCCCTCATCTCCGTGGTGAGGTCTCGCCGTGCCGGGGAGGGTCATCCGGACCCTCCCGAACGAAATTTGCTTGCGTCAAAGCCCGGTCTCGCGACATAGGCCTGCGCCATGACACGCCAATTCGATAAGTCTCGCCTGCCGTCGCGGCATGTTTCCGTCGGCCCCGAGCGCGCTCCGCACCGCAGCTACTATTACGCGATGGGTATCCAGGAAGAGGATATTGCCAAGCCGTTCGTCGCGCTGGCCAGTGCGGGCAACAACTCGGCGCCGTGCAACACCACGCTCGACGCGCAGGCCGATGCCGCGCAGGGCGGGGTGATACGGGGCGGAGGCATGCCGCGCCGGTTCAACACGATCACCGTGACCGACGGCATCGCCATGGGCCATCAGGGCATGAAGTCCTCGCTGGTCAGCCGCGAGGTCATCGCGGACTCGGTCGAGCTGTCGGTGCGCGGCCACTGTTACGACGCGCTGGTCGGCTTCGCGGGGTGCGACAAGTCGCTGCCCGGCATGATGATGGCGATGCTGCGCCTGAACGTGCCGTCGATCTTCGTCTATGGCGGATCGATCCTTCCCGGTCGGCATCAGGATCGCGACGTGACCGTCGTCGACGTGTTCGAGGCGGTGGGCCAGCATGCGGCGGGCAATTGTCCGCTTCACGACCTGATCGCGCTGGAGAAGGTCGCCTGTCCGGGCCACGGCGCGTGCGGCGGCCAGTTCACCGCCAATACCATGGCGTGCGTCGGCGAGGCGATCGGCCTGTCGCTGCCCAACAGCAACATGATGCCCGCACCCTTCCTCGATCGCCACGGCATCGCCGAGGCGGCGGGCGAGCAGGTGATGGAACTGGTCGCCCGCAACCTGCGCCCGCGCGACATCTGTACCCGCGAGGCATTCGAGAACGCCGCCCGCGTCGTCGCCGCGACCGGCGGATCGACCAATGCGGGGCTTCATCTGCCCGCGATGGCGAACGAAGCGGGGATCGACTTCGACCTGTTCGACGTGGCCGAGATCTTCAAGACCACCCCCTATATCGCCGACCTCAAGCCCGGCGGCCGCTATGTCGCCAAGGACATGTACGAGGCGGGCGGTGTCTATATGCTCATGAAGACGCTGCTCGCGGGCGGCTATCTCCATGGCGACTGCATCACCGTCACCGGCAAGACGCTGGCGGAGAATATCGACGAGGTTACCTGGAACCCCGACCAGAAGGTGATCTACGACGTGAAGACTCCGCTGTCGCCGACCGGCGGCGTGGTGGGGCTTCGCGGGTCGCTGGCACCCGAGGGCGCGATCGTGAAGGTGGCGGGCATGAAGCGCCTCCAGTTCGAGGGCGTCGCGAAGGTCTTCGACTGCGAGGAGGATGCCTTCGCCGCCGTGGAGGCGCGGGCCATCACCGAGGGCACCGTCGTCGTCATCCGCTATGAGGGGCCCAAGGGCGGTCCCGGTATGCGCGAGATGCTGTCGACCACCGCCGCGCTATATGGTCAGGGGCTGGGCGAGAAGGTCGCGCTCATCACCGACGGTCGCTTCTCGGGCGGGACGCGCGGTTTCTGTATCGGTCATGTCGGTCCCGAGGCGGCCGATTGCGGGCCGATCGCGCTGGTCGAGGACGGCGACATCATCCGTATCGATGCCGAGGCGGGGACGATCGACCTGCATATCGAGCCATCGGTGCTCGACGAACGGCGCGCGCGCTGGACCCCGCGGGTGAACGATTATCAGGCGGGCGTGTTGTGGCGCTATGCCCAGAATGTCGGCCCCGCGCATCAGGGCGCGGTCACCCATCCCGGCGCCAAGTCCGAGCGCCATGTCTATGCGGATATCTGATCGGCTGCTGCTGGTCGGCGCGCTTGCGCTGGCGGGGTGTTCGGGCGGGCAGGGGTCGGAGCAATCCGATGGCCCCGCCGCCGCGCAAAAGCCGGGCCTGCCGATCGATTGCGCGCTGGCGGGTGCGCAGGGGTTCAGCCGCGACTGCACGGTCGAACAGTCGGCCGCCGGTCAGGACGTGATCCTGACCGTGCGGCATCCCGATGGCGGCTTCCGCCGCCTGCGCGTGACCCATGACGGCAAGGGCGTGGCGAGCGCCGACGGCGCGCAGCCGACACGGGTCTCGGTCGCGGACGCGAGGCAGATCGAAGTGCAAGTCGGCGAGGATCGCTATCGCCTGCCCGCGACGGTCGGCCCGCGATGATCCCGATCGCGGGGCTCCCGGTGCTGACCGCCGCCGAGATGCGGGCGGCCGAAGGTCGGACCATGGCCGATGGCACCACGGAGGCCACGCTGATGGAGCGCGCCGGATATGGCATCGCCGAAGCCGTCGCGCGACTGGCGGCCGGGCGTGAGGTGCTGGTCCTCTGTGGGCCCGGCAATAATGGTGGCGACGGCTATATCGCGGCTTCGCTTCTCCGTCGGCGCGGTCTGCCGGTGCGGGTCGCGGCCAGTGACGCGGCCCGGAGCGAGGGCGCCCGGCGTGCGCGCGCCGGATGGGACGGTCCCGTCGACAGCCTAACCGAAGCGCCCGGCGCGCCCGTGCTCGTCGATGCGATCTTCGGAACCGGTCTGTCCCGTGCTCCGGCGAGCGAGGTGCAGTCCGCTCTCCGCCGTCTGGCATCGGAAGCGTGGCTTCGCATCGCCATCGACCTGCCCAGCGGTATCGCGAGCGACGACGGTATCCTTCTGGGCGAGGTGCCACGCTTCGACGTGACCCTCGCGCTGGGCGCGGTCAAGCCATCGCACCTGCTACAACCGGCGGCGTCGCATATGGGACAGGTGCGGTTGGTCGAGATCGGCGTTGCCGTCGATAGCGGGGCGCGCGTGATGCGGCGTCCGACCTTGCCTCTGCCGGATGCGGCGTCTCACAAATACAGCCGTGGCATGGTTGCGATCGTCGCGGGTAGCATGTCGGGCGCGTCCGAACTGGCCGCGACGGCCGCGCTGCGCGCAGGGGCGGGCTATGTCCTTCATCTGTCGACCGATCCGGCGGCATCGGCACAGCCTCATGCGATCGTGCGTCGCCGCTATTCCGCCGACGCGCTTGCGGAGGACCGGATCGGGGCACTGGTCGTCGGTCCCGGCCTCGGACGCGACGACGATGCGCGGGCGCGTCTGTCCGCCGCGCTGTCGAGCGGACGACCTTTGGTGATCGACGGCGACGCGCTCCGCCTTGCCGACATCGCGGCCTTGCACCGTCACGAACCGCCCAAGATCCTCACCCCGCATGGCGGCGAATTCGAGCATCTGTTCGGCAGCGTCACCGACGGCAAGCTTCGTGCGACCCGCCGGGCGGCCGAGCGCAGCGGTGCGATCGTCGTCCACAAGGGCGCCGATACGGTCGTCGCCGCGCCCGATGGCCGCGCGCTGCTGTGCCCCGAGGCCAGCCCCTGGCTCTCGACCGCCGGGACCGGCGACGTGCTGGCCGGAGCGATCGGCGCGATGCTCGCGGCGGGCATGGAGCCGCTGGCGGCGGCGGAGGCAGGGGTGTGGCTCCATGCGCAGGCCGCGCGGTCCTGCGGCGCGGCATTCATCGCGGACGACTTGGCAGACGCACTTTCCGCCGTCAGAGGCTGATGGCATGAACGATATCATCATCCGCGTCGCTGCCCGAGGTGAGGGCGTGACCGAGACCGGGCGACATGCCGCCTTTGCCGCGCCCGGCGATACCCTGTCGGCTGACGGAGCGGTCATCCCCGGCCCGCATCACCAGACGCCGCCCTGCGGCCATTTTCCCCGCTGTGGCGGTTGCCAGCTCCAGCATCTCGACGACGAGAGCTATGCGGGCTTCGTCACCGACCGTATCGCGGCGGCGCTCGATGCGCAGGGGCTGACCGCGCCCTTGCGCCCGGCGCATCTTTCGCCCCCGCGCAGCCGCCGCCGCGCGACCCTGCATGCCGAGGCCAAGGGCGGCCGCGTGATGATCGGCTTTTCCGAGGAGAAGAGCCACGCGATCATCGATATCGCCGAGTGCCATATCCTCGATCCGCGCCTCTTCGCGCTGATCGCGCCGCTCCGCGGGCTTTTGCAGCGGTTGGGGTTCAGGCGGCGCGGCGACGTGCATCTGGCGATCGCGGATCAGGGCGCGGATGTGCTTGTGACCCATTTCTCGCCGGATGGCCTGGAGGCAGCGGAGACGATCATCGCCTTTTGCGAACGCCACGGTGTCGCACGCTTTTCGGTCGATGACGGGCTCGGGGCCGAAACGCGTTGGGAGCCGGAGCCGGTGACCATCACCCTGGGCGGGGTCGCCGTTCCGTTGCCCGCCGGTGCCTTCCTTCAAGCGACGCCGGACGGCGAGGCGGCGCTCGTCGCCGCCGTGCGCGAAGCCGTCGGCCAGCCGCGCACCACCGCCGACCTGTTCGCCGGGCTGGGCACCTTCGCGCTCGCACTGCCGGGCAAGGTCTATGCGGCGGAGGGCGCGCGCGATGCGATCCTGTCGCTGAAGGGCGCTGCGAACATGCAGCATCGCCCGGTGTTCGCCGAGCACCGCGATCTCTATCGCCGTCCGCTGACCAAGGCGGAACTGGACCGGTTCGACGCGATCGTGCTCGACCCGCCGCGTGCGGGCGCCCGCGACCAGGCGGACGCGCTGGCCGGTGCGGAGGTCCGAGCCGTCGCCTATGTCTCGTGCAATCCTTCGAGCTTCGCGCGCGATGCCAAGGCGATGGTCGAGCAGGGTTGGCAGTTGCGATGGGTCCAGCCGGTCGGGCAATTCCGCTGGTCGACGCATGTCGAACTGGCGGCGAGCTTCGTGCGTCAGGCTTCGTCGGGATAATCCGCCGCGACGAAGAACAGTCCGTCGGGCGGCGCATTCAGGCCCAGTCGTGCCCGATCCCGCGCCGCCAGCGCCGCTGCGACATCGTCTGGTGACCAGCGGCCCATGCCGACGAATGCAAGGCATCCGACCATCGACCGCACCTGATGATGCAGGAAGGATCGGGCGGCGGCGCGGACGTACAGTCGCGCGCCGTCCCGCTCGACGATCAACAGATCGAGCGTCCGCACCGGGCTGTCCGCCTGGCAATGGACCGAGCGGAAGGTGGTGAAGTCATGCCGCCCCACGAGATGCCGGGCGGCCTCGGCCATGGCGCGCTCGTCGAGCGGCTGTGGAACCTGCCACGCCAGCCCCGCTTCGAAGGTCAGCGGCGCGCGGCGGTTGACGATCCGATATTCGTAGGACCGGCGGATGCATGAAAAGCGTGCATGCCAGTCGTCGGCGACCTCGACACAGTCGAGGACCGCCACGGGCGCGGGCCGGGCGCGAGCGTTGATCGCCTCCATCAGCCGGAAGGGCGCGATCGGCCTGGCGATATCGACATGCGCGCGCATCGCCAGTCCGTGCACGCCCGCATCGGTCCGACCGGCGGCATGGACGGCGGTCCGCTCGCCGGTGATCGCATGGATCGCGTCCTCCAGCGCCTGCTGCACGCTCGGCCCATGCGACTGTCGCTGCCAGCCCATGAAGGGGCGCCCGTCAAATTCGACCCTGAGGGCGAAGCGCGTCAAAGTCGCGTGCCCGCCGGAATCGCGAAGCCGCGCAGCAGGTCGTCGGCACCGGACACGCCGCGCCCGGCGCGTTGGACCGTGACGGGGCGGATGGCCCCCTCGCCACAGGCGATGGTGAGCCGATCGTCCAGCACCTCACCGGCGCTGCCGTCCAGATCCTCGATCGCGGCGGCCAGGATCTTGATCCGCTCGCCCTGATATTCGAACCAGGCACCGGGGGCGGGGTGAAAGGCGCGAACCTGCCGCTCCAGCGCGACCGCGCTTCGGGTGAAGTCCAGCCGCGTTTCCGCCTTGTCGATCTTGGCGGCATAGGTGACGCCCTCGGCGGGCTGGGGCCGGGCCGGATAGCGTGCGGGATCAGCGAGCACGCGGACCATCAGGTCGGTGCCCATCGCGGCGAGTTCTGCGGTCAGCTCGCCGGTGGTCTTTCGCCCGATGGGGGTCGATCCCTCCAGCCGGACGGGGCCGGTGTCCAGCCCCGCTTCCATCTGCATGATCCCGACGCCCGTCACCGCATCGCCCGCCAGTATCGCCCGCTGGATCGGCGCCGCGCCCCGCCACCGGGGCAGCAGCGAGCCATGGACGTTCAGGCAGCCCAGGCGCGGCGCGTCGAGGATCGGCTGGGGCAGGATCAGGCCATAGGCCGCCACCACCGCGACATCGGCGTCATGCGCGGCGAACCGCGCCTGCTCGTCCGGATTGCGCAGGCTGACCGGTGTCAGGACCGGGATGCCGCGTGCCTCCGCCGCCTGCTGGACCGGCGAGGGGACGAGTTGGCGCCCGCGACGCCCGCCGGGACGCGGCGGCTGGCTGTAGCTGGCGACGATGTCGTGTCCGGCCTCGGCCAGCCCTTCCAGAACCGGGACGGCAAAGCCCGGCGTGCCCATGAAGATGATCCGCATGGCGATGGTCTCTCTGCGCTGGCGGGATGGCGCGCAACCCCCTATCTGTTCGTCATGGCATCCCCCGAGATCGAGGCGCTGACCCAGGCGCTGGCGCGCATCCCCGGCCTTGGCCCTCGCTCCGCCCGGCGCGCGGTGCTGCATCTCCTGAAAAAGCGCGAAGCGGCGCTGACCCCGTTGCTGACGGCACTGGCGGCGGTGGAGGAGCGGCTGGAAACCTGCGCCCTCTGCGGCAATATCGACACCGCCAATCCATGTGCCATCTGTGTCGATCCCCGGCGCGACGCGGGCGCGCTGTGCGTCGTCGAGGAGGTGGCCGACCTTTGGGCGCTGGAGCGGTCGCGGCTGTTTCCGGGGCGCTTCCATGTGCTCGGCGGGCGACTATCGGCGCTGGAGGGGATCCGGCCGGAGGATCTCGCGATCGACGCGCTGGTCGGCCGGATCGAGGGGGGCGGGATCGACGAGGTCGTGCTGGCGATGAACGCCACGCTGGAGGGCCAGACGACCGCGCATTACATCGCCGAGCGGATCGAGCGTTTTCCGGTTCGCGTCACCCAACTGGCGCATGGCCTGCCGGTCGGGGGCGAGCTGGACTATCTCGACGAGGGTACGCTCGCGCAGGCGTTGCGGGCGCGGCGGCCCGTGGTCTGATGCGCCGTCTTGACGGTCCCCGGCCCGCGCCGTAGCGAACCGGCATGGCCATTCTCCCGATCGTCGAAGTTCCCGACCCCCGCCTGCGTCTCGTCTCCAAGCCCGTGGAGGCGGTCGATGACTCGATCCGTCAGCTCGTCACCGACATGATCGACACCATGTACGATGCGCACGGCATCGGGCTGGCCGCGATCCAGGTCGGCGTCGACAAGCGCGTCCTCGTCATCGATCTTCAGGAGGAAGAGGATGAGGAAGGCAAGCCGGTCAAGAACCCCAGGGCCTATATCAACCCGGAGGTCCTGTCGGTCAGCGAAGAGCTGTCCACCTATAACGAGGGCTGCCTCTCGATCCCCGAACAATATGCCGAGGTGAAGCGCCCCGCCAGGTGCCAGGTCAAGTGGCTGGACGAGAAGGGCGCGGCGCATGAGGCGGAACTCGACGGCCTGCTCGCCACCTGTATGCAGCATGAGATCGACCATCTGAACGGCGTGCTGTTCATCGATCACGTCAGCCGGTTGAAGCGCGACATGCTGATGCGCAAGCTGGGCAAGCTGCGAAAGGGCTGATCGGCGCATCGGTCGGGCGTGACGGGCGATTGCCCCTGTTCGATCCCGATCGTTCGTTCTATGTTCCGGCCTGTCCTTGGTTCTGACAGGTTTACATGATGCCCGAATTGATCGTCGTCGCGCTGCTGGCGCTCCTTGTCGGGGGGCTGGCCGGATGGCTGGCCGCCAAGCGGACCGCCGATAGCCTGGCCGCCGAACTGGCGACCGCAAGGGCGCGCGCGGCGGAGGTCGACCCACTGCGCGCGGCGCGCGACGTGGCCGAACGCGACAAGAGCGAGGCGCTTCAGGCGCTGGCCGAATTGCGTGGTCGCGCCGCCGATCTCGACGTGATCCGCGCCGCGCGCGACGCGGTCGAGGCGGAGCGCAACGCCGCGCTCCGCGAGCTGGCCGAGGTACAGGCGCGCGCGCAGGAGCGCGAGGCGGCACACGCCCTGACTCTGGAGGCGCTGGGCAGGGCGCGCGAGCAGATCAACACGCAGTTCGGCGAAGCGGCGGCGCGCGCACTCGAAGTCGCGCAGCGCCAGTTCCTCGAACGCGCCGAGGCGCGCTTCCGCCAGTCGGAAGAGGCGTCGGGACAGACGCTGAAGGCGCTGCTCGATCCCGTTCACCAGCGGCTGCAACGCTATGAAGACGGTGTCCGCAAGGTCGAGGACGAACGCCGCGATGCGTTCGGCGAACTCAAGGGCCAGATCGAGGCGATGCGGATCGGGCAGGAGCGCGTCTCGGGCGAGGCGGCCAAGCTGGTCAATGCGCTCCGCAACGCGCCGAAGGCCCGTGGTCGCTGGGGCGAGCAGCAGCTTCGCAACGTGCTGGAAAGCTGCGGGTTGTCCGAACATGCCGATTTCCAGACCGAGGTCAGCGTCGCGGACGGCGAAGGCGGGCGGCTGCGTCCCGACGCGATCGTCCGGGTGCCGGGCGGCAAGGCGCTGGTGATCGATGCCAAGGTCTCGCTCAACGACTATCAGGACGCGTTCGGAGCGGTCGACGAGGTCGAGCGGCTTGCGGGCCTGTCGCGCCACGCCGCGGCGATGCGCGCGCATGTCAACGGTCTCGGCAACAAGAGCTACTGGAACCAGTTCGAGGACGCGCCCGACTATGTCATCATGTTCGTGCCGGGCGAGCATTTCCTGTCGGCCGCGCTGGAGCATGACCCGACATTGTGGGACTTCGCGTTCGACAAGCGCGTGCTGCTGGCGACCCCGACCAATCTGATCGCGATCGCGCGGACGGTGGCGGCGGTATGGCGGCAGGAGAAGCTGGCGCAGGAAGCGCGGCAGATCGGCGCGCTCGGCAAGGAGCTGTATGCGCGGCTCGCGGTGATGGGCGGGCATGTGTCGAAGCTGGGCAAGAATCTCGACACCGCGATGACCGCCTATAATGCCTTTGTCGGTAGCCTGGAGAGCCAGGTGCTGACCAGCGCCCGGCGTTTCGAGGCGCTGAACATCGATACCGGGGGCAAGAGCATCGAACAGCCTCCGCTGGGTGAACAGGCCGTGCGTCCGTTGACCAAGCTGATGCCGGTTGCCGAACTGACCGACGCTGGCGAGGCGGCGGAGGCGTCCTGACGTTTTATGGGGTTGGTCGTGGGGCGCGCCTGCCGTTCGGGGCGTGGCCTTCGACGTCGCTCAGGCTCAACAGGGAACCGCGATCAGCCCGCCTTCGCGCCGCCCTGTTGCGCCAGGACCTCATAGGCCATCACCGCCGTCGCGACTGCCGCGTTAAGGCTGTCCGCCTTGCCAAGCATCGGAATCTTGACCAGCGTATCGCAGGCGGCCGCATAGTCCTCCGGCATCCCCTGGGCCTCGTTGCCGGTCAACAGGAAGGTCGGGGCCGAATAGCGCGCCGCGCGGTAATCCGATTCGGTGTCGAGGCTGAGGCCCACCAGCTGGCCCGGACCCTGCCGCAACCATTCGAGGAACGGCTGCCACTCGGTCCGCACGATCGGCACGGTGAACAGCGCCCCCATGCTCGCGCGCACGGCTTCGACCGAGAAGGGATCGACGCACTCGCCGATCAGGATCAGCCCACCGGCGCCCACCGCGTCACCGGTGCGCAGGATCGTTCCCAGATTGCCGGGATCGCGCAGGCGCTCGGCGACCAGCCATATCCCGGCCGCGTTGCGATCCAGATCGTCCAGCGTGGCGCCGAGTTCCTCGAACACGCCGACGACCGCCTGGGGATTGTCCTTGCCCGACAACTTCGAAAGGATATCTGGCGTCGTCTCGATCGCCTCGCCGTCCGACGCTTCGACCGCGTCGATCAGTTCGCGAACCAGCGGATGGCTGGCCGAGGGCCTGGCGAAGAACAGCAGTGTCGGGATACGTCCCGTCTCACGCGCTTCGGTCAGGATGCGCAGGCCCTCGGCCAGGAACTGGCGGGCTTGCTTGCGATGGCGCTTGTCGCGCAGATCGCGGACCCACTTGATCAGCGGGTTGGAATAGGCGGTAATCTCGCGCGGCATCAGTCTTCGCCGAACTTGGCTTCCACCAGCGCCGCGAGCGCCTCGACCGTCGCGTCGGCACCGTCGCCCGCCGCGCTGATCGTGATGGTGTCGCCCATCGCCGCGCCCAGCATCATCAGGCCCATGATCGAGGTGCCCGTCACCGTGCTGCCGTCCTTGCCGACCCGGACTTCGCACGGCTGTGTCGAGGCAAGGGTGACGAACTTGGCGCTGGCACGTGCGTGGAGCCCGCGACGATTGGTGATGAGGACGGTCCGCGACTGCTCCGTCATGCGGCGGCCTCGCCCAGCACCTCGGAGGCGACCGAGATATATTTGCGGCCCGCCTCGCGCGCGGCGGCGACCGCGTCGACCACCTGCATCGATTTGCGCGCCGAGCCCAGACGGATCAGCATCGGCAGGTTCATGCCCGCGATCACCTCGACCCGGCCGCGCTCCATCAGAGAGATGGCGAGGTTGGAGGGCGTGCCGCCGAACAGGTCGGTCAGCACGATGACGCCGCGCCCGGCATCCACCGTCGCGATGGCGGCGGCGATGTCGGTGCGCCGCTCCTCCATATCGTCATCGGGTCCGATCGCGATCGTCGCGATCCGCTCCTGAGGGCCGACCACGTGAATCATCGCGGTCACGAACTCATCGGCGAGCCGCCCGTGCGTCACCAGAACCAGACCGATCATGTCAGACACGCATATCCATCATTGCTTGGCCGGCCCGGCTTCCAGTGAGTCTTTCGGCACGGCACTCAAATCACGATGTATCACCGTGGGCGAAAAACCGTTCCGGCGCAACCGTCCCGCAAGCCGTTCGGCGACATGGACCGAGCGATGTCTCCCTCCGGTACATCCGATCGCGATGGTGATGTAGGATTTGCCCGACGCGATGTAGCGCGGCACCAGCGTGTCTAGCAGCGCCTCGATCTGCCCGACCGACGTCTCGTAGGCGGGATCGCTGCGGATATAGTCGATCACGCCCTGGTCCAGCCCGGTGCCGGGCCGCAATTCGGCCGACCAATGCGGATTGCGCAGGAAGCGCATGTCGAACACCAGATCGGCGTTGCGCGGCAGCCCCTTGGAAAAGCCGAAGGACATGACGGTCAGCACCGGCTCGCTCAGCCCCTCGACCGCGTAGTTGGCCCGGATCCACTGGCCCAGATCGTTGCTGGTCATGTTGGTCGTGTCGAGCAGTCGGTCCGCCATGTCGCGCAGCGGCGCCAGCATCGCGCGCTCATGGGCGATGCCGTCATCCGCGGCGCGGTCCATCGCGAGCGGATGGCGGTGCCGCGTCTCGGCATAGCGACGCTTCAGCTCCGCGCCGCCGCAGTTCAGGAACAGCGTCTCGATCGCCAGATTGGGGCTCTGGTTCAGGCGGCGGATGCTCTGTGCGATGTGTTCGGGTGCGAAGTCACGGGTGCGAACGCCGATGCTGATCGCCAGCGGCCGGTTCTTGCCCTCCATGCCGCGTGGTGGCGCGGCTTCCAGCAGGCCGTCGAGCAGGAACAGCGGCAGATTGTCGACCACCTCCCAGCCAAGATCCTCGAGCGTCTTGAGCGTCGTCGACGTGCCGGCACCGGACATGCCGGTCACCAACAGGATACGTTTGCGGTCCATTAGCGGCGATCCTTGAGACGCATGACCATGAGCTCGACCTTGATCGGGGCCGAAGCGGGAAACGGGTTGAGCCGATAGAGCGGAAGCGCGACGCCCGCGAGGATCGTCTCCCGATCCTCCGGCAGCCGTTCCTCGTCACCGGGTTCGGACGATAAATCGATTACCAGGCCGATGGTTGCCGAGGCGCGATAGGGGAGGGCGACGATCCCGACGCCGCGTGCCTCGATCCGACCGGCGATCGTCGCGGGCACCGTCACGCCGACCGCGCCGTCGCGCTCCCCGACATGCAGATAATCGTCGCCGACCAGCATCGCGCCCCGGTCGATCAGGCGCAGCGCGAGGTCGGACTTGCCGGCGCCGGACGGTCCGCGCAGCAGCACGCCGGTCTCGCCGATCGCGACGCAGGTCCCGTGGATCAGCTCCGGGAGGGGCGACGTCATGCCACCGGGGCCAGCGGCAGGCGGACGACGAAGCGTGCGCCGCTCAGGCGATCCTCGCGCGACTCGACATGGACGCGGCCCTGATGCGCCTCGACGATGGTCCGCGCGATGGCGAGGCCAAGCCCCGAATGCTGGCCGAAATCCTCAGAGCTGGGGCGTATCGAGTGGAAGCGGCGGAAGATCGCCTCTCGCGCGTCTTCCGGGACGCCGGGTCCTTCATCCTCGACCCGCACGACCAGATCGTCCTGCTCGCGCGACAGGCTGATCGCGACGACCGCCTCGTCGGGGGAGAAGGACAGCGCGTTGGAGATCAGATTCTCGAATACGCGTTCCAGCCGAGCGCCCTCGCCCGAGATGATCGCGGGGCCCGGCTCGGTGGCATCGAAGCGGAGGCGGATGCCACGCTCCACCCCGCGCGCCTCGCGCTGGTCGATCAGCCCGGCGAGCAGCGCGTGAAGGTCGACGGGGTCGAACTTGGCGCGACTCAGCTGCGCATCGAGGCGCGAGGCGTCGGAGATGTCGGTGATGAGGCGATCGAGTCGCCGCACGTCGTCGCGTACGATCGCCAGCAATTGCGCCTGCAGATCGGGGTCGTGCACCGTTTCGAGCGTATCGACCGCCGAGCGCAGCGACGCGAGCGGGTTCTTGAGTTCGTGCGTCACGTCAGCGGCGAATGCCTCGGTCGCATCGATCCGCGCGCGCAGGGCGAGGCTCATGTCGGACAGCGCGCGGGCGAGCATCCCAAGCTCGTCGCGGCGATCGGGCAGGCGTGGCACGACGACTTCGCGTGCGCGGCCGAGCCGGACGCGCACGGCGGCGCGGGCGAGACGCCGCAGGGGGCGGACGATGGTGCGTGCGAGAAAGAGCGAGAGCAGCACCGAGATCAACGCGACGAGGGCGAGCAGTACGCTCAGCCGGAACCGCTCGATTCGTACCGTCTCGGTTATGAAACGGGCATTTTCGGTGGCCATGATCGCGCCGCCGCTGGGGAGCGGGGCCGCGGCGGTGATCACCGGGGTACGGTCGGGCGCTCGCCATACGGTCGCGGCGATGCGGCCGCGTCGGGCGGCCCGAACGTCGGGCCATTCGGCACCACCTCGCCGCTCGCGATAGAGCGGCGGGCGAGCGGCGCCGACGACGGTATCGATCGCCGCGTCGAGGAAGCGCGCGATCGACTGCCCGAGATCCTGCTTGTCGGGATCGCGCAGGACGACGTTGCGGATGCCCAATGCCCGGCTGTCGCTCAGCAGCCGTCCGCTGGCGTCGAACAGCCTGAGGCGTGCGCCCGTGTCGCGCGCCAGGCGAACGACCAGCGGGTCGCGCTCCTCGCTGCGCACCGAGGTCAGGGCCTCGCCCATCAACCGGACCTCGCGGAGCGACTGTTCGACGCGATTGTCGAGCAGTCGGGTGCGATAGGAGTCGAGGTAGAAGAAGCCGCCCGCCAGCAGCAGCAAGGCAAAGATGTTGATCGCCAGGATTCGCTGCGTCAGCGAAATCTGGCCCGACCAGCGCAACGCCAGGTCGGAGGCTTCACTCCTCGGAGAATCGGTAGCCGGCGCCATAGAGCGTCTCGATGGCGTCGAATTCGGGGTCGACCTGACGGAACTTGCGGCGCAGGCGCTTGATATGGCTGTCGATCGTGCGGTCATCGACATAGATGTCGTCCTGATAGGCGGCATCCATAAGCTGGTTGCGCGTCCGCACGATGCCCGGCCGCTGTGCCAGCGTTTCCAGGATCAGGAACTCGGTGACGGTCAGCGTGACCGGCTCGTCCTTCCACGTCACACGGTGGCGGGCGGGGTCCATCGCCAGCGCACCGCGCGTCAACGGGCCCTGCACGTCGACGGCGGGCGTTCCCTGCGGCGCACCGACATATTCCGATCGCCGGAGGATCGCACGGATGCGCGCGATGAGCAGCCGCTGCGAGAACGGCTTGGCGATATAGTCGTCCGCGCCCATCGCGAGTCCCAGCGCCTCGTCCAGCTCGTCGTCCTTGCTGGTCAGGAAGATGACCGGAATCTGGCTCTTCTCGCGCAGGCGGCGAAGCAGCTCCAGCCCGTCCATCCGTGGCATCTTGATATCGAAGATCGCCAGGTCGGGCGGATTGTCGATCAGCGCCTTCAACGCGGCCTCGCCATCGGCATAGATCCGCGTGACGAATCCCTCCGCCTGAAGCGCGATCGAGACCGATGTCAGGATGTTCCGGTCGTCATCGACCAGGGCGATCGTCGCGGTCATGCGAGGAGCCCATGGGCAAGCGTTGCGTGCGAAGGAACCGCCATGCCCATCGGTTAGGCCAAAGCGAGACACGGCTCAACCGTCTTCGCGAATTGCGGTGTTTGACGTGTTAAACAAACCGGCTATGGGACATGCAACGCATACGTGTACGGATGCGCCGAAAACGGTGCCCGGCCCAGTAAGACCGGTGCCATGGGAACGAGGAAGCTCTTATGAACGAACGGATTCCGGAGATCGGTTTGCAGGCGCAGGGGATCGAGACCCGCGCCACGCTGCACTGGAACCTGGTGACCGCCCGACTGCTCGAAACGGCGGTGGCGCGTGGCGAGGGCAAGCTGTCTGCGGACGGGCCGCTGGTCGTCGAGACGGGTGAGCATACCGGCCGTTCGGCGCAGGACAAGTTCATGGTCCGCGACGACGAAACCCGTGACACCGTGTGGTGGGGCAAGACCAACAAGCCGATGAGCCCCGACGACTTCGCCGCGCTCAAGGCCGATTTCTTCGCCGCGCTCGGCCAGAAGGAAGATCTGTTCGTCCAGGACCTGTATGGCGGGTCGCAGCCCGAGCATCGCGTCCGTGTCCGCGTCGTCACCGAGCTGGCCTGGCATAACCTGTTCATCCGCACGATGCTGGTTCGCCCGGAAGAGCACGAGCTGCGCAAGTTCGTCGCGGATTACACCATCATCGACCTGCCCAGCTTCCGCGCCGATCCCGCGCGCCATGGCTGTCGTTCGTCGACGGTGATCGCGGTCAACATGACCGAGAAGCTGATCCTGATCGGCGGGACGCGCTATGCGGGCGAAATGAAGAAGTCGGTCTTCGGGCTGCTCAACTATCTCCTGCCGACGACGGGCGTGATGCCGATGCACTGCTCGGCGAATATGGGCGCGGACGGATCGACGGCGGTGTTCTTCGGCCTGTCGGGCACCGGCAAGACGACCCTGTCCGCCGATGCCAGCCGCACGCTGATCGGCGATGACGAGCATGGCTGGTCGGACACGGCGGTCTTCAATTTCGAGGGCGGATGCTACGCCAAGATGATTCGCCTGTCGCCCGAGGCGGAGCCGGAGATCTTCGCGACCACCAAGCGCTTCGGCACGGTCCTGGAGAATGTCGTGATGGATCCCGTCACGCGCCAGCTCGACCTGGACGACAACAGCCTGGCCGAGAATAGCCGTGGCGCCTATCCGATCGACTTCATCCCCAATGCGTCGAAGGACAATATGGGGGGTGTGCCGCGCAATATCGTGATGCTGACCGCCGACGCCTATGGCATCCTGCCGCCGATCGCGAAGCTGACGCCCGATCAGGCGATGTACCATTTCCTGTCCGGCTATACCGCGCGCGTCGCGGGCACCGAGATCGGCGTGACCGAGCCGGATGCGACCTTCTCGACCTGTTTCGGCGCGCCGTTCATGCCGCGCCATCCGTCGGTCTATGGCAACTTGCTGAAGGAGCGGATCGCCAAGGGCGGGGTCGATTGCTGGCTGGTCAATACCGGCTGGACCGGCGGCAAGTACGGCACCGGCCACCGCATGCCGATCAAGGCGACCCGCGCGCTGCTCAACGCCGCACTGGACGGCAGCCTGAACCAGGCCGAATTCCGGACCGATCCCAATTTCGGCTTCCAGGTGCCGGTTTCGGTGCCGGGCGTCGACCCGGCGATCCTGAACCCGCGCGACACCTGGGCGGACAAGGCGGCCTATGACGCGACGGCGGCCAAGCTGGTCGGCCTGTTCAACGAGAACTTCCAGCAGTTCGCCGAGCATGTCGACGAGGGGGTGCGCGCGGCCGCGCCGAAGGTTTCGGTCCCGGCGTGATGGAAGGGCCGGGGGAGGGCGCTCGTGGCGGGCGTTCTCCCTTGGCCTTCGACTTCGCTCAGGCCGAAGATCCCAGCCTGCGTTGGGATGACCGCTCTTCCGTTCCGAACAGCCTGACCTAGGGCCGATCGACATTCAGCCTATTCTCCCCCTCTCCCCTGGACAGGGGAGAGGGTTAGCGAAGCTTGCCAGCGTGCTGGCCAGCGTAGCTTGGGTGAAGGGTTGAGCGAGCCTTCGGCTCGCGCGCTCTTTGAGCGCATCACCCCTCACCCAGCTCCGACTAAGTTTTTGCTACGCAAAGACCAAGTCTGCGCAACCCTCTCCCCTCGCGAGGGGCGCGGGAAGGACAGGCATGGTTGAATGTCGATCGGCCCTAGGTCGAAGGCCACACCGGTCCGGCGACCTCACTCCGCCAAAGGCTCGACCAGCAACACGCCGCCGTCGACATGAGCGACCCGCAGGCGGGTTCCCGTCTCAGCCTCCGGCCCGCGAACGGGCCACTCGCCGTCGCCCAGCCTTGCGCGACCTTCGCCTCCGATGATCGGCGTCGTGACCGTCACCACCTGTCCCCGCAATCTCAGCGCGGGGGCGTTCAGCACCGGTGCGTCGCTGTCGACGGGGAAATCGCGATACCAGCGTCGCCCGATCACGACACACACCACGCTCCACACCGCGAAACAGGCAAGCTGCACACCGATCGGCACGTCCGGCAGCGCCCAGCTCGTCAGCGCGGTGACACCGGCCGCGATGGCCAGGAAGATCAGGAACACTCCCGGCACCAGCAGTTCGGCGATGCCGAGTGCGAGCCCCGCCGCCAGCCAGAGCGCGGCGGGGTCCAGATCGCCGATCGTCATGAGGATGACTGGTCGAACGGACCCGGCCTGGTGGAGACACGCGGGGCGGCGGCGTCGGGCTTGTTGGGGGCGAGGGCCTCCTTGGCCAGTTCGCCGATCCCGCCGAGCGTCCCGATAAGCTGAGTCGCCTCGACCGGGAACAGGATCGTCTTGGCATTGGGGCTCGTCGCGAACTTGCCCACCGCCTCGACATATTTTTGCGCGATGAAATAGTTGATCGCCTGCGTCCCGCCCGATTCGATCGCTTCCGAGACGACGCGGGTCGCCTTGGCTTCGGCCTCGGCGGCGCGCTCACGCGCTTCGGAGTCGCGATAGGCCGACTCGCGGCGACCCTCGGCCTCCAGGATGCGGGCCTGCTTCTGGCCCTCGGCGCGCAGGATCTCCGACGCGCGCGAGCCCTCGGCCTCGAGGATGTTGGCGCGCTTTTCGCGCTCGGCCTTCATCTGGCGGGCCATGGCGTTGACGATATCGACCGGCGGGCGGATGTCCTTGATCTCGACGCGGGTGATCTTCACGCCCCACGGGGTCGTCGCATGATCGACGACGTTCAGAAGGCGTGCGTTGATCTCGTCGCGCTTCGACAAGGTCTCGTCCAGGTCCATCGACCCCATCACGGTGCGCAGGTTGGTCGTCACCAGATTGAGCAGCGCGACGTACAGGTCCGACACTTCATAGGCCGCCTTGGGCGCGTCAAGCACCTGAAAGAACACGACACCGTCGGTGGAGATCATCGCATTGTCCTTGGTGATGATCTCCTGTCCCGGAATGTCGATCACCTGTTCCATCATGTTCACCTTGCGGCCGACACGATAGAAGAACGCCGGATAGAAGTTGAAGCCGGGGACGGCGGTGCCCGTGTAGCGGCCGAAATGCTCGATCGTATATTGATAGCCCTGGCGGACGATCTTGATCGACATCATCAGGTACATCAGCACCAGCAGCACGGCCAGCGCGGCGATGATCAGGCCCATGGATACTCTCCCCCCTTGACGATCCCACCTCCTTCTAGCACGGCGGTGCAGCTAGGGCCTAGCGGGAACGGCTTGCTTTGGTTACATGGCCCGCCACTTGTTCCCTCCGCAGGATTGGCAGCCCCATGGATATCCGCCTCGGCCTCACCTTCGACGACGTGCTCCTCGTGCCCCAGGAGTCCGACGTTCTGCCGAGCACCGCAGACACGCGCACGCAACTGACCCGCTCGATCGCGCTCAACATCCCGGTCCTGTCGGCGGCGATGGATACCGTGACCGAGGCCGACATGGCGATCGTCATGGCGCAGCTGGGGGGCATGGGTGTCCTTCACCGCAACCTGACCGTCGAGCAGCAGGTGGCGGCGGTCCGCCAGGTCAAGCGGTTCGAGAGTGGCATGGTCGTCAACCCGATCACCATCTCCCCCACCGCGACGCTGGCCGAGGCGCAGGCGCTGATGGCGAGGCACCGGATCAGCGGCATTCCCGTCGTCGAATTCGATGGTCGCCTGGTCGGCATCCTGACCAATCGCGACGTGCGCTTCGCCGAAAACCCGAAGCAGCCGGTATCCGAACTGATGACCCGCGATGATCTGGCGACGGTCAAGGTCGGTGTCGGTCAGGACGAGGCGCGCCGACTGCTCCACGCGCGGCGGATCGAGAAGCTGCTGGTCGTCGACGAAAGCTATCGCTGCGTCGGCCTCATCACGGTGAAGGATATCGAGAAGGCCGTCACCTATCCTTCCGCCACCAAGGATACCGCCGGTCGGCTGCGCGTCGCCGCCGCCTCGACGGTCGGCGAGAAGGGGTTCGAGCGGACCCGCGCGCTGATCGAGGCCGAAGTCGACTGCGTCATCATCGACACGGCGCACGGCCATAACCGCGATGTCGCGCGCGCGGTGGAGGCGGCGAAGAAGCTGTCCGATACGGTGCAGGTGATCGCGGGCAACGTCGCGACGGCCGCCGCCACCCGCGCGCTGATCGATGCGGGCGCGGACGCGGTGAAGGTCGGCATCGGCCCGGGCTCGATCTGCACGACCCGCGTCGTCGCTGGTGTCGGCGTGCCGCAGCTCACCGCTGTCATGGACTGCGCCGAAGAAGGCTGGAAGTCGGGTGTTCCGGTCATCGCCGATGGCGGCCTGCGCACCTCGGGCGATCTCGCCAAGGCGCTCGCGGCGGGGGCGGGGGCCTGCATGGTCGGCTCGCTGCTCGCGGGCACCGAGGAGGCACCGGGCGAAACCTTCCTGTACCAGGGCCGCGCCTACAAGTCCTATCGCGGCATGGGCTCGGTCGGGGCCATGGGGCGTGGCTCGGCGGACCGTTATTTCCAGGGCGATATCAAGGACCAGATGAAGCTGGTTCCCGAGGGGATCGAGGGCCAGGTCGCCTATAAGGGGCCTGCGCGCGATGTCATCCACCAGCTCGTCGGCGGCATCAAGGCGGCGATGGGCTATACCGGTTCGGCGACGCTGGAGGCCCTGCGCGAACGCGCGCAGTTCGTCCAGATCACCGGTGCCGGCCTGAAGGAAAGCCACGTCCACGACGTGACCATCACGCGTGAGGCTCCCAATTACCCGACCCGCTGATCCAAAGGGCCCGTCCGCATGACGCCAGCCGCACGCACCCAGGCGGCGATCGAGTTGCTCGACGCGATCGTCGCCGCCGCCGAGACTGGCGGCGCGGCGGCGGACACGCTGATCGCCCGCTATTTCTCGACGCGCCGCTATGCCGGATCGAAGGATCGGCGTGCGGTACGCGAGCTGGTCTATGCCGCCATTCGTCAGGCAGGGCCGGTGCCGGTGTCGGGCCGGGCGGCGATGGTCGCGGTGGCCGACCGGGAGCCGGGACTCGCGGAGACCTTCGATGGCTCCACCCACGGCCCTGCCCCGATCACCCCGGATGAGCCGCGCGCCGAGGAGGGCGTCGCGCCGCATTGGCTGGTCGAGGCGCTGAGCGCCTCGGGGCTCGACACGGAACAGCAGGCCGCGCTGGTCGACCGCGCGCCACTCGACCTTCGGGCGAACAGCCTGGCGACGACACGCGATGCGGTGCGCGAGCAGCTTCCCGAGGCCAGTGCGACGCCGATCGCCCCGCTGGGGCTGCGATTGCCGAGCGGGACGCCGGTCGAGCAGACTGACCTGTACCGCGCCGGCCTGTTCGAAGTGCAGGATGAAGGAAGCCAGTTGGTCGGCGCCGCGCTGTCCGCCGAACCGGGCGAGTGGCTGGTCGATCTGTGCGCGGGGGCGGGGGGCAAGACGCTGCAACTCGCCGCCGCGATGGACAATCGCGGCGCGCTGCTCGCCTGCGACATCGACCGCGCGCGCCTGCAAAAGCTGCCGCCGCGCGCCGAACGCGCGGGCGCGACGATCATCGAGAGCCGCTTGCTCAACCCCGGACGCGAGGCCGAGATGCTGTCCGACTGGACGGGCAAGGCCGACGGCGTGCTGATCGATGCACCGTGTTCGGGCACCGGAACCTGGCGTCGCAATCCGGAGGCGCGATGGCGTCTCACCCCCGACCGTCTCGCGCGGCTCAGGGCGATGCAGGATCAGGTTCTGGAGATCGGGGCCGGGCTCGTGAAGCCGGGCGGGCGGATGGTCTATATCGTCTGCTCGTTGCTCGATGCCGAGGGGCGCGATCAGGTCGCGGGTTTCCTCGCCCGCCATGGCGGTTGGGCTGCCGAGCCCGTCGAGCCGACGTTCGGCACGCCGCACGGCCCCGGCCAGCGCCTCGATCCCGCGCGCCATGGCACCGATGGCTTTTTTGTCGCCTGCCTACGGGCGCCATGCTAGCAATCGGCGCAGTGCCCAGTCCGGAGTTCCTCATGCGTTTGACGTCCCTGGCCGCCGCCGCCGCTCTCGCCGTGGTATCGGTCTCCACCTCGCTCAGCGGGCAGCGTCCCGACAGCCAGATCGATGCCCGGTCGCTGCAACTGCTCGAGCAGGCGCGGGGGATGAAGGCCTCGGGTAATCTGGACGGGGCGACCGACGCGCTGGAGACGGCGGTGGCGGTCGACCCGCGCAATCGCGCGGCATTCGTCCTGCTGGCCGAGGTCGCGGATGCGCGCGGCCTGCCCGGCAAGGCGATCCGGCTCTATCGCGAAGCATTGCTGCTCGACCCCAATGACCTGAAGGCGTTGCGCGGGCAGGGGGAGGCGCTGGTCCAGCGCGGCGCGGTCGCGCGGGCGAAGGACAATCTCGCCAAGATCAAGACGCTCTGCAAGTCGGACTGCGGCGACGCGACCGCGCTGGCGGCGCAGATCGCCAAGGGCCCGCCCACGCCGATCACGACGGCGCAGGTCGATACCAAGGGTGAGACCAAGGAATAGCAATCCCCACCACCGCCGCTCCGCCATGGTCCCCCTCCCCGTGCCGGGGAGGAGCGTCAGGCCAGCGTGCGGGCCAGGGCGATGAACTCCTCCACCGACAGCGTTTCGGCGCGGCGGGCCGGATCGATGCCGATCGCTTCCATTGCCTCCACCGCACCGGCCACCGGCTTGAGGCTCTGGCGGAGCATCTTGCGCCGCTGGCCGAAGGCAGCCGCAGTCAGGCGTTCGAGGATGCGGAAGCTCACCCCCTCGGGCGCGGGCTTGGGGGTGATGTGGACGACCGCCGACATCACCTTGGGCGGGGGCGTGAAGGCGGAACGGTGAACCGGCATCGCGATCCGCGCCTCGCTGCGCCACTGGGTCAGCACGGCAAGCCGTCCATAGGCCGACTGGTCGGCGGCGGCGACGATCCGCTCCGCCACTTCCTTCTGGAACATCAGCGTACAGGACTGCCACCAGGGCAACCACGCGCCCGAGAGCCATCCGACGAGCAACGGCGTCCCGACATTATAGGGCAGGTTGGAAACGATGTGCGGCTTGTCCTCGAACAGCTCGGGCGCGTTGATGCGCAGCGCGTCGCCCTCGATGACCTTCAATCGACCGGGAAAGGCTTCGGCCAATTCGGCCAGCGCCGGGATGCAGCGACGGTCGCGCTCGATCGCGGTGACGCGCCCGCCCGCCATCAGCAGCGCACGGGTCAGTCCGCCGGGTCCGGGGCCGATCTCCAGCACCTCCCGATCGGTCAGGTCGCCCGGTATCGCCGCGATCCGGGCCAGCAACTGGCCGTCGAACAGGAAGTTCTGACCGAGCGACTTCGACGCCGACAGGCCGTGCCGCGCGATCACCTCGCGCAAGGGGGGCAGGGGGGTGACGGGGGTCATGTCAGGCCGCGGCCTCGGCGCGGCGGCGCGCCGCATCGCCCGCCATGGCGATCGCCGCGATCATCGCGCCGGGATGCGCGCGATCCTGGCCCGCGATTCCGAAGGCGGTGCCGTGATCGGGTGAGGTCCGGACGATCGGCAGGCCCAAGGTGATGTTGACGCCCTCGTCGAAATGGATCGTCTTGAGCGGCACCAGCGCCTGGTCGTGATAGCAGCACAGCACCGCGTCATAGGCGGCCCGCGCGCGTGGGTGGAACAGCGTGTCGGCGGCGAACGGCCCGGTCGCGTCGATCCCCTCGGCGCGAAGCTGTGCGATGGCGGGTTCGATCAGGTCGATCTCCTCACGCCCGATCGCACCGCTTTCCCCCGCGTGCGGGTTCAGCCCGGCAAAGGCGAGGCGCGGTGAGCGGATGCCGAAATTCTTGCACAGCCCGCGTGCCGTCGCGCGCCCCTTGGCCGCGATCAGTTCGACCGACAAGAGTCCCGGGACGGCGGCGAGCGGTACATGCGTGGTGATCGGCACGACGCGCAGGGACGGTCCGGCAAGCATCATCACCGCATTCGCTCCCGACACGCCACAGCGTTCGGCCACGAACTCGGTCTGGCCGGGGTGGATGAAGCCGATATCGTAGAGCTGCGCCTTGCTGACCGGGCCGGTGACCAGCGCACTCGCCGCGTCGGAACGGACCAGACCGACCGCAAGCTCGAGCGCGTGGAGCGCGCAGCGGGCCCCCTCGACATCCGGCTGGCCGGGGCGGATCTCGCCCGCTTCATCGATCGACAGGATCGGCAAGGCCCGGTCGAACGCCGCCACGGCGCTCGCCATGTCGGAGACACGGAGCGTCGGTCCGCTCCACACCCGCTCGATCGCGCGCACGTCGCCGACCGCCAGGAAGGGCGGCAGATCCGCCTCGTGCCGCGCGGTCCAGGCCTTGGCGATGATCTCGGGCCCGATACCGGCCGGATCACCCATGGAGATTGCCAGCGGACGGATCATCGCTGCCGCCCGATCAACGATATTCGATCACCGCGTCGCGGCGAAGATCGCGCATCTTCTGGTTCGCGCGCAGGTTGACCCGCTGCTGCTCGACCTGATTCTGGATTTGGTCGCTGCTCGGCAGATTGCCCGAGCGCGGCTCCTCACGGTCGCACAGCACGAGCGAGCGGACGCCCTGCTCGGGCGAGCCGAAGGGCGGCGTCGCCTCACCAATTTGCAGCTTCAGCAGGATTTCCTGGAGCGGCGCGGGAAGCTGGCGGATGGTGACTTGGTCGTTGTCGACCACTTCGGCCTTGAGCGCGGTCGCAACGCGCTGCACGTCGCCGCAGCCACGGATCGCCTGGGTCGCCTTGGCGAACTCCCCGGCACGCGCGGTCGCCTGCGCCTGGGTGGTGCCCGCCGGGAACTTCACCGTCAGCTGCTTGAGCGACAGACGCGAATCGCGCGGGTCGGCGGTCAGCACCTGGCGCTTGTCGGTCAGGTACAGGATCGAGAAGCCGCCGGGGATCTGGATCGGTCCGGCCACCTGGCCGACCTGCATCTGCTGCGCCGCCGACTGGAGCTCCGGCGGCAACTGCGCCGCGCGGACCCAGCCCAGGTCGCCGTTCACCGCGCGGGTCGACGCCTCGGAGAAGCTGCGCGCGAAATATTCGAAGGGCTGTTGGCCCTTCTGGATCTCGCCGATGATCTGGCGCGCATTGGCGAAGACCTGCTGCTGCGTCGCCTCGTTGGCCGAGAGGAAGATCTCCTTGAGGTTATATTCCTCGGTTCCCTTCGCGGCTTCCAGCCGGGCACGGATCGCGTTGACCTCTTCGTCGCCGACATTGACGAAGGGTTCGACGCGCTTGCGCAGATAACGGCTCCAGGCCAACTCACCCTCGATCTGGCGGCGCATCGACTTGTCCGACGAACCGACCGAGCGGAGGTAGGGGGTCATCGTGGCGGGCGTCTTGCCGAACTGCTGCGAGAAGCGGGCATAGGCCTGATTGATCTCGTCGGGCGTGATCGTGATGTCGGCGGTCTTCGCTTCCTGAATCTGCAGCGTCTCGTCGATCAGCTGGCGCAGGATCTGCATCCTCAGGCGATCGCGATCCTCGGGCGACAAATTGGTCACGTTGTTGAGCGCCATGGCCAGCGCCATGCGCTGATCGATGTCGGTCTGGGTCAGGACCGTCTCGTTGACGATCGCGGTCGGCTTGCGGACATTGGGGTCCAGCTTGCCGAAGAGCTGAAGATTGGAGGGGATGTTAAGCCCACCGGTGTCGGGCACCGCCTGATCCGGCACGGTCTGCGCCAGCGTGCCCGCGGCCATGGCGGCCATCATCATCGTCACGCCCGCGCGAAGAAAGCGGCCCTTGGTACGAATGTCGTTCTTCACCGTGTCTGTGATCCTCATCGCGCCTGAATGGGGCGCGTAACCGTCGCGATATGGCTCGACCATGCTGAATACCGGCTTAGCGACCGAGATTGGTGAACGCCAGCGTCAACAGGTAGCTGTTGCCCGCGCGTGCGTCGCCGGTGTTCACATAGTCCCGCCGCCAGGTGAAGCCCAGGCGGAGGCAGTCGTCCTCATATTGCACGCCCAGCCGGTGGCGAATCGGATCGAAACCGTTGGACAGCGACAGCGCGTCCTCGCGCCGGTCGGTCAGGTCGATCACGGTCGATCCGAATGCCGACCAGAAGCGCGCGAACTGCACCCGCCCGGCGAGCCGGACCTCTTCGCGATCCTGCAAATCCTCGATCGATGTGAAGATGTTACGGTTCAGCCGGAGATAGCCTGCCTGGAAATAGGTGGAGCGCGAACCGATCGTCGCATCGATCTCGTTCCGACGGACCGCGAAGCTGTCCTTGTCCAGGCGGAAGCGGTGGGTGAGCGACACGAAATCGCGGAACCGGATCTCGGTCCGCCCGACGATGTCGGACCAGCGATCCGACAGGCCGGTGCCCGGATAGAGAATGGTCGGACGGTCGTTGAGACGGAAACTCTGTCCGATCAAAGTATCGAACGTGAAGCCCGGCAGGGTCAGCGCCCATTGCGCGCCATAGGTGATCCGCGTCGAATCCTCGAATCGGTCGTAACCGGGGAATCGATTCAGCGCGAAGAGGTTCGAGTCCTCCAGATCGACCGAACGGGCGTCTTCGTTGGGAATGTCGATATTCTTGATCTTGGGGCTCGCGACGATCTGAACGCGCGGGGTGAAGCGCTGGCTGCCGCCCCAGAGTTCGCCGACGAACGGCCACTTCACATCGACCGCCAGCGCGCCGATCGCACGGCCCTGGAACCCCTCCAGCCCCTGATAGACGAGGGGGGTCGAGGCGATGTTGTTCGAATTATAGGCGTCGCCGCGACCATAGGCGGTGAAGGTCACCTCCTGCCCCCAATTGGTCAGGCGGCGGAGGTCCCAACGCAGGCTGGCAAAGGCGCGCTGCGTATCCTGGCCCGCGGTACGGCTGATCGCCAGGGTGTTGAGTTCCATCTCGAACTTGCCGCCGAGCAGGCCGTCGTCGAAGCGGCGGCGATAGTCGAGCTCCGGCAGTGCGATCGGCTGCTGCCCCTGCGGATCGTTGACGCGTAGCGTCTCGACATACCAGCCGGTCAGCGAGAAGTAGCTGTCGGCGTCGATATGCTCGAGGCTGGCGGTGGTACGCAGCCGGTCGTCGCGGGAGAGGTCGTAGCGACGCAGGAAGGTGCGGTCGGTCGTGATCCGCATCGAACCCGACAGGCTCCATTCGGGCGAGAATTGATAGCGTCCGACCGCATCCAGATAGCCGCGAAACGCCTGGCTCGTATCGGTCGGATCGAGCGTGTTCAGGTCGTCGCTTCGACGGCTGGCGGTGGCATAGCCGGTCACCCGGAATGCGCCGACGGTCGACAGCGCCTCATATTGCGCCTGCAACATCGGCAGCACGGCGCTGAAGACATGCGGGGTGACGGTAAGCCCCTGGTTCGGCGCCAGCCGCCAGTAATAGGGCACCGCGACCTCGACGCCGTTGACCCGGTCGAGTCGGATATCGGGGGTCAGAAAGCCGCTGTCGCCGCCCGACCCGACCGGCGCGGACAGGCGCGGCAGGGGGATGGTGGGCAGACCGAACAGGTTGAGTCGCGCGCCATTGAAATAGACACGTTCGCGATCGGGGCGATAGGTCACCTTGACCGCCGTGATCTTCCACGACGGCTCCTTGGGGCACCCATCCGAGGTCTCGACCGCGCAAGGCGTATAGGCAGCGTGCTCGAGATCGACCCGGCCGTCGGGCTGGCGCGTGCCCCGGTCGGCGGCGAGGCGACCGCCCTGTTCCAGCACGACGAGCATATTGTCGACGACGCCGTCCTTCAGCGAGTCGGTCAGCTCGATCTGGTCGCCATAGGCGATGTCGCCTTCGGGATTGGTGATCGCGATATTGCCGGTCGCGAGCACCTTGCCCGTCTTGCGGTTCCAGGTGACCTTGTCGGCGCGTAGCCGCTCGCCCTCGCGGAACATGCGCACTTCGCCGGTCGCGACGACGATGTCCGCATTCATGTCGTATTCGAGCTGGTTCGAACTGAACCGTACCTGGTTGGCCTCGGGCGCGGCGCCCTCTGCCGGTGGCGGCGAGACGGGGCGATCCTGAAGGTCCTGCGCGGCGGCCGGATTCGCGGCCAGTACGGCCAACGACAGGGTGAAGGGCAGGGCGCTGCCGGTCAGAAGCGTCACTCGCAACACGATGATATCTGGTCCGTCCTTGCCGACACGATGAAAAAGCCGCCCGGGCAGGGCGACGCCGTCAAGGGTCCGCCTATCGCATCACCGGCGGCTTGCTGCAATCGCGCGCTTGCCAGACGAGGCTTTCGGCCTAGATGATAGCAACAGTTACTAGTTCATCAGGGGTTTCCCATGCAGATCGCCTTCACCACCGCCATCGATGCGAGCGACGTGCTCGTCGTTCCGATTCCGAAGGACGGTACGATCACCGGGGCGGTCGGTGGCGACGACATGGTCGCGATCGCCAAGGCGGCGACCGACGCCGCGCGTTTCAAGGGCGAGGCGGGCTCGATCGTCGAGGTTTTCGCCCCTGTCGATGGCGGTGTGCGCCGGGTTGTGCTGCTGGGCGTCGGAGAGGGCAAGGATGCCGACTGGCGCAAGGCCGGCGGTGCGCTGACGGCCAGGCTTTTGACCAGCGCCACCTCGGCTTCGGTCCTGCTGACGGGCCTGGCGACCACGCCTTCGGGCGACGCGGTGGCCGCCTTTGCGGGTGCGGCGGTCCAGCGCGGCTGGCGGCATGACGTGTACCGGACCAAGCTGCCCGAAACCGCAAAGCCGACGCTGACCCGGATCGCCATCGTCCAGGCCGGGGCGGATGCCGAGGCGGCCTTCGCGCGCGTCCATGCGGTCAATGGCGGACTGGATCTCACCCGCACGCTCGTGTCGGAGCCGCCGAACAAGCTCTACCCCGAAAGCTTCGTCGAGCGTGTCCTGAACGACGTCGAGGGTCTGGGCCTGGAGGTCACCGTGCTCGACGAGGCGCAGATGCGCGATCTTGGCATGGGTGCGCTGCTGGGCGTCAGCCAGGGCTCGGTACGCGAAGGGCGCCTGCTGGTGCTGAAATGGAACGGCGGCGGTGCGGATGCCGAGACGCTGGCGCTGGTCGGCAAGGGCGTGACCTTCGACACCGGCGGCATTTCGATCAAGCCCGCCGCCGGCATGGAAGACATGAAGTGGGACATGGGCGGCGCGGGTGCCGTCGCGGGTGCGATGAAGGCGATCGCGGCGCGCAAGGCCAAGGCCAATGTCGTCGGCGTCATGGGCCTGGTCGAGAACATGCCCGACGGCAATGCGCAGCGTCCCGGCGACGTGGTCACCTCCATGTCCGGCCAGACGATCGAGGTGATCAACACCGATGCCGAGGGACGGCTGGTGCTGTGCGATGCGCTGACCTGGGTGCAGAAGACCCATTCGCCGTCGACCATCGTCGACCTTGCGACGCTGACCGGCGCGATGATCATCAGCCTGGGCAACGAGCATGGCGGCCTGTTCGCCAATGACGATTCGCTGGCCGACGCGCTGCTCGCGGCGAGCCGTACCACCGACGAGAAGCTGTGGCGCTTCCCGCTGTCGGAGGCTTATGACAAGCTGATCGACAGCCAGATCGCCGACATGAAGAATGTCGGACCGCGCGGCGGCGGCTCGATCACGGCGGCGCAGTTCCTGAAGCGCTATATCAACGAGGGCGTCGCCTGGGCGCATCTCGATATCGCGGGCATGGTCTGGTCGGAAAAGCCCGGCGTCAATCACGACAAGGGCGCCACGGGCTATGGCGTGCGGCTGCTCGACCAGTTCGTCGCGGACCGGTTCGAGGCGAAACGGGGAAGGGCGGCGCGGTCGTGCAGGTCGATTTCTACCATCTGACGATCGCGCCGCTCGACCGGTTGCTGCCCGTCATCGCCGAGCGGGTGACGGCGGGCGGCAATCGCCTGCTGATCGTCAGTGGCGACGCCGACCAGCGCGCGGCACTCGATCGGCAGCTTTGGATGATCCCCGCCGACGGTTTCCTGCCCCATGCGCAGGCGGGGGAGGCGGACGATGCCGCGCAACCGGTTCTGATCGCGGGCGATCTACAGGCGGGCAACGGCGCCCGGCATATCGCACTGGCAGACGGACTGTGGCGCGACGAGGCTTTGGGCTTCGAGCGCGTGTTTCATTTCTTCGATGGCGATCGGATCGACGAAGCGCGATCCGCCTGGCGGTCCCTTGCGGAGAGGGACGGCGTCGAGCGACGCTACTGGAAGCAGAATGATCAGGGGCGCTGGGAACAGGCGGCCTGATCGCGGGCGCGGGGCTCAGGCGGCCGCGCGTTCCTCTTCGATGATCGCCCGCGCCACGACGGCGCACTGGCCGCATTTCGGTTGGCGCCCGAGCGCCTGATACATCTGGCAGGGGGTCATCGACCCGGCCCGTGCGGCATCGCGAACCTGCGACTCCCGGATGGCATTGCACACGCAAACGACCAAGACGCTCTCCTTCAAAAGCAACGTCCGTATAGCGCTAATGAGAGTGGATCGCAAGGCTGTTGCGAGGCGTTTGCAGATATTATGCGGCCTGGTTGAGCCTCGCATTGGTCGCCATTCGCCATATCCGCTCCAGCGGACCCTGGCCGAACCGGTCGAGCCAGGGCTTCGACCAGAGCAGCATCGACGCCCACATCGGCGGCGCCAGCAGATAGAGGTCGGCGCGGTTCCAGCGCGCGAATTGCCCGAGCCCGTGGCCGTAGAAGATGAACGTCATCACCACGCTGGTCGCGAGATAGTTGGAAAAGGCCATCCGTCCGGCGGCGGCTATCCGTGTCGTCCACCAGCCGCCCGGTGTGAGCAGCAACAGGATCAGCGCGGCATAGCCGACGGTTCCGATCAACCGGAAGGGAATGTTCAGGAACAGCTCGACCAGTGCGACCGCGCGAACGTCATAGTCGCTGGCCATGATAGCGAGCGCCATTGCCGCATATGCGCCGCAGGCAAGCGGGATCGTGATCGCGGCGCAACGCCGATAGGCCCGCCGCGACCACTGGCCGGTCAGAAAGCCTGACTTGAGCGCCGCCATGCCGAGCAGCATCGCGCCGAGCGTGTCGGGACCGATCTGGATCAGGTCGAGCAGCGGATTACCGTTGTTTTCCAGCCGAAAGGCCGTGGCCGTCGCCCAGGATCCGCGCATCGCGGCGATCTCGGGCAGGAGCTGCGAGGGGGCGGGCGTGCCGAAGGCCGCCTGATAGAGGTTCCAGAGCGCGGCCGATTGCGGCGTGTCGCGTGCCGCCGCGGCCAGCAGTCCGAAACATTCGAGCCATCCCATCGCCATCGACAGCCCGGCCATGGCGATTGCGGTCCAGAACAATCCGCGCGTCCCCAGCCCGACAAAGCCGAGCGCGATCACCCCGACCAGCGCGTAGTGCGCGAGGATGTCGCCCGTCCAGATGAATGTCAGATGCAAGAGCCCGAACAGGAACAGCACCGCCATGCGGCGCAGATGGATCGACGCGCCGTTGCGCCCGGCGGCGTCGGCACGTTGGAGGATGAGCAAGGTCGACGCACCGAACAGCAGCGAGAACAGCCCACGCATCCGCCCGTTGACGAAGACCTCGTTCAGGAACCAGCTCGCACGGTCGATGCTCCGCGCACCGCCCCACGCGATCGGGTTCGAATAGGCGGGATCGGGAAGCGCGAAGCCGGGGAGGTTCGCCAGCAGGATCGCCATCACCGCGACGCCGCGCAGCACGTCGAGCGTCACCCAGCGTGCCCCGGTCGGCGGCACGGCGGGCGATGGGGCAGGGGCGGAACCGTCGACCAAGATGTTGCTCCAAGCGTGTCGGGCGGGCTTAGAGAGCATGGCGCAGGATGCAACCGCCGGTCCGCCAAAGCATTGGCCTTCATATGGGATTATCGCCTCGCCTGACCGGACGTGCCACCGCGCGTGCGCACCATTCACCGGCCGCAACGGCGTTCCTGCGCCGGATCGAGCCGTTTTTCGCAGGAAGCGAGGTGACCGGCGGACCGCTGCTGCTGGCGACGATCCTGGCGCTTGTGATGACGAACAGCCCCTGGGCGCGGGCCTTTGAGGGGTTCTGGGATAGTCCCGTCGCGATCCGTTTCGGGGCGGAGCAGGTGTCCCACACGCTGGCGGAGTGGATCGACCACGCCCTCCTGCCGCTGTTCTTCGTCATCATCGGTGCCGATGTGAAGCGCGAGATGGTCAGTGGTCCGCTCGCGCACTGGCGGACCGCCGCCTTCCCGCTTGCGGGGGCGATGGGCGGGATGCTGGTGCCGGTCGGGCTGTTCCTGCTCGTTGCGGGTGGCACCGAGGGGCAGCCCGGATGGGGCAGCGTGATCACCACCGACACCGCCTTCGGCCTCGCGCTGATCGCGGTCTTTGCGACGCGGCTGCCCGCCGGGCTACGCGCGCTGATGCTGGCGTTCGCGGCGGTCGACGATGTCGGCGGCCTGCTGGTCATCGCGTTCGCCTATAGCGCCGCGATCGATCCGCGCGGGGTGATCGTCGCTGCGATCGCTCTGGCGGGGATCGTCGGGTTGCGCCGGGTCGGCTGGGTGTCGTCGGTCCCCTATGTGCTGCTGGCGCTGATCGTCTGGGGCGGAGTGCTCGAGTCCGGCATCCATGCGACCATCGCCGGTGTCATGATCGGGCTGACCGTCCCGGTCGCTCCGCGTCTCGAGCAGCGTGATTTCGCCGAAAAGGTCCAGCGGCGGGTCGACGAATTCCAGCATGCGCACGGCGCGGCGGAGCGTGCGGACGATGACGAGGAGGAGCAACAGCTTCGCGAACGTGCGGAGGAACGGCTGGGTTATCTGCACGAAATGGCGTCGGCGACCCGCGTGGCGAGCAGCCGCCTGATCGAGATACTGACCCCGTGGGTCAATTATGTCGTGTTGCCGCTCTTTGCGCTGTCCAATGTCCGCATCCATGTCTCGGGCGCGTTGCTGTCGACGGTCTTCAGTCCGCTCGTCCTGGGCGTCGTGCTCGGGCTGGTGGTGGGCAAGCCGCTGGGTTTCCTGGGCTTCACCTGGGCGGCGAGTGCGCTTGGCCTCGCGCGGCGGCCCGATCAGGTGAGCTGGCCGATGGTCGTCGGGGTCGGCGCGCTGGCAGGGATCGGCTTTACGATCTCGCTGTTCATCGCCGGACTGGCGTTCGGCGGTGGCGAGCTGCGCGAGGCGGCATCGCTCGGCATCCTGATCGCCTCGATCCTGGCGGCGGGGATAGGCTATCTGATCCTTCACCGCTGCGCGGAGCCCCGACGCGCGGTCGAGGCTCCGGCAATGCCTTAAGCGAGGGCGGCGTCGGCGCCCATCAGGCTGGGGAAGAAGCCCTCATGCGCGCGGCGGAGATCGTCGAGCGGAACGACGAAATCGCCATCCTCGCGCTCGAAGATCAGGCGGCTGCCCGCGGTGCGCCCGATCCGCTCGACCTCGACGCCCGCCTGATGCGCGTTCGCCAGGAAGTCGATCAGCGCGGTGTCCTCGACCGTGGCGACATACAGGCCCTGGTCCTCGGCGAAGAGCTGGCGGCAGGCTTCGCCCTGTTCGGGGAACTGGATCAGCGCGCCGATATTGGCGGCCAGTGCCATTTCCGCAACCGCGACCGCGACACCGCCGTCCGCGACGTCATGCACCGCGGTCAGATGACCGGCGGTGATCGCCGCGCGCACGAGGTCTCCGGTACGACGCTCGGCATCGAGGTCGATCGAGGGGGGCGGCCCCGCGTCGCGGCCCTCGATCCCGTGGACTTCGCGCAGCCATAGCGACTGGCCGATCTCGCCCTTCGGTGCGCCGATCAGGACGATCACGTCGCCGGTGCCCTTGAAGGCGATGGTCGCCGACTTGGACCAGTCGGCCATCAGGCCGACGCCGCCGATCGCGGGGGTCGGCAGGATCGCCGAGCCGCCGCCGGTCGCCTTCGACTCGTTGTAGAGCGAGACGTTGCCCGACACGATCGGATAGTCGAGCGCGCGACAGGCCTGGCTCATGCCCTCCAGGCAGCCGACGATCTGCCCCATGATCTCGGGCCGCTGCGGATTGGCGAAGTTGAGGCAGTTGGTGATGGCGAGCGGCTTGGCGCCCACCGCCGTGATGTTGCGCCACGTCTCGACGACCGCCTGCATACCGCCGGTGACCGGATCGGCATAGCAATAGCGCGGGGTGCAGTCGGTGCTCATCGCGAGCCCCTTTTGCGTGCCATGGACGCGGACCACGGCGGCATCGCCGCCGGGACGCTGCACCGTGTCGCCGCCGACCATATGGTCATACTGTTCCCAGATCCACCGGCGCGAGGCGATGTCGGGCGAGCCCATCAGCTTGAGCAGGTCGGCGGCCGGATCCTGGCAGCCCGGCGAGGTGATCGCGGGCGGAACCGCGGTCGGGACATGCGGGCGGTCATAGAGGGGTGCGTCGTCGGCCAGCGGCGCGAGCGGTATGTCGCACACCACCTCGCCCTTGTGACGCAGGACCATGCGGCCGGTGTCGGTGACGTGGCCGATGACCGCGAAGTCCAACTCCCACTTGCGGAAGATGCCTTCCGCGAAAGCCTCGCGGCCGGGCTTCAGCACCATGAGCATCCGCTCCTGGCTCTCCGACAGCATCATCTCGTAAGTGGTCATGCCCTCTTCGCGCTGGGGCACGTCGTCCATGATCAGCTCGATACCGACGCCGCCCTTGGACGCCATCTCGACCGACGACGAGGTCAGGCCCGCCGCGCCCATGTCCTGGATCGCGACGATCGCGTCCGACGCCATGAGTTCGAGGCACGCCTCGATCAGCAGCTTTTCGGTGAAGGGATCGCCGACCTGCACGGTCGGACGCTTGGCATCCGCATCCTCGCCGAAATCAGCCGAGGCCATGGTCGCGCCGTGGATACCGTCGCGGCCGGTCTTGGAGCCGACATAGACGATCGGATTGCCGACGCCGCTGGCCGCCGAATAGAAGATCTTGTCCTGATCCGCGACGCCGACGGTCATCGCGTTGACCAGGATGTTGCCGTCATAGGCCGGGTGGAAATTGACCTCGCCACCCACGGTCGGCACGCCGACGCAGTTGCCATAGCCGCCGATGCCATGGACCACGCCAGAGATCAGGTGACGCATCTTGGGATGGTCGGGCCGACCGAAGCGCAGCGCGTTGAGGTTCGCGACCGGTCGCGCGCCCATGGTGAAGACGTCGCGCAGGATCCCGCCGACGCCCGTCGCCGCACCCTGATACGGCTCGATGTACGAGGGGTGGTTGTGGCTCTCCATCTTGAAGATGGCGGCCTGGCCGTCGCCGATGTCGATGACGCCCGCATTCTCGCCGGGGCCGCAAATGACCTGAGGCCCTTCGGTGGGCAGCTTCTTCAGGTGGATGCGGCTCGACTTGTAGCTGCAATGCTCCGACCACATCACCGAGAAGATGCCGAGCTCGACGAGATTGGGCTCGCGGCCCAGCGCGTTCAGGACGCGCTGATATTCGTCTTCGGACAGGCCGTGGTCGGCGACGATCTGGGGCGTGATCTCGGTCATGGCCCGCGCCTTTAACGCGGTGTCGCCGGTTCGTCACTATCGGTGTGCGGAATGATGAGGCATGATCGGTCGGGGGATCGGTCTGGGGATCGCGAGGGCGGCTTCTTTCCCGGAGAACAGTCGATTGCTATCGGTTCTCCCGAGGCGCTGGAGATGACCCCGGCCTATTGGAAGGCCACGGTGCTCCACGAAGCCTTCCACCTCTATCAGTCGCGGCTGCCGGGCTATGCCGAAGCCGTTGCCGCGCTGGGCCTTGCGGGCGGGACGACGGATGGAAGCTGGATGCTGAACTATCCCTTCCCCTATGCCGATCCGAAGGTCGGCTCCGGCTTCCGGGCGATGGGGACGGCGGGGCTCGCTTTCCTGGCCGCGCGATCACCTGACGAGCGCCGCTCGGCGACGAGGGCCTATATCGCTGCCCGGGAAGCGGCGCTGGCCGGAGTGCGCAAGGAGGATCGCCGCTATTATGAGTTTCAGGTTGGTCAGGAGGGCGTCGCGCGTTGGACCGAACTGACGCTGGCGCGACAGTGTGACGCGGCGATGCGCGAGGATGTGGTTGGCCGCTGGAAGGGTCTTGCGACGAGTCTGCGTGCGATCGATGACCAGGGCTTCAACGTTTGGAAGCGCAGTGCCCTGTACGTCTATGGCGCCGTCGAGGCCGAGATGCTGGAGCACGCCGGTGTCGACTGGCGGGCGGAATATCGCCGTCATCCCTTCGGCCTGGGGGATCAGCTGAAAAAGCTTGGTTAGCCCAGCCGCATGGCCACCGCGATCGCCACGCCCGAGAAGGCCAGGGCACCCGCGATCCAGCCTGCACCGCTTCGGATCGCGGCTTCGATGCCGGTGGTCGCGATGGCGGGGGTCGCGGTTTCCAGCTTTCGCGTCGTGGCGCGGATGAGGCGGGGCAGATCGTCGCCCAGCCGGTCGAGTTCCAGCGCCAGCGCGTTGGCCCGCTTCGTCCAGCGATCTGGCGACATGCGCGCTTCGATGATCCGCATAGTTGCCCGGCGGAGGGCGGCGGACATGTCGAAATCGGGCTGGATGCCGCTCAATACGCCGTCGATGGTGATCAGCGCCTTGAACAGCAGCAGCATGTCGGGGCGGAGGACAATCCGCTCCTCGCGTAATATGGGAAAGATGTCGCCCAGGATCGCCGCCAGCCTCAGCGCACCGCCGCCGTGTCGCGCGACCAGCCGGTCGGCTACCGCCTGGAACCGTTCGGGGGCGATATCGTCGGTTTGCGACCAGTTTTTGAGCGTCTCGGCCAACAACGCCGGATCGCTGTTGGCGATGGATTGGGTGAAGGCGATCACCTCTTCCCGGCGACGTGGGGACACATGGCCGATCAGCCCCAGATCGAGCATCGCGATGCGATTTCCGGGCAGGCAGAGCAGATTGCCGGGATGCGGATCGCCATGGAACCGCCCGTTGATCAGCGTCATCTCGAGCACGATGTCGGCGCCCGTCTGTGCGATGGCGGCAGGATCGATCCCCGCTTCGCGAAGGACGGTCGCGCTGCGGGGCGGCACGCCAGCGATGAAGTCCATCACCAGCAGCGTTTCGGACGTGTACGCCCAGTGGATCGTTGGCACGACGACCCGCGCGTCACCCGCGAAATCCTCCCGCAGGCGGTCGGCGTTGCGTCCTTCGATGGTGAAGTCGAGTTCCTCGAGTATGTCGCGGCCCAGTTCGCGGATCATGCGGACCGCGCCGTAGCGGCGGGCTTCGGCATGGGTCGCCTCGGCCATGGCCGCGAATTGGGTCAGCAGGCGGAGGTCGGCCTCCATGACCGCGCGGATGCCGGGACGGCGGATCTTCAACACCACCTCGGTCCCGTCGGCCAGCGCGGCGCGGTGGACCTGGGCGATGGAGGCGGCGGCGAGCGGCTCCGGGTCAAACCGGGCAAAGGCGGTTTCGGGCGACTCGCCCAGGGCCGCCTCCACCTCGGTCCGAAGTCGATCGAAGGGCAGGCGCGGGGCGGCGCTGTGCAGCCGCTCCAGCTCGGCGATCCATTCGGGCGGGAGCAGATCGGCGCGGGTCGCCAGGATTTGACCGAGCTTGACCCAGACCGGCCCCAGCGCCTCCATCGCCTGGCGCGTTCGGCTGGGCAGGTCGAAGGGCAGGGCGTCGGGATCGCGCCGTGCAGGATCCAGCCCCAGCCGCGCGACCAGGACGTCCAGCCCGAAGCGCGATATCGTCGCGATCACGTCGGCCAGCCGCCCGCGATCGCGTGCCGCCACCCGGATCGCGCCCAGCATCATGGTCTCAGACGTAAGGCGGCTGGGTGTAGCCCGCGGGGCTGAGCGTGAAGATCTCGCAGCCTTCTTCGGTGATGCCGATCGAATGTTCGAACTGGGCCGACAGCGACCGATCGCGGGTCACCGCCGTCCAGCCATCGTCGAGCAGCTTCACGTCGGGTCGGCCGATATTGATCATCGGCTCGATGGTGAAGATCATGCCGGGCTTCAACTCGGGCCCGGTGCCGGGACGGCCGACATGGACCACCTCGGGCGCGTCGTGGAACAACAGGCCCAGGCCATGGCCGCAGAAATCGCGGACCACGCCGTAGCGGTGCTTCTCGGCATGACGCTGAATGGCGTGGGCGACATCGCCCATATGGTTGCCCGGCTTGGCCTGCTCGATGCCCAGCATCAGGCATTCATAGGTCACCTCGACCAGCTTGCGCGCCTTCAGGGGCACGTCGCCGATCAGGTACATGCGGCTGGTGTCGCCGTGCCAGCCATCGACGATCGGGGTCACGTCGACATTGACGATATCGCCGGACTTCAAGGCCTTGTCGGACGGAATGCCGTGGCAGACGACATGGTTGATCGACACGCAGGTCGAATGCGCATAGCCGCGATAGCCCAGCGTCGCGGGGACGCCGGCGCGCTCGACGATGAATTCATGGACCAGCCGGTTGATCTCGGCCGTGGTGACGCCGGGCACCATGTGCGGGACCAGCATGTCCAGCGTCTCGGCGGCGAGCCGCCCCGCCTTGTGCATGCCGTTGAACGCCTCACGGCCCCACAATTTGATCGCGCCGTTCCGCCCCTGGGGCGCGTCGGCGGAAACGGTCACATAATCGGTCATGGCGGCGATATAGCGTGGCGTGCGCGATTTTGCGAGGCTATGTCCTGCCCATGGAATCCGCGCCCACCCGAGACCGTATCTGGACCGCCGCTCTGGTCGTCATCGGCGACGAGATCCTGTCGGGCCGTACCCAGGACAAGAACGTCGCGCAGCTCGCCAGTTGGCTGAACGTGCAGGGAATTCGGCTGGTCGAGGTGCGCGTGGTCGCCGATGAGGCCGCGGCGATTGCCGAGGCGGTGAATACGCTTCGTGCGCGCAACGACTATCTCTTCACGACCGGCGGGATCGGCCCGACGCATGACGACATCACCGTCGACGCGATCGCGGCGGCACTCGACCTGCCGGTGGTCGAACATCGGGAGGCACGCGCGATCCTGGAAACCTATTATGCCGAGCGTGGCGGCGTCACCGCGGCGCGTGCGCGGATGGCGCGGACGCCCGAGGGGGCCTCGCTGATCCCCAATCGCGTGTCGGGCGCGCCGGGGATCCGGATCGGCAATATCTATATCATGGCGGGCGTACCGCACATCACCGCCGGGATGCTCGACGCGCTGACCGGCACGCTGGAGGGCGGGCGACCCGTCGTTTCGCGGACGATCGGCTGCTGGGTCGGCGAAAGCGAGGTCGCCGAGATACTCCGGACGACGGAGAAGGCGCATGACGGCGTCGCGATCGGCAGCTATCCCTTTTTCCGCGACGGTCGCACCGGCGCCAATTTCGTCGTGCGCAGCGCCGATCCGGCACTGGTCGATAGATGCGTGTCCACGCTGACCGAAGCCCTGACGGCGGCGGGTCACCACGTCGTTCCAGACGGAATCTGATAGCTCCGATCCAGTTTTGAGCCAGTTTTCAACGCCTCGCTCCCTTTTTCCGACTTGTTCGAGCAGGGGGCGAACGGCACGGCAGGGTCGAGGAGCCCGTTCCGGGAACGGAACGAGGGAAGGGCTCGCCGGGTGGAGTATATGGGAATGGCGGTGATCGCGGAGCTGGCATGGTCAGCCATGGAGTCGGGTTGGTTCGACCTTTCCGGGCAGGGGATCGGCGCATGAGCAAGAGCCCCGTCCTCGTCACCGGCGCCGCCGGTTTCGTCGGTCATGCCACCGCGCACCGCCTGCTCGATCGCGGCGAGACGGTGATCGGCGTCGACATCGTCAACGACTATTACGACCCCTCGCTCAAGGAGGCGCGTCTCGCGACCTTCGCGGACAGGGACAATTTCACCTTCCATCGGCTGGACATCGCGGACAGCGCGGCGATCCGCGCGCTGGTCGCGGATCATGGCATCACCCGCGTCGTCCATCTCGCGGCGCAGGCGGGGGTCCGCTACAGTATCGAAAATCCCTTCGCCTATGAGCGCTCCAACCTCGCCGGGCATTTGTCGGTGATGGAGGCATGCCGTCACCAGCCGGGGTTCGAGCATCTGGTCTACGCGTCCTCCAGCTCGGTCTATGGCGACAAGCCGATGGGCGGGGCGGGGTTCAGCGAGGAGGAGCCCTCGGTCTCCCCGGTGTCGCTCTACGCCGCGACCAAGCGCGCCTGCGAATTGATGAGCCAGTCCTATGCGACACTGTACGGCTTCGCGCAGACGGGCCTGCGCTTCTTCACCGTCTATGGCCCCTGGGGTCGCCCCGACATGGCCTATTTCTCGTTCACCCGTAAGATCATGGCGGGTGAGCCGATCGAGGTCTACGGCGAAGGCCGGATGGCGCGCGACTTCACCTATATCGACGATATCGTCGATGGGATCGTCGGCGTTCTCGATCGCCCGCACGAGCGGGGCCAGCACCGCGTCCTCAATATCGGCGGCAGCCATCCGGTCGGCCTTATGGACATGATCGCGACGCTCGAGCGCGCGATCGGTCGCGAGGCGATCAAGATCATGAAGCCGATGCAGGCGGGGGACGTGACCGCGACCAACGCCGACGTGTCGCGCCTCCACGCCCTGACCGGCTATCGCCCGCAGGTGCGGCTCGAGCAGGGGCTGGGCCATTTCGCGGACTGGTACAGGGACTATTACGGCGCGTGAGCTTTGCCCTTGCAACGCCCGGAAGCTTTGAATAGGACACGCGAGCGCCACCGTGCGTCCGGCCTATCATGCCCGGACCCGATGGCCTCGCGGGTGTAGCTCAATGGTAGAGCAGAAGCTTCCCAAGCTTACGACGAGGGTTCGATTCCCTTCACCCGCTCCACGCCAATCTCCATTTCGCAGGGTGTTGTCCGCCCTTTCTAGTCCCCGCCTGTCGCGTGACAGACGGGGTAAGGCCGGACGGTGGGCGGCTTACTCGATCCGGGTCGTTCGTCCTTCGATCAGGGATTGCGCCTCCGTCGATCCGGCGGCGGTGGTGATCTTCCCCGCCTGTATATCGTCGGCAATGGCGAGCAAGCGACCGCTGATGACGGTGCCGGTCTCCGCCTCTTCCGGGATGGCGATACCGCCCTTGGTGTCTGCTACTACCCGGGTCCATGCGGCGCGCACCGCCGCCCAATAATCCTTGGTTTTCGCCCAGTAATCGTCGGCGGCCTTCACGTCATAACCGTCGAACCGCTCGTAGGTGTTGAGCACCGATTCCTGCACGATCGGCACGGGCTTGCCGTCCTTCAGGCCCATCTTGGTATTGTCCTGCCAGTGAATCCAGCCGGTCGGCGTCGGCTGGTGGCGGTTGATCGAATAATAGCGGTCATAGACCGGATGGCGTACCGCATCGCGGCGCGCGAGCGGGCGCCACGTCCAGTTCGACCGCCAGCGGCGGACGCCCGCCTGCGTCTCGAACTGGCCCCAGCCGGCATATCGCGGGCTGTCGTCCACCTGATAGACGGTCTGCGACCAGCGCCCGGCGCGCATCCGCTCCGGCACGGCTTCCCACACCCATCTGCCCTGTCCCGCATAGACCAGCACGCGCGCGGGCTGATAATCCCAGTCCTGCCGCCAATGCTTGATGACATGGGTCTTGCCGTCATGCTCGACGACCAGCAGGTGCTGGAGCGCGATGTGATCGGGCGTGTCCTCGATCACGCGCACGACCTCATTCCCTCCCGAGATCTTGCGCTCCAGCGGCGTATAGCCCGCCACCCACGGCGTCGTCTCCTGCATGTCGAAGCGCACCTTATAGTTGCCCGCCATCGCCAGGATCTGGGCGCGATCCGCCGCCTTGGCGGCCTGTGTCTCCACGGTGGTTTGCCGGATCGGGCCATCGGCCAGCGCGGGGACGGGCAGCAGCGCGAGCGCCGCGACGATCAGCATCGAAGGGTTTTTCATGATGTCTGTCCTGTCAGAAGCGGAAGGTGAGCGAGGCGCTGGCGTTGCGGCCCGGCTGGGTAAAGGCGGCCGGGGGCACATCGGCCGCGCCGGTCGGTAGGGGACGCGGCACCGACAGGCCGCGCACGTCGGACCACCATGCATAGGTGGCGTCGGTCAGGTTGAAGACGCCTGCGCGCAAGGTCAGCGCATCGGTCAGCCGGGCGAAGACGGTGGCGTCGAGGATGGTGAAGGCGTCGGGCCGGAAACAGGTGCTGGTGCACAGGCCGGTCGTGTCCTGCGCCGCCTTGCGCGCGCTGTGCGTCATGATGAGCTGCCCGCCGAAGCGGCCGCGTCCCGGTTCGCGCCAGCCCACGCCCATCACCAGCTTCAGCGGATCGACCGTCGACAGCGGCTTGCTCGTTCCGTTCGGCGCGATCTGGTCGCCGTCGGCATAGGAAATGGCGAGTTGTCCGGTCAGGCCGTTGCCCGCGCGCGCATTCAGGCGCGCCTCGGCACCCTTCACCCTGGCGCGGTCGAGGTTGATGAACTGGTACACGGCCGGATTGGTCGGGGTGAAGGCGCCGCTCACCACCTCCTGGCTGATGAAATCGCGGTAATCGGCGCGGAAGACGCTGGCCGACAGGTCGACCGCCGCGCTGTTCAGGCGCAGGCCCGCCTCGATCGCCTCGCTGGTCTCGGGCCGCAAATTCGGGTTGGGGGCCGAGGTATAACCATAGGCGAGGTTGGAGAAGAACTGGTTGATCTGCCCCGGCTCGGGCGCGCGGAAACCGCGGGCATAGCTGGCGAACAGCCGCACGGTCGGGGCGAGCGCCAGCACCGCGCCGATGCGCGGGCTGACCCGGTCGGCGGTTTGGCCCGCGCCGGTGAGTTTCGGCAGCAACGGGTCCTTGTCCGGCGACAGGCGGTACCAGTCATAGCGCAGGGCGGGGTGCAGGGTCAGCGCGCCGATGCCGATCTCGTCGCCGACGAACGCGCCCGCCAGCGTGAAGTCGGTGCTGGGAAAGGCGCGGGTCGGGAAGGTCTCGCCCGCCGGGGGGACCGTGCCGTCGCGCAACCCCCGCTGGCGCAGCACGCTGATATCGGCGCCGGTCACGAGGCGATGGGTGATGCCCCCCGTCGCAAAGCCCAGCCGCACCTCGCCCGAGCCGCCATAGACCCGGTTCTCCAGCGTGTTGAGCCGGGTGCGGTCGGCCAGCGTGCGGCGATCCTCGGCGCTGAACTGGCGGTTCCCGGCGTCCTGAACATACACCGCCGCCCGCGCGAACTGGACGAGGCCGGCACCGTCATAGGTCCAGTCGAGCGCCCCGCGCCAGCGCTTCCCCGTGTCGCGTGCCTGTAAGTCCGCAACGCTGGTGTTGATGCCGGTCAGCACGTCGGTCGCGACCCGGTTGTCGAGATACTCACCGGTGGCGCGCAAGCGCTGGCCGGGCGCGACGTCCCAGACCAGCTTGCCCATCAACGCATTGGCCTGTCCGTCCTGCGGATTGGGCGCGGTGCGGGTGACGCCGGTGCCCTCGACATCGCCCTTGTTCTTCAACTCGGAAAAGTCGCGGCGGGTATAGGCCAGCATCGCCGACACCGCGCCCGTTCGTCCCGCCACCACCGCCGATTGTGTGAACTCGTCATCCGCCGAATTATACTGGGTCCGCAGCGACCCGCCGAGTGACTTGCCCCCCAGAATGTCGGCCGGATCGCTGGTCGTGAAGCTGACCGCGCCCGCCAGCCCGTCGCTGCCGTACAGCGCCGAGGCGGGTCCGCGCAGGAACTCGACCGACTTGATGAGGCCGAGATCGACATAATCGCCGCGTCCGACATCCTGCGCTCCGAAACTGAAGCCGTAGGGGACGCGCACCCCGTCGACCTGGATCAGCACGCGGTTGCCGCCGATGCCGCGCACGACGAAGCCTTCATTGCCCGCGCGCCCGGTCGATCCCATCGCCGCGCCGAAGCGGGTCGGCGCGCGCCGCACGCTGATGCCGGGTTCGAAGCGGACCAGATCCTTGATGTCGGTGGCCAGTTCGTCGGCGATCTCGTCCGCGTCCTTGACCGAAACCGTGACCGGCGCGTCCTGCGCCTCGATCGGCGCGCGCGTCGCGGTCACGACGATGTCGCCATGCTTTGCCAGCTCCTTTCCGTCATCCGTCGGATCCGTAAGCGCAGCCAGTGCGGCAAGCGTCAAAAGCATTTTCCACCCCCTGATTCGCTATCAACTATCATTCGCAATAAGAAGGCGGAGGTGGTGAGGCAACCATAAATATGCGAATGCGTCGCATTAGGCCAGAAGAGTGATAATCCGTACGCTTCGATTCCTACATACGGTCGGGGTATCAAGCCTCGAAGCTACGGCGCAGATCGCGACGGTGCCGTGGCGACCGCATCGGCGATGGGATGCCGTCGCGAAGCGGGAGCGTTACAGCCGGGGAAAGGTCCGGCTGCTCTTCACGCTGCCATAGGCGAAGGTCGTATCCAGGCTGGCGATTCCGGCGATGGCGTGCATCTTTCGCCGGACGAAGACTTCATAGGCCTCCAGATCGGCGACGATCACCCGTAGCAGATAATCGGCGTCGCCTGTCAGCAGGTGGCAATCCATCACCTCGTCGAGCTGGCGGATCGCTTCCTCGAACTGCTGGACCATCTCGCGCGCGTGGCGTTCCAGCCGGACGCGGATGAAGGCGGTCACCGGCAGGCCATAGAGCCGCTGGTCGACGATCGCGGCATAGCCCTGGATCACCCCCGACTGTTCGAGCATCCGCACGCGTCTCAGGCAAGGGGAGGGGGAGAGGCTGACGCGTTCCGACAACTCCTGATTGGTAAGGCGGCCATCCTCCTGGAGGAGCCGGACGATCTGTCGATCTTTCGCGTCCATGCCGTGAGAATTAGCAGCTTCTGCCAATCATGCACCGATATACGACGCCATACGCAATTTCAGCGCGGCATCGTGGAGGTATCATTTGGCATTGCCGCACCAGGATGCACCGCCATGTCGATACGGAATGATGTAAGCTTCGCGACCGCCGCGATCCACCATGGTTATGACCCCAGGGATCATGAAGGCGCGCTGACTCCGCCGCTGCACCTGACCTCGACCTTCGCCTTCGACAGTGCGGAGGACGGCGCGGCGCGCTTTTCGGGCGAGCAGTCCGGCCATATCTATAGCCGTATCTCCAATCCCACGCTCGACCTGCTGGAGCGGCGGCTCGTCTTTCTGGAAGGGGCGGAGGCGGCGCTGGCGACGGCCTCCGGCATGGGCGCCATCAGCGCGACGCTGTGGACGCTGCTCCGGCCGGGTGACGAGATCCTGACCGACATGACGCTTTATGGCTGTACCTTCGCCTTCATGCAGCATGGCCTGGGGCGTTTCGGCATCCGTGTCCGGCATGTCGACATGACCGATATCGATGCGGTCGCGGCGGCGTTCGGACCGGAGACCAGGCTGGTCTATTTCGAGACGCCTGCGAACCCCAATATGCGTCTGGTCGATATCGAAGCGGTGTGTGCCCTCGCCAAGGCGCGTGGCGCGTGGAGCGTGGTCGACAACACCTATTCGACCCCCGTCATCACCCGCCCGGTCGCGCTGGGCGCGGACTTCGTCGTCCACTCCGCGACCAAGTATCTCGGCGGACACGGCGATCTGGTCGCCGGGGTGGTGCTGGGGCGCGCGGCCGATATCCAGCAGATCCGGATGTTCGGGCTGAAGGACATGACGGGCGCGGTGCTGTCGCCGTTCAACGCGATGCTCGTGCTGCGCGGGTTGAAGACGCTGGAACTGCGGGTGCAGCGCCATGCGGCCTCGGCCCAGGCGGTCGCCGAGTGGCTGGAGCGTCATCCGGCCGTACATGTGGTCCATTATCCGGGACTGGCGAGCTTTCCGCAGCATTCCCTCGCAAAGCGGCAGATGGCGCTGCCGGGCGGCATGATCGCCTTCCGGCTGAAGACCGGTTTCGATGGCGGCAAGCGGGTGATGAACCGGCTGACGCTGATCCGACGTGCCGTGTCGCTGGGCGATGCCGAGACGTTGATCCAGCACCCCGCGAGCATGACCCACTCGACCTATCCGGTCGAGCAACTGATCGCGCACGGTATCATGCCCGACCTCGTCCGCCTGTCGGTCGGGCTGGAGGATCCACGCGATATCCTGAGCGATCTCGGGGCGGCGCTCGATGCGGAATGCCCGGCGCTCGCACCGGCGGCCTGAGGTGCCGGGTCGGGGCGTCGCGGGTCAGCCGACGATGCTCTGACCCATTTCCAGCCGTTTGCCATTGGTGACGATGACCCGGTCGCCCAGCCGGGTCGCGGCGAACAGCTTGCGCGCGAAGCCGAGCGGTACGCCGATACAGCCATGGGTGGCGTTGCCGTAACGGACGTCGCTGGCATGGATCGCGACGCCGTCATTGGTCAGCCGCAGCATATAGGGCATGGGCGCGTCGTAGAGGTTGGAGACGTGGTCGGCGTCTTTCTGGAGGATCGGAAACACGCCGAGCGGGGTGGGCATATTGTCCGCGCCGAAGATGATCGCCGCCGCCCCGATCTCATAGCCGTCCCGGAAGATCGAGACGACCTGTGCCGCAAGGTCGACGGTGATCACGACCGGCCCCTGCGGCGCGCCACTCTCGTCCCAGACGAAATCGCCATGATGCAGCGGCTTGGTGATCGGCAGGATGTGCCGGACGACGAACGGTGCTGGTGTCGGGCTCGGCGTCAGTGTCGGCGACCGAGAGAGTTCGACGGGCGCGGGAGCAACGACGGCTTGAGGCGTTTGCGCGGCCTGTGGCTTGCTGCCGTGGCGCCAGAGCAATGCCCCGCCGCTCACCGCGCCGATCAGGATCGCCCCCGCCAGGATTTGCATGCCGCGCATCGTCGCGCTCCTATACGGTCGCCCTCAACGAAGCGTTAGCGCACTTCGATCGTGACATGCCCGAGCGCGCCCATGCCATCGAGCCGCCGGTGGACGCTCGCGCAGTCGAGTGCCGGATCGAAGCCCTCGACCGCCAGGACCACGGCGTGCGCGGTCGGACCGATGCGCCAGATGTGGAAATCATGGATGCGAAGGTCGCCGGGTCCTTCGACGCGGTTGCGGACTTCGCTGGCGAGCACGGGGTCGGCGGCGTCGAGCAAGACCGCCGAGGCCTGACGCATCAGCCCGACCGACCAGTTGGCGATGACCAGCGCACCAAACAGGCCCACGGCGGGATCGAGCCACAGCCAGCCGAGATAGCGACCCGCCACCAAGGCCAGGATCGCCATCACGGAGGTGAGCGCATCCGCCAGGACATGGACATAGGCCGCACGCATATTGGTGTCGCCGCCGTGACGATCATGCGCATGGTCATGGCCATGATGATGGCCATGCCCGTGTCCGTGACCATGCCCGTGTCCGTGACCATGCCCGTGATCATGACCGTGCGAATGTCCGTGGCCCAGCATCCAGGCGCTGACCAGGTTGATCAGCAGGCCGAGCACGGCCACGAAGATCGCGTCCCCGAACGCGACCGTGTGCGGGTCGCTCAGCCGCATGATCGACTCATAGGCGATGCCGAGCGAAACCAGACCCAGCACCATCGCCGAGCCGAACCCCGCCAGTTCGCCGACCTTGCCGGTGCCCCAGCTATAGCGCGGATTGGCGACGTGCCGCTTGGCATAGGAATAGGCGATGGCGGCGATGCCGAGCGCCCCGACATGGGTCGCCATGTGGAACCCGTCGGCGAGCAATGCCATCGACCCGGTCAGATAGCCCGCGACGATCTCACCCACCATCATCGCGGCGGACAACCAGACGACCAGACGCGTGCGGCGCGCATTCTCGTCATGGGCGTGGCCCAGATAGTCATGGCTTTGCGTGATCATGACATCGTCCCTTGCAGCATCGTCGAGCATCGGTTTTCAGCGGAAGTGGCGGCGGAGCAGCTTGGCGAGCTCGGCGGCGGCGGCATTGCGCTCCGCGTCGCTTTGCCCCGGAGCGGCGACATGCGCGTGGAGGTGGTCCTCGACCAGCTCGTCCATCAGCCCGGCCACCGCGCCCCGAACCGCCGCGACGAGGTGGAGCGTCTCGGCGCAATCGGCGTCGGCCACGACCGACCGCTCGATCGCAGCGACCTGACCCGCGATCCGCCGGACGCGGGCGATGATCTTTTCCTTGCTGGTGGTGACATGCGCCATAACGCATAGGGGTATAGGGTATATTACCATCATGGGCAAGTGGCGGCTTGCCTGTACCCAAGGGCTTCGGCCAGATGGCGGCGAAGTGGAGCGAGAAGGGGAATGAGCGTGGCGCGCAGGATAGTCGGCTGGATGGCGGCCACGGTGGGGATGACGATGGCCGCGCCGACCGCCGCCGAGTCGATCCTGTTCGTCGGGAACAGCTTCACCTTCGGCGCCAATTCGCCGGTGATGCGCTATCGACCCGACCTCGTCCGCGACCTGAACCGCGAGGGGATCGGCGGCGTTCCCGCGCTGTTCAAGACCTTTGCCGAGGAAGCCGGGCAGGACTGGACCGTCAGTCTGGAGACGGCGGGCGGCAGGGACCTCGCCTTTCACTATGAGCAGAAGCGGCGCGAGATCGATGGCCGCTGGGATGTGGTGATCCTTCAGGGGTATAGCACCCTCGATGCGCAGCGTCCGGGCGATCCGACCCGGCATGTCGAGGCGGCGGGGCTGCTCGCCGCGATGCTCCATCGCGCCAACCCGCGCGTGCGTGTCGAACTCGTATCGACCTGGAGCCGCGCCGACCTGACCTACCGCACGCAGAGCCCGTGGCGGGGCAAGCCGATCACGACGATGGCGGACGATCTGGCGGCGGCGAACGCGGGCGCGGTGCGGCGCTTTCCCGAGATATCCGGGACCATCCCGGTCGGTCAGGCCTGGAACCGGGCCTGGGCCGAACGTGTGGCGGATCCCAATCCCTATGACGGCATCGCCTTCGGACAGGTCGATCTGTGGACGTGGGACCAGTATCATGCCAGCGCGGCGGGCTATTATCTCGAAGCGCTCGTCATCTTCGGGAAGGTCACCGGCTTCGACGTTCGGCGTCTGGGCGAAGAGGAGCGGGCCGCGCGCGATCTGGGGCTCGATCCCCGGCTCGTCCGCCGGTTGCAGGCGATCGCCCATGCCGAGGTCGGCAACGTCACGCCGTGACGATCGCCCCGTCGCGGACGGTGACGGGCCAGATGGTCAGTCGCTGGCCCGCGCACGGTCCGCCCAGGCAGGTGCCGTCCTCCACGGCGAAGATCGCGCCATGCCAGGAACAGGCGATACGTTGCCCGTCCGGCGTCAGATAGGCATCGAGGTCTTGCGCGAGCGGCAAGCCCATATGCGGGCAACGATCGACATAGCCGTGCACCGCGTCCCCCCGCCGCACCACGAATCCATGAAAGCGACCCGCGCGCATCTGGATCACGAAATTCCGCGCGGCCCCCTCGGCGATCATGTCGAGCGGACCCAGCGCGATGCCGGGCGGCGTCGCTGACAGGCGCTCGTCGCTCATCCGGCGTCGCCCTGCACCTCGGGCGCCGCTTCGGGCACGCGGCGGCGCAGCTTGGCCGCCGAGGCGAGCAACTTGGGGTAGGGCGCGAGATCGACGCCGAACCGCTCGGCATTATACACCTGGGGCAGCAGATGGCAGTCCGCCAGCGTCGGCGTGTCGCCATAGGCATAGCCCGAACCGTGACGCGCGATCAGTGTTTCGAGCGCCTGGAAACCCTCGGCCACCCAATGCGCGATCCAGCGACGGACGGCATCCTCATCGGCACCGAGATCCGTCCGCAGCATCGCCAGGACGCGCAGATTGTTGATCGGATGGATGTCGCAGGCGACGATCGCCGCCATCGCACGAACGACGGCCCGCCCGGCGCTGTCGCCGGGGAGCAGCGGGGGATCGGGATAGCGCTCCTCGATCCATTCGAGGATCGCGGGACTCTGGATCAGCGTGCCGTCCGGACCCTCCAGCGCCGGGACGAGCCCCTGCGGTTGTAGCGCCCGATACGGCTCCGCGCGCTGCGCCCCGATGCGGAGGTCGTGCGCGATGCTGGTATAGGACAGACCTTTCAGCGCCAGTGCCAGTCGCACGCGATAGGCGGCGCTCGACCGCCAATAGCCGTGCAGCGTCAGGCTCATGGCAGCCTGGCCTTGGGAAAATCCTTCCACACCGCGTCGTAATCGAGTTGCGCGTGGGTCAGGGCATGGGCGGTCGGGCGGTAGGGCCAGCAACTCTCGACCATGAAGGCCATGGTGCCCTCGATCCGGTGCGGCTTGAGATCGGCGGCGCTCGCGCCATGCCAGCTAGCCAAATCCGGGCCATGGCCCGCCATCAGATTGTGGAGCGACAGGCCGCCGGGACGGAAACCCTCCGCCTTGGCGTCATAGGCTCCGGTTATCAGGCCCATCGCCTCCGACATGACGTTGCGGTGGAACCAGGGTGGCCGGAAGGTATCCTCCGCCACCATCCAGCGCGGGGGGAACAGGACGAGGTCGGCATTGGCGCGACCCGGTACGTCGCTGGGCGAGGTCAGCAGGGTGAAGATCGACGGATCGGGATGGTCGAAGCTGACCGTATTGATCGTGTTGAAGCGCGACAGGTCGTAGCGCCACGGCACCAGATTGCCATGCCACGCCACCACGTCGAGCGGGCTGTGATCGAGCGTCATCGTCCACAACGAACCGAGGAATTTCTGGACGACCTGCGTGGGTTCGTCGCGATCCTCGAACCAGGCGACGGGCGTCTCGAAATCGCGGGGGTTGCCAAGGCCGTTGGCGCCGATCGGGCCCAGATCGGGAAGGCGGAACAGGCTGCCGTGGTTTTCCGCGACATAGCCCGCCGCTTCGCCATCGGGCAACTCGACACGGAACCGAACGCCGCGCGGAACCAGCGCGATCTGGCCCGGCGCGATGTCGATGCGTCCGAGCTCGGTCAGGATGGCGAGCCGCCCCGCCTGCGGCAGGAAGACCAGTTCGCCGTCCGCATCAAGGAAGACCCGGTCCATGTCGCGGTTGCAGGCATAGACATGCACGGCCACGCCTTCGAGATCGGCGGGATCGCGATTGGCGAGCATCGTCGTCATTCCGTCGATCCAGTCCGTCCCCGCCTCCGGCATCGCCATCGGATCCCAGCGCAGCCGGTTGGGGGGCAGGGGGGCATCGGCCGTACCAGGGGCGAAGCGGGGTGCGCCGTCATAGCGCTCATAGGGCGGATGCTCGGCGGTCGGGCGAAGGCGATACAGCCAGGAGCGGCGGTTTTCGTGGCGCGGCGCGGTGAACGCGGTGCCCGAGAGCTGCTCGGCATAGAGGCCATAGGCGGGGCGCTGCGGCGAGTTGCGGCCGATGGGAAGGGCACCGGGAACCGCCTCGGTCGCGACGTGATTGCCGAAGCCGGGGATGTAGGACGTCGTCATCGCTTTCCTCTCCACAACACGCCAGCGCGTCAGACGCGGTCGCTCCGCGCGCTATGCGCTGGCTCGACCGCGCTGGCCGGACTTGCTCGCGCACCGTCGTGCGCGCATCGGCGGATGCTCAGGCATCCACCGTGATGACGCCGCGCCGGATCTGATCCAGTTCGATCGACTCGAACAGCGCCTGGAAATTGCCGTTGCCGAAGCCTTCGTTGCCCTTGCGCTGGATGATCTCGAAGAAGATCGGGCCGATCATATTCTCGGTAAAGATCTGGAGCAGGATGCCTTCCTCACCGACATTGCCATCGATCAGGATGCGGTTGCGCTTCAGGCGCTCGAGGTCCTCGCCATGGCCGGGCACGCGCTTGTCGACCAGCTCGTAATAGGTCTCGATCGTGTCCTGCAGCCGGACACCGTTGGCGCGCAGCTTTTCGACCGTCTCGAAGATGTTGTCGGTGGTCAGCGCGAGGTGCTGGATGCCCTCGCCATTATATTCGCGGATGAATTCCTCGATCTGGCTCTTCTCGTCCTGGCTCTCGTTCAGGGGGATGCGGATCGCCTTGTCGGGGGCGATCATCGCCTGGCTGAACAGGCCGGTCGCCTTGCCCTTGATATCGAAATACTTCTGCTCCTCGAAGCCGAACAGCTTGGAGTAGAAGCCCGACCAGGTCCGCATCTCGCCACGACGGACATTGTGGGTCAGGTGATCGAGCAGGTCGAGACCGACATTCTTCTCGGCCTCGGCGTCCTGCCAGCCGCTGATCTCGTTCCAGTCGGCGAACAGGTCTTGCCCCGCCTTGACGAGATAGAGGTAGCTGCCGCCGATCCCCTCGATCGCCTTTGCATCGGGGCTCAGGCAGCCTTGTGCGGCGTCGACCGGCGTGGCCCCGCCGCGCACCGCATGGTCGAACGCTTCGACCGGGTCGGCGACGTAGAAGCCCATGCCGCTGGCCGAAGGGCCATGCTCGGCACGGAAGTCGGCCGCCTGCCCCTTGCCCTCGACATTGAGCAGCAGCGTGATGCGCCCCTGCTTGTAGCGGGTGATCGCTTTGTCGGGATGGCGGTGGGTGGGGACGAACCCCATCATGTCGAACTGGCGCGCCAGTGCCTCCGGCTCGGGGGTCGTGAATTCGCAGAATGCGAAGCCGTCCAGGCCCAGCGGATTGTTCGGGGTGGTTGCCATGACGTCCAACTCCTGATCCAGTATCGTGGGTTACTAGATCGCAGAACGGGGAATTGGTGTCAAATGTTACGATCTCGCGAATTGCGGCTGGACGGCTTTCTTCCCTATCGCCTGTCGATCACCTCGAACCTGGTCAGCGACCATATCGCCAGCGCGTATCAGCAGCTCTTCGGGCTCACCATTCCCGAGTGGCGCCTGATCGCGATCGTGGCGGAGGAAGGCGGGGTCGCGCAATCGGCGGTCTGCGAGCGCAGCCGGATGGACAAGGTGACGGTCTCGCGCGCGGCGATCGCGATGGTCGGCCGGGGGCTGCTCGACCGTACCGCGCATGACGGCGACCGCCGCTCGCACCTGCTGGTCCTGACCGATGCGGGGCGGACGCTCTATGCCGATGTCGCACCCAAGGCACTGGAACTGGAGGCGCAGCTCTTCGCAGGCTTCGCGCCGGAGGAACTGGACAGCTTCGTCGCGATGCTCCAGCGGATCGATGCCAAGGCGCTGTCGCTGCGCGGGTAAGCTCGCGCGTTACCGACCGAGTATGCGGCGATAGAGCGCGATATAGCGATCGGCCATGCGATCGACCGAGAAACGGGCGGCCGCCGCGGCGCGACAGGCTTCCCGGTCGATCGTGTCGATCCGCGCCAGTGCCGCGACCGCCTCCTCGACCGAGTCGACGAGGAAGCCGTTGACCCCGTCCTCGATCAATTCGGGCATCGATCCCCTGCGGATGGCGATGACCGGCGTGCCACAGGCCATGGCCTCGACCACCGACAGTCCGAAGGGTTCGTCGAAATTGATGAGGTGCAGCAACGCCTTGGCCCGGCCCAGCGTCGCGGTCCGATCCACGCCGCCGACAGGCCCGCGATAGACGATGCACTCGCCATCGACATGCGGCGCGACCTCTCGCTCCCAATAGCCCTGGTCCTGCACGATCCCCGCCATGACGAGGCGCCGTCCGGTTGCCTTCGCGACGGCGATCGCCTCTGCCGCACCCTTGTCGGGGTGGATGCGACCGAAAAATAGAAGATCGTCGCTACCTGCTGGATCGAAAGGAAAATCTTCGATCGGTATGCCATGGTGAATGGTGTCGGCATAGCGCAGCCGGGGATGACGGTCCGCATCGGAGATCGCGACATAGTGCACGCGATCCTGATAGGGTTCGTACATCGGCACGATCCGGTCGGAGGAAAAGCCGTGGATGGTGGTGACCATCGGCGTGTCGACCAGCCCGGCAAAGGCATGGGCGGGAAAGTCCGCCTGATTGTGGATCAGATCGAATTCGTCCGCGCGTTCGAATACGGCGGCCAGGTGGCGCATTTCCCAGACCTTGGCATCGACGCTGGGGTCTTCGGAATAGGGGGCGGGAACGGGTCCGGCGAGCGTCGCCTTGGTCAGGCTGTCCTGAGTCGCGAACAATGTCACGTCGACCCCGCGCGCCACCAGCGCCTCGGTCAGCAGGCTGGTCACCAACTCCCATGGACCATAGGCGCGTGGCGGCGTGCGCCACGCGATGGGGGCGATCATCGCGATCTTCATACTGGGCGGTCGACTTTCAGGATCAGGCCCTCGTCGGGGCGGAGCTGGGAAGGGGCGTGCGGGGGGAGCGTGCCGGGGAGGGTGGACAATACCACCCGGCCCTGCGGCAAGGACACCACGGCGGCGTCATGGCTCAGGTTGAGCGCGACGACATAGCATTCGCCGTCCTGCTCGCGCGCATAGGCGAGAACCGGGCCGCTCGACTCGATCAGGCGGATGGTGCCGGTCGCCAGCGCGGGCGTGACCCGCCGCAGCGCCAGCAACGCACGGTGAAGCGCAAGCATCGAATGGGGGTCCGCCATTTCGGCCGCGACGTTGCGCTGCCGCCAGTCCCCACCGAGCGGCAGCCAGGGTTCGCCGGTCGAAAAGCCGCCATGGTCGCTGTCGTCCCAAGGCATCGGCGTGCGGACCGGATCGCGTCCCAGCCCGAGCCCCGGCTCGCGCAGTTCGCGGGGGTCGCGGACCCGGTCGGCTGGGATCGTGCCGTTCTCCATGCCGATCTCGTCGCCATAATAAAGCGTCGGCGTGCCGCGCAAAGTCAGGAGCAGCGTCGCCGCCACCCGTGCCTGCGCGGCCCCGCGCTTGGTCGCGCTCCGCGGGCGGTCGTGGTTGCCGAGCACCCAGTTCGGCCAACCGCCGGACGGCAGCGCGGCCTCATATTCGGCGATCATCCGCGCCAGATGCCGCGCATCCCATGGCGCGTCGATCAACTGGAAATTGAAGGGCAGATGCACCCCTTCGCCCTGCTGGCCGTAATAGCGCATCAGCCGTTCGACCGGCAGGTAGATCTCGCCGATCAGGACGCGGTCGTCGCCCTCACGACCGAAGGCATCCGCGATCGCTCGCATATCGGCGGCGATGTCATGGACTTCCGGCTGGTCGGTGGAATGCAGCTGGAATACGCGGTTCATCTCGCCCGTCGCCGGATCCCAATTTGGGTTGAGCGGATTGTCGGGAAACGCCGCATGTTTGACGATGTGCCAGAGGACGTCGATCCGGAACCCGTCGACCCCGCGCGCGAACCAGAAGCGGAGCACGTCCAGCATCGCGGCGCGCACCGCCGGGTTGCGCCAGTTGAGGTCGGGCTGTTCCTTCAGAAAGGCATGGTAATAATATTGGCCGGTGGCGTCGTCCCATGTCCAGGCGGGTCCGCCGAAGTCGCTGATCCAGTTGTTGGGAGGGCCGCCACCCGGCGCCGCGTCGCGCCAGATATACCAGTCGCGCTTCGGATTGTCGCGCGAGGCTCGGCTCTCGATGAACCAGGGGTGCTGGCTGGAGCTGTGATTGGGTACGAAGTCGAGCAGCAGCTTCAATCCGCGCGCATGCGCCGATGCCAGCAACGAGTCGAAATCGGCTAGCGTACCGAACCGCGGATCGACTCCGCAATAATCGGCGACATCATATCCGAAGTCCGCCATAGGTGACGGAAATATGGGCGAAAGCCAGATCACATCGATGCCAAGCTCGACCAGATAGTCGAGGCGGCTCTCGATCCCGCGAAGGTCGCCGATGCCGTCGCCATCGCTGTCCTGAAAGGACCAGGGGTAGATCTGATAGAGAACGGCCGACTGCCACCAGGGGCGCCTGGTCATGCGAACAGGCCCTTGGAAAGGCGGGTCATGCGACAGGCGAGATCCGCCTCGCCGCTCGCGACCAGATAATGGTCGCCCATGTCGACAATGCCGGTCGAGAAGACGACCGGCGTCGGCAGATACATCTGGTGCGCGATCGACGCTGTCAGTGCCGGATCGGCTTCGAGGATCGGCGCGTCGTCCTCGATCCGCAGGATGCGGGTCGGATCGTCGACGTCGAACAGCGCCCAGAAGCTTCGATAGATGCCGACCGACTCGCGCCGCTCCACCCCGTGATAAAGGGTCAGCCACCCTTGATCGGTCAGGATCGGGGGTGTGCCGCCACCGACCTTCATCGCGGAGGTCGCGGCCTTTCGCGCCCGGATGCCGGGTGCCTCGACGGGCTTCCAGTGGAGCGCGTCGGGCGATGTCGCGAAGTTGATCGATGGCCCGCCGACGAAGGGGCTCTCGCCGGGATAGGCGAAATAGACCTCGCCCAGCGGGCGGGTCAGCGCCATGAAGCGGCCGTCGACCAGTCCCTCGAAGAACAGCATGTCCTTGTTCTGGTGGTCGAGGATGATGCCCGCCAGCCGGTAATCCAGACCGTTGTCCGAGATATGGAGCGTGGTCGAGTGCCGCTCGGCCGAGACCGAACAGGTCGTCATGTACCAGCGGTCTCCGATACGGCTGATCCGCGCATCCTCGACGCCATAATCCTGCCACGTCGCGGCGGGCTCGATCGCCTTGTCGTAATGCACCGCCACGATCCGGCTTGCGTCGGCCGAAAGCTCGACCGGCAGCAGCCAGGACAGCGAGGTGAGGGCGAGGATGCGGTGTGCGCTGCCACGGATCGCGAACTGGCGGGGATCGGTCATGTCGACCGCGTCGAGTGGATAGCGGTCGAGGACATAGCCGCTCTCGGTCCAGCGGATCGCACGGACGTGAGCGCCGTCGACCGGCTGGCTCAATGCTTCCGCGACACGGACCATCAGCAGCAGGTTGCCGTTCGCCAGCCGCGTCATTCCGGGATTGAACGCCCCCAGCACATAGGTGGGCTCGGCTATGCCCCGGCGAAGCGGGGATCGCGAGAGATCGACATCATCGGGGCGAAAGATCAGCAGGTCGTCGGCCATGCGCCCGCCAACGTCCGCAGCGCCCAAGGCGTTCCCGCTCAGCCTGCCGTCGCCACCTTGAGGAAGACCGACCAGCGATGCTCGAAAAAGGCATCGGGAGTGAGGCCGCCGAACGGGTCGGGCAGCGCGAACTGCATGCGGCGGCTGGGACCGTCGAGCATGTCGGTCAGAAGGTTGAAGAGGCTGAGCGGCGTCTCGTCCGTGCGCAACTCGCCCGCATCCTGCGCGTCGCGCATACAGGAGATCAGCGGATCGGAGATGATCCGGTCCCACGTCGCGAAGCGCTGGCGCAGCTCGTCCGAAAATACCGCCTCGGAGGTCAGGAAGGCCATGAAGCGGATCGACTCCGGCTCGACGCAGAAGAAGAAGAAGCGGCGCGCGGCGAGGTGCAGGCGTTCGAGCGGGTCCGGATCGGACGCAACATCCAGCACAGCCCGGCTGAGCCGTTCGAGATCGCGGTTCACCACTGCGTCGAGCAACGCCATCTTCCCCGCATAGCGCCGATAGATGGTGTGCTTGCTGACCCCCACGGACAGGGCGATCTCCTCCATCGAGGTGCCCTCGATACCCCGGCAGCAAAACGCCTCTCTCGCGCCGGTCAGGATGATGTCGTCGATATGCTGGGCCTGTTCTCGCGTCGGGCGTCCAGCAGTCCGTTTGATGATGGCCATGATCCCCCTTTGCGGCCTCCATGGGTATAGGTCAAATTTAATTGTACCTAATCGTTGCTTTTGTGCAGGTGCGAGGTACAGGGAACCGGATGACTAAAACGTCATGTGGTTCAGGGAGTTTCAGGGCGTGTCCAAATTTTCCGGCTTCGTGTCGTCGCTTGCGATGGCCTTTGCGCTGGCCGCATGTGGGCAAGGCGAACAGCAGCAGCAGGCCGCCCCGCCGCCGCCCCTGGTCACGGCGGTGACCGTCCAGGCGGCCGCGGTGCCCAACATCATCGAACTCCCCGGCCGGATCGAGGCGATGCGTACCGCCGAAGTCCGCGCGCGCACCGACGGCATCGTCGAGGCGCGGCTCTATCGCGAGGGGACCGACGTCGCCGAGGGGCAGCCGCTGTTCCGCATCGACCAGCGCGACTACCGGGCGCAGGTGACGCAGGCGCAGGCGACGCTGGCGCGGGCGCAGGCGGCGCGGGCGAACGCCGCCTCGATCGTCCGTCGTTATCAGCCGCTGGTCGCCGAGCGAGCGGTCAGCGCGCAGGAATTCGATGCCGCGCAATCGGACCTGCGTCAGGCCGATGCCAGCGTCGCCGATGCGCGCGCGGCGCTGTCGCGGGCGCAGCTGCAACTCAGCTACACCATCGTCCGCGCTCCGATCGCCGGTCGGGTCGGCCGCGCGCAGGTGACCGAGGGCGCGCTGGTCAGCGCGACACAGGCCACCCCGCTGACCCAGGTGGACCAGATGTCGCCCATCTATGCCGTCTTCACCCAGTCGAACGCCGCCCTGACCAACCTGATCCAGCAGGCCCGCTCGGGTGGGCTGGCGCTGCCCGATCTGTCGCATATCACGGTCCGCCTGACCCTGGAGGACGGCAGCGAATATGGCCCGACGGGACAGCTCGACTTTGCGGGGCAGACCGTCGACCCGACGACCGGCAGCCAACAGCTTCGTGCGCGCTTCCCCAACGGCAACCGCATGCTGCTGCCGGGCCAGTTCGTTCGCGCCCACGTCAATGCCGGGACCATCCGAAACGGTATCGCGGTTCCGCAGCGTTCGGTCCAGCTCAGCAACCAGGCCGCCTCGGTCATGGTCGTCGACGGATCGGGCACGGTTCAGACTCGTCCGGTCACGCTGGGCGGGCAGGTCGGCAGCAACTGGGTGATCCTGTCCGGCCTGAAGCCCGGAGAGAAGGTCGTCACGGAAGGCTGGCAGAAGGTGCAGCCGGGCCAGAAGGTCCGCATCCAGCCATCGAGCCAGCAAGGCGCGCAGCAGGCGCAGGGGCAGCAGGGTGGCCAGCCGCCCGCGGCCCGCTGATCGCCGGAGTAAAACAGCATGAACCGCTTCTTCGTCTATCATCCGGTCTTCGCCTGGGTGATCGCGCTCTTCATTGCGCTATTCGGCGTGATCGCGCTCCGACTGTTGCCGATCGAAAGCTATCCGTCGGTCGCGCCGCCCGCGCTGAACCTTGCGATCAGCTATAACGGCGCCGATGCCGAAGTGATGGACCGTTCGGTGACCGCGGTCATCGAAAAGGAACTGAATGGCGTCGACAATTTCCTCTACATGGCGTCGACCAGCCGTTCCAACGGCACGGCGCAGATCACCGTCACCTTCAAGCCCGGCACCGATCTGGACGTCGCACGCACGCAGATCCAGGACCGGTTGAGCCGCGCCGAACCCCGCCTGCCGCAGGAGGTGCGCGCGCTGGGCATCCAGGTGACCGAAGGATCGGCGGGCTTCCTCGAGGTCATCACGCTCAGTTCCAAGTCGGGCAGGACCAGCCCGGTCGAGATGGGCAACTTCGCCGAGAACAATATCCGTAACGAGCTGCGCCGGATCGACGGCGTTGGCGACGTGCAGCTGTTCGGCTCGCCCTATGCGATGCGCATCTGGCTCGATCCGCAGAAGCTGGCGGGGTACGGCCTGTCGGCGTCGGAGGCGCTGGCGGCGGTGCAGGAGCAGAACAGCCAGACGGCGGGCGGCTCGATCGGCGCGCAGCCGCTGAACCGGACGGCGGAATTCACCGCACAGATCATTACCCAGAACCGCTTCGCGACGCCCGAACAGTTCCGGCAGATCATCATCCGCGCCAATCCCGACGGCTCGGCGATCCGGCTGGGCGATGTCGCGCGGGTCGAGTTGGGCAAGGACAATTACGGCTTTCGCCTGACCTTGAACGGCAAGGAGACGGTCGGCCTGGCGGTCCAGCTCGCCAGCGGGGCCAACGCGCTGGCGACGGCGGACGCGGTGACCGCCAAGATGAAGCAGCTCCAGTCGAGCTTCCCGGCCGACGTGACCTGGAGCGTGCCCTTCACCACGACGCCGTTTATCACCGCCTCCGTCGACAGCGTGATCCATACGCTGGTCGAGGCGATGATCCTCGTGTTCCTCGTGATGTTCCTGTTCCTGCAGAACTGGCGTGCGACGCTGATCCCGGCGATCGTCGTGCCGATCGCGCTCGGCGGTGCCTGTATCGGGCTGCTGGCGTTCGGTTTCTCGATCAACACGCTGTCGCTGTTCGGCATGGTGGTGGCGATCGGCATTCTGGTCGACGATGCGATCGTCGTCGTCGAGAATGTCGAGCGGATCATGTCGGAAGAGGGGCTCAGCCCGCGCCGGGCGACGGTGAAGGCCATGGGACAGATCACCGGGGCGATCATCGGCATCACGCTGGTGCTGGTCGCGGTGTTCATTCCGATGGCCTTCTTCCCCGGCTCGACGGGGGGAATCTATCGACAGTTCTCGGTGACGCTGGCCGTGTCGATCTTCTTCTCGGCGGTACTGGCGCTGACGCTGACGCCCGCGCTGTGCGCAACGCTGTTAAAGCACGAGGACGCGCATACCGGGGATCGCCGCGAGCCCAGGCCCGGCGTGCGAGGCCTGCCGCAGCGCTTCTTCAACTGGTTCAACGACAGGTTCGGTCGCGGAACCGAGAAATATGGCGGCGGCGTCAAGCGGATGATGGCGCGCCCCGTCCGCTGGCTGGCGGTGTTCGCGGTCGTCGTGGTCATCACCGGCGTGATGTTCACGCGCATTCCCGGCGGCTTCCTGCCGACCGAGGATCAGGGGTATATCTTCGTGTCCTATGACGCGGCCCCCGGCGCGACGCTGGAGCGGACGGGCGAGGCGATCACCAAGGTCGAGAACTTCCTCCATGCCCAGCCGCAGGTGTCCGACATCGTGTCGGTCGCGGGCTTCAACTTCTTCGGCCAGGGGCAGGCGGCGGGTATCTCCTTCGTCAATCTGAAGCCGTGGGCGGAGCGCAAGGGGACGGCGAACAACTCGACGACGCTGGTGGGCAAGACGATGGGCTTCGTTCAGTCGATCCCGGAGGCGACCATCTTCGCGCTCGACCCGCCGCCGATCCAGGCGCTGGGCAACGCCACCGGCTTCTCGATGAAGATCGAGGATCGCTCGGGGCTGGGCGAGGCGGCGCTTCAACAGGCGCAGGGCGCGATCCTGGCCAAGGCGTCGAAGAACCCCGTCCTGATGGGGGTTCGCCCTGAAGGACTGGGGCCCGCGCCGCAGCTCTATGTCGACATCGATCGTATCCAGGCGCGCGCGCTCGGCCTCCAGATCGCGGACGTGAACCAGACGCTGTCGATCGCCTTCGGCTCGGCCTATGCCAACGACTTCGTTCGTGAAGGCAATGTGTTGCGCGTCTATCTTCAGGCGGATGCACCGCAGCGCATGTCGCCCGAGGACGTGCTGGCGCTGCGCGTGCGCAATGCGCAGGGCAATATGGTGCCCTTCTCGTCCTTCACGAAGGTCCGCTGGCAAAACGGTCCGCAGCAGCTCGAGCGGTATAACGGGTATCCGTCGCTGACCGTGTCGGGCATGGCGGCTCAGGGGCAGTCGACCGGAACCGCGCTTGGCGAGATGGAGAAGATCGCGCGCGAAGTGATGCCGCCCGGCATGAGCTTCGAATGGACCGGCACCGCGTTCGAGGAACGCCAGGCGGGCGGCCAGATCGGTCTGTTGCTGGGTCTGTCGCTGGTCGTCGTCTTCCTGCTGCTCGCGGCGCTGTATGAAAGCTGGGCGATCCCGCTGGCGGTGCTGCTGGTGGTGCCGTTCGGCGTGCTCGGCGCGGTGCTGATGACGATCGTGCGCGGCTTCTCGGCGGACGTGTATTTCAACGTCGGGCTGATCACGATCATCGGGCTGGCGGCCAAGAACGCCATCCTGATCGTCGAGTTCGCCATCGAGGATCAGCAGGCGGGCCGTTCGCCGTTCGAGGCGACGGTCGAGGCGGCCCGCCAGCGCCTCCGTCCGATCCTGATGACCAGCCTGGCCTTTATCCTCGGTATGGTGCCGCTGTTCATCGCCAGCGGTGCGGGCGCGGCCAGCCGAAGGGCGGTGGGCACTGGCGTGATGGGTGGCATGATCGCGGCGACCGCGTTCGGCATCTTCTTCACGCCGGTCTTCTACATCGCCGCCAAGAAATGGCTCGCGCGCGAGACCGATCATGAGGCCGAGGATGCCGAGGAGGAGGCGCGCGAGCGCGACCGGCGAACCGACGATGAGGAGGCCACGGCCCATGCGTAAGCGCTTTTCGCATATCGCCGCCATGCTGGCGCTGACCAGCGGCCTGACCGCCTGCAACCTGGCCCCACGCTATCACCAGCCGGTCGCGCCGGTCTCCGCCACCTATCCCGAGGCGGTGACGGGCAGCCGGACGGCGGCCGAGATCGGCTGGCGCGAGTTCTTCGCGGACGAGCAGCTAAAGGCCTATATCGCCGCCGCGCTCGCCAACAATCGCGACCTCGCCCAGGCAGTGGCACGCGTCGCGCAGGCGCGGGCGCAGTACCGGATCCAGGATGCGCAGCGGCTGCCGTCGCTGGACGCGTCGGCGTCGGCGTCGCGGACCCGTGTTCCGCTCAACTCGCTCGGCTTCGGCGATGCCCTGCCGGGCGGGGGCGATGCGGAGAACCCGACCTCGATCACCTACAACCAGTTCGCGGTGGGCGCCCGCGTGTCGAGCTTCGAACTCGATTTCTGGGGGCGCGTCCGCAACCTCGCCGAGGCGCAGCGGCGGCAATATCTGGCGACCGTCGAGGCGGAGCGGGCCTTCCGCCTCTCGCTGGTCGGGCAGGTCGCGGCGACCTATCTCCAGATCCGTGCCGCCGACGAGCAGATCGCGCTCGCGGAGCGGACCGTCACCAGCCGTCGCGAGGGGCTGGGCATCGCCAGGCGGCGGATGGAGGCGGGCGTCACTTCCAGCGTCGATTACGACCAGGCGGCGGCGCTGCTGACCCAGGCGGAGACCCAGCTTGCCGAACTGCGCCGCACCGTGGCGCAGTCGCAGAACCTACTGACCGTGCTGGTCGGAGGACCGGTGACGAGCACGCTGCCCGTCGGGCGGCGGCTGAACGATCAGAAGCAATTCGCCGATATCGAGCCCGGCCTGCCCTCCGCGCTGCTGGTCAACCGGCCCGATGTGCTTCAGGCGGAGCAGCAATTGCTGGCTGCGAACGCCAATATCGGGGCGGCGCGCGCGGCGTTCCTGCCCAGCATCTCGCTGACGGGCCTGGCGGGATTCGTGTCGCCGGCCTTGAGCAGCCTGATCGATGGCGGTTCCAGGCAATATCAGGTGCAGGGGGCCGCGCTGCTGCCGATCTTCGACTGGGGGCGGCGCAACGCGCAACTCAGGCTCAGCCGTGCGCAGGCCGACGAGCTGACCGCCGCCTATCAGCGGACGGTGCAGGGCGCATTCCGCGAGGTCGCCGATGCGCTGGTCGCTCGCCGCCGCTATGCCGAGCAGATCGAGGCGCAGACCCGGGCGGTCGATGCCCAGCGTCGCCTCGCACGCACGGCACGTCTGCGCTACACCAATGGCATAGCCATCTATCTCGAAGTGCTCGACGCGGAACGCAACCTGTTCTCCGCTGAGCAACAGTTGCTGACGCTGCGCAGCGCCGCGCTCCAGAACGACGTGACGCTCTATGTGGCGCTCGGCGGTGGCCTGCGTGAAACGAGCCAGGCGAACATGGTTCCGACGAACGGCTAGCCCCTCCCAGCCGTCGCGCTCGAGCCGGGGGGCGTGCGGGATGTCGTCCCGTGCGCCCCTTTGCTTTGTCATCGACATGCGCCTAACCCGCCCGTCGATGACAGGGGAGCGCGAGATGACGGGCTGGACGATCGGGATTATTGGCGGGTCCGGACTTTACGGGATCGACGCCCTCGAGGATGTCGAGACGATCACGCCCGAAACGCCATGGGGCCCGCCATCCGATGCGCTGGTGCGCGGCAGGATCGGCGACGTCCGTTTCGTCTTCCTGCCGCGTCATGGGCGCGGACACCGGCTGTCGCCGACCGACGTCAATGCCCGTGCCAATATCCATGCGCTGAAGCTTGCGGGCTGCACGGACGTTCTCGCCATATCGGCGATCGGGTCGTTGCGCGAGGAACTGTCGCCCGGCTGCTTCGTGGCCGTCGATCAGTTCATCGACCGCACCGTCCACCGCGATACCAGCTTCTTCGGATCCGGCCTCGTCGCCCATGTCTCGATGGCCGATCCGGTATGTCCGAGGCTGTCGACCATGGCGGCGCAGGCCGGCGAGCGCGCCGGGGCGCGGATGGTTCACGGCGGAACCTATCTGGCGATGGAGGGGCCGCAATTCTCGACCCGCGCCGAAAGCCATCTGTACCGCCAATGGGGTGCCGACGTGATCGGGATGACCGCCATGCCGGAGGCGAAGCTCGCGCGCGAGGCAGAGCTGCCCTATGCGCTGATCGGCATGGTCACCGACTATGACTGCTGGCGCGAGGGCGAGGCGCATGTCGAGGTCGATGCGGTGCTGGCACAACTCGGCACCAACGCGGCGGTCGCGCGGAGCCTGGTCGTGGCGCTCGCCGCGATCCTGCCCAGCGAGAGGACGCCGTCACCGATCGATACCGTGCTCGATCAGGCGCTGATCACCCACGGGTCGCACATGGACCGGGCCAAGGCGGAAAGCCTCGGCCCGATCGTGTCGCGGGTGCTTGCCGCACGCGGGGTTTGAGGATCAGTCCTCGACGATCTGGCTGTTCTTCGCCGTATCGCGCATCCGCAGGTAAACGATCAGCGAGATGCCGATCATCGCGGTGACGTACCAGTAGAAGCCCTGCTCGAAGCCCCATTTCTTGAACAGCAGCGCGACCGTCTCGGCGGTGCCGCCAAAGATGGTGTTGGCCAGCGCATAGGGCAGGGCGACGCCCAGCGCTCGGATATGCGCGGGGAACAGTTCCGCCTTCACCACCGCGTTGATCGAGGTGTAGCCGGTGACGATGATCAGCGCGCCCATCACCAGCGCACCCGCCACCAGCGGATCGCGCGTCGTCTCCAGCGTCGAAAAGATGGGATAGGTGAGCAGCACGCCCGCGATCCCGAACGCCACCATCAACGGCTTGCGCCCGATCCTGTCGGACAGCCCACCCGCCGCCGGCTGGAGCAGCATGAAGACGAACAGGGTGACCGCGTTGATCTGGCTCGCGACCTCGCGGCTGAAGCCGCTGGTGTTGACCAGGAACTTCTGCATGTAGATCGAATAGGCGTAGAAGGCGAGCGTACCCCCGGCGGTCAGCAGCATGACCGTCATCGTTTCCTTGGGGTGTTTGGTGAAGAGCTGGATAAGGCCGGACTTGGGCTGTCCCGCCTTCTTGACGTTCTCGAAGCTCTTGGTCTCCGAGAGGCCGCGCCGGATGTAGAACACGACGATCGCCAGAACCGCCCCCAGCGCGAAGGGGATGCGCCAGCCCCATTCGTCCAGCGCCGCCTCGGTCAGCGTCGATTGCAGGATCAGCAGGACGCAGATCGCGAGCAACTGGCCCGAAATCAGCGTGACATATTGGAAGGACGAGAAGAAGCCGCGCCGGTCCTTGCCCGCCATCTCCGACAGATAGGTCGCGCTGGCGCCATATTCTCCGCCGACCGACAGGCCCTGCATCAAACGCGCGAGTACCAGGAGCGCGGGCGCGGCGAGACCGATCGTCGCATAGCCCGGCGTCACCGCGATGATCAGCGAGCCCATGCACATCAGCGTCACCGACAGGGTGAGGCCCGCCTTGCGCCCCCGCGAGTCGGCATAGATGCCCATCACCCATGCCCCGATCGGCCGCATCACGAAGCCGACCGCGAAGACGGCGGCCGCGCTGAGCAACTGCGCGGTGCGATTCTCGGACGGGAAGAAATGCGGCGCGAAATACAGCGTGAAGGCGGAATAGACATACCAGTCGAACCACTCGACCAGATTGCCGGTCGATCCGCCGATGATGGATTTCAGCCTTTGCCGATCGGGATCGGTGGTGCTGCTCGACATGATGGTCTCCCCTATGTTCGTGTCGATATTCGGATGTTCAGAAGCGGAAGCTGAGCCAGCCCGCCCAGAAGTCGGAACTCTTCAAATTGGCGCGCTCCAGCGCCGAGCCGGCCTGGAAATGCTCGTAGCGGCCGGTGAAGGACAGGCGCGGCGTGATGCTCCAGACGGCCTGGAGGCGCGCGACCTCGCCGATCTTCTTCCCACGGACATTCTGCGTGCCCGGCCAGGCGGCACCGCTGGCGCGGTACACCGCGTCGAACTCGTCAGGACGCCAGGCAAAGCCATATTCGGCGGCCAGGCGGACGCCCTTCACCGGCGTGAAGGTGAAGTTCGGCGCCGCATAGAGCAGGTTGGTCGGTGTCAGGAACAGGCCGTAGCTATAATAGATGTTGTTGCCGAACAGACCGCTCGTCGTGTTGAGGTCGCCCGTCCGGTCATAGCTGCCGCCGCCCGAGCCATAGTCGACGTGGAAGCCGACGCGCGGCGCATCCGGCTTCTTCCCCAGGCGGTAGGTCTGGGCGATGAACGCCTGCCAGGCGGAGATATTGCGGTCGCCGAATGTCCCGCGCTGGTTGTTGACGGTCCAGTCGATATTGACCGGTCCCACATCGCCATAGGCATGGAGGCCGAGGAAATAGCGCTCTTCCGGCGCGATCACGCCGCCCCAGGTCGCGCGCCGGTTGCGCAGCCGCCAGACAAAGGGATCGAGAAACAGCTTCGACCCACCGAACAGCTTGGGCGACAGGCGAAAGCCGAAGGTCGCGCCGGTGAAACGGACGTCGGGATTGGTCTTGTCGTCGCTGATCCCGCCAAAGCCGTAATTGACGTATTTCAGATCGAACACGTCGACCCGTGCGTCCTTGCCACGCGCATAGGCGCGAACGCCGTCGAGCACGAAATAGAGCGTGTTGTTGTCACGCCCGACGGTCAATAGCTGCGGCCCGTCGAAGAATTCCTGACGCCCGGCACGCACACCGACGTCCAGGCCCAGCGCCTTGCCCTTCACCTCGGCGAAAAGCTGCTGCACCGCCAACTGGTTGCGGAGATTGCCCGCGGGCGAGCCCAGGTTGATGCCCTGCAACTCGGCGCGGCCCAGCTCGCCGAAGACGCGGAAATGGTCGCCCAGATGAACGTCGGCACCGCCGACGATGCGGGCGATATCCTGCCGCTGCTGCTCGACCTCGCGCAGATTGGGGTTGGTGGTCAGGTTCACGCGCGTCCGCAGCTCGCCCGAGAAGGTGACATAGGACTTGCCGTCCTGGGTCAGCTTCACGCATTTCAGCGCGTCGATCGGGTCGTCGCGCTTGGCGGGATCGCACAGTTTGCGCCAGTCCTCCGCCCAGCGCGACTGGTTGTAGCCGCCCACCGTATTGCCGTCGCCCGAGGCGCTGGTCGGGTAGGCGGTGCTGGCGGGGCTGGCGGGCTCGGCAGCGGCCTGCGGTGTGGCGGTCTGGCCAAAAGCGGGCGCAGCGAGCAACCCGATCGCGGTGGCGGCGGCCGTACCGGCTAGCCAAGCGAACTTCGTCATGATCTTCCTCTCGATCGGACCGATCTGCGATGGCGTCGGTCCTTTATCTCGCATCGCTGACAGGCGGCCCGGTCGACGCGATCGACCGGGCCGGGATGCGTCTCAGGCCAGGGCGGCCTGTGCCGCCGGGACGGCGGGCTTGTTGTTCAGCGCGGCGTCCAGCGCGTCCTTGTCGAGCGCATTCTCCCAGCGGGCGACGACGACGGTGGCGACCGCGTTGCCGATGAAGTTGGTCAGGCTGCGGCATTCCGACATGAAGCGGTCGATGCCGAGGATCAGCGCCATGCCCGCCAGCGGAACCGTCGGCACGATCGACAGCGTGGCGGCCAGGGTGATGAACCCGGCGCCCGTGACGCCCGCCGCACCCTTCGAGCTGAGCATGGCGACGAGGAGCAGTGCGAGCTGCTGACCCAGCGACAGGTCGACGCCGCAGGCCTGCGCGATGAACAGCGCCGCCAGCGTCATATAGATGTTGGTGCCGTCGAGGTTGAACGAATAGCCGGTCGGGACCACCAGGCCGACGACCGACTTTTCGCAGCCGGCCTTCTCCATCTTCTGGAGCAGGCTGGGCAGGGCGGCCTCGGACGACGAGGTGCCCAGGACCAGCAGCAGCTCGGCCTTGAGGTAGCGGATGAGCTTCAGCACCGAGAAGCCGTTGAGCCGGGCGATCGTGCCCAGCACGACGACCACGAACAGGATCGACGTGAGGTAGAAGGTCGCGACCAGCGCGCCGAGGCTGACCAGGCTGCCGACGCCATATTTGCCGATGGTGAAGGCGATCGCGCCAAAGGCTCCGATCGGCGCGGCGCGCATCAGGATCCCGACGAGGCGGAAGACGACGATGCTGAGGCGCTCCAGGCTGTTGAGCAACGGCTTGGCGGGCTCACCGACCAAGGCCATCGCGATTCCGAACAGGATCGCGACCATCAGCACCTGCAGGATGTTGCCCTGGGTGAACGCGCTGACCAGCGTGTCGGGAATGATGCCGAGCAGGAATCCGGTGATCGTGGTGTCGTGCGCCTTGGCCGCATATTCGGTAACCGAACCGGCGTTCAGGGTCGCGGGATCGACGTTCATGCCAGCGCCCGGCTGGACCACATTGGCGACGATCAGGCCGACGATCAGCGCCAGCGTCGAGACGCTGATGAAGTAGAAGAACGCCTTGCCAGCGACCCGGCCGACCGAGCCGAGTTCGCGCATTCCGGCGATGCCGGTGACGACCGTCAGGAAGATGACCGGCGCGATGATCATCTTGACGAGCTTGATGAAGCCATCGCCGAGCGGCTTGAGCGACTCGCCGAAACCAGGCCAGAAATGGCCGATGATCGCACCGAGCGCGATCGCGAAAATAACCTGTACGTAGAGATGCGACCAGATCCGCGCCCGCTTGGGCGCCTCCGCGACGGCATAGTCCTGAGCGATCATCGCTTTCGTCATCCTCTGCAAAAGGGCTTCGGACGTGGTGGTCCACGCTCCGTGTTGCGCAGAGTGTGCGCGAATTCGCCGGTGATTGAAAATGCTGGGGAAGCGATCGCTATGCGTTTGTAAAACCACGGTAAAAGGAGGTGATTAACCAATGTCAGCGCGAAATTCCGCATAGCGCGTAACTCATGATTGCGATATTCCGCACATATGGCGCCATCGGCTTCCCTGTCCCGCCGCTATGCGCGGCGCTTCGCGCTTCCGGTGCTGGGCGTGCTCCTCCTGGCGTTCGCCGCGTCGATCGGGTTGCGCGTCTACGCCCACCGTCAGGGTGTGACCGCGCTTCGCGCCGATGCGTCGCGGATCGCGCGTCAGCAGGAGCGGCTGCTCAACAGCGAGTTGCAGCGGTTCCGGCTACTCCCCATCGTGCTCGCGGAATATCCCGACGTGGGCGCGGCATTGCGCAACGGGTCGCCGCAGGCGGTCGAGCGGCTGAACGACAAACTGCGCGGACTGGCCGAAAGAACGGGCGCGCCCGTCATCTACGCCATCGATCGCGAGGGCCGTACCGTATCGGCATCCAATGCGGGCCAGCGCGACAGCTTCGTCGGGCGCGATTACGGTTTCCGCCCCTATTTCCGACAGGCGTTGCGGACCGGGACCGCGGAGTATTTCGCGCTCGGCAATACCAGTCACCGGCCCGGTCTTTTCCTCGCCCGTCGAATCGGTTCCGCCGCCGCCCCGGACGGCGTGGTGGTCGTGAAGGTGGAATTCGCCCGGATCGTTCAGGCCTGGGCCAGCGATCCGGGGCAGACGCTGCTTCTGGACGACCATGGCGTCGTCGTGGTGACCACCGATCCCGATGCGCAGTTCACCGTGATGCGCCCGTTGACCCCCATGGCGCGCGGCGAGATCAAGCAGAGCCAGCAATTCGGCGAGCGACGCCTGCGTCCCAGTCCGTTCCGGATCACCGGCGGAGAGGCAACCGCGCGCGATGGCACGCGCTATGTCGCGGGGGCCACCCCGGCGCCGCTGCCACGCTGGCAATTGGTGCATGTCCTGCCGCTGGCACCGGCGCTGCGCGAGGCCGATGGCTGGGTACGGTCGGTCACCGCGCTGATCGCGATCGGTCTGGTCGGGCTGACCCTGCTCGCGATCTGGCGACGAACGCGGGCCGAGCGCGCCCTGTTGGCACGGGAGGCGCTGGAGGCGGAGGTCGCGCGGCGCACCGCCGAACTTCGCGCCAGCAACGACCGGCTGACGATCGAGATCGCCGAGCGGATCCGGGCGGACCAGCGGTTCCGCGCGGCGCGCGAGGAGCTGGCGCAGGCCAACAGGCTCGGTTCGCTGGGCTCCATCACCGCCGGGGTCGCGCACGAGATCAACCAGCCGGTGGCGGCGATCCGGACACTGGCCGACAACGCCCGGACCTTTCTGTCACGCGAGCAGCCGGACAAGGCCGACGGCAACCTGACCACGATCGTGTCACTCACCGAACGGATCGGATCGATCGTCCAGGAGATGCGCCGCTTCGCACGGCGGGGCACCCAGGGACTGGCACAGGTTTCGCTGGACGAGGTGCTGGACGGCACGATGCTGTTGATCGGGGATCGCTTCCGCAGCGCTGGCGTGGTCCTCGAACGACCGGCCGGGGGCGCGCTTCCCGCCGTGATCGCGGGGCGCGTGCGGCTGGAGCAGGTGCTGGTGAACCTGCTCCAGAACGCGCTCGACGCGGTGGCGGGGCGAAGCGATCCACGCGTCCGGTTGAGCGTGATCGAGCGGTCCGACGGGATCGAATTGACGGTCGAGGATAACGGGCCGGGGCTGGACCCGGCGATCGCCACCGAGATCTTCACGCCCTTCGTCACCGGCAAGCCCGACGGGCTCGGCCTGGGGCTGGGGATCGCGCGCGATATCATGACGGAGTTTGGCGGGATGTTGGAAACCATGGAGTCGTCGCTGGGCGGCGCGGGCTTCCGGATCAGGATGCGCGCGGCATGAGCGAGGGGATGCGAGTCCTGCTCGTCGACGACGACACCGCGCTGCGCCAGGCGCTCGCCCAGTCGTTCGAGCTGGCCGGGATCGACGTGGAGGCGCATGGCGATCCGCTCGCCGCGCTGGCGACGATCACGGCGGACTTTTCGGGAATGGTCGTGTCGGACATTCGCATGCCGGGGATCGACGGGATCGAACTGGCCCGGCGGATCGCGGCGATCGATCCCGAGATCCCGGTGATCCTGATGACGGGGCATGGCGACGTTCCGATGGCGGTGGCCGCGCTCAAGCAGGGGGCGTTCGATTTCGTCGCCAAGCCCTTCGCCGCCGATCACCTGATCTCCAGCGTCGCGCGCGCCCTGGAGATGCGGCGGCTGGTCCTCGACAATCGGCGGTTGCGGCTGGCGGCGGAGGAGGCGCAGGGCGCCTATCCGCTGATCGGCGAGACCGCGGTCATGATGCGGCTGCGCGACACGGTGCGACAGGTCGCGCAGGCCGATGTCGACGTGCTGGTCGAGGGGGAGACGGGGACCGGCAAGGAACTGGTCGCGTTGCTCCTCCACCGCTGGAGCGCGCGGCGGACGCGTCCGTTCGTCGCGGTGGACTGTGCCGCGCTGCCCGAGGCGATCGCCGAGGGCGAGCTTTTCGGACAGGCGCATGGCCGAACCCAGGGGCGGATCGCGGCGGCGCATCGGGGCACCCTGTTCCTGGACGAGGTCGACAGCATGGCCCCCGCGCTCCAGGGGCGGATGCTGCGCGTCGTCGAGGAGCGCGAGGTGCGGGCGGTCGGAGCGGAGGATCCGCAGCTCCTCGACCTGCGGATCGTCGCGGCGGCCAAGTCGGATCTCGGGCGCGCGGTCGAGGAAGGCCGGTTGCGCGCCGACCTGCTCTATCGCCTCGATGCCGTCAGGCTTCGGGTGCCACCGCTTCGCGAGCGGCGCGCCGACGTTCCGTTGCTGTTCGCCCACTTCCTGCGCGAGGCGGCGGAGCGGTTCGGTCGACCGGTGCCGATGATCGACGGCGCGATCCAGGCGCGGCTGTTGTCGCACGACTGGCCGGGCAATGTCCGCGAAGTCCGCAACTATGCCAACCGCGTAGCGCTGGGGCTGAGCGGCGAGGGGGCGGTGGAGGCCGATCCGATGCCACTGCCCGAACGGGTCGAGCAATTCGAGGGCGCGACGATCCGCAGCGTGCTCGAAGAGGCGGCGGGCGACGTTCGTGCCGCGCTCGCCATACTCGGCATTCCGCGCAAGACCTTTTACGACAAGGTCGCGCGGCACGGCATCGACCTCAATGCCTATCGACCCAATCGCACCTGAGCCGCCGGTTGCGACCCCAAAGTGCTTGACGGGGCGGCGGGGGCGGGGGAGCATGGCCGCCGCGACGCCGAGAACCGGCGCGAAGGGGTGAGGAGAATGCCATGGAGGATGCCGCCCGGCTGGCCCGAGATCCGCGCTACATCGCGCTGATTCAGCGGCGAGGACGCTTCACCACGGCGCTGACCGCGATCATGCTGGTCGTCTATTTCGGTTTCATCCTCGTCATCGCGTTCGACAAGGCGCTGCTTGCGCGACCGATCGGCGGTGGCGCGACGAGCTGGGGCATTCCGGTCGGCCTGGGCGTCATCGCGCTCGCGATCCTGCTGACCGGTCTCTATGTCTGGCGCGCCAATCGCGATTTCGACCCCGTGATCGATGAACTGCGCGCGGAGGCGCAGGCATGATCCGCGCGAGGCTGGCCCTGATGCTGCTGTTGATGGCGCTTCCCGTCTCGGCGGCGGAGGCGCACGCGATCGGCCCGGCCGTGCAGCAGGCGACCAACTGGACCGCGATCGGCATGTTCGCGGCGTTCGTCGCGCTGACCCTCGCGATCACCCGCTGGGCGGCGCGGCGGACGCGCACCGCATCCGACTTCTATACCGCGGGCGGCGGCATCACGGGCTTCCAGAACGGGCTGGCGATCGCGGGCGACTTCATGTCGGCGGCGTCGTTCCTCGGCATTTCGGCACAGATCTATGCCGATGGCTATGACGGGCTGATCTACTCGATCGGGTTCCTCGTCGGCTGGCCGATCCTGTTGTTCCTGATGGCCGAACGGCTGCGTAACCTCGGGCGCTTCACCTTTGCCGACGTCGCCTCCTTCCGCTTCGCGCAGGCGCCCGTGCGGATGGTCGCCGCCTGTTCGACGCTGCTGGTCGTGCTATTCTACCTGATCGCGCAGATGGTGGGGGCGGGGCAGTTGATCCGGCTGCTGTTCGGCCTGCCTTACGGCTATGCGGTCATCATCGTCGGCGTGCTGATGACGATGTACGTGCTGTTCGGCGGCATGACCGCGACGACCTGGGTCCAGATCGTCAAGGCGATGATGCTGCTCGGCGCGGCGAGCTATATGGCGATCGCGGTGCTCGCGCGCTTCCATTTCAGTCCCGAAGCGCTGTTCGCCCGCGCGGTCGACGTCAAGACGGCGCTTGCCGCGCTGGCCGGAGCCGGACCCGACGAGGCGGTCGCCAAGGGGCGCGCGATCATGGGGCCGGGCGGGTTCATCAAGGATCCCGTCTCCGCCATTTCGATCGGCGCCGCGTTGATGTTCGGGACGGCGGGGTTGCCGCACATCCTGATGCGCTTCTTCACCGTGCCCAATGCGAAGGCCGCGCGCAGTTCGGTGCTCTGGGCGACCGGGTGGATCGGCTATTTCTACATCCTCACCTTCGTGATCGGGTTCGGCGCGATCGTGCTGGTCGCGACCGATCCGGGCTTCCTCGACGCCGACGGGGCGCTGCGCGGTGGCAGCAACATGGCGGCGATCCATCTGGCCCAGGCGGTCGGCGGCAACCTGTTCCTCGGTTTCATATCGGCGGTGGCGTTCGCGACGATCCTGGCGGTGGTGGCGGGGCTGACGCTTTCCGGCGCGTCGGCGGTCAGCCACGACCTGTATGCGACCGTCGTCAGGAAAGGGCAGGCGGACTCCGCCTCGGAATTGCGAGTGTCGCGGATCACCGTGCTGGTGCTTGCCGTCATCGCGATCCTGCTCGGCATCGTATTCGAGAAGCAGAATGTCGCGTTCATGGTCAGCCTGGCCTTCGCGCTGGCGGCCTCGGCCAATTTTCCGGTCCTGCTGCTGTCGCTGCTCTGGTCGGGATGCACGACGCGCGGCGTCGTGGCGGGCGGGCTGGTCGGCCTGCTGACCGCGCTGGTCCTGACGATCCTGTCGCCCGCGATCTGGGTGAAGGTCCTGGGATATGCCGATCCGATCTTTCCCTATGGCTCGCCGACGATCTTCTCGATGCCGCTCGCCTTCCTGACGATCTGGATCGTCTCGATCACCGATCGCACGGGCCGTGCCGCGATCGACAAGGCGGGCTATCCGGCGCAGCGGGTGCGATCGGAGACGGGGATCGGCGCGTCGTCGGCGCACCACCACTAGGGTCCGTTCCGCTATTCCTCCCCCGCAAGGGGAGCGAAGGGCAGTGGCGACGCGCATCGGACAAAGGGTTCCGGCCGGTCGCGCGGAAGGACTGTACCTCCTGTCCCGCAACGGGGCGAGCCGGGGCGGGGTGACGCGGATTTGACGGATGCCGAAATAGTGAACGTGGCGTTAACACTTTCGCCATGAGACGCCGCCTGATCCTGACCAACGAAGCCGCCCGCCACCCCTTCCGGCGTTCGCTTCCGCCCCCCGCCCGGCTGCCCGAGCCGGGTCGCAGCCGCGACGATCAGGATATCCGCCTGTTCGTGCTCAGCTTCACCGCCTTTTTCATCTGCATCTATACCTTCCTGATCTGATCGATCAGGCCGCGTCGACGCATCCGTCGTCGCACGCACGGTGCAGGCGCAGCGCGAGCCATGCCGAAACCAGGCACATCGCGGCGACGAGGAACAGCATGTTGACCGGCGTGACCCCCGCCGCGCTGATGGCGAAGACGACGACCGAGCCGATCGTCATCGCGAAGCAGTTGACGATATTGTTGGCCGCCACGGTACGGGCGGTCTGATCCTTCTCCACCGTCGTCGTGAGGAAGGCGTAGAGCGGCACCACGAACATGCCGCCGGTCGTCGCGATCGCCAGCAGCGTGGCGAGGATCGCTATGGCGCGTGGCTCGCCCAGGAAGGCCTGCCAGCTATACAGCGTACCGACCGGCGCCGGGGTCCAATTGCGGCAGAGGATCGAGAACAGGACGACGAACGCCCCCATGCCGATGACCGAGACGGGCGAATAGCGCGCCGAAATCTCACCCTTCAACATGGTGTTGATGACCACCGATCCGATCGCGACACCGATCGAGAAGATCGCGATGGCCAGGCTTGCGACTTCCTTGTCGGCGGTCAGCACATTCTTGACCAGCGGCGGGAAGATGATGATGAGCACCGCGCCGATCGTCCAGAAGAAGCTGATCGCGATGATCGCCAGGAACAGGCGGCGGATATGCAGCGTGGCCGAGATCAACCGCCATGACGCGGTGAAGGGATTCCAATTGAGCTTGAGCGGCGGCCCCTCGCGCGGCGCGGGGGGAACCTGTCGCCCGGTGAACCATCCGAGCACCGCGACGACCAGCACGCCGACGGCGGCGGCCTCGACGGGAATCCATCCCGCCGCGACCGTGCCCAGCAGGATCGCCAGATAGGTCCCCGCCTCGACCAGTCCGGTTCCGCCGAGGATATCATCCGGTTCCAGATGCTGGGGCAGGATCGCGTACTTGATCGGCCCGAAAAACGTCGAGTGGACACCGAGCGCCAGCACGGTGCCGAGCATCAGCGCCAGCCCCATATTGGTATAGCCCGCCTTGGCGATCAGCAGGCCGAAGGCACCGACCAGCATGATTCCGATCTCGACCGTCTTGACGATCCGGATGATCCGCGCCTTGTCATGGCTGTCGGCCAACTGCCCGGACAGCGCCGACAGGAACACGAAGGGCAGGATCGACGCGCCCGTAGCGGCGGCGTTGAAATAGGATTCCGACGCGGCGTCGGTGAAGATCGCATAGGTCGCGAACAGCACCATCGACGTCTTGAAAAGATTGTCGTTGAAGGCGCCGAGAAACTGGGTGGTGAACAGCGGCAGGAACCGGCGCCGCTTGAGAAGCCCGAGGGCATTGAGCATAACGAAAAATGGCCCGATCGTGGCAACAGAATGACGCCAACATAACCATGCGCGTGCGCATCGCCAACCGCTTAAAGCGGTTTGTCATGGACGGGCGAGCGGTTAGAAGGCGTCATGCTCACGCTGCCCAACCTTTTGACGCTCTCGCGAATTGTGGCCGTCCCCCTGCTCGCGGGGCTGTTGTGGCAGCCTCGCTGGGAACTGGGCTACGGCATCGCCTTCGCGCTCTACTGCCTGATGGGCATCACCGATTATTTCGACGGCTATCTGGCGCGGGCACAGGGCGCGGTGTCGAAGCTGGGCGTCTTCCTCGACCCGATCGCCGACAAGATCATGGTCGCCTCGGTCATCCTCGTGCTGGTCGCCGTCCAGGTGGTCAGCGGCTTGAGCGTGGTCGCCGGGCTGATCATCCTGTTGCGGGAGATCGCCGTTTCCGGGCTGCGCGAGTTTCTGGCGCAGTTGCAGGTATCTGTGCCCGTTTCGCGGCTGGCCAAATGGAAGACGACGTTGCAGTTGATCGCGCTGGGCGGATTGATCCTGGGCGGTGCGCTGCCCGGCTGGCCGTGGGTGCACGAGGTTTCGCTCGCCGCGCTTTGGGCCGCGGCGGTGCTGACGCTGGTCACCGGCTGGGACTATCTGCGTGTCGGCCTCAAGCACATGGATAGCTGATGACCATTCTCTATTTCGCCTGGGTCCGCGAGCGGATCGGGCTGGCCGAAGAGGCGCCGCGCCTGCCCGATGGTGTGACCAGCGTGGCCGAACTCATCGCCTGGCTGGCGGCGCGCGGCGGCGGCTATGCCGAGGCATTCGCCGAGCCCGAGCGGCTACGCGCGGCGGTGGACCAGAATTTCGTCGGGCTGGACGCCTCGGTGATCGGCGCGCGCGAGGTCGCGATTTTCCCGCCGGTGACGGGCGGATGATCCGCATCCACGTCTCGCCGCAACCGATCGACCTGCTCGGTGAGACGACGAAGGTCGAAGGCGGCAATGTCGGTGCGGTGGCGAGCTTTTGCGGATTGGTCCGGGCCGACGACGGCGTGGACGTGCTGGAGCTCGAACATTATCCCGGCGCGACCGAGGCGGCGCTCGAACGGATCGCACGGACCGCGACGCAGCGCTGGTCGCTCCAGGCTGCGACGATCGTCCACCGTGTGGGTCCGATGCGGCCGGGCGAGCGGATCGTTCTGGTCATCACGGCCGCGCCGCATCGCCGCGACGCGCTCGACGCCTGCGCCTATCTGATCGATCGGTTGAAGACCGATGCGCCGTTCTGGAAGCGCGAGACGCGCGGGCTGGAAGCGCGCTGGGTCGAGGCGCGAGCGAGCGATACCGAAGCTGCGTCGCGGTGGCGGGCCGACGACGCGAAATGAAAAGGCGGAGCCGAAGCCCCGCCTCTCTATTCGGCCATCGCGCGGCGATCAGCCGATCTTGGGGACATTGATGCCGTTGGTCAGGTGGACGACGCCGTTGGTGGCGTTCACGTCCGCCTTGTCGACATAGGCCTTCTGCCCGTTGACATCGGTCAGCATGATGTTGCCGTTCGGGCCGACCTGCGCCGTCAGCGGCTGACCCGCCAGCGTCGTGAGCGTAGCGGTCCCGTTCCCGGCGGTGATCTGTGCCTTGAGCTGATCGGCGGTCAGCTTGCCGGCGACGACATGGTATTTCAGGATCGTCGCCAGCGTCGCCTTGTTCGCGGGCTGGCTGAGCGTGTCGAGCGCACCGGCGGGCATCCGGCTGAACGCCTCGTCACTGGGCGCGAAGACCGTGAACGGGCCGGGGCCCGACAGGTCCGCGGCCAGTCCCGCCGTTCCCACGAGACGCGCCAGCGTGCTGCGATCGGGCGTCGCGGCCAGGACCTGGACGATGGTGCCGGTGGCCGCGGGCATCGCCTGCGCAGGGGCCGTGGGCGTGGTCGGCGCGGGCATCGTCTGGGCGGGGGCGGGCGCGGTCGTCTGCGCCGTCGCCATACCGGCGCCCGTCAGAGCGGTTGCGGTGGCGAGCATGGCAAGGGTCTTCATCATAAAGATACTCCCGTTCTTCTGGCGGCGGAGCGGGATCGCGTCGCGCCGCATGGTGAAGGGCAGACCGGCGATTGCGCAAGCGAAACGGCCGGTCTGGGGGGAGTAACGCACTTAATCCAGTTTTGGCACCAAAACGCCGTTCACGATGTGGATCACGCCATTGGCCTGGGCCAGATCGCCCGCCTCGATATAGCTCTTGTTGCCGCCCGCATCGGTGAGCGTGATGACCGACTGGGTCATGGTGACGGCCAGCGGTTCGCCCTGAACGGTCATGATCCGTGCGGTGCCGCCCCCGGCCGCGATCCGCCGCCGCAGCTCGGCGACGCCGACCGTGCCGGGCAGCATATGGAAGCGGAGCAGCTTCACGAGCGAGTCGCGATTTGCGGGTTCGAGCAGTTGCTGCTGCACGCCCGGTGCCAGCCGGGCGAAGGCCTCGTTCGACGGAGCGAACAGCGTGTAGGGGCCGGGACCCGCAAGCGTGGTCGCCAGGCCCGACGCGCGAACGGCCGCGACCAGCGATGACAGCGACGGCGTGGCGGCCGCGTTATCCAGGATGGTCCGGGTGGGCGCCATCGCCTGATCCGGGGTGACCGGCGGCTCTGCGGGCGCGGTGGCCGCCGCTGCCGAGGGCGTCGCCGGAGCCTGCCGCTGATCGCTACCCCGCCCACAGGCACCGAGCCCGACCAGGGCGACGAGCGGCAGGGTCGCCAGGAGGCGTCGTGCGATTGGGGTCATGAGACTATTCTCCTCAACAATTGGGATCGGAGCGATCGAGGCCGGTGCCGTGTTCCGCGCCGGAGCCGAGCCGTCAGGTGGCTTCGGACAGAACTTGCGCGAGCAGCCGGAAATCCTTCTCGCGCGGGCTTGCCCGGCGCCACACCAGCGCGATCTTGCGCATCGCATTCTCGGCGTCGAGCGGGCGGGCGGTGATGTTGGTGTTCTCCAGGATTCCCGCCTTCAACGCCATTTCGGGCAGCATCGTCATGCCCAGGCCGTTATCCACCATCTGGACGATCGTGTGAAGCGAGGTGCCGAGCATCGTCGCCTCGGCACGCAATTCGGGACGGTTGCAGGCGGCGAGGGCGTGATCCTTGAGGCAATGGCCATCCTCGAGCAGGAGCAGCCGGGTCTCGTCGATCGCCGACGCCGCGATGGCCGATGGCGGCGAAAGGTCCTCATCCGTCGGGAACGCGACGAACAGCCGGTCGTCGAACAGTGGTTCGGCCGTCACCTCGCCACAGGCGAAGGGCAGGGCGAGAAGCACGCAATCGGTGCGGCCATTGTGCAGCCGCTCGCACGCGGGCGCGCTCGGCTCCTCGCGCAGGAACAGCTTGAGGTCCGGATAGTCGCGGCGCAGGCGGGGGAGGATGCGCGGCAGCATGAACGGCGCGATCGTCGGGATCACGGACATCCGCATCTCGCCCGATAGCGGTCGTCCGGCGGCGCGCGCCATGTCGCCCAGCTCATCCGCCTCGCGCAGCACGCGGCGGGCCTTGTCGGCGATCCGCTCGCCCAGCGGCGTGAAGCGGACGACGCGCCGCGTCCGCTCGACCAGCGTGACGCCGATCAGCGTTTCCAGTTCGCGAAGTCCCGCCGACAGGGTCGACTGGGTCACGAAACAGGCATCGGCGGCCCGCCCGAAATGGCCGTGGTCCTGCAAGGCCACAAGATATTGGAGCTGTTTCAACGTAGGTAGGTAGGTCGCGGCCATTGATCGTCTCAGTCGATTGCGGTTTGACAAATAGCTTGTTGGATCGAACGCGCCAGTCCCCATATCCGTCGCCGCAACGAATACAGGCGGACCACCGCCGATCGTTCGAGAGGATGGCTGAAGCCGAATTTTTGGGAAGAAATGGAGGCTATTGCCATGTTGACCGTTGGAGACAAGCTCCCCGCATTCACCGTTCCCGTCCAGCAGGGGACCAACGCGCTTCCCGCTGGCGAGACGATCAGCGACACCTCCTATGAGGGCAAGTGGAAGGTTCTCTTCTACTGGCCGAAGGACTTCACCTTCGTCTGCCCGACCGAGATCGTCGGCTATTCCGAGCTGAAGGGCGACTTCGAGGATCGCGACGCCGTGCTCATCGGCGCGTCGACCGACACCGCGCACGTCCACCTGGCGTGGCGCAAGTCCGACCCGGATCTGGCCGCGGCCGATTTCCCCTGGATCGCGGACAATGGCCGCGTGCTGGCCGACGCGCTGGGCATCGTCGACAAGAATGAGCATGTCGCCTACCGCGCGACCTTCATCATCGACCCCGACAATGTCATCCAGCACGTCACGATCAACGGCCTGAACGTCGGTCGCAACCCGCAGGAGACGCTGCGTGTCCTCGACGCGCTGCAGACCGACGAGCTATGCCCGTGCAACTGGAACAAGGGCGACGACGTCCTCCAGCTCGCGGCCGAGTAATCCCTTCGTCCGGGGGGCGGTGACGCCTCCGGACCCATCAACATCGATGCCCCGGCGAGGGTTGCCGTTCCGGACAGGGTCGGCGGCCCGGACTGGGGCGTCGTCCATCTGGAGCCATTCCATGTCGCTCAAGGAATTCGCCGGGCAGTTGCCCGACTTCGCCAAGGACATTCGCCTCAATGTCGGCTCGCTGCTGAATGAGGCGCTGCTGAACGATCAGCGCAAATATGGCCTGCTGCTCGCCTGCGCGCACGGCACCGGCCACAAGCCGCTCGTCGAGGCCGCGGAGGCCGAATGCACGCCCAAGCTTTCGCCGGAAGCGGCCAATGCGGCGCGTGCGGCGGCGGCGGTGATGGCGATGAACAACGTCTATTACCGCTTCACGCATCTGGCCGGAAACCAGGAATATCGCAATCTGCCCGCCAAGCTGCGCATGAACGTGATCGCGGCGCCGGGGATCGACAAGGTCGATTTCGAGCTGTTCAGCCTGGCCGTGTCGGCGATCAATGGCTGCGGCATGTGCATCGACGCGCATGAGGCGGTGCTGAAGAAGGCGGGCGTGTCGGCCGAGATCATCCAGACCTCGGTCCGGATCGCCGCCGTGATGCAGGCGGTCGCGACCGTCCATTCGGCAACCGCCTGAACCGCATCCCTCCCCAGGCGAGGCTTGGGGAGGGGCGAGCCGCCGGGCGAGGCCCCCTCCGTCAGCCCGTCACCGCCTGGTACAGCCGCCACAGGCTGGTCAGCGTCAGGATGATCCCGACGAGCGTCAGCAGGGTCCGGGCGGGCACCCGCTTGGCGAGCATCGCGCCGAACGGTGCGGCGATGATGCCGCCGATCAGCAAGCCGACCGTCGCCATGGTGAACGCTCCCCAGCCGAGCTGGCTGATGAAGGTCGCCGAAATCGTCGCGGTCAGGAAGAATTCGGCGGTGTTGACGGTGCCGATCGTCGTGCGCGGCGCGGCGCCCTGCGCCAGCAAGTTCGACGTGACGACCGGCCCCCAGCCACCGCCACCGGCCGCATCGAGAAAGCCGCCGAGGAACCCCAGCGGCTCGACCACCTTCGGCTCGCGGGCGTGCGCCTTGTGTCGCCAGGCCCGGATCAGCAGATAGACGCCGATTCCCGTCAGGTAGGCGAGGATGAAGGGCTTCACCACCGCCGCATCGATGTTGGAGAGGACATAGGCGCCCAGCGCGCCGCCGATCACGCCCGGGATCATCAGGCGGAGGAAGAGCCGCCAGTTGACGTTGCGATGGACGGCATGGCTGATCCCCGACACCGCCGCGGTGAAGGTCTCGACGCTATGCACGCCAGCCGAGGCGGCGGCGGGGGGCACGCCCAGGCTGATCAGCAGGGTGTTGGAGATCACGCCGAACGCCATGCCCAGCGCTCCGTCCACCACCTGCGCGGCGAAGCCGACCGCGACGAAGGGCAGGATATGGATCAGCTCGGTACTCGTCGGGTCCATCGTGTCTCCTGGGGTCTTGCCCGCCGGGCCATGCCGCGTAGGCGTCAACGCTGCAACAAAGATAGAGTTTGTCGCGCGACGACGCGGCGTACCGCTATCTGGATTTCAAGAACCGCCGTGCTTAAATGCACCTATCGCCTCTGGGGACATGCTCATGCCGAGCCGTTTGGCCGCCTATCTCGATTCGATCCGGGCCCGCGACCCCGCGCCGCATTCGCGCGCCGAAATCCTGTTATATCCGGGCGTCTGGGCGCTGGCGGGGCACCGGGTCGCGCATCGCCTGTACAAGGCGCGCGCCTTCTTCCTGGCGCGGCTGGTCAATCACTTCACGCGCTTCCTGACGGCGATCGACATCCATCCCGGTGCGAAGATCGGGCGCAATTTCTTCATCGATCATGGCTTCGTGGTGATCGGTGAGACGGCGGAGATCGGGGACGACGTCACCATCTATCAGTGCGTCACGCTGGGCGGCACCAGTCCCGACAATGGCGTGGCGGGCAAGCGGCATCCGACGCTGATGGACGGTGCGATCGTCGGCTCGGGCGCGCAGGTGCTGGGCCCGATCATCGTCGGTCCGCGCGCTCGGGTCGGTGCCAATGCGGTGGTGACGCGCGACGTGCCCGAAGGTGCGGTGATGGTCGGCATTCCGGCACGACCGACGGTGGTCGAGGGCGGCGCGGCGCCCGAGCGTCGGTTCGTCCCCTATGGAACGCCCTGTTCGGAGGTGTTCGATCCGCAGACGCAGAAGATCGAGATGCTTCGCTGCGAGCTCGATACGATGCGTCGGCGGCTGGACGCGGTTCTGGCCGAGCAGGACGAAAAGCGCGATCGGGCCTGATGGGAGTTCTGCCCTTTCCCAAAGCGCCGGGGCAGGTCGGGTTCGAGCGCATCGAGCTGAACCGCATTCTCGACCTATATGGTCGTATGGTCGCGGCGGGGCACTGGCGAGATTATGCGATGGATCTGGGGCGCGAGGCGGCGATCTTCTCCGCGTTTCGTCGGACCGCCGAACGGCCCGAATATCGCATCGAGAAACGACCGGCGCTGCGCAATCGCCAGGGCATGTGGGCGCTGATCGGCGAGGGTGGCGCGGTTCTGAAGCGTGGGCATGAGCTTGGCCCGGTGCTCGCCCCGGTCGAGCGGCGCCTGATGAAGCTGGTCGACGAATAGCAAAACGCCGGCCCCGAAAGGGACCGGCGCCTTGTCATCGCCTAGAGGCCCAGGCGATTACTTGCCGCCACGCTGGCGGCACTGGTCGAACTGACCCTTCTTGCAGATCGGATAGCTTTTGAGCGGCGCGGGCGCCGGATAGGCCTGCGACGGGCTCGGCGCCTGCTGGAATACGACCGGCGCGCCGGGAGCCGGGGGCGAAGCCATCGGCGGCTGGGCGGGCTGATAGCCACCGGCGGTCATCGTCGCGGCCGAGGCGGCGGCATTGGCCTGCATCGAGCCCGTGCTGGGATCGGTCGAGGTGCCCGCCTGCATCCCGGCCTGGGCCCCGGCCTGCGCCCCGTCCTGGGCCCCCGCCTGGGCGGTGGTGTCGGTCTGGGCCCCCGCCTGGGCGGTGGTGTCGGTCTGGGTCGTGGTCTGAGCCAGAGCGGGCGTCGCCATCAGCGCGGTGGCGGCGAGAAAAACGAGCTTCATGCGAATCTCCTGTTCAGAAGCGCAAGTGCGTTAGCGCGGTGGGTGAACGCCCGATTCCGCACTTGGCTCCCTCGTTTCGCTTGCGACCCGATTCTGACGGCTTTTTCAGCCCCCCGCGTCGAGCGAATAGCCCGCCGAGCGAACCGTGCGGATAATGTCCGGACGGTCGCCGATGTTGATCGCCTTGCGCAGGCGGCGAATGTGCACATCGACCGTCCGACTCTCGATATCGGAATCGTGGCCCCACACCGCGTCGAGCAGCCGCTCGCGCGAGAAGACCCAGCCCGGGTGCTCCAGAAAATGCTTGAGCAGACGGAATTCGGTGGGCCCGAGCGACACCACCTCGCCCGCGCGGCGAACCTTGTGGCCGACCGTATCCATCTCGATATCGGCATAGGTCAGCGCCTCGCCCGCCAGCGCCGGGCGCACGCGGCGCAGCACCGCGCCAACGCGGGCGACCAGTTCGCGCGGGGAGAAGGGCTTGGTGACATAATCGTCCGCGCCCGTCTCCAGTCCGCGTACCCGGTCCTCCTCCTCGCCGCGCGCGGTCAGCATGATGATCGGCACGTTCGCCGTCTCGGGCGAGCGGCGCAGGCGGCGGCAGACCTCGATTCCCGAAATCCCCTCGACCATCCAGTCGAGCAGGACGATGTCGGGCGTGTTCTCGCGCGCCAGCAACAGGGCTTCCTCGCCATCGGGCGTATGGACGACCTCGAAATCCTCGCGCTTGAAATGGAAGACGAGCAGTTCCGCCAGCGCGGCGTCGTCTTCGACCAGCAACATCTTTACGCGTGCCATGGTGCCTGTCCCCTCAAGAAGGCAAAGTACCGCCACGGTCCCGTTCACCCATCTGGGTGCCGGTGGCGGCGAAATAGACCATCTCCGCGACGTTCGTCGCATGGTCGCCGATCCGTTCGAGATTCTTCGCGATGAAGAGCAGGTGCGCGACCTGTCCGATCGTCTTGGGATTCTCGACCATATGGGTGACGAGCGTGCGGAAGATGGAATCGTAGAAATCGTCGAGCGCGTTGTCGCTATCGCGGACCCGCACCGCTGCCTCGGCGTCGCGCGCGGCAAAGGCGTCGAGCACGTCGTGGACCATCGACGACGCGATCTTGGCCATGGCGGGGAGGATCGAAATGGGCTCGATCCGATCCTCGCTCTCCAGCATGGGCACGCGCTTGGCGATGTTCTTGGCATAGTCGCCGATCCGTTCGACGACGCTGGCGATCTTCAGCGCCGCGACGACTTCGCGCAGATCGTTCGCCATCGGGGCGCGAAGGGCGATGGTACGCACGGCCAGCCGCTCCACCTCCGCCTCGATCAGGTCGATCGCCTTGTCGTCGTCGCGAACCTTGCGCGCCAGTTCGAGGTCGGAGCGTTGAAGCGCCTTGATCGCGTTGGCGATCGCCTCCTCGGCCAATCCGCCCATCTGGCTGATCAGCCCGCGCAGGCGGCCGATATCGTTGTCGAAGGCTTTTACGGTGTGGTCCATGATCCTCGTCCTCAGCCGTACCGGCCGGTGATATAGTCCTTCGTCCGCTCTTCCCTGGGGTTGGTGAAGATGTCGGACGTCTTTCCGTACTCGACCAAAGTGCCGAGGTGGAAAAAGGCGGTACGCTGGGAGACGCGGGCTGCCTGTTGCATGTTGTGGGTGACGATCGCGATGGCGTAGCGGCCACGCAGATCGTGGATCAGTTCCTCGATCCGCGCGGTGGCGATCGGGTCGAGCGCGCTGCACGGCTCGTCCATCAGGATGACTTCGGGGTCGACCGCGATCGCGCGGGCGATGCACAGCCGCTGCTGCTGGCCGCCCGACAGCGCCGTGCCGCTTTCCGACAGCCGGTCCTTGACCTCGTTCCAGAGACCGGCGCGGGTGAGCGAGCGCTCGACGATCATGTCCATGTCGGCGCGCGAAGCGGCCAGGCCGTGGATGCGCGGGCCATAGGCGACATTCTCATAGATCGACTTGGGGAAGGGATTGGGCTTCTGGAAGACCATGCCGACCCGCGCGCGAAGCTGCACCACGTCCATGTCGGGCGCGTAGATATCCTGTCCGTCGAGGCGGATGTCGCCACTCACCCGTGCCGACGGAATGGTGTCGTTCATCCGGTTCAGCGTGCGCAGGAAGGTCGATTTGCCGCACCCCGACGGGCCGATAAAGGCGATGACATGATCCATGCCGACATCGATCGAGATGTCATGGATCGCCTGCTTTCCGGCATAGGATACGCTGACGTTGCGCGCGCTTATCTTGGGGGAAGTCACCAGCGTGTCTCGAACCGATTGCGGAGATAGATGGCCAGCCCGTTCATCGCGAGCAGGAACATGAGCAGGACGATGATCGCGGCCGAGGTCTTCTCGATGAAGCCCCGGTCGACCTGATCCGACCAGAGGAAGATCTGAACCGGCAGCACGGTCGCCGGGTCGGTCAGTCCCCTGGGTGGTGCGGCGATGAACGCGCGCATCCCGATCATCAGGAGCGGCGCCGTCTCGCCCAGGGCGCGGGCCATGCCGATGATCGTGCCGGTCAGGATGCCGGGCAACGCGAGCGGCAGGACATGGTGGAAAATCACCTGCACGCGCGACGCACCGATCGCCAGCGCGGCGTCGCGGATCGAGGGCGGGACCGACTTTATCGCGTTGCGCCCCGCGATCACGATCACCGGCATCGTCATCAATGCCAGCGTCAGGCCACCGACCAGCGGCGCCGAGCGAGGCAGGCCGAAGCTGCCCAGGAAGACCGCCAGCCCGAGCAGGCCGAAGATGATCGAGGGGACCGCCGCCAGATTGTTGATCGATACCTCGATCATGTCGGTCCAGCGGTTCTTCGGGGCATATTCCTCGAGATAGAGCGCGGCGAGCACCCCGATGGGAAAGGCGAGGAGCAGCGTGACCAGCATGGTCAGCAGCGACCCCTTGGCTGCGCCCCAGATGCCGACCCGCGTCGGATCGGTCGCGTCGGCATCGCGGAGGAAGCCGGTATTCCAGCCGCTCGAAATCAGGCCTCGGGCCTGTAGCCGGGCGACGACCCGCTCGGCGGCCGGCGTCCCTTCGCCCTTGGCCGCGACGTCGAACTGGCTGGCGACCGGCAGCGCGAACGTCGTGGTCCGGTTGAGCAGCGACGGATCCGCCTTGACCGCATCGCGCACCACGATCCACGCGCCCGGCGACAGCAGGTCGATCCCATCCGGGCCCAAGACCCGCGTGGCGGCGCGGTCGACCGCATCCTCCAGCCCGGCCCCCGCGAGCGCGAGGTCGGCACCGCGTCCCTTCAGCCGGGCGGCTTCGATCGGCAGTTCGGCGGTGGCCAGGTTGACGGGCAGGGTCACGCGGGTTTCCGTAAAGCCGCGGAAACCCTGCGCGATCATCGTGATGAGCAGAAAGGCGAGGAAGGCTGCCGACAGGGCAACCGCCGCCGCGCCCAGGCGCCGGAACCGGCGTTCGGCGGCATAGCGGCGCCGCAAGCGCCGCGCCATCGCCGGGCTTTCCCAGCGAGGCGGTGGGACGGGCGCGTTATTCATAGGATTCGCGATATCGCTTCACCACCGTCAGCGCGACGATGTTGAGAAGCAGGGTGATCACGAACAGGGTCAGCCCCAGCGCGAAGGCGGCGAGCGTCTTCGGGCTGTCGAACTCGGCCTCGCCGGTCAGCAGGTCGACGATCTGGCGGGTAACGGTGGTCGTGCTGGCAAAGGGGTTGGCGGTCAAGGTCGCGACGCCGCTGGCCGCCATCACGGCGATCATCGTCTCGCCGATCGCGCGGCTGACCGCGAGGAGGACGCCGCCCACGACCCCGGGGAGCGCGGCGGGCAGCATGACGCGGGTAATCGTCTCCGAGGTGGTCGCGCCCATCGCCAGGCTGCCGTCGCGCATCGCGCTGGGCACCGCCGCCAGGCTGTCATCGGCCATCGACGACACGAAGGGGATGATCATCACGCCCATGACCAGCCCCGCCGCCAGCGCGCTTTCGGACGAGGCCCAGTCGATGCCGATCGCGACCGCGAACCGGCGCACGGCGGGCGCGACGGTCAGCGCCGCGAAATAGCCATAGACCACCGTCGGAATGCCCGCGAGGACCTCCAGGATCGGCTTCATGATCCGACGCGCGCGTGGCGCGGCATATTGGGTCAGGTAGATGGCGCTCATCAGCCCGAACGGGATGGCGACGGCCATCGCGATCACCGCCCCGATGAAGAACGTTCCCCAAAACAGCGGCACCGCGCCCAGTGACGCTCCGGGGTCGCGCGGATCGATGACCTGCGGGCTCCAGTGCGTACCGAACAGGAAGTCGCCCACTGGAACGACCGAGAAGAAGCGCCCGGCTTCGTAGAGCAGCGAGGCGACGATCCCGGCGGTGGTCAGGATCGCGATCAGCGACGCCGCGAGCAACAGGCCGAGCACCACCCGCTCGATCCGGGTGCGGGCCGAGAAGTCGGGTTTGACGCGAAGATAGGCATAGGCCCCGCCAGCGAGCGCCAGCAGCAATACGACCAGCGTCGCGATCCAGTCGATGCGCGTCTGCGCCCGGTCGTAGAAGGGGGCGAGGATGCGTGACAGCAGGTGGAACGCGCCATGCGCCCGACCCGCCGCCAGCGCGCGCGCTTCGGACAGGATCGCGGCCCGCTCGAACCCCGGCGGTGGCAGTTGCGCGGCGGCGGGCGCGCCCAGCACCATATCGGTGACGAGCGCGGGCGATGTCGCGGACCAGATGGCGAGAAAGATCAGCGGCGGCACGGTCGTCCACAGCGCGACGTACCAGCCGTGATGATGCGGCAGCGAGCTGACACGGACGCTCGAATGGCGTCGGAAACCCAGCGCGCGCATCCGGCTATATGCCCAGGCGATGATGCCCAGGCCAACGATCACGATCAGCAGCGCGATCCCGCTCATGACGGAAGGCCTGCGGGATCGAGCGGGATTTCCCTGGCGATGATCGCGCGGGCGCGGGCCTGAACCGCAGCGGGCGATGCGATCAACCCGCGCCGGGTCAGCGGACCGCCAGCGGCCCAGTTGTCGGCATAGAGGGTCAGGAAGCGGCGCAAGCCCGGAATGGCGTCGAGATGCGCCTTCTTCACGTAGACGTAGAGCGGCCGCGATCCGGGATAGCGGTCGGCCGCGATCGCGCCATAGGTCGGCGCGACGCCGTCGATCGTGACGCCGTTCACCGTGTGACGATTCTCTTCCAGATAGGAATAGCCGAATACACCCAGCGCATCCGGATTGGCCTGAAGCTTCTGGACGATCAGATTGTCGTTCTCGCCCGCATCGATAAAGGCCCCATCGTCGCGGACCCGCGTGCACAACAGCCTGTGCGCGTCGGGATCATGTGCCGACAAGGCGCGTGCCTGCGGCTCGACCGCGTCGCAGCCGCGCATCAGGATCAGTTCGACCAGCGCGTCGCGCGTTCCGCTGGTCGCGGGTGGTCCGTAGACCTGGATGGGGAGGGCTGGCAGTGCGGGGTTTACGTCGCGCCACGTCCTCGCCCGGTTGGGCTTGCCACCCGGATGCGCACCGATCGCGCGGTAGATATCGGCACTGGTCAGCGCCAGTCGGGGGCCGCGCTTCGATTCGGCGAAGGCGATGCCGTCGATGCCGATCGGGATTTCCAGGACTTCGCCAGCACCATGCGCGGCGCAATCGCGATACTCGCTCGCCTTCATGCGGCGCGACGCGTTCTCGATATCCGGATGCGCCGCACCGATCCCGGCACAGAACAGCTTCATCCCGGCGCCGGTGCCGGTCGATTCGATGACGGGGGCCTTGGCGTCGGGGTCAGCCGCGACGTAGCGCTCGGCGACGATGGTGGTGAAGGGATAGACCGTCGACGAACCGACCGCCGTGATCTGCTCACGAACGCCCGCGCCGCCGCCATTGGCCTGATCGTGGCAGGCCGCCAGCGCGAACATCGCGGCGAGGAGGCAGGGCAGGCGCATCGAGATCCTTGGTCACACCGGAACGGGTGCGAGCCGGTCGCTGCCACGCTCGCCATACCCCCGTGTGACATTTCTATTGCTCTTTTGTGACACCGCCCCCGGAAAGCGTCTTTGCGGCCACACGCGCGATGGGCAGTCGAACGCTGATCGTCGTGCCGACCCCGACTTCGCTCGCGATTTCCAGTCGTCCGCGATGCCGCTCGACGATGTGCTTGACGATCGCGAGGCCGAGGCCGGTGCCGCCGATACTGCGGCTGCGGCCCGAATCGACGCGGTAGAAGCGCTCGGTCAGGCGCGGCAGGTGGTTCGCCGCAATCCCTTCGCCGCGATCGATGACGGTCAGGCGCAGCTTGTCCTCGTCACGGTCGAGCGTGACCCGCACCGGAGTGTCCGGCCGACCATATTTCATCGCATTGCCGATGAGATTGTGCAGGAGCTGCGACAGTTGCGCACGGTCGCCGACCACGGGCGGCAGGCCTTCGCCGAGCTCGCAAACGATGTCCGCCGCACGCGGCGAACCGGAGTCGAGAAATTCCTCGTGCACGTCCTCGACAAGGTCGTTCAGGTCGACCGGTTGGGCGGGCTGGCGATATTTATCCGCTTCGATCCGGCTTAGCGAAATGAGATCCTCGACCAGTCGCTGCATCCGGCGCGCCTCGTCGAACATGACCTTCAGGAAGCGGGCGCGGATATCGGCATCCTCGCCCGCCTCGTCGCCCAGCGTCTCGATGAAGCCCAGGATCGAGGCCAGCGGCGTGCGCAATTCGTGGCTGGCATTGGCGACGAAATCGACGCGCATCCGCTCCGCCGCGTCATGCGCGGTCTGGTCGATCAGATGGACGACGCGCTGGCCGCTGGTGGTGTCGGCGACCCGCATCTCCCACCGCTGGTCGAGCGAGCCCAGCCCTACCAGCGAGATCGGCTGATCGGGTTCGGTCGCGCCTTCCCGTGCAAGGAGTCGCTCGGCCGCCGCCGGATGGCGGATGGCGATCCGCGCGTCCTCGCCGACGATATGCGCGCCGAGCAGCGTCCGGGCGGACCGGTTGGCAAGCACCACCTGGCCCTTTTCGATCAGCAGGACCGGCTCGACGATCGCGTCCAGCGCCTCGGTCAGGAGCGGTGACAGCGGGCCGCGTCCGTCTTCTGGCGACGGCGCGTCGTCGGTGGGATGCGCCACGCCCTCGCTCGCGACCAGTGCCGCCGCGATCCCGCCGACCAGGGTAATGATCGCCGGGGCGGGGCCGCCGGTCATGAACACCACGATCGCCGCGACCACCGCGACGATCACGGCCCATAAGGTGCGAATACCGAATCCCATGACGTGCCGATGTAGCTTGCGGCAGGCGGCCTGTCTCCCTCCCAACCTGGATCAGATCGCCGTCGCGCGGGTGCTTGTCGACCGGTCGCGAATATGGGAGACCGCATCGCCATGGATGACACGCCTCCATCCCCCGAGAATTCGCCCGCCGTCGAGCCGGTTGCGTCCGACAGGGGCGACGTGCCCGCATCGGGCAGCCGACGTATGCTGATGCTCGGCGCGGTCGGCGCGAGCGCGGTGGTGGCGATCCGCCCGGCCCTTGCCCAGACCGCGGGCTCGGTCCTCAACTGCCAGATTCCCATTCCCGATCCGGGCCGCGCCGGAAGCTATATCGCGCTCGATGGCTCGACCGTGCCCGCGCGCACGCTCGGGGCGTTCGCGCCGCCGAGCCGCCCCTATACCGGCGAAGAGGTGCGGCAGGCGTTGCAGGGCGCGATGCTGCCCAATTCCAATTTCCTCAGCAATCGCGCCTATCTCAACTATATCCGGCGGCTGCAGCGCGGGCAGGGCGGCTTCACCTGCTACGCCTCGTTGCAGATGCCGGGCAACTGAGGCGATGGCCGGTCCGCGCTACCGCGCGGTGGGGTCGGACATGCTGATCGTCGAGCCGCTGGACCTGTTCACGGCGGTCTTCCATCGCCCTTCCGGCCTGACGCATCTGTTGACCGAACCCGCGCCGCAGATACTGGACCTGCTGGCGAACGGTGGAGCGATGACGGCGGATGCGCTGTTGCGCGCGTTGTCGAGGCATTATGAATTGGGGGATGCCGAGGGGGACGGTGCGGCGATGCTTCACGCCCGGCTGATGGAATTGGAGGCAGCGGGTCTGATCGAGGCGGCGTGAGGCATCACATCGCACTGCGCGTCGGACCAGTCGGTTTTCGGATCGGATCGGACTGGCGTGCTCCGATCGACGCGCTGGCGTCGCTCTATCGCGACTACCCGCGCGCGGAGACCGTGGACTATACGGTCCGGCTGGAAGCGACGTCGCCGATCCGCCGCTGGGTTCGGCCATCCGTCAACATCGGAGGCGATTATCGCCTGCCGGAGGCTGCACCATTGCCGCTGGCGCAGGGGCTGCTGGCGGCGGAGCTGGGCATGAACCTGCAGATGGCCTTGGGGCATCGCCGTCACTTGCTCCTCCATGCGGCGGTCGTGGCGAAGGACGATCGCGCGATCCTGTTGAGCGGCGTTTCCGGCGCTGGCAAGTCGACCATGTCGCTCATGCTCGCGCAGCAAGGCTGGCGGTTCATGGGCGACGAATTCGCGCTGATCGATCCGGATACCGGGCTCGCCTGGCCGTTTCCTCGTCCGATCAGCCTGAAGAACGAAAGTCTGGCCGCGATCGCGTCGGACAGCCGGACGGGGCCGCTGCTCTCCGGCACGCCCAAGGGCGATATCCGGCACGTCGCGCCCGACCACCACGCCATCGCGAACATGGCGTGCCCTGCGACGCCCGTCCTGCTCGTCTTCCCGCGCTTCGGTTTCCCCTCGGCAAGCCGCACCCTGCCACCGGCCGAGGCGTTCGTTCGACTGACCCAGGCGTCGACCAATTACGTGGCCATGGGCGAGGCGGGATTCCGGGCGCTCACCCGGCTGCGGCGGGAGGTGCCCGCCATCGCGCTGGACTATCCCGACGGGGCGACCGGCGTGGCGGCGGTGGAGGCGTTGTGGCGCGCGCTGTGAGGTCGGCCGAGCGGTTGGTCGCTCTGCTTCGCGAGCCCGAAGCGGCGGAGGCCGTTCCGGCGGCGGACTGGACCGGCATCTTGACGGTCGCACGCGCCGAACTGCTGATCGGCACGCTCGCCCACCGGCTCGACGGGCTGCGATTGCCAGCGCCCGTCGCGCGCATCCTCCACGACGCCCGCGCCGAAGCGGAGGAAACGCGCCGCGTCGCGCTGTGGGAGGCGAACCGAGTCCGGCACGCGCTCCGGTCACTGGATGTCCCGGTCATCCTGCTGAAGGGAACGGCTTTCGTCGCGGCGGGCCTTGCAGCCGGGCAGGGGCGGTCGATCGGCGACTGCGACATATTGCTCGCTCAGGGGCGGATGGCCGATGCCGAGGCGCTGTTGCTCGATGGCGGATGGGAGTGGGTCAAACCCGATCCCTATGACGACCTCTATTATCGCCGCTGGATGCACGAGTTGCCGCCGCTGATCCACCGTGACCGCGACCGGATGCTCGACGTGCATCACACCATCCTGCCGCCGACCGCGCGGCCCAGCCCCGATGCCGCCGCCCTCATCGCCGGGGCCGAGCCGCTGGCTGGCGGTCTGTCCGTTCTCGCCCACCCCGACATGATCGTGCATGCCGCCGCGCACCTGTTCGCGGATGGCGATCTGACGGGCGGGTTGCGCAACCTGTGGGATGTCCACGCCCTGATCGTCGAGCGCGGCACGGAAGGGCTGGAGCGGCAGGCCGCGCTTCATGGCTTGTCGGGCGCGGTCGGTCGTGCGCTTCGGTTGGCCCATGCGATCTACGCCACCCCGGTGCCACCGTCCTATCGGCGAATGACGGCGACCGATCGCCTCTATCGCCGCCGGATCCTGGCGCGCGATGGCTGGGGGCGGGGGCGGCGCCCGATGACCCGCGCGGGCTTCTATCTGCGATCCCACCTCATCCGGATGCCGCCGCCGCTGCTGGCACGGCATTTGTGGATCAAGTGGCGGAAAGGGAAAGCCCCTCCAGCGTCGGGATGAGCGCATCATAGCCATGGATGATCGCATCGGCGCCGAGCGTCTCGACCGGCTGGCTGAGAAAGCCGAACGAGCAGGCGACGACGGGCAGTCCGGCAGCCTGCGCCGCCTGCACGTCGAACAGCGAATCGCCGACAAAGGCCGCGTTTCCGCCGCCACAACGGGCGACAAGCGCATGGATGGGCACCGGGGATGGCTTGGCGACGCCACGCGTGTCGCCCCCGATGATCGCCGCGAAGCGATCCGTCAGCCCCAGCGAGTCGAGGATCGCGCGCGCGAAATGCTCGAGCTTGTTTGTCATGATCCCCAGGGTCACGCCACGCGCCGCGAGCCGGTCGAGCGCCTCTACCGCGCCGGGGAACGGTGCGGTGTGCACCGCGAGATGACCCTCATAATAATCCAGCAGCCGCCGGTGCAGCAGGTCGAGCGTCGCATCGTCGCAGCCGCCGGTCGCGTCCAGACCATGGCGAAGCATTGCCCGCGCGCCGCCGCCGATCATCGGCTTGACCGCCGCGACGCTGAGCGCCGGGCGCCCGATCGAGTCGAGCGCGTGGTTGACCGCCGCAGCCAGATCGCCGCTGGTGTCCAGCAACGTGCCATCCAGGTCGAAGCCGATGGTGGAAAAGGCAAAACGAGGGTGTGAAATTCCGTCCATGATCTGTTCCGCTGCCACTCTCGCTCTGGCCTTGGCAAGAAAAGCATGGCAGGCGCAACCGTCATGACGAGACCGGTTGCTGCCATCATCCTCGCCGCGGGCAAGGGCACCCGCATGAAATCGGACCTGCACAAGGTCCTGCACCCGATCGCCGGGCGGCCGATGCTGCTCCACCTCATCGACAGCGTGCGCCAGCTTTCGCCCGAGCGGATCGTCGTCGTGACCGGTGCCGGGCGCGAACAGGTCGAGGCGGCGGTGGCGCCGCTTGGCATCGGCACGGCGTTGCAGGCCGAACAGCTCGGCACCGGCCATGCGGTCGCGCAGGCAAGGGCGGCGCTGGCGGGGTTCGATGGCGACGTGCTGATCCTCTATGGCGACGTGCCGCTGGTCGAGGTCGCGACGATGCGGCGGATGATCGATCGCCTGCGGGAGGACGATAAGCCAGCGGCGGTCGTCCTGGCCTTCCGTCCCGCCGATCCGGCCGCATATGGCCGCGTCGTGGCTCAGGATGGGCGGCTCGACCGGATCGTCGAATACAAGGATGCCACGCCCGAGGAACGGGCGATCACGCTGTGCAACTCTGGGCTGATGGCGGTGCCGTCCTCGGACCTGTTCGGCCTGCTCGACCGGGTCGGTAACGACAATGCGGCGGGCGAATATTATCTGCCCGACATCATCGCGCTGGCGGCGGAGGACGGTCGGCACTCGGCGTTCATCGAAACCGATGCGGGCGAGGTGGCGGGGGTCAACAGTCGTGCCGAGCTGGCCCAGGTCGAGGGCGCGTGGCAGACGCGCCGTCGCGACCGTGCCATGGCCGATGGCGCCACGCTGATCGCACCCGGGACCGTGTGGTTCGCGCACGATACCCGCATCGGTCGCGACGTGGTGATCGAGCCCAATGTGGTCTTCGGCCCGGGGGTCCACATTGCCGATGGCGTGACCATCCATGCGTTCAGCCATCTGGAGGGCGCGACCGTCGCGACCGGCGCGGATATCGGACCCTATGCCCGTCTCCGCCCGGGCGCGGACGTGCGCGAGGGGGCGCGGGTCGGCAATTTCGTCGAGATGAAAAAGGCGGTGCTGGGTCCGGGCGCCAAGGCGAACCACCTTACCTATCTGGGCGATGCGGAGGTGGGGGCTGGCGCCAATATCGGCGCCGGCACGATCACCTGCAATTACGACGGCTTCCTCAAATATCGCACCGTGATCGGAGAGGGTGCGTTCATCGGGTCCAATTCGGCGTTGGTCGCACCGGTCCATATCGGCGCGGGCGCGATCGTCGGGGCCGGTGCCGTCGTCACCAGCGATGTCGAGGCGGATTCGCTCGCGCTGGTCCGTGCCGACCGAGCGAGCAAGCCCGGATGGGCGAAACGTTTCAGAGAGATGATGACGGCCAGGAAGGCCGCGAAAAAGGCCGGGGAGTAAAGAGCTTATGTGCGGGATCGTGGGAATTCTCGGCGGCGAGGACGTGGCGGAGCGATTGCTCGATGGTCTGCGTCGTCTGGAGTATCGCGGCTATGACAGCGCCGGGATCGCGACGATCGATCACGGCGCGATCGAGCGCCGTCGTGCGTCGGGCAAGCTGGTCAACCTGGCGCGCGAGCTGGCCGCGCATCCGCTGCCCGGCAATGTCGGCATCGCGCACACCCGCTGGGCGACGCATGGCGGCCCGACCACCAACAACGCGCATCCACACGCGACCGACCATGTCGCGGTCGTCCACAACGGCATCATCGAGAATTTCAAACCGCTGCGCGACGAGCTGATCGGTCGCGGCCGGGTGTTCACCAGCGAGACCGATACCGAGGTCGTCGCGCATCTGGTCAGCGAGAAGGTCGAGCAAGGGCTGGACCCGGTCGCGGCGGTTCGCGAAATCCTGCCGCGACTGCACGGCGCCTTCGCCCTGGCGATCCTGTTTCGTGACCAACCCGACCTGCTCATCGGCGCGCGACTGGGGTCGCCGCTGGTGGTGGGCTATGGCGACGACGAGACCTATCTGGGCTCCGACGCGCTGGCGCTTGCGCCGCTGACCCAGCGTATCGCGTATCTGGACGAAGGCGACTGGGTCGTCTGCACCCGCGAGGGCGCGCAGGTGTATGACCGCGACAATGTTCCGGTCGATCGGCCGGTCACGCTGTCGGGCGTCACGGGCGCGCTGATCGACAAGGGCAATCACCGGCACTTCATGCAGAAGGAAATCTACGAGCAGCCGATCGTCGTCGCACAGACGCTGCGTTCGTACCTTCATCGGCTGGAGGGGCGGATCGCGCTCCCTATTCCCGATTTCGATCTGTCGGGCATAAAGCGGGTGACGATCGTCGCCTGCGGCACGAGCTTCTATGCGGGCATGGTCGCCAAATACTGGTTCGAGCAATTCGCCCGTGTACCCGTCGACCTCGATGTCGCGTCCGAGTTCCGTTACCGTGCGCCGGTGATGGAGTCTGGCGGGCTGATGATCGTGATCAGCCAGTCGGGCGAGACCGCCGACACGCTGGCCGCGCTTCGCCACGCCAAGTCCGAGGGGCAGACGATCGCGGCCGTGGTCAACGTACCGACGAGTTCGATGGCGCGAGAGGCGGATCTGCTGCTTCCCACCCATGCCGGACCCGAGATCGGCGTCGCCTCGACCAAGGCATTCACCTGCCAGTTGAGCGTCCTGGCCGCGCTTGCCGCCAATCTCGCCAAGGCCAAGGGGCGCCTGACCGCCGACGAGGAAAAGCAGATCGTCCGCCATTTGTCCGAGGCGCCCGCCGCGATCAACGGCGCGCTGGCCTATGACGAGGCGATCGAGGGGATGGCGGGTGCCATCGCGGGCGCGCGCGACGTGCTGTATCTGGGGCGCGGCACCGACTATCCGCTGGCGCTCGAGGGAGCGCTAAAGCTCAAGGAGATCAGCTACATCCATGCCGAGGGCTATGCCGCGGGCGAGATGAAGCATGGTCCGATCGCGCTGATCGACGAGTCCGTCCCGGTCATCGTGATCGCACCGTCCGGCCCGCTGTTCGAAAAGACCGTGTCGAACATGCAGGAGGTGCAGGCGCGCGGCGGCAAGGTTGTGCTCATTTCGGACTATGACGGGATCGAAGCGGCGGGCGACGGCTGCATCGCGACCATCACCATGCCCAAGGTCCATCCGCTGATCGCACCGATCGTCTACGCCGTGCCGGTGCAGCTTCTCGCCTATCATGTGGCGGTGGCGAAGGGCACCGACGTCGATCAGCCGCGCAATCTGGCAAAGAGTGTTACAGTTGAATAACAGACCGTTTACGGCAGGTTAAGTCGCGGTCGTTACCATAGGTCCATGTAACTGAGTAACAATGGACTGATGGTGGCCGGATGCGGATTCTGATCGTCGACGACGAACCGGCGGTACATGACAGCTATGCCTTCTGCTTTTCGGGCGGGCGTGGCGTATCGACGGAAACCCGCCACGCGCTCGACACGATGGCGGCCGACCTGTTCGGTCGGTCGCCGGGTGTGGCCGCGCTGGATGAAGGGGGGGATCTGCCCTTCGACTTCGAGCCAAGCCATTGTCATCAGGGGATCGAGGCGGTGGCCGCCGTCGAGCAGGCGATGGCGGACGGCCGGCCGTTCGCGGTCGCCTTCATCGACATTCGGATGCCGCCGGGTATCGACGGCCGCGAAACCGCCCGCCGCATCCGGGCGCTGGACCCTGATATCCACCTGGTGATGGTGACCGGCTATTCGGACTTCTCGCCCGTCGAGATCGGCAGGGTCGCGGGGCCCGCCGACAAGATCTTCTACATCGCCAAGCCTTTCGAGTTCGCCGAGATTTCGCAGATGGCGCTGGCCCTGTGTCGGCGCTGGCAGAATGATCGCGAGCTGACGGCCACGCGCGCGCTGCTGGCGGCGAAGGTCGCGACGCTCGAGGAGAAGAGCGCGGAGCTGGAGGCGAATGAGAGCCGGGCGATGCACATCGCGCTGCACGACGCCCTGACCGACGCGCCCAACCGCACCGCCTTCCTGCGGGCGTTGACGGAGCGTGGCCGACAGGCGGGGCATTTCGCGACGGCCATGCTCGATCTCGACCGGTTCAAGCTGGTCAACGATACGCTCGGCCACCTCGCGGGCGACGAGTTGATCCGCGAAGTCTGTACGATGATCCAGCATAGCGTGCCGCCGGGCACGATGGTTGCCCGGCTGGGCGGCGACGAATTCGGCCTGTTCTTCGACACCCGGGACGAGGCGGCGGCGGTTGCCGTATGTGAGCGGGTCGTCGCGGCCTGTGCCACGAGCTTCAACATCCTGGGCCATGCGGTTCGCTGCGGTGCGTCCTGCGGCCTGGTTCTGAGCGACAGCCATGCGGATCGCGATCCGACGGATCTGGTCCGCCGAGCGGATCTGGCGCTGAACGATGCCAAGCGTTCGGGTCGGGGCGTCGTCCGCGTGTTCGATACGCACATGGACGACGGCATCCGCATCCGCCGGGAGATCGAGGCGGGGCTGGCACAGGCGATCGCGCGCGATGAGCTGAGCTTGTCGTTCCAGCCGATAGTGGGGCGCGGTGCGCTGGACGTCGTGGGGTTCGAGGCGCTGGTTCGGTGGAACACCGCGGCGCACGGCATGGTCAGCCCGGCGATCTTCATTCCCATCGCCGAGGAAAGCCATCTCATACACGATCTCGGCGACTGGGTTCTCGACCATGCGCTGGCCGAGCTGCGCCACTGGCCCGGCCAATATGTCTCGGTGAATTTCAGCCCGATCCAGTTTCGCCGCTCGCACTTCGTCGGGCATATCATGGCGAGCGTGAAGCGGGCAGGCGTGGATCCGGGCCGGGTGCAGATCGAGATCACCGAAACGGCGATCTTCGACGATGCGGAGCGCGCGTCGAAGACGCTTGGCGAGTTGCGCGGCCTGGGCTTCCGCATCGCGCTCGACGATTTCGGCACGGGCTATTCCAGCCTCTATAACATCCGCAAATTCGCGCTCGACTGCCTGAAGATCGATCGCAGCTTCATCGACGGCATGGGGCGCGAACGCGAATCCGCCGCGATCGTCCATTCGATCATCCATCTCGGACGCGCGCTGGGCATGGGCGTCGTGGCGGAAGGGGTCGAAACGGAAGCCCAGGCACAGGCCCTGCGCGTCGCGGGCGCCAGCCATCTCCAGGGCTTCCTGTTCTCGCGACCCGTCCCCGCCGAGGAGGCGAGGGCGCTCGCGGCGCAGCACTGGTTGCCTTTCGCCGGGGTCGGCGACACCGGCGTCATTATCGAAGGCGTGCGAAGCTGATCCGCGGCCGTCCGATTCGGGACTGGTTCGCCGCACGCGTCAGGAAGCAGTCGCTGCGCGATACCATGGTCGTTCTGCTGACCGTGGCCGGGATCGGTGGCGCGGTGGCGCTGGCGGCGATGCTCGCCTTCATCATTTCCCCGGGCTTCGCCGAACTCGAGCAGCGCGCGACGGCGAGCTATCGGAGCCGCCTGCACCAGCGCCTGACGGAATTCGCGACGACGACTCAGGCGATCGCCCGCGACCAGGCGGAGATGGCGGCCCTGGCGGCTCCATCGGCTCGCCACCGGGACGACTGGATGCAATCGGCGCTGGCTATTCGTGGGGTGGAGACGGTGGCGTATCGACGACCCACCGGCACGGAATGGGCAGTCCGAATGGTCGGCGGTCCGCGGGATGAGCCCATAGGCCTTCGCCAGGCGATGACGGCGGCGTTGGAGCAGATCGATCGAGAGCCCGCCGCCATGCGAGATCGGAACGCGCCGGTCTATCTGCCCTTTCACGGTGATGTCCTGGCGCTCGGGCTGGCGACGATCGCGGGGCGCGACGGTGGAGCAGCGGGGCGCCTGGCCATTGCACGGCGGCTGACGGCGCGGGACTTGTCGGATGCGCTGGGGCAGCCGGTCGGTATCGAGCGCCCGGCGGCGGTCCGGCTCGATACGATCCGGCGCCAATCCCGCGTGATCGACATAATGGAGGCGATTCCCGGCGTCGACCGGCGACCCGTCGCCACGGCGACGATCCGCGTGTCGCGTGAGGTCGTCCTGCTGGGACGCCGCGTGTTGCTTCTGGCGGTCGCCGGATCGATCCTCCTGCTCGTCTTCCTGCTCGTGATGTTGCGCCGGGCCCTGGGAACCCTGGTGCTATCGCCCCTGAACACGGTCGAGCGGCATATGCGGCGGGTTCAGGCTTCCGGGGTATTGCTTCCGTTCGAGGATGGCGAGCGGCGCAGCGATGAGTTCGGCGCGCTGGGGCAGAGCTTCAACGCGATGCTCAGCCAGTTGAAGGACCTTCGCGAGCAGAACGAAATCCAGAGCTTCGCGCTCGGCCGGTCGGAGAGCGCGGTCGCGGTGCTGCATAATGTCCGCAATGCCCTGGCGCCGCTGGGGACGATCCTGAGCTCTGGTGCCACATCGGACAATGTCGGCGATCGGCAGCTTGTCGACAGGGCGGTGACCGAACTGGGGCGGGACGACATTCCGCCCGAGCGCCGGGCCAAGCTGGTGACCTTCGTCCGGACCGCGCTGGCCGCCGACACCCTCGCACGCGAGGCGGTTCGACGGCAATTGCTCGCGGGGCGCGATGCGATGCGCCAGACGCTGGAAATCATCGGTGCGGAACAGGTGCGCGCGCACGAGCGTCCGCCGCGCAGCCGCTGCGACATATCGGAGATCGTCGCCCGCAACGCGACCATCGCGCGCTATGCCAGGTCGGTGTCGATCGCGTTCAACTTTCCCGCGCATCCTGCGCATGTCCTCGCCAACCGGGTCATATTGAGCCAGGTGATCGGCAATCTCCTGTCCAACGCGGTCGAGGCGATCGTCGCGACCGGGCGGGAACATGGCAGCATCCTGGTCGAAGTGCTGCCGGTCGCGGGCGGTCGGGTCGTGACGCGGATCATCGACGATGGTGAGGGCTTCCCCCCCGCGCTGGTCACCCAATTATTCCAGCCGGGCTTTTCGACACGAACCGACAAGTCGGGCGGTCTGGGCCTTCACTGGTGCGCCAACTCCATGGCGGCGATGGGCGGTACGCTGGAACTGCAAAGTGCCGGGCCGGGGATGGGGGCGATGGCCGTACTGACGCTCGACGCCGATTTCGGGACGGACGGCGCTTCGCTCCTCGCCGCGTGATCGTCAGAAAGGCAATTCGGCCTGACAGGGCGACCCGATCTCCGTGTTCTCGGGTGCGACCAGCGACGACAGGGTCAGGCCAAGCAGGCGAACCCCGTTGCCGACCGGCAATTGCTGGTCCAGCAACTCCCGTCCGACCCTCGCGAAGACCGTGCGTTCGCCGATCGGCTGTGCGAGCGATCGGGCGCGGGTGATGGTGTGGAAATCGCTGTAGCGCAGCTTGAGCGTGACGGTGCGCCCCGATGCGCGGCCGCGCGCGATCCGGGCCCACGCCGCTTTGATGACGCGGTCGAGCCCGGCATGGAGGGCCTCGGCGTCGGACAGATTGTCTCCAAACGTCCGCTCCGCCCCGACCGACTTCGCGATCCGCCGGGCCTGCACCGGACGATGATCGATACCCCGCGCCGCGTTGAAGAGATACTCGGCATGGCTGCCGAAGTGCCGCTGGAGAAATGCCAGGGGGCGGTCGCACAGATCCTGTCCGGTCAGGATACCCAGCGTCTCCATCTTGCGCGCGGTGACCGGGCCGACGCCATGGAAGCGCTTGACCGGCAGCGCGGCGACGAAGCGGGGGCCATGCGCCGGCGGAATGACGCACAGGCCATCGGGCTTGTTCTGATCGGATGCCAGCTTGGCGATGAACTTGTTGTAGCTGACGCCCGCCGACGCGGTCAGTCCGGTTTCCGCCAAAATCTCGGCGCGGATGGCATTGGCGATCGCCGTCGCCGAACCCAGGCCCGCCTGGTTGGCGGTCACGTCGAGATAGGCTTCGTCCAGTGACAGGGGTTCGATCAGATCGGTATGGCGGGCGAAGATCGCGCGGATCTGGTTCGACACCTCGCGATAGACTTCGAAACGGGGCGAGACGAACAGCAGTTCCGGACAACGCCGCGCGGCGGTGACGGATGGCATTGCGGACCGGACGCCGAACACCCGCGCCTCGTAGCTGGCCGCCACGACGACGCCCCGCGCACGCGATCCGCCGACCGCCACGGGACGCCCGCGCAAGGACGGGTCGTCGCGCTGCTCCACCGACGCATAGAAGGCGTCCATGTCGACATGGATGATCTTGCGGCCATCCGGGATCGCCGATCGATCGGTGTCAGTGGAATGGGTCGGCAACGGTCAAGGCCCATCTCGTCCGCTCGATCGCTCCTGGCGAACCCTGAAACGAAACAGGAACATTCATTCAAGGTCAAGCCCCGTTACGGTTGAGACAGTTAAATTCGTTGCGGACGGCAAGGGTGCAGTTAACGTCACTTTGACCAATTCCATGTCAGGCAATATCCGGACACCGCCTTGACCCGCATTCGATCCTTTTGCGCCATCGCCCTGTTTGTCCTGTGCCTGTTGCCGCTGGCGGCGACGGCGCAGGGGGGCGACGCGTGGGCGAAATGGCAGTGGTCGAGCTTTTCCCGGCTGGGCGGCGACGCTGGCCTTCCACACGTCACCGCGACGGCGATCACACGTGCGCCCGACGGTACGATGTGGATCGGCACGCGCGGCGGGCTCGTCCGCTACGACGGTCAGCGACTGCGCAGCTTCAAGCAACGGCTTGCCGACCCCCATTCGCTTCCCGACAATTATGTCCGCGCGCTGCTGGCGCTTCCCGACGGCAGCATCCTGATCGGCACCAATGTCGGCGGCACGGCGCGCTATGATCCGCGATCGGGCCAGTTTCGCCGACTGACCGCGATCAAGGGGCGGATCGGGGCACGCGTGTACGGCTTTTCCCCCGATGGCGAAGGCGGTGCCTATCTGGCCTCGGATGGGGGCGTTCATCACTATATGCGGGCCGCCGATGCCATCGAACCGATGGCCGGGCAGGGCATTCGCTCGCCCGAGGGCCGACCGCTCGGCTCCTTTGCCATCTACCGGGATGACGACGGAACCCTGTGGGCGGGGAGCGAGGAAGGGCTTTGGGTGCGTCGGCCCGGTCAGCGGCGCTTCTCCGCCGTGTCGCTGGGCCGACAGTCGCAGGCGAGCGACATCTGGGCGATCCTTCGCGACCGTCAGGGGCGACTGTGGGTCGGGACGGGCGCGGACGGACTCTTCCTGTCGGAAGGGCGGGGTGACCGAGCGCCGCTTCGAACGGCGGCGGGGCTCGACGGGGGGTCCGCGCTGATCGGCCATCGAACCATTCGCGCGCTGCTTCAGGACATCGACGGACGGATCTGGGTCGGAACCGACGGGATGGGAATCGTCCTCATCGATCCGGCGCGTGGTTTCGCCGCGACCCCGATCCGGCACCTCGCCGCCAATCCCCAGTCGCTGGTCGGGGACACGGTCCGGTCGCTGGCGTTGGACGGATCGGGTGGCATCTGGGCCGCGACCGAGTTGGGTGCGGCGCGGACCCAGGGACCGGGCGGCGGTGTGCTGCGTATCGGCCCCGCGATGCCCGATCCCCGTATGTCGCTATCGGACGAGAATGTGCGGGGGATCATGGTCGACCGGTCGGATCGGATCTGGCTGGGCCTCAGCAAGGGCGCCGTCGACCGCTTGGACCGTGCCGCCGGACAGGTCACGCGCATCACCCTCGACGGGCGTCACGCCGGGCAGGATATCAAGGCGCTGCTGGAGTCGGACGACGGCACCATCCTGATCGGGGCGCGCGGCGTCGTCGCGGTCGACCCCAGGACGCTCCGCCAGCGGCCGATCGATGTCGCGGGGCTCGACGATCTCCCCGTCATCTCGCTGGCCGAAACCCCCGACGCGCTATTGATCGGGACCTATAAGGGGCTGTTCGTCCGACGTCGACGCGATGGGTCGGTCATACGTCTCCAGCACGATGCCGCCGATCCGCACAGCCTGCCCAATAACGAGGTCATCAACATCGTCGTCCGGCCGGGGGGAACCGCGCTGGTGGCGACACCGGGCGGTGTCGGCAGGCTCGACCTGAAGGCCGGTCGGTTCACGAATTTCGCCAATCGCCTCGGTGACGAGAGCAGCTTGCCGCAGGATTATGCCGGATCGATCGTTCCGGTCGGGTCCGATATCTGGGTCGGCACCTATGGCGGTGTCGGGCGCGGTCGCGCGGTTCCCGGCGGCTGGCGTTTCCAGGCGATCACCGAAGCGCAGGGGCTGGCGGGCGACAATGTCGCATCGCTGGTCGCTGATCGGCGCGGCCGCCTTTGGGCTGCGAGCACCGGCGGAATATCGCTGATCGATCCCACCGGTGGTCAGGTGCGGGCGATGAGCCACCGCGACGGGCTGACCATGGGGGCGTTCAACCAGCGCGCGGCGGCACGGACCGCCGATGGATCACTGCTGTTCGGCTCGCCCGAGGGGCTGCTGGTGCTCCAGCCCGATCGCCTGCTCGAACGGCGGCCACATGCCGAGCGGGGACGCCTGATCGTCAGTGGCGCGGATGTCGACGGCCACGCACTGCCGGTCGAACCGACCGCGCCGGACTTCGTCGTCCAGCTTACCGGTGACGAACGAACGCTCCGCATGGGGTTTGCCCTGACCGACTATGCCGCGCCCGAAGAGATCCGCTACGGCTATCGTCTGGACGGTTTCGATCGGCAATGGATGGCGGTTCCGTCGGGAACGCCCGCCAGCGCGACCTACACCAATCTCCCGGCCGGGCGCTATTGGCTGGAGTTGCGCGCCTCCGTGCCGGGCTTCGCGGCCCGCACCGTCACGCGCCGTATCCGGCTTGTCGTGGCGCCGCAATGGTATGAAACCTGGCCTGCGCGCCTGGCGCTGGCCATCCTGCTCCTGGCGGCATTCGGCGGTGCCATCTGGTTCGTGACGGGGGTCATCCGGCGGCGGGCACGTATGCTGGAGGTCATGGTGGAGGAGCGGACCGGCGCGCTGCGCGCGGCGAACGAACAGCTCGACTTGCTGGCCAGCACCGATCCGCTGACCGGTCTGGCGAACCGGCGGACGTTGATGTCCGCCATCCATGCCGAACGCGCGCGGGCGGTAGCGACGGGCGAGGGGTTCGCCTTCGCGCTGCTCGACCTCGATCATTTCAAGCGGATCAACGACGAACACGGGCACGGTGCGGGCGACGACGTGCTGGTCGAGATCGCCCGCCGGTTGCGGCAGGGCGTGCGCGGCAAGGACAGTATCGCGCGCTATGGTGGCGAAGAGATCGCGATCCTCTTCCCGGCCGCCGACCTCCACGCCGCGACCGCGATCGTCGAAAGGCTGCGTGGCGAGGTGGCGAGTCGTCCCGTCATGGTCGGGGAGCGCGCCATCCGGGTGACCTTCAGCGCGGGCGTGGCGCAATGGTCGGGCGGCGAGGATGTCGAGGCGACGATCCGCCGCGCGGATCACGCCCTCTACCGGGCGAAGGATGCGGGCCGCGACCGCGTGGGTCAGGCGCTATGAGCGCGACGCGGAACTCCGCGGAGGCCACGGCGATTGCCATCCCGATGGATAGTGACGCGACGACCTTCGAGCGGATCGTGACGGGACGCCTTTTGCGACGCCACGGCGCCTTCATCCTCCAATGCGACGAGGGCGGCGAACTTGAACTGCGGCTGCCGCGCGTGCCGGTCGATCATGTCGGGAAATCGGTCCGCGTGACGGGACGGATGATCGGCCCGGCGCTGCTGGAGGCGGAGGGCGTCGGCGGTATCTGACGCCGGTCAGTGCGCCGCCTTGCGCGGGATCAGGTGAAGCGCCCCGACGATGACGGCGCCGACGATCAGGCCCAGGATGGCCGAACCGATTGCGTTGACGATCCATTCGATGGCTGGTCCGGCCGCGGGCATCGCGGCGGCGGCGTGATGCGCGGTGTCATGGACGAGGTGCGGCAGGGTGGTGAAGCCGAATTCCTCCATCCCGTGCAAAATGATGCCGCCACCGACCCAGACCATCGCGGCGGTGCCGACGATCGCCAGCACGCGCAGCACGACCGGCATGGCCTTTACCAGCCCGCGACCGATCGCGCGGACCGCCGGAGCGTCCCGCTTCGCCAGATGGAGCCCGATATCGTCCATCTTCACGATCGCCGCGACGACGCCGTAGACGCCGACCGTGATCGCGATGCCGACCAGCGCCAGCGCGATGGCCTGTGTCCCGATCGACATATCAGGAAGCTCGGACAGCGCGATCGCCATGATCTCGCCCGACAGGATAAGGTCGGTGCGGATCGCGCCCGACACCTGCCGGTCCTCCAGCGCTTTCGGATCGATTGCCGCCGTATCCGTCGCCTCCGCATGGCCGCCGGTCAGCGTCTCGAGGATCTTCTCACTCGCCTCGAAACACAGAAACGCACCACCGGCCATCAGGATCGGGGTGATCGCCCAGGGTGCGAAAGCGCTGAGCAGAAGGGCCGCCGGGAGCAGGAAGATCAGCTTGTTGCGCAGCGATCCCAAGGCGATCTTGCCGATGATCGGCAATTCGCGCTGCGGCGCGAGGCCGACGACGTACCGTGGCGTGACGGCGGTGTCGTCGATCACCACCCCTGCCGCTTTGGCGCCCGCCCGGGCCGATGCCCCCGCGACATCGTCGAGCGACGCCGCCGCCAGCTTGGCGATCGCCGCCACGTCGTCGAGCAATGCGACCAGACCCCCTGCCATCGACCCTGCACTCCCTGATTGATCCGTCGACTGCCTATAGGCGGATGCTGGCGGATGCACGGAAAAATGACGGGGCCGTCATGTCACTCCAATGTCGATCCGCGAACGATCCTGGACAACCATGCGCAAGGGTCGGTGCGCCGAACGCCCCACGCGGCCGAACGGCTATACGGAGCCATCGCTTCGACGCTATCGTCGAACGGTCGAGCCGCAGGAGAATGGATGATGCCGTTATATGCGATGGGACAGCATCGCCCGACCGTTGCGCCATCCGCCTGGGTCGCACCGTCCGCCGATGTCATCGGGCAGGCGGTCGTGGGCGAGCAGGCCAGCCTCTGGTTCGGCGCGATCGTTCGGGCGGACAATGGACCGATCCATATCGGAGCGCGAAGCAATATCCAGGACGGCGCCGTCCTCCATTCGGATCCCGAAAGCCCGCTGACGATCGGCGCGGACTGCACGATCGGCCACCGCGCGGTGCTGCACGGTTGCACGATCGCGGATGGCTGCCTGATCGGAATGGGCGCGACGATCCTCAACGACGCGGTGATCGGGGCCGGATCGCTGGTCGGGGCCGGGGCGCTGGTGACGGAGGGCAAGAGCTTTCCGCCTGGCAGCCTGATCGTCGGCGCACCCGCGCGGGCGGTCCGTGCCCTGTCGGCAGAGCAGGTCGCGCGCCTGCGGCTGTCGGCCGATGGTTACGTCGCGCGTTCCGGGCAATATGCCGCGCATCTGCAGTCGCTTGGCGAGGATCGGTCCGAACCGGTCGTTGACGCGGGCGGCACAGCTGCCTAGCCAAGCGGGGTGACCCCGCCCACCATCCTGATCGTCGAGGACGATCCCGCCCTCCGTACCCTGACCGCCCGCGCGTTGCAGGAAAACGGATTTGCCGTGAAGCTCGCCAATGCCGCGCCAGAGATGTGGCAGGCGCTGGAAGTCGGGCAGATCGACCTTATCCTGCTCGACATCATGTTGCCGGGGACCAGCGGCATCGATCTGTGCCGTCAGGTCCGGCAGAAGAATGCGGTCCCGATCATCTTCATCAGCGCCAAGGGCAGCGAGGTCGATCGGGTCGTCGGTCTGGAGCTGGGCGCCGATGATTACCTCGCCAAGCCGTTCGGCACGCGCGAGCTGGTCGCCCGGATTCGCGCGGTCCTGCGTCGCGGCGGCCTGGAGAATGCGCCGGGCGAACGCGAAGCCGGGATCCTGGGCTTCGACGGCTGGACCGCGAACCTGCCACGCCGCGAGCTGATGTCGCCGTCGGGCGCGCAGGTCGAGCTGACCGGGGCCGAGTTCGACCTGCTCGTCGCCTTCCTCGACAATGCGCAGCGCGTCGTCGCGCGCGAGCGGTTGATCGAATTGTCGCGGGCGCGCATCGGCGACAGTTCGGACCGGAGCATCGACGTGCTGGTCAGTCGCCTGCGCCGCAAACTGTCGGGCGCGGGCGGAGCGGCGCCGATCGTGACGGTGCGCGGTGTCGGCTATATGCTGAACGTGCCGGTGGAACGGCGGTGATCCGCCCATCGGTCGGCCTGCTCGGCCGGATCGTCGCGATCCTGCTGCTGGCGGTAACGATCGAGTTCGCGGTTTCGACCTATCTCTACGAACGCGCCAGCCATGTTTCGGTCCGCGATGACGAGGCGCGGCGGCTCGCCGAACACCTCATCGTCGCGCGACGCGTCCTGAACGAGCGGCCACGGGTCGAACGGCCCGAGGTCGCGGCGGAGCTGACCACCGATCGTTACATCGTAAGCTGGTCGGCCGTCGCGCCGCCTCATCCTACGATCGCACCCGCGATGAACAGCATGCGGCGCCAGATCGTCGATTGGGAGCCCTCGCTCGCCGCGACGGACATCCACCTGCGCCTGACATCGCCGGGGCGCACGTCGGTCGTGTCGGGGGACCTCCGCCTGGACGATGGTTCGCTGCTGAGCTTCCGGATGCGCGAAGGCGTTCGCACGCTCGACCTGGCGCTGGGCCGCGTATTGCTCGCGCTGATCCCTGCGATCGCACTGATGCTGCTGAGCGGCGCGCTGATCGGGCGCATCCTGCATCCGCTGCGAACCCTGGCCCGGGCGGCCGACACGCTTGGGCGGGGGCAGGGGGGCGCTTTGCTCGTGCCCGAACGCGGTCCGGGCGAAGTACGGCACGTGACCCGGGCGTTCAATCGGATGCAGGCGCGGATCGGGCGACTGATCGACGAACGGACCCGCGCGCTCGCGGCGGTCGGGCACGACCTGAGAACGCCGCTCGCCCGGCTGCGTCTGCGCGCGGATTCGATCCGGGACGACGACGTGCGCGATGCGATCGGCGCGGATATCGAGGAGATGGAGGCGATGGTCTCCTCGCTCATGGCCTTTCTGGGGGGCGAGGGGGATGCCGAGCAGCCCGAACTGACCGACCTGGCGATCCTCTGCGCCAACCTCGCGGACGATGCCGCCGATCATGGCCGGGACGTTCGTTACATCGGGCCCGACCATTTCGATTGCCGTGTTCGCCGCTTCGGCATGAAGCGCGCGCTGACAAACCTGGTCGAGAATGCGCTTCACTATGGCGATCAGGTGAGCATCACCCTGCGTGCCGATCCGGGCGACGACGTGCGCATCCGCGTCGAGGACGACGGGCCGGGTATCCCGGAAGAGTCGCTGGAGCTGGTCCTCGAACCCTTTGTCCGCCTGGATACCGCACGGCGGCGCGACACGGTCGGCTTCGGTCTCGGCCTTTCGATCGTGGCGCGGGTCGTGGCGGCCGAGGGTGGCGAATTGACGCTGGCCAATCGTTCCGAGGGCGGTCTCTGCGCGGAAATCCGGCTTCCGCATTGTCGGACATGATTTGTCACGCTTTCGCTGCACGACAGCAAAACTCAAAGCGTATTTACTGATCGAGAGGCAGGATGTCTCGGCCATGACGCGCCGAGCCGCCGGTCTTCGCCGACTTGCCGTTCGAGTGCCGGTTCCTTCGGGAACGGCGTCGGACGACGCCTCTGGGTTCAAGCATCACTCGGGAGATAGCCGATGACGATGGAGTTCGATTTGACCGCACTGGAATTGCAGGGTGCCCTGCTGGTGTTGGCGGTGATCATCACCTTCGCCGCTATCGAGGGCTGGAAAGCCCGCTAACCGACACACGGTTTCGCAAGGGTTCCTCTGCCGCCCCCCTCCGGCATGAGCCCGACCGGAAAGGGGTAGGCGGCCCGGCTCAAGCCCGGGTCGCCTGCTCCATAATCTCCAACTGGCCCCGGATCGCGGCGACCAGTCGTTCTGCCGAATAGGGCTTGGTCAGCAGGGCCGCGCCGAGATCGGCCGCCTCCGCCGCCATACCGCCATCGCCGGTCGCGAATACCACCGACAGGGCCGGTCGTAGCTGCCGCGAGCGCCTGGCAAGTTCGATACCCGATTCCCCCGGCAGGTTCAGGTCGGTGACCAGCACGTCGATCTGCGCCGTCTGAAGCGCGGTCATCGCTTCCTCCGCCGTGACCGCGTGCACGACCACGAAGCCCGCATCCTGTAATGCTTCCGCCGTATTCGTGCGGATCAGGTCATCGTCCTCGACCAGCAGGATCGTGCGCCCGTCGTGCAGCGGCCGGGGTGCCGGACCCTGGTCTGCGACCGGTTCGCGGGCCGCAACGTCCTGCTGCTCGGCCAGGGGCATACGCCGTTGCCGCTGGTTGGCGATGACATGGCGGAATTTCCGCGCCAGCGCCTCGCGGGTATAGGGCTTGGACAACAGCTCGACGCCCTTGTCCAGGCGGCCGCCATGCACGATCGAGTTTTCGGTATAGCCCGAGGTGAACAGCACCGCGATGTCCGGCAGCCGTTCGCGCGCCTTCCGGGCAAGCTCGGGGCTTTTCAGCGTGCCGGGCATGACCACGTCGGTGAACAATATGTCGATCGGGATGCCGCTCTCGATCACGTTGAGCGCGCTCTGCGCATCCACGGCCTTCAGGACGCGATAGCCCAGGTCGGACAGAAGCTCGACCACGGTCGCGCGCACCTCCGCATCATCCTCGACGACCAGAACCGTTTCGGTGCCGCCGGTGATCGGGCCGGTATCGACGACGACCTCGACATCCTCGGCTTCGACCGCGCGGGGCAGGTACAGCTTGATCGTCGTGCCGTGTCCGATCTCCGAATAGATCTTCACATGGCCGCCCGACTGCTTGACGAAGCCGTAAACCATCGACAGCCCGAGGCCCGATCCCTTGCCCTCGCTCTTGGTCGAGAAGAAGGGCTCGAAGACCTTCTGAATGACCTCTTCCGACATGCCGCTGCCAGTGTCCGACACGGCGAGCATGACATATTGGCCCGGCGTCACCTCGTCATGGGTGCGGGCATAGTCGTCGTCGAGATGCGCGTTGCCAAGCTCGATGGTCAGCTTGCCCTGGCCGTCCATCGCGTCGCGCGCGTTGATTGCCAGGTTGAGCAGCGCATTCTCGATCTGATTGGGATCGATGAAGGTATTCCACAGACCACCGCCGACGATCGTCTCGACCTCGACGCCCTCGCCGATCGCCCGGCGGAGCATGTCATCCATGCCCTGGACGAAGCGGGTGACGTTGACGACCTTGGGCTCGAGCGCCTGGCGACGGCCGAAGGCGAGCAACTGGGCGGCAAGCTTCGAGCCGCGCGATACCCCCGCCATGGCGTTGGCGACGCGCTGTTCGGCGCGCGCATTGCCCGCGACATCCTTGCCCAGCAGCTGAAGATTGCCCGATACGACCTGGAGAAGATTGTTGAAGTCGTGCGCGACACCGCCGGTCAGCTTGCCGATCGTCTCCATCTTCTGCGCCTGAGCCAGTGCGCGTTCGGCCTGGCGGCGCTCGCCGATCTCCTCGATGACACGGCTTTCCAGCGTTTCGTTCAACTGGCGAAGCTGCGCCTCCGCGCGCTCGCGGTGGTGGACCTGCCGCGCCAGGACATCGGCCTGGTCCCGAAGCGCCTGTTCGGCGGCGCGCTGCTCGGTGATGTCGGTGTGCACGCCAACCCATTCGATCAGCTCGCCATCGGCCCCGATGATCGGCAGAGCGCGGATGGCATAGGTGCGCCACGCGCCGTCGTGGCGGCGTACCCGGTGTTCGTGGACGAACATGCCCTTGACCGCCACGGCCGCGTTCCAGGCCGCGATGGTGGCAGCCGAATCCTCCGGGTGGACGGCGCTCGCCCAGCCATATTCCTGATACTCGTCGCGCGACTGCCCCGTGATCGCGGACCATCCGGGCTGTTCGCCGATCATCCGTCCATCGGCGCTGTTGGTCCACAGCACACCATGGACCGCGTCCATCGCGGCGCGGAAGCGGCGATTGCTACGCTCCACCTCTTCGGCATGGCGCATCCGCTCGTCCACGTCGAAGACGAGGATATGAATGCCCAGCACGTTGCCATCGACATCGCGCCGCGGGATGTAGCGGGTTTCGGCACGGCGACGGCTGCCGTCGCGGTGATGGATATGAACGTCGGCGACGACCTCCTCACCGGCCAGCGCCTGTTCGATAAGCGGAAGGCGTTCGGCATAATCCGTCTCGGTCAGGACGTCGGCGATATGGGTGCCGATCATCGCTTCCGGATCGATGCCCAGGAAATCCCGGTAGAAATTGTTGGCGAAACGATAGCGCTGTTCGCGATCGACGAAGGCGACGAGCACCGGCAACGAGTCGGTGATGATCCGAAGCTCGGCCTCGCTTTCCGCCAGCCGCCGTTCTGCCGCCACGCGGCCGGTATTCTCGACCACGGTGCACATCACGCCGCCGACCGAGCCACGATCGCAGTAGATCGGCGTGTAATAGAGATCGAAGACCACGTTCTCCTGAACGCCCGCGCGCGTCACGGTCAAGCTCTGGTCGCGATAGGCGATCTCCTCACCCGTGAGCCCGCGATCGAGCACCGCCTTGTTCCAGTCCCAAATCTCGGGCCAGACTTCCGGCACCAGCCCCCCGAACGCGGCCGGGTGGCGTGGTCCGGCGATGCCGCGATAGGCGTCGTTGTAGATCATGACATGGGCATCCCCCCACATCAGAACCTTGGCGATCGGCGAATGGACGATGTTGGCGACCGTGGTGCGCAGTTCGGCGGGCCACAGTGCCATCGAACCCAGCGGCGTCGCGGACCAGTCATGATCGCGCACACGCTGGCCACATTCGCCGCCGCCGACCAGCCAACCGCTGGCGGCCAAGGGATCGACCTGCTCCTGCAACCGCGCGATCGCCGCCTGCACCAGAGCGTCTTCGTCGGCGAACGCCCCCGTGCTGAGGGCGTGGGTAACGAATTGGCCGAGCTGCGGCGGGAGCGACAGCATACGCGACGAGGAACGGGTCATGGGACGGGCATGAAAAAGCTACACTGGCAAGTCAATCGGCCACCGGGCGATGTGCGTTGATTTCAGTTACGTTTCAGGTCGTTTGCGGTCAGCTTGCGGCATCGGACGGCTGGGGGTGGTGCGGTTCGAGGATCAGTGTGGAGCCTTCGACACGCCAACTCTTCAGCCGCGACAGGAAATTCATGCCGAGCACGTCGGTCTCGCCAAAGGCCGCGGATACCACGACGGGCACATTGTCGGCGCGGATCGTGCCGATGCGCAGCGACCGGACACGCGCCGTATCCGCGCGGATCATGCCGTTGGCCGTGTTGAGCATGACGGGGAAGACCGGCGCGGCGGGGCGGAGTCCGGCGGCCCGCGCGGTATCGGTCGACAGCGCTGTCAGGGTCGCACCGCTGTCGACCAGCATCCGGCGGCTGACCCCGTCGACCGTCACCCGCGCCCAGAAATGCCCGTCCGGCGCCATGCGGATGCGCACCGTGTCGCCGACAACGCTCTGATCCTGCAAATTCAGGATCCGCATCGCACGCTGGATATAGGGATCGAACTGCTCGCGCTGTTGCAGCACGACGAACAAGAGGCCCGCCAGCAAAACCCAGCTGAACAGGCTGATCGCGACGCGAAGCACCGGCACGCGGCGCGCTATGATACCGGCGATCACGACCGCAACGACGATGATGACCAGCGGCAGTGGAACGCCCGGTTCGGCAAACATGGAACGGCAAAGTCCTCGATCGATCCAAACACTGGATCCAGGGGACGTTCGCTTAAATCGGTCAGTCTGTATACAGGCTGACCGGTCCTATTCAGCCCCGGTCGGTCAATCCGACTTCGGTCGCAGTGAAACGGCGACCGCCATACCAGCGGCGAAAGCTTCCATCAGGTTGGCGGAAGTAGCGGGCCCCCTCGTGACGGACAGGTGCTCCAAGAGAGCGGTACGCCGCCCAGATTCCATAGACCATGGCAGCCACCGCCAGGACCTTGATCCACTCCATCGACTCGCCCTTTTATGTTTATGTCATGAAGCTGATGTGAAAAGATGGCGATGGCAAGGAAATTAGTTTTTGCGCTGCGGTCGGGTTCGATCCGATTATTTGCTGCGTTGCGGCAGATTTTCGGGGAAGGGTCTGCTCAGCCAGGGTGATCGAGGCAGGCCATATCGCCTCGCCCGGTCCTCGGCGCGTGAGATGCCGATGCGCGGTCCAGCGACGACATCCTCGGGGTGCGAGCCGCGCGTCAGCAGGAAGGGCGGCTGTGACAGGGGTACACCGTCGAAAGCTTTGTCGATCGACAGGGCGGCGCATAATCGGCCGGGCCCGCCGCACAGCGATGCCGTCGCCATTCCAATCCCGCGTCGCTCTCGCATGATCTCGATCCCGTGGCGGGGCTCGATCGCGCGAATGAGGACGGCGCTGCCCGGCGTTCCGCACACGATGTTCAGGCACTGGTGCAGGCCGTAGATGCGATAGACATAGGCATGGCCGACCGGTCCGAACATCGCGGCATTACGGGCCGTTCGTCCGACAAAGCTATGCGACGCCGGGTCGGCGGCGTCATAGGCCTCGGTCTCGACGATCGGGCCGCCGATGCCGTCGACCGTCAGCGTGACTCCGAGCAGCGATCGCGCCACCGCATCGACATCCTGCGAGTAAAAATCGAGCGGCAGGGGTTCCATCGTCAGTCGGAACCCGGCCCGTGGCGCCGTTCATACCAGACGGGCGAATCGCCGAGCAGGTCGGCCATGCGTTTCGCGCCGCCGGGCAGTTCGACCTGTGTGTCCCGCCAGTCGACGCGACCCTCCGCATCCATCAGCGGCGCGAGCCTAAGCCCGAAAACACAGACCAGCGAAGTCGCGTCATGTCGGCGCTCGAAGGCGATCGCGCGGTCGCGACCATGGCCGGTGATCGTCAGGGAGCGATATGTGCCGATGGTGAACAGCTCCGGCATCTCGCGCCGCAGCCTCAGCAGATCAGCGATCAGCGCCTGCTTGGCATTGTTTCGGTCGGCCAACCCGGCCTCGCGCGCCGCATAGTCGACCGGGCGACGATTATCGGGGTCGACGAGGCTGAGGTCTTCGAATTCGGTGCCCTGATAGCAGTCGGGAATACCCGGAACCGTGTAACGGAGTGCGACCTGCACCAACGAATTGGCGGTCGCGGCCGGGGCGATCCGGGCCAGCAATCGGTGCAGCCCTTCGCGGAATTCCGCACCCGCGTCGTCCTCTATCAATGCCCTGGCCAGCGCGTTGCACCTTGCCTCGTAATCGCTGTCCGGAGATTCCCAGGACGAACGGAGCTTGGCCTCGCGCAGTGACTTCTCCTGCCATGCTGCGATGCGATCGGCAAAGCCGTCCAGTCCGTCACGATCCGGCCATGCCCCGACCAGTGTCTGGACCAGCATATACCAGTCCGCCGGATCGACCCCGTCGGCCAGGTCCTTCGTCTGGCGTCGCCATAGCTCAATCTGGTCGCGCCACTGGTCTGGTAGCGCACTCAGGACCGCCAGTCTGGCGCGGACATCCTCGCCGCGCTTGTGGTCATGCGTCGCGGTGGTGAGCATGGCTTGCGGAAAGCGTTCGACGCGCCCTGTCATCCGGCCATGGAATGCCGCGACGGAAAGGCTCAGCCGGTTCGCGTCGAAGCCGACATCGTTGCGCGACAGCAGGACGGCGTGGCGGTAGAAGCCGGTGTCCTCGACCGCCTTGGCGGCGATGGGCGCGGACAATTGCTGGAAGCGGCGGACCGCCTCGGCGAGTGCCGCGCGGTCACCGGGGCCGTCGCCCGCCAGCCAGCCGAGGATCTGGTCAACGACATAGTCCTCGCCCGGCGGTACGAAGCGCGCGACACGCTGGCGCGCCTCGGCACGGATGGCCTTGTCGGTCGCGGGCGCGTCCGGACCATAGGTGCGATAGACGGGGAACACCCAGAGGAGCCGCTCGATCGCACGGCGCAGCATCGGCGTCGTGATGGCGCCGTCCAGTTCGGGGGCGGAGGCAGTGAGGGTGGCGAATGCGGCCACGCATTGATCGAGTTGCCCGGCAAACTGCCATGCAAGGAGGTCCTGGCGCGCCTGCAATTCCTCGGGCGCGAAATCGACCGACCGGTCGCTCAATTGACCCCATAGTTCGCCGAGCGGACGCGTCCCCTCCGGGGCGTGGAGCAGGGCGGAAACCTCCTCCATGAAGTCATAGCCGCTCGTACCGTCGACGCCCCAGTCCGCGCCCATCCCCTCATCGGCGCCGAGGATTTTCTCGACCACGATATAGGCGCGGTTGCCGTCGTCTCTGGCGATGGCGTCGAAGCGAGCGCGCAGCTTGCGGCAATAGCCGATCGGGTCGGTCAGACCATCGACATGATCGATGCGGACGCCGTCGATCAGGCCTTCCTGGTACAGGCGGAAATACAGCGCATGGCTTTCCTCGAAGACCTGATCGTCCTCGATACGCAGACCGGCAAGGTCGTTGATCGTGAAGAAGCGCCGCCAGTTCAATTCGTCGTTGGACACCCGCCACGATGCCAGCCGGTAATGCTGACGATCGAGCAATTCCCGCAGGGGCAGCGTCTCCGCCACATCCTGATCCGCGTCGCGGACCGGCAACCGGTGTTCGCCATAGGCGATGATGGAAGCGCGCCCTTCGCTCCGCTCGACCGCGAGTTGGCCGTCCGCAATGACCTTGGCCAGAGGATCGCCGAGGATCGGCAGCACGAGCTTGCGGGACCAGTCGATATCGAAGAAGCGGGCATGGCGACTTCCCTCGCCATGGGTCAGCACATCGTTCCACCACGCGTTGCCGCCGCCCGCGACGCCCATGTGATTGGGGACGATGTCGATGATGATACCCATGCCCCGCGACCGCGCCGCCTCGGCGAGGCGACGGAAGGCGGCTTCGCCACCCAGTTCGGGACCGATCCGGGTCGGGTCGATCACGTCATAGCCGTGCATCGATCCCGCCGCCGCCGTCGTGATCGGCGAGGCATAGACATGGCTGATCCCCAGCCCGTCGAGATAGGGCAGGAGCGCTTCGGCCCGATCGAACGGGAAGTCCTTGTGGAACTGGAAGCGGTAGGTGGCGCGCGGCGTCATGGGCGCAGTCCTTTGGGCAAGATGCGGATCAACGGGCGTTGAGGATGGCGATGCGGCGCTTGACCTCGGGCTCGGCAAGGCGATCGCCGAGATCGCCGGGCAGGCGACGCCGCCAGTTGGGATGCTCGTCGGTGGTGCCGGGAAGATTGGGCTGTTCGTCCAGCCCTAGCAGATCCTCAATCGGCACGATGGCGAGCGGGCAGGGGGTGGCCGCCACGCCCTTGATCGCGGCATCGACGACGAATTCAGGCTCCTCCGGCTGCGGTCGGTCGTCGCCCAGGATCGACCAGAGCGACCGTCGCTCGGCGGCGCGGGTCTCGCTGTCCTCGGGCGACACCGCGCGGCCCGCGATCCGGGCGCGCCAATCCAGATCGCGCCCCTTCCACCAGCCTGCGACCGTGGGGATGTCGTGGGTCGCGGTCATCGCGATCGCCCTCTCGTCCCACTGCGGCGGTGGCACGAAAGCGCCGTCTTCGTCGCGCTCGAAGGGCAGGACCCGCATACCGAGCATCCCCGCCGCCGCCATCGTATCGCGAAAGCCGGGAGGCACCGTGCCGAGATCCTCGCCGATCACGATCGCCCCCCGGCCGTTATTGGCGCGGTGCGCCTCGATCTTCAGGATGCGCAGCATGTCGGTGAAGGGCATCGCCAGATAGGCGCCCTGATCGGCAGGCGCACCGTCCGGTACGACCCACAGGCGGCACAGGCCGAGCGCGTGGTCGATCCGCACGCCGCCCGCATGGGCGAAAACCGCGCGCAAGGTTGCGATGAACGGCGCGAAGTCCTGTCGGCGAAGCGCGAAGGGCGAGAGCGCGGTGATCCCCCAATTCTGTCCCTCGGGGCCCAACGGGTCGGGCGGCGCGCCGATCGACAGTCCGGTCAGCAGGTCCTGCGGTCTGCTCCACCCGTCCGCACCGTCACCCGCGACACCGATCGCAAGGTCTGCGATCAGGCCGATCGCCATACCGCTGCGCCGCGCCGCCTCCGAGGCGGCCCGAAGCGCGCGCTCGGAATGCCACTGCGCAAAGGCGTGAAAGCGGATGGCGTCGTCATGTTCGGCCGCGAAGCGTGCCACGGCCTCGTTCGATGGGTCGCGATAGGGCTCCGGCCAATCGCGCCAACCGGTGGCCCGGTCACGCCGATGGAAATAGGCATGCAGGGCGTCGTACCGCGCCTGTGCCTCGAGCCGTTCGCCGGCCCGCTCTCGCCACGCCTCGAAGGAGGCGCGTTCGGCATCGGGCAACCGGTCGAAGGCGAGGCGAAGGTCGCGCATCCGGTCGGGTGCTGCGGTGGCCCAGTCGATCAGTGTTTCGCCCTGCGCGACCGGTTCACCGGCGGGCGCGAGCCAGACGTTGCGGAACAACCGGCTCGACGGAGCATAGGGACTGAAGCGCGACGCGTCCGCCGGGAACAGCGCATGAACCGGGCTGATCGCCAGTGCGGCGGCGCCTGCCTCGCCAAGGCTGGCGGCGGCGTCGGCAAGGCTTGCGAAGTCGCCAAAGGCGCCGCCCCGTTCCCGCAGCGAGGGGATCTGCACCGCGCTGCCCCAATGTCGTCCGTGCGGCGGCGCGGGACAACGATCGGGCGCGATGGCGAGCGTCAGATGCCGCTCGCCCTGTTCGAGCCGGTGATATCCCCATTGCGAGGGCGCGGTGAAAAGAACGCCGCCCGCGCCCTGGCGCAGGTCGATCGACAGGATATCCCCGTTTTCAAGCGTCAGCCGCGCCGGTCCGGTATGCCAGCCGGGCGGCAGGTCCAACGTGCCCCCGCGATCGCCCGAAAGGAAGCTCGGCTCCCCCGCCTCGACATCCAGACGGTCGAGGATGGCGGTCAGCACCGTGTCCGACACGCGCTGGGTCTTGCCCTTGGCGTCCTGCCATTCGAGCGACAATCCTGCCGCTTCGGCACGGGAATGGAGCTCGGTCATGACGTGATCCAAGCGGCGAAGCGATCGCCCTCGCGAAAGATCAACTCGCCCTGTTCGTTCCCGCCGATCGCGGCGGGCGTGTCGCCGAGATCGATCCGGATCGTCAGGATGGCGCCGTCCGCCATGCGCCAGCGCGCCTTGACCGCCGCCGCCCCCGTCACGTCGGCCGACAGACCTGTCGTGCCCTGCAGGCGCGGAACGATATGCGCGTGACGCAGGCCCAGCAATTGCCGGTACAGCGCGCGCCATTCCCCGGCGGCTTGGCCGGGTTCGGGCACCGATGCCTCGAATGTCGCGACGGCATTGGGATCGGGGATCCGCGCCCGGGCTTCCGGATCGGCGAAGGCGTCGAACTTGGCGAACTCCCGGCGGCGCCCTTCGCGCACCGCGTCGGCGAGATCGTCGTGGAAGTCGGTGAAGAACAGAAACGGGCTGTCGCTCCCCTCGTCCTCGCCCATGAACAATAGCGGGATTTGCGGGCCGAGCAGCAACAACGCGGTCGCCGCGCGCAGCCGCTCGCGATCGGTCAGCCGGATCAGTCGCTCACCCATGGCGCGATTGCCGACCTGGTCGTGATTCTGGAGGAAGGCGACGAAGGCCGTGCTGGGCAGGTCGGCTGAGGGCTTTCCGCGCGGCGCGCCGTCATGATTGGGCGATCCTTCTCCCTGATAGATGAAGCCTTCCTTCAGGCAGCGCGCGAGGCGCTCGGCGGGGCGGTCGGCGAAATCGCTATAATAGGCGCTGGTCTCACCGGTGAGCAGGACGTGAAGGACATTGTGGAAGTCATCGTTCCACTGCGCATCGTAACCGCCGGGGGTCAGGCGTTCGGCGTCGTTCTTCTCGTTTTCCAGCACCAGATGGATATGGCGCTCGGGCAAGGCGGCGCGGATCTCATGCGCCATTCGGTCGAGGAAACCGTCATTGGCGATGGCATGGACCGCGTCGAACCGCAGCCCGTCGATCCGATAGTCGCGCAGCCACATCAGGGCATTGTCGACGAAGAAGCGGTGCACCGGGTCCGCATCGACCGCCACCGCCCCGCCCCAGGGTGTGTCGACCTCCGGATGGAAGAAGGCGCCGGCATAGGCGTTCAGGTAATTCCCGTCCGGCCCGAAATGATTGTAGACCACGTCGAGAAAGACCGAGAGACCCAGGCCATGCGCGGTGTCGACCAGCGTCTTCAGCTCCGCCGGCGAGCCATAGGGTTCGGCCACCGCATAGGGCAGCACCCCGTCATATCCCCAATTGCGCGTGCCACCGAACGCGTTGACCGGCATCAGCTCGATCGCGGTGATCCCGGATGCGGCAATGGCCGGGAGCCTGTCGCGGATCCCCGCGAAGCCACCCAGCACGCCCGCATGGACCTCCAGCAGCACGGTCTCTTCCCACAGACGCCCGCGCCACTCGGTCGCGCTCCAAGCGAAGGCGGGATCGATGACCACGCTCCAGCCATGCACGCCGCCCGATTGCAGCCGGGACGCCGGGTCTGGAACCACCAGGTCTGCATCCAATCGGAAACGGTAGCGCGTGCCGGGCACTGCGGCGGCCTCGGCGGTGAACCAGCCATCGCCATCGCGGGTCATCGGCACCGATGGCGCGCCGTCGATCTCCAGCGTGACCGCGTCCCGGTCCGGCGCCCAGAGCCGAAACCGGGTATCGGCGCCCTCGCGCAATTCCGGACCCCAATGCGTCATGACGACACCGTGTCGCGCCACGTGATCAGCACCGCGCTCTGCGGTCCGACCTCATAGCTGTCGTCGATCTCGATCTCGCCTTGCTCCGGCTTGGCGCTGTCGATCAGCACGGTGCGAGTCGCGTGCGGCGGGGGCAGGGTGAAGGTGATCGGATCGGGGGATGCGTTGAGCAGCATGGAGACCGCCTCGACCCCGCCGTCCTCGGTCGCGTAGGCGCGGCGCATCATCAGTGCGCGACCTTCGGGATTGCCCCAATCCTCCGGGCTGAGCTGCTCACCGCGCTCGTCCCACCATTCGATGTCGTTGATGCCGTGGCCGGGCGTGTCCTGGCCATAGAGGAAATGCGGCGCGCGCAAGACCGGGTAACGACGCCGCAACTCGGCAAGCCGTGCGGTGAAGGCGATCATCGCCTCGCCATCATCCGACCCGGCAGCCTGCCAGTCCAGCCAGCTGATCTCGTTATCCTGGCAATAGGCGTTGTTGTTGCCTTGCTGCGTCCGGCCGAACTCGTCGCCCGCGACGATCATCGGCGTGCCGAGCGAAGCGAGCAGCGTCGTCATCATCGAGCGCATGACCCGCCCGCGTGCGGCCTTGATGCCCTCGTCCTCGGTCGGTCCTTCGGCCCCCCAATTGCGGGAATAATTTTCCGAATGGCCGTCGCGATTGTCTTCCTTGTTGGCCTCGTTGTGGCGCTGCTCGTACATCACCGTATCGGCGAGGGTGAAGCCGTCGTGCGCGGCAAGCATGTTGAGGCTCGCCCAGGGACGCCGCGACCGCCGGTCGAACAGGTCACCGGAGCCCGACAGCCGCGCCGCCAGCTCACCGCGCTGGCCGGGGTCGGCACGCCAGAATTTGCGCACGGTGTCGCGATACTTGTCGTTCCATTCCGAAAAGCCTGGCGGGAAATTGCCGAGCTGATAACCGCCCGGACCGACGTCCCACGGCTCGGTCAACAGCTTCAGGCGACCCAATACAGGATCCTGACGGAGCACGTCGAAGAAGGCCGAACCCGGATCGAAGCCGTCCGCCTCGCGGCCCAGCGTCAGCCCCAGGTCGAAGCGGAAACCGTCGACCCCGAAGCTCGTCGCCCAGTAGCGCAGCGAGTCCGCCACCATCTGGATGACCCGTGCCTTGGACAGGTTCAGCGTGTTGCCGGTGCCGGTGTCGTTGATCGTGTAGCGCGGCTGATCCTGGACGAGCCGATAGTAGCTGGCATTGTCGAGCCCGCGCCACGACAGGGTCGGGCCCTTTTCCGACCCCTCGCACGTGTGGTTATACACGACGTCGAGAATCACCTCGATCCCCGCCTTGTGCAGGCGGTGAACCGCGCGGCGCAGTTCGTCTTGCGTGTCGGTTGCGAAATAGGCCTGTTCGGGGGCGAAGAAGCCGAGCGTGTTATAGCCCCAATAGTTGCGCAGCCCCTTTTCCTGAAGGAAGCGGTCCTGGGTAAAGCTGTGGATCGGCAACAATTCAATCGCGGTCACGCCGATCCGCTTGAGATGCTTGATGACCGCCGGATGGCCGAGCCCGGCATAGGTGCCTCGTTCGCGCGGCGGCACGAGTTCCATCAGCTTGGTCAGGCCCTTGACGTGCGCTTCGTAGATGACGGTTTCCGACCACGGCGTATTGGGCTTCACGTCCCGCGACCAGTCGAAATGGTCGTCGACCACCACGGCCTTGGGCATGGCTGCGGCGCTGTCGCGCTTGTCGAAGCTCAGATCCTCCTTCTTGGACCGGATCTGATAGCCGTGCAGCGCATCGGTCCAGCGGATCTCGCCATGCAGCTTGCGCGCATAGGGGTCGAGAAGCAGCTTGTTGGGATTGAACCGGTGCCCGGCCTCGGGCTCATAGCGGCCGTGTGCGCGGTAGCCGTAGAGCAGGCCGGGACCGACATCGGGCAGATAGCCGTGCCAGACCTCGTCGGTGCATTCGGGCAGGGTGTAGCGCTTGAGTTCGCGCTTGCCTTGCGCATCGAAGATGCAAAGCTCGATCCGGTCGGCATTGGCGGAGAAGACGGCGAAGTTCACCCCTTCGCCATCGAATGTCGCACCCAAAGGATGCGCGGAGCCGGAATGGATCTGGTCGGGCAATGCGGTCAAGTCAGGTCTCCGGCAAAAGTCGAGCGACTATGCGTTGGGTCAAAACGGCAGTGATGCGGGAAACGCGGGTGCTCGCCGCGAGGACGTTCCGACGTTCGGAGCGCCCTTGCGGCGATCGATTCAATCCGCCTTGGTGGCGCGGGGCTTGCGCGCCTTGGGCTTGGCCATCTGTTCGGGCGCCCCAGCGTCGGTCTGGGCGGCCGAGGCGTCGGATGGCTCGGCCTTCTTGCGCCGTGTGCCGCCGGCCTTGGGACCAGCCGCCGGCTTCGGCTCTGCGCCCTCCGACGTGGCGGGCGCGACCTCGCGTTCGGCCTGTTCCCAATGGTCGCGGTCACGGCCATGCGGCTCGCCCTCGGACTGCCAGATATCATAGGCCCGCTGGCGAAGCTGTTCTTCCCGATTGTCCACCGTCATCTCCCTGATGCGACGAGTCTTATGTCATCGCGAGCGTAACGATTGATGGCGCAATTCCGCTCCGCCGGAAACGCCCTGATGCCGATCAATTCTTTCCGGTCGGCGACTTGGCCTTTACCGGCTCGGGTGGCTTGACCGCGCCCAGCGTCTGGCGCTGGCTGGCGGGATCGATGCGGCGGGTGCGGGTAAAGGGCGGAAGTTCGACGCGGCCACCCGTCTCGATGGCTTTCACGATGCCCTCGATCACCCGAAGATCCGACAGGCCCTCTTCGGCATCCGGCTCGGGATCGCGGTCGTTCAGGATGCAGTCGGAGAAGTAGCGCATCTCGCCGCCGAAATGGTCGGTATGCTTGAACGCTTCGTGACTCTGCTTGTCGCCGATCGTGACATTCTGTTCGAGCGCCGACTGGAAGCCATAGGCCGGGCTCATGTGGATCGAACCCTTCATGCCCGCGATGATCAGGCTGTCGACATTGTTCATCGCATAGCTGACCGTGAAGCTGGCGAGCTTGTCGCCCGGCATCCGCAGGACGACGGCGAACGTGTCGTCCAGATCGCCCAGCCCGGCACCGGGCTGGCGGGTCGCGACGGCGCTTTCGACAGCGACGGGTTCCGCACCGAACAGATAGCGGATGGCGTTGATGGGATAGGGGGCCATATCGAACAACGGACCCGCCTCCAGGCCGTGCTTGGCACGATGGTTGTCCGGATCGAGCTTCTGCCCGAAGCAGGAGGTGAAGGCGACGAGTTCGCCCAGGTCGCCGTTGCGGATCTTCTCGATCGCGTCGAGCGTCGCCGGTTCGAAATGCAGGCGATAGGCGGTCATCAGCTTGGCCGTGGACCGGCGCTCGGCATCCTGAATGGCGCGCGCCTTCTCCACCGAGATTTCCAGCGGCTTTTCGCAAAGCACATGGACGCCAGCGTCCAGCGCGGGGATCGCGAATTCGGCATGGCGCCAGTTGGGGGTTCCCAGATAGATGGCGTCGCAGACATTGGCCGTCAGCAGCTTGTCGAACTCGGCATAGGAGTAGACATGCTCGACGCCATATTTCTTGGCGAGCAGACGCCCCTTCTCCGCATCGCCGGTGACGATCGCGGTCAGCTCCGAATTCCCGGTATGGCTGATGCCGGGCATCATCGCCGACTGGGTGATGTCACCCGCACCTACTACGGCGTAGCGAATCTTCTTCGCGCCCAATCCCAATGCCGATGCCAGGCTCATGCCGATACTCCAGATGACGATCCGGCTGCTGCAACGCGCAAATCCCGCGAAGGTCCCACGGAGACTTAATGGTTCTGGCGAGTTTTCCCGATCCTAACCTGCATCATTCTTTGCCTTTCCTGACATAGCGGAGCGAGCGCCAACGTGACCCTGCCCGATCAGCATGCCGATCCGCTCCGCGACGCCGACGGGTTCCTCGACCTCGAAAACTATGCCGCGATGGGGGACGGACGGAGTGTCGCGTTGAGCGGCGCGGATGGTTCGATCGACTGGTGGTGCGTGCCCAACATGGATTCCGCGCCGCTGTTCGACCGGCTGCTCGACGGCGACCGGGGCGGATGCTTCTCGATCACCCCGATCGAGCCCTTCACCGTCGAGCGCGCCTACCGGCCGAGCAGCAATGTGCTGGAGACCATCTTCACGACGCCGAGCGGACGCGCCAAACTCGTCGAGTCGATCAACAGCGGTCCGGCGGGACGATTGCCCTGGGCCGAACTGGCACGACGGGTGGAGGGGCTGGACGGCCACGTCCGCTTCGCGGTGACCTTGCGGTTCAGCCGCCGGGCCGACACGGTCAGCCCCTATTTCGCGCCTGCGGGCGGGCACAACGTCTTTCATGTCGACCGGGTGCTCGGCGTCTTTCGCCACTGCTCGAATGTGACGATCGACCATGTCGAGGACGGGCTGGTGACGGGCACGGCCGCCGTCGGACCCGGCGACCGGGCGCGCATCGCCATCATCGCGGGCGAGGACGAGCCACTGGTCTGCCAGGATATCGAGCAGATCGACGCGCGGATCGACCTGTCCGATTTCGAATGGCGGCAATGGTCGGAGAATCTGAAGGTGCCGGAGATGCACCGCGACCGCATCTTGCGCAACGCGCTTGCGCTCAAGCTGCTGCTCTATTCACCGACCGGCGCGATCACGGCGGCGGCGACGACCTCGCTGCCCGAAGGGATCGGCGGGAGCAAGAATTACGATTATCGCTACGCCTGGGTCCGCGACGCCGGCTACACCATCAAGGCCTTTCTGCGGATCGGCGCGCATGGCGAGGCGAAGGCCGCCTTCACCTGGTTGCTCAAGCGACTGGGGGAGGGCGATCCGCAGGTCTGCTACACGCTCGAAGGGCAACCCGTCCCGGCCGAGCGCGAGATCGCCGTCTGCGGCTATCGCAACTCGAAGCCGGTCCGTGTCGGCAACCTGGCGGGCGGACAGCATCAGCACGGGATCTACGGCGACATCTTCGAAACCGCGAGCCGGTTCGTCGCCTGCGGCAACTTCCTCGACACGTCGAGCGCCGAGACGCTGTCGCACCTCGCGGATGCCTGTGCCGACCGCTGGCGCCTGCCCGATGCAGGGATATGGGAACTGCCCGAGGAACGGCATTACACCATGTCCAAAATCAGCTGCTGGCAGGCGCTGGCACGCGCGGTCGAACTGGCCGACGAAGGGCAGATCCCGACGACCTGCCGCGATCGCTGGGCACGCGAACGCGACCGGATCGAAGCGTGGATCGGCGAGCATTGCTGGTCCGAGACGCGCGGTGCCTATCTGATGCACCCCGACAGCGACGCGCTCGATGCCAGCCTCGCACTGGCGGTGCGGTTCCGGTTCGACGGACAGGACCGGTTGGCGAGGACGCTCGACGCGATCGATCGCGAATTGGGGAAGGGGGCATTCCACTACCGCTACTCGGGGGTACACAAGGAAGAGGGGTGTTTCCTGGCCTGCACCTTCTGGATGATCGAGGCACGGGCGATACTTGGACAGCAGGCGGCGGCGGCAGCGGCGTTCGACGCGGCGAACGAGGCGCTCGACAGTCGCGGATGTGGCCTCTACGCCGAGATGATCGATCCCAGGACCGGCCACTATCTGGGCAACATGCCGCAAGGGCTGACCCATTTGGCGGTCCTTCAGGCGGCGGCGACGCTGGCTGGCGAAGAGCTGTAAAGCCGGGCGGCTCACCCCACCAAGGTGGCGCAGCCTCCCCCGACTTGCTAGCAGCCTGGTCATGACCGCCGAACCCCTCGATCCACAGCTTGCCTTTCTGGAGGGCGGTGGTGCCGCGACACGGCTGATCCTGGAGCGGGACTGGACGGGGCATCCGCTCGGGCCGCCGGAACGATGGCCCGAGGCGTTTCGCGTCGCCCTCAGCCTCGTGCTGAACTCGCCGGAGTCGATGATCCTGGCCTGGGGGCCCGATCTCCACTTCTTCTTCAACGAGACCTATTTCCCGCTGCTGGGGCCGCGTCTGTCCTGGGCGATGGGGTCACGTTTCGATGAGGTCTGGGCCGATGCACTCGAACAGGCGAGACCGATCATCGACGCGGCGCTTGCGGGCCAGACCCAGCGTTTTGTCGATCTGCCGTGGAAACTGGATACCGATCGGGGCGAGGCGCATACCTTCTGGACCTTCTCCTATTCCCGCGTGCTCGACGGGCGGGGCGAGGTCGCGGGCCTGTTCATCTTCACCAACGAGACGACGGCTCGCGTCCATGCCGATTCCGCACTGCGTGAAAGCCAGACCCAATTGTCGCTGGCGCTGGAGGAACTGCGCGCACTCAACGTCACGCTCGAACAGCGGATCGTCGAGCGTACCGCCGAGCGCGATCGGATGTGGGACGTGTCGCCCGATCTGCTGACCATCGTCGATACCGGGGGCATCATCCACCGGGTCAATCCGGCCTGGTATCGCTTGCTCGGCTATGCGCCCAACGACCTCATCGGCCACTCGGTCATGGATTTCATGCACGTCGACGACGTCGCCGACGCGCGCGCGGCACTGGCCGCCTCGTTGACCGGCAGCGTCTCGCGGGTGGAATTGCGTATGCGGCATGTCGGCGGGCATGACGAATGGATCGCCTGGGTCGGCGCCGCCAGCGCGGGCGAGGTCTTTGCGGTCGGCCGGCACATCACCCAGCAAAGGGCCGCCGAGGAGGCCTTGCGCGCGACCGAGGAACAGCTCCGCCAGGCGCAGAAGCTGGAGGCGATCGGTCAACTGACCGGCAGCGTCGCGCATGACTTCAACAACCTGCTGACCGTGATCCGGGGTTCGATCGACCTGATCCGCCGCGCCGACTTCCCGCCCGAGCGCCGCCAGCGTCATATCGATGCGATCGCCGACGCCGCCGACCGGGCTGCCAAGCTGACCGCGCAGCTACTGGCCTTCGCCCGGCGCCAGCCGCTGACGCCGGAGATCGTCGATGTCGGAGCCAGCATCCTGACCTTGGCGGACATGATCAGAACGCTGTCGGGCCCCGGCGTCGCACTCGACATCAATCTGCCCGAGGCGCCCTGCCACGCGCATGTCGACCGCAGCCAGCTCGACACCGCGATCGTCAACATGGCGGTCAACGCGCGCGACGCGATGGCGGGGCAGGGGCGGCTGACGATCCGGCTTTGGTCGGAATATGATGCCGCAGGACGTGGCCAGGTCCGCATCGCGATCACCGATACGGGCGAGGGTATTCCGCCCGAGAGGCTAGACCAGATCTTCGAGCCTTTCTTCACGACCAAGAAGCTCGGTGCAGGAACCGGCCTCGGCCTCAGCCAGGTGTTCGGGTTCGCCCGGCAATCGGGGGGCGATGTCAAGGTCGTCAGCCCGCCCGGCGAGGGCGCGACCTTCACCCTGTCGCTGCCCGAGGTCGACGGGCTGCCGACACCCGACCAGCGTCAAGGCCTGTCGAGGGAGGCGGGCCGCGCGGGTTGCCGCGTCCTGGTCGTCGAGGATAATGTCGAGGTCGGTCGCTTCGCGGTCGAGGCGTTGCAGACCCTGGGCTGCGAGACGGTCATCGCGAACAATGCGGCGGCGGCGGTCGCGGAGCTTGAACACGACGCCGATCGCTTCGACCTGGTATTTTCCGACGTGATGATGCCGGGCCAGTCAGGGATCGACTTCGCGCACGATATCAGCAGGCTCCACCCCCGGCTCCGTATCCTGCTGACCAGCGGCTATAGCCAGGTCATCGCGGACGAGGGGAGCCATGGCTTCGCCTTGCTGCGCAAGCCCTACACCTTGTCGGAGCTTGCGCAGCAGATCGACCACCTGTTCGGCGGATGACCCGATCGACGGTCAGTCGAGGTCATTCTCGCTGACGACGACCAGCGACTGTTCCATGTCGCGTCCGAGCGCGGTCAACGCCGCTTCGAGAATGTCGTCCGAATAGCGCTCGAACATCTCGATCGCATCGCCATCGGGCACATCGCCGCTCAGCGCCTCCAGCAGGTCATACTGGACGGCGAACTGATATTCCTCGCCCTCCATCTCCGCGACGAACTCGACCTGGCGCTCGGAGACATTGTCCTCGACCGTATCCTTGATGACCGTCAGCGCATCGTCTGCCATGGCGTTCCTTCCCTATTGCTTCCCGTGCGGGACGCGGCAGACGGGCTGGGGTTCCCTGGCCGACATCATTTGACACGCTGCCAGCGTTGCTGACGACAGCCCAGGCCGCCGAAGAGGCACCCCTCGCCGACGAGCGTGCGAGCGTCGACCTGGGTGATCGTCCCTTCGACTTCGCGACCGATATCGGGGATGAAGACCGTTCCCGCCCAGCGGCCGGGCTCCTCTTCCTCGAAATCGGCGAAGAGCTGCGTTCCGATCAGGCGATCGGTCCCGCCCCGCGCGGCATCCGCCTTCGCCTGTTCGCTGGCCCACACGACGGTCCCGCACATCAGTTGCGCGTCGCGACCACGTCCGCATGGGGCAAAGCGGACCTGAACCGTCTTGGACGGATTGGCCCAGATGCCGCCCGGCACGCGGGCCTCGGCCATGCCGGGAGCCATCGCGCCTCCCAGTGCCAGGACGGCGATCGCGGCCTTGCGCCAGTGGCTGAACGTCATGCGGCTTTACTCCTGGATCAATGCGTTACCAGCATGATGTAGGAAGCGATGCGTCCAAAGCAAAACGGCCGGTGGATCGCTCCACCGGCCGCTTCGGTATTCAAATGTGGCTAGTCGATCAGGACGCGCGCTTGGCGAGTTCCTTGTTGATGCCCAGCGCCGCCAGCGTGGCGACCGCGCCGGAGAGCAGGTACACGCCGACCGACAACAGGCCGAAATTGCTCGACAGCAGCAGCGCGGCGAGCGGCGCGAAGCCAGCGCCCAGCAACCATGCCAGATCCGAGGTGATCGCGGCCCCCGTATAGCGCCGCATCGGCGAGAAGCCCGAGTTGATGACACCCGAGGACTGACCGAAGCCAAGGCCGAGCAGCAGGAAGCCGAGGACGATGTAGATCGTCTCGCCGACGCCGCCCTGGCTCAGCAGCTGGGGGGCGAAACCGGCATAGGCGGCGATGGCGGCTGCCGACGCGCCCAGCAGGGTGCGACGGCCGACGCGGTCGGCGATCTTGCCCGAGGCGAGGATCGCGATGACCCCGACGATGCTGCCGATGATCTCGATCATCATGAAGTCCTGCGGCTTTTCACGATTGAACAGCACGACCCAGGAGAGCGGGAACACAGTGACGATGTGGAACATCGCGAAGCTGGCGAGCGGGGCGAAGGCGCCCAGGAAGACGGTGCGGCCCTCGGCACTCAGCGTCTCGCCGACCGGCGCGGGCTGAAGCTCGCGGGTCTCGAACAGCCGCTGGAATTCCGGCGTCGCGACGATCCGCAGCCGCGCGAAGAGCGCCACCACGTTGATCGCGAAGGCGACGAAGAAGGGATAGCGCCAGCCCCAGTCGAGGAAGTCGGCGGTGCTCAGCGTCGTCAGGAAGAAGGCGAACAGCCCGTTGGCGACCAGCAGGCCGAGCGGCGCTCCGAGCTGCGGAATCATCGCGTACCAGCCGCGACGGCGCTCCGGCGCGTTGAGCGACAGCAGCGAGGGCAGACCGTCCCAGGCACCGCCCAGGGCCAGACCCTGCATGATGCGGAAGATACCCAGCAGGACGGCGGCCGAGGTTCCGATCTGTTCGTAACCGGGCAGGAAGGCGATCGCCATGGTCGAACCGCCGAGCAGGAACAGCGCGATGGTCAGCTTGACCCCGCGACCCAGGCTGCGATCGACCGCCATGAAGATGAAGGTGCCGATCGGACGCGCGATGAACGCCAGCGAGAACAGCGCGAACGAGTAGAGCGTGCCGGTCAGCGCGTCGACATAGGGGAAGATCAGCGACGGGAACACCAGCACCGACGCGATGGCGTACACGAAGAAGTCGAAAAACTCCGACGTGCGGCCGATGATGACGCCGATGGCGATATCGCCCGGCGCGACATGATGCGGATCGCGGGCATTGACCAGTCGCGCGTCCCGCTCAAGGGGCGTCGAGGTCGATGCGGTTAACTCTGCGCTCATCGGCTGCCAGTCCTGACTTCTTACCTGTTACCAGGGCAACGCATGTGCGGTGCAAAAAGACCGCGCATGCCCGCCATTCTGGCTCGCCTATGCGCCTTTCGCGTCGCCACGGGGATTGGACAAACTGTCCAATGTGCGCAGGTGCAGCAAAGGCGTAGCGGCCCCTGTCATATGTCTCATTCGTCGAGCCTCGCGCGCCTGCGCCCTCTTCGCTGGGCCGCCTTGCCCATCCTGGCCATGCTGGGGGGATGCGACGCGGTCGTGCTCAACCCTGCCGGTGACGTCGCCGTGCAGCAACGCGATCTGGTGCTGATCGCAACGGCCCTGATGCTGCTCATCATCATACCGGTGATGGCGCTGACCGTGCTGTTCGCGTGGCGCTATCGCAAGAGCAACACCGAGGCCGAATATGATCCGGAGTTCGATCACTCGACCATGCTCGAGCTGGTGATCTGGTCGGCCCCGCTGCTGATCATCATCTGCCTCGGCGCGGTCACGTGGACGAGCACCCATCTGCTCGATCCCTATCGCCCGATCGAGCGGACCGCGCCGGGCCAGCCGGTCGCGGCGGGCGTCAAGCCGCTTGAGGTGCAGGTCGTCGCGCTCGACTGGAAATGGCTGTTCATCTACCCCGAGCAGGGTATCGCCACGGTCAACGAGCTGGCACTGCCGGTCGACCGGCCGGTCGAGTTCCGCCTGACCGGCACCTCGGTGATGAACGCCTTCTACATCCCGGCGATGGCGGGCATGATCTATACCATGCCCGGCATGGAGACGAAGCTGCATGCGGTGCTGAACCGCGAGGGCACGTTCAAGGGGCTGTCGTCGCACTATAGCGGCGCCGGCTTCTCGGGCATGCACTTCCCGGTCTATGCGCTGCAGTCGAGCGGGTTCGACCAGTGGGTCGAGACGGTTCGCGCGTCGCAGGCTGGTCAGGCCAAGGGCAAGGGGCAGCTTGATCGCGCCACCTTCATGACGATCGAACGGCCCAGCGAATATGTGCCCGCCATGTATTTCAGCGCCGTCCAGGGCGGCCTGTTCGATCGCGTCGTCAACCGCTGCGTCGCCGACAACACCCCCTGCATGTCGGACGTGATGATGCACGACCGGATGACCGGTGGCGGCGACCCGCACAAGATGAAGGTCGGCGAGGGCAATCCGCCCGTCAACAACACCGGCCCGATGCACGGTCCGCGGACCAAGGGCGCGCTCGAAAAGTCGCCTTCGGAAATCGAAGTCTCGCCGCACAACAGCAAGGAACCGGTTCCCTCAAAGGGTGATCAGGAACCGGGTGAGATGAAGAACCGTCGCATGACCCTCCTTTCCATCCCGCAGACCCCCGGCCCGCTGACCTTCGGTCATGTCGGTGCGGGTCGCGGCTGAGGCACGCCATCATGGAACACATCATAAAGACCATCTTCGGACGGCTATCGATCGAGTCGCTGCCGATCCACGAGCCCATCGTCGTCGGCACCTTCCTGGGCGTCGCGGTCGGCGGGATCGCGGTGCTGGCGCTCATCACCAAGTTCAAGCTGTGGGGCTATCTCTGGAAGGAGTGGTTCACCACCGTCGATCACAAGCGCATCGGGATCATGTACATGATCCTGGGCATCGTGATGCTGCTGCGCGGCTTTGCCGACGCACTGATGATGCGCGGGCAACAGGCGATCGCGTTCGGCGACAATCAGGGCTTCCTGAATTCGCATCACTATGACCAGGTGTTCACCGCGCACGGCGTCATCATGATCTTCTTCGTGGCGATGCCGATCATCACCGGCCTGATGAACTATGTCGTGCCGCTCCAGATCGGTGCGCGCGACGTGTCCTTCCCGTATCTCAATAACCTGAGCTTCTGGATGACCGCGGGCGGTGTCGTGCTGGTCATGGCTTCGCTGTTCATCGGCGAGTTCGCGCGCACCGGCTGGCTGGCCTTCCCGCCGCTGTCGGAGCTTGATTTCAGTCCCGATGTCGGTGTCGACTATTATATCTGGGCACTGCAGGTGGCCGGTGTCGGTACGACCCTGTCGGGCATCAACCTGATCGCGACGATCATCAAGATGCGCGCGCCGGGCATGACCATGATGAAGCTGCCGGTGTTCTGCTGGACCTCGCTGTGCGCGAACGTCCTGATCGTCGCCAGCTTCCCTGTGTTGACCGCGACGCTCGTCCTGCTGTCGCTCGACCGCTATGTCGGCACCAACTTCTTCACGAACAACCTCGGCGGCAACCCGATGATGTACGTGAACCTGATCTGGATCTGGGGCCACCCGGAGGTGTACATCCTGATCCTGCCGCTGTTCGGCGTGTTCTCGGAAGTCACCTCGACCTTCTCGGGCAAGCGGCTGTTCGGCTATACCTCGATGGTCTACGCCACGATCGTCATCACGATCCTGTCGTACCTCGTCTGGCTGCACCACTTCTTCACCATGGGTTCGGGGGCCAGCGTCAACTCGTTCTTCGGCATCACCACCATGGTGATCTCGATCCCGACGGGGGCGAAGATCTTCAACTGGCTGTTCACCATGTACAAGGGGCGCATCCGGTTCGAGCTGCCGATGATGTGGACCATCGCGTTCATGCTGACCTTCACCATCGGCGGCATGACCGGCGTTCTGCTGGCCGTTCCACCCGCCGACTTCGTGCTCCACAACTCGCTGTTCCTGATCGCGCACTTCCACAACGTGATCATCGGCGGCGTGCTGTTCGGCGCTTTCGCCGCGATCAACTACTGGTGGCCGAAGGCCTTCGGGTTCAAGCTCAACCAGTTCTGGGGCAAGGTATCGTTCTGGCTGTGGGTCATCGGCTTCTGGGTCGCCTTCACGCCGCTCTACATCATGGGCCTGATGGGCGTGACCCGTCGTCTCCACCATTTCGACGATCCGTCGTTGCAGATCTACTTCGTCGTCGCCCTGCTGGGTGCGCTGATGATCGCGGGCGGTATCGGGGCCTTCCTGGTTCAGATCGGCGTGTCGATCTGGAAGAAGGAAGAGCTGCGCGACGTGACGGGCGACCCCTGGGACGGCCGCACGCTGGAATGGGCGACCTCGTCGCCGCCGCCGGACTATAACTTCGCCTTCACGCCGGTCATCCACGAGCTGGACGCCTGGTACGACATGAAGGACAAGAAGGCCGAGGCGCCGGTCGAGGGCTATCGCGCGATCCACATGCCCAGGAACACGGGCACAGGCGTCATCATCGCCGGCCTGTCGACCGCCTTCGGCTTCGGCATGATCTGGTACATTTGGTGGCTGGCCGCGATCGCGCTGGTGGGTGTCGTCGCCGTCGCCATCTGGCACACGTTCAACTATGACCGCGACTACTACATCCCCGTCGAGGAAGTCGTGGCAACGGAAAGCGAGCGGCGCCGTCTGCTCGGGCAGGGAGCCTGATCCATGTCGACCGACGTTCTGAGCGCCGATCCGGCCAAGAACCCGACCTATTATCTGGTCGAGGACGAGGATCACCATCACGAATCCGGTGGATCGACCGCCATCGGTTTCTGGATGTACCTGATGAGCGACTGCCTCATCTTCGCCATCCTGTTCGCCACCTATGGCGTGCTGGGTACGAGCTACGCGGGCGGCCCGACCCCGCGGGAGATCTTCGAGCTTCCGCTGGTCGCGCTCAACACCTCGATGCTGCTGCTGTCGTCGATCACCTATGGCTTCGCCATGATCGCGATGGAGAAGAACCAGAAGTCGAACACGCTGATCTGGCTGGGCATTACCGGCCTGTTCGGCCTCGCCTTCCTCTCGATCGAGCTCTACGAATTCGCCAACCTCATCCATGAAGGTGCGGGTCCGCAGCGTTCGGCCTTCCTGTCGTCCTTCTTCACGCTGGTCGGCACGCACGGCCTGCACGTCACCTTCGGCTCGATCTGGCTGGTCACGCTGATGGTGCAGGTCGGTCGTTTCGGCCTGATCGAGGCGAACAAGCGTCGCCTGATGTGCCTGTCAATGTTCTGGCACTTTCTGGACGTCGTCTGGATCGGCGTCTTCACCTTTGTCTATCTGCTGGGAGTTCTCCGTTGAGCGCTCATCCTCCCCATGGCCATGGCGATCACGCCAACCTGGACCATGACCTCCACGCCCATGGCGACACCCATGGTCACGGCTCGATGAAGGGCTATATGATCGGGTTCGTGCTGTCGGTGATCCTGACGGCAATCCCGTTCTGGGCGGTGATGACCGGCGCGCTGGGTGATACCCAGACGACCGCTCTGGTCATCATGGGGCTCGCCTTCGTCCAGATCGTCGTGCACATGATCTACTTCCTGCACATGAACACCAAGTCCGAAGGTGGCTGGACGATGATGGCGCTGGTGTTTACCGCCGTGCTGGTCATCATCACGCTCAGCGGATCGATCTGGGTCATGTATCACATGAACACCAACATGATGCCGGACATGGCCGCCCAGCTGGGCGGCGGCATGTAATGGCGGACGCCGACGTCAGGGGCGGGCGGCGCGGCCGTTCGCCGCTGACGCTGGCGATACTGACCGCGATCGGCGTGGCGCTGATCGCGGGGTTTTTCTCGCTCGGTGTCTGGCAGCTACAGCGCCGGGTCTGGAAGCTGGACCTGATCGCCAAGGTCGATGCCCGGCTCCACGCGGCCCCCATCGCGGCCCCCGCTGCGGCTGGCCTTGCCGACGTATATCGCCGGGTTACCGCGACGGGCACGTTCCGCAACGATCGCGAGACCTTCGTCCAGGCGGTGACCGAGCGGGGCCCCGGCTTTTGGGTGCTGACCCCGCTCGTCGGACCGCGCTTCACTGTCCTCGTCAATCGCGGCTTCGTCCCCTCGGAGCGGCGAGCCGATCACGACCGCCCGCAGGGTCCGGTCCGCATCACCGGGTTGGTGCGTGTGAGTGAGCCGGGCGGCGCCTTCCTCCGTTCGAACGACCCCAAGGCGGATCGCTGGTATTCGCGCGACGTCGCGGCGATCGCCGCCGCCAGGCGCCTTGGGCCCGTCGCACCCTATTTCATCGACGCTGACGCGGCACCCAATCCCGGTGGCTATCCGGTCGGCGGATTGACCGTCGTCGCGTTTCGCAACAGCCATCTTTCCTACGCGCTGACATGGTTCGCGCTGGCGATCCTGACCGTGGTCGGCCTCGTCATCCTGTGGAGGCGCGGGCGGGAATGAGATCGATCGTCCCACCCTTCCTGCCGTTCACCATCCGCCCGCGTGAGCCCGACGCGACGGCGGGCACGGCCAACATGCGGCAGCTTATCCATCTCCGCTGGATGGCCGTCTTCGGACAGTTGGTGACGATCCTGTTCGTCAACCGCGTCATGGCGGTTCAGCTGCCCGTCGCGGCGATGATGGGTGTGCTCGGCATGGCGGTGGCGATCAACCTGCTCAGCCATTTCCGGCTGCGCTTCCACCGGATCACCAATACCGAACTGCTGTTCGCGCTGATGTTCGATGTCGGCACGCTGACGCTCCAGCTCTTCCTGGCCGGGGGGGCAACGAATCCGTTCATCTCGCTCTACCTGATCCAGGTCGTCCTCGGGGCCGTGCTTCTGGAGACATGGTCGGCCTGGGCCTTGGCGGGGATCACCGGCGTCTGTTTCGGCCTGCTCTCGCTCCACCACCGGCCGCTGGCCTTTCCGCCGTGGCTGTTCGGGGACATCGCCGGGTTGCATACGCTTGGCAACTGGTTGGGCTTCGCCTTGGTGGCTGGACTGTTGATCCTGTTCGTCACCCGGATCAGCCATAATCTTCGCCAGAGCGCCGCCCGGCTCGCCGACCTCCGTGAGCAGGCATCGGAGGAGGAGCATATCGTCCGCATGGGGCTGCTCGCCTCCGGGGCCGCGCATGAACTGGGAACACCGCTCGCCAGCCTGTCGGTCATCCTCAGCGACTGGCGCCGCGTGCCCAAATTGCGCGACGATGCCGAACTCATGGGTGAGATCGCCGAGATGCAGGCGGAGGTGCAGCGCTGCAAGGCGATCGTCACCCGCATCCTGCAATCGGCGGGCGAACCGCGTGGCGAGGCGGCGGAACTGTCCGAAGTCGGCCTGTTCATCGATACGATCGTCGCCGAATGGCGGCAGAGCCACGGCCAGGTCGCGCTCGACTATCAGCGGTCCGATGACGACGCCACGATCGTCTCCGATCCAGCGATCAAGCAGGCGGTTTGGAACGTCCTCGACAATGCGGCGGAGGCATCGCCGCGCTGGGTCGGACTGACGGTGACGCGCGAGGGCGGTGCGGTCGCGGTGCGGGTGACCGATCGAGGTCCGGGCTTCACGTCGGCCACGCTGTCGCAGGTCGGTCGCCCCCAGCAATCGACCAAGGGCGAAGGCCACGGCGTCGGCCTGTTCCTCGTGTCCAGCGTCGTGCGCAAGCTGGGTGGCCGGGTCGAGGCGGCGAACCGGCCGGAGGGTGGCGCGGTGGTCACGCTCACCCTACCTCTGAGTATGATCGGCTTATCGGATCGGGAGGCTTGATGGACGAGGAACGTTCGCTGGTGATCGTCGAGGACGACGAGACGTTCGCGCGCACGCTGCAACGGTCGTTCGAGCGGCGTGGCTACCGGGTGTGGGTCGCCCATAGCCAGGACGCGCTGGTCGCGATCTTGTCAGAGACGACACCGCGCTATGCGGTGGTCGATTTGAAGCTGGGACAGGCTTCGGGATTGGCTTGCGTGCAGACGCTGCATGCCCATGACCCCGAAATGCTGATCGTCGTGTTGACCGGCTTCGCGAGTATCGCGACCGCGGTCGAGGCGATCAAGCTCGGCGCCTGTCACTATCTCGCCAAACCGTCCAACACCGACGATATCGAGGCGGCCTTCCACAAGGCGGGCGGCGATACGACGACGGCGATCACCGACCGGCCCAGTTCGATCAAGACGCTGGAATGGGAACGGATCAACGAGACGCTGGCCGAAACCAACTTCAACATCTCCGAGACTGCGCGGCGGCTGGGAATGCATCGCCGCACGCTCGCCCGAAAGCTGGAGAAGCGCCACGTCCCCTGACAGGGGCGCTTCCCCGATCGGTCAGCCGCGCCGCTTTTCCGACGCGATCCAGTCGGCGATCTTCTTCTCGAGCACCGGCATGGGCAACGCGCCGGTATCGAGCACCTCGGCATGGAAACGGCGCGGGTCGAACCGGGCGCCAAGTTCCGCCTTGGCCTGCGCCTTCAACCGGCTGATCGTAAGCTGGCCGATCTTATAGGCGAGCGCCTGGCCCGGAATGGCGATGTAGCGCTCGACCTCGGCGGTCGCGTCGGTGCGCGCCATCGGGGAATTGGCGAGCATGTAGTCGATCGCCTGATCGCGCGTCCAACCCTTGGCATGGATGCCGGTGTCGACGACCAGTCGCATCGCGCGCAGCATCTCGTCGTTCAGCCCGCCCATCCGCTGATAGGGGTCGGTTTCCATTCCGAGTTCGGGCCATAGGGTTTCGGCGTAGAGCGCCCAGCCCTCGGCATAGGCGGTGTTGCCGCCGAAGCGCATGAAGGCGGGGAGGGCGGCATTCTCCTGCGCCAGGCTGATCTGGAAATGATGCCCCGGCACCGCCTCATGCAGGTACAGCGTCTCCATCTCCCACATATAGCGCGAGGGGAGGTCATAGGTGTTGTAGTAGAACACCCCGGGCCGCGTGCCGTCAGGCGTGCCGCCCTGATAGGAGCCACCGGCGTCGGTCTTCTCCTTGAAGGCGGGCACCGGGCGGATTTCGAGCGGCGTCTTGGGGACGAGCGAGAATTGCTCGCGAATGCGGGCATCGATGCGCCGTCCGATCGCCTCATAGCCTTCGCGAAGCTGCGCGGCCGATTTGGGATGGAAGCGGGGGTCGGTACGCAGGAAGGTGAAGAATTCGGGCAACGTGCCCTTGAACCCGACCGCCTGCTTCTGAACCTCCATCGCCTTCAGAATGCGGGTGACTTCCGACAGACCGAGCTGGTGCACGTCCTCCGCCTTGAGTGGCAAGGTCGTGTTCTGCTCGATCAGATACGAATAGAGTTTGTCGCCGCCCGGCATACCGACGAGCCCGACCGAGTCGCGCGCCGCCGGGAGGTAGGTGTCGGCGAGGAAGGCACGCATCCGCCGCTCGGCGGGAACGATGACGTCGCGGATCTGCGTGGCGTAGGCCGCCGTCAGTCGCGCCTGTTCGGCCGCCGGTATCGTCGCGGGGAAACGCTTGACCGGGCCATAGAAGGTCGATTGCTCGACCGGACCGGCGAGAAGGTTGTCGAACTGCGCGATCATGTTGCGCACGACCAGCTTGGGCTGAACGACCCCGCTCGCCATGCCCTGGCGGAACCGCTCGATCGCCTCGTCCAGCAGATGCGCATATTCGACGTTGCGCTTCAGGTTGTTGTCGTAATCGGCGACCGTGTTGAACGGCGCTGCGCCCTGGCCGGACGCGAATTCGGGATAGAAGGTCTGGATCCCGAAGAAATGATCCATCGGCCGCACGATGGTCAGCGCAACGAGCGAGGGATCGAACCCCTTGAGCGTCGTCTCGGTCTGGGTGCGGAACACGTCATAGGCGACCTGGTCGGTCGGGGTCAGCTTGGCGCGGTCGATCTGCCGCAATCGCTTCAGATCGTTCTCCGCCGCGCCACGCTCCGCCGCGATATACGCGTCGGAAAAGAAGTCTCCGATCTGGTCGGCGCGCCGCATGTCGCCCCGGAACAGCCCGTTGATCGGATTGCGCGCGAGGCTCGCTTCGTCGCTGTCGTGAAAGAGCCGCTTGAGCCGCGCATCCTCCTGGCCTTCACCGGGTTGCGCGGGGGATGGCGGAATGGCTTGCGCGGCGAGCGGCGCGGCGGGGATGGCGAGCGAAACGAGCAGGGCAACGAGGGGGAGGTGGCGCAAGCGAATTTCCCGTTCAAAGGCGGACAAGGTGTCTTGGTAGAAATTCCGCTTGTCGCCCGCAAGCCACTGTCGGACGCGGATAAAGGAAAGGGCGTTCGGCAAGCCTTTTGGCCTGCCGAACGCCCGTGTCCGCTGAAGCTTTGACAGGTCAGTCGGTGGTCTTGTTCGTCGCCGCCTTCGCTGCCGCCGATCCGGCGGTGCTGGCCGCCTTCACGACATCGTCGAGCAGCGTCTTGGCGCGATCCTTGGCCGCGTCCTTGGTCAGCCCGGCCTGCTCCAGCTCGCGCAGTCCGGTTTCCCGCGCGGCCTGCGTCGCCTGGCGGATTGCCTCTCCCAGCTTCTTGCCGAGCGGCGACAGCAGCTCCTTCTCACGGACGGAGCGGGGGATCAGCGCGCCAGCGATCGCGCCGACGGCAAGGCCACCGACCAGGATGCCAAGCGGATTGGCCTCCATGGTCCGCGCGGTCTTGTGCGCCAACTCGCCTGCCTTGTCCTTGGCATCGTGATAGGCCTGTGATGCGGTCTCGCGCCCTTGGTCGAGCTTGTCACGGAGACGGTCGGCCTGCTGTTCGGTCTGGGTTTCGGTGGTCATTGCGAACATCCTTCTGGACTAACCCGCCGACGATTCCGCGTCGGCGAGCCACATCAGCGCTTGCGCTTGAACAGGCGGGCGATCCGCCGACGATTGAGTAACAGGCCAAGTACGGCAACACCGCCCGCGACCGTGGCCGGATTGCTTTTCGCGCAATCCAGGCTCGATTTTGCGGCCGAAAGGCTGGCCTCCTTCGCCTGAGCGGCCAGCGCGTGCGGTTCGAGCCGCGCCTGCAATTTCGAAGCGGTGTGGCTCATCCGCTCCCGTGCGGCCGCAGCCCGCACTTCGGCTTCGGTGACGCTCATGCTGTTCCTCCCGAGAGACGGGACTTGCCGACCATCGCCAGGATCCCGGCGACGACCAGCACGACGCCCACGACGATCAGCGTCGCACCGAGCGGCCCGGTCGCGGGGGTCAGGGCGAAGATCAGCCCGACCAGCAACGCGATCAGCGCGGCGAGCGCCAGCACCGCCGCCGCGCCGAGGAAGATCGCGGCGCTGCGATAGCGACCGATCTTGTCCGTGGCGCGGGCCTTGGCGAGGTCGATCTCGGCGGTGATGTACGACCGACCGTCATCGACCAGCTGCGACACCAACGACGTCAGCGTCTCGGGGCTCGACGTCGCCGCCGACAGGGAGGAGGTCGCGCGCGTCACGCGGCGGTGTCGACCGGCGAGCGGGTTTCGACGCCCGACTGAACCACGCGCGCCAGCACGAAGCCGAGCGCGGCCGCGATGCCGACGGCGACCGCCGGGCTCTTCGTCACGAAAGCCCGCGCGTCGTCGAGCAGTTCCTCGACATCCTTGTCCTTGATCGCGCCGGACAGCGAGGTGACGCTGTCGGCCGCCGAACGGGCATATTGCCCATATTGGCTGCCGAGCTTCTCGTCGACCTGACCAGCCGCGTCGTGCAGCAGCTGGGCGACCTGATCGAGCGCCGATCCCGCCTTCGCCTTGCCGTCGCCGGCCAGCGCGTGGATCTTGTCGACGGCCTGATGCTGAACCTTGGTGACGCCGTCCTTCACCTGCTGCTTGGCGTCGGACAGGCTGGCCTTGCTCTTCGTCGCGGCATCGTCCCCGAAAGCGCCGGGTGCCGCGTTGGGGGCGGCGACCTCCGGAGCGACGGCGGCATTGGCTCCGAAGCCCGGTGTGCTGTCCTGTGACAGCGGAAAATTATTGTCCGTGTCGGCCATGGGAAATCCTTTCCTCCTTGGCCCGGGTGACCGGGCAGTTCGCCTCTTAACCCCGGCAGCGGAACCACGGTTCCATGCTTTCCCGCAATTGCCCTTCGCGCGGTCACACGATAGAGCCCCGCCGAGACCTTCAAGGCTGATGTAGGAGCATCGTTACGTGACCGCAATCATCGACATCCACGGGCGCCAGATCCTGGACAGCCGCGGCAATCCCACGGTCGAGGTGGACGTTCTGCTTGAAGACGGCAGCTTCGGCCGTGCAGCCGTGCCGTCGGGCGCGTCGACCGGCGCGCATGAGGCGGTCGAGAAGCGGGACGGCGACAAGAGCCGCTGGATGGGCAAGGGCGTCGATGCGGCGGTCGAGGCGGTGAACGACGAGATCACCGACGCGCTTCTGGGCATGGATGCCGAGGACCAGGCCGATCTCGACCGTGCGATGATCGAGCTGGACGGCACCGAGAACAAGGGCCGCCTGGGCGCGAACGCGATCCTGGGCGTCAGCCTGGCGGCGGCGAAGGCGGCAGCGGAAGCGCGCGGCCTGCCGCTCTACAAATATGTCGGCGGCGTATCGGCGCATCTACTGCCCGTCCCGATGATGAACATCATCAACGGCGGCGAGCATGCCGACAATCCGATCGACTTCCAGGAATTCATGATCATGCCCGTCGGGGCGGAGAACATCATGGAAGCCGTCCGCTGCGGTTCGGAAATCTTCCACACGCTCAAGAAGGCGCTTCACGAAAAGGGCCTGGCGACCGGCGTGGGCGACGAGGGCGGTTTCGCCCCCAACATCGCCTCGACCACCGAAGCGCTCGACTTCATCATGGCCTCGGTCGAGAAGGCCGGGTACAAGCCGGGCGACGACGTGATGATCGCGCTCGACTGCGCCGCGACCGAGTTCTTCAAGGACGGAAAGTACAATATCTCGGGCGAGGGCAAGATCCTGTCGAGCCATGAGATGGCGGAATATCTCGCTGACCTGACCCGCCGATATCCGATCCTGTCGATCGAAGACGGCATGGCCGAGGACGATTGGGAGGGCTGGAAGGCGCTGACCGATCTGATCGGCGACAAGGTGCAGCTCGTCGGCGACGATCTGTTCGTCACGAATCCGAAGCGCCTGAAGAAGGGCATCGAGGGCGGCTATGCCAACTCGCTGCTGGTCAAGGTCAACCAGATCGGCACGCTGACCGAAACGCTGGAGGCGGTGTCGCTGGCGCAGCGTTCGCGTTACACGGCGGTGATGTCGCACCGGTCGGGCGAAACCGAGGATTCGACCATCGCCGATCTTGCGGTCGCGACCAACTGCGGCCAGATCAAGACGGGCAGCCTCGCGCGTTCGGACCGGCTCGCCAAGTACAACCAGCTCATCCGCGTCGAGGAAGAGCTTGGCGACGCGGCGCGCTATGCCGGTCGCGACGTGTTGATACGCGCTTGAATTTGAAGGGCGTCGGTACGACAATGATAGCCGTGAACAGAAAGCCGACGCCTTTCATGCGAACCATGCGGCGGGCCGCGTTGCCCGCCCTTGGCCTTACCATCGTCGCGTTCTTCGGCGCCTATGCGGTGCTGGGGCGCAATGGCCTGCTCGCCTATGGCGAGTATCAGCGTCAGCTCGTCAAGCGCGAGCAGGATTACGCGTCGCTCGACCGCAAGCGGATGATCCTCAAGAACCGCGTGGCGCTGCTCGATCCCGACCACGCCAATCCGGACATGGTGGACGAGATGGTGCGCAAGGAACTGAATGTCGCGCACCCGGACGAGGTCATCGTTCCCCTGAAATAGGCAAGGGCGGCACTGCCGTACCGCCCTTGTCCGTTCAGCGTCCCAGGAAGGTCAGCAGATCGCTGGTCAGCCGATCGCCATGCGTGACGTTCAGCCCGTGCGGCGCGCCGTCATATTCCACGAGTTGCGAATGCGCGATGCCCGCCGCCGCCGCCCGACCGGCCGCATCGATCGGCACCGTCTGGTCGCCCGTGCCGTGGATGATGAGGGTCGGCACGCGAAAGGCGGCGAGGTCGGGACGGAAGTCGGTCTGGCTGAACGCCTCCGCACAGGCCAGGGTCGGCTTGAGGCCAGCCTGCATCGCGACGCCGGTCGCCCAGTCGAGAACCTCGTCGCTGACCGGGCTGGTGATATAGCCGACGCCGAAGAACTGTTTCAGGAACGTGTGACGCAGAAAATGCGCACGGTCATCACGGAGGTTCTGGCCGATCTGATCGAACACCGACTGGTCGGTGCCGTTCGGATTATCGTCCGTCTTCAACATGAAGGGCACGACCGAGGCGATCAGGCCCGCGGCGATGACATTTCGGCCGTCATGTCGGCTCATATAGCGCGCCACTTCACCGCCGCCCATCGAGAAACCGATGATCGCCGCATCGCGCGCGCCCGTCGCCTCCAGCACATCGGCGAGATCGTCCGACAAGGTGTCATAGTCATAGCCCGACCAGGGCTGACCCGACCGGCCAAAGCCCCGGCGATCATAGGCGATCGCGCGGAAGCCCGCGTCGGCCAGCGCCATCATCTGAGGATCCCACATATCGGCGGACAGCGGCCAGCCGTGGAGCAGCACCACGGGGCGACCTTCACCCCAATCCTTGACGTAGATGTCCGTGCCGTCGCGCGTCTTTACATAAGGCATGATCTGCTCCTGAGCGGTCCTGCGAGAGGTGCGCGCCTTGAACGGCTCGGCGGTACGGGCGTTCCGTTTACGGTCCGGCAGCGATATCCTGCCCGTAACCCTGTAGCTGGCGGCGCGGGATGGGGGCTCGCCCGAGAAAACGACAATGACGCTGCCGTGACGCATTGCCAGCCTCGCGCGGGGAAGTCACATTGTTGCGCGATCGAGTATGATATGGAGCGTGACGGATGCGGGGATGGCGGTGGATGCTGGCGGGGTCGATGCTGACCAGCCAGCTTGCGGCGGGTGCCGTGATGGCGCAGGCGAATCGGATGACCGAAAACGATCCCTATATCTGGCTGGAGGACAAGGACGGCCCCAAGGCGCTGTCATGGGTGGAGGCGGAGAACGCCAAGACCCTGCCACGGCTCCAGAACGATCCGCGCTATCAGACCTTCTACCGTGAGGCTCTGGCGATCGCGTCGGCCAAGGATCGCATCCCGATGCCCGGCCAGATGTACGGCCGGATCGTCAATTTCTGGCGCGACGCCGATCATCCGCAAGGTCTTTGGCGTTGGACGAGCGAGGCGGACTATGCCTCCGCCAATCCGCGCTGGACGACACTTCTCGACCTCGATGCGCTGAGCAAGGCAGAGGGGAAGAAATGGGTATGGAAGGGCGTAAACTGCCTCAGCCCGGAGGAGCGTCTCTGTCTGGTCGCACTGTCGGAGGGTGGTGAGGACGCGATCGAATATCGAGAGTTCGACATGCAGACGGGGCAGTTCGTTCCGAACGGCTTCCGCCTCTCCACCTCCAAACAGGGTGCGGCCTGGCTCGACAAGGATACGCTGCTGGTCAGCCGCGACTGGGGGCAGGGGACGCTGACCCAGTCGAGCTACCCCTTCGTCGTGAAGATGGTGAAGCGCGGTGCGCCCCTCTCTCAGGCCACCGAGATCTTTCGCGGTGCGCCGACGGACGAGCTTGGAACCTATGCGAGCGTGCTGACCGATGCGAAGGGCAATCGCGCGGTGATGATCGAGCGGCGCCAGACCTTCTTCGGGGGCGACAAGCTCTTCTGGACGCCGACCGGCGGTGCCAAGCCGGTCGCGATGCCCGCACGGGCATTTCCGTCGGGCATGGTGGATGGCCGCGTGGTCTTCCAGACGAGTGACGACTGGGGTGGGCATCCCGCCGGATCGGTCGTCTGGGCGCCGCTGTCCGAACTGGAGGCGGGCAAGATCACGCCGCGTCCGCTGTTCAGGCCGACCGACCGCCAGGCGGTGGAGGGCGTTGCGACAACGCGCGACCGGGTCGTCGTGACCTTCATCGACAATGTCCGGGGGCGGGCGAGCGTCTTCGCGCCGACGGTCAGTGGCTGGTCGTCGACGGCGGTGACCGTGCCCGACAATATGGCGGTCGACGTGGCGAGCACCAGCGATCGGTCGAACATCGTCTATCTGTCGACTTCGGGCTTCACGACACCGACCGTGCTGTCGCGTTTCGACGCGGAGCGCCCCGCCACGCCCTCGGTACTCAAGACACTGCCCGCGCGTTTCGACGCGACCGGGACGACTGTCCATCAATATGAAGCGACGTCGACGGACGGGACCAGGATCCCCTATTTCGTCGTCCTGCCCAAGGGCGCGACGCTGAACGGCACGACGCCTACGCTGATGACCGCCTATGGCGGGTTCGAGATCGCGCGCCTGCCGACCTATCTGGGATCGACCGGCAAGATCTGGACCGAGCGGGGCGGTGCGTTCGTCCTCGCCAATATCCGGGGCGGTGGCGAGTTCGGTCCCAAATGGCATGATGCGGGCCGCAAGACGAAGCGTCAGATCATCTATGATGATTTCGCCTCCGTCGCGAAGGACCTGTTCGCACGCAAGATCACCAGCCCGCAGAAGCTGGGGATCTATGGCGGCTCGAACGGCGGCCTGCTGATGGGCGTCGAACTGACACAGCATCCCGAGCTGTGGAAGGCCGTGACGATCCAGGTGCCGCTGCTCGACATGGTCCGATACCAGAAGATTGCGGCGGGCGATTCCTGGAAGGACGAATATGGTTCGATCGACGTGCCTGCCGAGGCGGCGTTCCTCCGCAAGATCTCGCCCTATGCCAATATCCGCAAGGGTGTCGCCTATCCCGAGCCCTATATCTGGACGACGACGAAGGACGATCGGGTCGGGCCGCAGCACGCGCGCAAGTTTGCCGCGCGGCTGTCGGAATATGGCATTCCCTATCTTTTCTACGAAGATACGGCGGGCGGCCATTCGGGCGATGCCGATATCGCGCAGGGCGCGCGACTGAGCGCGCAGCAGATGGTCTATTTCGCGCAGAAGCTGATGGGCCCGCCCAAGCCCTGACGACCTGGCGGCCGGGTGGCGTCGCCCGGCCTTTTTTCGTATGACGTATGCGGCAATAAAGGTCTTGCTGCGTTGCGGCAGGATGGGCAAATGCAAGGCATGACCGATATGACGACGACCGAGCGCCGTCCGGCTGAGCCGGCGGCTGGCGCTCCCGCCATCATCTTCGAAGCGATCGTCAAGATGCAGGCGGTGTCTGCCTTGTACAATCGCGGCGAGGTGGTGCTGGCGCCGCACGTGATCTTCACCCGCCACGACGAGCTCTATGTCGACGCGACGACGATCGAGCGCGACGGCAAGCCACCGCGTGAAGAGAAGATGGGGACGTTCAAGCTTGCCGGGCTCGGCTCGCTGCGCCTGACGCCCCGGCGTTTCACCGCGAGCACGCTGTTCGAGCGCGGCGCGGACAAGTATCGGAATGCCGCGCTCATGATGATCGAGCCTTCCTGACACCGGGGATGACCGGCGACGCGTGCCGTCAGGGCCGCGTCGCCGGGTCGCCCTAGCGGCAGCGAACCTGGCTCTGGTTCTGGTCGATCGAACGACCCGCCAGCGCACCGCCCGCGGCACCGAGCAGCGTCGCGATCGTGCTGCTCCGCCCGCCGACCAGATTGCCCAGCACGCCACCGGCGGCGCCGCCGATGATCAGACCGGTCGTCCCGTCCGAGCGGCGGCAATAATAGCGGCCATCGGTCCCGGCATAGACCCGGTCCTGCGGCTGAAGCACGCGTTCGCGATATTGCGGGCCGTCGCGATAGTCGCCGACCGGATCGTAATAGGGCTCGCCATTGCCGTCATAGCCATCCGCCGGCCGCGGCGGCGCCACACGATAGCCTCCGGGGCCGCCGGGCGGCGGGGCGGGGCGATAGTCGCCATTGTCATAGCCGCCACGGTCGCGTTGCGACTGGTACAGGTCGACCTCCTGCCGATAGATCTGATATTCCCGGTCGAACCGCGCCTGCGCCGCCCGGAAGCGCGCATCGTCGGCGGCGGACTGCGCGGTGGCGGGAACGGCCGTCAGCGTGACGGCGGTCGTGATTGCTGCGATGGCCAGACGACGAAAGCCCATCGATCCTATCCTCCATGCCCGGACAATCGGGCGATGCGACCGATACGGCTGCGAATTGATATGGTTCCTGAACGGCGTCGCTCGCGGGTCACGCCTTGGTGACGAAACTGTCCATCACGCGCTTGCGCCCCGCCTGCTCGAAATCGATCTCCAGCTTGTTGCCCTCGATCGTCTCGATGCGGCCATAGCCGAACTTCTGATGGAACACCCGCTCCCCCAGGGTCAGGTCGTCGCGGCCTTTCTGGCCCAGTCCGACCGAGGGGGAACGCGATTCGACGATGCGCGCCGGGCGCCCCTGAAGCCCGGCCTGGCTGGTCGCCGCGCGCTGCCACCCGGGACCACGGCCGGTGCCCCGGGCGACGTCGGCGAAGGGGTCCGCATGTTCGGACCAGTTCGCCCGCCAAAGGCTTTCGCCGCCGGTCATGCTGGTCTCGCTGTCGATATGCTCCGGGGGAAGTTCGCCGACGAAGCGGCTGGGCAGGCTGGACGTCCACTGCCCATAGATGCGGCGGTTGGCGGCGTGGAGGATCACCGCCTTTCGCCGCGCGCGCGTGATCGCGACATAGGCGAGGCGACGCTCCTCCTCCAGGCTGCGGGTGCCGCCCTCATCGATCGCCCGCTGCGAGGGGAACAGCCCCTCTTCCCAACCGGCGAGAAAGACCGTGTCGAATTCCAGGCCCTTGGCGGCGTGGATCGTCATGATCGTGACCTCCGGCTCGCGCTGGTCGCCATCGCGGTCCATGACCAGGGAGACATGCTCGAGAAAGGCGCCGAGCGATTCATAGTCCTCCATCGCCCGGACGAGCTCGGTCAGATTTTCGAGCCGCCCGGCTGCCTCCGCCGACTTTTCGTTCTGGTACATCGCGGTATAGCCACTCTCGTCGAGCAACTGCCTCGCCAGTTCGGGATGGGCGAGGTCACGCGCCATGTCGCGCCAGCGTGCGATATCGCCGATCAGATTGCCCAGGCTGCGCCGCGCCTGCGGGGTCAGTTCGTCGGTATCCAGAATGCGCGCCGCCGCGATCGTCAACGGCATCCCCTCGGCCCGCGCAAGCTGATGGATCTTGGCCAGCGCCTTGTCGCCCAGGCCGCGCTTCGGGACGTTGACGATCCGCTCGAACGCGAGATCGTCCGAGGGTTGGTTGACGATGCGGAGATAGGCGAGCGCGTCGCGTATCTCGGCGCGTTCGTAGAAGCGGAAACCGCCGACGATCCGGTAGGGCAGGCCGATCGCGATGAAGCGATCCTCGAACTCGCGAGTCTGGTGCGAGGCGCGGACCAGAATCGCGATGTCGCCATAGGAGGTGCCCGAACGCTTCGCCGCCTCGATCTCCTCCCCGACCCGGCGTGCCTCCTCGGGGCCATCCCAGACGCCGAGCACGCGGACCTTCTCGCCGACATCGAGCTCGGTCCACAGGGTCTTGCCCAGCCGCCCGCCATTATTCGCGATGACGCCCGAGGCTGCGCCGAGGATATGCGGGGTCGAACGATAATTCTGTTCGAGCCGGATGATCTTCGCGCCCGGGAAATCACGTTCGAAGCGCAGGATATTCTCCACCTGCGCCCCCCGCCAGGAATAGATGGACTGGTCGTCATCGCCGACACAGGCGATATTCTTGCGCGCCTGCGCGAGCAGCCGCAGCCAGAGATACTGGACGCTGTTGGTGTCCTGATACTCGTCGACCATGATGTAGCGGAAACGCTGCTGATAATGTTCGAGCACGTCGCGATGCGTCTTCAGGATGGTCAGCATGTGGAGCAGCAGGTCGCCGAAGTCGCAGGCGTTCACACTGCGCAGCCGCTCCTGATATTGCCGGTAAAGCTCGCCGCCCTGGCCGTTGGCGTAGCGTTCCGCCTCGCCCGCGTCGATGTCGGCGGGGACGAGCCCCTTGTTCTTCCACTCATCGATAAGCCCACCCAGCGCGCGCGCCGGGAAGCGTTTCTCGTCCAGATCCGCCGCGACGATGAGTTGCTTGAGAAGCCGTAGCTGGTCATCGGTATCGAGGATGGTGAAATTGGATTGCAGCCCGACCAGTTCGGCATGTCGGCGCAGCATCTTGGCACCGATCGCGTGGAACGTGCCGAGCCAGGGCATTCCTTCGACGGCATCGCCGACCAGCCGTCCGACACGCTCGCGCATTTCGCGGGCGGCCTTGTTGGTGAAGGTCACCGACAGGATTTCCGAGGGCCACGCCTTGCGCGTGTAAAGCAGGTGCGCAAGCCGCGCGGTCAGCGCGGCCGTCTTGCCCGTGCCCGCCCCCGCCAGCACCAGTACCGGACCGTCGGTGGTCAGCACCGCCTCGCGCTGCGCCGGGTTGAGCGTCCGCAGATACGGATAATCGGTGAGCGAAGTGGCGGGATCGGGCGAAGTGGCGGTCATCGCGAACAGTTAGGGAACGTTGGCAGGTGGAGCAACCATTGGCGGCACTTTGCGCCAATTGTTTCATTGCGGTGTCGTCATGATCCCGTCGCACGCCCGACCCGAAAGCGACATGCGGCCTCGCTAGGGCGCCACGCGTGCCGATGAGCTTCGGCGGCGTCGCGCCGACGCCGACCATCGCCGTGACGGGCACGCCACGCTGCAGGAGCTTCTTCGATGAACCGATTCTTGACCGCCGCCGTCGCGGCCTCGCTTTTCGTGCCCGCTATCGCCGAGGCTCAGTTTCGTGAGCCTGTTTCCGTTACCGTCCATCGCGGCGACCTCGATCTGCGCCGCGCCGATCAACGCGCGGTGCTCGAGGGGCGCGTTCGTCGCGCGGCGGCCCGTGCATGTGGCAATCTGACAAGCGACATCGTCTCGAACCTCGATGTCGAGCATTGTCGCAAGGAAATGCTGGCCAACGCCTCGAACCAGATCGCTGCGCTGGTCGCCGCTCCGACGGCCCTGGCGAGCAATCGCTAAACATCGTTGCCGGGGGCGACCGGTCTGCCAGCAACGGCGCCGGTCGCGTTGCGGAGCGGGACGGCAGCGGCCCCATAGTCATCAAAATGTCACCTCAAGGGCGCAACGGATCATTGTCATGACTTCAATCGCGCTCGCCGGTGGCCAATCCGAATCCCGTATTCGCGGACCCCGTCTCGATACCGGGCTGCACCCCATGGGGCGCTGGATCTTCGTGATCCTGCTGGTCGGCGGACTTGGCTATGCCGGGTACAGCATCGCGGTCGACACCGCCCGCGTGGGTGAGCCGATGGCGATGGGGGTGTTCGCCTTTCTCGGCCTCGCGTTGCTGATCGCACTGGGCTTCGAATTCGTGAACGGTTTCCACGACACCGCGAATGCTGTGGCGACGGTGATCTACACGCATTCGATGCCGGCGCCACTGGCGGTGGTCTGGTCGGGCTTCTTCAATTTCCTCGGCGTGCTGGTCTCGACCGGGGCGGTCGCCTATTCGATCATCACGCTGCTGCCGATCGACCTGATGCTGCATGTCGGGTCGGCGGCGGGGTTCGCGATGATCTTCGCGCTGCTTCTGGCCGCCGTGCTGTGGAATCTGGCGACGTGGGCGGTGGGTCTGCCCAATTCGTCGAGCCACGCCCTGATCGGGTCGATCTTGGGCGTCGGGCTGGCGAACCAGCTTCTGTCCAGGATTCCCGGCACCTCGGGCGTCGACATGGCGCAGGTGCAGAAGGTCCTGTACGCGCTGTTGTTCAGCCCGCTGATCGGTTTCGTCAGCGCGCTGATGCTGCTTCTGGTCATGAAGCGCTTCTTCCGCGACAAGCGCCTCTATCGCGAGCCGCAGGGCGATACCCCGCCGCCGCGCGGGATCCGGGCGCTGCTGATCTTCACCTGCACGGCGGTCAGCTTCGCGCATGGTGGCAATGACGGGCAGAAGGGCATGGGTCTCATCATGCTGATCCTGATCGGTTGCGCGCCCACGGCCTATGCGTTGAACCGGACGTTGCCCGAGAGCGCGATGCCCGCCTTCGTCCGCAGCGCGCAGGTCGCCTCCGCTGCCTATGCCGCGCATGGCGTCGGCGGCCGCCCCTCGATCGACCAGGCACGCGCGGTCGTCGTGGCCGGTGTCCGCGCCAAGGCGGTGGACACGCCCCAGGTCTATACCGGCCTGTCGGTCCTTTCGCGCGATATCGGCGAGCGGATCGGCAATTACGGCGCGTTCAGCCGCGTGCCAGCCGCCGTCGTTCCGAACCTCCGCAACGACATGTACCTGGTACTCGACACGACCCGGATGGTGACCAAGAGCGACGGTGCCAGGAGCCGTTTCACCGCGACCGAGATCGAGTCGCTCGACAATTACGCCAAGGATCTCGAGCGCGGGACGCGATACATCCCGCTATGGGTCAAGGTGACGGTCGCATTGGCGCTCGGCCTCGGCACGATGGTGGGTTGGAAGCGGATCGTGGTCACGGTTGGCGAGCGGATCGGCAAGACCCATCTGACCTATGGCATGGGGGCCGCCGCCGAACTGACGACCGCCGCGACCATCCTGATGGCGGAGTTCCTGGGACGGCCGGTTTCGACCACGCATATCCTGACCTCCGGCGTGGCCGGTGCTTCGGTCGCGAACGGCGCCGGGCTTCAAGTGAGGACGATCCGCAACATGGTGCTGGCCTGGGTATTGACGCTTCCGGCGGCGATGCTTCTCTCGGGCTTGCTCTACTGGTTGCTGCTCGGCCTGACCGGCATTCTGGCGCGCTGACCGGGCGATCCGGGCCGGTACGATGCCCGATTTGGCGGGCAGGGGTCTTTACGAAGACCCTCGGCTTCTGCACGGACGGGGCATGACCCATGCATCGGCTCCGTCGCATCGCCACATCCTGCTGGCCAGCCTGACCGGCACGGCGGTCGAGTTCTATGACTTCTACATCTACGCGACGGCGGCGGCGTTGGTCTTCGGGCCGCTTTTCTTCCCGTCCTCGTCGGCGACCGCGCAGTTGCTGGTGTCCTATGCCAGTTTCGGCCTCGCCTTCGTCGCCCGCCCGATCGGCGCGATCGCCTTCGGCCATTTCGGCGACCGGGTGGGGCGAAAGTCGACGCTGGTCGTCAGCCTGATGCTCATGGGTGGCTCGACGGTCGCGATCGCCTTCCTGCCGACCTATGCGCAGGCGGGCTGGGTCGCGCCGCTGCTGCTCTGCCTGGCGCGACTGGGGCAGGGCCTGGGGCTTGGCGGGGAATGGGGTGGGGCCGCCCTGCTCGCCGTCGAGAATGCGCCACCGGGCCGACGGAATACCTGGGGGATGTTTCCCCCGCTCGGCGCGCCGGTCGGGTTCATCCTGGCCAATGGCTTCTTCCTGATGCTGGGCCTGGTCCTGACCGACGCGCAGTTTCGTGCCTGGGGCTGGCGCCTGCCATTCCTGGCGAGCGCGGTGCTGGTCCTGCTCGGCCTGTGGGTTCGCCTCAGGCTGACCGAGACGCCCGACTTCGCGCAGGCCAAACAGGCCGAGGCACTGCCGCGGATCCCGTTCGCGACGCTGGTTCAGCATCATGGCCGCGCACTGCTCGCGGGGACGGGCGGCGTCATCGCCTGCTTTGCGATCTTCTATCTCGCGACGGCCTTTGCGCTGGGATACGGAACGACCGTACTCGGCTATCCGCGCGAGGGATTCCTGGGCGTTCAACTCGTCGCGATCCTCTTCCTCGCGCTGGGCGTCATCGTGTCGAGCGTGATGGCGGACCGGCGTGGCGCTCCCGCCATGTTGACCCTGGGCTTTGCGGGGTGCGTGCTGGTCGGGCTGGTGATGGGGCCCATGCTGGGGTCGGGATCGCTCGCGATCGTCTTCGTCTGGCTTTCGCTGTCGCTGTTCGTGATGGGGTTCGCCTATGGCCCGCTCGGCGGTTGGCTACCCGCGCTGTTCCCGGCGGGCGTGCGCTACACCGGCGTGTCGATGACGTTCAACCTGGGCGGCATCGTCGGCGGCGCGCTCGCCCCGATCGCCGCGCAGGCGCTCACCGAGCGGGGAGGGCTCAATTTCGTCGGCGGCTATCTCGTCGCCGCCGGGTTGCTCAGCCTTGCCGGTATCACGTTGATGCGGGGGCGCAGCGTTCAAGCCTGACGCAGCAGGGTCAGTCGCGCCTTTCCGTGCACACGCGAGGCGTCGACGGTGAACCCAGCCAGCGTGATTTCTTCCTGCTTGGCGGTTTCGATGCTTATCCACGTGCCTGCCCCGATCCAGCCGAGGCGCCCCAGCTTGTCGAGCGCCACGCTGCCCGCGCCGGTGCCATAGGGCGGATCCATCAGGATCAGGTCGAGCGGCTGGCGGGCGGGGCCGAGCGCCATGACGGACGCGGCGCGAACGTCGCCCTTGGCTCCCAGCTTGTCGAGATTGGCGCGTAACGCATCGAGCGCGTTGCGATCCTGTTCGACGAAGAGGCAGGAGGCCGCGCCGCGCGACAGCGCCTCGATCCCGAGCGCTCCCGAGCCCGCAAAGAAATCACCCACCGCCAGCCCGTCGAAATCGCCGAGCCGCGCGGTCAGCATCGAAAACAGCGCCTCTCGGGTCCGGTCGGCGGTGGGCCGCGTCACTTCGCCCTTGGGTGCGACGAGCGGACGACCGCGCCACTGTCCAGCGATGACGCGCATCAGCGATTCCCCCGTGGCCGACCTGGCCGCGCGCCGCCGCCCGGGCGGTTGGTCGGCCGCTTGCCCTCCGGTCGACCGGAGGGCGGGCGACCCTGCCGCCCCGATGGCGCGGCACTACCCCGATCGGGGCGGTCGCCTCGCTCGCCGCGCTCCTGGGACGGGCGCTTCGCGAAGGGCTTGCCACGTTCACCAGCACTCGAGCGCTCCGTATCCCGCCCGTCGCTGCCCCGGCCGTTCGGCGCAAAGCGGTCCGATCGACCGGCGGGAGCTCCCCCACGGGCGGCGCGATCGCCGCGCTCAGCGGTGTCGCGCCTATCGAAGGGCTTGCCGCGCTCGCCTTGGGCAGATCGACCAGAGGCGGAGGCGGCACCGCCATCATTGCGATCACCGCCCGGCCGCTTGGCAAAGGGCTTTCCGCGGCCGCCAAATGCCGCACGGTCGTCACCGCGCGGCGCGGACGACTGGTCGGAGCGCAGCGATGGGGCCTCGGCGCCGCGACGCGGACGGTCGTCCCGCTCGGGCCGGGCGTCAGCCCGCTTGGCGACGGGCCTGGTTCGGTCACCCTGCCCGGACGGGAGGCGCGGGGTCCGTTCGGGACGCGCTTCGCCGGTTGGCTCGCTTCGAGCGCGCGGCGTGGCGGCCCGCGTCGGGGCTGCCCGAAACCCGTCGCGCGGGGACGGACGGACGGCGTCGGCGGGGATGCCGCCAAGCAGGGTCTTCCGGAATTCGACGATCGCCGAGCCCTTTACCTCGCCCACCTCGCCCGCGGGCAGATCAGCAAGTACGAAGGGGCCATAGCGCAGCCGGATCAACCGACTGACCTGCAGCCCCATATGCTCCAGGACGCGCCGGACTTCGCGGTTCTTGCCCTCGCGCAGCGTCATCTCGATCCAGACATTGGCGCCGGTGCGACGCTCCAGATTGGCGTCGATCTGGCCATAGCGGATACCGTCGATCTCGATTCCGTGGATCAGCTCTTCCAACTGAGCCTGAGTGACGTCGCCATAGGCGCGGGCCCGATAGGTCCGCTCGACACCCGTCGCGGGCAGCTCGAGCTGTCGCTTGAAACCCCCGTCGGTGGTCAGGAGCAGCAGCCCTTCGGTATTGAGATCGAGCCGCCCGACCGGAACGACACGCGGAAGCTCGGAAGGTAGACGATCATAGATGGTCGGCCGCCCGGCCGGATCATGTTCGGTGACGAGCAGGCCCGTCGGCTTGTTGTATAGAAAGAGCCGGGTCGGCTCCGGCGCGGCGACGGGATCGCCGTCGACCGTGACCCCGTCCAGCGAGGATAACAGGGTGGCGGGGGTGTCGATGACCGTGCCGTTCAGGGCGATTCGCCCCTCGGCGATCATCCGCTCGACCTCCCGTCGCGACGCGACTCCGGCACGGGCCAGCAGCTTGGCGATACGTTGATCTGATGTCATGATGGACGCTGATACATAGGGTACAGGCTAAAGGAAATTAATTGCGTCGTTTCGCCTCGACAAAGCGTTACGGATACGAGCGGGGCAAGAGAGACAGGCCGATAGAGGGATGAAGATCTTCGGGCGCAAAAAGCGGCAGCTGGTCAGGTTGCTCGTTGTCGAGGACGAACCGCTGGTCGCCTTCGATACGGAGCATGTCCTGAGCGACGCCGATTACGAGATCGTCGCCACCGTCGACCGCGTCAGCAAGGCTGTCACGCTGATCGAGGGGGGCACGGCGATCGATCTCGTGCTCGCCGATATCCGGCTCGCCGACGGTAGCGGAGTCGACGTCGCGCGCGCCGCGCATGGCCGCGACATTCCCGTCCTGTTCCTGACCGGCACGCCGCCCGATGGCGTCGAGGACCTTGCCGAGGGAATCCTCATGAAACCCTATGGCTCGCGCGAGTTGCTGGGCGCGATCGCGGCGATCGAGCAGCGGCGGACCGGCAAGTCGCCCAGCCGCTTGCCAGCGGGTTTCCGTCTGTTCGCCCGCGCCTGATCGGGTTCCCGTTGCCCGGCGGGGTCAAGCTCTCTACGGTCCACGCTTTGCGATAGTCGGATCGGGTTTCTATGGCGCGTGCGGGTTGGCGGGACGGAGTGCGGCCCTATGTCGAGGCGGCCCCCTTGGCCTCCCTGGCGCTGGGCATATCATCGGCTTTTCCGCTGACGATGATCAACGCGACGCTTTCGAGCCGACTGGCCGAGGCGGGTATCGAAAAGAAGAGCGTCACGGCCTTTGCGCTTGTGATTCTGGCCTATAACCTGAAGTTCCTTTGGGCCTGGATCGTCGAGGGGGTGAAGATTCCGGTCCTCCATCGGCTTGGCCAGCGCGTATCCTGGCTGCTCGTCGTCGCTGCCCTCGTCTGCTTTGCTGCGATCGGGTTGGGCCTTGCCGATCCGCGCGTCTCGCTTGCGCAGACGGCCTTGGCGGCGATCGCGCTCGGGGTGGCGGGGGCGACGTTCGACATCGTCATCGACGCCTATCGCATCGAGCTGCTCGAACCGCGTCAATTGGGCGTCGGGGCCGGGATGGGGCAATATGGCTGGCGGATCGGCTCGGCCCTGGTGGCCTCGCTATCGCTGATCGTCGCCACCCGCGCGGGGTGGAGCGTCGCCTATCTGGTCAGTTGTGCCTTCGCACTGCCCGCCGTCCTGACCGCGCTCGTCATGGGCGAACCGGCGCGGCATAGCGAGATCACCGCCAAGCGTCCGACCGAGGGTATCGTCCGCGCGGTGATCGGCCCGTTCGCGGAATTCTTCCGGCGGCAGGGCGTGGCGGTCATCCTTGCGTTCATCCTCGTCCACAAGATCGGTGACACGCTCGCCAACCTGACCTTCCGTCTGCTGTTCAACGATCTGGGGTTCAGCAAGGATGAGATCGCGCTCTATGACGTGGGCGTCGGCTTCTGGGCCTTGCTGATCGGCGTCTTCGTCGGCGGCGTGCTCTATGCGCGGCTCGGCATGAAGCGGTCGGTGCTGATCAGCCTGGTGCTGATGGCGGTCTCCAACCTGTCGTTCGCCGGACTGGCCGCGTTGGGGCACAGCAACTGGGGGATGGCCGGTGCGATCGGATTCGAGAATTTCTCGAGCGGGATCGGCGGCGTGACCGTGGTCGCCTATTTCTCCGCCCTGACCGATCTGCGCTTCACCGCTGCGCAATATGCGCTGATCTCGGCGGCGGCGAGTATCGTCGGTCGGATCCTGAGCGGCACGACCGCGGGCGCGCTGGTCGAACAGGTCGGCTATGTCGACTTCTACCTGTTGACCACGATCGTCGCGGTGCCTGGTGTCCTCCTGTTCTGGTGGATGGCGCGGACCGGCCTGGTCGATCGGTCGATAGGCAGCGCGGGCGTCGAAGGAGAGGGGGACGCCCGTCGGGACGTGCCGGTCAGCAACTGATCGGTCGCCCCTCGTCGGCGAATGCGGCGCTGACCGCCGCCGCGCTCGCGAGCACGCCGTCCACCCGCCGGACGCCCAGCAGATCGCTCATCAGATAGCGCACCTTGTCAGGTGCGGTCTCGATCTGTGCCAGGATCGTGAGCAGTGCGGCCTCCGCCGCCGTCATCCGCGCGCAGCAGCAGGGCGCGATCGCGATCTGTCCCGAGGCATGCGCCGCCAGATCGGCCATCAAGGTCCGCAGGAGCAGCAGCGGACGCCGGAAATCCTGCCCGAAGACCGTCAACAAGGTGTGCGCCGCGCGCGCGTCCGCCAGCCCGTGCGCACCCATCCGCCGGACCGCGAACAGCGCGATACGCGCATGGGGGCACGCTGGCAGCATATGGGGAAGCGTGGCGGACAGGGTCGTGGTTTCGGCCATCGGCTGGGACTCCGTGATAACGAAGCCCCATGCTAATTCCTCGCTATTGATAGTCAATCGCAAATAATACCGACGGAGCGAGGCGCTCGTCGCGTTATCGCGGCACTTCGCCGTTGAGGGCCAGCACCTGCCCCGCCAGGTAGAGCGACCCGGCGATCAACACCTGCACGGGCGCACCGAACCGCGCCGCGACGGCGGCCAACGCCTCGGCCGGGCCAACGGCCGCCATCGCCTCCATGCCTGACCGTCTGGCCAAGGCGGCCAGGTCGTCGGGGCTGTGGCTCGCATGATCGGGAACGGGCACCGTCACGATGAGGTCCACCATCGCGCCCAGCCTTTCGATGACCGGCCCCGCTTCCTTGTTGGACAGCATTCCAAGGATCAGCGCGCTGGGACCGTGCGACCGCCACCGCGCCATCGCGCGAGCGACCGGGCTCGCGGCCGACGGATTATGCGCTCCGTCCAGCCAGCAGACACTGCCGCCGGGCAATATCGCGGTCAGAGGGCCATCCGCCAGCCTTTGCATCCGGGCGGGCCATGTCGCACGCGCCGCGGCGGCCTTGAGTGCGCCTTCGGGGATCGAGACGGCGTTCTGATGCCGGGCCATCGCCACCGCGAGCGCGAGATTGCGTGCCTGATGCCCGCCGGACAGGGCGGGGCGGGGGAGCAGGATTTCGCCTTGCTCGTCCCGGTACGCGACCCGCTGCCCCCGAGTCTCGCTGAACCAACGTTCGCCGCGTGCCACCACCGGCGCACCCGCGTCGGCGGCGACCCGCGCGATGGCGGAACGGAGTGCTCGCGGATAGTCCATCGTCACCAGTGGCGTGCCGCGCTTGGCGATACCCGCCTTTTCCCGCGCGATCCCGGTCAGGCTCCGTCCAAGGAACGCTTCATGATCGATACCAAGCGCCGCGATCCCGCAGATCGCGGATGGCGGCAGGATATTGGTCGCATCGAGTCGTCCGCCCAGCCCGACCTCGACGATCGTCGCCGCCGCCGGGGCGCGCGCGAACGACAGGAACGCGGCGGCGGTCGTGACCTCGAAGAAGCTCGCCCCGATTCCTTCCGCGCGATCGAGCACTTCGCGGAACACGGCGGCCAGCGCCTCGTCGGAGATCAGGTCGCCCGCGATCCGGATGCGCTCGTTGAAGCGAACGAGGTGCGGGCTGGAGTAGACGTGGACGCATTGGCCCGACGCCTCGATCGCGGCGCGCAGGAACGCACAGGTCGAACCCTTGCCGTTGGTGCCCGCGACGTGAAAGACCGGTGGCAGATGATGTTGCGGATCGCCCAGCCGACCGAGCAGCGTCGTGATCCGCTCCAGCCCCAATATGTCCGCGCCCGGTGACAGCGACCACAAACGGTCGAGTTGCGCCTGAACGTCGGGATGTTCGGAGCGGGCATGATCGGGCATCGGCCGGTCTCGCAATGGAGCGGAGGAAATGTGAAAGAGGCGGACCTCCCGGCCCGCCCCTTTAGCGTCGTCGTCGCGCAAAGGCGACGCGGATCGACGGGCCGTCAGGCGGCTTGCCGCGATCCTGTCAGATAGCCGATCACTGTCGCCAGACGCTCCCGCAGGTCGTGGCGATGGACGACCATGTCGAGCATCCCGTGGTCGAGATAATATTCCGACGTCTGGAAATCATCGGGCAGCTTTTCGCGGATCGTGTTCTCGATCACCCGGCGTCCGGTGAACGCCAGCGTCGCCTTGGGCTCGGCGATCTGCACGTCCCCCAGCATCGCATAGGCCGCCATCACGCCGCCCGAGGTCGGATCGGTCAGCACGACGATATAGGGCAGGCCCGCGTCATGCAGCATCTGGATCGCAACGGTAGTGCGCGGCATCTGCATCAGGCTGAGGATACCCTCCTGCATGCGCGCGCCGCCCGATGCGGTGAAGATGACATAGGGGCACTGGTCGGCGATCGCCGCCTCGACGCCGCGCACAAAGGCTTCGCCCACCGCAAGGCCCATCGACCCGCCCATGAAGGCGAAGTCCTGCACGCCGACCACGACCTTGTGGCCCAGGATGGTGCCGCGCGCATTGATGAGCGCGTCGGCCTCGGCGGCGCTGACGCGCGCGGCCTTCAGGCGGTCGGCATAGCGTTTCGAGTCGCGGAACTTGAGCGGGTCTTCCGGCACCTTGGCGGCGGGCAGCTCGCTGCAACTGCCCTCATCGAGCAGATGGCGGAAACGCACCTTGGGTCCGATGCGATCATGATGGTCGCATTTGGGGCATACGTTCAGATTGTCTTCCAGCTCCTTGGTGAAGACCATCTGCCCACAGCCCTTGCACTTGTGCCAGAGATTGTCGGGCGTCTCCTTCTTGACGACGAAGGGGATGACGTTGCGGACGCTGTTGAGCCAGCTCATGCGAGTTCCTTGCGCGCGTCGGCCAGTGCCGACGACAGAGTTTCAATATAGGCGCGGACCGGCGCGGGCGCAGCGGCGCCGTGTTCGCCGACTAGGTCGACGATCGCCGAGCCGACGACGACGCCGTCGGCCACGCGACCGATCGCCGCCGCCTGTTCGGGAGTGCGAACGCCGAACCCGACCGCCACGGGCAGGTGGGTCGCCGATTTCAGCCGGGCAACGGCTTCCTCGATCGACGATTGCGCCGCCTGTTGCTGTCCGGTGATCCCCGCGACCGATACGTAGTAGAGGAAGCCGTCGGCCCCCGTCAAAATCGTCGGCAGGCGGTCGGCATCGCTTGTCGGCGTCGCGAGCCGGATCGAGGCTACCCCTTCCGCACGCAGCGCGACGCCGAGCGCATCGTCTTCCTCGGCGGGGACGTCGACGCAGATGACCCCGTCGACTCCGGCTTCGGCGGCGGCCTTGGCGAACCATTCGGGACCGCGTACCGTCATCGGATTGGCATAGCCCATCAGGACAAGCGGCACGTCCGCGTGACGCGCGCGGAACGCGGCCGCGATCGACAGCACGTCGGCGGTCCGCGTGCCCGCACCCAGGCTACGGATATTGGCCTTCTGAATGGCGGGGCCGTCGGCCATCGGATCGGTGAAGGGCATTCCCAGCTCGATCACGTCCGCACCACCCGCGACCAGCGCGTCGAGGATCGCGGCGGTGTCGCCGGGGGTCGGATCGCCCGCCGTGACGAAGGTCACGAGCGCGGCCCGGCCAGCCTCGGCGCACGTCGCGAAACGCTCGGCAATCCGGCTCACATTTTCACTCCCATGGCGTCGGCGACGGTGAAGATGTCCTTGTCACCACGGCCCGAGATGTTGACGAGCGCGATCTGGTCGCGGTCCATCGACGGTGCGCGCTTGATCAGACCGGCCAGCGCATGGCTGCTCTCTAGCGCGGGAATGATCCCCTCGATCTTGCAGCAGAGCTGGAACGCCTCGAGCGCCTCCGTGTCGGTGATGCCCTCATAGATCACGCGACCGGTATCGTTGAGCCAGCTATGCTCGGGACCGATGCCTGGATAGTCGAGCCCGGCCGAGATCGAATGCGCCTCGGTGATCTGGCCATCCTCGTCCTGCAACAAATAGGTCTTATTGCCGTGCAGGATGCCGGGTTTGCCGCCGGTGAGGCTGGCGGCGTGCTGGGTGGTGGCGAGGCCGTGGCCCGCCGCCTCGATGCCCAACATCTTCACCTCTGGATCGTCGAGGAAGGGGTGGAACAAGCCGATGGCATTCGACCCGCCGCCGACCGCGGCGACCAGCAGGTCGGGCAAGCGGCCCTCCGCTTCCAGGATCTGCGCGCGCGACTCGGTGCCGATCACCGACTGGAAGTCGCGAACCATCTCCGGATAGGGATGCGGGCCCGCTGCGGTGCCGATGATGTAGAACGTGTCATGGACGTTCGCGACCCAGTCGCGCAGCGCCTCGTTCATCGCATCCTTGAGCGTCTGCGCGCCCGAGGTGACCGACTGCACCTCCGCACCGAGCAACTTCATGCGGAACACGTTGGGCGCCTGCCGCTCGATATCGCGTGCGCCCATGAAGATGGTGCAGGGCAGGCCGAAGCGGGCCGCCACCGTCGCGGTCGCCACGCCATGTTGGCCCGCGCCCGTCTCGGCGATGATCCGCGTCTTGCCCATGCGCTTGGCGAGCAGGATCTGGCCGATGCAGTTGTTGATCTTGTGCGCGCCGGTGTGGTTCAGCTCCTCGCGCTTGAAATAGACCTTCGGCCCTTTGCCCTCGGGCGCATTCGCGCGGAGCATTTCGGTCATGCGCTCGGCGTAATACATCGGGCTGGGTCGCCCGACATAATGGGTCATCAGCCCATCGAACTCGGCCTTGAACGCCGGATCGACCTGCGCCGCGCGATATTCGCGCTCCAGGTCGAGGATCAGCGGCATCAACGTCTCGGCGACATAGCGGCCGCCGAATTCGCCGAAATGGCCACGCTCGTCAGGCTGGGCGCGGAAGGAGTTGGGGGCGTTCATCTCGTATTCCTTGGGCGTTGCGGGCTGTCCGGCGCAAACGATCCTGTCACTGATTTGTCGCAACGGCTTTAAGGAAGCCGGCGATCTTGTCCATATCCTTGACGCCCGGCGCGCTTTCCACGCCAGAGGATATGTCGACCAGCGGGGCGTTGGTCCGGCGGATCGCCTCGCCGACATTTTCGGCATCCAGCCCGCCCGACAAGGCCCAGCGCAAGGGGTGGCGAACCCCGTCGAGCAGGCTCCAGTCGAAACGGAGCCCCATGCCGCCGGGGAGCGACGCATCGTCCGGCGTCTTGGCGTCGTAGAGGATCAGCGTGGCGGCACCGGCATAGTCGCGCGCCTTGTCGACATCGGCGCGCTGCTTGATCGCGACGGCGGCCCAGACCTCCCTGTCGAACTTCGCGCGGATCGCGGCGACGCGGGCGGGTGCGGTTCGATGAAGCTGGATGGCGTCGAGCATCCCCGCACGAACGGCAGCCTCCAGCAGTTGATCGTCGGGATCGACGAACACGCCGACGCGCCGCACGTGATCGGGCACGCGCCCCGCCAGACCTGCGGCGACATCGAAGGTCAGATGCCGGGGCGAGGCCGGAAAGAAGACGAAGCCGACATGGCTCGCCCCGCCGCCCAAGGCCGCGTCGAGGGTCGCGGTCGTCGTCAGCCCGCAGATTTTCGCAGTGGTCGGCATGATCGTTTTCCCGAATGGGAGGAGTCGAGAAACGTTCTACAGCGTGGCGGCGATCGCCCTTGCGGCAGCGTCGGGATCTTCGGCCTGGGTGATCGGGCGGCCGATCACCAGGATCGAGGCACCGGCATCGACGGCGGCACGCGGGGTGACGACGCGCTTCTGGTCGCCGATCGCGCCATGCTGGGGCCGGACGCCCGGTACGACGAAGAAGCCCTTGGGCCACGCCTTCCTGACGGCGCCGACCTCCTCGCCCGAGCAGACGATGCCGTCGATCCCCGCTTCCGCGGCCAGATCGGCGAGGCGGCGGACATGATCGGCTGGCGACCCGGTGACGCCGGTATCGCTCAGGTCATTGGCGTCCAGGCTGGTCAGCATAGTCACAGCCACGACCTTGGTATTGACCGGGGCCGCCGCCTTCGCATCCTCCAGCATCGCCCGGCCGCCGCTTGCGTGGACCGTCAGGATCGCCGGAGCGAGCGGGCCGAGCGACTGGACCGCCTTGGCGACCGTGTTGGGAATGTCGTGCAGCTTCAGATCGAGAAAGATCGGCAGTCCGATATGCGCCATCTCGCGCACGCCGCCAGCGCCATGTGCGCAGAAGAACTCAAGGCCCAGCTTCAGACCGCCGACATGGTGCCGGACCTTTTGCGCCAGCGCCTGCGCACGCGCCAGGTCCGGGGTATCGATGGCGACGTAGATGCGGTTGCTCATGAAGGGATCAGACCGTGGGCTGGATGGGGGTGATGGCGACGTTCGGCGCGGGCGCCGCGTAGGCGCCGGTTTCCGCCGAGACGGCAGCAAGCGAACGCTCGGCGGCGCTCAATCGCTGACGAAGGCGCCAGCGCGCGGCATGCTGCCAGATCAACGTCGGGATGAGCCCCAGCAGGAAGGTCAGGAACAGCAGCAGTGGCAGGTTCACGTCGGCGACCAGGCCGCCGACCAGCCGGATCGGCACGGTCGTCCAGTTCCCCAGCGTGAAGGCCGCGGCCAGGAAGGCCAGCAGGCACCAGAACAGCATTTTCAGGAACTGCATGCGCTTCTCCGCGTAACCCGATCCGCCGCCCCCTGACGAGACGGACGGACTTCGCTCAAGGCTGGCGGTCTAGCCGCCTTGATCGGGCATGACCAGCCTTCAGCCGATCTCGCGGCGAAGCGACGTGATCAGCGGCGCGATCGCGGTCAGTCGATGCTCTTCCTCGTCGAGGATCGCGAGGAACGCACGGCGCTTGAACGCGGCCACCGCACCGGGCTTCAGGCGAATTGTAGAGGGCAGCGTCGACACCGCGATGTCGATCATTCGCTCCGCGCCGTGCAGCCTGCCCCACAGATAGTCGTTCTCGCGGTAGTTGCGGCTGAAAAACGCGCCGAAGGTCAGGAATTGGATGCCCTTGAGGGTCGCCTCCGCGCCGCCGGACCGGATCGCGGTCGCATCATCGGGGGCGATCCGATCGACCTTGATCGGGTCGAACTCGTCCAATCCTTCGCCCTGCAGGAGTGGCAGGGTCGCGACATCGAAATAGGCAAAGCCGAGATAGGTCAGCAGCAGCGTGCGCCGTGCCGCGCGCGGCAGACCCGCCAGCGCATTCGCCAGTCGCGCGTCGGTCTCTCCGTCGAGCCGGATCAAATCGAGCCGCGCTTCCAGCCGGGCGAGCAACTGTTCGCCGTCTTCATCCTCGCGCGCGGAGCGGACATCGTCCGCCATCTCGGTATGGGCGGAGCCGCCCTGTCGCTCCAGATAATCGGCCAGCGATTCGTATAACGCGTCGCGCACCGGGGCGAGTTGCGCTTCGCTGTGGTCGGCTTCCAATTCGGTCAGGCGGCGTGCCAGCAGCCGGAGACGGCGAATGCGGAAACCCAGATCGAAACCACGCAGGAAGGACTTCGCGCCTTCGCTGGGGCCCGCGGTAAAGGCGATCGCCTGCCCCTCGCTTCGCGCGGCGAGCGTCCGCTCGATAAACGCGCGCATCCGGGTGCGGCGCAGGGCGGCATCGTCACCGATCGCCTCGGACAGGATCGCCGCAATCATGTCGATGACGCCTGCGACCTTCAAATGGCCATAGGCGGCATAGCTGAACCCCGCCTTGGCGGCCGCGGCGGCCTGTGCGCGCACCCGCCAGGACGCGAGGCGGGCGGCGGTCGGTCGATCGAGGAAGAAGGTGCCGCCGAAAAGCTGCTCGATCTCCTGCTCGACATCCTCGCGGATCGCGGCGACGATCGCCTGCATCCGGTCGATCCGCCCGGAACGCGCGGCGATCGCCTCGAGGTTGTCGCGGATCGGCTGCTGGCGCGGCAACTCGCTGACCGCGCCGATGATCGTCTGGAAGAAACCGGGATGGCCGCCACCGCCGGGCAGCCGGAAATGCATGCCGGGAAAGGGATCGATATAGACGAAGCGCCGGTCGACCTGCCGTCGCGCCGGGCGGCGGCCCAGGGCGTCGATCGCCGGGCGGAAGGGGGCGTTGACCAGTACCGATCCATCGATCAGCACGGCCTTTTCGGCCGCCCCCGCCGCGTGATGGCGCGGCAGAACCCGGCGGAGGAATTCGTCGCGCTCCGGCCAGGACTGATTTCGCGTTCCGAGCACACGGTCGAGTTCGGTGACGGTGAAGGGCGGAAACGCGCCGGGGAAGCTCGACGTCGCGCGGGCGGCGAATACCAGCTCCGGTATGGCCGCCAGCTTGCCGTCGCCGCTGTCGGTGAAATCGACGACCATCCGGTGTTCGGTCTCGACCACCTCGCTCGGGGAATGGAGGCGAAGCCGCTGCGGCTGGCCGGTGAAATCGGTGACGGTGACGAACAGGTCGAGCGGCTGACCCGGCGGCAAAAGTCGCTTGCCTGTCGGCGCGGCGGCCATGCGATCGAAGGCCTCCAGCAGACGGGCGGTGAAATCATCGGCGGCGAAGGGCGGTTCGAACCAGCGCGAACGGATCAGGTGGCCCAGCTTGCGGCGGACCTCCTCCCGGGTCTCCTCGTCGAGGCCCTCGACCTTCTCGCCGCTGCGCCCGGCCGCCATCCACGCGAAGGGGAGAGCCCACATCTTCGAAAAGCGCGAGGTGGGGGCGGCGTCGGGCGCGATCAGCGACTCGATGTCGGCCGCCTCCAGCCAAAGGTCGGTCAGCGGATCGAGCGATTGGCCGGTCGATAGCGCCTGACCCAGGAAGATGCCGTTGATGCCGCCGGCGCTCGCGCCCGCGATGATGTCCGCGAGGATACGGACGCGGACACCGCCGCGCTCGGCCATCTCGTCGAGCAGATCGTGATAGACGGCATCGACCGCCGATGCGGGGGGATCACCTTCATGCGAGGCGCGGCTCGCGCGCACGACCCGCCAGATCTCCTTGGTGATGCCATGCATGTAGACCGCCAGGCTGATGCCGCCATAGCAGACCAGCGCCAGCCGCAGCTCCTTCTCACGCATCAGCGCGGCCCGATCTTCGCCCAGATGGGCAAGTGATCGGACGCCTTGCGAGAGGTCGGGCTGGCATGGACTCCGCAGGCGGCGACCTGCAACTCGTGCGACACCATGATCCGGTCGAGCCGCCCGATCGGACGTCGCGCATGAAAGCTGGGCCCCGTCTCCGCCATGGTAAAGTCCCGGCAGAAATCGCGCAGGCACCCGGCGCCACGCGTCCACTCGTTGAGATCGCCCATCATCACTGTCGGGTGACGGTGAAGACAGCTCGACAGATGGGCTAGGATCGCAGCGGCCTGCCGTCGCCGCCACAAACCCGACAGGTCCAGGTGCATGCCGACGACGCGGATCACCCCGCTGGCGGTACGCAGGTCGGCCATCACCGCGCCGCGCGGCTCGAGCGAGGGCAGGTGGATGGCCTCGAAATCGAGGACCTGGGTCGACTTGCGGACCAGGATCGTGTTGCCGTGCCAGCCCATCGACCGCGCCTTCATGCCATAGACGATGGGCTTCCAGTCGCTATGTTCGTCGAGAAGATGGAGGGGGATGACCCCTTCGCGCTCGCCGAAGCGACGATCCGCCTCCTGCAATGCGATGACGTCGGCGTCGACTTCACGCAGCACGTCGAGAATGCGGTCGGGATTGCGCCGCCGGTCGGCACCTATCCCCTTGCGGATGTTATAGCTGGCGACCTTGATCATTCCGCCACTGTAACGCAGCGCCGAAGGTTTGGTGCCAAGGTCAAGGGGGGGGTGCGACGGGAAATGGTGCCGGATGAGGGGATCGAACCCCCGACCTTCGGTTTACAAAACCGCTGCACTACCGCTGTGCTAATCCGGCGTCGCCGTCCCCCTAGCGTCAAGCGACACCGAAGGTCCAGCCCTCCGTGCGCGCGATCCGTGGCGAAAGGCCGGGAGGGTCCCACAGATCGGCACGATCGCGCACCCCGCGCAGCCAGGCCGCGGTGAGGATCGCGTCGGTCGAGTGATCGTCATAACGTGCGAGCGGGGCATGACGGTCGCTGTCCAACGCGACCAAGGCATCGTCCAGCGCCTCGGCATTTCGCATCTTGCTTCGACCGCGCGGTCGACCGGCTGCACGGGCGGCGATCGAGGTGTAGATCTCGACCACGGTCGCCCCCGTGGCCGGCACGCGATCGAAGGGCCAGATGGCGATCCGGCCGTCCAGTCTTCGCAGCATCCGCATACCCGCGAAGCTCGCCTTCGCGACCTGTGAAGCGCCGATCGCGTCATAGACGGTCGACGGCTTGCGGCCCCCGTCGGCGGCGATCTCGCACGCGCGCCAATGGAGGAAGTCCGCCTTGCGCCCATCGGCCGCGCCGAAATAGAAATGCGTGCCGCGCCGCGCCTCCAGAAAGCTGCGCGCGCCGAGATCGGGATCGTCGGCGCTTTCGTCGACATAGGTCCAGAGTTCGCGCGCATCCTGCGTCACGCGATCGCCGGGCAAATGCGCGCCGCGCGTGACGAAGGGCGCGGAGAAGCTGAAGTCGAAACCGATCAGAAGCGGCTCGGCGGCATGCTCCAGCACCCAATCCGCAACGCCTTCGCGCGACCAGGCCCGACCCGGTGGCGCGACGATGACGGGCGCCGCATGGCCGATAGTGCACATCGCGACGCGAATGCCGTCATGCGCCGTACCATGCGCCCCCGACCAGTCGATGGCGACGAAGCCCGTGAAGCGGTCAGGGGCGATCGTCATCGCCGCCCAGCGCGCGCCGGCGTTCGTCCCACCAGGCCATGCGCTCGGCGATCCGCTTTTCGAGGCCGCGCCCCGATGGCGCATAGAAATTCTGCGGCGGCAACTCGTCGGGCCAGTAATTCGCGCCGGAAAAACCCTCTTCGGCGTCATGGTCGTACTGGTAGTTCGCGCCATAGCCGATCTGCTTCATCAGCTTTGTCGGCGCGTTCAATATGTTCGCCGGGGGCATCAGCGATCCCGTTTCGCGCGCGGTGCGCCAGGCCTGTTTCTGCGCCATATAGGCCGCATTCGATTTGGGAGCGGTCGCCAGGTAGAGGCAAGCCTGGACGATCGCCAGTTCGCCTTCGGGCGAGCCAAGAAAATCATAGGCATCCTTTGCCGCGAGACACTGGCTGAGTGCCTGCGGATCGGCCAGGCCGATATCCTCGATCGCCGCGCGCGTCAGGCGGCGAAGTACGTAAAGCGGCTCCTCGCCTGCGGTCAGCATCCGCGCCAGATAGTAGAGCGCGGCCTGCGGGTCGGAGCCCCGGATCGATTTGTGAAGCGCGGAGATGAGGTTGTAATGCCCTTCGCGATCCTTGTCGTAGACCGCGACGCGCCGCTGGAGAAAGGCGGAAAGCCCGGCAGGGTCCAGCGGCTCCGGCAGGTCGACGGCGAACAGCGTCTCGGTCTGGTTCAGAAGGAACCGCCCGTCGCCGTCCGCACTGGCTATCAGCGCATCACGCGCCGCCGCGTCCAGGGGAAGGGGGCGCCCCATCTCGGCTTCGGCGCGGGTCAGCAACAGGTCGAGCGCCGACTGGCCAAGCCGATGCAGGATCAGCACCTGCGCGCGGCTGAGCAACGCGGCATTCAGCTCGAACGACGGGTTTTCGGTCGTCGCGCCGACCAGGGTCACCGTGCCGTCCTCGACAAAGGGCAGGAACCCATCCTGCTGCGCGCGATTGAAGCGATGGATCTCGTCGACGAACAAGAGCGTGCGTTGCCCGACCCGCGCATGTTCCCGCGCTTCGGCAAAGACCTTCTTCAAATCCGCTACGCCGGAGAACACCGCCGAAATGGATGCGAAGCGAAGGCCGACGGCGGCCGCGAGCAGCCGGGCGATGGTGGTTTTGCCCGTACCGGGCGGCCCCCACAAAATGATCGAGGACAGCCGCCCCGCGGCAACCATGCGGCCGATTGCGCCTTCCGGCCCGGTCAGATGGTCCTGACCGACGACCTCGCTCAACTGCGCGGGTCGCAGCCGGTCGGCCAGTGGCGCGTCGGGCGGAATTACGGGGGAGGTGGGGGCGGGGTCCATGCCCGCGAAGAGGTCGGCCATGGCCGCCATGTAAGCCTCCGCACAGGTCTCGTCACCATCATCGCTAAAGATATATCTAGGAGCATCTTGACACCGATGGCTTACGATATATCTTGAGCTTGTCAAAACCGATCAAGAGGAAATTCCATGTTTCGTTTCTCCCGCGGCGGCGGCCATCGCCGTCACCATGCCGGTCATCATCACGGCGGTCCCGAGCTCGATGCCGAGCGCTTCTTGCACTGGGTCGAACGCCTGAATGACGGCGAGCATCGGCGCAGGGGTGGCGGCGGAGGTCGCAGCCGGCGGATGTTCGACGGCGGAGAATTGCGGCTGATCCTGCTCAAGCTGATCGCCGACGAACCCCGCCACGGCTACGACCTGATCCGCGAGATCGAGGCGATGACCGGCGGCGCCTATGCGCCGAGCCCCGGTGTGATCTATCCGACGATCACGTTGCTCGACGAATTGGGCTTCATCGACGAGCAGCGGTCCGAAGGCGCGAAGAAGCGCTTCGCCGCCACCGATACGGGGCGTTCGCACCTGGCCGAGAATGCCGAACAGGTCGATGCGCTGATCGCGCGGCTCCAGGCACTGGGCGAGCATCGCCAGCGCGTCGACGCTGCCCCGCTTCGTCGGGCGATGGGTGGCCTGAAGATGGCGCTGGGCGAGCGGTTCGGCGGCGGCGACGCCTCGCCGGAGATGATCCACGATGTGGCCGCGATGATCGATGAACTCGCCCAGAAGGTGGAGCGCCTGAAGTGAGCGTCTCCGTCTCCCGCGTGCCGACCCTGTCGGCCAGCCGTTATCTCCAGCAGCTTGCCAAGCACTGGTCGCACAAGATGGAGGTCGCCTTCACGGCAGAGGAGGGGACGATCCTGTTCCCCAACGGGTCGAAGGTGGAAATGCGCGCCGATAGCGAGACGCTGGACGTCGTCCTGACCGTGCCGGAGGGCGAGGACACGGCCCGTATGCGAGAGGTGGTGTCGAGCCACCTAGATCGCTTCGCCTTTCGCGAAGCGCCTCTGACCTTCGACTGGCAGGACGTGTAGGTCAGCCTCGCTCGGCGAGCAGCGTGCGATAGGCGTCGAGCATCGCGTCGTTGACCTTGTCCCAGCGATAATCGGCGACGCGGGCATGTCCCGCCTCGCTGAACCGTCGACGCAGCGCGGGGTCGGTTGCGATCTTCTCCAGCGCGTCGGCATAGCCCGCGACATCGCGCGCGCCGACCAGGAAGCCGGTCTCGCCGTCCGCGACCAGGTCCATCGCGCCGGTCGCGTTGGCGGCGACGACCGGCACGCCCGCCGCCATCGCCTCGGTCGTCACATTGCCGAAGGTCTCGGTGACGCTGGGGTTGAAGAAGACGTCCATCGACGCGACCGCGCGGCCAAGCCCATCCCCCGTCTGATAGCCCGCGAAGATGGCATCGGGCGTCGCCTTGGCGAACCAGTCCTGCGCCGGCCCCTTGCCGACCACCAGCACCTTGTGCGGGACGCCGCGCCGACGCAGTTCGGCCAAAGCCTCCGCAAAGACGTCGAGGCCCTTTTCCTTGACCAGTCGGCCGAGAAATCCGATCGCCACTTCGTGGTCGGCGATCCCCAGCGAGCGCCGCCATTCCAGGCTCCGGCGCGAAGGCTGGAACCGATCGTGATCGATCCCGCGCGACCAGATGCTCATCGGCGGCGTCACGCCCCAGCCTCGAAGCAACGTGATCATGCTCGGACTCGGTGCGACGATCCGATCGAAGCGATTATAGAAGCGCGTCAACAACCGGATGATCGCAGGCTCGAGAAATCCCAGACCATAATAGGCCGGGTAGGTCTCGAACCGGGTATGGACCGAGGCGATCGACGCGACGCCGTGCTCGCGCGCCCAGCGTACCGCTGCATGGCCGAGGAACTCCGGCGCGGAAACATGGACGATATTGGGCGCGAACGCCTCCAGATCCGCGCGCGCCTTCGCCGGAAGGCCACGCGCGAGCTTGTAGTCGGCACGGAAGGGCAGGGGAATGGCAGGTACGTCGACCAGATCGCCCACCGGGGGGAAGGCGGGCGTCGCGGAGGTTGGCGAATAGACGCGGACCGCCACACCCCGGTCGAGCAGATGGCCGACGAGCCGGTTCAGCGTCTGGTTCGCGCCATCGCGCGTATAGTTGTAATTGCCGCTGAACAGCGCGACGCGGAACATATCTGGGGTCATGGAAACCGCGCCATAGCCGTCTGGCCGTCCAAAAACTATCCCGACACCGATCGCGAACGATGTTCCATTTTCGTTCCCGGTCTCTTAGATGGTCGCCATGGCCAAGGTCCAAAAGCGCTACGTCTGCCAATCCTGCGGTTCGGTATCCTCCCGCTGGCAGGGGCAATGCCCCGACTGCTCGGAATGGAACACCATGTTGGAGGAAGCACCGGTCCAGACGACCCCCTTCGCGGCGAAGCATAATCTGCAGGGCGGGGGGCGGGCGATCCAGCTGGTCGGGCTCGATGCGGACATTCCGCTGCCCGATCGGATGGCGACGGGTATCGCCGAGCTGGACCGCGCGCTCGGCGGCGGGTTCGTCGAGGGGTCGGCGACGCTGATCGGCGGTGATCCGGGTATCGGCAAATCGACGCTTCTGCTTCAGGCTGCGGCGAAGCTCGCCATGGCGGGGCGGCCGGTGGCCTATGTCTCGGGCGAGGAAGCGGCCGATCAGGTCCGGTTGCGTGCCCGGCGGCTCGGCTTGGGTCAGGCGCCGGTGCGGCTGGCGGCGGCGACCTCCGTCCGCGACATCCTGACGACCCTGTCGATCGGGACGCCGCCCGCCTTGCTGATCATCGACTCGATACAGACGATGCATTCCGACCTGATCGAGGGGGCGCCGGGGACGGTGAGCCAGGTGCGTGCCTCGGGCCAGGAACTGATCCGGTTCGCCAAGGAGCGTGGCACCGCCGTCGTGCTCGTCGGCCATGTCACCAAGGATGGTTCGATCGCTGGCCCGCGCGTGCTCGAGCATATGGTCGACACCGTTCTCGCCTTCGAGGGGGAGCGCAGCCATCAGTATCGCATCCTGCGTGCGATCAAGAACCGCTTTGGCGGGACGGACGAAATCGGCGTGTTCGCCATGCAGACCGAAGGGCTGACCGAAGTCGGCAATCCGTCTTCGCTGTTCCTGACCAATCGCGAACAGGGCGTGACGGGTGCGACCGTCTTCCCGGCGCTGGAAGGCACCCGACCGGTCCTCGTCGAGATCCAGGCGCTGACCGTCCGGCTCGCGTCTGGTGCGACGCCGCGTCGTGCGGTCGTCGGGTGGGACACGGGCCGTCTGGCCATGATCCTGGCGGTGCTGGAAGCGCGCTGCGGGCTCAGCTTCTCGTCGGCCGAAGTCTATCTCAATATCGCGGGTGGCTACAGGGTGCAGGATCCGGCCGCCGACCTGGCCGTCGCCGCAGCGCTCGTCTCGGCATTGTCGGAGCGTCCCGTCCCGGCGGAATCGATCGTCTTCGGCGAGATCGCGTTGTCGGGCGAAATCCGTTCGGTCGCGCACGGTCCGTTGCGGTTGAAGGAGGCGGGCAAACTCGGCTTCGAGAAGGCCATGCTTCCACGCAGCATGGCGGGCGACGAAGGGGGCTTGCGGATGACGGGGTTCCGGACATTGGCCGAGTTCGTTGACCATATGCTGGGCCGGGGGTAGCGAAGGCGGGCGATCCACGCCATCTCCCGTGCAACCCATGGCGGTGCGGTCTGGCGCCGATCAGGACCCGGAGCAGATGGTGGACACGAAGCATTGACGGCCCTTGATATCCTCGTCCTGATCGCGGTGTTCGGTGCGGCGATCCAGGGTTTTCTACGCGGCTTCGTCACCGAGGTTCTGGCGCTGTTCGCCTGGATCGCGATCGTCGCCGCGCTCAAGCTGTTTCATATTCCGCTCGCGCAGGCGCTGACCGGCATCGTCGGCACGGTATCCGGTTCCGCCGTCCTTGCCTTCGCGCTGATCGTCGGGGTGACCTATATCGGCGGACGCCTGGTCGCACGCGCGGTCGGCAGCAGGACGCGGACGTCGATCCTGGGGCCGGTCGACCGAGCGCTCGGCTTCGGATTCGGTGCGCTCAAGGGATTGATCCTGGCCAGCCTGGTCTTCCTCGTTGTCGCCTTGATGATCGACACGGTCAGCGGCGGACCTGCGCGTCGACCCGAATGGATGGTCAAGAGCCGGACCTACAAGCTTCTCAACGCGACCAGCGCGGGTATCGCCGATTTCGTCGATCGCCGCCGTCGCGGCCTCCCCGTATTCGGCGCGCCCACGCCAGCGTCCGAGAGCGGCGCGGCCAATGCCAGCGAGACACCCTCATGACCGCGCCCCTCTACAATGCAGAGATCCTGCGGCTGACGACTGCCATTCCGCATGACCAGCGGCTGACGGACCCGATGGCCAGCGTCGAGCGGCGCTCGCCGATTTGCGGCAGCCGGGTGACGGTCGACGTCAATCTCGGTGCAGACGGACGGGTCAGCGAGGTGGGCATGCTCATCCGCGCCTGCGCGCTTGGCCAGGCATCGGCGGCGCTCCTGTCGGCGCATGTGGTGGGACGCAACGCTTCGGAACTCGCCAAGGCACGCGACGAACTTTCCGCCTGGCTGGCAGGTGACCGGACCGATGCGCCCGAATGGCCCGGCCTCGCGGTCTTCGCGCCCGCCGTGCCGTACAGCGCGCGTCACCCATCGATCCGCCTCGCGTTCGAGGCGGCGGCACAGGCAGCCGAAGACGCGGCCGCCGGGCGGTCGAGCTGATGCATGAAGACGTATCGCTGCTGCGGGACGGTGCAATCCTTCTCGGCTTCGGGCTGGCGTTCGTGCTGGTATTTCGTCGGCTGGGCTTAGGCGCCACGCTGGGCTACCTCGTCGCGGGCGCGGTGGTGGGACCGCACGTCCTGGGTCTGGTGGGCGACGCGGAGGCCAAGCTGGGCATTGCTGAGATCGGCATCACGCTCCTCCTCTTCATCGTCGGATTGGAACTGAACCCCGCGCGGCTCTGGCGGATGAAGCACGAGATTTTCGGCCTCGGGCTGCTACAGGTCGCGATCTGCGGACTGGCGATCAGCGGGATCGTGCTGCTCGCGCACTTCTCGATGGAGGCCGCGCTCGCGCTGGGCCTGCCGCTGGCGCTGTCGTCGACGGCGCAGGTGCTGCCGATGCTGCAATCCTCGGGCCGGTTGCGCACGCCCTTCGGCGAGCGGGCCTTTTCCATCCTGCTCTTCCAGGATCTGTCGATCGTCCCGCTGATCACGATCGTCGCCGCCATGTCGCGCAATCCGGCCGATCATGCCGGACCGCCGGGATGGATATTGGCGCTCGAGACGGTGGGTGCGATCGTCGGACTGATCATCGCCGGACGGTTCCTGTTGCGTCCGCTGTTCCGGCTGATCGGCAATATGGGCGAGCGCGAAATGTTCGTGTTCGCCGGGCTGTTCACCGTTATCGCCAGCGCCGCCGTAATGGAACTGCTCGGATTGTCGACCGCGCTGGGCGCGTTCATCGCGGGCGTGATGCTCGCCGACAGTCCCTACCGACACGAGCTGGAAGCCGATGTCGAGCCGTTCCGTTCGATTCTGCTAGGCCTGTTCTTCCTGGCGGTGGGCATGATGCTCAACTTGCCCGCGATCATCGAGCGGCCGATCTTCGTTGCCGTCATGGCGCTGGCGCTGATCGCGACCAAGACGCTGGTCATCTTCCTGATCGGCCTCGCCTTCAAGATGAACTGGCGATCGGCGTTCGCGCTGGGCCTGTTGATGAGCCAGGGTGGCGAGTTCGGCTTCGTGCTGTTCGCGCAGGCGCAGGCCGGTTACCTGGTCGCGCCGGAGGCGGCGAGCCTGTTCGGTGCGATCATCACATTGTCGATGGCCACCACGCCGTTCCTGATGCGCGCGACCCGCCGCATTCGCGAGGAACCGGTGATCATGCGGGGCGAGAAGCGCGAGGGGCCGGTTACCGATGGCGCCAATGCGTTGATCGTCGGCTATGGCCGCTTCGGACAGACGGTGGCGCAGATGCTGATCGCCAGCGATATTCCGGTCACGCTGATCGACCGCGATATCGAGATGATCGACATCGCGGCCGAGTTCGGGGCCAAGGTCTATTATGGCGACGGCACCCGGCTCGACCTGTTGCGGCAGGCGGGCGCGGCGGAAGCGGAGCTGATCCTCTTCTGCCTCGACGAGGACCAGATCTCGCTCGAACTGCTCGAAAGCGTCCATGCGGCCTTTCCCAATGCCTCGCTCTTCGTTCGCGCCTATGACCGCCGCGCCGTGCTTCGGTTGAAGGGTGGCCCGGCTTCCTATGTCGTGCGCGAGGTGCTGGAGTCCGCCGTGAAGATGGCGCGCCTGGCGCTCGACAGCCTGAAGATCGATCGCGCCGAAATCGACCGGGTCGAGACGATGTACCGCGCCCGCGACAAGGAACGGCTGGCCGCACAGGCGGCCTCGGGCGATCTGCGCGCGGCGAATGACCGGATCATCACGCAAGACGAGCGAAAGGGCTGATCATGGGTTTGCTGGGCGTACTCGCGGCACTGTCTGGCGCGATCGCCATCGCGGCGGGAGCCTTTGGCGCCCATCGCGCCGAGGGCATTGCGGTGGAATGGCTCAAGACTGGCGGGCAGTACCAGCTCATCCATGCGGTCGCCGCGCTCGTCGCACTACGTATGGACGCGCGCGGCGTCGCATGGGCGTTCGTCGTCGGTGGCGCGATCTTTGCGGGCTCCCTCTATGCGATGGCGTTCGGCGCGCCGCGCTGGCTTGGCGCGGTGACGCCGATCGGCGGGACGATCCTGATCGTCGGCTGGCTATGGCTCGCCTGGACGATGCGCGGATGAACCGGGGCAGGCGGGCTTCACCTGCCCTGCATGTTGTTCTAGGGACCGGACATGGCCGATCCATTCTATATCACCACCGCGATCCACTACCCCAATGGCCGCCCGCATATCGGCCATGCCTATGAGATGGTGGCCGCCGATGTCATCGCGCGGTTCCAGCGCCAGGCGGGACGCGATGTGCTGTTCCAGACGGGCACCGACGAACACGGGCTGAAGATGGCGCAGGCAGCGCGCGCCCGCGGCATCTCGACGCGCGAGTTCGCGAACGAAATGTCCAGTCATTTCCACGTGATGGCCGACCGTCTTGCCATCTCCTACGACCGGTTCATCCGGACGGTCGACACCGACCATTATGCCGCCAGCCAGGCGATTTGGAAGGCGATGGAGGCGAAGGGCGACCTCTACCTCGACCGCTATGAGGGATGGTATTCGGTTCGTGACGAGGCTTTCTATGACGAGAGCGAACTCACGACGGGTGACGACGGCACCAAATTGTCGCCGCAAGGTACGCCGGTCGAATGGACGGCCGAGGAGACCTGGTTCTTCCGGCTGTCGAAATATCAGCAGCCGCTGCTCGACCTCTATCGCGACAATCCCGATTTCATCCGTCCCGAAAGTCGCCGAAACGAAGTGATGCGGTTCGTCGAGGGCGGGCTATCCGATCTTTCCGTTTCGCGGACCAGCTTCGACTGGGGCGTTCCGGTGCCGGACAGCGCAGGTCATGTCATGTATGTCTGGGTCGACGCGCTGACCAACTATCTGACGGGGACGGGATACCCTGATCCCGACAGTGAGCTGGCGCGGTTCTGGCCCGCCGATCTGCATCTGATCGGCAAGGACATCATCCGCTTCCACACGGTTTATTGGCCCGCCTTCCTGATGTCCGCCGACCTGCCATTGCCGCGATCGGTGTTCGGGCATGGCTTCCTCCTCCATCGGGGGGAGAAGATGTCCAAGTCGGTCGGGAACGTCGTCGATCCCATGGAATTGGCCGATGCGTTCGGCGTCGACGCCCTTCGCTATTTCTTCCTGCGCGAGGTGAGTTTCGGGCAGGACGGTTCCTATTCGGCGGAAGCGATCGTGACCCGCGTCAATGCCGAGCTGGCGAACAGCTTCGGCAATTTGGCGCAGCGGACCTTGTCCTTCATCGCGAAGAATCTGGGCGGTGAACTGCCCGATACCGGACGCGGCGATCCGGCCGACGCGATGCTCATCGAAGAGGTCGTCGTCGCCTGCGCCGGGCTCAAGACGGCCTTTGAGGGGCTGATGCTCAGCCAGGGTATCGAGGCGTGGATGCGTGGCGTCTATGCGTGCAATCAGTATATCGACGTGCAGGCGCCCTGGTCGCTCCGCAAGACGGACCCCGATCGGATGCATGCCGTGCTTGGTACGCTGGTCCGCGCGATCCGGATGCTGGCGATCGCGATTTTGCCGGTGACGCCACGCGGAGCCGGGCTCGTCCTTGACACCTTGGGCGTCGAACAGCGCGATCACGCCGCGATCGACGATGACGGCTGGTATGCTCGCCGTGCTGCCATGGGCGTCGCGCTATCGCCCCCGACCCCGGCCTTCCCGCGGCTCGAAATCCCGGCGGAGGCCGAAGCCTGATGTTGGCCGACAGCCATTGTCACCTCAATTACAAAGGGTTGATTGAGGAACAGGGGGAAATCCTGAACCGGGCTCGCACTCGCGGTGTGACGGCGATGCTCAACATCTCGACGCGCGAAAGCGAATGGGATGCGGTGATCGCTACCGCCGAGCGCGAACCCGATGTCTGGGCGACGGTCGGCATCCATCCGCATGAAGCGGATGCACATGGCCATATCGACACCGCCAGGCTGATCGAGCGCGCGGCGCATTCCCGCGTCGTCGGTATCGGTGAAAGCGGGCTCGACTATTATTACGACCATAGCGATCGCGTGCGGCAGCAGGCGAGCTTCCGTGCACATATCGCCGCGTGTCGCGAGACCGGCCTGCCGCTGATCGTCCACACGCGTGATGCCGAGGAGGACACGATCGCGATCCTCGCGGACGAGATGGGGAAGGGGGCCTATCCCGGGGTCATCCACTGTTTTACAGCTAGTGGCGATTTTGCCGACAAGGCATTGGCATTAGGCTTTTATATATCCATTTCGGGTATCGTGACCTTCAAGAGCGCGAAGGATTTGCAGGCCACCGCCGCACGCCTGCCGCTCGATCGCTTGTTGATCGAAACCGATGCACCGTTCCTGGCGCCCGTGCCGCATCGTGGCAAGACGGGTGAGCCGTCCTTCGTGGCGGACACCGCCGCGTTTCTGGCGGACCTGCGCGGTGAACCGCTCGATCTGCTGAGCCGCACGACCGCGGAGAATTTCCATCGGCTGTTTGCGAAGACCGTCGCGTGAAGATTCGGATCCTGGGCTGTGGCACATCGTCAGGCGTACCCCGGATCGGCAATGACTGGGGGGCCTGTGATCCGGCCGAACCCCGAAATCGCCGCATGCGCTGCGCCGCGCTGGTCGAGCATGACGGCACGCGGATCCTGATCGATACCGGCCCTGACATGCGCGAGCAATTGCTGGCGGCGGAAATCGGGACCGTCGATGCGATCATCTGGACCCATGATCACGCCGACCATTGCCACGGCATCGACGATGTCCGGCAGATCTACCATGCCTTGGGACAACCCGTGTCCGGCTATGCGCGACCAGCGACGGCCGAGGCGCTCGCCCGGCGTTTCGGCTATGTATTCCAGGGCAAGACGGGTTATCCGCCGACCGCCACGATGACGCCCTTGGGCGACGATGTCATGATCGGGCCGATCCGCGTTCGGACGGTGGATCAACCGCATGGCCATATCCTGTCGGCGGGTCTGCGCTTCGACTGCGACGCCAAGAGCATCGGCTATGCCACTGATTTCCATGCGCTTACCGAGGACATGGCGGATCTGTACCGGGGGGTCGATCTGTGGGTGGTCGATGCGCTGCGGCGCCATCCGCATCCCGCCCATGCCGATTTGCCGTCGGTCCTCCACTGGATCGACGAACTCGCGCCGCGTGCGAGCTATCTGATCCATATGGACCAGTCGATGGATTATGCGACGCTGTGCGAAGAGCTGCCCGCGCATGTCCGACCGGCCTATGACGGACTGGAACTGATCGCGTGAGCACTGATCGGGCCGTCGATCTCCTATTCTACGGCCTGATCCTGTTGCTGCCGCTGAGTGCATTGCTGGCGCGGCGGATCCCGCTCGGACAAACGGTCCGTATGGCGTTGATCTGGATCGCGATCTTCGGAACAGCATTCCTGATCTTCGCCCAGCGTGATCGGTTGGCGGGTCTGCTGCCAGGGCGAGCGTCCCCGGATGGCGTCGTGCGCATCGCCATGGCGCCCGACGGACATTTCTGGGCCGATGTCCGCGTCAACGGCGTGGCACGACATATGCTGGTCGACAGCGGCGCGACGACCACGGCTCTATCGGTCGAGACGGCGAAGGCGGCGGGTGTGGCTTTGGACGAAAGCCCGTTCGGGACGATGGTCGACACCGCAAACGGGCGGGTCATGGCAGACCATGCGAGCATCGCGCAGTTGCGTGTCGGACCCATCGTGCTGGACGATGTCGGTGCAATCGTGTCGCCAAGCTTCGGCAGGCAGGATGTGATCGGCATGAACGTGTTACGCCGACTGCGGTCGTGGCGCGTGGAGCGCGGCGAGCTGATCCTCAACGACAAACCGTAATCCTGTTTTACATAATATATATTATCGAACTGAAGGAGCCAGAGCGGTGGAGCGTCTTCTGACGATCATGAAGCGGTTGCGAGACCCCGACACCGGTTGCGAATGGGACGTTGCGCAATCTTTCGAGACGATCGCGCCCTATACCATCGAGGAAGCCTATGAAGTCGCGGACGCGATTGCCCGTGACGACCTCGCCGACCTGAAGGACGAACTCGGCGACCTGCTGCTCCAGGTGGTATTCCATGCCCAGATCGCCGAGGACAACGGGCAGTTTACGTTCGCCGATGTCGTGACGGCCATTTGCGACAAGATGGAGCGCCGCCACCCGCACATCTTCGGCGACGTTGCCGAAGGCGGCCATCACCTATGGGAGCAGATCAAGGCGGAGGAGCGCCAGGCCAAGGCGGCCGACGGCACGCTGGACGGCGTCGCACTCGGCCTGCCAGCGCTCCTGCGCGCCGAGAAACTTCAGAACCGCGCCGCGCGTGTCGGCTTCGATTGGCCCGATACGGCGGGCCCACGTGCCAAGATCGACGAGGAACTGGCGGAGATCGCCGACGCGACGCCCGAAACGCTCGAAGAGGAATTCGGCGATCTGCTATTCGCCGTCGTCAACTTCGCCCGCCATCATGGCATCGACGCGGAGCGAGCCCTTCGCAACGGCAACCGGAAGTTCGAACGCCGCTTCCGCGCCATGGAACAGCAAGCGGGCGATGCCTTCGCCGCGCTGGACCTCGCGGCGAAGGAAGACTTATGGCAGGCGGTCAAGCATCGCGACGGGTGAAGCGATCGTAATCCGCCTCGGAAAGGCGAACCTCGTAGACCGCCTGCTCGCCCTCGATGGCCTGGTCCAGGACCTCGCCATGCGCGTGCAGCCACGCGGCCCCCGCCCCGTCACCCGCGTCCAACGTGACCCGATACCGCCGGTGGCCGGACGTCAGCGCCGCGGCGACCTGTTCGATAAGATCATCCACGCCCTCCCCCGTTATCGCCGACACCGCGACGATATGGGATCGGCGCGCCGCCTCGACCAACAGATCGTCTCGCGCATCGCCCTCGACCAGATCGAGCTTGTTCCAGGCCTCGAAGCGTGGGGTCTCCGGATCGACGCCGATTTCGGTCAGCACCGCCTCGACATCGGCGCGTTGCGCCTCGCTGTCGGGATGCGCGATGTCACGGACATGGATCAGCAGATCGGCCGATACCACCTCCTCCAGCGTCGCCTTGAATGCCGCGACGAGTTGGGTCGGCAGGTCGGAGACGAAGCCCACGGTATCGGACAGGATCGCCTTGTCGATACCTGGTAGCTGAATCTGGCGCAATGTCGGGTCCAGCGTGGCGAACAGAAGGTCCTTCGCCATGACATGAGCGCCCGTCAGCCTGTTGAACAAGGTCGACTTTCCGGCATTCGTATAGCCGACGAGCGCGATGATCGGCCACGGCGCGCGCTGTCGACGGTCACGATGCAGGCCGCGCGTCCGGCTTACCTGATCCAGCTCGCGACGCAGCCGCGCCATGCGATCGCGGATCATCCGCCGGTCGGCTTCGATCTGCGTTTCGCCAGGCCCACCCAGGAAGCCGAAGCCACCACGCTGGCGCTCGAGGTGGGTCCAGCTTCGCACCAGGCGGCCCGCCTGATAGTCGAGATGCGCCAGCTCGACCTGCAATCGTCCTTCGGCGGTGGCGGCGCGCTCGCCGAATATCTCGAGGATCAGACCGGTGCGGTCGATGACCTTCGCTTCCAGCGCGGTTTCGAGGTTCCGCTGCTGAACGGGCGTCAACGCGCCGTCGAACACGACGAGCTGCGCATCGTCCATCCGGACCTGCTGGGCGACCTGTTCGACCTGGCCGCTGCCGATCAGGGTCGCAGGCTTCAGCGCCCGAACCCGCAGCGCGATCCGCTCGACCACGTCGAGGCCGATCGCCATCGCCAGCCCGGCGGTCTCGTCCAGACGTGCTTCAGCGTCCCGTGCCGCATCGCCTTGATCCGGCAGGACGATGATGGTGCGGGCGCCGCGTGTGAATTCACCGCGATCGCGGTCGAAGCCGTTGCTCAATCTTCGGCCGATCCCGCCTGTTCCTCGGCCAGGTTCAACGGCCGGGCCGGTTGAATGGTCGAGACGGCATGTTTGTAGACGAGTTGTGCCATACCCTCGCGCTGGAGCAACATGCAGAACAGGTCGAAGCCCGCGATCTGCCCCTGCAGCATGACGCCGTTGATGAGGAACATCGTGACCGGGTCTTCGGACTTCCGCACCGCGTTGAGGAAGATCTCCTGGAGAAGCGGATTCTTTCGGTGCTGTTCGTTGACACCGTCGACGATCGCCGCGACATCGAGCGGGCCCGATGGCATGATGGTGGAGATCGCGTGCTTGTAGATCAGCTGCGACTGTCCGTCGCGGCGAAGGAGCACCGAAAAATTGTCGAACCAGGTCACGATCCCCTGGAGCTTCACGCCCTTGACGAGGAACATCGTGACGGGCGCCTTGGAGCGGCGCAGCGCATTGAGGAAGAGGTCCTGCAGCGAACCCGTCTTGTCGGCCATGGTCGAGCCCTTGTTCTTGGCGGGTCCGTGCCCGCGAATAGCGCCGTTTCCCGGCGTCGGAACCGCGCCCGTGGACCGGGCGCGGCCAATATCTATGGTTTCAAAGGGCATTCGTCCAGAGGTGGCCGACCGACCGACGGATCAATCCTCGCGCGTCTCGCTGATCCCGAGGAGTTTCAGCTTCCGGTGGAGCGCCGATCGCTCCATTCCGATGAAGCTCGCGGTGCGTGAGATATTGCCCGAAAAGCGGCGGATCTGAACGCGAAGATATTCCCGTTCCCAGCTTTCGCGCGCCTCGCGCAAGGGGGCACCCATGATCGCGGTAGCGCCCCCTCCCCCCATATCGGCACCTTCGCCCAGCACCTCGGCGGGGAGGAGATCGAGGTCGATCCGGCCGACCCGGTCGCCCGGCGCCAGGATGATCGTCCGCTCGACGACGTTGCGAAGCTGCCGGACATTGCCGGGCCAGTCATAGGACTGCATCGCGACCATCGCGTCGGGCGCGATCTCGGGCGTGCGAACGCGACGTTCGGTCGCGTAATGCGCCATGAAATGTTCGACCAGTGGCGGTATGTCCTCGCGACGCTCGGACAGCGAGGGGATGGTCACCGGAACGACGTTGAGGCGATAGTAGAGGTCCTCGCGGAACCGCCCCTCGGCGATCTCCTGGGTCAGGTCGCGTGCGGTCGCCGAGACGACGCGAACGTCGACCTTGACCACGCGCGTCCCGCCGACGCGGGTGAAGCTCTGGTCGGTCAGCACGCGCAGGATGCGCGCCTGCGTCGCGATCGGCATGTCGGCGATCTCGTCGAGGAAAAGCGTCCCGCCATGGGCCTGCTCGAGAAGCCCCGTCCGGACGAGATCGCCCCCCTCCTCCACGCCGAACAATTCTTCATCGACGCGTTCGGGGGTCATCCGCGCGGCACTGACCACCACGAAGGGGGCGCTCGCGCGGTTGCTCCAGCCGTGCAGCAGCCGTGCCGCGACCTCCTTGCCCACGCCAGCCGCACCCATGATGAGCACGCGGCTGCCAGTGGCGGCAACGCGCTTCAAGGTCGCCCGGATGCCGTTGATCGCGCTCGACGATCCGGTCAGGTCGGTCTCGCGTCCGGCGCTTGCGCGCAACGAGGCGTTCTCGCGGCGCAGTCGCTCGGTCTCGGTCGCCCGCGCGACCATGAGCAAAAGGCGCTCGGCCTCGAACGGCTTTTCGATGAAATCGGCGGCACCCTTGCGGATCGCGGCGACCGCCGTGTCGAGATTGCCGTGTCCCGAAATCACCAGAACCGGGATCGACGGATCGCGCCGCTTGATCTCATCGAGCAGTTCCAGCCCGTCGAGCTTCGATCCCTGCAGCCACACGTCGAGCAGCACCAGCGACGGTCGCCGCACCGCCACCGCCTCCAGCGCGGCGTCGCTGTCCGCGGCGACGCGGGCGTCATAGCCCTCGTCCTCCAGGACGCCCGCGACCAGTTCGCGGATATCGAGTTCGTCATCGACGACGAGAATGTCCAAAGCCATGATTCTTTACGTCCGAGTACGAGTCAAAGCGGTGAGCTGGCCCTCCCCAGCCAGTTCGGGTTCGGCGCCCCCCTGATCCAGCGCCGCCAGGGCGCCGGCATCGAACATCATCGAAACGATGGTGCCGCCGGTAGGATTGTCGGAAAAGCCGATCGTGCCGGCATGTTCCTCGATGATCTTGTTGACGATGGCGAGGCCGAGCCCCGTGCCCCGCGCGCGCGTCGTCATATAGGGCTCGATGATACGATCCCGCTCTGGAGGAAGGCCGACGCCATTGTCGGCGACCGTGATCGTGATCATCCCGCCATGCTGCCCGACGGTCAGCATGACATGGCCGCCCTTGGTCCCCTCGGGCCGACCTTCGATCGCCTCGACCGCGTTCTTGACGATGTTGGTCAGCGCCTGGCTCATCTGCCGCCGGTCGCAGACCATCGTCGGGGCGGGTTCGTCCTGCTCCATCTCGAAACGGATCTCGGGATGCGCGACTTCGTGCAGGAACATCGCCTGGGCGCAGATGTCGGCGATCGCCTCTTCGCGGAACACCGGCTTGGGCATCCGGGCGAAGGACGAGAATTCGTCGACCATCCGGCGAAGATCGCCGACCTGGCGCACGATCGTCTCGGTCAGGCGCCCGAAGGTCTCGTCCTGCGGATCGATCACCTTGCCGTAGCGGCGCTGCAATCGCTCGGCCGCCAGCTGGATCGGGGTCAGCGGGTTCTTGATCTCGTGCGCGATCCGGCGCGCCACGTCGGACCAGGCGGCGCGACGCTGATCGAGCAGCTGCTGCGTGATGTCGTCGAAGGTCAGGATCGGCCCGTCCGCCGTCTGCGCGATCCGCACGGCAAGCGTCCGCATGTCGCCGTGAAGCGCGACCTGTACCGTCGCCTCACGCCGCCCCTGATCGAGCAAAGCGTCCAGCTCGGGGGCAACCTCCGTCAGGCGGTGGCCGACCAGCCCGCCCGGCTCCACCCCCAATAGCATGTCGGCGGAATTGTTGGCGATCCGAACCTGGCGATTGGCGCCGATTGCCACGACGCCGGCCGATACGCCCGCCATCACCGCTTCGATCAGCGCGCGACGATTGTCGAGCTGCGCGTTCGCGGTGACCAGTTCCGTATTCTGCTGCTCGAGCTGGCCGGTCATCTGGTTGAAGGCGTTGGCAAGCGTACCGACTTCGTCCCGGGTCCGCGGATCGGGCACCCGTGCGGAAAGGTCGCCACCGGCGATGCGCCGGGCCGCATCCACGAGTTCGCCCACCGGTCGCACCAACCGGTCGGCGACGGCCAGCGCGATCCACACCGCGATACCCACGATCAGCAGCGCCACGAAGAACAGCGCGATGTTGAACTTCAACTGGAGCGACCGCGCGCGTCCCTGAAGCGCGCGGTAACCCTCGACGACATCCTCGGCGGCGAAATGCTGCTTGCTCAGGAAGGCCGCGTTCACGCTCGTGCCGACATACAGCATGATGCCGCTGCTGTCGGGCAACGGCGTCACGACCCAGACGCGCTGCTCGTTGATGCCCACTTCGGGGCGGTTCGAGCGGCTGGCCTGATCCATCATCTCCGGCGTCACGAGTTCGCGGAAGCTGGCATCGGTCGGCTGGTTGAAGAAGTCGTAGAATTTGAAGCCCTGCTTGGCGTCATAGGAGAAGAGGACCGCCTCCTCCATGTCGCGCACGATCGTCTGCTGCACGAGATAGTCGTGAAAATCGCGGCGGTTCTCGCGCAGCACCGGCAGATTGCGCCCGAGATCCTGCGACATGGCTCGCCCGGCGAACACCCAGCGGTTGATGATCTGCTGCTGCGATTGGCGGGCGATGTCCATCGCATCGCTGAACGCCTTGCGCGCCCGGTCGGAAATCCAGAACTCCGCCGACGACTGGAACATCATCGACGCGGTCACCACCGTCAGGAGAATGGGGACGCTCGCCGTCAGCGAGAAGATCGCCACCAGGCGAACATGCAACCGGCCGCCACCACCCACCGCCGATTCGGCTGCCCGGCGCATGGCCACGCGACGGCCCAGCAGCATCAGCAGCAGGATGGCAGGAACGAGGTTGAGCGCGAGAAGTCCGGCGATGACCGGTGGCGCGATCAGTCCCTGCGCATCATGCCGCTGCTCGATGAACCAGTATGTTCCGCCCGCGATCGTGATGGCCACGACGATGATGGCCAACTCCATCAGCGGCGTCACGGCGAAGCGCGGCCGCCGTGTCTCGTCGGGAACGACAGGGTTCAGGATCGCCGACATCGTTGCAATCGTACAACGTCATGCGTGACCTGCAAGCCACAATTCTTAAAAATATCGTCAGTCAGCCCGATATCCCGTCATCGCCGCTCGTCGGGATGCGAAGCGTATCGAGCCGTTTGCGCAGCGTGTTTCGATTGATACCCATCGCCCGTGCCGTCCGCAGCTGGTTGCCGCCGTGGCGCGCCAGCATCGCCTCGATCAGCGGGCGCTCGACCTCGCCGATGATCCGGTCGTAGAGCGACCCGTCGTCGAGCGCGGTCGGCCGCTCGATGGCCAATCGGGCGAGATAGGTGCGCACCGCCCGGACCAGATCGCCATCACCGGCTTCGGCCGCGTGCCCCGGTGCCGACCGCCCCGCTCCCATCATGGCGCGAATCGCCTCGGCATCGATGACCTCGTCGCGGGCGAGGACCGCCAGCCGCCGCATCATATTTTCCAGCTCACGGACGTTGCCCGGCCAGTCGTGCGTGACCAGCACGTCGATCGCCTGGCTGTCGATCCGGCGTCGTGGCAGCCCTTGCAGCGCGGCATTCTCCAGAAAGTGCCTTGCTAGCAATGGGATATCCTGCCGACGCTCGCGCAATGCCGGAAGCGCGATCGGCACGACGTTGAGGCGATAGAAGAGATCCTCGCGGAACTGGCCCGACGCTACCTGCTGGCTCAGATCGCGATTGGTCGCCGCGACGATGCGGACATCGGTCCTGATGGTGCGCGCGCCGCCCACGGTGGTGAACTCGCCGGATTGGAGGACACGCAACAGGCGGGTCTGCGCCTCCATCGGCATGTCGCCGATCTCATCGAGGAACAGCGTCCCCCCCGCCGCCTGTTCGAAGCGGCCCGCATTCCGCTGCGCCGCACCCGTGAAGGCGCCACGCTCATGGCCGAACAGCTCGGCTTCGATCAGCTCGCGCGGGATGGCGGCCATGTTGATCGCGATAAAGGGCGCCGCGCGGCGGGGGCCGAGATCATGGATCGCCCTTGCGACCAGTTCCTTGCCGGTTCCCGACTCGCCCGAGATCAGCACCGTCAGGTCGGTCGACACCACGCGAGCGATGACGCGGTAGACGCTCTGCATCGCCTGCGATCGCCCGATCAGCGGCAGCGCGCGATCGTCTTCGGCAATTCCGTCCTCGATGGCCACGCCGCGTCGCGCCAGCGCGCCCGACACCGCGTTGGTCAGCGCGTCGAGATCGAACGGCTTGGGGAGATATTCATAGGCGCCCACCTCGGCCGCGCGAACGGCGGTGGTCAGCGTATTTTGCGCCGAAAGGATGATGATCGGCAACGCGGGGAAGCGTTCGGCCACGCCGCGAATATGGTCGATGCCGTCGCCATCGGGCAGGATGACGTCGGTCACCAGGATATCGGGCGCGCCGTTCGCAAGGACCCGATCGAGCCGCGCCAAGGTCTCGACGGCCGTCACCTCATGGCCCGCCCGGCGTAGTGCCTGCCCCACGACGGTCCGGATTGCGGCGTCGTCATCGACGACCAGCACGTGGCTCATGCGATGGCCCGGGGAAGCAAAAGGCGCAGGACAGTCATTTCGGGTGAGCCTTCTCTCGCATATTGCACGATACCGCTCATGTCGCGGACCAGCTTGTCGACCAGTGCGAGCCCCAGCCCCTGCCCCTCACGGCGGCCGGAGACGAAGGGATCGAACATGTGATCGGCCAGATCCGGCGGGACGCCGGGGCCGTTGTCGATCACGCAAATCTCGATCGGCAAGGGCAATCGCGTCCGGCCCTCGCCCGTGCTGATCGACATGCCGTGACGATAGGCGGTGGTCAGTATGATCCGGGGATTGCGCACCGCGCGCACCGCCTCTCGGGCATTTTTCAACAGATTGATAACGATCTGGAGCAGCGCGTCGCGATTGATCCGCGCGGGCGGCAGCGACGGGTCGAACCGCTCCTCGATCGCGATCCCGCGCGCAAAGCCGGCCGATGCGACGCCCCGCGCATGGGTGAGAAGCGGATAGATGTTCTCGGAAGCCAGCGGCAAAGGCCTGGTATCGCTGAAGTCCTGCATCCGGTCGATCAGGGCTGCGATACGATCGACCTCGGTGGTGATGAGCGTGGTCAGCTCACCGCCATTGAGCAACTGCGCGGCGCCGCGGATGCCCGAGAGCGGGTTCTTGATCTCGTGCGCCAGCATCGCGGCCGCGCCGATGGCGGCCCGTGCGCCCGGCCCCCGTTCCGACGAATGCGCAAGCCGACGTGAGGGCCCCGCGCTGTGCAGCGTGATCGCCCGCCAGCCGGGATGGTCGGGAATCTGCGCCTCGACGAAATCGACGCGGATCTTCGGACCACGTGGCGTCGCGATCACCGTGTCATAGACGGCAAAGCCATGCCCGTCGCGGCTGCGCGGCGCATCCGGCGGCGGCAGGATCGCGTTGACCGGCTGCCCCACCATCAGACGCTCGGACAGGTTGAGAAGCTGCTCGGCCAAGCCGTTGGCGTGGGCGATCCGATCGTCGGGATCCACCACCACGACCGCGACCGGCAGGGCGGCGAACAGCGCCCCGAAACCCGGTCGGCCGAGGCGCGTGGCGTCAGGCCGCGGCTGCAAGCTCGATCTGCGGCATGTAGAAGTCGTACAGCATCGCCTTGACGCGGTCGGCGCTGGCTTCCTGATTGACCTTGTTGCGGAACTCCGCCGAGCCGTGGAGGCCACGCGTGTACCAGCCGATATGCTTGCGTGCCATGTTGACCCCGGTCTCGGTGCCATAATGATCGAGCATCGCGTCGTAATGACCGGTGACGGCACGATATTGCTCGTCCAGCGACGGATCCTCGAGACGCTCGCCCGTGGCGAACCAATGCATCACCTGCCCCAGCAGCCAGGGCCGACCATAGGCACCGCGCCCGATCATGACGCCGTCGGCGCCCGACTGGTCGAGTGCCATATCGGCATCCTCGACCGAACAGATATCGCCATTGGCGATGACCGGGATCGACACCGCGTCCTTTACCTGGCGGATGAAGGCCCAGTCCGCCTGCCCCTTGTACATCTGGTTGCGGGTACGCCCATGGACCGTGATCATCTTGACCCCGATATCCTCCGCGATGCGCGACAGTTCGGGGGCGTTCAGGCTGTCGTGGCACCAGCCCATGCGCATCTTCAGCGTCACGGGTACGTCGACGGCCTTGACCGTCGCCTCGATGATCGCGGAGGCCAGCTTCAGGTCGCGCATCAGCGCAGAGCCCGCGTCGCCGTTCACGACCTTGCGCACCGGACAGCCCATGTTGATGTCGATGATCGCGGCACCGCGATCGGCGTTGAGCTTGGCGGCCTCGCCCATCTCATAGGGCGTACAGCCGACGAGCTGCATCGACACCGGCTCTTCCAGCGGATGCCATGCGGCCTTCTGGATCGACTGCCGCGTCTCGCGGATCGCCGCCTGGCTGGCGATCATCTCGGTCACGTTCAGGCCCGAGCCGTATCGACGGACCAGCGTGCGGAACGGCATGTCGGTCACCCCGGTCATCGGGGCCAGGACGACCGGGCTGTCGATCGTCACGGGACCGACCTGAATGGGGGCGAGGTTGCGCATCATACTGCCTGAAAAATAAGCAGCCGTCTACGCCAACATGGCCCGACAGGCAAGGTTGGCGGTGTGGCTCCATTGCCGCTAAACGCCTCGCCATGAGCGACAATGGCAAGATCGCGGCGTTGATCGTCGCTGCGGGTGGCGGCAGCCGGATGGGCGGCGGCATTCCGAAGCAGTTTCGCGAGGTGGGCGGCAAGCCGATGCTCGCGTGGAGCCACGCCGCGTTCGCTCAGCATCCCGCGATCGGCCCCGTACTGATCATGGTGGCGCCGGATCAGCTCGAGACCGCCAGGGCGATTCTCCCCGCAGGCTGGTGCGAGCCAGGCGGTGCCAGCCGTCGCGAGTCGGTCGCGAAGGGCTTGCGGCATCTGGCGATGACAGGCGTCGAGAGGGTTCTGATCCATGACGCGGCCCGGCCCTTCCTGTCGGCCGAGGTGATCGAGCGCGTCCTGGCCGGACTGGACACGGCGGATGGGGCGATGCCCGTCATGCCGGTCGCGGACACGCTGGCTCGGGAGGACCACCGTCGGGGGGACACGATGCTCGGCGAAACCGTCCCGCGTGACGGCGTGGTTCGAGTCCAGACGCCGCAGGGCTTCCACCTCCAAGCGGTCATCGCGGCCCATGCCGCCTGGCCCGCCGATGCGGAAGCCACCGATGACGCTCAGATGGTGCGACGGCTTGGCGGACGCGTCGCTTTGGTGCAGGGCGATGCGATGCTCGAAAAGATCACCTATCCCGACGACATGGCCGGAGCCGATGGGCGACTGGCTTGGGAAACCCGTACCGCCATGGGCTATGACGTCCACCGCCTGGAGGATGGCGAAGAATTGTGGCTCGGTGGGGTCCTGATCCCACATCATCAGGGATTGTCCGGGCATAGCGACGCGGACGTCGCGCTTCACGCGCTGACCGACGCGTTGCTCGGCACGATCGCGGCGGGCGATATCGGAACGCACTTTCCGCCGAGCGACCCGCAGTGGAAGGGCGCGGAGTCGGGCCAGTTTCTCCAGCATGCCGCCAAGCTGATCGCCGAGAAGGGCGGACGTATAGACTTTGTCGACCTGACCATCATCTGCGAAGCGCCCAAGATCGGCCCGCACCGCGCGGCGATGGTCGAGCGGATCGCAGCGCTGCTGAATATCGGTCGGGACCGGGTCAGCCTGAAGGCGACGACGACCGAACGGCTGGGCTTTACCGGACGTGGCGAAGGCATCGCGACCCAGGCGGTGGCGACGGTCCGCATTCCCGCGAGCAAGTCGGCGTGAAGCGGCTCGCCACCCTGGTCGCGCTAGTCACGCTGGCGGCGCCTCAGGTCGCTGCGGCACAGACGCGCGCCTGCATCACCGCGCCCGAGGCGGAAGCCATGACGCTGGTCGCCATGCCCGATATCCTGCGCGAAACCGGTCGCGTCTGCGGCGCACGCCTGCCCGCGACCAGCCTGATCCGGGGTGGCGGCACGCTGATCGCGAAATATGAGACGGCGGCCGATCAGGCGTGGCCGTCCGCGCGCGCCGCGATCGTCAAGCTGTCCGATCCCGCGATCGATACTCTGCTCCAATCGGATTACGCGCGTCCGTTGCTGACCTCGCTGCTCGTGCCGTTCATCGTCGGGCGGATCGGGCTGGAGGATTGCGGGACGATCGACCGGCTGGTCACCCAGCTCGCCCCCCTGCCCCCGCGCAACATGGCATCGGTGGTCGTCACCGCGCTTCAATATCTCAAGACCGAGAAGGCGCGTGGACGGCAGGTCGCCGTGCCCGATCTGCCGCTTTGCACCAACGGGAACCGCTGATGGACGTGATCCTCCCGCGCGAACTGATCGCGCTTGCCGAGCGTGTCGTGACCGAGAACCGCGCGGCGGGACGGCGCGTGGCGCTGGCCGAAAGCTGCACCGGCGGGCTCGTCTCCGCCGCGCTGACGGAAATTCCCGGATCGTCCGACGTGGTCGAGGCGGGGTTCGTGACCTATTCGAACCAGGCGAAGATCGCACTGCTGCGGGTCAACCCGGAAGTGATAGAGACGTTCGGCGCCGTGTCGACCGCCACCGCCTGGGCGATGGCTCAGGGGGCGCTGGCGGCGAGCGAGGCCGAGGTAGCGGTCGCCATCACCGGCGTCGCCGGGCCTGGCGGCGGCACCGCCAAAAAGCCCGTCGGTACGGTCGTCTTCGCGCGAGCGCTACGCGATGGTGATCCCGAGGACGTGAAGGCCGAACGTCACGAGTTCGGCGATATCGGGCGCGGCGCGATCCGGCTTCAGGCGGCGCTGTTGGCGCTCGAGCTGCTGCTGCCGTAAAGCTTCGCGGCGCGATCCTCGAACGCGCCGATCATTCGGCGAAGCGCGGTGCCGAACACTTGCCCCGCGAGCATTTCGAACACCCGGTTCTTGAACGCGAAGTCGACGGTGAAGTCGACCGCGCACCCCTGTTCCTCGGGCCGGAACCGCCAGTTGTTCCGCAGATATTTGAGCGGCCCGTCGAGATAGTCGACATCGATCGACTCGGGCCGCGACTTCGTCACCCGACTCGTGAAGGTCTCGCGCAACCCCTTGAACCCCACGATCATGTCGGCAACCGTTTCGGTATCGCTGTCCGAGCGCACGCGCATCGCCGAGACCCAGGGGAGGAACTCGGGATAGCGCGCCACGTCGGCGACCAGATCGAACATCTGCTCCGGCGTATAGGGCAGATGGCGCGTCTCGCTATGCCTTGGCATCAGCGCTTGGCTGCCAGCTTCGCCTCGCGCGCGGCCCGCAGCCGCTCGAAATCGTCGCCCGCGTGATAGCTGGACCGGGTCAGCGGCGAGCTGGCGACCAGCAGGAAGCCCTTGGCGCGCGCGATCGAGGCATAGGCGTCGAACGCCTTGGGCGTCACGAACTCGGCGACCTTGGCATGGCGCGGGGTCGGCTGGAGATACTGGCCCATGGTCAGGAAATCGATATCGGCCGAGCGCATGTCGTCCATCACCTGATGGACTTCCAGTCGCTCCTCGCCCAGGCCGAGCATCACGCCCGACTTGGTGAAGATCGACGGATCATGCCGCTTTACGCTCTCCAGCAGGCGAAGCGACGCATAGTAGCGCGCGCCGGGCCGGATGGTCGGATAGAGCCGCGGCACCGTTTCGAGATTGTGGTTATAGACGTCCGGGCGTGCCTCGACGATCGACTCGATCGCGGCCTGCGCCTTGTTGCGGAAGTCGGGTGTCAGGATCTCGATCGTGGTGTTCGGCGTCGTGCGGCGAAGCGCCTCGATCACCTTCACGAACTGCGACGCGCCACCATCGGGAAGGTCATCGCGGTCGACCGAGGTGACGACGATATGGTTGAGCCCCATCTGCGCCGCAGCGTCCGCGACGTTCTGCGGCTCCATCGCGTCGACCTTGCGCGGCATACCCGTCTTGACGTTGCAGAAGGCGCAGGCGCGCGTGCAGGTGTCACCCAGGATCATGACCGTCGCATGTTTCTTCGACCAGCACTCACCGATGTTCGGGCAGGCGGCCTCTTCGCAGACGGTCGTCAGGCTCTTGGCACGCATCAATTCGCGAGTGGCGGCGAACCCGGCGCTCGTCGGAGCCTTGACGCGGATCCAATCGGGCTTGCGTGCGCGCACCGGCGCGACCAGCGGTGTCAACTCGTTCATGCCCCGCGAAATAGCGATGCTATCGGTCGGACACAATGGCTGCGATAGCGGCGAATGGCTGGCCTGGCAGACACAATTTGATATGGAACCGAAACGGCCATGCCCGGGTTCGCCTGCTACTACGACGTTTCCTTAACTGGATAAGAGAGAGCAATGACCGACTTTAACGACCTCGTGGATGGCTATAAGCGCTTTCGGACTTCCGATTGGCGTCGCCAGCGCGACCGCTGGGCCGAGCTGAAGGAAGGCCAGAGCCCCAAGGTGATGGTGATCGCCTGTTCGGACAGCCGCGTCGATCCGGCACAGATTTTCGACACCCTGCCCGGCGAAATCTTCGTCGTGCGCAACGTCGCCAACCTCGTTCCGCCGTTCGAAACCGGCGGCGGCCATCATGGCGTGTCGGCGGCGCTGGAATTCGCGGTGACGCAGTTGGAGGTCACCGACGTGGTGGTGATGGGCCACGGCGCCTGCGGTGGCTGCAAAGCGGCGCTGACGCAGGGTTTCGCCCATGCGCCGGAGGGCGAAGGCGGCTTCATCTCCAATTGGGTCAATCTGCTCGACGAGGCGCGTGAGAAGGTCATCGCCAAGCATGGCGACGGACCCGATGCGATGCGTGAAATGGAGCTGGAATCGGTCCGCACCTCGATCGCCAACCTGCGGACCTTCCCCTTCGTCACGACGCGTGAGGATGCGGGCAAGCTGAAGCTTCGCGGCGCCTATTTCGCCATTGCGGACGGCGTGCTGCACCTGATGGACGAGCAGGGCGAGTTCAAGCCCGCCGCCGCGACCGTCGCTGCGGCCTGAACGAAGACGCCCGCGTCGGGACTTCCGACGCCGGCGGTATCGCTTTGAAGGGGGACGGGTGTCGGTCGCGACGCCCGTCCCTTTTTCACGAGACTTAGTGGCTCGCGGCGACCACGACGGGATCGCCGTCCTTCTTGGCCTCGGCGGTCGAGCGCAGGTGAAGCTCGCGCATCTGGCGAAGCTCGGGAAGGCTCGGCGCGCCCATCAACAGGTCTTCGGCACGCTGGTTCATCGGGAACAGCGAGATCTCGCGCAGGTTCTGCGCGCCGCAGATCAGCATGACGATACGGTCGACGCCCGCCGCCATGCCGCCGTGCGGCGGCGCGCCATATTGGAACGCACGGTACAGGCCACCGAACCGCTCCTCGACATCCGCCTTCGACAGGCCGACCAGCTCGAACGCCTTGACCATCAGCTCCGGGCTCTGGTTGCGGATCGAGCCCGAGGCAATCTCGAAACCGTTGCACACCAGATCGTACTGGTACGCCTTGAGCGACAGCGGATCGGCCGAGTTGAGCGCTTCCATCCCGCCTTGCGGCATCGAGAAGGGATTGTGCGCGAACTCGACCTTCTTCTCGTCTTCGTCCCATTCGTAGAAGGGGAAGTCGACGATCCAGCACAGGCGGAACGCGCCCTCCTCGATCAGGCCAAGCTGTTCGGCGACGCGGGTGCGCGCGAGGCCGGCCAGCTTTGCAGCGGCCTCGACCTTGCCCGCCGCAAAGAACAGCCCGTCATCCGGGCCGAGGCCGAGCGCGGCATAGAGCGCCTCCATGCCCTCGGTGCCGTGGTTCTTGGCGATCGGACCACCGAACTCGCCGCCCTTGCGGGTGACATAGCCGAGACCGGCATGACCCTCGGCCCGGGCCCACTCGTTCATCTCATCGAAGAACTTGCGGCTCTTCTCGGCGGTCTTCGGCGCAGGGATCGCACGGACGACGCCGCCCGAACCCACGATCTTCTCGAACAGGCCGAAACCCGATGTCGTGAAGTGCTCGGACACGTCGGTGATGATCAGCGGGTTACGCAGATCGGGCTTGTCGCTGCCGTATTTCAGCATCGACTCCGAATAGGGAATGCGCGGAAACTGGCCTATCGGCGTCACGGTGCGGCCATCGGCGAACTTTTCGAAGATGCCGCCGATCACCGGTTCCATCGTCTCCCATACCTCTTCCTGGGTGACGAAGCTCATCTCCAGATCGAGCTGGTAGAATTCGCCCGGCAGACGGTCGGCGCGCGGGTCTTCGTCGCGGAAACAGGGCGCGATCTGGAAGTAGCGGTCGAAGCCCGCGACCATCAGCAACTGCTTATATTGCTGCGGCGCCTGGGGGAGCGCGTAGAACCTGCCCGGATGAATGCGGCTGGGCACCAGGAAGTCGCGCGCGCCCTCGGGCGACGACGCGGTCAGGATCGGGGTCGAGTATTCGGTGAAGCCCGCCGTCTCCATGCGGCGCCGCATGTCGGAGATCACCTGGGTGCGGCGGACGATATTGGCGTGCAGCGTCTCGCGACGGAGGTCGAGGAAGCGATACCGCAGGCGGATATCCTCGGGGTATTCCTGCTCGCCCGCCACCGGCATCGGCAGTTCCTCTGCCGCCGACAGCACGGTCGCGCCGCGCGCGAACACCTCGATCTCGCCGGTCGCGAGATTGGGGTTCACCGTACCCGCCGAGCGCGCCTTCACCACGCCGTCGATCGTGACGACTGACTCGACGCGGACGCTCTCCAGAATGGAGAGCGCGGGCGTGTCGCTGTCGGCGACGATCTGGGTGATGCCGTAATGGTCGCGCAGATCGACGAACAGCACGCCGCCATGATCGCGCTTCCGATGGACCCAGCCGGAAAGGCGGACCGTCTGGCCCACGGCTTCGGCCGTCAGCGCGGCGCAGTTATGAGTACGATAGGCGTGCATGGCGAACATTCTCTGAACGTCTAGGAAAGCCATGCCGCTTCCCCGTCTACCCCCCTTTTGTCAATCTTAATGTGCCCGGACACGGCGGCTGCGCGTTCCTCTTTGTCAAGCCGCACGGGCGGCGCTATGTGCCGTCTATGCACGTTCACCCGTTGATTACCGACAGCGCCACGCTCGCCAATCTCTGCGCCCGTCTCTCGCAAGCCGACTATGTGATGGTCGATACCGAGTTCATGCGGGAGAGCACCTATTGGCCCGAACTCTGCCTGATCCAGATCGCCGATACCGAGGAGGCGGCGGCGGTCGATCCCAAGGCGCCGGGCCTCGACATGACGCCTCTCCTCGACCTGCTGGTCAACAACGACCAGGTGCTCAAGGTCTTCCATGCCGGTGGGCAGGATATCGAGATCATCTACAACCTGACCGGCAAGACGCCCCACCCGCTGTTCGACACCCAGATCGCGGCGATGGCGCTGGGGCAAGGCGAGCAGATCGGCTACTCGAACCTGGTCGACAGCTGGCTCGGCATTCAGGTCGACAAGGGTGCGCGCTTCACCGACTGGTCGCGCCGCCCGCTCGACCAGCGCCAGGTCGATTATGCGATCGGCGACGTGACCCACCTGTCCGCGATCTTCCCCAAGATGCTGGAGCGGTTGCGCAAGACCGGGCGCGGCGCGTGGCTCGACCAGGAAATGGAGCGGCTGGCCGATCCGTCGCATTATGCCAACGATCCCGACTGCGCGTGGAAGCGGGTCCGCGTATCGGGTCGAAAGCCGGACATGCTGGGCCGCCTGAAGGCGCTGGCGCGCTGGCGCGAACTCGAAGCGCAGGCCAAGGACCTGCCACGGGGCCGCATCGTCAAGGACGAGACGCTGGCCGACCTGGCGGGGCATCCGCCGCGCAAGCAGGCCGATCTCGCCAAGGTGCGCGGCTTGTCCGCGACCTGGGCGGGGAACGATATCGGCGCGCGCCTGATGGACGCGCTCGATACCGCGGTGCCGCTCGGCGCGGATGAACTGCCCGCCCGTGACGATCGCAAGCCCGGAATGGGCCGTGAGGGCGCGCTGGTCGCCGATCTGCTCAAGCTGCTGCTCAAGATCCGGGCACGCGATATCGACGTGGCGCCGCGTCTGCTCGCCCGTGCCGACGATCTGGAGATGCTGGCGGCGGGCGTCCGTTCGGGTCTGTCGGTGCTAGAGGGTTGGCGGTTCGAACAATTTGGCCGGGACGCGCTCGATCTGGTCGAGGGGCGCCTGGGCTTCGTCGTCAAGGGCGGCAAGCTCAAGATGGTACGCGATACCGAGGAGGTCGCATGACGAAGGCGCTTGCGCTCGTCGCGCTGACCACCCTCGCCGCCTGCACCCCCAGTCCGAAACCTGCTCCGATGACGAACGACGCCGGTTGCGGCGATACGCGGGTGGCCGGTCTGATCGGCAAGGTTTGGACCGAGTCGCTTCGTGCAGACGCGATCAAGCGGTCTGGCGCGCGAGCCATTCGCGTGATCGGCCCCGAGACGGTCGTCACGATGGATTATCGGACCGATCGCCTCAACGTGGAGACCGACGCCGCGGGCCGGATCACCCGCCTTCGCTGCGGCTGATCCGTTCGGGCGTGCGCCCGAGCGCAGCGGCGAGAGCGCTGTGACGGCGTTCGACCGCCTCGCCGTAAAAGCCCCGATCGGTCTCGCCCATCGCCAGACCTAGGCTCTTTTCGTTCAGCGCCAGAGCGGTGCGCTCCAATGGCCCCGCGAGACCGCCGCTCAACCGCTGGCCCAGACGGATCGCCAGGCCCCAGCTCGTCGCCTGCTTCAATTGCGCGGGGGTGGCGAGTTCGGCGAGCGGTGCCGGCACGTCGAGCCCACCGCCAAGGCTGGTGTGCAGGGCCTGGGCCAGCATCGCCCGACCGGTCGCATCGATGCCCACCCAATTGCCATGCAGCGCGATCTCCACCCCGCGTTCGGCGCGAAACTCTGGATTGGCGCGCCAGCCGACATCGGCGAGCAGGCAGGCGGCGTGACGCAGCCGCGCATCGCCAGCGGCCTCTTCCTCGAACAGCGGGGCGATCCAGCCGTCCAGCAGATCACCATGCTCCGGAAACCGCCCCAACAGCCGCCCCTCTTCACGCGCCGCCACGATCAACGGATCGAGCGCGCGCGTCCTGGCGTCGAGGTCGCCGAAGATCAGCCCTTCGCGCAGACCGAAGGCGGATACGACGGTCGTGCTGCTGCCCAGGTGCTTGAGCAGCACGCCGAGCAACGCCGTCGCGTCGCCCAACGTCGCGGCGCGGCTGGACGAAAGCCCCTGTACCTCGCGAAGCCGCGCCTTGCTGAGATGCGGAATGGTTCGCGACAGCCGCAGAATGTCGACGGGGGTGAGTTCATAGTGATGGATGATCGGTAGCGGATAGCCTGCGAGCGTCATGTCGAGCCGCGCCAGCGCGCGCCACGATCCACCGACCATGTAGAAGGGCAGCCCACGTCCCCGCCCCTCCCATCCGGCATCGTCGATCATGCGGGCGATATGGCGCTCGAACGTCTTGCCGCCACGCTCGCGCAGCGCGGGGATGCGCAACACGCCCAAGGGGAAGGACACCCGGTCCTCGACCCTGCCGCCCCGCACGCGCACCAACTCCAGGCTGCCGCCGCCGAGGTCGCCCACGATACCGTCGGCGTCGGGAATGGCCGAGAGAACCCCCTCGCCCGCCGCCTTCGCCTCCTGCTCGCCCGACAGCAGTTCCACCGTCAGGCCGAGCGATTCGGCGCAGGCGATCAGTTCGCCGCCATTGGCCGCATCGCGCACCGCCGCCGTCGCCACCGTACGCAACGTCGCCACGCCCATCTCGCGCGCGAGGCTGGCAAACCGGAAGAGCGCGGTCTGCGCCTTGGCGAGCGCACCCGGATCGATCGCGCCAGTAGCCGCCAGGCCACGGCCCAGTCCGGCCATCACCTTTTCGTTGAACAGGATCGCGGGCAGTCGGGCGTGCCCCTGATAGACGACGAGCCGGACCGAGTTGGACCCGATATCGATGATCGCCGTGCGCGGCGCGCGTGCTCCCACCATGGATCAGCGAACCCCGCTCAACGCTGCCGTCGGAGTGACAGCGTCGGCACCGCCTTGCTCGTATCGAGCGCCGCACCGCGTCCCGAGAGCGAGGGATTGGTCATGAAATAGCGATGCAGGTTGAATGGACGATCTCCCGGCTCGTCGCGGACATAGCTTCCGTCGGGCTCCAGTTCCCAGCTCTGCTCATTGTCGAGCAGGTTGGCGACCATCACCTGATCCAGGATCTGGTCGTGGACGGTCGGATTGAGGATCGGCAGCATATATTCGACGCGGCGATCGAAATTGCGCGGCATCCAGTCCGCCGACGAGATGAACAGTTTCGCCGAATCATGGGGCAATGCCTTGCCGTCGCCGAACGCCCAGATGCGGCTATGCTCGAGGAAGCGGCCGACGACCGACTTTACCCGGATATTCTCCGACATGCCGGGAACGCCGGGGCGCAGGCAGCATATGCCACGCACGATCAGGTCGATCTCGACGCCCGCGCCGCTTGCTTCATACAGCTTCTCGATCACCTGGGGGTCGACCAGCGAGTTGACCTTGGCCCACAGGCTACTTTTTCGACCGGCGCGGGCATGTGCGATTTCGGCGTCGATCAGCGCCATCAGGTTGCGCCGCAGGTCGCGCGGCGACAGGCTCACCCTGCTCATGGCGGCAGGCTCGACATAGCCGGTGATGTAGTTGAACATCTGCGCCGCATCGCGTCCGATCAGAGGATCGGCGGTGAAGAAGCTGATATCCGTGTAGATCTTGGCCGTGACCGGGTGGTAGTTGCCCGTCCCGAAGTGGCAATAGGTGCGGAAGTCGCTTCCCTCGCGGCGGACGACCATCGACACCTTGGCGTGGGTCTTCCAGTCGATGAAGCCATAGACGACCTGTACGCCCGCGCGTTCGAGTGCCGAGGCCCAATAGAGGTTCTGCTCCTCGTCGAACCGCGCCTTCAGTTCGACGATCGCGGTCACGGATTTGCCCGCTTCGGCCGCCGCGATCAGCGCATTGATGACGGCGGACTGTTTGCCGGCGCGGTAAAGCGTCTGCTTGATCGCGACCACGTCCGGATCGACCGCCGCCTGCTTCAGGAAGGCGATCACCACCTCGAACGTCTCATAGGGGTGGTGGACGACGATGTCCTTGGCCTTGATCGCGGCGAAACAGTCGCCCGCAAATTCCCGGATGCGCTCGGGAAAACGCGGCGTGTAGGAGGGAAATTTCAGGTCCGGCCGGTTCTCGTCGACCAGCGTGTCGAGGTCGCCGATACCCAGCAGATTGCCGCTCTCGGTGATGATCGCATCGCTCCCGCCGAGTTCGTCGCGAAGCACGTCGGCCAATTCGTCCGGCATCCCGGTTTCCAGCTCGAGCCGGATCACCCGGCCCCGTCGCCGACGCTTGATCGCATTGGCGAAATAGCGGACCAGATCCTCCGCCTCTTCCTCGATTTCGATATCGCTGTCGCGCAGCACGCGGAAGGTCGCGGCGCCGTTGACGATGTAGCCGGGGAACAACAGCCCGGAGAACCGGCGGAGGATCGTCTCGATGGCGACATAGCGCGCGCCCTCGCCCGGCAGGCGGACGAAGCGCGGCATGGTCGCGGGAATCATCACCAGCTCGCGGATCGGCGCCTTGTCCGATACGCGGGTCAGGTCGAAGATCATCGACAGCCCCTTGTTCGGAATGAACGGAAAGGGATGCGCCGGGTCGAGTGCCTGCGGGGTCAGGATCGGAAAGATCTGATCGCGGACATGCGTCTCCAGAAAGGCGCTTGCCTCCTGATCGATCGCGTCGCGGCGCAGGACGAAAATGCCCGCCTCGTCCAGCAGGACGCGCAGGTCGCCCCAGACTTCCTGCTGGCTGGCCATCAGGCGATCCGCCTCGGCGACGATCCCGCTCAACTGCTGCGCCGGGGTCAGTCCGTCGACCGAGCGCTGCTCGACATCCTGCGCCTGCTGACCCTTGAGCCCCGCGACGCGGACCATGAAGAATTCGTCGAGGTTCGAACCCGAGATCGACAGGAAGCGCAGCCGCTCGAGCAGCGGATGCGCGCTGTTGCACGCTTCCTCGAGCACGCGGCGATTGAAGGCGAGCCAGGACAGCTCTCGATTGAAGTACCGCCCGTTCGGCTCGGCCGCAAAATGGTCGTCGTCCGGTTCGGACATTTGCGCGATATGGGCGGGACGGGTCATGTTTACTCGCTTGCGCTTAGGGCTCGGCGATGAGGCCTGCCGCGGTCAGTGTGGATCGTGCCAGGGGAATGGACAAGCGCGCACGCCGTTCCATCGCCCCCTGATCCAGCATATCCACCGCGCGGATGACAGAAAGGTGACTACGCTCGATGCGAAGCGTCAGCCACTCGATCAGATCGGGACGGGCATCCAGGCCGCGCCGCTGGAACAACAGCTCGAACAAGGCCGCGACCAGTTCGTCATCGGGCGCGCCGATTGCCGCCAGGCTGCTATTGGCGAGCCTCGAGCGGAGGTCGGGCAGTTTGACCTGCCAGCGTGGCGGCGGCGCGTCCGCGACGATCAGCAGCGGCCGCCGTTCGGCTTGCGCGGTGTTCCAGGCATGGAAGATCTGCACTTCGGGGACGCGCTCGGCGTCGTCGATGATCGTGCCGCCGCTGCGGGCGGCGAAAATGCGTGCGAGGAGCGACCGCCCCGACTTGCGCGGGCCGGTCAGGATCGCGGCCATGGTCGGCCAAGCCTCCCACTGGTCGAGCATCTTCGCCGCCATCCGATTCGAATCGGTCAGCAGGAACGCGTCTGATTTGGGATCCGCTGGCCATTCCAGCGGCAACGCCATCTGATTCATCCGGTCGTCGCATTATCCGAAGGGGGAGTGGCCGCTGGCGCCGCAGCCGCCGCGCGCCGGATGCGCAAGGTCGTACCCGCGCCGGACACCTGGAAGCCGCGTTGCTCCAGCGCGCGGCGAAGCTGCTCGGGATCGCCGTCGAAGGTGACCGCCATCAGCGACACGCCGCCGAGCGCAAGGCTGGTCGTCCCTGCGCGAACCACGCCGGGTATCGAGCGAACGAGGCTCTCGGCATTGGCGACGGCGCTGGCGCTCGGCGCATCATATTGCAGCGTTAGCGCGATGCCCGCGCCGGTCGAAGCGATCGCCGAGTCGAGCCCCGCGATCGGCTCCTCGCCAGGCGTCGTGTCGTCGATCACCGTTTCCTCGGGCTTGGGCGGTGGGTTCAGCGTCGCGTCGGGATGCAGCATCCCGCTGGCCAGTGCCTTCTGGTAAAGCCCGTCCAGTCGCCCGACGCCCGTGTCGAGCAGCTGGTTGATGCCGTCGGTACTGCCGACACGCAGCGTTACCGTGCCGAGTAGCGTATTGTCGGGCCCGTGGCGCGCCTCGAACACACCGATCACCGGTCCGCCCGGCCATTGCCGATAAAGATGGACGACGGGGATCAGGATATCCGACGCGCCATATTGATCGAGAATGGTGCGCCACCATCCGCGCGAACGCCGCCCGATCTGTCCGGCGTTCAGCAGCAGAGGGTCGGTCCCGGTGCCGGACGGCCGGATATAGTCGATGGCGCTGCTGCCGGTCCGGAAGCGCGCCCATGCCTGTTGCCAGGGCGTGCGCGCCTCGAACATCTGCGACACGCCGCCAGAAACCTGCAGCGGCATGACGAGCATCGGCGGTGAACGATCGGCATAGGCGCTGACGCCCAGCACCCCCGCCGCGCGCGTTCGATCGAACAGAACGCCGAGCCGCGCGACATAGCGATTCGGGCCGATCTGTTCGTTTTCGACCACGAGGCCACTCACGAGCGAATCGAGCAGGCCATCCGAAGCCGCCATGCCGCCCCGCCCGACGCGCTGGGCGAGCACGGCCCAGGCCTTGCGCTGCGCGATGCGCCAGCCGCCCAGCCGCGCCGCCTCCGCCGTCTTGCCGGAGATGTCGACCGCGACCCCCGTCACCTCATAGGCGCCGCCATTGTCGATCGGTGTGACGCCGCGCGCGGGCCCATCGATCTGGGCGAGCACGGCCCCGCCCCCGAGGCCTAGGCCGGTCAGAGCGGCCAGACCGAACATTACGGAGGGCAATCGCAAACGCATCGCGGTCTTTTGGCGAAGCAGACGTGGAAATCCAAGCGCGATATAGCTAACGGGCAAACATGACCGACCACAGCACGCCGTCCGCCGCCCCGTCGCCCGCCACGTCCGGCACGTCCTACACCTATGCCGATGCCGGGGTTTCGATCGCCGCAGGCAATGCGCTGGTCCGCGCGATCGGTCCGCTGGCGAAGTCGACGCGGCGGCCGGGTGCCGATGCCGATCTGGGCGGCTTTGGCGGCTTCTTCGACCTGAAGGCTGCGGGCTTCACCGATCCCTTGATCGTCGCGGCCAATGACGGTGTCGGCACCAAGCTGAAGCTCGCGATCGAACATGACCGTCACGACGGCGTCGGCATCGACCTCGTCGCGATGTGCGCCAACGACCTGGTCGTGCAGGGCGCGGAGCCGCTGTTCTTCCTCGACTATTACGCGACCGCCAAGCTGGAAGGCGATGTGCCCGAGCGCGTGATCGCCTCGATCGCGGAGGGGTGCCGGATCGCGGGCTGTGCGCTGATCGGTGGCGAGACCGCCGAGATGCCCGGCATGTATGCACCCGGCGACTATGACCTGGCGGGGTTCTGCGTCGGCGCGGTCGAGCGGACACAGGTACTGACCGGCGCGACCATAGCGGATGGCGACGTGATCCTCGGCCTGGCCTCGTCCGGCGTGCATTCGAACGGCTTCTCGCTCGTCCGGCGGCTGGCGGCGGACAAGGGCTGGAAGCTCGATCGCCCTGCCCTGTTCGACCAGGACCTACTGCTGATCGAGGCGCTCATGGCGCCGACACGCATTTATGTCCGGTCGCTGCTCCCGTCGGTCAAGGCTGGGACGATCAAGGGGTTGGCGCACATCACTGGTGGCGGCCTGCTAGAGAATATTCCTCGCGTGCTGCCCAAGGGCGTCCATGCCGTCGTGGACGCCGATGGCTGGGAACAGCCCCGCCTGATGGCGTTCCTTCAGGCGCAGGGCGGGATCGAGCCGGAGGAAATGGCACGCACCTTCAACTGCGGAATCGGCATGGCGGTCATCGTCGCGGCCGACCAGGCGGAGGCGCTAGCGGACACGCTGCGCGCGGCGGGCGAGACGGTCGTGACGATCGGTCGCATCACGGCTGGCGAGCGCGGTTGTACCGTCACCGGTTCGGCGGGCACCTGGAGCGCCAGGGCCGACTGGACGGCGACCCATGCGGGCTGACGAGCCGGTGAAGGTCGGCATTCTGATCTCGGGACGCGGCTCGAACATGCAATCGCTCGTCGCCGCGGCCGAGCAGCCGGGCGCCGCCTATCAGGTGGCGATCATAGCCTCCGACAAGCCAGACGCCGCCGGTCTGCGCTGGGCCGCGGAGCAGGGAATTGCGACCTTCGCGCTTTCGCCCAAGGGCATCGGCAAGGCCGCCTATGAAGCCGCAGTCGATACCGCGCTGCGTGAAGCGGGGGTCGAGATTATCGCGCTGGCGGGCTATATGCGGCTGCTGTCGGGCGATTTCGTCGGCCGGTGGCGCGGGCGGATCGTCAACATCCATCCGTCGCTGCTGCCGCTTTACAAGGGGCTCGACACGCATGCGCGCGCAATCGCGGCGGGTGATGCCGAAGCCGGGTGCTCGGTCCATATCGTGACCGAAGAGCTCGACGATGGCGATGTGCTCGGCCAGGCGCGCGTGCCGATCCTGCCCGGTGACGACGCCGACGCCCTTGCGGCGCGGGTGCTGGTCGAGGAGCATCGCCTGTATCCGAAGATCCTGACGGAGTTTGTGCGTCGATGACCGATTACCTGAGCCGTATCCGCGACATCGCCATGCTGTTGCCCGGCACGACCGAAGATGTGGGCGAGCGCGAAACCCGCTTCCTGGTCGAGGGGGAGGCATTTGCCCGGCTCTCGGGCGACGGCGCCCTGTTGCAGGTCTGCACGGCGGACCCGAGCAACGAGCCGTGCTGGGCCGACATTCCGCTCGGCGACGCGACCGACTGGACGCTGGTTGAGGATCGGGTCGCGCGGAGCTGGGAACTGGTGGCTCCGACCGCGCTGCTGGAGGCGGGCGGGCGATGAGCGGTTCGGCAGGCGACGAGGCTGCCGATCGCGCCAAGTCCCGGCGACGCCTGCTGACGCTGGCCGAGTTCGTCGCCGTCGCTGGGCTGTGCGTGGCGGCGCTGACACTGTACCTCAACTGGTCGCAGCAGCGCAGCGATGCCGCCGACCGTGCGGCCACCGCCAATGCCCAGCGCAGCGAGCGCGCGCGGCTCGACCTGACCGCGACCGCCGAAGGCGATGGCCGTCGCCTGGCGCTGCGCGATCCCAATCACGATCTGCAAGAGGTCTCGATCGTCTTCCCGACGAAATCGGGCATCGGTCGACAGGTGCCGGTCGGTGATCCGGTGATCGAGGCCGAGCCGATCGTCAAGCCGATCCTCGCCATGACCGACGGTGAAGCCGACACGAAGGAGGGCCGCCTGCCGGTGCTGATCACCACCCGCTATTGGGATGGAGACACCGCGCGAACCGCAACGGGCCTGTACGATGTGATCTGGAGCACGCATGGCCGCTGGCTGCGTGGGCGGACGCTTCGACTGGAAGGCCTGCGGCTCAAGGATCGCAACGGCACGACCGCCAAGCTCGACGCCGCATGGGCCGCGATCAAACGCTAAAGCGGGCGTGCGTAGATCACGTCGTCATAGATCGTGTCGCCGACCCGAAACTGACGCGTACCCGCCAACTCAAAGCCCTCGCGTTCGTAAAAGGCGCGGGCCCGCAGGTTGATGCCCAATACCCCCAGCAATATGCGGCGTGCGCCGAGCGCTTTCGCGTCATCGATCGCTCGGGTCATCAGCGCGTGGCCCAATCCCGTTCCCTGCGCCAGCGACAGCGCATAGATGCGGCGCAGTTCGATATCGCGTTCGTCGGTTTCGATCGGCAGATCGGGTGGCAGCAGCAGGGTATAGCCGACCGGCGCGGCGCCGTCGGGATGCTCGGCCAGGGTGGCGACGCAGGATGGATCGCCGATCCATGCGTCGAACTTGGCGGGTGCACTATTGACGTTGCAGTGGCGCACCATGTCGGGACCGCTGATGGTCCCGGCAAAGGTCTCGAGGAAGGTCGCGGCCGCGACGAGCGACAGGGCGGGCGCGTCGCCCGATACCGCCCGTCGCAGCCGCCATTCCATCAGCCGACGATTTCTTCCGGCTTGAAAAAGTAGGCGATCTCGATCGCCGCATTCTCATCCGAATCCGAACCATGGACGGTGTTGGCTTCGATCGACTCGGCCAGTTCCTTGCGGATCGTGCCCGGCTCGGCATTGGCGGGGTTGGTCGCGCCCATGATGTCGCGGTTGCGCTGCATCGCGTTCTCGCCCTCCAGCACCTGCACGACGACCGGGCCCGAAATCATGAACGTGACCAGATCGTTGAAGAAGGGACGCTCCTTATGGACCGCGTAGAAGCCTTCGGCCTGTTCGCGGGTCATCTGGATGCGCTTCGAGGCGACGACGCGCAGGCCGGCCTCCTCCAACATCTTGGTGACGGCGCCGGTCAGGTTGCGACGGGTCGCGTCGGGCTTGATGATCGAAAAGGTACGGTTCGCGGCCATGATGGTCACGCAGCTCCTAGAATTGGGTTGGCTGGAAGTGGCGCCGCCCTAGTCGGGGCTCGGGCGCTTTGCAACGCCTTATGCAGCACCTGGCGTTCCGCATTGTAACGCAAGGCGGCCTTCCCCGCTGTCCCGAAACGGCTCAGGCAATCGCCCGTGCCATCAATGGGGTTGTCGTGCGAGGGCTCGCAGGGCTAGTCGCTCCGTCATAGCGGCCCGGATGGGCGCCTTCCACGGCACGGGGTTTGACGAATGAAGATCGCTGTTTTCGGGCTCGGCTATGTCGGCATGTCGAACGCCGTGCTGCTGGCCCAGCATAATCAGGTCGTCGCGGTCGACATCTCGGCCGATCGCGTCGCCCAGGTGAATGCTCGCCGGTCGCCCATCATCGACGCCGAACTCGAGGACTTCCTCGCTCATCGCACGCTCGACCTGTCCGCCACGACCGAGGCGGCGGACGCGTTGTCGGGTGCGGAATTCGTGATCATCGCGACGCCGACCAATTACGACGTCAAGACCGACAAGTTCATCACCAGCTCGGTCGAGGACGTGATCCGGCTTGCCAAGCGGCACGCACCCGACGCGACCATCGTCGTCAAGTCGACCATCCCGGTCGGCTTCGTCGACGATGTTCGTGCCCGTCTCGACACGCAGCAGGTGATCTTCAGCCCCGAATTCCTGCGCGAGGGGCGCGCGCTCTACGACAATCTCAATCCGTCGCGGATCATCGTCGGCGAGCGGTCCGAGCGCGCCCGTATCTTCGCGGATCTCCTGCTCCAGGGGGCCGAGAAAAAGGACGCGCCCGTGCTCTTCACCGATGCGCGCGAGGCGGAGGCGATCAAGCTGTTCGCCAATACCTATCTCGCGATGCGGGTCGCCTTCTTCAACGAACTGGACAGCTACGCCATCGCGGGCGGCATGGATACGCGCCAGATCATCGAGGGCGTCGGTCTCGATCCGCGTGTGGGCACGCACTATAACAATCCCAGCTTCGGCTATGGTGGCTATTGCCTGCCCAAGGATACCAAGCAGCTTCTGGCCAACTATTCCGACGTGCCACAGAATCTGATCCGGGCGATCGTCGACGCGAACCGCACGCGCAAGGACTTCCTGGCCGACCAGATCATCGCACGCGCGCCGCGTCGGATGGGGGTCTATCGGCTGACGATGAAGGCGGGATCGGACAATTTCCGCCAGTCGTCGATCCAGGGCATCATGAAGCGCGTGAAGGCGAAGGGTATCGAGGTCGTCGTCTACGAACCGACGCTCGAGGACGATCACTTCTTCGGTTCGCGCGTCGTGCGCGACCTCGTCGCCTTCAAGGCGGAATGCGATGTCATCATCGCCAATCGCAACGCGCCCGAACTCGCGGACTGCGCCGAAAAGGTCTTCACCCGCGACATTTTCGGCTCCGACTAATCTCTCTGGACGACGACGCCCGCGATCACGGCCAGCGCCGCTGGCCGTGATTGCGGGTGAACGGGAAGCCCGGTTGCAATGCGCGGCGCTCGATCTATGAGACGTTGCAACATACCAAATATTCGGAGCATCCATGGCCGCCGCCCTTCCCCGCCGCTTGATATCGACCACAGCGATCGCCGCCGCGATCTTGTGGAGCGGTACGCCGGTGGCTGCCCAGTCCCAGGACGTCGAGGCCGGGGACGACATGGAGCGCAAGGGTGACATCGTCGTGCTGGGCACGCGAGGCAGGACCGATCGTACCTTGTCGTCCGATCCGGCGACGGAACGGATGTCGCAATCCAGCCGTTCGCTCGAGCGGGATGTGCTCCAGGCCGCCGGGACCTATCGCCTGAGCGACGCGCTGGAGCTCGTCAGCGGCTTCAGCCAGCAGAATAATCGGGGCGGCGTGCTCGACAATTTCGCGATCCGGGGCTTTCTCGGTACGCCGGACGGCGGCGCGGAATTCTATGTCGACGGCTTCGTCGCCAATCGCGGCATGGCGCCCCCGCGCGATCCCGCCACCGTTGAGCGGATCGAGGTGCTCAAGGGACCGGCCGGTGCCATATTCGGCGATATCGATCCCGGCGGGCGGGTGAACATCGTGTCCAAGGTCCCCGACTTCGCACCCGCCGCCCATGCGACCATAACCTATGGATCGTTCGATACCCGTCGCGCCGAAGTCGACGCGACCGGCCCCTTGTCCGACACATTGGCCGCGCGGATCGTCGTGGCGGCGGAGGATAGCGACGGCTGGCGCGACACGGTGACGCTCCGCCGCCGCGTCGTGTCGCCGTCGATCACCTGGCGGCCGAGCGACGCGGTGCGCCTGACCTATCTGGCGGAATTCATGCAGTTCGATACGCCGTTCGATCGCGGCATTCCGGCGGTAGGCGACGATGCGAACGCCCTGCCCCGCTCCAACTATTATGGCGAACCGGCCAACGGGCTCACCCGTTTTCGCAACGAACGCCATCAAATGACGGGGCTGGTGCAGATCGGTGGCGGCTGGACCTTGAACGGGGGGATCGTCCTGCGGATCGGGTCGCTACGGGGATTTTCCGCCGACCAGTCGCGGATCGTCGGCACGCAGGTCTGGCGGCAGCGGCGGTCGCGCGATTTCACCGTCGACGATCTTTCCGCCCGGCTGGAACTGGCCGGGGAATTGGGTCGGCACCGCGTCAGTCTGGGCATCAAGGGCTATCGGATGACCTATGGCGAGCGATGGATGCGCCGCAATCCCTCGGCCGAGTTTCCCTATGCCGTGGATCTCTACGATCCGGCTTTCAGCTATGGCGGAGCCGCCGCGCCGCTGCTGCCATTCACCAATAACGACGAGCGTCGATGGGCGGGCACGGTCTATGTCCAGGATATGTGGGCGGTCACGGAGCGACTGACCCTCGTCGGTGGGGCGCGCGTGGATCCCTATCGCCAGACCATCGTCAACAACCGGACGGGCAGCGTCGGGCGGATCGTAAAACAGCCAGTCAAATTCCGTGCGGGCGGCCGCTACGCGATGGACGAGCATATCTCCGTCCATGCCAATTGGGGCGAGTCCTTCCTGTTGAACTCGGGCACGGGTCGCACGGGCGAGGGCTTCCAGCCGGAGGAGGCGCGCGGCCTGGAGGTCGGCCTTGCCGGTCGATGGGCTGGGCTCGACGTCGGACTGACCTGGTTCGACATCGCCAAGACCAACATCCTGACGACCGATCCGGTCGATCCAGCCTTCAACGCGCCGGTCGGGCGGCTGAACAGCCGCGGGATCGAGGCCGATGCGTCGCTCCGCCTCGGTCGCCGGTGGCAGGTGATTGCCAACTATAGCTGGGTAGACGCCCGCAACGACGACAGGAGCTTCGCGACCCCGGCGGTGCTCGGGGTGCCCAGGCATTCGGGAACCGCGCTTGTCGTTCATCGACTGCCGGTCGGGGACCGCGAATGGCAGCTGAGCGGTGGCCTGGCCTATGTCGGCGATCGGGCCGGTTCGCTCGATGCCCGGCCTTTGGTATTGCCCGCCTATGTCAAGGCGAAGGCGGCGATCGAGGCGCCGGTCGCCGACCATCTTCGCCTGCGCCTCGAAGCCGACAATCTGTTCGACGCGCGCTATGCCGCCAGTTCGTACAGTCGGCTCTGGGTCTTCCCCGGCGCGCCGCGTACCGTGCGCGCGTCGCTCCGGGTGGATATCTAGGCTCCCGGACCGTGTCAGGTCGGCTGGTGGACGGGGGGCAGACGCAGCCGCATCGGCTGGGACAGCCAACCGACCACCATGGCGCGCATTGGCTGCCAGAAGGCCGAGAGGGTCAGGAGTGCCGATCCGATCACGAACGCGGTGAACGCCGCGCCAAGCTCGACCGCGCCCGCGCTCCGGAACAGCGAGTAGAGTGCGTAAAGCACGTACACCAGGCTGGACACCAGCAACGCCCGACGATCCACCGCCAGCGCGATAGCCGCGAACAGCAGGTAGAGACCGAGCACGATCACCGCGACCCCTGCCCCGATCTCGCTGTTGAACACGCCCAGCAACTGGAAGATGGGATGCGCGATCATCGGGGCGGCGGCAAGATGCAGCCAGAACGCCACGTCGGCGCGACGCGTCTCGCGGCGTGGGTCGGACATGTCCCAGCGCATTGCGAGCGCGAACACGGCGACGCCGCACAGTAGCAGAATGGGCCAAACCCCATGCTTGATATCGGGAAAGGCCGCCACGAGCAGCCCGATCGCGACGACCACGAGCGCCGCGGCTCCCGCCGCGACCGTGATCGGAACCATGAACCGGCGCCAGTGTAGCCATGCCGCTACCGCCGAGGCGAGGCCGACCCCGGATGCCGCCAGCGCGCCGGCGGTCCCGCCTATGTTCGGCCAGATCGCCTCGACCGTCCCGGCCAGCGCACCCGCGACTCCGCCGACAAAGCCCAGAAGGAGAAGGATGCTCGGCAGCGCCATGCGGCGGCGATCGGTGAAGTACAGGGCCAGCATCCACGAGGCGGCGGCGATGAACGCGCCCCCCAGGCCATGGCTGATGCTAAATCCGATCTGGCCCAGCGCGGCCAGCAACAGGGCAAGCGCGATCGACACGAAGATGTCGTTGAACCCGGTCAACAGACGGAAATGCTCCTCGTCGACCGCCGGTGCGGCGTGCACCGTCGCGACATGGCGCCTGAGCGCAGCGGCTGCGTCGGGCGAGATCGCCCCTGCCGCCACAGCGCCATCGATATCGCTCTCGCTATACATCGCGCTTCTCCCCATTTGATGGGCGGAAAGATCGCCGATGTGTATTGTCTAGTCAATACACGACTGGAAGCCGTTGTTCTACCAGCCTATGCTGCCCGGCACGCCCTTGAATGGTCCCGCCAGTTGGGACGTGATCCATCCGCCATAGAATCCTCCGGGCTGCGGTCGCGCGATCTCGCCATCGACCGTGCAGCGGTCGAATGGCCCGGCGTAAAACGCCAAATGGTCGCGCAATACTTCGAAGTCGGGCGTCGGCCGCGGATAGCTCCACGCAACGTCGCGAAGGACTTCTCCACCGACATGGAGATGCCAATAGATCGCTTCCCCTTTCCATTCGCAGAAGGAGCGCCTGTCCGAGCGTTGCAGCAACTCAGCTGCGATGTCGTCGGGCGGGATATACCAGCTCGGCGGATGGCTGGTCTCCAGCGTGCGCACCGGCCTGTGCGTGTCGGCGACCACGACGCCCCGATGCTCGATCCGGACATGTCGATCGGCGGGAAGCGCGATGGCGGGACGCGGATAGTCCCATACGCTCTCCTGGCCGGGGCCAGCGGGCTCGGGCACTGCTCTCATGCGGCTTCTTTCCTGTAACCCCGGGGAACGGCATCAACGCCCACGGTCGCGCAAAGTAGCCGAGCGGAACGACATAGCAGGACATGCGTCTCGATAGCTCTGCCCTCGATCGAGTCTGCCGTCATGGCCACTGCCGTCCCAATGGATAAGCGCCGACGGAGCGCGCGAGAGCGTCCACCGACAACGCCGGATGGTCGCTACATCGTCGTTCGCGGGCGATTGTGGCGACGGAGCAATCCCGCGCTTGGCGAGGCCGAACGCCGGTCCCTGGTCGACGCGCTGATGGACGCGCGTCGATCCGTCGGACAGGCGCAGCGAGCAGGGGACGAGAGTGCGCTCGGTCTCGCGCGCTCACGCGTACAGGCGGCGAAGGTGGCGCTTGGCGAGCGCGGTCCGGTCTGGTGGGACGATGGCAGCCCGGACCTGAACCGGCATATGGCCCGCAACACGGGCTATGCCCAATGGTATGCCGATCTGGAGACCGAGGCATGATCGCTTTCATCGATTTCGAGGCGTCTTCGCTGGGCGACAAAAGCTATCCCATCGAAGTCGCCTGGATCTTCGAGGACGGGCGGTCGCAAAGCCACCTCATCAAGCCTACACAGGACTGGACCGACTGGAGTGACGAGGCGGAGAATATCCACGGCATTTCGCGCGACCTGCTGGCAAGCGATGGTGTTTCGCATGTCGACGTCGCGCAGGCGATGGTGGAAAGCCTGGCCGGTCATGCGCTGTACGCCAGCGCGCCGTCATGGGACGGAAAATGGCTCAGCGTGCTGCTGCGTGCCGCCGGTCTGCCGCGTCATGCGCTTCGCTTGCAGGATACGGAGGTCGCCCTGCGCGACGCCGTTACGCCTGTGCTTGAGAGTATCTACCCGCCCAAGCAACTCGGTGATGCCATCGAGCAGTTGGTCGCCTGGGCGACGGCGACCAAGGCCGCCAACCCCGCCCACCGGGCACTCGCCGATGCGACCGGCGAGCTGGCCGTGTGGCAAAAGGCGAAGGATCGGGCGCTTGCGATCGTTGCTGCCCATGGGGCGGCCCGATGATCGCGCACGGGTTGCGCCGATACCTCGCGCTGACAGCAAGCCTGCTGGCGGGGGCATGTTCGCCACTGACCAGCTTCGATACGCTGGTTCCCAAGGATCGGGGCGGGGTTCGGGTCGCCAGCGACATTGCCTACGGCGCTCAATCCCGCCAGCGGCTCGACGTCTATGCGCCGCGCACCGCGGCGGCGACAGCACGGCCGGTTGTCGTGTTCTTCTACGGTGGTAGCTGGAACAGCGGGACGAAGGCGGGATACGCCTTTGTCGGTCGCGCGCTGGCCGCGCGAGGCTTCGTCACCGTCGTCCCCGACTATCGCCTGGTCCCGGCGGTCGAATATCCCGCTTTCGTGGAGGACGGCGCATCGGCCGTGCGCTGGACGGCGCGAAATGCCTCACGCTATGGCGGAGACGGGCGATCCATATTCCTGATGGGACATTCTGCGGGCGCCTATATCGCCGCGATGCTGGCCGTGGACCAGCGGTGGCTTGGCGCAGAGCGTAGCGCGGTGAAGGGTTTGATCGGGCTCGCGGGCCCCTATGACTTCGCTCCGTTCGACGTGGATGCGAGCCGTGCCGCCTTCGGACGTTTTCCACGGCCCGCCGAAACACAGCCGGTGACATGGGCCGGTGCGGGAGATCCGCCCGCGCTGCTGCTCTATGGGCGGAAAGACGATGTCGTCCAACCCCGCAACAGCGAGGCGCTCGCCGCCAGGTTGCGCGCGGGCGGGGTAAGCGTCGACGTCCGGGCTTACCCCAAACTTGGCCATGTCGGCATACTGCTCTCGCTCGCCAGGCCATTTCGTGGTCGCGCGCCAGTGCTGGACGACGTGTCGAGCTTTATCCGCCGGGCTGGGAAGCCATCGGTCGGCGACGCGCAAGCAATTCGCTAAATCCATGTTGCCAGGCAAAGAATTCGCCCTGATATGACGAGCGCCGGTGTCGCATGGCTGCCATCGATATCATGACATAAACTTTATATTTTGCGGATTGGTACGAAACGGCCGAAAGGGATGTTGTTGCGCCCGATATGTGGGAGCAATGCCATGGCGACGGCGTCCATTCCCAGAGCCGCCACCGGCTCGGGTGACGATACCAAAAAGGCGAAAACGGCGCTGCAGGCGCTGAATTTCTTCATGGCCGACATGCAGGCGGGGATCGGTCCATTCCTCGGCGTCTTCCTGCAACAGCGGGGCTGGACGTCGGGGCCGATCGGATCGGTCATGACGGCGGGCGGCGTGGCGGGAATGCTGATGACCGTCCCGGCGGGCGCGTTCATCGACCGGACCGAGAAAAAGCGGATGGTGGTGATCGTCACCGGCATTTGCACGGTGATGGCATCGTTCCTGATCCTTCTGTCGCAATCTGGCCTGGTCGTGACGGTCAGCCAGGTCGCCACCGCGATCGCGGGCGCTGCGATCGGCCCGGCGGTTTCGGGCATGACGCTGGGCGTCGTCCGACAAAAGGGCTTCAACGCGCAGAATGGCCGTAACCAGGCCTGGAACCATGCCGGTAACATGATCGGCGCGGGCTTGTCGGGATGGCTTGGCTGGCGGTTCGGCATGCCCGCCATCTTCTATCTGGCGGCGGCATTCGGCGTGCTGGCGATCATCAGCGTGCTGATGATCCCGGAGCGTGCGATCGACCATGAGGCGGCTCGCGGCCTGGAAAAGGACGCGGAAGCCGGGGACGATGCAAAGGGCGGTCAGGCCGAAGGATTTCGGACGCTGCTGCGCAACAAGCCGATGCTGATCCTGGCTGCTGCGCTCGCCTGCTTCCATCTCGGCAATGGCGCGATGCTCCCCCTCTACAGCCTTGCCGTGGTCGGCGCGGGCAAGGGGAATGCCGCCGTGTTCACCGCGACGGTCGTCGTCGTGGCACAGGGGGTCATGATCCTCACCTCGCTGCTCGCCATGCGCATGGCGGCGGGCAAGGGCTATTGGCTCGTCCTGCTGATCTCCTTCGCCGCGCTTCCCATCAGGGGAGCGCTGGCGGGGACGTTCATCGAACATTGGGGCGTGTGGCCGGTTCAGGCGCTCGACGGGATCGGAGCCGGGCTCCAGAGCGTGGCGGTGCCGGGCCTCGTCGCATGTCTGCTCAACGGTTCGGGCCGGGTCAATATCGGCCAGGGCGCGGTCATGACGATCCAGGGCGTCGGCGCCTCGCTCAGTCCGGCGATCGGCGGATGGCTCGCCCAGGTGCTGGGTTACCAGATCGCCTTCTACGTACTGGGCAGCTTCGCGCTGGTCAGCCTCGCGCTGTGGATCGGCTTCGCCGGGACGCTTCGCCCCGCCTGCTCGACACAGAACACGACTTCGGAGCAAGACGCATGACCGCGACGATCACCTGGGCCCATATCGGAGACCTCCACGCGGATGAGGCGGATGGATGGCAGGGCATCGAGCGGCTGGAACGCATCGTCGCCGATCTCCGGAAACTCGGCGACGGCATAGACTTCGTCTTTTTGCCCGGCGACAATGCGAACCACGCGACGCCCGAGCAGTATCGCCGCATCATGGCGACACTGGCACCCCTGTCGCTCCCGGTCTTTGTCATCCCCGGCGACCATGATTTCGAAGACGGTACGCTGCAGGCCTATCGCGCCGGAATACCCGAGGATATGCGGCCGTTCGACCGCATCATCGCCGATCATCGCTGTCTCTTCCTGGACATCGTCAGTGCCGGAAGCGGTGGCCCGGATTTCCGGATCCCCGCCGGGCAACATCGCCGATTACGCGATGCGCTGGCCGAGGCGGACGACGCCGGGATGACGTCGCTGGTGTTCATGCATGCCTTCCCGAGCGACCTGACCGAGGGCGGCACCGCCCTCGCGACGGCCTTCGCGGATGCCCGGGTGGCGTTCGTCGACACCGGACACACGCATTACAACGAGCTGCTGAACGACGGAGAGGTCGTGTACGGCGCCACCCGCTCGACCGCCCAGATCGAGGAGGATGGCGGCGCGCCCGGCTATAGCCTGGTCAGCGTTCATGACACCGTGCCGAGCTGGACCTTCCGGACGCTCGCCGAAGCGGATCGGGCCGCGCCGCATGTCCAGATCCTGTCTCCCGCCGATGTTCGGCTGGCCACGCGCAAGGGTGATGTCCGCCACATACCCGCGCCGGGATCGGTCAACGTGATCGCGCGCGTGCTGGGTAACGAAGCCCCCTCACCCGTACTCCATATCGAGGACCGGCAGATCGCGATGCAGCCCGTGCCCGATGTCCCGGCGACCTGGCAGGCGGATGTGGCGGTCGAGAAGCCCGGCCTCCACACCCTGTCGGTGCGGAGCGGCGACGCCGTCGATACGATCGAGATGCTGGTCAGGGGTCTTGGGAAGGATCGGCCCAAGTCGGCACGACGCACCGCGCCAGGCGATGCTGTCCACGCCATCGGCGCGTGGACCTCGCGCGGCATCAACGGCGCGCGGCTCGGCCCGAACGCCAATGGCTGCGGCTGGTAAACGGGCGTATTGATTCGGCGGCATTTTTACGCTCTTCACCCGTAAAGCCAGAGCGGGGGAACGGCGACATGCATGCAGCGGCGGGGTTCGAGTTGATCATCGCGATGTTCATCGTGGTGGTCGGGCTCCATTATCTGGCGCAGCGTCTGTCGCTCCCGCCCGCTGCCGCGTTGATCGTCGGTGGCGGCGCGCTGGCGTTCGTGCCGGGCCTGCCCGGCATCGCGATCGACCCCGAACTGGTATTGGTCCTGTTCCTGCCGCCATTGTTGATGGACGGCGCATGGTTCACGGCGATCGCACCGTTCCGGCGCCATATGCTGGGCATTTTGTCGCTGGCCATCGGCGCAGTCTTCTTCACCACGGCGGTCGTCGCGGTGGTCACGAAGCTGATCGTGCCGGGATTACCCTGGGCGGCGTGCGTGGCGCTTGGTGCGATCCTGTCCCCGCCCGACGCGGTGTCGGCTCGCGCCGTACTGCAACGGGTGAAGCTGCCGCGTCGGCTTTCGACGCTGCTGGAGGGCGAAAGCCTGCTGAACGACGCGGCGGGGCTGGTCCTGTTCCGCTTTGCCGTCGCGGCGGTGCTGACCGGCACGTTCAGCCTGGGCGCGGCGACGGGGAGCTTCTTCCTGCTCGTCATCGGCGGGGTCGCGGTCGGCGCGGCGATCGGCGGGCTGTGGGTGCTGCTGCTCCGTCGGCTGGGCGACGAGACGTTGATGATCGCGCTGACGCTGCTCGTCTGCTGGAGCGCCTATATCGCGGGCGAATGGCTGCACGTGTCGGGTGTGATCGCTGTCGTGACCGCCGGGCTGACTTGCGGCTGGTATCAGCACGTGGTGTTCAACGCGAGCGTCCGCATCCGTGCGCTGGCCTTCTGGCAGGTCATGGTCTTCCTGCTCGAAGCCGCCGTCTTCACCCTGATCGGACTGTCGCTTCGCGGCTTGCTGGAGCGGGTCGGCGGTGTGGAGACGGTCTTCGCCACCATGGCCGGGCCGGTAGCGCTGATCGTCGTGGCGGTCGTCATCGCGCGCTTCGTCTGGATTTTCGGCGTCGACGCACTGGTCGGCGTCGCACGTCGTCTGGGTTGGGAGAATGCCCGCCCGCTCGGCCCGCGTGCCTCGCTGGTCATGGGCTGGGCCGGGATGCGCGGCGTCGTCACACTGGCGGTGGCGCTGTCGCTACCTGAGACGATGCCCGCGCGCGACCTGATGCTGGTGACCGCATTCACCGTCATATTGGCGACCGTGCTGGTCCAGGGCACCTCGCTCGGCTGGATGATCCGCATGGCGAGCCCGGTCGAGGATGCCCGCTCGCTACCGCCGCTCGATCTCCATGCGGCCGAGCATGCGATGTTTCAGGCGCAACTGGTGGCCGTACAGCGCGAGGCTTACGATGCGGCAGGCGAATTGATCCATCCGCAACTGCTTCGCCGCTATCAGGCCCGCGCCACGGCGGGCGAGAATTTCGAAGGCACGCCCGAGGAACGCACGGTCGCGATCGAGAGCCATTTCAACACCATACTCGCGGCCGTCGAGGCCGGGCGGGAAGAACTGGTCCGCCTGCACCGGGCTGGCCGGATCGACGACGAAACGCTTCACGATCTGGAGCATGATCTCGATCTGGAAGAACTCGGCGCGATCGCCGCCAAGGGCTGATCCGGATCGACGGTGCGGTAGGGACGTTACCTCGGGATAACAGGGAATTGGGGCGAGCGATGGCAGACCGCGTTTTGATATTCTACGGCTCCTACCGCTCCGATCGGCAGGGTATCCGATTGGCGGACTATCTGGTCCGTGCGTTCGGCGAGCGTGGCGCGGAGGCCGAATTGATCGATGCGAAGGCCGTCGACCTTCCGATGCTCGATCGCATGTATAAGGAATATCCGACCGGGCAAGCGCCAGAAAAGCTGGAGCGCCTGGCGCAAAAGATCCGCGAAGCCGACGCGTTCGTCTTCGTCACCGGCGAATATAATTGGGGGCCGCAGCCGGGTCTCAAGAACCTTACCGACCACTTCCTCGAGGAATGGTTCTGGCGCCCGGCCGCGATTGCGAGCTATTCCGCCGGGCAACTGGCTGGCGCGCATGCCAGCGTAGCCTGGCACGGCACCCTGACGGAAATGGGCATGGTCGTCGTCTCCAGCACGCTGACCGTCGGCGGGATCGGACATGCGCTCGACGCGCAGGCGCAGCCGGTCGGGGAAGGCGGCACCGCCCTCACCCGCGCCTTTCCCCGTTTTGCCGATGATCTGGCATGGTGGACGGAAGCCGCTCGCGAGCAACGCGCCCGCCGCGCGCCGCCCTATTGATCGATGAAAGACGCCATATTCCATTGCGGTGACAGGGGGATTGTCAGTGAAACGTTCGATAGCCCGATTGCTGGCAGCCGCCGCGTTCGTCACGGCCGCGCCCGCCTTTGCCGACGATGACGGGCCACGTTTCTGTCCCACCCGCCCGAATCTCGGCGGGTCGAGTTGCACCACGGAGCCGGGCAGGGTTCATGTCGAAGCCTCCACCCTTGACTGGGAGCGCGACGACCAACCCGACCAGCGCGAGGATCGGATCGTCACCGCCGATATCCTGACCCGCGTCGGCGTCGGCAAGAATACCGAGTTACAGCTCGAATGGGTCGGCTTCGGCTATGATCGCACGCGCGACAAGGCGAGCGGACAGATCGATACCGTGTCTGGAACCGGCGACCTGACCTTCGCCATCCGACAGCATCTGACCGGTGAAAAGGGCAAGGCCTTTTCCGCCGGCGTCCAGGCCTATTTCACCGCGCCGACAGGGCGAACCCCGATCGGCGCCGGGACCTGGGCGACGGGCGTCATCGTTCCCCTGCAATACGACCTGACCGAAAAGGTCGCTGTCGCGGTCACGGGGGAAGCCGATGCCGCCGCGAACCAGTCGGGCATGGGCCGCCATCTGGCCTATAGCGAGATCACCGGGCTTCGGTACAAGCTGACCGAGAAGGTCACGACGACCGCCGAACTCTCGCTCGAACGGGACGATGACCCGGAGCATCATGAGACGATGGCGCTCGCCGCGCTGTCTGCCGCCTGGCGACCGACGAAGATCATGCAGTTCGACGTCCTCGCCGTCGCGGGGCTCAATCACGCCTCTCCGGCGCTGCGTCTCGTGACGGGCGGTGCGATCCTGTTCTGATCGTCAGGTGGCGGCCAGCGGGCCCGTCGCGACGACCGGGCCGGTCGGGGTCGCGATCGGCGAGCCGCCGGGCGGCTCGATTGAAATTGCCAGAACCGAGTCCGGCCGCAGATAGGCGCGCTGCACGGGGGAAGCGGTCAGGCGCGTGGCCTTGCCGTCCGTCAACAGGCCAATCGCATGCGGGGTGCCGTCGTGGATCACCCAAAGCTCCGCCGCCTTGCCCGCCGGTGCAAGACGGGACGACGCGACGCGGATCTCGCCCGTACCGGTATTGACGGTCGCGGCGATGGGCGAGATGGATTTGTCGCTCGGGGCCAGGGCCGCGATCACCAGTGTCGGCGCGGTAGCGAGTGGCTGTGGCGCTGGCGTTTGCGCCGGTCGCTGGACGACGATCAAAAGGATCGCGGCCGCCACGGCGACGAGCGCCGGGGCGATCCACCGGACCCGACCTCGCGAGCGCGCCGCCTGGCTCGCAACGATCCGTTCCGCAATCCCCTCTGGTGCGGGGATCGCGGGATATTCCTCCAGCCACTGGGCCAGATGAAGGCGCCACCATTCGACTTCGCGCGCGAAATCCCGGTCGGACAGCACGCGGCGCATGGCGACGGCCCGTTCCCCGGGTTCGAGCAAGCCCAGAACCAGTTCGGCGGCCATCATGTCGGGATCGGGTTCAGTCGTCACCAACGCACCCCCGCAACTGGCTGAGGCCCCGCCGGACCCAGCTTTTCATCGTCCCGAGCGGCACGCCCCGCGCATCGGCCAGCTCGGCATAGGTCATGCCGTCGAAGAAGGCGGTGCGAATGGCGTCTCGCTGGCGATCGTCCAACCCCTCCAGACATTCATGCAGCCGCTGCGCGGCTTCGCTCCTCTCCAGTGCGACAGACGGATCCGGCGCGCCGTCGGCGATCGCCGCAGCGTCCTCGATGGGGCGGGTCGGCCGCTTGCGACGCGCGCGTACCCAGTCGATCGCGCGGTTGCGGGCGATCGTTGCCAACCACGCCATCGGGCTGGCGGTCCCCGGCTCGAAACCTCCGGCACGCGTCCAGACGGTGGCGTAGACGTCATGCAACACGTCCTCCGCCGCGCTGCGTTCGCCACAGATACGAAGGCAGATGCCGAACAGCTTGGCCGATGTCATACGGTACAGATCGCTAAGCGCATCCCGGTCGCCCGCACCGATGCGATCGAGCGCGTCGAACAATCTGACACGCGCCTCGACGGGATCGGATGGACTGGACTGCACGGTAAATTACTAGACTTAGCTGCGGCATGGCGCAATCACTCGCCATCGGGAGAAGGTAATGCGGGTTCTGGTCGTCGGTCTGGGTGATATAGCGCGCAAGGCCTATCTGCCCGTCCTGGCCACACGCCCGGACATCTCGCTGCATCTGGCCACCCGCAATCGCGATGTCCTGCATGAGGTCGGTCGGACCTTTCATGCGGCTGGCCTGTATACGGACCTCGACACGGCGTTCGCCAGCGGGCGTTTCGACGCCGTCTTCGTCCATGCCGCGACCGAGGCGCATCCGGCCATCGTTCGCCGATCGCTCGAACAGGGCATTCCGACATTCGTCGACAAGCCGCTGGCCGACACCTTGGCGGAGGTCGAGGCCATCGTCGCGCTGGCCGAGCGACGCGGAACATTGCTGACCATGGGGTTCAACCGTCGCTTTGCGCCGAGCTATGCCACGCTCGCTGGAACCGGGGCGACGCAGGTCGTGATGGAGAAGCATCGTCACCGCCAGGCCGACACGCCACGACGGGTGATCTATGACGATTTCATCCACGTCATCGACACGCTGCTCTTCCTGGCGCCCGGACCGGTCGAGCGCACGGTCATCGATGCGCAGGTCGCCGATGGGCTCTTGCTCTCCGTCGCGCTGATGCTGTCGGGCGACGGATTTACGGCCATCGGGACGATGAACCGCGATAGCGGCCTCAATGAAGAACGGCTGGACGTGATCGGCAAGGGCGTGCGCCGATCGGTCCTCAACATGTCGGATCGGATCACGTCGAACGGGAACGCGTGCCACGATCGTCGGGGCGATTGGACCTCGGTCGGTCGGCAGCGCGGATTCGAGGCGATGTGCGACGATTTCCTGTGCGCCGTGCGCGAAGAACGGCCTACCAGCGCCGACCAGATCCTGGCGACCCATGCGCTATGCGAGCGCGTTACCCTCTACGCCGAGAAAGGGGCAGACGCGGCCCGCTGACGTCGCCGATCGTCAACTGCGCCGCGAGGTCGCCCGCGGCACGAGTTGGTCGAGCGCGTCGGCATTGTCACGTCCCCAACCATAGAGGAGTTCGACCGGCTCGACGAAGCGGTGGCCCAGGTTCGTCAGCCGATATTCGACCATCGGCGGAACGGCGCTTTGCACATGGCGGCTGATCATCCCGCCCGCCTCCATGTCGCGCAGCGTCTGGGTCAGCATCTTCTTCGAAATGCCCGGAAGACTGCGCAGGAGCACCCCGGTCCGCGCCGCCCCGGCGTGACGGGCGTGAAGCGTGTGCAACACCATGCTCGTCCATTTGGTGGAGAAAAGCTCGAGAACACGACGCGGTGCGCAGTCCTCGCGCCATTCGCCATCGGGCGTTCCGGGCTGCATCGGGTTACTCCATTTTGGCCGGGTTACCAGATGGTGCCTTCTGGAAGCGCTGTCCACCCTTCCCTAACTCCCGGCCAGCAAAGGAGTTTGTCATGACGAAAACGGCATTGGTGGTCGGCGCGAGCGGGATCGTGGGCAGCGCGACGGCCGACCTTCTCATAGCGCGACGCTGGGCCGTTTACGGCCTCGCCCGGCGCCCGTCGCGGCAAAGCGGCGTCCGGCCGGTCACCGCCGATCTGCAGGACCCGCGTGCGACGGCGGATACCCTGCGCGATCTCGATCCGGATGCCGTCTTCATCACCACCTGGCTCCGCCAGGATAGCGAGGCGGAGAATATCCGCGTCAACGGCGCTATGGTTCGCAACCTGCTCGACGGCCTGCCACGACCGACGGGGCCCCGCCATGTCGCCCTCGTCACCGGCCTCAAACATTATCTCGGGCCGTTCGAGGCCTATGGGAAGGGCAGCCTGCCGCAGACGCCGTTCCGCGAGGAGCAGGGACGGCTCGATGTCGAGAATTTCTACTATGCGCAGGAAGACGCGCTGTTCGCGGCGGCGGAACGGGACGGTTTCACCTGGAGCGTCCACCGCCCGCATACCGTGATCGGCCTGGCGGTCGGCAACGCCATGAATATGGGTACGACGCTGGCGGTCTATGCCACGCTGTGCCGGGAAACCGGACGTCCGTTCGTCTTCCCGGGTTCGGCGGCGCAATGGGCCGGGTTGACCGACATGACCGATGCCGGGCAGCTCGCGGATCACCTGCTCTGGGCGGCGGAGACACCAGCCGCCCATGACGAAGCCTTCAATGTCGTCAACGGCGATGTCTTTCGCTGGCAGTGGATGTGGAGTCGCATCGCGGACTGGTTCGGCTTAGAGGCCGCGCCGTTCGACGGCGTCGTCCGCCCGTTGGAGCGGCAGATGGCCGAAGATGCGCCGCTGTGGCACCGTATCGCGGCGCGTGAAGGCCTGATCGAACCCGATCTCGGTCGGCTCGCGTCGCCATGGCATACCGATGCGGATCTCGGCCGCCCGATCGAGGTGGTGACCGATATGAGCAAGAGTCGTCGCCTCGGCTTCAACGGCTACAGACCGACCGACGATGCCTTTTTCGCGCTGTTCGAACGCCTCCGCCAGGAACGCCTGATCCCCTGAAGGATCACAATCCGGGGAGCGTCTGGTCGGCCGCTCCCCAGCCCGCGAGCGCACGGCTGGCGGCGCGATCGATCAACGCCCGGGCGTCGCCGACCGTCCACGCCGCCGCCGACTCGATGTCGCGCAACTCGCTCCATGAGACCGGTGCCGCGACCGGTCCCCCGGCCCGCGCCCGTGCCGAATAGGGCATGACCGCGGTCGCCCCTCGCTGGTTGCGGAGCCAGTCGATGAAGATGCGACCGGCCCGCTGCGACTTGGCCATGGTCGCGACGAAGCGATCCGGCTCCATCGTCGCCAGCGCGCGGGCGAAGCGTTCGGCGAAGCTCTTGACCTGCGGCCAGTCGGCTTCCGGTCGAAGCGGCACGACGACATGCACCCCCTTGCCCCCCGATAGCATCGGAAAACTGGTCAGGCCGACCTCGGCCAGTTGCTCCTTGAGATGGGCGGCCGCCTTTTTCGTGTCGGCGAAGCTCAGCCCCTCGTCCGGATCGAGGTCGAATACCAGGCGATCGGGCTTTTCAAGCGTCGTGACGCCGGAACCCCAGCCGTGAAATTCGATCGCGCCCATCTGGACGCAAGCGAGCAGCCCGTCGGCGTCGTCGACGTACAGATAATCGTCGCTGCCGCCATCCTTGTCGCGGATGGACACGTGACGGACATGATCGCCGAAGCTGCCTGCGTCATGCTTCTGGAAAAAGCATCGCCGTGCCCGGCCCTGCGGGCAGCGCACCAGGCTGACCGGCCGCTGCCCGACATGCGGCAGCATGATGGGTGCGACGGCTGCGTAATAGCCCGCAAGCTCGCCTTTGGTGATGTCGCTGTCGGGAAAGACGACGCGATCGGGATGGGTTATCGCGACGCTGGTCGACGACGCCGTGTCGGGTTGCGGTTTTGGCTGTGACTTGCCGTCGCCAAGCCCGATGAAACTGGCGTGGCGGAGCAACCCGTCTGGCGTCGTCTCGGCATAGGCGATCTCCGCGGAAAGGCTTGGCGTGACCCACTGCGCGCCGCGCACCATCGCCTTGGGCGCATCGACCGGCGCCGTCTTGCGGGAGAGGCCGTCGAGCCTGGTCCGGATCAGGTCCATCGTCGCGCCGTCGAACCCGGTTCCCACCTTCCCGGCGTAGACGAGTCCGTCGTCTCCGTCGCGCGCCAGCAGCAGCGAGCGAAGGCCGCGACGCTTGTCGGAGGGCAGCCATCCGACGATCCGAAACTGCGCGCGCTGAACACATTTCACCTTGATCCATGCGCGCGCACGGCCCGATCGGTAAGGCGCATCGGCCCGCTTGGAGACGACACCTTCCAGGCCGTCGCGGCACATCTGTTCCAGCAGCGCCTCGCCCTGCCCCACGACATGCTCAGAGAAGCGAATGGGATCAGGCACGTCTGCGAGCAGCGCGCGCAGACGGGTCTTGCGATCGAGGGTCGTCGCGCTCGCAATGTCGGCGCCGTCCTGCTCGATCAGATCGAATGCCATCAAGACCATCTCGCCGCCCCCGGCGATCGCGGTCTTCAGCGTCGAGAAATCGGGACGGCCTTCGCGAAAGGCGATCACCTCCCCGTCGATCAGCGCGCTTCCTGGCAAAGCGGCAGCAGCAGCGGCGATGGCGGGAAACTTGTCGGTCCAGTCGAGCCCGGAACGTGTGTAGATCTTCGACTTTCCCCCTCCCACGGCAACCATGACGCGATAGCCATCGAACTTTATCTCGTGCAGCCAGGCCCCGCCTGTCGGGACCGTATCGCGCAATGTGCAGAGCTGCGGTTCGCGAAAGCCCGGCATGGCCTTCGCCCGACGCCGTTTCGGCGCCGCCTTGCGGAGTGCGCGCTTCCCCTCGGCGATCTCGGCCATGGTCCGCCCGGTATCGACGCTGGTCAGTCCCTCTTCGACGAGCATGTCGGTGCCGCCCGCATAGTCGTCATCGACCTTGCGAAGCAGCCAGTTTTCACGCTTTTCCTTGCCGCGCCGCTTCAGGCGGATGAGCATCCACTCGCCCCGCATCCGCTCTCCGTCGAGGATGAAGTGGAGATGCCCCTTTTCGAGATCGGCGGCCGTCTTGCCCGCCACCGGCGCCCATGTCCCCCGGTCCCACAGCATCACCGTGCCGCCACCATATTCGCCTTCGGGGATGACGCCCTCGAACCCGGCATAGGTAAGCGGGTGATCCTCGGTGCGGACCGCGAGCCGCTTTTCGTTGGGATCGAGGCTTGGCCCGCGTGTCACCGCCCAGCTCTTGAGCACGCCATCGACTTCCAGCCGGAAATCCCAGTGGAGCCTTGTCGCATCATGCTTCTGCACGACGAAGCCGTTGGCATGACCCGGCGCCAGCGCGCCCGCGGGTTCGGGCGTTCGCGAAAAGTCGCGCTTGGCGTTGTAGACGGTCAGCGCGTCGACGGCCGCCTTCGCTGCCCCGGACTTGCGGCGTTCAGGCACGCTTCCGGGCTCCCCCCTTGGGCTTCGCCGTCGTCCGTTTGCCCGTCGACGCGGTCTTCGCCGGCGGCTTATCCTTCTTGGCGCTCCCGGACTTTCCACCCATGGACTGCCGTAGCGCAGCCATCAGGTCGACAACGTTGGACGAGCTGGCGGTTTCGTCCGTTCCGTCGTCCTCGATGAGCTTCTTTCCCCGCGACTTGCGCTTGCGTTCGATCAGCGCCTTGAGCGCATCGACATATCGATCATGGAATTCCTGCGGGTGGAAAGGCCCGCTCTTCCGGTCGATCAACGCCTCGGCCAGTTCGAGCAGTTCCTCATCGGGCTCGTCATCCGGAATTTCCCGGAAATAGCCTTGCGCCTTTTCCATCTCGCTCGCGTATCGCAACGTTTCCAGAACCATGCCCCGTCCTGATGGCTTGAGGCTGACCACATATTCGCGACCACGAAGGGCGAGCTGACCGAGTCCGACCTTCTTCGTTCGCTTCAACGCCTCGCGCAATACGATGAAGGCTTCATTGGCGAGATCGTCGGCGGGAACGACGAAATAGGGCTTTTCGTAATAGAGGATGTCGACGGAATCGGCGTCGACGAACTGGGTCAGCTCCAGGGTTCGCTTGGACACGAGCTTCACCGCATCGATTTCGTCCTGATCGAGCAGGACATATTCGCCCTTCTTGATCTCATAGCCCTTCATGATCTCGTCCTTGTCGACGGGACCGATGCCGGTCACGACCTTTTCATAGTGGACCGGCTTTCCGCTTGGCTCGTGGATCTGTTTGAACGAGACGGTCGCGCCGGAACGGGTGGCGGAGTAGATCTCGACGGGAATGCTGACCAAGGCGAGCTTGATCTGTCCCTGCCAATAGGCGCGCGCGGCCATGAAGCGTTCTCCTCGTTGGATTATGAACGTGCGACCCGATCACGGGTTCATGTCGTTCGATCCATGAACGACGACGACATTCAGCATTCAGAAGGCCGAAACCACGATCCAGCGCGGCCTGCGCCTCACCGTGCGGAGGGTCCAGCGTCGATGCGTGCCCTCGAGGAAGCGATCATGGATACCCTGCGCGTGCTGCTCGAAGTCGTAATAGTCGACCTGATGATGCGCGAGGACCAGCCGCCCCCCGGGCCTCAGCGCGGCACCGACCGCCGAGCCAAGCGCCCGCATCTGGCGAGGTGTCAGATAATAGAGCAATTCCGCGATGACGATCGCATCATAGGCGCGCCGGGGAAAAGTCGCTGGCAACAGCAGTTGCAGCGCGCGAGCGCGCGGCCAGCGAGCGATCGCCCGCGCGGTGAGACGAACCCCCTGCGGTGCGCCTTCGACCGCGTCCAGCCGAAGCGCGCGGGGCGCGATCGCGCGACTGTTCGAACCGTTGCCGCTGGCCAGCTCGAGCACGCGGCCCAGCGGTCCCGGCCCGAGCGCCTTGAGGATGGCGGCGCGCTTCACCGCTTCGTCGCGGCGGGTGAAGGTTCCCCAGGGATCGTCGTCGGCGCTGAACTTGCCGTCGAACGCGCTCAGATCGGCCGACCTCATCGCCGTCGCTCCACGAAACGCTCGACGGGATGCGCGAAAGCCCGGAGCTCATGCGGCGCGATCGTGAACCCTTTGGGATCGTCGGTGATCGCGCCGAGTTGGGTCCGGTGGCTGCGGATCAGCGACCGCTTCGCAGCCGCGCCGGACGGCATCACGATCGAGCGCATCGGGGCCGTGACCCGACCCTGCGGCGGCCAGACCCGGTAGGTCAGGTATCTCGGGCATGATCGAACCATGTCGAGGGCGTCCGCCACCGCACGGTGATCGGGATGGGCATCGCTGAGCGTCGGGCCGACGAGCAGGTCGATCCGGCGATTGCGGGCGATCGCCCTGCCGATCGTGTATCGGCATCGTTCCAACCCTGCGGACAATTCTCCATCGGGCAGGCCAAGGAACGTGACGTCGTCGCTTCGGACGCCGAGCCTGGCAAGTCCGTGCAAGCTTTCGCGTCGGCGAGCGGCGACCAGTCTGGCACGCGGCCATGAGAGGCTTGTCGGGTGGGATGCCGCACCGTCGCTCACGATGATGACCCGGACGGTGCTTCCCTGCCGACGCAGTGCCGCGATCAACGCCGCCGCACCGATGATTTCGTCGTCGGGATGCGGCGCGACGATCACCGCGAAGCGAACGCCTTTGAGCGTCAGTGTCATAGCTTCGGGGTCAGCCCACCCTGGGCGACCGCACGGCCGACCCGCAAGCGTTGCGCGTCGGGGGCTGGCTGTCGCAGATAGACGGTCAGATCGGCGATGGCTGCCGAGAGCGGATGCGTCAGAAATTCGCCAGCCAGACCGACAGATTTCCTGGCCACCGCGATGGCGCGTTCCGCGATGGCGGCGACCGCCAGGCGAGCGGATGCGACTCGCGCCAGCCGCGCCTCGCCCTCCTCCTCGAACCAGCGCTTCGCCGTGCGCCGCACGATCGCGGCGGCTGCATCGGCCGACTGGAACAGCTCGGCCAGGCGTGCTGCCTGGAAGGGATCGTCGGCCCGGCCCGCGTCGATCAGATGGTCGCGGGCCCGGTCGAAGATGCCCGCAACGCCCCCGGCATGGACGGCAACGAACCGCAAAGCCCCACCGCTGAAATGCGGCTCCTGCGCATAGCAATCGGGTGGTCCGATCCGATCCCCCTCCAGGATGGGCGATCCACCCCAGCGGACACGGTGCGTTTCGGAGCGCTGCATCCCGGTTACCCGCCACCAGTCTCGTTCGATCGACGGGATGGTCCGCGCAAGATCGAGCAGCAGCAATTGCGCGCCGTCCTGCGTATCGACGGTGACCAGCGCATGGGTCAGAACGCCCGCTCCAGAGGCATAGCTCTTTCCGCCGCTCAGCCGGTTCGCGCTCAACACCAGCGGTTCCCCCGGAAGCCCGGCGTTCCAGACGCCCAGCATCGCACCGTCCTTCAAAAGCCTGTGCAGACGATCCACCTGTTCGACCGAGCCATGCCGCCGGACGATCTGGACCGCATCGACATGGCCCTCGGCCAACCGGGCAACCGGAAGATCCTCTCGCCCGATGCCATAGAGCGTCGTCAGCAGGGCGATATAGCCGTCGAAGTCGTACGGATCTTCAGGGGGTGTCTCGACCCACCGTGCCGCCGCGATGGTGGCGCGGAGCCTGTCAGCGACGGCGATCATGCTGCGATCCCGCAGGTCCGGAGTTCCATCATGGCCAGCATCTCCTCTGCCTCGGCCAGCGTCATGCTGGCATCATAGGACGGAGAGCCGGGTACGATCCGCATGGCGAAGGCCTCCGCATTGGGGCAGTCGCGCGCCACGCCCAGGATATGGTCTGCGGTCAGGCCGAGGCGCTCGCCGAGCGCGAACCGTTCGTCGACCCCGTCTATCACGGCGAAACTACGCCGGGCAGCCGCCTGTGCGGACCATTGCCACGCGGCGGCGCGCGGATCAGCCGTGCGGGGTGGCACGCCCGCCTCCAGCGCGCGCAGATCGTCGGCGAGTCCCCCGGTGGCGCGGCCGTCGCGACGCGACGATGTCGTGACCCGCATCGCCGCGTCGCGCCGAACCCGAAAGCCGTCGCGTGCGGCATCGTCGAGCAACGTCGCATCCTCACCCGAAGCCAAAGGCTTGAAGCCGCCCATTTCGCGATAGGTCGACGCCCGGATCGCCATATTCGCGCCGCCGCTGAAATGATGGGTGTCGCGGGCCTCCCACGCGACGGGATCGAGCGCCCGGCGATAGCGGTGAAGCCGGTCATAATAATGTTCGATCCGGGACTGCAGCGCATCGCCGCGCGCGCCCTGTCGCAGAATCCGACCGGCAACCGCATCCGCCACGGCCGCCGCTCTGCGCCCCGCAACGATCCAGTCGGGCGCGGGGATGGTATCCGCATCGGTCGTGAACAGCAGTGCTTCGTTGCCGCCAAGCAGGTCGAGCGCCGTCGTCATGGCGGCATGGCGAGCGACGCCGGCATTTGGCGGCCCGCCCTGGTCGCGCGTGCCGACGATAAGCCGGTAGGGCAGATGCGGAGCACGCTGTTCGAGGAGGGCGGCACTGCGATCCGCGCAATTGTCCAGCAGGACGCAGACGGTCACCCTCCCCCAATCACCGGCCAACCCTGCCAACCCGGTCAGCAAATCTGGCAGTACCGCTTCCTCATTGCGGGCGGGGATGCAGATAAGGGCGGGCAAAGCGTCGGACAGTTTCGAACTCCTCGCCTTTCGACGACCCGCACGGCCCAACATGGACGATGGATCGCGACGGATGATGCCAACCTACGGCAAAGTCGAACGGAACGTCTTGCTGCACATCAATCGTTTCGCTGTCGGATTTCCTGTTGCCATCGGCCATGATCCGGCGGCCGAAAACCCCTGCGACGCGGCGGGCGTGACGGTTCGCGATGACGGGGTCGTGCCGCTCGCCACGTGCGGCGCGTCGCGATAGACGGCACGGGATCGCCGTTCGTCCGTCAATCGGTCGTCGTGGCGCCGATCCGCACGTTCCGGTAGCGCGGGTTGAGGAGGTGGAAGACCAGGAGCGCGAACAGATATGCGACGCCGCAGGCGATGAAGAAGGGCTGATAGCTGCCGACCCGATCGAGCAGCACGCCCAAGGCCTTCGAGGCGATGAAGCCGCCCGTCGCCCCGGCAAAGCCGCCCAATCCGATCAGCGTGCCTTGCGCGAAACGCGGAAACTGATCGCCGGGCAGCGCGAAGAGATTGGTCGAGAAGCCCTGATGCGCGGCGCAGGCGAGCCCGATCATCGCGACGGCGACCCAGATGCTGCTCGCCTGTGCGGCGAACATCACCGGCAGCGCGAACAGGGCGCACAAGAACATCGCCCGCTTGCGCGCTTGTCCCGCATCGCTGCCACGCTTGAGAAGTCGTGACGAATACCAGCCGCCGAGGATCGCCCCGACATCGGCCATGATGTAGATCGCGACGAGCGGCGGCCCGAAATTCTTGAGATCATAGCCATAACGGCTGTGGAAGAAGTCAGGCAGCCAGAAGAGGAAGGTCCACCAGACCGGATCGATCAGGAAGCGACCGATCATGTACGACCAGGCCTCGCGGTGCCGCATCACGGTCAGGAAGCCCGCACGTCCCGCCGTCTCGACCGGCTCCGCCTCAATCCAGGCCCGTTCCTCCGGCGTGATGCGGGGATGGGCATGGGGCGGGTGGTAAAGCCGCCACCATGCCGCCAGCCAGACGAGGTTGAACGACCCGGTGATCAGGAAGGCCCAGCGCCAGTCGAGCACCAGATCGGCGATGAGGAATCCGATCAACAGCGGCGTGATGACTGCGCCGACATTCGCACCCGCATTGAAGATGCCGATCGCAAAGGCTCGCTCCTTCTTGGGAAACCATTGCGACGCGGCGGCGAGGGCCGATGGGAAGGTGCCCGCCTCACCAAAGGCGAGCGGTATGCGCGCGATCGCGAAGCCGGTCGTGGAGGTCACGAGGGGCTGGGCGAAATGCCCGACCGTCCAGGCCCCCATCGCCAGCAGATAGCCCGCGCGGGGCCCGATGCGGTCGATCAGCCATCCGAACAGCAGGAATCCCAGACCATAGGCCACCTGAAAATAGCCGGTGACATCGCCGTAACCGCTGTTCGTCCAGCCATAGAGCGCGGTAAGCTGCGGCTTCAGCACGCCCAGCACCAGCCGATCGATGTAGCTGAGCACGACCGCCGCGAAGAGCAGTCCGCAAATGACCCAGCGGACCCGGCCGCGCGGCGGCGGCACGGCATGTGCCACCGTTTCGGGTGCGGTCGCAGCGGCGTCGGCGATCTCGCTCATTTCACCAGCTCCACAGAGTGCCGTCCTCTAGCCGGTTCACCGGCAGATAGGCGCGCTTATACGGATATTGCGACGCCAGTTCCTCATCCAGATCCACCCCCAGGCCAGGGGCGTCGCCGGGATGCATCATACCGTCTTCGAAACGATATTGGTGCGGGAAGACCGCGCCGGTCTCCTCCGTGTGGGGCATATGCTCCTGAATGCCGAAATTGGGTATCGACAGGCCGAAGTGGAGTGCCGCCGCCATGGTGACGGGCGACAGGTCGGTCGCGCCATGGCACCCCGTCCGAACCTGATACAGGTCGGCCAGCGCGGCGATCCGCCGCAAATGGGTCAGGCCGCCGGCATGGACGACAGTCGCGCGGATATAGTCGATCAACTGGTTTTCGATCAGGTGCTTGGCGTCCCAGATCGAGTTGAAGACCTCGCCCACCGCGATCGGGGTGGTGGTGTGTTCACGGATCAGGCGAAAGGCGTCCTGATTCTCCGCCGGGGTCGCATCCTCGATCCAGAAGGGGCGATAGGGCTCGAGGTCCTTGCCCAGCCTTGCCGCCTCGATCGGGGTCAGGCGGTGATGAACATCGTGCAGCAGATGCACGTCCCAGCCCAGCGCCTCGCGCGCGGCGCTGAAGAGTTCGGGGACGACGCGCAGATACTTCTCGGTCGACCACACGCTCTCGCTCGGCAGGTCCGCATCGGCGGGCTCGTAACGCTGCCCGGCCTTGGCGACACCATAGGTCGCGGCGAGGCCGGGGACTCCGCATTGAAGCCGGATCGCCCGGTATCCTTCGTCGCGGTGCCGGATCGCGGTGGCGATCGTATCCTCGATGGTCGTGCCGTTGGCATGGCAATAGACCAGACAGGCCTCGCGCGCCGCGCCGCCGAGCAGCTGATAGACCGGAAGCCCCGCAATCTTGCCCTTGATGTCCCACAGCGCCATGTCGACCGCCGCGATGGCGGTCATCGTCACCGGCCCGCGGCGCCAATAGGCCCCCTTGTAGAGGAACTGCCAGATATCCTCGATCCGATGCGCGTCGCGGCCGATCAGACAGGGAATGACATGGTCCTGCAGATAGCTTGCGACGGCAAGCTCGCGCCCGTTGAGCGTGGCATCGCCCAGCCCGGTCGTGCCATCGTCGCACTCGATCTTCAGCGTCACGAAATTGCGGCCCGGTGATGTGACGATAAGCCGGGCGGCGATGATCTTGGGCATTCTGGTTCCTTCAGGCGAGGCCGGGAGCGCCGGGCGCCACTGTGTCGATCATGATGTTGGGAGCTGGCATCGGTCGAAAGAGCGGCGCTCCGTAGGTGCGCGCGATCGAGCCCTCGCCCATCATCTGCCGCGTCACACGCCTCTCCTCTATCCAAAAGCCATCAGCCGACTTGCCAATTGGTCTGATAGCGATAACGTGCTGATCAGGCGTCGGCTTGTCAATTGGCGGCGTAACGGGAGAGAATAGCATGACGAGCGCGCGCATCTGGCGGACGGTAATTGCTATCCCATTGTTCCTGAGCGCAAATTCTGCCGCAGCGGAAGACGGTTACGCGCTATGGCTGCGTCACCCCGCAACATCGGTCGGACAAATAAATGTGAAGCGGTTAGGCGACTCCGAAACGATGCGGATCGCAGAAGCCGAACTCCGCCGCGATCTGGCGGCGCCTACGCAACCGATCGTTCTCGCTTTGGCGACGATGCCTGCCGTGAAAGCGATGCGGCTGCCATTCGAAGGGCTAGGTGACGAAGGCTATCTGGTCCGGACCGTCGCGATCGATGGGCAGCGCGTAACGCTGGTCGCGGGGAACAGCGACCGCGGCGTGCTGTACGGCACGTTCGCGTTGATCCGTCACCTCGCCACCGGGGGCTCCGGCGACGCAATCGACCTTCGCTCCGCCCCCAAGGTGCGGCTGCGCGTACTGAATCACTGGGACAATCTCGATGAGTCGGTCGAGCGTGGCTATGCCGGTCAGTCGATCTGGGACTGGTGGACGCTGCCGGACTTCCGCGATCCGCGATACACCGACTATGCGCGGGCGAATGCGTCGATCGGGATCAATGGCACGGTCCTCAACAACGTCAACGCCAAGGCCGAGAGCCTGACCGCGCCCTATATCGCCAAGGCGGCTGCGCTGGCTGACATATTTCGTCCCTGGGGCATCCGTGTCTATCTGTCGGTGAAATTCTCGGCGCCGATCGAATTGGGCGGGCTCAAGACGGCGGACCCGCGCGATCCGGCGGTCGCGGCGTGGTGGAAGGCGAAGGCCGACGAAATCTACCGCACGATCCCCGACTTCGGGGGATTTCTCGTCAAGGCGAACAGCGAGGGCCAGCCTGGCCCGCGCGATTATGGCGCGAGCCATGCGGACGGCGCCAACATGCTGGCCGCAGCGGTCCGTGATCATGGCGGCATCGTGATGTGGCGCGCCTTCGTCTATGCCGAAACCGATCCCGAGGATCGCGCAAAGCAGGCCTATACCGAATTCAAACCGCTCGACGGCAAGTTCGCCGACAATGTTCTGGTGCAGGTGAAGAACGGGGCGATCGACTTCCAGCCGCGCGAACCTTTCCATCCGCTATTCGGCGCGATGCCGCGCACGCCGTTGATGATCGAGTTCCAGATCACCAAGGAATATCTCGGCTTCGCGACCCATCTCGCCTATCTCGGCCCGCTGTTTACCGAGACGCTGGACGCGAAGACGGGACGAAAGCCGGGCGAAACCGTCGCCGACGTGGTCGATGGCCAGGCCGAACACCATAGCCTTTCCGGTATGGCCGGGGTCGCTAATATCGGCCGTGATCGCGACTGGAGCGGTTCGACCTTCAATCAGGCCAACTGGTATGCCTTTGGCCGATTGGCCTGGGATCCGGATCTGTCCGCCGAAGCGATTGCGCGCGCCTGGGCTAAGCAGACCTTCGGCAACGACCCCCAGGTGGTCGATACGGTGACCACGATGATGATGGGATCGCGCGAGGCGGTGGTCGACTATACGGGTGCGCTGGGGCTCGCGCATCTGGTGGCGACCAGTCACCATTACGGGCCGGGGCCTTGGGTCGCCGATCTGGCGCGCCCCGAATGGAACCCGGTCTATTACCACCGCGCCGATGCGACCGGGATCGGGTTCGACAGGACGGCTACCGGCAGCAATGCGGTCAGCCAATATGCCGGGCCCGCGGCCAAGGCCTTTGCCAAGGCGGACACGACGCCCGAGTCGCTGTTGCTCTGGTTCCACCACGTACCCTGGAACCGCCGCATGGCGAACGGCCGGACGCTGTGGGGAGATCTGGTCGCGCATTACGACCAGGGCGTGGCCTATGTTGCTGGCATGCAGCGGCAATGGGATGGTTTGAAGTCAAAGATCGACGAGGAGCGCTGGCAAAAGACGGCCACCTATCTCGCCATCCAGAACCGTGAGGCACGCTGTTGGCGCGACGCCAGCCTGGCCTATTGGATGGCGGTCAACCACCTGCCCCTCCCTGCCGGGGTTCGTCCGCCCGAGCATGACCTTCCGTGGTACAAGGCACAACAGTTCCCGCTGGCCCCCGGCCAGGCGCACTGACCGGCAGCTTTCCGACCTGGGGATCGACCGATGCAAAGGATTTGGTCGGGCCGATCTCGTCGCAGGCCATAGCGGCGCTAGCGTTGGCGGTGGCCAAATTGGGCGTTGCCGATTTGTCACGAGATACCGCTAAAGCAGAAATACGTTGCAGGCCGGAGCTACCCATGCTCCGGCCTAACCAATTTGCATTTGACTTCCAAACCAATAGGCCTGACGATAGCGCTATCAGCAATGCCGCGTGAGACGGTATGGAGGGGGAAGCGATATGGTTTCCATGGCGATAGCACCACCGGGTGAGCGGGATGCCGCGTGGGCGACATGCGCCCGACGAAGCGGCAACCGCGCCGGGACTGTCGGATACGCTCCCGCCATCAGCGTCTGAGCGCAGCGCCAATTTTCCCGATTTCATTCGAATAGCCCTGCATGCCGCGACGAACGGCAGCGGGACGACAGAGAGGATACTGAGATGACACCGAATCCGCACGTCCGCCTGCGCCGCATCACCCTGCTTTGCGCCAGCGCCCTCGGCGCGATGACCGCCTCGACGGCGCTCGCCCAGGCCGTGCCCCCGCCGCAGGAGCAGGTTCCCGCCGACGGACAGGATAACGGCCCCGCCGGCCGTCCCGCGCCGCAGACCGATCAGACCCCGGGCACGTCGAGCGAAGACATCGTCGTCACCGGCTATCGCTCGAGCCTCGCCAAATCGACCAACGCCAAGCGGGCGGCGACCGGCTTTACCGATTCGATCTTCGCCGAGGATATCGGCAAGTTCCCCGACACCAACATCGCCGAATCCTTCAACCGCATTCCCGGCGTGACCATCACGCGCGACGTGACCGGCGAAGGCACCAACGTCGCGATCCGGGGGCTCGGCTCCAACTTCACCAACGTCACGCTGAACGGCGCGCCGATCGCTGTCGCGTCGTCGGGCGCGACCGATGCGCAGGGGACCGACCGTTCGGTCGACCTCAGCTTCTTCCCGACCGACCTGTTTACCAAGCTGACGGTCAACAAGAGCTATACCGCCGACCTGCTCGAAGGCGGCGCGGCGGGCAATATCGACCTCCGGTCGGCACGCCCGTTCGATCGCCAGACCTCGTTCGTCGCCTATAATGTTCAGGGCACCAAGCAGACGCCCGAAGACCGGATCGGCGCGCGCGGCTCGCTGATCGGCAGCTGGCGCAACGACACGGTCGGCATTCTAGCGGGCGTCTCGGCGCAGCGCCTGTTCACCGACACGCGCGGGTTCGAGACGATCGGTTATACCAACCCCGCGCTGACCGCCGCGCAGTGCGGCGCGACGAGCGGGTGCAACAGCACCGGTGGCGGCAACTGGACGATCCCCTCGACCGTCCCTGTCGGCGCCGGGGCGGGCCTGGTTCCCGGCACGGTCATCGACCGCAACTTCCTGCTCGCCAACAATCCCGGTGCGAGCATCCAGCAGATCGACAACGGCCTGCTTCCGCGCCTCGGGCGCGTTGCCGATATCCGGGGCCCGCGTGATCGCATCAACGCGATCGTCAGCGCCGAATATCGCCCGACCGACGAGCTGCATTTCTACATCGACGGCCTGTACGGCTTCAAGAAGAACGACCTGATCCGCGAGGATATGGCCTGGATCGTCCGCAACGGCGCGTCGATCCCGACGAACCTGACCTTCGACAAGTCGGACTGCAGCGCGGGTTGCACGGTGACCGGCGGCACCTTCGCCAATGCGCAGTTCTTCGACGAATTCCGCCCCTATACCGAGACGACTCGGCTGTGGAGCGTCAATCCGGGCGGCGAATGGGCGATCAACGACAAGCTGAAGCTGAACTTCCAGGGCAACTACGCCCGGTCGACCTTCCACCGCGAAAGCCCGACCGTCGGCATGACCACGCCGCTGGGCGTCGGCAACACGGTCACCTATTCGAACACCGGCGGTGTGCCGACGATCACCAGCGCGCTCGACCTCAACGATCCGAAGAATTTCGGATGGTATGCGGGAAGCCGCGTCAACATTCAGGACGAACGTCGCCTCAACATCAACAAGGGGCTGCGCGGCGACCTGACCTGGGGCGATACCGCGCTCAACCTGAAGGTCGGTGGCGCCTTCGACAACACGTCGCGCCAGATCCGTGGCTTCGACAACAGCCAATATTGGCAGAACGCGGTCTGCGGCAACAATCCCAACGTCGCGGTCCCCTCCCCCAACTCGCAGCCGCCCTGCGAAGGTCTCAACGCGCCGGGCGCCGCCCCTGCGGGCTATCCGACCTATCCGGGCTATGGCACCGGCTTCAGCTCGGGCATGAGCGGCCCGGTCAGCTATGGCGGGTCGCTGATCCCCAACAGCGCGGCGCCGAGCTATCTGATGCCAGGCCCAGCCGGATTCGTGACGGTCAACTGGCCCGCGTTCCAGGCGGCGAGCAACTACAAGTACTTCCACGACAACGCGCCTGAGAATGGCGGTGCCAATACGGGTGCGAGCGCGGGCTTCATCCGCGAGATCGTCAAGTCCGCCTTCGCCACGATCAACGGGTCGCAGGAACTGGGCGGCAATACGCTGCGCTTCAACGTCGGCGTGCGCTACGTCAACACGATCCAGACCATCTCGGGCCGCGTCTCGCTGCCCGACCCCCGCAACACCACCGCGAGCGGCGGCACGCTGCCCGATGGCAGCCGCTATCCCAGCCTGATCAACATCTCCACGACGCGTAACGTCTATTCGGAGTGGCTGCCCGCCGCGACGGTCGCCTATGACATCGGCGAGCATGCGGTGGTCCGCGCCGCTGGATCGCGGACAATGACCCGCCCCGACCCCTCGGCGCAGCTGCCGGGCGTCAACTTCGGCGCGCCCTCGGCCGACCAGGCATCGATCGGCAACCCCGCGCTCGCGCCCTATCTGTCGACCAACCTCGACCTGGGCTTCGAATATTATACCGGCCGCGAGGGCGTGATCAGCTTCAACGCGTTCCGCAAGTCGCTGGAAGGGTTCACCACCACCGCGATCAATACCGTGCCCTTCTCCAACCTCGCCCAGTACGGCATCACCTACGACACGCTGAACCCGACCCAGCAGATCGCGATCAACTCGCGCGGTGGTCCCAGCCAGGCGCAGGTCCAGGTCACCTCGCAGGTCAACGTGCCCAACAAGCTGACCATCAACGGCCTGGAATTCCAGTGGGTCCAGCCGCTCGACTTCCTGACCAAGGCGATCGGCATCACGGGCTTCGGCTTCAACGCCAATGCCACCATCGTCGACCAGCGCAGCGATGGTCCCGCCATCGCGTTCGGCGTGGCGCCCTTCACGTACAACATCACCGGCTATTACGAGAAGAACGGCGTGATGCTGCGCGTCGCCACCACCTCGCGCCAGGGTTCGCAGAACAGCGGCGCGGCGCAGAACGGCATTCCGGCAGCGGCGCTGTTCGGCACCGACTACACCACCTACGACTTCTCGTCGGCCTTCGATCTCGACAAGATCCTCGGCATTCCCGGGGCGCCGCAGCTGACGATCAACGTCGCCAACTTCACCAATGCGACGCTGCGCTCCTACTTCCAGTTCGAGAATGCGACCTTCACCCAGTACAAGCCGGGTCGCCAGTTCCTGATCGGCTTGCGCGGGACCTTCTGATCCCTCTACCCCGCGAAATGAAAAGGCCCCGGTTCGCGCCGGGGCCTTTTTTGTGCCGCCGCGATTGGAGGCGAAAGGGTTTAGCGGCCCGTCAGGCCCGGCCCCACATCCGCCTGCGGCAGGTAGCGCGGTGCGCGTCGCGCGCGTGCCTTCTGCTCATAGGCATAGCCCGTGCCGAGAACGAGCGCGTCGGCGCCCTTGCTGGCGATGAAGGACAGGCCGACAGGCATTCCACGAACCAGCCCCATCGGCACGGTCAAATGCGGATATCCCGCCACGGCGGGCAGTTCGGATGCGGAGGGGCCGCCATATTGATCGCCATGGACGGGATCGCTCAGCCAGGCGGCGTCATAGGTCGGCTCGACCAGGATTTGTGCCCGCGCGGCTTTCAGCATCGCGTCGATTCCCTCCGCCCCGGCCAGTCGAACCGACAAACTCCGCGCCGCACGGTAGGCCGGGTCGGACAGGCCACGCGTCTCCGCAGCCTGCTCGAACAGCTCCTGAGCGAAGAACGGCATCTCCTCCGCGACATGGGCGCGATTGAAGGCGATGATCTGGTCCAGACTGCGCGTCTTCACGGCGGGCGGGGTCGTGGCGAGATAGGTGTCCAGATCGGCCTTGAGCTCGGTCATCAGCACCGTCTGCTCCGCATCGCCCAGCCCCTTCAGATCGGGGACGCCGACATCGACCAGCACCGCACCCGCCGCACGCAGGGCCGCCAGTGCCTGATCGTAACGTTCGGAAAGGGCAGCCGACATCGTCTTGGGTCGGATCACGCCGACGCGCATACCCGCCGGCGCGTCGCTGCGCAGGCCCGCCGCATAGTCCTGCGCCACCGCATTCGACGTGGCGGGATCGGCGGGGTCGGGACCGACCATCGCCGATAGCATCAGCGCCACGTCGCGGACGCTGCGTCCCATCGGACCGGGCGTATCCTGGCTGTGGCTGATCGGGACCACGTGGGTACGACTGACGAGCCCGATAGAGGGCTTGAAACCGACAAGTCCGTTCACCGACGACGGACAGACGACCGAACCATCGGTCTCCGTACCGACCGCGATCGCCGCGAAGCTGGCGGCGATCGCGGCGCCCGATCCCGACGACGAGCCGCAGGCGGTGCGGTCGAGCGCATAGGGATTGCGGACAAGTCCGCCGACCGCGCTCCAGCCACTCATCGCGTGGGTCGAGCGGATGTTCGCCCATTCGGAGAGGTTCGTCTTTCCCAGGATCACCGCGCCCGCCTTGCGAAGCAACGCGACGACGGGGGCATCGCGGCGGGTGACATTGTCCGCCAGTGCCAGGCTTCCGGCCGTCGTGGCGATCGGATCGGCCGTTTCGATATTGTCCTTGATGAGGATCGGGATGCCGTGGAGCGGTCCGCGCAGGCGCCCCTTCCGCCGTTCGGCATCCAGCGCCCGCGCCTGTTCCAGCGCGTCGGGGTTGATCGCGATGACGCTCCGCAGGGTTGGGCCCTTGCGGTCCATGGAGTCGATCCGGGCGAGATAGGCCTTGGTGATCTCGACGCTATCAGCCTGGCCGTTCGCCATCAGCGCCTGCAACTGCGCGACCGACATTTCCTCGACCTTGGCCTGCCGCGCCGACGCGGGCCCCGCGCAGGCGAGCGCCGCCACGGCCAATCCCATCACCACGTCACGCATCGCATCCCCCCAACGATCCCGGCACGCCAAGCTATCGCGACCCGGCGGGTACGCAAGCTATTGATTGTCGGCGAAAGCCGGATCGCGGGCGAGAGACTGCTGGTGCCCTGCGCGCATCCCCCGATTTTCCACGTCACGCACCCGTTGACGATCATCCATGCGTTTTTGATCGCCCATGCAGGCAAATCGCTTGCCGGACATGAGCGAGCCGCTGTATGTGACACCCGCATGACACGTCCTCCACCGGACCGGTCGCGGGATCGGCGGATCGAGGATCCGACCAACCTTTGGATCGTACACCCAGCCGCACGCGCGCTGCTGCCGTGGTTCGTCGCCCGCGGGATATCCGCCAACATGGTTTCGGTGGGCGGGCTGATGCTCGGCGCGATGGCCGCCTTCAGCTATGCGCATTGGCAGGATCCTCGCTTCGTCATACTCGGGCTATTGCTCTCGATCGGCTGGTTGATCGCCGATGGTCTCGACGGGATGATCGCCAGGGCGACCGGCACCGCCAGTCCTCTTGGCCGGGCTCTGGATGGCCTGTGCGATCACGGTGTGTTCGCGCTGATCTATGTCGTGCTGGCATGGTCGATCGGAACGGCGGGCGGCTGGGCGCTCGCGTTCGCGGCGGGTGCGGCCCATGCCGTCCAGTCCAATTTCTACGAGAGCGAGCGCGCGCGCTTCCATCGCCGGTGCAGGGGCATCGCCGCCCCGACGTCGTTGTCGATCAGTCGCAATCCGCTCGTTCGCCTCTACGATGGCGTCGCCGGGACGCTGGAACGCTTTGCCGTGCGCTTCGACCGCTCGCTCGACCGTCACCCCGATCCCGAGGCGCTGGCCGAGACTTACGGCGCAGCCGCCACGCCGCCGATGCGGCTGATGAGCCTGCTCAGCGCCAATGTCCGCGTCTACACGATCTTCCTCGCCTGCCTGGCTGGTGACCCCCGCTGGCTCTGGTGGGTCGAACTCGTTCCGCTGACCCTCATCCTGCTCACCGGGCTGTGGTGGCACCGCAAGGTCGAGAGTCGGCTGGTCCGCAGCGACGTTCCCGTTTTCCAACATTCTATGATCCACTCGAAGGACGTAAATACCCAATGACGAGCATCAACATCGCCGTGGTCGGCATCGGCAATTGCGCCAGCTCCCTGGTTCAGGGCCTGTCGCATTATCGGGACGGGGCGAACGAGACGATCGGCCTGATGCATTGGGATCTGGGCGGCTACCGGCCCAGCGATATCAAGGTCGTCGCCGCCTGGGACGTCGACAAGCGCAAGGTCGGCAAGGATGTCGCCGAGGCGATCTTCGCCAAGCCGAACTGCACCGCGATCTTCTGCGAGACGATCGAGACGACCGGCGCCGTCGTCCGCATGGGCAAGATCCTCGACGGCGTGGCCGAGCATATGGCCGAGTATAACGACGACCGCACCTTCCTGCTCGCCGACGCGCCCGAGCCGACGAAGGAAGAGGTCATCGCCGCGCTGCGCGAGTCGAAGACCGACGTGCTGATGAACTACCTGCCCGTGGGCAGCCAGCAGGCGAGCGAGTTCTACGCCGAATGCGCGCTGGAGGCCGGTGTCGCCTTCGTCAACAACATCCCCGTCTTCATCGCCAGCAACCCCGAATGGGCATCGCGTTTCGAGGCGGCGGGCGTGCCGATCATCGGCGACGATATCAAGGCGCAGCTGGGTGCGACGATCGTCCACCGCGTGCTGACCGACCTGTTCGCCAAGCGCGGCGTCAAGCTCGAGCGGACCTATCAGCTCAATACCGGCGGCAATACCGACTTCCTGAACATGTCGAACCACCGCCGCCTCGCCTCCAAGAAGATCTCCAAGACCGAGGCGGTGCAGTCGGTCGCGGCCGAGCGTCTGGACGACGAGAATGTCCATATCGGTCCGTCGGACTATGTGCCGTGGCAGAACGACAACAAGGTCTGCTTCCTGCGTATGGAGGGTTCGATGTTCGGTGGCGTGCCGATGAACCTGGAACTGCGCCTGTCGGTCGAGGACAGCCCGAACAGCGCCGGTGTGGCGATCGACATGATCCGTTGTGCCAAGCTGGCCAAGGATCGTGGCCTTGCCGGTCCGATCGACGCGGCATCGGCCTATTTCTGCAAGCATCCCCGCACGCAGATGACCGACGACCTCGCCGCCCAGGCGGTCAAAGACTTCATCACCCTGCAATAAGGTGATCGACACCGCGATCCTGCTGGCGGCGGGCGAAGGCAGTCGCCTGCGCTCCGCCGCCCCGTACAAGCCGCTATGCCGTGTCGGCGATCGAGCGCTGATCGATCATGCCCTTCACGGCTTCGCGGCGGCGGGATTGCGGCGCGTCGTGGTGGTGCTGGGCTATGGCGGCGATGCCATCGAGGCGCATCTGGCGGCGTCGGATCAGCCGGTCGCCGTCACCACCGTGCGCGTCGCCGATCATCGCGAGCCCAATGGCGTGTCGGTCCTGGCGGCCGCATCGCAGGTCGACGGTGGCGATGCGCTGCTCGCCATGTGCGATCATCTCGTCGATCCAGAGCTTTACCGTCGTGTCGCCGAGGCCGGGTCCGGTGGCGGCGCCCGGCTGGCGATCGATCGGCGTATCGGGAGCGACTGGGTCGATCTCGATGACGTGACCTGTGTCCGTACCGAGGGCGAACATATCGTCGCCATCGGCAAGGGCCTGGACGCCTATAACTGTTTCGACACGGGCGTGTTCGCGATCGGCCGTCCGCTGTTCGACGCGCTGGCGAGCCTCCATGCGCCCTCGCTGACCGAAGGTATGCGGGTGCTGGCGGCGCGGGATCTCGCCCGGACGCTGGACTGCAGCGATGTCGACTGGATCGACGTCGATGATCCACCCGCGCTGGCCAAGGCCGAGGCCTGGATCCGAGGCGAAACCGGCGCGACCAGCGGTTCAGCCTTGCGGGAAGTCTGCCGCTAGGCTTGTCGCGCGATGGCCCTCGATCTCCGACAGGCGCTTGCGCAGCGTATCGGTAACCGCATCATAGCCCCAGCGCCCGAGCACCAGGTGGCGCGGCGGCTCGGGCTGCTCGGTCAGCGCGATCATCGCATGTGCGGCACGGACGGGATCCCCCGCCTGCGACCCGCTGACCGCGCGCGTGCTGGCGAGACGCTTGCCTGCCGTCTCGTCGTAGTCCGCGATACGGCTCGGCGTCTGCTGCAGCGAGCGACCCGCCCAATCGGTGCGGAATGGTCCCGGCTCGACGCACGTGACATGGATGCCCAACGGTCCGACCTCGGCGGCAAGCGAGTCCGACCAGCCCTCGACGGCATGTTTCGAGGCGGCGTAATAGCCTGAACCGGGATAGCCTGCCAGGCCAGCCACCGAGGTGATGTTGATCACGTGGCCACGCCGTGCCGCACGCATCAGCGGCAACACCGCCCGCGTCATCGCGAACAGGCCGAACACGTTGACGTCGAACTGTGCGCGGATCGCTTCGTCCGCCCCCTCCTCGATCGTGCTTTGATAGCCATAGCCCGCATTGTTGACGAGCACGTCGATACCGCCGAACCGCGCCTTGGCGGCAGCGACGGCAGCAGTGATCTGGGCATCATCGGTAACGTCGAGCGCCATGGTGACGGCGTTGTCACCATGCGGCGCTACGATGTCGGCGATGCTGTCGCGGTCCCGCGCGGTCACCACCGCACGGCCACCATGTTCGAGGACCATCCTGGCAAGCTCGCGACCAAAGCCGGTCGAGCATCCGGTAATCAACCAGACGGCGGGGGTGGACATGGGCAAGCCTTTCTCTGTTCGGACTGGCAAGCGCTTCGCGTCGCGATTGTTCCGATGGTCCTGCGACGAATGGAGGGCCGCATACGATCAGCGCCCCCGTCTCGACTGTTGCCGGGAGCCTGGGCCGCTACAACGCGCCAAAAGGGAAGTTCCGGTGCCATTTCGACCTCCGCTTCGCGCGACCACCGCGATCGCCGCTGCGAGCCTGCTCGCCGCGTGCGTGCCGTCCGTCAGCCAGCCGGTTCCTACTCCCCCGCCGCCAGCCACGGTGCCGATCTCGGTCGAGACGACCGTCCCGGCCGCACAGCCGACGCGGCCGCTTCCAACCCGGCCGCAGCCGTCGGCCGATCTGCTGAACGTGATCCAGGCGCTGGGGTCCGGCTTCGATGGCGCCGTGGGGATCAGCGTCCGGGATATCGACGAAGGATGGGTCATCGCCTGGGAGGGCGATCGACCACGACCGCAGCAAAGCGTGAGCAAGCTCTGGGTCGCGATTGCGGTCATGGACGCGGTCGATCGCGGGCAATTGTCGCTGAGCGATCCGATCACGGTGAAGCCATCCGACCTCACCGTCTTTCATCAGCCGATCCGTTCGCTGGTCGGCAAGACCGGCTATCGAACCACGATCGGCGAGCTGCTGCGCGGTGCGATGACGCGGAGCGACAATACCTGCAACGACGTTCTGCTCTGGCGCGTCGGCGGGCCCGCCGCAATAAACCGGATGCTCGCCAGAAAGGGGATCACCGGCGTCAAGTTCGGCCCGGGCGAGCGCCAGTTGCAGGCGCGCACCGCCGGCCTCGAATGGCGGCCGGAATGGGCTGGCGGTTGGGGCTTCCTACAGGCGCGGGCGGCGATGACCTATGCGGCGCGCGACAAGGCGCTTCGCCACTATCTGGCATCGCCCATGGACGGTGCGTCGGCGAACGGCGTCACGCTCGGGCTGGCTCTGCTGGCGGAGGGCAAGCTGCTCACCCCGCGTTCGACGGCATCGCTGCTGACCCTGATGCGGTCGAGCAAGACCGGGCCATTGCGGCTGAAATCGGGCCTGCGGCCCGGCTGGACGCTGGCGCACAAGACGGGGACCGGTCAGGAACTGGGCAGCCTGGCGACCGGCTATAACGATGTCGGGCTTCTCGTGGCGCCGGACGGGCATCGTTATGCGGTCGCGGTCATGATCGCCAGCACGCGTCAGCCCATCCCGGCGAGAATGCGCCTGATGGGCAATGTCACCCGCGCCGTCGTGGCGTCGGCCACTCGCTGACCCTAAGACGGCCGCGACACACGCTCAGCAATGTTTTGACACTTTTCCGGCAGGCGATGCGTTGTCTCTTCCCCGACTGAACGAGGCCCCATCAAAGATGCCCCTGCCCCAAGACCGACACGCCATCCTGGACGCCAAACGCACGCTAAAAATGGCCCGATCGGCCCATGCCTATGTCCGGGGCAACACCGTCAAATTCTACGAATGGCTGGCCGAATCCACCGCCAGCAGGCGTGTGCCGAACGGGCCCGCGATCTGGATCTGCGGCGATTGCCACCTGGGCAATCTCGGACCCGTCGGCAATGGCGAAGGGTCGGTCGAGATCCAGATCCGCGACCTCGATCAGGCCGTGATCGGCAACCCGGCGCATGATCTGATCCGACTGGGCCTGTCGCTCGCGACGGCGGCGCGGGGATCGGACCTTCCCGGCGTCGTCACGATGCGGATGATGGAGCAGATGATCGACGGCTATGCCGCCGCCATGCGCGATCCCGACGATGACAATCCGGGCGCCGACTCCGAATTCGTCCGGAGCGTCGAACGCGAAGCGCTGGGCCGTCGCTGGCGCCACCTCGCCAAGGAACGCCTCGAAGCGGTCGAACCGCGAATTCCGCTGGGCAAGAAGTTCTGGGAACTGGGCGCCGATGAGCGAGACGCACTGACCGCTCTGTTCACCGACGAAGCGGTTGCCGCGATGGTCCTGTCGCTGAAAGGCAAGCCGCGCGATCGCGAAGTACGGCTCGTCGACGCCGCCTATTGGATGAAGGGGTGCAGCAGCCTTGGCCTGCTCCGTTACGCGGCGATCGTCGCGCTGAAGACCGGCAAGGGCAACTGGTCCTATGCCCTTATCGACCTGAAGGAAGCGATCGACCCCATCGCACCTGCGGCGCGAGGAGCCGCCATGCCGCGTGACAATGCCGAACGCGTTGTCGCGGCCGCGCAGGCGCTGTCCCCCTATCTTGGCGGCCGCATGATGCCCGTCCGGATGCTCGGGCGATCGCTGTTCATCCGGGAGCTGACCCCACACGACCTGAAACTCGAAGTCGATCAGTTCAGCCATGGCGAGGCCGTCCGCGCCGCACGCCATCTGGCATTCGTGGTCGGCAAGGCGCACGCACGGCAAATGGACGGCCGCACCCGCACGGCGTGGACGGAGCAGCTCGACGCGGACCGCCGCGGTACGCTCGACACCCCGTCCTGGCTGTGGGAGAGCGTCGTGTCGCTCGCGGGACGTCATGAGGCGGGCTATCTCGACCACTGCCGCCGCTACGCGCTCGCCGCGTGACCGCCGTCGGACCCCGCCGCTTCAGCGCCCCGGAAGCGGCGGGAGGCTGACCGCAGTCCTGGCGATCTCCGCGCGCAAGCTCGCCAATTGGCGGAGATTGTCCTCGCGACCGTTCGTCTCGATCAAGGGGTTATGGTCGCCGGGTCGTTCGCCCTGGCCGTCGAGCACCGCGAACCAGCTCGCTTCGCGGAACAGCTCGTCGCTCGACAGGACGATGCGACCGGACGCTCTGAAGTGCGCGATACGCTCCGCCAGGGTGTCGGGGATCGGCATCGCCTGTCGCTCGCGCCACATCGGTTCGTCCCGTCCGCCGGTCGCGTGATAGTGCAGGATCAGGAAATCGCGCACGTCGTGCATTTCCTGTCCAAAGACGCGGTTGAACTGTCGCGCCAGCAAGGGCGAACAGTCACGCGCGGGGAAGAGCGACAGCAGCTTGGCGATGCCGCTTTGGATCAGGTGGATGCTCGTCGACTCGAGCGGCTCGAGAAACCCGCTCGACAGACCGATGGCGACGACATTGGCGCGCCACGCCTCGCGCCGCATGCCAGGCGTGAACCGGATCAGGCGGGGCTCGGCAAGGGGCGGCCCTTCCATCCCCGCGAGCAGCGACGCCCGCGCCGCCGCCTCATCCTGGAAGCGGCTGGCGAAGACATAGCCGTTGCCCACCCGGTGCTGGAGGGGAATGCGCCACCGCCAGCCAGCCTCGGCCGCCGTCGCGCGGGTGAAGGGGGTCAGAGAAGTCTCCGCCGCGCTCGGCGCCGCCCATGCCCGGTCGCAGGGCAACCAGTGCGACCAGTCGTCATAACCGATCCCCAGCGTCTCGCCGATCAACAGCGCGCGGAGGCCCGAGCAGTCGATGAAGAGGTCGCCCTCGACGACTTGTCCATCGGCCAGCCTCAGCGCGGTGACGAAACCCGACCCCGCATCCTGATCGACCGAGGCCACCATCCCCTCGATCCGGGCAACACCCGCGCGCTCGGCCAATCCACGCAGATACCGTGCATACAGCCCAGCGTCGAAATGATAGGCATAGCCCAACGTCGAGACGAGCGAGCGGCGATCGGGCACGGGTCGGGCAAACCGCCCCGCGCGGGCCGCCTGCGCGGTCAGCGAATAGGCTTCGGACGGGCTCGCATCACCATCGGCGCGCCCCCGGATCAGCCTGTGAAGGAACATGGCCCCATCGCCCGGCGGACCATAGGTCCCGAAGGGGTGGAAATAGCGGCTGTCGGGTCCGTTCCAGCCGACGAACTCGATGCCGAGCTTCGCGGTCGCCTTGGTCGCGGCCATGAACTCGCGCTCGTCCAGACCGATGATCTGGTTGAACCAGTGGATGGTGGGGATGGTCGCCTCGCCCACGCCGATCGTGCCGATCGCATCGGATTCGACCAGCGTGATCGCGACGCCCTGCGCCTGGAGCGCGCGGGACAGGGCGGCGGCGGTCATCCATCCCGCCGTCCCCCCGCCCAGGATCACGATGCGGCGAATACGCGTGTCCGTCATGGGCGACAGCCTATCCGATCGCCCGCCGATGGGCGAGCCTCATCGGGCCGAACACGCGACCGCTCGCCCCGATGGGCGACGGAGCGCGAGATAGACCGTACTCCAGAGCTGGGCCGCGTTGGATTCGTCGACATCCGCACCCGCGGCGCCGAAGGGCACGATGTCGTAGCGACCATCGGCATAGCGCCACGACCATAGCTCGGAACTCTGGACGCTGCGCGTCGCCTCGATCCCGTCCCACAGACAGGATTGGGCCCGCATGAGCGATGCACGAACGTCGGCGGGCAGGTCGCCGCGCTCGAGCTGTCGCGCCAGCCCTGCCGCGGCCAACGCCTGCTGCCAGCTCCAGACGACGGTGCCGTGATAGGCGTTGGTCGAGAATTTGGCCTGGATCGCGGCATCGGCGAATGCCGGATTGGCGACCAGCATTCCCACGCCCGTGCGAAGTCCTGCCGGAAACGCATCGATGAAACCGCGTGCCATCACGTCGAGCATGTCGGGTGCGGGCCTGCCGAACAGCAAGGCAAAGCCCGGATCGCTGCTCTGGACCGGGATCGGCCGTGCCTGCGCATCGAGCGCGATCGCGGGGAACCGGAGCGGCGCATCGCCGATCGCGTCAAGCGCCGGGCCAGCGGGCACGCCGATCGCCTTCGCATAACGGCTTACCGCCTGCTTCGCCGACGCGGCGGGTAGCGTCACGTCGAACAGCGGCGGAGCCTTGGCGCGCCAGACATCGGCCACCCGCCGCGCCGCCGCGAAGCCCTCGGCATCATCCTTCGTCAGATAGGGACGGAGCAGTCCGCTTGCCTGCAAGGCCGCGGCCGAATCGAGCGCCGCGGGGACCAGGACCGCATTGACGTCATAGGGAATGCGCCCTCCCGCCAGCCCGTCATTGCTGTCACGCCACTCGCCCGCATCCATTCCAGGCTTCAACGCGATCAGTCGCGCCGGATCGGGTTCGCGCGCGAAGGGCTCCGCCTGACGCAGGACGAACCGAAGGTTCCGCACCAATCGCCCGCCCATCGTCGAGCCATCGATCCGCTGCGCCAGGAAGGCCGCCGCACGCGCCTTGCCGCGAGGATCATCGAGCAACCAGGCCCGCGCGACCGGAGCCAGCATATAGTCGCTGTCGACCATATTGTAGTTATAGACCGGCGCATCCGACGAACCGCCATCGGCCTTGCGGTGATCGATGATGGCGAACTCGCCGATATCCTCCTCGTGCGCGACCTCGCCCTGCGGCGACAGCCGCGCCAATACGGACGCAAGCCCCGTTTCGACGGCAGCGGGTTGCAGCGCCGGCATCAGCAACCGGACAGACATCAGCGTGTCGCGACCGAAATAGGTATCGAACCGCCACGAACCCGCCAGGAACTTCTCGGCATAGCTGAGGAAGGTCAACGCGTTGCGTGCGCCCTGATCGGGCTGGGCGCGGTCGTTGAGCAACTGCGCGCCGCCGCGCGGGGTCAGCGGTGTCTCACCCGTCAGGGCGGTGACGGAAAAGCGGATCCTGCCGTCCGCCCCAGCCAGGATAGCGCCATCGGCATTGCGCCCGCCCGTCACCGTCATCGCCAGGTCGTAGCCCGCCGCACCGTCGAGCCGGTCTCGCGACCAGCGGACCGCGTTGGCCGTTACGCGGGGGCTGGTCAGCACCTCGGCGGGTGCCTTGCCCAGCGCCTGATAGTCGCGGATGACGCGGATGCTCGAAAGGACGGCCTGGCGCGGCACCAGACGTGCGGCATCGATCGTCGCGGTGAAGCGGACGCCGTGAAGCGCCCGCCCCTTCGCGTCGTTGACCGTGATCGGCTGCGGCGGACCCTCGAGCGTCCAGGCGGCGTCCCTGTCGAGCGGCTCGAACCAGAGCGCCGTTCCGCTGTTTCCCGCCGGGAAGGCGACGAGGAGACGGGGTTGCCTGCCAGACCGCAGCACGACATGCGCCGCGACCGGCCCGGCGCGCGTGAAGCTGTTGATGTTCAGCCCCTCGCGCAGGCGATACTGCTCGACCTGCGCGGAACCTGCCGTCGCGCTGGCAACGACCAGCACGGCGGCGAGACCGAGCGTCAGACGCAACCCCGCCTTCACCCTCACAGCTTGAGCGTCGCGCTGATCAGCGCGTTGCGGCCGACGATCGCCCGACCGTAGAAATAGCCGTCGACGATTTTCTGGGTTTGCCCCTGACGCGGATTGCCCTCGGTGAAGCCCTTTACATTGGTCAGGTTGTCGACGCTGACCGACAGGTTGAGGCGCGGGGTCGCGTCGATGCTCGCCCCGACCGAAAAGACGCTATATTCGGGAAGCGCGATACCGTTGCCGCTGTCGGCGAAGATCTTGCCGATATATTTCCACCGACCATAGAGTTCACCCAGCCCGCCCGGCAGGATGAACGATGGCGTGACGGTCAGCAGCTTCTTGGGCGTCCGTTCCGGCGTGTTGCCCTCATATTGCGGCTGGGCGACGCCGTTGAAGCGCAGATTGCTGAGCTTGGGGTCCTGATAGACGCCCTGGACGTTCACGCTGAAGAAATAGACCGGGCGCACCGTCGCGTCGACCTGAACGCCGTTGGTGAAGTTATCCGCCAGCGCATTGCTCGCCTGCGAGGGATTGTCCGGGTTGATGAACTGATAGGATTGGTCGCGGAATTCGGTCCGGAAGCCGATGACCGATGCGTTGAAGCCGGTCGCCTTGAACCGCACGCCACCTTCGTACAGCGTCAGCTCCGATGGCGCATGGGTGCCGCCGGTGTCGCCGCCATTGGTCTGGAAGCCATGCGCGCCGCGGACATAGAGCGCGACATGGTCGGTCAGCTCATAGTTGATGCCCGCCGTATAGGCCCAGTCGCTGTAATTGGCGGACTGGCGCGTATAGGTGCCGTCGAACGTGCTGCCGACATTGTCATAGAGGCCCGGCGTCCCCGCCGGAACCGCCGCATTGACCGCCGCCGTCTTGCCGATATCGACGCGGACATGCTGGTGCTCGTAGCGTGCGCCGAAGTCGATATGCAGCTTTTCGCCGATCGTCAGTTCGTCGTTGAAATAGGCCGAGAGCGAGGTGACCTCGTCGTTGAAAATCCCCTGCCCCCAGTTGCCGTAATTGACGAGGCCATTGTTGGTCAGCGACCCGAGCACGCCGCCCGACGCATTGAGCGCCACCATATCGTAGACGTTGGAGTCGTTGCGTACATCGTTGAGCACGGTCGCGACCGCCGACTGGTTGTTCCGGCGGCGGACATTATAGACCATGCCGCCGACGGTCAGCGAGTTGTCGATATTGCTGCCCCCGGCATCCCATTTGACGCCGAAGTCGCTGCCGAAATCCTTGGTCGCCAGCGTCTGGTGGTTGAGCACCGTCTGCTGGAGAAGGCCGTTGCCGTTCAGACCATTGAGCGTGGCGGTGTCGGACGCGGCGATCACCTGGCCGGTGCGGATATTGCGCAGGCCGTATTGCGCGACACCGGGGAAGCGGATCCCGGCCACCTGGAAATAGGTGAGCGACGAACCCTGGATCGGGGTGAGCCCCGCGAGGGGTGAAGACCCCGGCGTCAGATAGTTGAGCGCGGAGGTCAGACCGGCCGTACCGGAGCCGCTGCCCGGAAAGATGCCGTTGAAGTCATAGGACCCGTCCAGATAGCGGGCACGGCCGAACAGACGGAGATTCGGGCTGACCGGCACCTCGACATCGATGCGATAGGTCGTGCCCTTCACGTGAACGCCATCGGCCGAGCTGAACCGGCGAAGGCTATCCCCGGTCTGTGGCGAGTCCGGCACCAGAAACTGGGTGAAGCCGCGCCCGCCGACATCGTCGCGCTTCAGGTCGAGGCTCGGAAGGCTGCTGATCGTGCCGTCGGCCGCCACGCGGAACGGCATGTCGGCATAATAGGGAAAGCGTTTATCGCTGTTCTTGATGGTGAAGCGAACCAGGCCGCCGTTGGAGAATTTCTTCTCCAGCATCGCCTTCACGTCATAGCCGTTGAAGGTGAAGGGGGTCCGGCGAACACCCTTTTGCGACGTGACATAGCCGCCGACGTTGAACGCCCAGCCATCGGCGATGGGCGCCGAGAAATAGCCATCGGCGCGCAGGTCGCCATAGCTGGTGCCGGTATAGCGCACCATCGCGGTGGCCTTGTCATGGTCGGGCTTGAGCGAGATGAAATTGATCGTCGCGCCCGCGCCATTGGGTGCCAGCACGCCCGACGTGCCGCCCTCGACCGCTTCCATGCGGTTGATGGTGATGTCGTTCTGGAAGTAAAAGTCGGCGCCACCGCCGCCGTAGAGGATCGGCATGCCATCCTCTTCCAGCGTGATGAAGGTCTGGCCACCGCCGCGCAGGCCGCGCACCGAATAGTTGTTGGAAATCGGACCCGCCGTTCCCTCGACGAATACGCCGGGAACGAGTTCGAGCGCATCGGCGGTGGAGCGCGGCGCCTTGCGCTGCAGGTCGGCGGCGCTCGCCAGCGTCACATTGGACGAGGAGTTGAACAGCGTCCGGCGATCCGACGTATTGCCGGTGACGATGATCTCGCTCTGAGCGCCCGCGTCGGTCTGCGCGGTTTCGGCCGAGGGTGGCGCGGACGACTGCGTCGCGCCGGGGGCCGATCCGGTGTCCTGCGGGAGGACATAGCTGACGTTGCGGTTGCCGGCGGGCCCGGCCGATCCGATCACCGCGGTTCGTCCGTCGAACGACACCAGCCGCAAATGGCTGGGGGCGATCAGGCGGCGAAGGCCTTCCTCGACGCTCAACTGGCCGCGCACGGCGGACACCGTCTGACCGCGCGTCACATCGCTGGGCGCCAGGATCTGGATACCGGCCTGCTGCGCGAAGCGAACGAGACCGGTGGTGGCGGCCTGGCGCGGCACGTTGAAGTTGCGGACGGTGGACTGGGCGGCAGCGGCTGGCGACGCGATCGCGGTGGCGATCGCCACCATCGACACGAACGGCACGCTGAGAATCTGGCTGTTGCGCAAAGGAACCCCTCCCTCGATTATTTTCATGCGCTTCAAACGGCGCTGATCGAAGGATGCGTGGCCGCCGCGTTTCCGTCACCCGCCCGAATATTTTTTGAGAGATGCGCGCGTCAGGGAAGGATGCGCGTCACGTCGCCCTCGCCCGGTCGATCGATCCGCTCCACCCGGCCGCCGACCATCGCGGCGCTGGCCGTCGCAAAGCCGTCGACATCGTAGATCCGGAACCAGCCGACCACGCGACGTCCGGCCAGCTGTGGCGCGACCTCCAGCCGGTTGACATTGTAGCGGTTGAACTCCGCGACCGCCGCGCCCAGCGTCATGTCGTCCAGGACGATCCGCCCCTCGCGCCACGCCAGTTGCTGATCCGACGCCTGGGGCGGAAGGAGCTTCGCCGCTTGGGGACCGTCCGGACGGAGCATCGCCCATTGCCCCGCCGAGACATGCCGAGCCGGGCGATCGCTGTCGACCGACCAGATCTTCACCACACCCTTCGTCACCACGACCCGCGCCACATCGCCTTCGCGGCGAACGTCGAAGGCCGTTCCGACCGCCTGGACGCGATAGGGACCGCTCGCCACGATGAAGGGGCGCTCGGGATTATGCGCCACCTGGAACCAGGCCTCCCCCTTGTCGACGCGCACGTCGCGCCGCGCCGGGCTGAAGGCGACGCGCAGGGTCGTGCCGCTGTTGACCAAGGCCACCGAACCGTCCGCCAACGGCAGGCGGCGGATCTCGCCGATCCGGGTGTCGATCCGTTCGCCACGCTCGGGCCAAAGACCCATGCCCAAGCCCAGCGTCGCCACCAGCGCGGCCGCCACCGCGCCACCGCCGACCCGCCACCAACGCGCCTGTCCGCGATCGACGCGCGCGGGTTCGGCAACAGCGCCGCTACCGCCCGAAAGCGCCCGACCACGATCGAGCAGGTGCAGCGCGGCGCTCGCCCTGAGCAGCGCACCGCGATGCCGACCATCCTCGTCCAGCCATGCACCCAATTGCGCGCGTTCGCCCGGGTCCAGGCCGCGATCCAGGGCCGCCGCCCACCGGCAGGCAGTTTCGTCGATCATCGCCGCCAGCCCGTCCCACGCTTATGGTCGCGGCGCCCCGTGCCCGAGCCCGGACGACGGATCGGCAATTCCGCCTTTTCCTCATCGGTCAATTGATCGAGAATACGCTTGAGGCCACGCGCGACGTCATTCTCGACGACGGTTTCGGGAAGCTGCATTCGGAACGCGATATCCCGTTGCGGCACGCCGTCGATCTTGCGGAGCCGAAAAATCTCTCGCGCGCGCTCGGGCAAGGCGTCGATCAGCCTTTCGATGCGGGCAAGCATATGGCGCCCGGCCACGATGTCCTCGGGCGATTGGCCAAGGTCGGGGGCGTTGTCCAGTTCGGCCAGCCCGCTGGCCGCGTCGATGCTGACCACCCGCTCGCGCCGGATCTGCTCGAGCACGACATTGCGGGCCGCCCGGAAGAAATAACGGCGCGGATCGTCGATATGCGCGAATGCATCGAGCTTGCTGATCCGGCAATAGGTTTCCTGCACCACGTCATCCACGTCCACCGCCGGAAACGCCGAGCGCAGCCATAGCCGCAGCTGCCGCTCATGCGGCAGGATGTGGCGACCGACCCAAGCGACTAGCTGATCCGAATTCACAGCCTCCCCCTCATCAGCCAAGATGCAGCTGCCAAGCGTTTCCGTCGAGATCATCCGATATTTTGCGACGAACCGTTACCATTCGGCGGATCGCAAGCATTTGATCCATTGCACGAACTCGACGCGAACGGCGTTGCACGGCGTCCGGACATCAGCCATGTTGGCGCTAACAACGGCGCACCCCCAAGGGATGGCGGACAGGGAGATAGAGGATGGCAGGCAATAGGCGTCGCGCGGTCATGGCATGCCTTCTGGTCGGCGTCACCAGCTTGTCCGGTGCCGCCCGGGCCGAAGTCGAACGCGGCACCGGTCGCTTCCCCGCCATCTTCGAGGAGAGTCCCGGTCTACCCGATCACGTCGTCTATCGCCCGAGCGACCTGAAGGCATTGGGAAGCGCAAAGCTTGGCATTTACGTTTTCGGCAATGGCGGCTGCGGTGCGGACGGGACGGCCTCTCGCAATCACCTGCTCGAGGTCGCATCGCATGGCTATCTGGTGATCGCTTCGGGCGCCATCCCGAAGGCCAGCGCAGCCAAATCCGCTGCCGATGGTCAGGGCGGCGGACTGCAGGTGCAGACGGCGACGCATCTGCTGTCCGACGCGATCGACTGGGCGATCCGGGAAAACACGCGGCCCGGAAGCCCGCTTCGCGGCCGTGTCGCCACTCGGCAGATCGCGGCATCGGGTTGGAGTTGCGGCGGACTGCAGGCGCTTGCCGTTGCTCTCGAACCGCGAGTGCGAACGTCCGTCATCATGAACAGCGGCTATTTCCCGGCCGGCGCCAACCCCATTCCGGGCATCGTTTCCGACAAGGCGTTGCTGGCCAAGCTACATGGCTCGACCCTCTACGTCTTGGGCGGGCCTACCGACATCGCGCACGGCAATGGCGCGGACGACTTCAAGCGGATCACCCATATCCCCGCCGCGCTGGTCGACATCCCCGTCGGCCATGGCGGGACCTATATGCGGCCGCATGGCGGCATCGCGGCCGAGGTCGTCACGGCCTGGCTCGACTGGCAATTGAAGGGAGACCGCGAAGCCGCGCGGCACTTTGTCGGCCCGCACTGCGGCTATTGCGGCGACCGGCGGCTGACCCTGGAGCGCAACGCTCTCCTCACGAAACAATAGGCGCAGCGAGACACCGTTCATGACAGCAAGTTCATGTCATCGCGCTTGACTTGCCGGGCGCATCGGGTGCTCCATCGGGCATAACCTCCCGATCCCAGGATATCTATGAAGCGCTTCGCTCTCGTCCTCGCCCTCCTCGCCTCGTCCGCCGCCGTCGCCCAGACGGGACTATTGTCCGGCGTCGACAAGGCGCTGATCGACCAAGCCGTCAAACCGGGCGACAACTTCAACGATTATGCCAACGGGACATGGGCGAAGACGGCACAGATCCCGGCGGATCGTTCGTCGATCGGCGTCGGGCTCGACGTCTCGCTACGGGCCGAAGCGCGGACCGCCGCGATCATCAAGGGCGCCGCTTCGGCGAAAGGCGCTTCGGGCAGCGATCAGCAGAGGATCGCCGACTATTATGCCGCCTATACCGATACGGCCGGGATCGAAGCCCGCGGCCTCGCGCCGATCCAGTCCAGCCTCGCGGCGATCGCCGCGATCAAGGACAAGCGCGACCTGTCCCGTGCGATCGGCGCGGCGATGCGGTCGGACACCGATCCGTTCAACAACAACAATTACGCCAGCACCAACGATCTGTTCGGCCTGTTCGTCAGCCAGGACCTGAACCAGCCGACCCGCAACATCCCCTATCTGATGCAGGGCGGACTTGGTCTGCCGGACCGCGACTATTACCTGTCGGACAAGCCCGAAATGGCGGAGATCCGAACCGCCTATCAAGCCTATCTGGCAAGGCTGATGCAGCTTGCCGGGCTGTCCGATCCGCAGGAACGCGCGGCGCGGGTCTATGCGCTGGAGATGAAGATCGCCACCGCGCAGACGGACATCATCGCCAGCCAGGACGCGCACAAGGGCGACAACCCATGGACTCGCGACGAGTTCGCCAAGCGTGCACCGGGCATCGACTGGCCAAGCTTCTGGAACGCGGCCGGCATTCCGGCGGGTCAGCGCGATTTCATCGCCTGGCAACCCGACGCCATCACAAAATTGTCCGCGCTCGTCGCCAGCGAGCCGCTGCAAAGCTGGCAGGACTGGCTGGCCTTCCACACCGTCAACCAGGTGACCGGATCGCTCCCCAAGGCGATCGACGACGCCGCTTTCGGCTTTTACGGGCAGACGCTGAACGGCACCCCCGCGCAGCAGCCGCGCGAGAAGCGCGGCATCGCTGCGGTCAATGGCGCGCTGGGGGAAGCCGTCGGCAAGATCTACGCCCAGCGTTACTTCCCGGCATCGTCCAAGACCGAGATCCAGCATATGGTGACGAACATCGTCGCCGCGTTTGACCGGCGCATCGCCGCGCTCGACTGGATGGCGCCCGCGACCAAGGCGGAGGCGCGGCGCAAGCTCGCGGTGCTGAAGGTCGGGGTCGGCTATCCCGACCATTGGTGGAATTACCCGCGCTTCGATGTGCGCGCCGACGACCCGGTCGGCAACGCGCAGCGCGCGAAGCTCGCGCTCTATCGGTATCACGTCTCGAAGCTGGGCAAGCCGGTCGATCGCAGCGAATGGTGGATGACGCCGCAGACGGTGAATGCGGTGAACCTGCCGCTCCAGAACGCGCTCAACTTCCCGGCGGCGATCCTCGAAAGCCCCTATTTCGACCCCAGGTTCGACGCCGCCGCCAATTACGGTGCGATCGGATCTGTGATCGGACACGAGATCAGCCACAGCTTCGACAATCTGGGCAGCGACTTCGACTCGACCGGGCGGCTGCACAATTGGTGGACACCCGCCGATCTCAAGCGCTTCGAGGGCGCGGGCCAGGCCCTCGTCGCGCAATACAGCGCCTATGAAGCGCTGCCCGGCCTCCACCTGAACGGCGAACAGGAACTGGGCGAGAATATCGCGGATGTCGCCGGTCTGACAGCATCCTACGAAGCCTATCGCGCATCGCTGGGTGGCAAGCCCGCGCCGGTGATCGACGGGCTCTCGGGTGACCAGCGCTTCTTCCTCGCCTTCGCGCAGAGCTGGCGGACGAAGATGCGGGACAAGGCGTTGCGCGCGCGGATCGCCACCGACGTGCATGCGCCCGCACCGTGGCGCGTGCTGACCGTCCGCAACCTCGACGCCTGGTATGGCCCGTTCAAGGTGGAGCCCGGCCAGAAGCTGTACCTGACCCCGGAGCAGCGCGTCCACGTCTGGTAAGAGCGGGATGGCCGCGATAGGGGGCGACACCCGTCTCCGAGCGTGGCCATCGCGATGTAACAGCCCTAATCTCGCGTCATGAACAGGGCTTTGCGACAGACGCGAAAAACGCTGATCCTCACACTGGTCCTCGCGACGACGGCCGCTGCCCCCGACGCCGAGTGGCAGCGCTGGCAGGCGCAGGCGGCCCGTGTGACGATCGTGCGCGATGACTGGGGCATTCCGCATGTGAGGGGAAAGACCGACGCCGATGCCGTCTTCGGCATGACCTATGCCCAGGCCGAGGATGATTTCGCGAGGATCGAGGCCAATTATCTCACCGCGCTCGGTCGGAGCGCAGAAGCGGAGGGTGAGGACGCGATCTGGGCCGATCTTCGCCAAAGGCTGTTCGTCGATCCCGTCGAGCTTCAGGCACAATATGCCGCCAGTCCGGAGTGGCTGCGACAATTGATGGATGCCTGGGCGAATGGCCTGAATTACTATCTGGCGACGCATCCGCGCACCCAGCCAAAAGTGCTGACCAGGTTCGAGCCGTGGATGGCGCTCAGTTTTACCGAGGGCAGCATCGGCGGGGATATCGAGCGGATTTCACTGTCGGACCTCAAGACTTTCTATGGGCAGCCGACCCCGCCCAGTCCGGAAGAGCGCGGCATCGTGCCGCGCGAGCCGTCCGGATCGAACGGCATCGCGATCGCGCCCAAGCTGACCAGCGCGGGGCACGCGCTGCTGCTCATCAATCCGCACACGAGCTTCTATTTCCGATCCGAGGCACAGATGACCAGCGACGCCGGTCTGAACGCCTATGGCGCAAGCACCTGGGGCCAGTTCTTCGTCTATCAGGGTTTCAACGCCCATGCCGGGTGGATGCATACCTCGTCGACCGTCGACAATGTCGACCAGTTCGCCGAGCGGGTCGCGCATCATGCGGACGGTTGGACCTATCGCTATGGACGCGAAGATCACCCGGTCGTCAGCCGCCCGGTCACGATCCGCGTCCGCCGCCCCGATGGCAGCCTCGGCGAGCGGCGCTTCGTCACCTGGCGGACCCATCACGGCCCGATCGTCGCGATAAGGGACGGCCGCTGGATGGCGACCGCGTTGATGTGGCGACCGGTGCCCGCTCTGGAGCAGAGCTGGCTGCGCACCAAGGCTACCAATCTCGCTGACTATCTGACGGTTGCCGAGCGCAAGGCGAATTCCTCCAACGACACGCTGTTCGCGGATGATCGTGGCGAGATCGCGTTTCTCATGCCGCAGTTCATGCCGGTCAGGAACGACCGGTTCGACTATACCCGCCCGGTCGACGGCAGCGATCCTGCGACCGACTGGCAGGGCCTCCATTCGCTCGCCAGCCTGCCCAGCGTCGCCAATCCACGCGTCGGCTGGGTCCACAACACCAACGACTGGCCCTGGAGCGCGGCTGGTCCCGACAGCCCGAAGGCGCCGGACTATCCCCGCTACATGGACCAGACGGGCCCCAATGCACGCGGTGAACATGCCGACCTCCTGCTGACCGGCAAGCGCGACTGGACGGCCGAGCGGCTTCGCACCGCCGCCTACGATCCCTATCTGCCCGCTTTCGCGCATCTCCTGCCGGGCCTCGTGGAGGCGTGGCGGGCCCTCCCCTCGACCGATCCGCGTCGGCGCGCGCTCGCCGAGCCGGTCGCGATGCTGGCGCGCTGGAACCATCGCTGGGCGGCAAATTCCATAGCGACGAGCCTCGCGGTGTTCTGGGGCGACGAACTATGGCGCGAGGTCGGGGGCTTCGCACAGGCGGAGCGGATGAACGTACCCGACTATATCGCGACGCGCGTCGATGCCGCCACCAGGATCGCCGCGCTCGCGGCGGCGGTCGCCCGGCTGCAACGCGATTTCGGACGTTGGCGGACGCCCTGGGGGCAGATCAACCGCTTCCAGCGGCTGGACGATTCGATCCGACCGCATTTTGACGACGCAAAGGCGTCGACACCCATCCCCTTCACATCGGCACAATGGGGCAGCCTTGCGTCGTTCGGCGCCAGACGCTGGCCGGGCACACAACGCTATTACGGCACCAGCGGGAACAGCTTCGTCGCGATCGTCGAATTTGGCCCCCGCGTGAAAGCCACCGCCGTGATGGCGGGGGGCCAGAGCGGCGATCCCGCCTCGCCGCATTTCGCCGATCAGATCGATCGCTACGCCACCGGTCGCCTGAGACCGGTCTATTTCTGGCCCGACGAACTCGCCGGACATGTCGAACGCACCTATCGTCCAGGCGGATGACGCCGCGTCGGACGGCGGTTCGCCTTAACGGTGATGGCGGGAGAAAAACGCCCACAACGCGTCATTGTCGACCACCGACCAGCTATGGCCGCCGCGGCGCCTCACCCGCGCCGCGACCGTCGCGCCCTCGGTGCACCCCTCATAGCCCTGCTCATATGTTATCCCGTCGATGGCATGGCTGTAAGCGGTCGTGCAGCGATTGAGCGTCGCCCATCGCCGTAACGCGGCCGCCTGCGAATAGCGCCAATAGGGCGCGCCGCCGCCAGCGATCGGATTGGTGGTGTCCGCATCGCCCGAAAAGGCCAACAGCGGAATTGCCTTCGCAGGGCGGCAACTTGCCGGATCGACTTCGGCGGGGTCCTCTTCGGACGGACGCCCGGCGCGCAGTCCGACGACCGGAGCGATGGCAGCGAAGCTACCGGACAGCCGACAGCCGAGCAGCGAGGTCATCCGCCCACCGCCGGACAGCCCGGTCGCATAGACCCGTGCGCCGTCGACGCAACCGGTTGCGACCAGCCGGTCGACAAGCCCATGCAGATAGGCGACGTCGTCGCGCGCGCCCTTGGGCGGCAGGCTGCCGGTGACGGTCGGAACGCCGGGAATGTTCCAGACGAAGCCCTGCCCCGCCGCGATCCCGCCATTGGGCGCGACCACCAAGAAACCGTGCCGATCCGCCGTCCGCGCCAGACCGCTCTCGCGCAGCATGTGTTCGCCATCGCTCGTGCTTCCGTGCAGAAGGACGACCAACGGCATCATGTCGGACGCAGCACGAGCGGGCCTATGAAGCAGCGACCGTTCGGCCAACCGGTCGAGGGCGTCGAGTCGACATTCCGCCAGCAGCGGCGTCGATACCAGGCAGGCGAACAGCAGCAGCGCCACGCGGATCAGCGATTTCATTGCGACACTCCATCCCGGCGGTGGCCCCGACCCCGGCCCATGTCCTTTGGCGCTACCGCCACGTCTTTACCCCCAGGATCGCCAGCCCCCCGGATACCGTGATGAGCGCCAGGGCGAGCAGTACCACGCTGAAATCCTCCGGGGTGGCGAAGGCCCAGGCGAGCGCTGCGCCGATCAGGGTCGGCAACGTGTTCGCCAGATTGTAGACGCCAAGGTCGCGCCCGCGATGTGCCGGGTCGGGAAGCAGTTGGAAGCTCAATCCCGAGTGCAGCGCGACGAACACCGACGATCCCGTCGTATAGAGCATGAACGCCGCCGCCCCGGCTTCCCGGCTCTGGGCAAGGGCCATCGCGGCCAGTCCCCCCGCCGCGACCAGTGCGGCCAGCAACAGAACATATTTGCGCCGCTCGATCCGGTCGGCCAGTCGCCCCAGCACCAGCGCGATGGGTAGCGGCAGGACGAAGGCGACGGTGAAGACCTGCCCGATCCACCGCGGCAAATCCGCCTGCTCGCCGGACGGAACGATCGTCTCAAAATAATAGAGGAGATAGCATTGGGTCACGACGGCGGCGACCTGGATCATCAGTCGCGACATTCCCGCGACGATGAAATCGCGGCGTGGCGGCGGCGCGGTCCGGGCGATGGCGGCGTCCGCCGAAACCGCGACGCGGCTCCGCGCCACCAGCGGCAGGACACAGGCCATGATCGTCAGGAACACGATCAGCAGGCGACCATCGGCGCCAAGCGTCGCCTCCCCCACCAACCATGCCGACAACCCGGAGGCCGCAGGATTGCCAAGCGCGATCAACCCGCCCGCCATGCCCCGTTTCGAATCGGGAATCTCCTCCGCCATGATCGCCATCAATGGCGCGAGCAGCGCGTTGACGGCGAACTGGAAGCACAGGATCGCCACGACGATCGCTGCCGGAGAGGTGGCGACCGCGAACAGGGCATAGCTGACACACACGCCGCCCAGCGCCATCGCCATCCACCCCCGCCTGCCCCGTCCGGAACGGCGCGAGCGGTCGCTGAGCCAGCCGAACAGGATATTGGCGCCGCTGGCCGTGATCGCGCCAGCAACCGCGATCAGCGAGAGCAACGCGATACGGCCGCCGGGACTGATCGCCTCGACCTTGAGCGGCAGGAGCAATGTCAGGAGCGGGAGATAGGCCACCACGCCGCCGATATTGGCGAGGGCATAGGGCCAGAGCGCAACCGGGGACTTTACGGGGGTAGGAACGGAGCCGGGTGGGGACATGCCCCACCCTGCCCGCTAATCTCCCACCCGGCAACGGACTTAGGGCTTCATCGTCTGCGCCTGGACCGCCACGGTGCGGACCATCGCGCGGTCGTTGGCGTCATGGGCGACCGCGACACGATACGTCCCCCCGGCGATCCGCCAGCCCGGCAAGCCGGTGTCATAATCGGCAAGGATCCGGGGCTCGGCCGTCAGGGTTACCCGACGCGTCTCCCCCGGCTTGAGGGCGATGCGCTGGAACGCGGCGAGCCGCATCGGCGCCACGTCGCCGTCGCGCGCGACGTAGAGTTGTGGCACGTCGGCCCCCTCGCGCTGGCCGCTGTTCGTCACGTCGACGGTCACGCGGATCGTCCGCCCGCCGGTGACGACGGGGTTGCCATAGGTGAACTTCGTGTAGCTGAGCCCGTAGCCGAACGGAAACAGGGGTTTCAGTCCCTTCTTCTCGTACCAGCGATAGCCGACATCGGCGCCCTCGACATAATCCACCGGGAAGCTCGGCAGCGTCATGGTCGAGGCTGCCGCCGGATTTGAGGCAGCCTCCGCCTCGAGGCCCTTCATCTGGTCCAACCCCACCGGTCGTGGGCGGGGCGGCTGCGAGGCGTCGGCGGGAAAGGTGATCGGCAGGCGCCCCGATGGGTTGACCTGTCCGGTCAGGATCGCCGCCAGCGCCTCGCCCCCGCGCTGTCCGGGATACCAGGCCTGCACCACGGCGGGAACCTTGGCGATCCACGGCATCAGGACCGGTCCACCCGTCTCCATCACCGCGATGGTGTGCGGCTGGACCCCGGCGATCGCAGCGATGAGCGCATCCTGCTGGTTGGGCAGGCGCAGGTCGGGCACGTCGTCCGCTTCCGTCGTCCACTGGGTCGCGAAGAAGATGGCGATATCCGCCGCCTTTGCCGCAGCCAGCGTGGCGTTCAGGTTGCGGCCGTCCATCCACTGCACCTCGACGCCGGGCAGAGCCTTGCGCAACGCGAGGAGCGGCGAGGAGGCATGATAGGTGATCCGAGCGAACGAGGCCGACCCGCCATAGGCCAGCGGGATCTCGACCGGCGCGCCGCCTACCGAGCGTACCTGCGACGATCCGCCACCCGACAACACGCCGACATCCGCATTGCCGCCGATGACGACGATCCGTTTTGCAGTCGCGGCAAGCGGCAACAGATCGCCCTCGTTCTTCAACAGCACGATGCCCGCTTCCGCCGTGCGCTGCGCGACCTCGGCATGGGCGGCATAGTCCGGCGTCACCGCCTGCGCTGGCGTCGGCGTGTCGAAGGCCCCCGTCTCGATCAGCCCGGTCAGGTAGCGCGCGACCATGTCGTTCAGCCGCGCCTCCGGAACCTCGCCCTTCGCGACGGCCTCTCCGAGTGCTGCGCCGAAATAGACCGCCTTGTCGAGTTCCTCGCCCGACTCCTGGTCCAGCCCCGCATTCGCGGCCTTCACCGTCGAATGTACCGCGCCCCAGTCACTCATCACCCAGCCCGGATAGGACCAATCGCGCTTGAGCACGTCGTTCAACAGGTGGGGGTTCTCGCAAGACCAATCGCCATTCACCTTGTTATAGGCGCACATGACCGAACCCGGCCGCCCCTTCTCGATCGCGATCTGGAAGGCGAGCAGGTCGCTCATCCGAAGCGCCGCCTCGTCGATCCGCGCATCGACGACCAGGCGACCGGTTTCCTGTGCGTTCAGCGCGAAGTGCTTGATCGTCGAGACGATCCGGTTGGACTGGACACCGGCGATGTGCGCACCTCCCAGCGTGCCCGCCAGCAAGGGGTCCTCGCCCAGATATTCGAAGTTGCGCCCGTTCCACGGATCGCGCGTCAGGTTGACGCCGCCCGCCAGCAGGACGTTGAAGCGCTTGTCCCGCGCCTCCGCGCCGATCATCGCGCCGCCCGCCCGAGCGATGGCGGGATCGAAACTCGCCGCCGTCGCCAGGCCTGACGGCAAGGCGGTGGCGACGTCGCCGATGCGCTGCTCGACCTGGTTGGCGACGCCGAGCGAGGCGTCGCTTTCGCGCGTCAGGGGCACCCCGAGTCGCGGAATTCCGTCGATATGGCCAGCCGAGGGAATGAGCTGGTTGGACGACTTGCCCGCCGCCAGCGGCGGAAACAGCCCATGGACCAACGCGATCTTTTCGGCGCGTGTCATTTTGCCAACGATCCTATCGGCACGCGCGCGCGCCGCCTTGGCCGACACAGGCGTCTTGGCCTGTGCTTTGGTCTGAGCGATGGACGGTGCCCCGGCCCCGGCCGTCACCAGCGCGATCAGCGCCAATCCGCTCGCAAAACGCAATCCGGTCATATGCATCCTCCCTGTTCGGCGGCGCTTCTAGCCTTATCCCGCTGTCAGACAAGCATATCCGGAGAACGTTCACAATCGTGCGTTTTCAATGGCCGAACGCTCTTGACACCAAAAGGCCTTTGAACGAGTGAACGTTCTCAAGAGCGCGGCCAAACCGCGTCAGGTTCATGAGGGGAGGTTTCCATGCGTAGCGTTCGTGCTCGCCTGCTATCCAATTTCGCTATCGGTGTTTCGACCGTCGCCCTGGCCATTCCCGCTGTCGCCATGGCGCAGGATGCCAATGCGACGATGGGCAATCCCGGTCCGTCGCAAACCGATCCGCAGCCCACGGCCACCGGCCCCGCCGATCCGGCCCAGGGCGACGGCGACATCGTCGTCACCGGTATCCGCGCCAGCTTGCGCCAGTCGATCGATATCAAGCGCAATGCGCAGGGCGTGGTCGATGCGATCAGCGCCGAGGAAATGGGCAAGTTCCCCGACACGAACCTCGCCGAATCGCTCCAGCGCATCACCGGCGTCTCGATCGACCGGTCGAACGGCGAAGGCCAGTTCGTCACCGTTCGCGGCTTCGGTCCCGAATATAACCTGGTGACGCTGAACGGCCGCCAGATGCCGACCTCGACCATCGGTGACGGCAACAGCGCGCCGGGTTCGCGTTCGTTCGACTTCGCCAACCTGGCATCCGAAGGCGTCGCGGCGCTGGAGGTCTACAAGTCCGGGCGCGCGACCGTTCCTTCGGGCGGTATCGGCTCGACGATCAATATCCGTACCCCGCGCCCGTTCGACAAGCCCGGCCTGCGCGGGTCGATCTCGGCGCGCGGCGTCGTCGACACCTCTCAGAATGGCGGTAAGGACATTACGCCCGAGGTTTCGGGCATCGTCTCCGACACCTTTGCCGACGACCGGATCGGCATTCTCGTCACCGGTGCCTATCAGCGCCGCAATTTCAGCCAGAACCAGGCGAATGTCGGCTGGCGTGACGGCTATCTGGGCTCGGAGAACAACTGGGGCTCGCTCGCGCAGCAGGGTGATCCGCGTTACGCCAACATCACCAATCGACCCGGGCCGACCGACGTCTATCAGGTGCCGCAGAACGCCAGCTACAATATCGTCAACGGCCGCCGCGAGCGCATCAACGGCCAGGCGGTTCTGCAATTCCGTCCTACCGACGACCTGACTGCGACCGTCGACTACACCTATTCGCAGAACACCTTCGACATTCGCGACAACAATGTCGGCATCTGGTACAATCACAACGACACGTCGAGCGCATGGACCGATGGTCCGGTCGCCGGCCCGGTCTTCTATACCGAGCGCTTCACCGCCGCCGAGGCCAAGGACCTCGCCTATTCGGCGACGCAGACCTCGGTTCGCAGCATCAACAAGTCGCTGGGCGGCAACCTGACCTGGAAGGCGCCGGGCGGCGTCACCCTCTCGATCGATGCGCATCACTCGACGGCCGAGTCGAAGCCCGACAATCCCTATGGCAACAGCAACTCGGTCGGCACGGCGATCTTCGGGGTTCAGAACCAGACGATCAACTTCGACAAGGGCCTGCCGATCATCTCGTTCGCGATGCAGCCGGGAATCGACCCGCTGAACGCCGCGAATATCGTTCCGACGGGCAGCGCCTTCCGCAATTCCTATTTCCGCGACGAGATCAAACAGGTCCAGTTCCGTGGCCATTACGACCATGAGCAGGGCTTCTTGGACAGCCTGGACTGGGGCTTCGACTATACCGACAACAAGGTGCGTTCGGCCTATAGCGTGCTCCAGAACGACACCTGGGGCGGCACCGGCGGCGACAGTGCGGCGCAACGCGCGGCGGCAGCGGCGCTGATCCCGGACGACCTGTTCAAGCTCATCAGCATTCCGGACAAGTTCTCCGGCATCAACGGCGCGAACGATCCGTCGATGGTCAAGTCCTTCTATGGCTTCGACCTGCCGACGATGGTGTCGCTGCTGGACAAGGCGTACAATATCTGCGGCGGCAACGGGCAGTGTCTGATCCCCTACAACACCGACTCGCGCATTCGTGAAAAGACGGTGTCGCCCTACTTCCAGTTCAACGGCAAGATGGACCTGTTTTCGCGTCCCGCGCACCTGATCGCCGGGTTGCGGTTCGAGAATACCGACGTGTCGGCCTCGGCGCTGGTGCCAACCCCGGTCGGCGCGCGACAGAATTCGCAGAACGAATTCAACGTCCTGTTCTCTGGCAGCGGGTTCACCACGTTCAAGGGCAGCTACCAGAACTGGCTTCCTTCGGTCGACTTCGACTTCCAGCCGATCGAGAACGTCAAGCTGCGCGCGTCGTACAGCCACACCATCACGCGCGCCGATTATGGCAGCCTCCAGGGCGGTCGCCGCATCGACCAGTTGTTCCGCATTGGCGGTGGCACCGGCGCGGTCGGCAATCCCAACCTCATCCCGTACAAGTCGAAGAACATCGATCTGTCGGCGGAATGGTACTATAAGTCGGACAGCTACCTTTCGGTCGGCTTCTTCCACAAGGTCGTGTCCAACTATATCAGCCAGACCCAGGTGAACGTGACGCTTCCCGGGATCACCACCCCGGTTTCGACCTTTGGCGGGCCGGCGCAATATGGTCCGCGCTATCAGGCGGCGATCAATGCGCTGGGTGCGAACGCCACCTTCGCCGATATCCGCAACTACATCGCCACGAACTTCCCCGGCGGCGTGGTCAACGGCACGATCATCGCACAGCCCAACGATCCGCTGGCAAACTTCGTCGTCACGACGCCGTTCAACAGCGACCAGACGGCGACGGTCAACGGCTTCGAATTCGCGATCCAGCACAATTTCTGGGATACGGGCTTCGGCACGATCCTCAACTACACGATCGTGAAGGGCAACCGCGACTATAACAATGCCCTGCCCGCCAGCATTTCGCAGTTCGCGATCACGGGCCTGTCCGACAGCGCGAATGCGGTGCTGTTCTATGACAAATACGGCATCCAGGCGCGTGCCGCGTATAACTGGCGCAAGGGTTATCTGGCCGCGTCGGGTATCAACCCGACCTATATCAACACCTATGGCCAGCTTGACGCCAGCGCGAGCTATGCTTTGACCAAGAGCGTCGCGATCTTTGCCGAGGGAATCAACATCCTGGGCGAGAACCGTAGCGGTCATCTCCGGTCGGATCGAAACATCACCTTCGTGACGAAGCAGGACGCGCGCTATTCCGCGGGCGTGCGCTTCACCTTCTGATGACCGTAATCGGGCCAGCTTTTCCGGACGGGAAAGCTGGCCTTTTCGGGCGGACGGCGGCAATCTGGCCGAGATGGCCAGGCGTGTGACGATCAGAGGAGAGGATGGGACCGGACAGGGTCGCTATCCGTTTCGTCCCCGCTGCCCGCCCCAACCGTCCCGCGACCGGAAAGACAGACCTGATGACCCGCCATGCGATCCTGACCGCGGAGGCGCATCGCGACCTGCGCATCCTCGACCGGAGCGATGCCATGCTCGGCGATGCGCAGATGTGCTGCGTCACCGTGCCGACCGAGTTTCGAGCGGTACAGGCCGAATACCCGATCCTGTTCCGCATGAACCCCGAACGCGACGGCTTTCACGCCTTCGCGATGTTCGGTTTTGAAAATGGCGAGAATCTCTATCTGTCCGATCGCGGATGGGACGCGCGCTATCGGCCCCTCGCCATGACGATCCAGCCCTTCCTGATCGGCGGCAATCCCAATGACGACCGCGTAAAGCAGGTGCATGTCGATCTCGACTCGCCGCGCATCGCGACGGGCGATGACGGCATCCGGGTGTTCGACGATCACGGCCGTGCGACCCCCTATCTCGACCGCATCGCGGAGCAGCTCGGCGATCTGGACCAGGGCTATCGCGACGCGGCGGGATTCTTCGCGGCGATCCGCCGTTACGACCTGCTCGAACCCTTCTCGCTCGAGGTCACCCTCGACGACGGGTCGACCAACCGGCTCGTCGGCTTCCATATCATCGACGAGGACCGCCTCGCCGCGCTCGACGGCGCGGCGGTCGCCGAACTCCACGCGGCCGGACATCTGGAAGCCATCTACATGGCCATCGCATCGCTCAGCCAATGGGGTGCGCTGATCGCGCGGCGCAACCGGCGGATGCACCGTGACTGAAGCACACGCCGCGACGCCGACCACCCTGCCCCCCGTGCCGGAGATCGCGGTCGCCGACACGGAAGCGCTGGATGCGGCGCTGCGCACGAGCGATCGGCCGTTCGTCGTCCGGGGCCTCGCGAGCGACTGGCCACTGGTCCAGGCGGGCCTGGCCTCGGCCGAGACCGCGCGGCGCTATCTGCTCGACTGTCATCGCGATCGCCTCTTCACCGTATCGGTCGGTGTCCCCGGCAGTGGCGGCCGCCTGTTCTACGACGACGCCATGGCGATGAATTTCCGCATGATGGAAGCGCGCCTGCCCGAAATCTTCGCCCGCGTCGCCGAGTTCGCGGGCCAGCCGGATGCGCCGTCCATCTATCTCGCCTCGATCGACATGCACCAGTATTTCGACGGCCTGCATGAAGCGAACCATATCGACCTGGGCGACCGCGACCTGTTGTCGAGCATCTGGATCGGCACGCGGACCCGGATCGCGGCGCATAACGACGTGCCCAACAATCTGGCCGTCTGTGCGGTCGGGCGGCGGCGGTTCACGCTCTTCCCGCGAGAGCAGTTCGCGAACCTGTATTTGGGCCCGGTGGACAACACGCCCGCCGGTCGCGCGGTCAGCATGGTCGACTTTCACCAGCCGGACCTCGATCGCCACCCCCGCTTCGCCGAAGCGATGGCCGTTGCCCAGATCGCCGAGCTCGGGCCCGGCGATGCGGTCTATATCCCCGCCTTGTGGTGGCATCACGTCGAGGGGATCGAGGACTTCAACGTCCTGGTCAATTACTGGTGGCGCGACGCGCCGCGCTGGATGGGCCAACCTCAGGAGGCCCTGAACCACGCGATGATGACGATCCGCGACCTCCCCGCCGACCAGAAGGCGCATTGGCGCGCGATGTTCGACCATTATGTCTTCGCCAACGACGACAGCGTCACGGCGCATATTCCGGAGGGCGGGCGCGGGATCCTGGACCCTATGACGCCCGAATTGGCCAGCCGGATCCGTTCCTTCCTGCTCCGGACGCTCAGCCGATGACCGCACCCCGCCGCATCGTCATAGCCGGTGGCGGCACCGCAGGCTGGATGGCCGCCGCCGCCTTTGCCCGCACGCTGGGCCGCGCGGTAACCGTCACGCTCGTCGAATCCGATGCGATCGGCACGATCGGGGTCGGCGAGTCGACCATTCCGCCGATCATCACCTTCAACCGGCTGCTCGGCATCAACGAGGCCGAGTTCATGGCCGCGACCCAGGCGACCTTCAAGCTGGGTATCCAATTCGACGGCTGGAAAGGCCCGAACGACAGCTATTTCCATTCCTTCGGGCTGACGGGCAAGGATCACTGGGCGGCAGGCTTCCAGCATTTCTGGCTCAACGGTCGGGCGCGCGGGCATGACGCGCCTTATGACGATTACTGCCTGGAGCTGATGGCCGCGCGCGAAGGGCGGTTCGCCCATCTGCCCGACGAGCGGATGAACTATGCCTATCAGCTCGATTCGACGCTTTACGGCCGCTTCCTGCGGCGCATGGCCGAAGGTGACGGCGCGACGCGGATAGAGGGCCGTATCGCCGACATCGTCCTGCATCCTGAAACCGGAAACATCGTCGCCCTCGTGCTGGACGACGGGCGGCGGGTGGAGGGCGACCTGTTCCTCGACTGCACCGGATTCCGCGCGCTGTTGATGGAGCGGGCACTGCATGTCGGCTTCGACGACTGGAGCCATTATCTGCCGTGCGACGCCGCCGTCGCGGTACAGACCGAAAGTGTCCGCCCCCCCGTCCCCTTCACGCGCGCCATCGCGCATGAGGCGGGCTGGCAATGGCGCATCCCGTTGCAGCACCGCGCGGGCAACGGTATCGTCTATTGCAGCCGCTACATGGATCACGAGACGGCGCGCGAAACGCTGCTCGGCAGCGTCGAAGGCAGGGTCCTGACCGATCCCAACATGCTGCGCTTCACGACGGGCGCCAGGCGGAAGCAATGGCATCGGAACTGCATCGCGATCGGTCTCTCGGGCGGGTTCATGGAACCGCTCGAGTCGACCAGCATCCACCTCATCCAGCGGGCGATCCTGCGGCTGATCCGCCTGCTGCCGGGTGGTCCGATCAGCGTCCACGACATCGCCGAGTTCAACGATCAGCAGATGCTGGACATGCTGCAGATCCGCGACTTCCTGATTTTGCATTACAAGGTCCATGAACGCCGGGACAGTGCGTTCTGGCGGCACTGCGGCGATATGGAGATCCCCGACAGCCTGGCCCACAAGATCGCGCTTTTCCGGGAGACGGGTCGGGTATTCCGCCGCAATGACGAGCTTTTCGCCGAGAATAGCTGGGTACAGGTGATGATGGGCCAGGGGATCGTGCCCGAAAGCCATCATCCGATCACGGCACGGCTGTCCGACGACGAACTGGGCAAGCTGCTCGCCACGCTGCGGCAGAATGTCGCGACGACCGTCCGGGGGCTGCCGCCGCACGCGGATTACATCGCCCGCCACTGCGGCACGGTGGCCTGACCCGCCATGGCGCCGCGCCGTCGTCAGTCCGTCACCATCCGGCACGTCGCGGCCGATGCCGGTGTCTCCCTCCAAACCGTCAGCCGGGTCATCAACAAGGAGCCCAATGTCCGCCCCGAGATGATGGAGCGGGTACGGGCGTCAATTGCCAAGCTCGGCTATGTCCCGTCGATCGCGGCGCAGCGGATGGGGGGATCGCGATCCTATCTGATCGTCGCGCTCAACGATCGGGAACGCACCATCGCCGACTGGCGCAACCGCCAGGGCACCGACTGGGTCGACCAGATGATGCTGGGCGGGATGCTCACCTGTGCCGAACATGGCTATCGCCTGATCGTCGAGCTGGTCGATACGCATAGCGACCATATCGAGCGCGAGTTACTGGGCGCGATTGCCGCGCTTCAGCCCGATGGCGTGATCCTGACCCCGCCGCATTCCGAAAATCCGCTGATCACCCGAATGCTGGAAGCCCATGGGATCAGCTTCGCGCGGATCGGATCGCTCAAGCTCGGCGGCGGATTTGCGCTTGCGATCGATGACGAGGGCGCCGCGCGGATGGCCACGGATCACCTGATCGGGCTGGGCCATCGCGGCATCGGGCTGATCGCCGGTCCCGACGAATATGAGTTGAGCGGCTGGCGCGTCGAAGGCTGGCGCAAGGCCATGGCGGCGGCCGGGATCTCGTGCGACGGTCTGTTGGCGCAGGGGGATTTCAGCTTCGCATCGGGCCGGAGCGCCGCGAGCGCCCTGTTCGACGCAGCGCGGGCGCCGACCGCGATCATCGCCAGCAATGACCAGATGGCGCTGGCGACGTTGGAGCTGGCGCGCGAACGGGGCCTGAGGGTGCCCGACGAGCTGTCGCTAATCAGCTTCGACGACACCCCGATCGTCCGCTTCGTGCACCCGGCGCTCACCGCCGTGATCCAGCCGATCGCGGCCGTAACCGCACGTGCCGTCGAGCTTATCGTCGCGGAGCAATCGGGCCAGCCGACGCCCCCCGGCCCGATCATGCTTCCCGCGGAACTGGCGATACGCGCCTCGACCGGCGCGCCGCGCTGAACCCGATCGCCTATCGCCGCCCCAGCTTCACCCCGACATACATGTACCGGCCCAGTGACGAGATCGGATAGTCGTAGGAATCGACGTCCGGCTTCTGGTTCGCAAGGTTGTTGACCCCGCCGTAGAAGGTGAAGTCTTCGGACACCCGGTACTGCAGCTGCACGTCGTGCTGCCACAATTCCCTGTAGCGGAGATATTGGGGCGCGGCGTAGTCGGGATTGGCGTCCGTCGTGAACCGCGAGAAGCGCCGTGTCGCGTCGAACCACCGGAGATTATAGCTGAGCGTCACCCCACCCAGCGACCAGGTCGGCGAGAAGACGAAGTTGAACCTGGGCCGTCCCGGCTGATCGACCAGATCCTCGGGTTGCGCGCCGGGCGTCGCAATCTGCTGCAGCATGTGGAGATAGCCGCCGACGAACCGGATATCGAACGTCCCGGCCTGCGCGGTCCGGACGACGTAGCTGACATTGACGTCGAGCCCGGCGGTACGGAACGCCGCGACATTCTGCGGCTGGACCGAGAAGCCGTTGATATAGCCCGTGCCCTGCCGCCGTCGGATCGCCGCGCAGAAGACGTTGTCGAGCGTCGACTGGTCGACGCACAGATTGGCGATGGTATTGGCATCCGCCGTGTTGATCGCATCGCGCAACCGGATGTCGTACCAGTCGGCCGAAATACTGAGATTGGGAATGAATCGGGGACGCAGGACGGCACCGGCCGTCCAGGTTCGGGCGGTCTCCTCACGCAGGTTGGGATTGCCGGTTCGTGAGCCGTTGATCAGGACCGCCGCATCGGGGTTGTTGTTCGCGGTGAAGCTGGCGGGATTGCCGCCCAGCGAGGTGATCAGCGTCACGCAATTCGCGGCGCGCGTCGACGATCCGCTGTTCCGGTTCTCGATATAGCAGGGGTCGACGAAATAGTTCGTGGTCGGGCCGGTCGGCTGGAACAGTTCGCCGATATTGGGCGCGCGCACCGACTGGCCATAGGACCCCCTGAACGTCACGTCGCGGATCGGCGCCCAGACACCGTTGAACTGCCATGCCTGGGTCCGCCCGACGGTGGAGTAGTCCGACAGGCGCCCGGCCGCGCCGACCGACAGGGTCTGGGCGAAGGGCACGTCCTTGAGCAGCGGCGCATTCACCTCGCCGAACGCCTCCCACACATCGAAGGCGCCGCGACTGGGGGAGATGACGTAGTTGGGATCGAAGCTGTCCCCCTCGTCATATTGATACCATTGCTTGCCGGTCAGGAAGGCATTGGGCCGGAACTGGCTGGTTTCCCGCCGATACTCGCCGCCGACCGCGAACTGGACTGGGCCGCCAGGCAGGCTGAAGAGTGCGCCGAAGTCGCCGGTCAGTTGTGCCGTCGCGACCGACTGGGTCAGCCGCGCCTGGCTGACATTGTCGGTGTTCGTCGCCCAGGCGAGCGCGGCGGGATCATAGACCCCCGCCCCGAATGTATTGATCGGCAGGCATCCGCTATTGGCTCCCGGGGTGAAGCTGGTCGCGGCGACCTGTAGCGCGGAGGGCGTCAGGTTGGATCGACAGGTCGGCCGCCCCGTGGCCGGGTCGGTGACCACATCCAGCGCGGCGGTGAAGCGGTCGTTCCAGCGACTGTTCAACTTGGTGATCCGGATGTCGGTCCGGCCGTACGTATAGGACAGATCATATTGCGCATGGTCGCTGATCCGTCCGGAAACATCGATGACACCGCGCCATGTCTGCCGCCGGTCGCTTTCGCCCAGCCGGGGAAAGTCGGTATTGTTGCGGTTGGAGGTGATGCTGGTCTCGCCAGCCGCCAGCGCGGCGTTCAGCAGGGTCGTGGGGATGAAGGGGTTGTCGAGCGTGAAGACCCCCGGATAATTGCCGGAATAGCCGCCGAAGGTCGTCGCGGTCGACTGAACGAACTTGCCCTCCAGACTCAGCTTCAACGCGTCAGACACGTCGTAATGGGTCAGCAGGTTGACGGCATGCCGCTCCGTCTTGGGCAGCAGGTCGCCGACATAGCCCGCGACGGGCGTCGCGCTGCCGCCACTGACGAAGCCTCCGCCGACCTGGGTTCCGGGATCGTAGAGACTGCCATCGCCATTATAGGCGCGTCCGCCCAGCTCGATATAACCGGTCGGCGTGCCATAGGGATATCGCAGATCGCCCGCCAGGATCTGCTGGTAAGAACCAGCCGCCGGACCGGTGTAAGCGAGATTGGGGACCAGATATTGCCGGTTTTCGCGCCGCAAATAGACGCGGTCGTCGTTCTGGAGCGGGTCGTCGGCATTATATTCGTAGAAGAGCGTGACGTTGCCGCGCCCATTGTCGAAGTTGCGACCGGCGCCGATCGATGCGAAGCGATTGGCGGCATCGCCCCGCTCCGAAACGCCGAACTGCGACCGGGCGAGAACGCCATCGAAGTCCCGCTTCAGGATGAAGTTGACGACCCCCGACACGCCATCCGCGCCGTAGACCGCAGAGGCTCCGCCGGTCAGTACGTCGACCCGCTCGATCAGGTCGGTCGGGATCGCGTTGATGTCGACGGCGGCGGAGTCGATCTGGCTGGCGACGTGGCGACGCCCATTGACCAGCACCAGCGTCCGCGCCGTCCCCAGCCCGCGGAGGTCCAGCAGATTGAGGCCCGCCGCGCCGTATAGCTGGCCACCGGGCCGGTCCGACCCCGCCGACTGGGTGCTGTCGACCGAGTTGGTCAGCGCCGGGACACGCTGAAGGAAATTGGTGATGTTGGTGTTGCCCGACTGCTGGATATTCTCCGCGCCGAACGACACGATCGGGTTGGGCGCCGCATAGTCGGGACGCGCGATACGAGACCCCGTGACGACGATTTCGCTGGCGGATGGCTGCTGGGGCACGGCATCGGCCTGGGCATCGACGGGGGGCGGCGCATCGGTGGACGTTGCGGCTTGCTGTGCCTGGGCCGGGACGGCGAACGACACGCACGCCACCGCAATCGCGACGTTGCTGACCCACATGGCTCGCATGACGGAAATCCCCCCTCTTCAACGCCCGATATGATTTTTCATAAGGCATTGGAATTTCGGGAACGTTTTGCCCGCGGAATCGCTCCACCGACATGGGTTATTTATTTAACTTAGCGTGAGCGAGGCGGGGCGAAGGATTTCATCCCCCCTCGATCGTGAGGAAGCGAAACGGCCCCATATCAGCCGTCGCGCGATGCTGGCGGCCGTTCCCGCGATCGCCGTGGCGGGCTGCACCACCCGGCGGGATCCCGGAACGCTGTCCATGTGGGCGATGAGCTATGAGGGCGACTATTCGCCGATGCTCATGCCCGCCTTCACCCGTGCGACGGGCATATCCGTCGACGTACAGTCGCTTCCCTGGACCGCTGCGCACGAAAAGCTGCTGACCGCCTTTGCGGGCGATGCGATGCCGGACGTGCTGATGCTGCCCAATGGCTGGATCGGCGAGTTCGCCATGATCGGGGCGATCGCGCGGGTTCCCGATGCGACGCTGGTCGCCGACATATTCCCCTCGATTCTCGCCTCGGCACGCCTGCCGGGGGGCGACTATGCGGTGCCCTGGTCGGTCGCGCCGCAGATGCAGTTCTATCGATCCGACCTGTTGAGGGCGGTCGGATATGAAGCCCCGCCGGAGGATTGGGAGAGCTGGCGGCATATGGCGCTGGCGATCAAGAGGCGATGGCCGGACCGCTATGCCGTGCTGTCCTATCTGAACTGGTTCGACACGCTGTTCACCTTCGCCGGGCAGACCCGGTCGCGCCTGTTGCGTGACCAGAATACGCGCGGTGACTTTTCCAGCCCGGAATTCCGCGCCGCGCTCGCCTTCTACAAGTCGCTGTTCGACGACGGCCTCGCCCCGCGCGCGCTGTCGACCGAATTGCAGGATCCGGTGGGTGCATTCGCGCGGGACTATTTCGCGATCTACCCCAGCGGGCCATCATTGCTGCTCGACCTGCGGCGACGCGCCGGGGAGATTCCGGCGAGCCGATGGGCGGTCGCGCGTATGCCCGGGCCCGGCGGACCGGGCCGCGTTTCGGCGATCAGCGCGAACCTCGCGGTTTCCGCCCGATCGCGGCGCCCCGACAAGGCCTGGGCCTTGCTGCGCCACCTGACCTCGGCGGACAGCGAACTGACCTACCAGCGCCTGATCGGCAATCTCCCCGCGCGGATCGACGCCTGGACGAGCCCGCAACTGTCCGGCGCCGTCATCGCCCCCTTCGCCGCGCAGATGGCCGCCCCGGCGCGTCAGCCCGACATCGTCGAGATGGAGCGGATCCGCCTGGACGTTCAGATCGTCGCCGAACGCGTCGTGCGCGGGCAATATTCGATCGACGAGGGCACGAAGGTGATGGACCGCCGCGTCGATGCGTTGCTCGCCAAGCGTCGCGCGTTGGTCGATGCGGGCCGGATCGCATGACCCGACAGGAACGCGCTGCCTGGGCGTTCACGCTGCCCGTGCTGGCGATCATCCTCCTCGTCTTCCTGCTACCGACCGTCCTCGCCTTCGGCCTCTCGGTCACGGACTATAGCATCTACGCGCTGGCGGACTGGTCGAACCTGAAGTTCGTCGGCGTGGGCAATTTCATCGATCTCTTCGCCACGCCGCTGTTCTGGCGTGCGCTCGCCAATACGGGCGTGTTCGCGCTGCTGGGCGTGCCGATGGCGATCGGGACCTCGCTGGCGGTGGCGCTGCTCCTTCATGACCGGACGGTCCGATGGAAGCCACTCTGGCGGGTGCTGCTCTTCGCCCCCTATGTCACGAGCGTGGTCGCGACCGCCGTCGTCTGGCGCTTCCTGTTGAATACGCAGTTCGGGCTGATCAACTACGCACTGCGATCGATCGGATTGTCCGGCGTGGATTGGCTGGGTGATCCCCATTCCTCGATCCCGGCGATCCTGCTCTTCGTCACGTGGAAGATCTTCGGCTACAACATGATCGTGTTCACCGCCGCGCTGGCAGCCGTGCCGCAGGACCTGATGGAGGCCGCGCGCCTCGACGGGGCGGGGCGCTGGCGGCGCTTCCGCCACGTCACCTTGCCCGCGATCGGACCGACGCTGCTGCTGGCGGCGGTGATGAGCGTCGCCGGCTTTCTCCAGCTCTTCGCCGAACCCTATGTGATGACACTCGGCGGCCCCGCGCAGAGCACGACGACGGTGCTCTACTTCCTGTTCGACGAAGGGTTCAAATGGTGGAATCTGGGCCAGGCTTCGGCGGTCGCCTTCGTCCTGTTCCTGCTGATCCTCGGCCTGACCATCATCCAGACGGGTATCGGACGGCGCTACGAATGGCTGTGACGCGGCGCGCGCGCGCGATCCTCGCCAATACGCTGATCGCAGGGATCACGCTGCTGACGACGCTTCCGCTCGTCTGGATGGTGCTGGTGTCGTTCATGCCGCGCGGCGCGTCGAGTGCGTTTCCGCCGCCGCTTTGGCCGAGCCACTGGACGCTCGACAATTATCACGAGCTTCTCGCCCGGCGGCTGATCGATGGCGCCTGGTTCGACTATCGCATCATGCCCGCGCTGTGGAACAGCGTGATCGTCGCGACCGCGTCCACACTCCTGGGCCTGCTCCTGACCGTGCCCGCCGGATATGCCTTCGCCAAGCTTCGCTTTCGTGGGCGCGAGCGTCTGCTGCAGTTGCTGATCGCCAGCCTGGTCGTTCCCGGACAAATCGCGATGCTGCCGCTGTTCCTGATCTTCAAGGAACTGGGGCTGGTCAACAGCTACGCGGGTGTGATCCTGCCCAGCCTGGCGGGCATATTCGCGGTGTTGTTCGTCCGGCAGGCCACGCTGTCGATCCCCGACGAGATGCTCGACGCGGCAAGGCTCGACGGGGCGAGCGAGGCGCGGATCTTCGTCTCGGTCGTCCTTCCGCTGCTCGCGCCGGTCACGGTGACGCTGGCGGTCTTCCTGTTCCTGGGGTCGTGGAACGACTTTCTCTGGCCGCTGATCGTCCTCGCCGATCAGCACAAATACACGCTTCCGGTCGCGGTCGCGGCGATCGGGCGCGAACATGCCGCGGATGGCGAGTTGATGATGGCGGCGGCGGTGGTCACCACCCTGCCCGTCCTGCTGATCTTCCTGGCCCTGCAGCGCTACTACATCACCGGGCTGCTGGGGGGCAGCGTCAAGGGCTGAGCCGGGGATAGGCCCGCCCATCCGCCGCGAAGACATGCACGTCGCTCGGGCAGGCACCGATCGACATCGATTCTCCCAGGCGAACGGCATGATCGCCGGGCAATTGCGCGACGATCGGCTCGGCCCGCCCGCCAAGATGTGCGAAGGATAGCGGACCAAGTCGCTCGAACAGCTCGATCGGGCCACCGAACACGCCGTCCGCTCGGGGTCGCAGATGCTCGGGCCGAATACCGAGCGTCACCGCCTCGCCAACGGACCCCGCAGCCATGTCGGCACGCGTAACGACCGTCGCGCCGTCCTCCAGCCGCAGCGTGGCGCCGTCCGCATCGGCAGCGATCACGGTGGCGGGCATCAGGTTCATTCCCGGCGAACCGATCGCACGCGCGACCGCCAGCGTGGCGGGCGCGGCGTAGAGCTCCATCGGCGCACCGACCTGTTCGATCCGTCCCTCCGCCATCACCACGATGCGGTTGGCGAGCGTCATCGCCTCCAACTGGTCATGGGTGACGTAGATCATCGTGCACCCCAGGCTCTGGTGCAGCCGCGCGAATTCGTGCCGCATCCGTACCCGCAACCCGGCATCGAGATTGGACAGCGGCTCGTCCAGCAGGAGGACTTTCGGCTTGCGCACCACCGCGCGCGCGATCGACACCCGCTGCCGCTGCCCACCCGACAGAGCGCGTGGACGCCGGTCGAGAAGCGGCGTCAGGTCGAGCGTATCGGCCACCGCCACGACTCGCGATGCGATCTCGCCCTTGGGGACCCGCGCGACCTTCAACGGAAAGGCGATATTCTCCGCGACGGTCAGGTGCGGGTAGAGCGCATAGGATTGGAACACCATCGCCAGTTCCCGCTCGGCAGGCGGCGCGTCGGTGACGTCACGCCCCCCGATCGCGATACGCCCCGAGGACGGCTCCTCCAGCCCCGCGATCAGCCGCAGGAGCGTCGACTTGCCGCAGCCAGACGGACCGACGATCACGACGAATTCCCCCGCCTCGATCGACAGGCTGGTCGGATGCAGAACGGTGGTACTGCCGAAGCGCTTGCCCAGATGCTCGATCACCACGCCCGCCAAGCCGCATTCCTCCCCATCCATGGTCGAGTGTCGGCGCGTCCCGCCCGCATTACAAGCCATTAGAGGCTCAGGCCTGCGGCGGCACGACGGGCGCCGGAGCGGGCTCGACGGCGAGCGGCCGGACCCGGATCAGCAGCACGCTGCCGATCAGCGCGAGCGTCCCCAGCGCCAGGCAGAAGGTCACGACGCCGGGCCAGCCCATTCGGGTCCAGGCGAACCCTCCCGCCGAACCCAGCACGCTCGACCCCATATAGTAGAAGAACAGATACCAGGCCGCCGCCTGCCCGCGCATCGCGCCGCCCCGCCGCCCGACCCAAGCGCTGGCGATCGAATGCGCACCGAAGAAACCGATCGTCACGATGGCGATCCCGATCACGACCATCCACAATGGCGCGGCGAGGGTCAGGCCCACGCCCGCGATCAGCAGTGCCGTCGGCAGCCAGAAGACCTTTCGCCGCCCGACCTTCCCGGCCAGTCCGCCAAAGACGCTCGAGCTGACCGATCCGAGAATGTAGAGGAGGAAGATCGCGCCGACCGTCGCCTGTCCCAGATGATAGGGCGCACCGAGCAGGTGAAACCCGGCATAATTGTAGACGGTCACGAACATGCCCATCAGCAGAAAGCTTTCCGCATAGAGCAACCGAAGCGCAGGATCACGGAACAGCGTCAGCGCCCCGCGCGGCAGGGCGAGCCAATCCGCCTCGCCGGGCACGAACCGCCGCGACCGGGGAGCGAGACGGCGGAACGCCTCCGCCATGGCGAGCCCGGCCAGGCCGACCGCCGCAATCGCCCATCGCCAGTCGGCCACCGCCGCGACGAGGCTGGCGATCAGCCGCCCGCCCATGCCGCCCAGCGCGCTTCCCGCGATGTAGAGCCCCATGGCGGAGCCGATCGACCCTGCATCCACTTCCTCGGCGACATAGGCCATGGCGACGGCTGGCACGCCCGCCAGCGCGAGCCCGGCGAGCAACCGCAAGGCGAGCAACGCGTACCACCCCGGCGCGACGGCGCTCGCCAGCGTCAGGGTCGCCGCCGCCATCATCGCGGCGGTCATCAGCGAGCGCCGCCCCAACCGATCGGACACCGCCCCCGCCACCAAGATCCCGAAGGCGAGCGGGCCCGTCGCCATCGACACCGCCAGCGACGCCGCCTCGGCACTGAGCCGGTAATGCGCGGCGAGTTCCGGAAGCAGGGGCTGAACCGCATAGAGCGTGGAAAAGGTGGCGAACCCGGCGAACAGCATGGCGAGCGTCAGGCGGCGATAGGCCGCCGACCCCTTGACCAGCGCGTCGGGCGCTCGCCCCGTTTCCTCGGTCGAGTGGGCGGATTGCGTCATGAGGACGATCGCGATGCGTCGAAGCGCCTGCCATCCGCCACGACATGTATCGACGCCCTACTGTGCGGGCTTGCGTCCCCCACCGCTTTGACGCGATATCGACACATGGAGCGGCGCCGGATGGCGACGTCAGGACGAGGTTCGGCGTAATGACATATAGGGCTTTGGCGATCCGCGCCGCACTGGTTCCGATCATGCTCGGGGCGTTTGCCGGAACCGCAGCGCTGGCCGAGCCCGATCCCGGCAAAAAGGCCTGCGTCGCCGAGGCGCGTCGACTTTGCCCGGCCGAGATGAAGACGATGAGCCGGAAGAAGGTTGAGGCCTGTATGATCGCGAAGATCGAGCAGACGTCGCCGGTCTGTCATGCCGCGATGCTGAAGATCAAGGCCGAGCGCGAGGCGACGGTTCGGAAGTGATGCCCAACGCCCGGTTCTCGACACCGATCCGGACATAAAGCATCGCGGCGTTGAGCACCGTGAACAGCGCCGCGATCCACACCAATCCGAAGGTGAGCGGAAGGACCGCCAGTTCCGCCGTGACGACCACGTAATTGGGGTGGCGCAGGAAGCGGAACGGTCCGCGCGCGACGAGCGGCGCGCCCGGCAGGACGATGACCCGCGTCGTCCACCGCGGGCCCAGCGTCGCGAGAACCCAGATCCGCATCGCCTGGAGAAAGACGAAGACGAGCAGCAACGGCCATGACACCGGTCGCCCGCCGACACTGAACCACAGTGCCAGCAGCCAGGCGGTGTGCATCAGGACCATGACCGGATAATGCGACGCGCCATATTCCCGCGCGCCTTCCGCCATCAGGCGCGCCGTGTTGCGCCGCGCGATGACGAGTTCGCTCAGCCGTTGAAGCGTCACGAACGCCATGATCAGATAGGGCAGCATCATCCATTCCCCTGCAACACCAGCGACGACGCGGTGAAGCCCGGCCCGAGCGCGCTGAGCAGGGATAGCGGCGGGAGGCCCATCCGGCGATAGCGGTCCAGGACGAAGAGGACGGTCGGCGCCGACATGTTGCCATGCTCACGCAGCACGTTCCGCTCCTCCGCGAGCGTGCCGCTGTCCAGCTCGAGCGCCTTCTCCAGCGCATCTAGCACCTTGGCGCCGCCGGGATGGCAGATGAAGCGATCGATATCCGACAGCGCCAGGCCTTGCGAGGCCAGCATTTCGGTCAGCGCCTGTCGCATCTCACGCTCGGCAAATGCGGGGATGGCACGGTTCAGGACGACTGCCAGCCCGCTCGCCTCGGTCCGCCAGCCCATGATGTCGAGCGTATCGTTCCAGGTCTTCTCCGCATTGCCGACGATCCGCGCGAATCCGTCTTCGCCCGCCCGCAGCACGCAGGCCGCCGCGCCGTCGCCAAACAGCGCCGTGGAGATGAGGTCGGCCTTGTCGGCTTCGTGCGTGCGCAGCGCCAGGCTGCACAATTCGACGGTCACGAACAGGACGATCGATCCCGGCCGCGCGCGCGCCAGTTCCGCCGCCAGTCCCATGCCCGTCGCGCCCCCCGCGCAGCCCAGACCGAATACGGGCACCCGCCGCACGTCATTGCGGAAGGGCAGCCGCGCCATCGCCCGCGCCTCCAGACTGGGCGTGGCGATGCCGGTCGAGGATATGGTGACGATCGTATCCACGGCCTCCGCCGCCAGTCCGGCTTCGTCCAGCGCCGCACGTGCCGCCTCGACATACAGGTCGAGCGCTACGTCGAGATAGGCCGCACTCCGCTCCTCGAACGAACGCGGGGTGCGATACCATTCCAGCGGCATGGCGAGTTGACGGGTTCCGACACCCGCATGATCGAACACGGGCGCCAAACGATCGAAGTCCGAAAATCGGTCTCCGATCAGGTCCCTCGCAGTGGCCAGGGCCTGATCCTGCGAGAGCATATGCTGGGGCGTTCGCGTGGCGAGGGAGAGAATGGCAACCGGCTGAGACATGCACCGTCCGACTAGCCGGCGATCCGGCGAAAAAGGATTCCCGGGCGCAACGATCCGCGTTGCGGCAGGTTCATTCCGACGCGAAATACTGTTCGGGATACGAGGATGGTGGCGAACGTGCAAACATGGTTCAGATGACCGCCCCGCCCGCCACGACTTCGACGGACACCCAAATGGCGGGGGTCCGCGAGTGGCTCGGCTTCACCTGTATGTGCCTCGGCATGTTCATGGCGATCCTCGACATACAGATCGTCGCCACCTCGCTGCCCACCATCCAGGCGGCCCTGAAGATCCCCGTCGATCGCATGGTGTGGATCCAGACGGCCTACCTCACGGCGGAGATCGTTGCGATCCCGCTGACCGGTTTCCTGACCGACCGGCTGGGCATGCGGCGATTGTTCGTGATCGCGGTCAGCCTCTTCACCCTCGCATCGCTGGGCTGCGCGCTGAGCGGCAGTTTCGAAAGCCTGATCCTGTGGCGGGTGCTTCAGGGCTTTTCGGGCGGCACGTTGATCCCGATCGTCTTTTCGGCGGTGTTCCTCCTGTTTCCGGAGCGTGTTCAGGGGCTGGCCACGACGATCGCGGGCGTCGCGGCCGTGCTGGCGCCAACCATCGGGCCGATCGTCGGTGGATGGGTCACCCAGTCCTTTTCATGGCACTGGCTGTTCCGCATCAACATCCTGCCAGGCATAGCCGCCGCGCTGGGCGTCGCGTTGCTGCTGCGGGGGCGCGATCCGGTCGAGCAGGATCGGCCACGGCGTCGCATCGACATCCTCGCCTTGCTGCTGATGGCGATCAGCCTCGTCGCATTGCAGATCGGATTGAAGGACGCGCCCGGCTATGGCTGGGGCAATGCGCATGTCGTCGTGCTGCTGGCAATCTTCCTGCTGTGCGGCGCGGGCTTCGTCGTTCGCACCTGGCGCGCGGCAGAGCCGTTGGTCGAACTGCGCTGCATGGCCGATCGCAACTTCGCGATCGGCTGCGTCTTCAGCTTCGCATTGGGGTTCAGCCTGCTCGGCTCGACCTATCTGATGCCCTTCTTCCTCGGGCTCGTCCGGGGGCACGGCGCGTTGCGGATCGGCGAGATCATGCTGGTGACCGGTATCGCGCAACTCCTCGCCGCACCGATCGCCGTCTATGCCGAGCGGCGGGTCGATCCGCGCTGGCTGACCGCGTTCGGCTTCGCCCTCTTCGCGGTCGGCCTGCTGCTGAGCAGCGGTCAGACCGCCCACACCGACTTCCATGCGATGATCGTGCCGCAGGTCATACGCGGCGCCGCGATCATGTTCTGCCTGTTGCCGCCGACCCGGATGGCGCTCGGCCGACTGCCCAAAAATCTCGTCGCCGATGGCAGCGGACTGTTCAACCTGATGCGCAATCTGGGCGGCGCGGTCGGCCTCGCGCTGATCGATACGGTGATCTTCAGTCATGCCGCGAGCGAGGGTCATCGGATCGCGGCCAGGCTCCAGGCGGGCGACCTCGACACCGCGCTGAAGATCGGCATTCCCCGCGACGCCTTTCTCGAGCAGCGCGGACAGCCACTGGACGATTTCGCCGTCGAGTTGGTTCGCCCCCTGGTCGAGAAGGCGGCGCTGGTCCCCTCGGTCAACATCGCCTGGCTGATGTGCGGGCTGTTGACCGTCGTAACCCTGATCGCCGTCTTCTGGGTACGGCGGACGCCGGAGGACTGATCCCGGCGTCCGCCGTGCCGGTCAGAGGTCCATGGCGTAGAGCGCGTGATGCGCCAGGATGAACAGGCGCCCCGCTCCGGTCCGATCGACCAGCAACTGCAGCGGCCGTTCCGGCGTGTCGATCCGCCGGAGCAGCCGACCGTCGGGCGCATAGACGAATACCTGGCCGTTCGCGACGTACAGGTTGCCCGCCGCATCGCGCGCGACGCTCTCCCCGCCACGCTCGGCCAGAACGCGCAGGTCGGTCACCCGACCCTCCGTCCCGACCCGGCCCGCATAGGTCCTGTTCTCCGACGCGTTGGTGAGGACGACCTCGCGCCCGGCGCCCGCCGACGTGAAGCCATAGGCGTCGAGCGTGTCCGACCACCGCCAGCCGCGATGATCGTCCGGCCCCTGGTTCCACACGCGAAAGGCGGGCAGCACCAGCGAACCATCGGGCGAGACATATTCCTGCGGCTTGGGCTCGCCCATCTTGGCCGCGAACAGATCGGCCATGGTCGGATAGAGATAGGTCTTGGGATCGATCCGATCCGCGAACTCGCCATTGGCCCAGACATTGACCGGCAACAGCGTCGTCGCACCGTCATGCGCCCGGGCGGGCGTCGGCGCGATGACGGTGACGGCATCCGGCCTTGCCGGATCGATGCTGTAGACCGTGCCGTCGCGCCCGGCGGAGGATTGGACGAACAGCTTACCCGACCGGTCGACCGCCAGATTGACCGCGTCGAGCGGCGCGTCCGCGACGATGCCCAGCCCGTCGGCCTGCGACCAGCTATGGATACGCTGGAAGAAGCGATCGATGAAATAGAGCTTTCCCTTCGCGTCCAGCGCACCGCCGGCGATCGAATAGAAGCCATCGGCCAGCTTGCGCACGCCCGGCGTGACCGGGACGGTCGAGGCCGTCGCGGCGGTCGCTGGAGCGGTCGGAACGTCGAGCTTGGCGAATTCACGCTCGCGCACCTCCGTCTGGCGGGTCATGTCCTTGATCGCATTCTCGAACGGGTATTTGCTGGCCCGGACGAAGGTGCCGCACCCCTTCGCGTCGCAACTGGCGAAGCCGCTCTCGGCATTCACATGGACGTTGCGCAGGCGAATATCGCCCGAGTCGTAGAGCTTGATCGCCGCATCCATCGGCTTGGCGGTGCGGGTGACGCGATAGCCGTGGTAATTGGCGAACAGGATGTTCCGGCTATGACGGAATTCGGTCGACACCGCATTCACCCCGTCGCGCACCTCCTGCTCGGTCTGCGGCGCCAGGAATTCCCAATTGGCGACGTGATCGAGCACGATCTCGGCGCGATAGTGATGCTCCGCCGACAATTGGTAGACATGGCCCGGCGTCGTCGTGTTGGAGACGTGGAAACCCGCCGACGCCAGCGTGTTGGGCGACCACAAGGCGTTAAACGTACCGCCCCCGCCATCGGTCACCATGATGCTGGGATATTGGCCGTCGAAGCGAGCCTGGTCGCTGCCGAAGCGGATCGGGCTGCCGCGGGTCAGCACCGTGCCACCGCCGCCCTGGATCTTGACGTCGTCGACCAGCGAGGCTTCGCCCGCCTTCCAGAGCAGGGCCGTGGCGCGCGGATTGACCCCGCCCGTCCAAAGCCCCACGCCCGACACGATCCCCGCCCCGCCCCTGGCGCTTTCCAGCAGCGCGTGGGCAGAGCCGACGCCGCGATAGGCGGGCGAGTCGTCGGCCAGATAGATATGGGTGAGACTGGGGTGCAGCGCGATCAGCACGCTGTCGGGGCGAAGCCGCAACGTGTCGCTGATCCGGTAGCGCCCCATCGGCAGATAGAGGACGCGGTGGGTATCGATCGCCCGTTGGAGCGCGGCGGTGTCGTCGGTGGCGTCGTCACCCTTGACGCCCAGCGTATGCACGTTGGTCCAGGCGGCCACCCGCGGCAGTGCGGGGATCGCCGGTCTGGCGCGCGCGGGCACCTTCCCCAGCGGGGTCATCGTCACGTCGGTGGCGAAATCTCCCGTCTGGCCGAGTGTCGGCACCTTCAATCCATAGGAAAAGTCGGCAACCCGGTAACGCGGCCCCGCCCCCTTGACGGTCCGGCCGCTATCGCGGAAGCGCGCGAAGACCGGCGTCGCGATCCCGACCGCATCATCGAAGCCGATCTGCGTGAACACGCTCTTCTCCGAAGAGATCAGCACGCCCGCATCCCGGACATTCTCGAACCGGACGCCCTTCCCCCAAAGCGAATCCGAATAGCCGCGATCGATCTCGATGCCGACGGGCGTGTCGCGGATCGCGACGTTGACGAGCGTCAGGTCGACCTCATGCTCACGGATCGCCGCGTCGCGCTGGCCCGAGAAATCGGAGTCGATCAGCGTGAACTGCCAGGCGGGCGACGTCTTCTCGGTAACGATACCATACCGGCCGCCGAAAAAGCGCAGGGACTGGGCCGCGTTTCCGGCCTGGTAGATGCCTGCGAAACCCGAACCCAGGTGGAAGTCGACATGACGCAGATAGCCGTGCTGCGCGACGCGGAACCGCACCGCCACGGCGCCAGCATTCCCCTCCCCGATCCGGAAGTCGATATTGGCGAGCGCCGAGTAGAAGGTGGTCGAGGTGGCGTCGAACAGAGTGGGGTCGTGCGGCACCGTGGTCGACACCGGCACCGGGGGCTTGCCCGAGCGATACTGATCCTCACCCGCGAAGGTCAGCATGGCGGCGATGCCCGCGCCGAAGCCCGGCGTCGCGTCCGCCAGCACGATCTCCGGCCGGGTCGCACCGACCCCGAAGATCCGAACCCCCGATCGCAGGATAATCGTGCGGGTGATGCGGTATCGGCCCGAGGGCAGGAAGACGATGCCGCCATGGCCACCCTTCGCCGCCGCGTCGATGCCTTGCTGGATCGCGGCGCTGTCGTCCGCCTTGCCGTCGCCGATGCCGCGGATCGTCACCGCCGCCGGGTCCGATGGCGCCGTGCGATAGATCGAGGTAACGGATTGCGCCATGGCCGGTGTCACCATCGACGGCACAGCCGCCACCACCACCGCCGCGCCTAGCAGCCAGTTCGCCTTCATCGCTCTCTCCCCGTTTCGGCCATATCGTAACCGCCGGGCCGCCGGCGTCGCCAAACCAAGTTAAGCGAAGGGTCAGGCGTAGAGGCTGAACGCCTGCGCCGCGATCGCCACCTGCGTTCGGTTGCGCACGTTGAGCTTGCGCATCAGGGCGGTCATGTGTGCCTTCACCGTCGCCTCGGCGATACCGAGGTCGTAGGCGATCTGCTTGTTCAGCAGGCCCGAATGGACTCCGCGAAGCACCTTCATCTGCGTCGGCGTCAACTGCGCGATCCCGGCCTGAACCGGGGGCAGCGCAAGGCCCGGATTCGCGGGTTGATGGGCGATCGATTGCATCCCTTCCATCGTCATCCTCCTCCATATGGCCCATCGGGCCATCGGCCGTCGGTCATATGCGCCGACTGGTCCGATCGTCGGCCCAACCGACCCTATCGGACGGATTCGGTTGGACAGATTTCTACAAATCCTCCAGCTTTTGCCTTGGATCAAGCCTTTTCGGTTGCCGATCCGCAAAAACCTGTCGTACAAGTTGCATGAAAGCCACGGGGCAGGTGAAGGCACCGCCCCGACATCGAGGAGGGGTGTGGATGCGCGATCCGAACGGCATGACCATGGTCTTGCGGACGTTGCGATGACGGGCGAGGACCTGCGCCTGATCGCCGCCGCGCTGGCGGGTATTCTCCTTGCCGTCCTGATGATCGTGCGCGGGCGGTTGCATCCCTTCATCGGCTTGCTTTGCGGGGCGTTCGCGGTCGGCCTGCTGGCCGGACTGCCGCTGGCCGATATCGCCAAGGCGGTCCAGAAGGGCGTCGGCGACATCGTCGGCGGGACGGGGCTGGTCGTGGCGCTGGGCCTGTCGCTGGGGGCGATGCTCCACCTTTCGGGCGCCGCCGCGGCGCTGGCGCAAAGCGCGCTGCGGCTGACCGGCGCACGCGCCGCCCCATGGGCGACCTTGGGCATCGCGATCCTGATCGGCCTGCCGCTCTTCTTCGAAACCGGTCTCGTCCTTCTCCTGCCAATCGTGGTCGCCGCCGCCGAAGCGATGGACGCGCCCGACGGCCCTGCGCGCGACGCCGCCAAGCTGCGGCTGATCATGCCGGCACTGGCGGGCCTCGGCGTCGTCCATGCGCTCGTCCCGCCGCATCCCGGCCCGTTGCTCGCAGTCGAGGCGCTGGGGGCGAATCTGGGCCGGACGATGCTCTACGGAATCATCGTCGCCATTCCGACCGCGATCATCGCCGGGCCGGTCCTGGCGCGGATCGTCACCCCCGGCGTCCGCCTGGCGCCCCCGGTCCTCGGCGACCACCGGCTCGACATCGCGACGCCGGGGCGGGGCGCGGCGCTGTTGATCGTCCTGCTGCCCGTCCTGCTGATCGCGACCGGCGAGCTGGGGCAGCTTTCGCCGTCGCTCAAAGGGGCGACATGGCTGGTCGCGGCGAGCAATCCGGTGATCGCGCTGCTCGTCACCAACCTCCTCGCGCTGCCGCTGCTGTTCGGGCGACGCCTGCGCGAGGCCAGGATACAGGACGCGGTGTGGCACGAGACGATGGGCGCGGCGGGCGCGATCCTGCTGGCGATCGGGGCAGGCGGCGCGCTCAAGCAGGTGCTCGTCACCGCCGGACTATCGGATCTGCTCGCCCGGCTCGTCACCATGTACGCGATCTCTCCGCTGCTGCTCGGCTGGCTGGTCGCGGTCGGCATCCGGCTCGCGGCGGGATCGGCGACGGTCGCGACGATCACCGCGGTCGGCATCATGCCCGGCGTGGTGGCGGGCTCGGGCGTCGCGCCCGAACTGGTCGTGCTCGCGATCGGCGCGGGATCGGTGTTCTTCAGCCATGTCAACGATCCGGGCTTCTGGCTGGTCAAGAGCTATGTCGGAACCAGCACCGCCGACACCTTCCGCACCTGGTCGATGCTGGAGACGGTGATCTCCGTGGTCGGCCTCGCGCTCGTGGTCCTGTTGAGTCAGTTCGTCTGAAGGGGGGAAGGCGTGATGAACGAGGGGCGGCTGGCGGACCGGGCCTATACGGCGATCGTCCGCATCATCAATGACGAGGGGCTCGTGATCGGCGACCGCCTGCCATCCGAGGCGCGGCTGGCCGAGACGTTCGGCATGTCGCGGACGATCGTGCGCGAGGCGCTCGCGCGGCTGGCGTCGGATGGCATTACCGAGGCGCGGCGCGGTGCCGGATCCTACGTCAAGCGCCGCCCATCCGAACGGCTGGGCACGCACATGCCGATGGACGAGCTCGCCAAGACGCTGGGCACCTATGAAGTCCGCTTCGTACTCGAGGCGGAAACCGCACGATTGGCGGCGATGCGACGGTCGACCGAGCAACTCGACGTGATCGAACAGGCGCTCGCGGCGCTTCGTGCCGCCCTGCTGTCGGACGCGCCCGCGCATGAGGAGGACTGGCTGCTCCACCGCGCGATCGTCGAGGCGACGGGCAATTCGGCGTTCCTCCCCGTCTTCGATCATCTGGAGGACGAGGTCATGCACATTCTGCGCGCCGGCGTCGACATTTCCCGCTCGCGCCCGCCCGAGGTGATCGATGCGATGATGGGCGAGCATGACGCGATCGTCGACGCGATCCGGGCGCGCGACGCGGACGGAGCGGCGCTGGCGATGCGGTGGCATTTGTCTCAGGGGCGCAAGCGGCTCATGCCATGAACGGATCAGCCGTTCCGCTTCCCCTCGATCCAGGCCAGGGCTTCCGCAACGAGCAGGTCGGGCGATCGCCCGGCGTCGAGCGTCAGCGCACATTCGTCCGCCCCCGGCCGCTCGAGTGTCGCCAACTGGCTGTCCAGCAGGCTGGGCGGCATGTAATGGCCCGAGCGACCGCGCATCCGCCGCGCGATCTGCTCGGCACCGGTGTCGAGCAAGAGGAAGAACAGGGGTACGCCCGCCGCCCGGCTCAACCGCTCGCGATACGCGCGCCGCAGTGCGGAGCAGGCCGCGACGGCGATGCCACGCTCGCGCGCCGTCGTACCGATCGCCGCGCCCAGCCGGTCGAGCCAGGGCCATCGATCCTCATCGGTCAACGGATGCCCCGTCTGCATCTTGGCCACGTTGGCGGCCGAATGATAGTCGTCGCCCTCAAGGACCGGGCAGCCGAGCGTGGTGCCGAGCCGCTGCGACAGCGTCGTCTTGCCGGTGCCGCTGACCCCCATCACGACGATCGCGCAGGCCGATGCCGCCATCGCTTCGATGCTGTTCCCCGCCGTCGTCACCCGTCGCCCTTGTCCCTGGCCCGCGCCGTGCCGCGGGAATTGTCCGATCACCGCTATCCGGCGTTGCCGCGAGAAAGGCCATTACGACCTTTGTCGCAATCGCACCCCGACCGGGCGGTGGCTATCGCAATGCCCTTACCCCCTATCCGTTCCCCGCAAAGAGGATGACCGTCATGTCGCGCCCCCGCCCGCGCCGTCTTCGCCCGGCCCTGCTCGCCCTCCTTGCCGGTATCAGCGCATACCCGGCGCTGGCGGCCGATCGAACCTCGGTTTTCGCCGTGGCCCCCGCCGATCCGCGCGCGGTGACCGTTCATGCACGGGGCGACGGACGTACCGACGACGGCGCTATGATCCAGCAAGCGATCGACAGCGTCGCGGGACAGGGTGGCGGGGGCATCGTGTTCCTGCCCTCCGGCCGCTATCGCCTGGCCCGAACGCTGTATATGCGGCCGGGCGTGCGGCTGTTCGGCGTAGGCCGGACCCGGCCCGTCTTCGTCCTCGCCCCCAACACGCCGGGGTTCCAGACGGGCGTCGGCACGATGGTCTTCTTCACGGGCACGCTGCCGCCGGACGCTGCCAGGCCAGCCCCCCGCGTGCCGGTCCCGCCCCCCACCAGCGTACCCTTCGATCCGACCATAGCCGATGCGAATTCGGGCACCTTCTACTCCGCGATGGCCAATGTCGATTTCGAGATCGGCAAGGGCAACCCGGCGGCGACCGCCGTCCGTTTCCACACCGCGCAGCACAGCTATCTGGCGCATATCGACTTCCGGCTCGGCGACGCGCTGGCCGGGATCTATCAGGTCGGCAATCTGGGGCAGGACCTGCATTTCCACGGCGGTCGCTACGGCATCCTGACCGAAAAGCCCTCGCCCGCCTGGTCCTACACGCTGATCGACTCCAGCTTCGACGGACAGCGTGACGCCGCGATCCGCGAGCATGAGGCGGGGCTGACCCTGATCAATACCGTCATCCGCAACGTGCCCGTCGGGATCGAGATCGACCGCGGCTATGGCGACTGGCTATGGGGAAAGGACGTCCGATTCGAACGCGTCCGTCGTGCTGGCGTCGTGATCGGCAACGAGGGCAACGCCTATACCCAGATCGGGTTCGAGGGGGCGACGGGCGTCGACACGCCCGTCTTCGCGCATTTCCGCGACAGTGGCCGCGACGTGGCCGCGCCGGGGCGGCGGTATCGGATGCAGCGTTTCGGCTATGGCATGACCGTGCCGTCTCTGGGTCAGACCGGCCGCTATGAGACGAAGGCCGAGTTCGGCCCCTTCACCACGCCGCGCACCGTGCGGCAGGCCGTCCGCGCGCTACCTCCGGTCACCGAGTGGCGCAGCGTCCGCGACCTGGGCGTCAAGGGCGACGACAGCACAGACGACACCGCCGCGTTGCAACAGGCGATCGACAGCCATCGCGTCCTGTATTTCCCGGCAGGCTTCTACCGGGTGAGCGATACGCTGAGACTCCGTCCCGACAGCGTCCTGATCGGGCTTCATCCCAGCCTGACCCAGATCGTGCTGACGGACGACAGTCCCGGCTTCCGTGGTATCGGCAGCGCCAGGGGACTGATCGAAAGCGCGCGCGGTGGCGACGCCATCGTGACGGGATTGGGGCTGGCAACGGGCGGGCGCAATCCGCGCGCGAGCGCCCTGCTCTGGCGGGCGGGCGCCGACTCGTTGGTCGACGACGTCAAGTTTCAGGGCGGCCACGGCACCTTCCGTGCCGATGGCAGTCGCTTCGATCCCTATAACGCGGATCACACCGGCGACCCCGATCCGGCGCAGCGCTGGGACGGTCAATATCCCAGCCTGTGGGTGACCGATGGCGGCGGCGGCACCTTCAACGGGCTGTGGACCCCGGACACCTATGCCTCTGCTGGCATGAAAGTCTCGGATACCGAGACGCCGGGACATGTCTATCAGCTCTCCGCCGAGCATCACCGGCGCGCCGAAATCGTGGTCGACAATGTCGCGCACTGGGAATTCCTGGCGCCGCAGACCGAGGAGGAAGCGGGCGAAAGCCGCGACGCCGTCGCCTTCGAGGTGCGGAACGCGCGCGATATATTGTTCGCCAATCTCCACGCCTATCGCGTCACCCGCTCGCTCCAGCCCGCGCGTGCCGCCATCGCGCTGTACGGGGTAAACGACATCCGCTTCCGCAACGTGCATGTGAATGCCGAGAGCGGATTTTCCACCTGTCAGGCGGATGGCTGCGGCACGTATCTGCGCGCCAGCAAATACCCTTACGAGAATGCCGTGCGCGACATGACGCGGGGTGTCGAGGTCCGGGAGCGGGAATTCGCCACCCTGGACGTGACCCCCGAACCGCTGCCCGCCCCCGCCCCGGCGATGGCGCCGGTCCGACGTCTTGCAGACGGCTTCTATTCGCTCGGCGGCGGCGCGATCGATGCGAGCGGGAAGCTGTATTTCGTCGACCGCTATTTCCAGCGTATCCACGGCTGGAGCGAGCAGGAGGGCCTGTCGATCGTCAGCGACGCGCCGCTCGATCCGGTCAATCTGGCGGTCGACGGTTCGGGACGGCTGATGGTGCTGTCCTCCGCCGGAGCCGAGGCCAGCGTCTACAGCATCGACCCCAGGGCGCCCGCTACGGTCACGCCGATCCTGCCGACCGCCAGCGTGTCTCCCAACACGCGGATCGTGATGCCGGGCAGCCTGTGGGACAATGGCGAATTCCGCGATCAATATGATCCCGCCACCGACCGCTTCACCACGCTCGCCGAGATGTTCGCGCGCGATATCGCCACGCCCAAGGCCGGCAGCTATGTCGCACCCGACGGTAGCATCGCCCTGCCCGCCTTCCGCGTCTGGCAGCAGGGTCCGGCCGATCATCGCGGTTGGCGCTTTTCCGACACGCTCGACACCTATGGCCTCGTCACGGCGAAGCCCGGCACGCGGATCGCGATCGCCAACGGGTCGGAGGACCGGACCTATACCGGCCTGCTCGGCGCGGGTGGCGCGATCACCGATCTCAAGCCCTTCGCCGATCGCGGTGGCGAAAGCGTGGCGACGGGGCCGGACGGCCGAGTCTACGTCGCGAACGGACAGGTCTTCGTCTATGCGCCGGATGGTACGCAACAGGGGCGGATCGACGTCCCGGAGCGTCCGTTGCAGCTCCTTTTCGGGGGCGCCGACGGTCGGACGCTGTTCATCCTGAGCCACCATGCGCTCTACGCGGCGCGTCCCTGATCGATCGCCATACCGACCATGGTCGTAGATGCCCCGCGACCGTGGCCGCGATAAGATGGGGTGACAAGGAAGGGCAGCTCCGACGAACCGGGGCGATCCCACCGGTTCGAGGGGATGGATCACATGAGAATGAGCAAGCGGCGGACCTGCGTCGCAACCAAATACGGTAACGCTACCAGCATCGCGGCGCTGGCCCTGGCGCTGATCGCCGCGCCGGCTTGGGCGGCGCCGATGCAGCAGACCGCGTCGCCGGAGGTCGCGACGCCCGCCGCCGAACCGCAGGAACCCGCGACGAGTGCCAAGGACATTATCGTCACCGGCACCCGGATTACCGCCAACGGCTACAATGCGCCCACGCCGACGACGGTGATCGGGGAGGAGCAGATCCAGCAGAACGCGCAACCCAATATCTTCAACACGGTCGCGCAATTGCCCTCGCTCCAGGGGTCGACCGGCGCGACGACGGGCACGTTCAGCACCTCCAGCGGCCAGCAGGGTCTCAGTTCCTTCTCGCTTCGGGGCCTTGGCACGATCCGGACCCTGACCCTGCTCGACGGCCAGCGCGTCGTCGGCGCGAACGTCACCGGTGTTCCGGACATCAGCCAGTTCCCGCAACTCCTGATCAAGCGGGTCGACGTCGTCACCGGTGGCGCATCGGCGTCCTGGGGTTCGGACGCGGTCGGCGGCGTGATCAACTTCATCACCGACACGCGGTTCACCGGCTTCAAGGGCAACCTCCAGACGGGCGTCACCACCTATGGCGACGATGGCCAGGTGCTGGCACAGGCGGCGTTCGGCAAGTCGCTGGCCGGCGACAAGCTGCACGTCATCCTGAGCGGCGAATATGCCAAGGACCAGGGCGTCGGCCCCGGTAATTTCGGTGAGGATCTGGCGGGCAGCCGCGACTGGTATCGCGCCACCACGCTGGTCGATACCGGCGTTCGCAACGCCAGCACGCCGCAATTCCTCTACCGCGATCACGGCCAGGCCTATCAATACACCAAATACGGCCTGATCAGCTCCGGCCCGCTCCAGGGGACGGCATTCGACGCCAACGGCAATCCCTTCCCGTTCCAATATGGCTCGAACGGCATGCCCGCGAAGAACGCGGCGGGCAATGTCATCGGCTGCTATGTCGGCTTCTGCGTCGGCGGCGACCAGTCGGGGCATGTCGGATCGGGCACCTCGCTGCAATCGGCGCTGGAGCGGATCAATGGTTACACCCGGATCGGCTATGACATCGCGCCCGATGCCGAGCTTTATGTGACCGCCAATATCGCGCAGGTCCGCACCAGCAACCAGCCCAATCCCGGCGCGGCGAAGACCGGGTTGACCATCCAGTGCTCCAATCCCTACCTGCCACAATCGATCCAGCAGCAATGTGCCGCCAACGGCATCACAAGCTTCGGCTATGGCCTGAGCAACGCGATCCTGCCCAACATCAAGGTGAACACCGACCGCCGCCAGTATCGCTTCGTCGGCGGGTTGAAGGGCAAGGCCGAGGTGTTCGGCGGAAGCTGGAACTACGACGTCTATTACGAGCACGGCATCAACGTCACCGATATCAATGTCGACAATATCAGTCTGACGGGTCGCTATAATCAGGCGATCAACGCGACCACGCTGAACGGTCAGATCGTCTGCGCCAACGCCGCCGCGCGCGCCAGCGGATGCCAGCCGATCAACATCTTCGGCGGCGCCGTGCCGTCCGCCGCCGCGCTCGCCTATATCGTCCCCGCCAACGGCCCGTTCCAGCATACCCGCCAGACCCAGGACGTGGCGGCGGGCACGATCTCGGGCAACCTGATCGATCTGTGGGCCGGACCGCTGTCGATCGCGACCGGTGTCGAATATCGGCGGGAGGCGTACCGCGTGAACGCCGATCCCTATGGCGCGGGCGTATCGGACATCAGCCCCAATTCGGCGATGTATCCGTCGGATCCGTTCCTCAACTCGACCACCGGCAGCAACTGGTATGCGGGCAATTACAAGAACGGGTCGGGCAAGTACGACGTCTATGAAAGCTTCCTGGAACTCAACCTGCCCATCCTCAATTCGGAGGCGCTCGGCCGGGCGAATCTGAACGCGGCGGGCCGTGCGACGCACTATTCGACGTCCGGCAGGGTCTATGCCTGGAAGATCGGCGGCACCTGGGACACGCCGCTCGACGGGTTCCGCCTGCGCGCGGTGACGTCGCGCGACGTCCGTGCCCCCAACCTGTCGGAGCTGTTCGCGGCGCCGACCACGACGACCGTTCCCAACTTCACCGATCCGTTCCGCAACACCCAGGTGCTGATCATCCAGAACACGCTGGGCAATCCGAATCTGCGCCCCGAAATCGCGCGCAGCACCGAGGCGGGCGTCGTCCTGTCACGGCCGAGCTGGCTTCCCGGCCTGAGCCTGTCGTTCGACTATTACACGATCAAGGTGAACGACGTCGTCTCCAGCCTGTCGGCGGCGCAGATCGTCAACCTGTGTTTCCAGGGCAATACCGAGACCTGTTCGGCCTTCAACCTTCAGAACACGGCAGGCCCCAACTTCGTCAACGTCCAGGCGTTCAACCTCGCGTCGATCAAGACCAGCGGCTTCGATATCGAGGGCAGCTACCAGTGGCGCAATCCGCTGGGCATGGGCGGTAACCTGACGCTGCGTGCCCTCGCCACCCACGTCATCAAGTTCGTCACCGATCCGGGCCTGCCCGGCACGATCCCGGTCGACAGCGCGGGCGCCAATTCGGGTGCGACGCCCGACTGGAAATGGCTGGCGATCCAGAGCTACGACACCGACAAGTTCAGCCTGCTGGTCCAGGAACGCTGGTTCAGCAGCGGCGTGATCGGCAACCAATATGTCGTCTGCTCGACCAACTGCCCCGTCTCGACCGGCAACAACCCGACGATCGACCGCAATTACATGTCGGGCGCCTTCTACCTGGATATCGGCGGCTCGCTGGCCGTCACGCCTGCGGTCAGCATGTTCTTCAAGGTCGACAATCTGCTCAACCGCGATCCCGTGCCGTCGCCGCAGACCAATACCGGTCTGGACGTCAACCCGGCGCTCTACGACACGCTCGGCCGCTTCTACCGCATCGGCCTGCGCGCGAAGTTCTGATCCAGGCGTGAACGGGCGGCGGCAGGACAGCCGCCGCCCGTTTCTCCTTGCCGATACGGTTTAACCGGTGAGACTGGGCCCGTGGATCGCTTCAAACGCCGAACGCTGAAACAGCTTGCCGCGACGGCCGCCATCGGTCCGATGGGTCCGGCCGTGGCAGCGGCCCCGCCGCACGGCGAGGCCCGTCGCCGGTTGGCCGCCTATGATCCGATCTGGACCAGCCCCAGCCGCAACGCGGGCGAGTCGATGCCCTGCGGGGCGGGCGACATAGGGCTGAATATCTGGGTCGAAGGCGCGGACCTGCTCTTCTACGTCACGCGCAGCGGCGCATTCGATGAGACCAACAGCTATCTGAAGCTCGGTCGGGTCCGCCTGACGCTCTCCCCCTCTCCCTTCACGACCGACGCACCGTTCATGCAGCGGCTGAACCTCATCGATGGGGAGATGCTGGTGACCTGCGGCGGGGTGACCGTCACCGTCTGGGCGGATGTGGACGCCCCCGTCGTGCATGTCGCCGTCGCCAGCGACCAGCCTGTCGCCCTGACCGCGACGTGGGAAAGCTGGCGAACCGAGGACCGCGATTATCGCCCGGCCGAAATGACGATGCACCGGTCCTATGACGGGGCGCCGGAAACGCCGCGCCAATATGCCGACGCGATCGACTTTGCCGTGGGCGGGGTGCTGAGCCATCATCGCAATCGTGATCGCACGGTGTTCGACATGCTCGTCGCACAGCAGGGTCTGGATGCCGTCAAGGATCAGCTGTGGAACCCTCTGCGGGGCCTCGGCTTCGGTGCCCTGATGCGCGGGCCCGGCCTGAACCCGGCGGGCTCCGCCGAGGGCCGCTACGCCAGCACGGATTATCGGGGATGGCGGCTCGCCAGCGTGCGGCCGCGACGGCGACACGCGGTCGCGATCTTCTGCCCGATCGCGCAGACCCCGACCCATGACGACTGGATGGCGGGATTGCGCCGGCTGATCGCGGCACATTCGGATGCGAACGTCTCCCGCCGCCGCAGCCAGGCGTGGTGGCAAGGCTATTGGGACCGAAGCTGGATCATCATCCAGCCCGGCGAGGCCAGGCCCGACAGCCAGCCTTGGCGGATCGGCCGCAACTATCAGCTTTTCCGGCATCAACTCGGCACCAACGCGCGTGGGCAATGGCCGACCAAGTTCAACGGCGGCAACTTCACGGTCGATCCCGAATTCATCGACCCCACGATCCGGCTATCCCCCGACTACCGCGCCTGGGGCGGCGGCGAATTCACCGCGCAGAACCAGCGTCTGGTCCATTGGCCGATGCTCAAGAGCGGCGACACCGACCTGATGCGTCCGCAACTTGATTTCTATCGACGCCTGCGCCGCACCGCCGAGCTTCGGACCCGGCATTACTGGGGGCATAGTGGCGCTTGCTTCGTCGAGCAGATCGAGAATTTCGGACTGTGCTGTGGTCAGGAATGGGGGTGGAACCGTGACTGGAAGACACCTGCGGCTCGGCTGCCCGGCGTCGAGGACAGCGCGTTCGTCGATTACCTGTGGGACACCGTCCTCGAATTCTGTCTGATGATGCTGGAGACATGGCGGTTCACCGGCGCGGACATCGTCGGCGACCTTGCCTTTATCGACAGCTGCCTGACCTTCTTCGACCAGCATTACCGGGCCGAGCATCGCCGCGTCTCGGGGCAGGATCTCGACGCGAACGGCAAGCTCGTGCTGTTCCCCGGCACCGCGTGCGAGACATACAAGACGGCACTCGACTCGGCGGTGACGATCGCGGCGCTTGACGCCGTTCTATCGGCGCTGCTCGCATTGCCGGGCGCGCTTCTGAACCCTCCGCTGCGTGCGCGCTATGAAGCGATGAAGGCCTCGCTCCCGGCGCTGCCGACCCGCGAGATGGCCGGGCGGCGCGTTCTCGCACCCGCATCGCTCTGGGATCGCATCCAGAATGTCGAGATACCGCAACTCTATCCCGTCTTTCCCTACGGCCAGTTCGGCGTCGGCAGGCCGGACCTGCAACTGGCGATCGACACCTGGCATCACGGCGTGGACACGCCCGCACAGAAGGACATTAAGAGCTGGCATCAGGATGCGATCTTCTGCGCGCGATTGGGCCTGACCGACGAGGCGGCCCGGCTGACCGCGTTGAAGATGGACGACAGCTCACGGCGCTATCCGACCTTCTGGGGCCCGGGGCATGACTGGGCGCCGGACCATAATTGGGGCGGCTCGGGCATGATCGGGCTGCAGGAGATGGTGATGCAGACCCCGGGCGACGCCATCCACCTGTTTCCCGCATGGCCGCGTGACTGGGACGTCGCGTTCCGCCTTCATGCGCCGGGCGCGACCCGGATCGAGGCCGAGTTGCGTGGCGGCGTTCTGGTAAGCCTGTCGGTCGATCCCCCGGGCGAGCGATCCCGGATCGTCCTGCCTGACTGGCTCTCCCCGCACGCCTGACGGTTCGTTCCGGGCCATCGATGGCGCGGAATCTGACTTACTTGATCGATCATTAGAGAGTAGGCGCGTAGCATGGCGACCGCTTGCACCCCCGAACCGTTACCCGATCTCGGGCGGATCGGGCGTGTGAATGACGCGGCCTCGACGCGGGATCCGCTTCCCCCGTTCCTCCGCAACGCCGGAAGCTGCGGCGCGCTGATCGGGCAAAAGCATGGGTCGGCGACGCCGCTCGGGCCCGTCACGACATGGAACGGCTGCCTCGCCGCGACCATGGCGACGCTGCTGCGATCGTCCGTCCCGATGGCCCTGCTCTGGGGCGATGACGGTATCCTGCTCTACAACGACGCGTTCGCTGCCATCGCGGGCGACAATCACCCTCGCCTGCTCGGCTCTCCGATCCGCGATGGCGATCCCGCGATCATCGCCTTTGACGAGCACGTCCTCGCCACATGTCGGGCGGGCGGCGCGATCCGCCATCGCGACCATCGGGTCATGCTGTCGCGCGACGGTCGATGCGAGCCAGCCTGGCTCGACCTGGACTATTCGCCCGTCATCGACGAGGCCGGGCAATTCGCGGGCGCGCTTTGCATCGTGGGGGAGACCACCACCCGCACCGTCGAGGCCGCCCGCTCCGCCTTTCTGCTGACGCTCGCGGACGATCTTCGCGCGCTGTCCAGCCCGCAGGATATCATGTCCCACGCCGCCGTACAGCTTGGCGAGCAGATGGCGGCGAGCCGCGTCTTCTACGCCGAGATCACAACCCGTGGCTGGATGACGGTCGAACAGGATTATGCGCACGGCGTATCGTCCATCGTCGGTCGCCATTCGCTGGAAAGCTTCGGCCCGGACCTGCTGGCGGCCTATCGTGACGGGGCACCGGTCGTCGTGCGCGATGTGGGCGGCGACCAACGGCTGAGCGACGGCACGCGTGCGGGTTTGCAGGCGCGCGAGGTCGGCGCGTTCATCGACGTCGTGCTGTTCCAGGAAGCCGAATGGGTCGGTCTGCTCGCGGTCCAGAACGCAACCCCGCGCGGCTGGCATCCGGCAGACGAGAATCTGGTCCAGGAGGTCGGCGAACGGGTCAAGATCGCCATCGAGCGCACGCGCGCCGAAGCGGCCCTTCGCGATCTCAAGGCGACGCTGGAACAACAGGTTGTCGAGCGCACCGCAGACCTGAAACGCTATCACGATATCGTCGAGGCGACCGCATCCCCGATCTGCGCCTTCGACGCGGATTACCGCCTGATCGCGTTCAATCGCGCCCACCAGAGCGAGTTCCGGCGCGTCAACGGGTTCGAGACGCGTGTCGGCGACGTCTTTCCCAACCAGTTCGATGAGCCCCAGCGCAGCGTCATGCGCGCCCTGATGCAGCGCGCGCTGACCGGCGAAAGCTTCACCGCGACCGAAGTCTTCGGCCGCCCGCAATTCGGCACGCCCGCCTGGGAGATCGCCTATACGCCGCTGCGCGACGATAGCGGTCGCGTCATCGGCGCGTTCCATCAGGCCAATGACGTCTCGGAGGCGATGGCGGCGCGCGCCGAACTCGAACTCGCGCAGGAGGCGCTCCGCCAGAGCCAGAAGGTCGAGGCGATGGGCAGCCTGACCGGCGGCGTCGCGCATGATTTCAACAATTTGCTGACGCCGATCATCGGCTCGCTCGACATGTTGATGCGCAAGGGCATTGGCAACGAGCGCGAGCGACGCCTGATCGACGGCGCGCTGCAATCCGCCGAGCGCGCCAAGACGCTGGTCCAGCGGCTGCTGGCCTTTGCCCGTCGCCAGCCGCTTCAGCCCACCGCGGTCGACCTGTCGCGCCTGATACTCGGCATGTCGGACCTGATCGAGTCGACGCTGGGCCCGACGATCGGCGTGACGATCGATCTCGCGCCCGCCCTGCCGCCCGCCCGCGCGGACGCCAATCAGCTCGAGATGGCGCTCCTCAATCTGGCCGTGAATGCGCGGGACGCGATGCCCGAAGGCGGCAAGCTGACCATCACGGTCGATCAGCGCATCGTGATGGCGAACGAAGCGGGCGACGTTCCCCCCGGTGCCTATCTCCGCCTCGGCGTGGCCGATACCGGGATCGGCATGGACGAGGAGACGCGGCAACATGCGATCGAACCCTTCTTCTCGACCAAGGGCGTCGGCAAGGGCACCGGCCTGGGCCTGTCGATGGTGCACGGCCTCGCCGGGCAGCTCGGCGGGGGATTGACCATCGATAGCGCGACCGGGCGCGGGACCCGGATCGTGCTATGGCTGCCGCTCAGCGACGCCTCGGTGGCTCCGATCGCCGAGGCCGCCACCGCCGCGCCCAAAATCGCACAGGGCGGGGTCGTGATGTTGGTCGATGACGAGGATCTCGTGCGCCACAGCACCGCCGACATGCTCGTCGACCTGGGATACCAGGTGGTGGAGGCGAATTCGGCCGCGGAGGCACTGGCGCTGGTACAGGGCGGTGTTCGACCGGACTATCTGGTCACCGATCATCTGATGCCGGGGGCTAGCGGAGCACAGCTCGTCCGCGAGCTGGCCGTTCGGCTGCCCGAACTGAAGGCGCTGATCGTGTCCGGTTACGCGGAGACGCATGGCATAGACGCCGACATGGCGCGGCTGAGCAAGCCCTTCCGCCACGAGGAACTGGTGGCCAGCCTCGCCACGCTCGACGCGCGGGGCGTTGCGGCGCGCCGTTATGCTGTGCCCGAGGTCGATATCGACTGATCGGGCCCCCGCCCCTCACGCCTGCCAGCCACCCCCGAGCGCGAGGAAGAGCTGGACCTGATCCCCAGCCACACGGGATTGCGCAGCCGCGAGCGTCTGCTCGGCCGCGATCGCGGTCCGCTGCGCGTCGAGGACGGCCAGGAAGCCCGTCCGACCGGCCCGGAATAGCGTCTCGGCGTCCCGCGCGGCCTTGGCCGCCTGGTTGCTCGCCTCGCGCAACGCCGATATCCGATCGAGGTCGCGCGCATAGACGGTCAAGGCACTCTCGGTTTCGCGAAGCGCGCCAAGGACAGTGCCGTCAAAGCGGGCATATGCGGCATCGCTGTCGGCCTGCGCGGCGGCGATCCGCGCCCGCACCCGGCCGCGATTGGGAAATTGCCAACTGATGAGCGGCCCGAGCGAGAATTTGTAGGTGTCGCTCGAGAAGGCCCGCTCCGCCAGCCCGACCGACCCGACCGACGCGCCGAGCGTGACCTGGGGATAGAGGGCGGCCGTCGCCACCCCGATCCGGGCGGTCGCCGCGCGCAACTCCAGCTCGGCTCTTCGCACATCGGGGCGTCGACGGAGCAGCGCCGCGCCGTCGCCGATCGGGATGGGTTTGGTCAGGCGCGGCTCGATGGTGCAGGCGGCCACGTCACGGTCGAACTCGGCAGGCGGACGCCCGGTCAGCGTCGCGAGGCGATACAGCGCAAGACGCCGCGCCGCCCGAAGGCCGGGCATGGTCGCGCGAACCTGCGCCTCCTGCGCCGAGGAGCGGGTCGCATCGAGCGAGATACCACGCCCGCCGCGCACGAGACGCCGGGTCAGCTCGGTCGCTCGCGACTGGAGCGCGAGTGCGCGTTCCGCCACGCCGATTTCACGCCCCGCCGAACAGGCGTCCAGATAGGCACGCGTCGTATCCGCCGCCACCGTCACCCGGACGCTGTCATAGGCGGCACGCGTCGCGGCGAGATCGGCGTCCGCCGCCTCGACCGCGCGGCGAACCTGGCCCACCAGGTCGAGCTGATAGGAGATGCCAGCCGTCGCCGAGTAGACGAAGTTGCTGGGCAGAGCGGCGCCGGGCAGCAATTCCTCCTCGGCCGACCGCTGTCCATAGCCCGGTGCGGCCTGCAGATTGGCCTGGGGTCGGCGGTCCTGCTCGACCAGATTGACCGAGGCCTGCGCCCGCGCGATATGCGCCGCCGCGATGCGAAGATCGGTATTGGCGGCCAGCGCCTGCGCCACCAGATGGTCCAGCGTGGGATCCTGATAGAGCTGCCACCAGTGATCGGGCACCGGCTGGAGGGCGGCGAAGGCCGCTTCGTCTCCGCCGACGAACGGGCCCGTGGCGCTGGGCTTCTCGATCACCGCGCTTTGTGGGCGGCGATAGTCTGGGCCGACCGTGGTGCAGGCGCTCAGCAGTCCGATGGTCAATAGCGCGACGGAGCGACGGAGCGTCATGCCGTCGCTCCCTTGCGGGGAAGTATCTCGACCGTCGCCGTTCGTCCTACGACCAGCGTCTCACCGGCGGGCAGGCGATCGATCGCGACGCGCACCGGGATACGTTGCGCCAGCCGAACCCAGCTGAAGGTCGGGTTGACGTTGGCGAGCAGGTTGGCGCCCGCGCTCCGGTCGCGGTCCTCGATGCCGCCAGCGATGCTCTGGACATGCCCCGTAATGTCGCGGTCATCGCCCATCAGCCGCACCCGCACCGAGTCGCCGACATGGACGCGCGGCAACTTGGTTTCCTCGAAATAGCCGATGATGTGCACCGAGCCGCGATCGATGATCGCGAATTCGGGATGGCCCGCACTGGCATAGTCGCCCGGCCGGAGGTCGAGGTTGCTGACGGTGCCCGCGACGCTGGCCCGAACCTCGGTCCGCGCCAGGTTGAGCCGCGCGGTGGCGAGGGCGACGCGCGCCTGATCGAGTGCCGCTGCAAGTTGTACGACCTTGGCGTTCCCCTGCTCGCGCACCTCGCCCGCGACGAGGTCGCCGAGCGCACGGTTGCGCTGCGCCTCGCGACGGGCCTGGGCAAGCTGCGCCGCCTGCGACGCGACCGCCGCCTGCGCCTGTGAGACGGCAAGGCGATATCGGGGCGTGTCGACGCGGAACAGAGGCGTGCCGATCGTCACCGGCTGGTTATCGCGGACGAGTACGTCGGTCACCAGGCCCGAAACGTCGGGGGCGACCTGTACGATATCGGCGCGCACCCGGCCGTCGCGGGTCCAGGGTTCCGTCTCGTAATGCGCCCAGAGGCGGCGTGCGGCGAAAAGCGCCAGCGCCACCACGACAAGCGTCACGAGGACGCGCGCACCGACGCGCAGGGAGGGTTGCAGGGTCATAGGGATTTCAACCGAAAAATGCCGAGGCGGGATTTCCGCCGGTGAGGATGCCGGCCAGGCCAGCCCAGAGAATGACGGTCAGCGCCACGTCGAACAGTCCGCGATGCCAGACGAACCGGTACAGGCGGAACCGGGACAAGGCCCAGCCGATCAACTCGGCCATGACGAACGCCAGCAAGGCCGCGATGAGCAACGGATGGACGAAGACGCCGCCCAGATCGATATCCCCGGTCATGCGGCGAGCCTCTCGTCCGACCAATCGGCCGCCGCCGGAAAGACGCTGCGCCGCAAGCCCACGAGCGCCGCGAGCGTCGGCCTGTCCGCGTCTCGCGTCACCGCGATCCGGATAGCCTCATCGATGGCCGCCAGCAGTGTCGCGGGAGGCGCGGACTCGCCCGCCGCCACGAGACGGCGGAACCAGTCGGCCAGGGCGGCGCGGAGCGCCGAATGGTCGGGGTCGTCCGTGATCTGTGCCAGGCCAAGGCCGATCCGCAATTCCCGCAAGGCCGAGGCGGCGGCATCGCGATCCTCGTCCTCGACCTCGCCGACCCGTGCCGCGAGCAGGCCGACGCGGTCGAGCATCCGGCTCCGCCACAGGGGTAGCCGCGCCGGACGCTCGGCAAGTGCCGCCAGATCGCGCCAGCCCGCTCGTCGGAGACGCCGAATGGCGGTGCCTGCTCCCAGCGTCCGGACCATCCGCGTCATGGTCATCGCCGCTGCGATCCCGATCACCTGCGCGATGTTGCTGTTGAAGAAGCTGGCCGCGTCGACGCTGTAGACGTTGGTCAGCGCGAGCCCGCCCGCGAAGCCGATCAGCATCGGCATCATGCGGCCATACCAGCCCGGAACCGCCATCGCCGCGCCGAACGCCAGCAACGGCGGAGCAAGTGCGAGGCAAAGCATCGCGAAGCCGTCGATCGCGGGCAGGATCGCGAACAGATAGATTGCGGCGAGAGGCACCGACGCGACCGTCCAGATCAGAAAGCCGCGCTGCGCGGGAACCGGATCGTCGAGCGTCGCGAAGAAGCAGCAGACCACCGCCGCGATCATCGCCGCCACCGCCCCTTCGGGCCAGCCCGTAGCGATCCAGACCGCGCAGCATCCGATGATCGTCAGGACCGTCGCGGTGGCGGACAGGATCGCCAGCCCATAGTCGCGGTGCAGCGGTCGTCCCCGCCCCCCGGCGACTGCGGGGCGCCCGCCGCCAGGATCGGCCACCGCCGCCACCAACTCCCGGGTGATGGCGAGCGTGTCGACCAGTTCGTCGAGCCGGGTCACGAGGTTCAGCGTCAACAGCCGCCGCCAGTCGGCCGCGACCGGCGATGGCGTGACGCGGGGTCGCGGCAGGGACGGATCCACCACCCATGCGCGGACTTCCGCCAGCGAGGTCGCGACCTCGTCGACCAGCGGCCCATCGGCGGAGAGGCTGCGGAGACGATCCTCCAGAGCCGAGACGAGCGGGATCAGCTGCATCAGCACATCCTGCAACGCGGTCAGCAGCCCCCGGGTGGGGCGGATCCGGGCGGTATCGAACGGGATATGGGTCGCGGTCACGTGCAGGTCGGTGACATCGGCGGCCAGGCGCCGACGCTCCGGCGTCGTGCGCGCGACCGCCTCGACCACGAGGATGTCGGCGATCCACGTCTCGGCGTGGCGCAGCACCAGCTTGGCCCGCGCGCCGTAGACCCCGGCGACACTGCGCGGCCACACCACGGAATGGATCATCGCGGCGCAGAGCACGCCGATGCCGATCTCCTGAACGCGCAAAACCGCCGTGTCGAAGATCGCTTCGGGGTGGAGGACGGAGGGAAAGCCGATCAGTGCGGCGGTGTAGCCTGCCAGCATGAAGACATAGGACCGAGGCGTCCGGTCGAGCAGCGAGACGAACTGGCACCCCGCCACCCAGAGCGCCAGCGCGATGCTCAGCAGGACCGGCGCGTTGACCAGTGTCGGCACCAGCAACACCGTGACCAGCCCGCCGACGACCGTTCCGACCAGACGGAACACCGCCTTGGACCGCACCGCGCCGCTGAGCGGCTGGCTGGTGATGTACACCGTCGCCATCGCCCAGAAGGGCCGCTCCAGCCCGAGCGAGAAGGAGATGAAGAGCGCCAGCATCGCGGCGGCGAAGCAATTGAGGGAGAAGACCGTCTCGCGAAGACCGATCCGCGGCAGCGCGATCATTCCCGGTCGTCGGACAGTGCAAAGACCGCATGGAGTTTATCGAGGACGCGGCTCGCCGCTTGCAGATCGGCATCCTCGATCCCGGCGAACAACTCCGCGCGGATCGACGCCGTCCGTGCCTCGACCTCGACGGCCAGCGCGGTGCCTTCGCTCGTCAGGTGCAGCAGCCGGGCGCGCTTGTCGGTGGCGTCGACCCGGCGCTCGACCAGACCGCTTCGCTCCAGCTGGTCCACGACGGGCACGACCGAGGGGGCCTCGACGCCAAGCTGGTCGGCCAAGGTCCCCTGACGAAGCCCTTCCTCGCTCCGGCCGATCAGCATCACCGCGAGTGCCGCCGTATGCGACAGGGATAACCCCGCGAGCCCCCGATCGAGGTAACGGCGATAGGCACGCGCCATCGGCACGAGCCGCGCGGAGAAATGTCGGCGAAGGGCAATCGGATCATTCACACGCTTTGGTTAGATGCCTACCTATCTAATTGCAATATGCTTCTGCCCGTGGCGGTCGGCGCAACAGACTTCGCATTGAAATGTCGGAGTTATAGGCTAGGACATGGTCGCCGGCCTTCTCCAGCAAGGCCGGGAATAATATGGGACGTCCCTGCCAGAGCGAAGGGGGCGCCCGTGGCGGAGGATGGATGATGCTGACCCGACGTTCTTTCGTGACCGGCGCAGGCGCCGCGCTGGCGCTCCCCGCCATCGGTCGGGCCGCCGCGAACGCGACGATCATCAACCCCGTCGTCCGTCAGCGCGCCGACGCACAGGTCTTCCGACATAGCGACGGCTGGTATTACATGACCGGCTCGGTGCCGGAATATGACCGGCTGGTGCTCCGCCGCTCGAAGACGCTCGAAGGCCTGTCGACCGCAGCCGAACGGATCTTGTGGCGTCACTTGCCCAGCGGCCCGATGTCGGGCTTCATCTGGGCGCCCGAGATGCATCTCGTCGACGACCGCTGGGTCATGTATTTCGCGGCGGGCCCCAGCGGCGGCGGCGAGGATGTCTTCCGCATCCGGACCTACGCCGTTCAGTGCGACGGCCCCGATCCGATGACGGGCAATTGGTCGGTCCTCGGCCAGCTTCAGACCGAATGGGACAGCTTCAACCTCGATTCCACCAGCTTCGTCCATCGGGGACAGCGCTATCTCGCCTGGGCGCAGCGCGAGCCGGGGATCGACACCAACTCCAACCTCTATCTCGCGCCGCTCAAATCGGCGCTGACCCTGGCGGCAAAGCCCGTCCGCCTGTCGGTGCCGACGCTCCCCTGGGAGATCGAGGGGTTCAAGGTCAACGAGGCCCCCGCCCTGCTCGCGCGCAACGGCAAGCTTTTCATGACCTATTCGGCGAGCGCCACCGACGCGCGCTATTGCATGGGGATGCTGACCTGTGACGCCGGAGCCGATTTGATGAAGGCGGCCAACTGGTCCAAATCGCCACAGCCGGTGTTCAAGACCTCGGTCGCGCACAAGGTGTTCGGCCCGGGCCACAACAGCTTCACCGTCGACGAGCGCGGCCGGGATATCCTGGTCTATCACGCGCGCGACTATGCCGAGATCAAGGGTGATCCGCTGTTCGATCCCAATCGCGATACGCGGATGCAGTATTTCCGCTACCGCGCCGACGGATCGCCCGATTTCGGCGAGCCCGTCGCCAACGGCCCGCTTCGACGCCTGTGAAGAACATCCGCGCGGTTGCTCGGACAAATCACCCCGAGCAACCGCGCCTCGACCGGTCAGGCGGGGACGCTGTCATACACCACGACCCTGGCCCATAGCGGCGAACACGCCGCGACGAAGGCGTGGTGCGCGGGATGGTCCTGATAGGATTTCTGATCGGCCAGCGTGTCGAACACCATCAATTCCGATACGTCGAAGCTGGCGTCGACCACATCGCGCTGCTCCGTGCCCGCCGGTACGCCGACGTGAAGTTCGCGGATCTGAGGGATGACGGACAGCGTCTTGAGCCCCGCGACCAGGGCGTCCCGGTCGCCGACATGACCCGGCCGCTTCAGCCAGAAGAAGACCTGATGCCGGACGTTGCCAGCCGGCCTGGCATCGGCCCGCCCCGGCGTGACGGCCGCGCCCGCGGCCAATGCGACTCCCGACACGACGTTCCTCCTGTTCGGTTCCATCCCGGCTCCCCCGCTTCCTGTCTCCACCCACCGTGGTGCGCTTTGGTGGAGGCGGTCAAGCACCACAAACGAATGCGATCGGGCACAAAGCCAATCGGACATAGCGACACGCACTCCATCCGCGTTATCAGGCACATCGGGCGAAGACATGAGGCTCGCCCGCACGACCGGAGGGGAATGGCGGATGCGAAGGCTGATCGTCGGCATATTGGCGGGGTTGGCCGCCTTCGGCACGGCCCGATCCACCGCCGCGCCATCGACGCCGACTGTTGCGTCGGTCCATCTTGAGGGCCCGTTCGAGCTTCACTCGCGCGTCTATCCTGGCACGGTGCGTCGTTACTGGGTCTATGTCCCGGGCGATTACGATCCGAACCGGCCGCCGAACCTGCTACTGTTCCAGGACGGCCAGCGCGCGGTCAATCCCGGTGGCTCGCTGCGCCTGCCCGCGATCCTCGACGATCTGATCCGCCGCCATGCCATCCCGTCGACCCTGGGTGTGTTCGTGACGCCGGGCCACCGTGCCGCGCGCTATCCGGACACGCTGGGCATGGACAATCCCGACCACCGGGTCGAGGAATACGACTCGCTGTCCGACGACTATTCACGCCTGACCTTGCAGGAATTGCTGCCAGCCGTCGCCCGCCGCTGGCGCTTCGCGAGCGATCCGCGCCGTCGCGCGATCGGCGGCACGTCGAGCGGAGCGATCGCGTCCTGGACCGTGGCATGGCGTCATCCGGAGGCTTTCGGCAACGTCGTCAGTTTCATCGGCAGCTATACGTCGATCGGCCTGAGGCTGGGCCCCGACGGCTCGCCGCTGGCCTATGGCGGCGACACCTATCCCGGCCTGATCCGCAAGTCGGCGATCCGGCCGCTCCGCATCTTCCTGCAGGATGGCCGCAGCGACCTAGACAACGAGCATGGCAACTGGTTCCTGGCGAACCAGCAGATGCTGAAGGCGCTGGAGTGGGCGAACGCGCATGCCGATGCCGAGCGGCGGCCCGGACCACGCTACGACATCGATCATGTTTGGACAGAGGGCGGCCATTCCGACGCGGACGGCGGCGCGATCCTGCCCCAGGTGCTGCGCTGGATCTGGCGCGATCAGGCGGCGTCCCGCTGATCGACGAAGCGGCTATCGGCCAGCGGGCATCTTCGTGCCGAGCAGCACCAGACGCTCACCGGTGATCCCGAACCAGTGCGGCACGCCTGCAGGGACGAGCAACACGTCACCCGGTGCCAAGGTGCGTTTCGTCCCTCCGCTGATCTCCGTCCCCTCGATCAGTCCCTCGCTGCGCTTCTCGGGCGCGACCAATGTTCCACCGGACAGCAACTCGCCATGCCCCTCGAGCACGATCGCATATTCGGCCTCGGCCGGGTGGACCGCCGGACGACCGGGCTTCTTCCAGATTTCGATCGCAGCCACCCGGGCACCGTCGCGCACCAATGGCCGCCACATGAAGCCCTGCCCCGGCTTCATTTCGGAAAGCATCGCCGCGATCTGCGCCCTGACCTCGGTCGCGCTGGCGAAGTCGGTCTGCGCCATGGCCGCGCCTAGCGGCAACAACCCGCCGAGCACCAACGCCGCGGCAATCTTGCGAACGGATACGCGCATCATGACCTCCCCTGATATTATCAGGCAGGTGTCGCATCCGCAGGCGAGCATCGCAAGCTAAGCATCGGAAATCGCGCGATCAGCGTTCGGTCGACAGACACCGCTGGCCGACCAAGTCGCACCGCCGCACGTCACGCGTGACGGAAAGCGATGCGACCTGCTGTCCGCCCGGTCGGTCGACCGGGTGTCGTCAGCTCTAGCGGCAACCGCTTGCCAAGTCATGTCACTAAGATCGTCAATCCGTTGGAATATCGACGTCGGGCATGACCGCTACGAATACGCGTGTCAGCGAACGACCTGTGCATCGCGCAGCGAGGCGGCTTCAACCATCTGGATCACGCCATCCAGCTGCGCCGCGGCGACGGCCAGCCCCTGGTCGTCCAACAGCCGCAGCGCCTCCCGCAGCAACGCGGAGGCCGAGTCGAGCGGCGCCTGCTCCGGATCGTTCGACATCAATCTACTCCATATCGAATATGATTTTCGTACAGGCGTTTAGCTGAAGCCGAGATGACGAGAAGCCGATATTCGCGACACCTGTCATCCCATTTCGGATCGGCTTCGAGCGTCGACGCCATGCCCGAAGCGCATGAGTTAAACCTGCGTTAACCCATTCTATTGTCCGAGCCCCGCCGCAATTCCTCGGCCCAGGAGGATCGAATCCGGCGGCGGACACTTTATCGCGGCAGGGCGACGATGAACGAGAGGCCAATTCGATGATCGCGGCGGACGTTTTCACCAAACTCGATATCGAGCTCAAGCCGGATCCGTCGCGGACCGTTCTTCGCCCCTTCAGCTTCGGCTATCCCGAGGCATTCGATCGCCAGCCCACCCGCGCGCAGGATGTCGGGCGGCGTGTGATGGCGCTCGATGCCGAGACGCGCGACCGGATGCTGGACCTGCTCCAGGCGGCGATGCGACAGCGGCACCGTAACGTCGACAGCGTCTTCCTGCGCCGCTTCGACGCGGTGAAGAACGATCTGGGCGACCTGACCGTGACCGAGGAGCGCGATCGCCTGTTGATCGGCGCCTATTTCAGCCAGGAATATGCCTTCGAGTCCGCGGCGCTCTTCAACCCCAGCATCGTCACCCTGCCCGACCAAAGCCCGGACGACGACGACATCCGCTTCCTTCTGTCGCTACGCGGCGTTGGCGAAGGGCACATCTCCTCGGTCACCTTCCGCACCGGCACGTGGGACGGCGGCACCGGCCTGGTCGTCGACCCTGCCAGTCCGCAGGGCGTCCCGCCGAGAGTGGAGAGCAACGACGCAGGGTGGGTTCGCATGTGCGCGGAGGATAGCCGGGACATTTCCGAAACGGTGATCTTCCCCATCCTGCCCAGCCAGCGCCAGGGGGTGGAGGATCTCCGGCTCGTCCGCTTCACCGATCATGACGGGGTGGAAAGCGTTATCGGCACCTATACGGCGTTCGACGGCAACGTCGCCCGTTCCGAATTGCTGCGCGGGATCAACCAGCAGAGTTTCGAGATGCGCGCGCTCGATGGTGCATTCGCGAGATACAAGGGCATGGCCCTGTTTCCCCGACGGATCGGCGGGCGCTTCGCGATGCTCGGGCGGCTGGACAACGTCAATCTCTGGCTGCTCTATTCGGACGATCTCCATATCTGGGAAGAGGGGATGCGGATCATGGGGCCGCAATATCCCTGGGAGTTCGTCCAGATCGGCAATTGCGGATCGCCGATCGAGATCGACGAGGGCTGGCTGGTCTTCACCCACGGTGTCGGCATGATCCGCGGCTATTGCGTCGGCGCCTGCCTGCTCGACAAGGACAATCCCACCCAGGTGCTTGCCCGGACCCACTCGCCGCTGCTCTTCCCCTCGGCGGAGCAGCGCGGCGGCTATGTGCCCAACGTCACCTATAGCTGCGGCGCGCTGCTCCATAAGCGCAGCATCCTGCTGCCCTATGCGATCGGGGACCAGTATACCGCCTTCGCGACAGCGAAGGTCGACGATCTGCTCTCGGTAATGGAGACGGTCGGGTCAGGGTGAACAGGCCTGTCCCGACCCTCAGCGCGCCTTCGCTTCCAGCCGCATGTCCTCCAGCGCGACGCCGTTCGTCTCGGGCATGACCCGCAGCGTCCAGATGAGCTGCGCGATCATCATCGCACCGAAGAATGCGAACACCCATCCACCGACCGCCCCGGCGACGACCGGGAACAGCCAGGTGATCGCCGCCGCCGCCACCCAGTGGGTGGTCGAACCGAGTGCCTGGCCCTTGCCGCGCACCGCGCTGGGGAAGACTTCGGAAATGAAGACCCAGATCACCGCACCCTGGCTGATCGCGAAGGCCGCGATGAAGGCGAGCAGCCCGACTAGGATCAGCGTGCCATCCGGCGCGCCGCGTTCGAGCTGCCACCCGACCAGCAGCAGCGCGGCGGCGCATACCACCGACCCGATGATCAGCAGCGGCCGACGACCGAAGCGGTCGATGAAGAACAGCGCGGAGACGGTGAAGACGAGGTTGGTGCCGCCGACCGCGATGGACTGGAGCAGCGCGCTGTCGGCCCCCGCTCCGGCCAGCTCGAAGATACGCGGGGCGTAATAGAGCAACGCGTTGATGCCGGAAAATTGGTTGAACAGCGCGATGGCGATCGCACAGGCGACGGGAAAACGGTGCGCCGACTGGAAGAGGCGGGCATCGCCCTGCCCGGCATCACGCCGTTCGGCTGCCTCGATCCGCGACAGTTCGACGGCGGGATCGCGAAAGCCCAGCCGCGTCATCACTCGCGCTGCCGCCTCCCGGTCGCCATGGATCGCCAGCCATCGTGGGCTTTCGGGCAGGACGAAGGTCACGGCCAGGAACAGGGCGGAGGGCACCGCGACGATACCGAACATCCAGCGCCAGGCATGCGCGGGTGGAAGCGCCTGGGCGATCAGGTAATTGCTGAGAAACGCGATCAGAATGCCGAGCACGATGTTGAGCTGGTTCATCGCGACCAGCCGCCCCCGGAAACGCGCGGGCGACACTTCGGCGATGTAGATCGGCGTGACGACCGAGGCCGCGCCGATCGCCAACCCACCGAGGAAGCGGAAGGCGATCAGGATCGGCCAGCTTTGTGCGAGCGCGGTGCCCAGCGACGAGACGACATAGGCGATCGCGACCGACAGCATGATCGCCTTGCGCCCATGGCGATCGGCGGGCGCGCCGGTGACGAGCGAGCCGATGACCGTGCCGATCAGCGCCGACGCCACGGTGAAGCCGAGCGATGCGTCGGTCAGCGCGAACCGCGCCTGCAGAGCCTGGGTCGCGCCGGAGATCACCGCCGTGTCGAAGCCGAATAACAGGCCACCCAGCGCTGCCCCGGCCGCGCTGAGCACGATGGCCACGGTCGCGCGTGCGTCATCCGGATTTTGCAAACCGCCGGTCGCCGTGCCGCTCAACATCGTTATTCCCCTTCCCACAGCTGCGTCGTCGGGCGGACCATGACCGCCCGACGCAGGCGGCGAAAGTCCTATCGTGCCGTCGATCCGCCCTGATTGGAGACGACGAGCAGGAAGCGTCGCGAAAGCCAGCGCCGCACGGGTTCGTCATAGAGCTTCAGGCTGGCATAGGCGATCAGCACCGCGACGATCACCAGCGCGACGCCGACCGGCGCGCCCAGCCGCGCCGGGACCTTATTGTCGACCACCCAGGCGGTGTAGAGATAGATCAGCGGATAATGGGTGATGTAGAGCGGAAAGGACAGGTCGCCGAAGAAGCGCGCGATCCGGACGCTAACGCCATCGACCGACTTCTCGCCCGCTCCGATCGCCACGATCAACGGGAAGAGCAGCATGACGCACAGCGCATCGTACAGTCCGTTGCTCCAGTGGTGCGGCGTATCGCCCATTCGCGGTAGCGCCAGCGCCACGATCAGCAACAGGCTGCACAGCGCGAATCTGTGCCTTACCGGCAACCGCTTGCCCGATCGCATCAGCATCATGCCCGCCAGGAAGGGAAAGCAAAGCCGCGCCAGCCCGATATGGATCCCCGACGCATCGAGCGCCCACCCGCCGATCAGGTCGCGTCGGTCTCCCAGAAGTGCGACCTCGAGCAGCAGCGCCCCCGCCAGCACCAGCAGGACACCGAGCACGCGGACCGACAACCGGCGAAGCACCAGCGCATAGGCGATATTGGCGATATATTCGTAGAACAGCGACCAGGCCGGACCGTTGAGCGGATGGATCTCATCCCACCCCCGGATGTCGAACGCCTTGGGCAGCGGCAGGAGCGTGCAGCCGAGCAGCATGACAAACAGCATCTGCCAAACCGGCGTGCCTGCGATCTTGGGGAACAACCCGCCCGCCTGGAAATAGAACAGCGCCGCGCCGAAGACGCTGCCCAGCACGACCATCGGCTGCAACCGGATCAGCCGACGCTTGTAGAATTCCCATCGCCCCATCCGCCCCCAGCGATCGTCATAGGCGTAGGCGATGACGAAGCCCGAGAGCAGGAAGAAGAAGTCGACCGCCAGATATCCGTGATTGATGATCTGTCGTGTCGGATCGGCATCCGAATAGGCCTCGAACACATGGAAGATCACGACCATCAGCGCGGCTATCCCGCGCAGCCCGTCGAGGATCACATAATGCGGCTTCCCCGGCGCGATCGCCGTGGTCGATGTCGCCTTCGCCATTGCCGCCACGCCGTTCTCCCAAAATCTGCCGAGCCAGCGCCAGCATTCGTATCCCTCGTCCTTCGCATGACGGGATTGTCATCGGCAAGAACCTATGCCCGCCCCGGCCCACTAGCCCAGCGTGATCGATGCGTGGATCGGCAACAGCGCGGCGCCCAGTGCGGAGCCCGCGCCGCCGAGCTGCGACACCTCGATCGCGAACCGACCGGTTTCACTCTCCACGCTATGATCGCCCCAGATGATCGCCCGGCGATTGAGCCGCTCGGCCAGACCGTTCATGATCGTGGCGGGCAGCGGGCTCATCAACCGGATCGCGCCGGGATCGAACCAGGCCAGCGACGAATTGACGGTGGACAGCAACTGATCCGCCGCCCGCTCCAGCCAGCCGTCGATCACCGCCTCGTACCCGGTGATCGCGGCGTCGAAATCGGCGAGCGACTGGACACCGCACCCCGCCGCCTGAAGCGTCGCGATCAGGTCGAGCGTCGTCGGGCGCGGTCGATCGCCGGGGTAGAACATTCCGATCTCACCCGCGCCGCCGGACTCGCCGCGCATCATCCGGCCTTCATGGATGATGCCGGCGCCGACGCCGTGGCCGAGCAGGATGACCACGGCGGTGGTGCATCGCCGGATGAGGCCGCCGAGATAATATTCCGCCAGCGCGGCGGCGGTCGCGTCGTTCTCGATCCAGATCGGCTGTTGCAGAGTATCGGCGAAAATGTCGCGCAGGGGCGCGTCCTTCCACCCCGGCAGGTTGCGCACGATCTGCCAGCGATTGCCGTCGCGCGACAGGGCGGGCCCCGGTGCGCTGAACCCGACGCCATAGAAGCGCGCGCCCAGCAGCCGGTGTTCGAGCGCGAGGTCGTGGATACGGCGATCGACATGGCGTGCGAAGCCGACGGGATCGCTCGGCGCGATCGCCTCCGAGGTGAGCGCGATGACCCCACCCGCATAGTCGACGATCGCGATTTGCAGGACTCCCGCATAGAGCGCGAGCCCGACGGCATAGCCACCCGCTGGCGAGATGCGCAGCGGCACCGTCGGCCGCCCGCGCGCGACCGGGGTGTCGGACGGCAGTTCCTCGATCAACCCCTGCCCGATCAGCCCCTTGGAGATGCGCGTGATCGCACTGTTGTTGATCTGCAGCGTGGCCGCCAGCGCGGACCGGGACTGCGCGCCAGCGGTCCGCAACTGCCAGAGCAGTCGCTTTTCCTCGTCCAGCAGGGAGATGGCGGCCTGTCGCATCGACCCTTTCGATAACAATCCAGCGCACCGTCGGGAATAATTTTCTCCAAAATAAATAATTTCGTCACATGGCCCGGGCATCGGCACCCGCAATATGATCGACCAAGGGGGATAAGCCGATGAACAAGAACCACTTCTCCATGGGTTGTGCCATGATCGCGCTGTGCGCCTGGGCCCTGCCCGCCGCCGCGCAGACCGCCAGCTCGACCGCGACCGACACCACGACCCAGGTCGCCACCCAGACCGCGACCGACCCCGCGCAGGCAGATGACGGCGCACATGACGATATCATCGTCACCGGCTCGGCGCGTGCGCAACGCCGCTTCGACGTTTCCTACGCGGTCAACTCGCTGTCACAGGCCGACGTGCAGAAGATCGCGCCGAAGAGCTTCGCCGACCTTCTCGGCACCGTCCCCGGCATTCAGGTCGAGGCGACGGGCGGCGAGGTTCAGAACATCACCCGCGTGCGCGGCATTCCGACCGATCGCGGCTATCTGATCTTCCAGCAGGACGGTTTGCCGCTCTATCACGAGATCGACGGCGTCTTCTTCAACTCCGGCGAAGGCATGAACCGCTACGACCTGATGACCGAGCGGGTCGAGATCGTGCGTGGCGGTCCGGCGCCGATCTACGCCAGCAGCGCGGCGGCGATCGCCAACAACATCACCGTCTCGGGCGGCCCGACCGCGCGTGGCAAGGCGCAACTGACGCTGGGCGACACCGGCCTCTACCGGCTCGATGCGATGCAGTCGGGCCCGATCAGCGACGACACCTATTACGCGATCGGTGGCTTCCTGCGCCAGCATGACGGCTATCGCTATGGCGGTTTCCCCAGCGACAAGGGCGGACAGATCCGCGCCAATGTCAAGCATGACCTGAGCAACGGCTTCATCAAGGTCTCGGGCGAATATGTCGACGACCATAACGTCTTCTACCTGCCGATCCCGACCAACGATCCGCGCAATCCGACGGTCTCGCTCAACCCCTATATCGACTATTTCACCGGCACGCTGAACTCGCCGTCGCTGCGCAACGTCAACATCAAGTATCGCGACGGCGCGGGCGCGTTGCAGAGCATGAACCGCGATCTGTCCAATGGTCGCCACATGCGCTTCTTCAACGCGGCGCTGGATTACGAGGCGGACTTCGATGGCTGGCGCGTGTCCGCGAAGCTGGGCGGGACCAAGGGCAAGGCCAGCTTCGACGCCTTCTACTCGACGACCAACCCCGCCGACGCCAACAGCTTCGCCGCGGGCTATCTGACCGCCGCGCGCAACGCCTTCGGGCCCAATGTCGCGCGCCTCGGCTATGCGTTCGCGGGCACCAACGGCGCGTCGGCCTATGATCCCTCGACCGCGTCGGGCCTGGTCATGTCGGGCCAGTACCGCGCCTCCGAGTCCGAATTCTACTCGGTGCAGGGCGACCTCAGCGTCACGCGCAAGTTCATGACCGGCCTGGGCGACCATGACGTGCGCGTCGGCGTGTATAGCAGTTTCTATGGCAATACGCTGCTCCAGGCCTATCAGGACATGCTGATCGAGGTGCGCAGCCAGCCGCGCACGCTCGACCTCGTCGCCTATTCGGCGACCGGCCAGGTGCTCGGCTCGGTGACCCAGAACGGCGTGCTGCGCTACACCACCACGCTCAACCAGGGCGCGGCGGATGCGCAGATGATCGCCTTCTACGCCAACGATACCTGGGACATCACGCGCGGGTTGCGCGTCGATGCGGGCATCCGGACCGAGCGCTACAGCTACAAGGGCTTTGCCTTGCCCACGACGCAGGTCAATCTGGGCGATGCCACGACCCTGGCCGACGATACCACCCGTGCCTTCACCGGACAGGTGCTCGACCAGCGACTGAAGCCCAACGCCACCAACTGGACGGTCGGCGTCAACTACGACCTGACCAGCCACTTCGGTGCCTATGGCCGCATCTCGAACCTTGAAGTGCCGCCGCAGATGGGCGTGGTGAGCAGCATCGCCCCGGCGATCGTCAAGACGAAGGCCCGGCAATACGAAGTCGGACTGAAGGCCAGCTTCGGTCCCAACTATCTCTACGCGACCGGCTTCTACACCAAGTTCAATCCCTTCAACGCCTCCTTCGCGGCGTTCAATCCGGTGACCGGCCGCAACGACCAGACGCTGCCCTTCATCGGCGAGGCATCGGTCAAGGGCGTCGAGGTCGACGGTCGCGTCGCCCCGGTGCGCTGGTTCTCGCTCGACGGTTCGGTGACCTGGCAGAACCCCGAATATGCCAATCTGCAGAATACCTCGGGCGCGGACCCGAGCGCGGTGAACGGCAACCAGATCATCCGCGAGGCCAAGTTCTTCGGCAACCTCCGCCCCAGCGTCGACTTCGATCTGGGCGAACAGCGATTGTCTGTCTTCGGACGCTTCGAATGGGTCGGCCGCCGCTATGTCGACCTGTTCAACCGTACCGCGATGCCGGGCTATCAGACGGTCGGCGGTGGCGCGTCGCTCGACTGGGGGGCCTGGCGGGTCCAGGTCGTCGGCGACAACCTGTTCAACGCGCATGGCCTGACCGAGGGCAATACGCGGACCGACCAGTTTGCGGGCCAGGGTTCGTCGACGGCGATCTACGGCCGTCCGCTGTTCGGTCGCAACTTCCGCCTCATCGTCAGCCGTAGCTGGTGATGCGGGCGATGGCCTCCGCCGCTGCGCTGGCGCTGACCGTGCTTGGCACGCCGGTGCTGGCGGAGGACGTGTCGGACGGGGTGACGGCGGCGCTGTCCGCCCGCCTCTTCCCGATGCTCGACGCCGTCGGCCACACTCCGGCGGCGATCGAGCGGATCGCGGGGACGCCCGAAATGTCAAATGTCCTCGCCGCCCGGCGGGCGCGGCGGGCCGCGTGCGGTGCCGACCTTGTCTGCCGGGCGCAGGCGATGCTCTGGGCGCCGCAAGAGGCGGCGGTGCTTCGCCGTGCGCTGGGGGATGAGACGCGTCTGCCCACCCCAGATGACGGCGCCACCGCACAGGCCGAGCGCGAGATCGCCGGGATCAATATGATCGTCCGCACCTATGCGCTGGGGGCGCCGCCGACCACCGCCATCGACGGACCCGGCACGCTGTCCCCGCAGGATCAGCAATCCCGCCTGCAAGCAGCGGACTGGCTGTCGGCCACGCCCCGCGCAGGATCGGTGCAGCCACTGGACCCCAGCATTGACTATGCGCTCGCGCTGCTCGACGTCAGCGACCGGACCGACGCGATCGGCCATGAACCGCTGACCGGCGGCACCAACGCGGCGCCGACGGCGCGAGCCAGGTCGCTCGACTGGCGCCGCTATCGCTATGGCGCGATGATCGTCACCGGCGTCGGCCCGGAGATCGCGGGCGAGCCGCTCAGCCCGTTCGGCAAGTATCATATCCGCTTGGCGGCGCAGCGTTTCGCCAGAGGGGATGTCGCCTTCATCCTTCTCAGCGGCGGCCGCGCGCATCCGCGTGCGACGCCGTTCACCGAAGCGGACGAGATGCGCAAGGCGCTGATCGAACGATACGGCATCCCGGCGGACGCCATCATCAGCGAGCCCTATGCCCGCCACACCACGACCAATCTGCGGAACGCCGCCCGGATGCTCGCGCGTCTCGGCATGCCCGCCGACATCGAGACGCTGATCATCTGCAACCCGATGCAGAGCGCCTATATCGAAAGCGCGACGTTCGCCGAGCGCAACATGACCGAGCTTGGCTACCAGCCCGGCCGGATCGTCCGCCGGGTCTCGCCCACCGAACTGGTCTTCCGACCGTCCCGCGCATCCGACCGAGTCGATCCGCGCGACCCTCTCGATCCCTGAAAGGACCGTCCTTGCGCCGTCTCCTCCTCGCCGCCGCCCTCGCCTGTTCGTCCACCGTCGCCCAGGCCTGGGGCGGGACGGCGCATGCGGTGATCGACCGCGCGGCGATCCAGGCGATTCCCGATAGCGGCCCCGTCTTCCTGCGCCGCCATGTCGACTATGTCGCCGCGTCGGCCGCACTGCCCGACACGTGGCGCGGCGATGCGGAGGGGTTCTCGAAGATCGAGGAGGATCCCAATCACGGCTGGTTTCGCGAGCAGTTCACGTTCCTGCGCCCGATTCCCCGGTCACGATATGAATTCATCCTGTCGCTCTACAAGCATTACGAGGCGATCAAGGACAGCGACCCCGCGACCGCCGCGCGGACCAATGTCCGCTGGACCGGCACGCTGCCCTATGCCGCGATGGAGGCCTATGAGCGATTGATCGTCTGCATGCGCGCCTATCGCGCGGCGCAGGCGCGCGGGTCCGACACCGGTGTTCACGAACAGAATTGCGCGTTCCAGGCGATCCGGCTCGGCCACTATATCGGCGACGGATCGCAACCGCTTCACGACTCGGTCAATTCCGATGGCTGGCGCGGGTCCAACCCCAATGACTATACGCGTGATCGCAGCATCCATGGCCGGTTCGAGAGCGGGTTCGTCGACGCGATCGGTCTGAAGGTGGCGGACATCCTCCCCCGGATCGGCGCGCCGGGTCACCGGACCGGTGACATGTTCGATGCCGTGCTCGCCTTTCTCGACCAGTCCGGCGACCGGATGGAGCGGGTGTATCAACTGGAAAAGCGCGACGGCTTCCGCGATCCCGCCGACAAGGACGTTCGCGCGCTCGTTTATGAGCGAACGGCGGCCGGGGCGACGATGCTGCGCGACATGCTGTGCCGGGCCTGGGACGAAAGCGCCACGCCGCCGCGCCCGGTCTCGCCTTCGCCGCTGGATTTCTCCAACCCGCGCTTCAATCCGGAAACCGGTTCGGCGGCGCCCTGACGCCGTAGCAGCGCGGTCAGCAGCCGGGCATGGCGGTCATGGTCGAGCGTGAAGCGACGCAACAGCGTCATGGCCAGGATCGCGCCGACGAACGGCACGCCCAGGCCCAGCCCGATCATGGCCAGCCGCACCCCGGCGCTCTGCACGCCGCCGGGAACATAGCCCGACGCGTTCAGTACCCAGCCGATCGTCGCGGCCGACGCCGCGCCGCTGGCCTTCACGAAAACCAGATAGAAGGCGAACAATCCCGTCTCGAAGCGTCGACCGTGACGCCACTCGACGACATCGACCGCGTCCGCCAGGAGGCCCCAGGGCAACATGAAGACGCTGGCGAACCCGAAGCCGGTCAGCGCGGCCGCCGCCACCTGCCCGACCGGCCAGGCCAGACTGGCGAGGAATGCGAGCAGCCCCAAGCCGCTGACCGCGTGCCCCGCACCAAGCAGCACCGCCTTGCTGAACCTGTGTGACAGCGCGGTCCAGCTCAGCACACCCAGAAACTGCCCGACGGTCAGCGCGCCGAGCAGCAGGGTCACGCCACCCGTACCGGGTACGACATAGCTCCCCAGATAGATCAGCATCCGCCCGAAACACGGCATCGCGAAGCCGGTGATCAGCGCCAGCGCGCCCATGCCCAGAACCATAGGATCGCGCAACGGCACGCGGATACGGTCGCCCCGAAGCGACGCAGCACCATCGCCGCCGGATTGCCGCCCCGATGCCCAGACACAGAGCAGCATCGACAACGCGAAGGCGAGGCCGACCGCCAGACCGGTGATCGCCAGCGCGTCGACATGGTGCGCCCGCCCGGCGCCCTGCACCATCGGGGTCAGTCCGACCGCGATGACCAGCGCGCTGGCGGTGCTGAACAGCAGGCGATAGCCCGACACGCGCCCGCGCGCACGGCTGTCCCGGCTGACCTGCGCCATCAACGCGTTGTGCGGCACGTCGACCACCGCATAGGCGCTGCGAAAGACGAGGATCGCCGCCGCCACTAGCCAGGGACGATGCACGCCCAACGCAGGCATGGCGTAGATGGCAGCGAAGGCGGCGGCACACGGCAAGGCGGCCATGGCGATGATCCAGCGATAGCCCCGCCCCGTCGCCCGACAGTGCAGCACGAACCGCGCCGCGACGAGGTCGAACACCAGATCGCCAAGCGCCGCGAACATCAGCAATCCGGCCGCCCTTGCACCGCTCAGGCCCAGCACATCGGTCAGGAGATACAGGATGGTCAGATCGGCTCCGCCGAACACCAGCGCCTTGCCGAAATTGCCCGAGGAATAGGCGACCATACGGCCTTCCGCCGCGAACGACAGGCGCGGTGGCGATGCGGGGGTGGAATGGGGGCGTCGCTTGGCCATCGTCACGACCGGCCTTATGACGGTTTCATGTCGTTCTCGCGACACAGTCGCCGATAGGGCCGATCGACATTCAACTATGCCTGTCCTTCCCTCGCCCCTCGTAGAGGGGAGAGGGTTGCGCAGTCTTGGTCTTTGGGTAGCAAAGGCTTGGCCGGAGCCGGGTGAGGTGCGAAGCGCTCGAAGATCGCGCGAGCCGAGGGCTCGCTCAACCCCTCACCCAAGCTGCGCTAGCCAGCACGCTTGCAAGCTTCGCTAACCCTCTCCCCCTGTCCATGGGAGAGGGGAGAACAAGCTGAATGTCGATCCGCCCTAGCGGAAGGCGACAAACGGCACGGTGGCGCGATGACATCCGTGTCATGCCCGGTAAACGGGGAAACGATCGGCAGCACGACCGGTTGAGCTGGCAGAGCAACCAGGTACAGGTGCCCCGATGCGCGTGATCGCGATTGAAGAACATATCCTGCCCGCCTTTGTCCGCGATGCCTGGGCGGCGGCGCCACCGCCGCACGATCCCGTCTCGGCAATCGCAGACGGCGGCGAGAATGGTCGTCGCCTCGCCGATCTGGGCGATGGCCGGATCGCGCTGATGGACGAACAGGGCGTGGACGTGCAGGTCCTGTCGCTCACCACGCCCGGGCTGCACAATCTGGCCCCCGCCGAGGCGAGCGAGACCGCCCGGCGGGTCAACGACCAGATCGCCGACGCCTGTGCGCGCCGTCCCGATCGATTCCAGGGCTTCGCGGCATTGCCGACATCGGACCCCGATGCAGCCCCCCGGGAGCTGGAGCGTGCGGTGAAGGAACTCGGGCTGAAAGGTGCGCTGCTATGCGGGCGGACGCGCGATCGGCATCTGGACCATCCCGCGCTACGCCCCATGCTGGTCAAAGCGGCGGAACTGAGCGTGCCGCTCTTCATCCATCCGCAGACCCCGTCCCCGGCGGTCCGCGAGGCGAGCTATGACGGCATCGGCGACAATGCCGACCTGGCGCTCGCCGCCTTCGGGCTAGGCTGGCATTATGAGGCGGGACTCGAATGGGTCCGTCTTGCCGCTGCGGGCGTATTCGACGCCTTGCCGGACCTGCAGATCATCCTCGGCCATTGGGGCGAGGTGGTCCTCTTCTATCTGGAGCGTACATCCGCCGTGCTCGGCCGCGCGCTATCGCTCGACCACACGCTTGCCGATTATGCGCGCCGCAATCTCTACGTGACCGGCAGCGGCATGTGGAGCGAAGAATATCTCAGGCGCTGCCTGGCCATCGTCGGCCCCGAACGGCTGCTATTCTCGACCGACTTTCCCTATCAGTACCGCGAAGGGGGCGAGCCGCGCCGCTTTCTCGATACCGCGCCCCTGGACGAAGATGCTCGTCTCGGCTTCGCGCATCGCAATTGGGAACGCCTGAGCCGCGCGCCGCATCAGAGCGGATAGCGCCGAAACAGCGACAATTGGTGTATTGCGTTGCTCAGTCACGGTGATAGCTTCCCCTGAGGGGGAACAGGATCATGCTCGAACTGAACGGCGTCAGCCACGTCTACGCCAATGGCACGCGCGCATTGGATGACGTGTCGCTTTCCATCCCGACGGGCATGTTCGGGCTGCTGGGCCCCAACGGCGCGGGAAAGTCGACGCTCATGCGGACGATCGCGACGCTCCAGACGCCGACCGCCGGTTCGATCCGCTTCGACGATATCGATGTGATCGCCCAGCCCGAGCGGCTTCGCGAGACTTTGGGCTATCTGCCGCAGGACTTCGGTGTGTATCCGCGCGTGTCGGCCTATGACATGCTCGACCATATGGCGGTGCTCAAGGGCGTCAGATCGGCGGCCGATCGCCGCGCCACCGTCGAGACGCTGCTCGCCCAGACCAATCTCTGGGCCCATCGCAAAAAGGCGATTGCGGGCTTTTCGGGTGGCATGCGCCAGCGGTTCGGCATCGCCCAGGCGCTGATCGGCCGGCCGCGCCTGATCATCGTCGACGAGCCGACCGCCGGCCTGGACCCCGAGGAGCGCAATCGCTTCCTCAACCTGCTGGCCGAGATCGGCGAGAATGTGGTCGTCATCCTGTCGACCCATATCGTCGAGGATGTCGCCGACCTCTGCCCACGCATGGCCGTGCTGGCCGGGGGGCGCATCCTTCTGGAGGGGGCGCCGCTCGACCTGATCGCGCGGACGCGCGGCCAGGTTTGGGCCAGGACCATCGCTCGCGACGAACTCGACCGGGCGCGCGAGACGCATGAGGTGATATCCACTCGGCTCTTCGCGGGCCGCACGATCATCCATATTCTGTCAGAGGACGATCCGGGCGAAGGCTTCCGCCCAGCCGAGGGAGGGCTGGAGGACGTCTATTTCTCGACCCTGGCCCGCTCGCGCCGCGCCACCGCCCCCGTCGCGGCCTGACCCCGATGTTCGGCGCGATCGCCCGCTTCGAGCTGCGCTACCAGTTGCGCAATCCCGTCTTCTGGGTCGTCTCGATCCTGTTCTTCCTGCTCGCCTTCGGATCGATGACGATCGATCAGATCCAGTTGGGCAGCGGCGGCAACGTCCACAAGAACGCGGCGACGGCGCTCGCCCGCACCCATATCATCCTGTCGATCTTCTTCATGTTCGTGACGACCGCCTTCGTATCGAACGTCGTCGTTCGCGATGACGAGAGCGGTTTCGGCGGCATGGTCCGGTCGACGCGCGTGACCAAGGGCGCCTATCTGCTCGCCCGCTTCCTGGGTGCCTTCACGGCGGCGGCCATCGCCTTTCTCGCGATACCGCTGGCGATCTGGCTCGGCTCGCTGATGCCATGGGTCGATCCGGAGACGCTGGGCCCCAACCGTATCGGCGACTATCTCTACGCCTATGCGCTGCTCGCGCTGCCCAACCTGTTCCTGACCGCGTGCATCTTCTTCGCGGTGGCGACGATGACGCGGTCGATGACCTACAGCTATCTGGCGGTCGTCGTCTTTCTCGTCCTCTATTTCGCGCTGATGAGCCTCGGCGCCAGCAAACCCGAATGGCGCGAGGCGATCGCGCATGTCGAGCCGTTCGGGGTCGCCGCCTTTGGCTGGGCGACCCGCTACTGGACCGCCGCCGAAGCCAATGCGGGAATGCCGCCCTTCACCGGCCTGCTCGCATTCAACCGCGCCATCTGCATGGCCATCGGTTGTGCGGCGCTGGCCCTCGCCTATTCCCGCTACTCGTTCAGCGAGCGCGGCGCATCGAAGCGTCGCCTCCGTCGCGAGCGTCGCCGGGCCGACAGGCTCGCCGCGCACGAGCCGTGGATCGTCGCAACGCTGCCCGCCGCCGCACCCGCCGAGGCCCGCTGGGCGCAGCTCGTGGCGCGCACCCGCTTCGAAATGGCGCTGATCTTCCGAAGCCCGGGCTTCCCGATCATGGTCGCGATCGGCTTGGTCAATGCGATCTCTCGGCTGGCCTTTGGCGGCGAGCGCTATGGTACGCCCACCTACCCGCTGACCTTCTCGATCATCGACCAGTTGACCGGCGCCTTCGCGATCATGCCGATCATCATCGCCATCTACTATGCGGGCGAGCTGGTATGGCGCGACCGCGAGCGGGGCATGAACGAGATCGTCGACGCCACCGCGCTGCCCAACTGGGCCTATCTCGTGCCCAAGACGCTGGCGGTCGCGGGCGTGCTCGTGTCCGCGATGCTGTTGTCGATGCTCGCGGCGATGGCGGTGCAGCTTTCACGGGGCGTCACCGATCTGGCACTCGGCGAATATCTCGCCTGGTATGTCGCGCCGCTCAGCATCGATTTCGTGCTGATCGCCATCCTCGCCGTATTCGTCCAGGCGCTCAGCCCCAACAAATATATCGGCTGGGCGGTGATGGTCGTCTATTTCGTCGCGACCAGCGTCTTCACGACGATCGGATGGGAGCATCCGCTCTACCTCTACGGGTCGACCGGCACGGCCAGCTTTTCCGACATGAACGGCGATGCGGTCGGCGCCGCGCGCGGCTGGTGGCTGCGGCTCTACTGGGCGGGCTGGGCGCTGTTGCTGGCGCTGGCTGCGCATCTGCTGTGGCGGCGCGGCACCGACGTGAAGCTGGCGCATAGACTCCGCCTCGTGCCACGGCGGTTGAAGGGCGTACCCGGCATCGTCCTGATTGCGGCCCTCGTCGTGATCGTCGCCAGCGGCATCCACGACTACCGACAGATGGACGTCCTCAACATCTATCGCAGCACGCCCGACCAAGAAGCGCGCATCGCCGCCTATGAACGCAAATATCTCCGCTATGCCGCACTGCGACAGCCGACGTTGACCGCGATCCGCCTGAACGTCGCGCTCCACCCGTCCGCCCTACGGATGACGACGGAGGGACGCTATGCCTATGTCAACGACACCGGCGCGCCGCTTCGCGACCTGCATATCCGCTTGCAGGACGATCATACGCGACTGATCGACCTCAGCGTACCCGGCGCGCGCCCCGTGATGGTCGATGACGACTTCCAATATCGTATCTACCGGTTCGACCGGCCATTGGCCCCCGGCGCGACCGGCACGATCGATTTCCGCACCGCGCGCGCCGTGCGCGGCTTTTCCGCCAATGACGATGACACCCGGCTCGTCGCCAATGGCAGCTTCCTCAACAATCGCGAGATCGCGCCGGTCATCGGCATGGACCGCACCGGCCTGCTCCAGGACCGCGCCAAGCGTCGCAAACAGGGGCTGCCCGCAGAGCTTCGCCCCGCCAAACTGGAGGATCTCTCCGCCCAGTGGCGCAATTACGTCCACGCCGATTGGGTACGCTCGGACATCACCCTGTCGACCGACGCGGATCAGGTGCCCCTCGCTCCCGGGCGGAAGGTCGCCGACCGGGTGGCCGATGGGCGCCGTACCGCGCGCTTCGTCTCGGACGCGCCGATCCTCGCCTTCTTCTCGATCCAGTCGGCCCGCTATGCGGAAAAGGCGCGGATGGCCGATGGCGTCCGCCTGTCGGTCCATTACCATCCCGAGCATCCCTATAATGTCGACCGAATGCTGAACGCGATGCAGGCGGCGCTCGGCTATTACCGCGCCAATTTCGGTCCCTATCAGTTCGACTATGCGCGCATCGTCGAATTTCCCGGCTATGCCCGCTTCGCTCAGGCCTTCGCCGGCACCATCCCCTATTCGGAGCGGATCGGCTTCATCGCCGACGCGCGTTCGGCCGACCGGGTCGATTATGTGACCTATGTCACCGCCCATGAACTGGGCCACCAATATTGGGCGCACCAGCTGATCAGCGCGGACATGCAAGGCGGCACGTTGCTCGTCGAGACGATGGCGCAATATTCGGCGCTGATGGTGATGAAGCAGCTCTACGGCCCCGACAAAATCCGGCGCTTCCTCAAATATGAGCTGGACGATTATCTGCGCGGCCGTCGATCGGACGCTGTCGAGGAACTGCCGTTGGAGCGCGTCGAAAATCAGGCCTATATCCACTATAACAAGGGCGCACTGGCGCTCTACCTGTTGCAGGATCGGCTCGGCGAGCAGCGGGTGAACGGGATGCTGGCGAAACTGCTCCAACGCTACCGCTTCAAGGGGCGCCCCTATCCGCGCTCGACCGATCTCGTCGCGGGCTTCATGTCGCTGGCCCGCACGCCGGAGGAGCGCCAACTGGTCGGCGACCTTTTCGAACGGATCACGCTCTGGGATCTGAAGGCCAGCTCGGCCAGGTCGCGCCGCCTGCCCGACGGGCGCTGGGAAACGGAGATCGTCGTCGACGCGGCGAAATATGTCGCCGATGGCCAGGGCAAGGAAACCAGGGTGACGCTGACCGGCAGCTTCGACATCGGCGCCTTCGCCGCGCGCCCCGGCTTCGGACGGTTCTCACACGACGATGTCCTGGCGATGGAACGGCAGCCGATACGCGATGGCACCCAGACCCTGCGCCTCATCACGTCACGAAAGCCGGGCTTTGTTGGCGTCGACCCCTACAACAAATATATCGACCGAAACGGCGACGATAACGTGGTCGCCACATCGTGAAAGGCCAGCGGCTCGGCACGTCCGATTGACCATCCCCCGATCCGGCAGCCCGGATCGGGGGACACCCGCACGACACCAGGCCCTAGCGCGTGCCGTCGATGCTCGGCCAATCCGAATAGCCGACCGAGCCACCGCCATACCAATATTGCTTGGGCGCCTCGGCCAGCGGCGCGCCGGTCCGCAACCGATCGACCAGATCGGGATTGGCGATGAACGGCCGCCCCATGCTGAACAGGTCGGCATCGCCCGCCGCCAGCACCTGTTCGGCAAGCTCCAGCGTATACTGGTTGTTGGCGATATAGGCGCCGCCGAAGCGCCTGCGGAGCGCCGCGAAATCGACTCCATCCGGCGCGTCGCGGGTCTGCTGCGTCACGCCCTCGATATCGTGGACGTAGAGCAGGCCGCGCTTCGACAGCTCGTCGACATAGGTGCCGAACGTCTCCATCACCTGGCTGTCGAGCGGCGTTTCGCCCGGCTGCGTGGTGGCGGGGGAAAGCCGGACGCCGACCCGGTTCGCGCCCCAGACCCCGACAACCGCGTCGATCACTTCGAGCGGGAAGCGAAGCCGGTTCTCGATCGATCCGCCATAGCGGTCGGTCCGCTGATTGGTGCTGTCGCGCACGAATTGCTCGAGCAGATAGTTGTTCGCCGAATGCACCTCGACGCCGTCGAACCCGGCCGCCTTGGCGTTGGTGGCGGCGCGGCGATAATCCTCGACGATCGCGGCGACCTCTTCCGTCTCCAGCGCACGCGGCGTGACATGGTCCTTCATGCCGGCCTTGGTGAAGGCCTGCCCGACCGGCTTGATCGCAGACGGCGCGACGGGCGGTTCGCCGCCCTGCAGATCCGGGTGCGAGATGCGTCCGGTATGCCAGAGCTGGAGGAAGATGAGCCCGCCCTCGTCATGAACCGCCTGGACGATCGGCGCCCAGGCCGCAACCTGCGCATCGTTCCAGATGCCGGGCGTGAAGGCATAGCCGATGGCCTGCGGCGAGATATTCGTCGCCTCGCTGATGATCAGTCCGGCGTTCGCGCGCTGCGCATAATAGTCGGCGGCGAAGGCGGGCGGAATGCCGTCATCGTCCGAGCGGCTGCGCGTCAGTGGGGCCATGACGATCCGGTTCTTCAAGGCCAGATCCCCGAGCTGGGTCGGCTGCAATACCGGGGAAGCGGAGTGGTCGGGCATGGTGGACAGGTCCAGATTGTGGTGACAGACGCGGGCCTGAACGGCCGAGCCGCGTCATCGCTCCGCAACGCGACGTCGATTTGGGACGTTGACCCGCCATGTCCATCGATCCCGAACAAACCGCCACGATCGTCGTCAGCCGCGCGATCCGTGCGGGATACGAGGATGATTTCGACCGCTGGGTGAAGACACTGGCCGACCTCGCCCGCAGTGCTCCGGGCTATCGCTGTGCGATCCGGCTTGGCCAGACGGCGGGATTCCAGCATCTTCTCTTCCGATTCGAAGATCGGGACGCCGCCGATCGCTGGCAGGCCGATCCCCGCATCGTCGCGCACAACCGGATCGCCGACGGCTTTTCGACGACGCTCGCCCAGACGAGGACCGGCGACAACGCGGCCTTCGAACTGCCCAGCGATGCGACAGCGAGCAAGTGGAAGCGGTTCGTGACCACCTGGCTGACCGTCTTCCCACTACTGCTCGTGATCAGCGTTCTGGTCCGCAGCGTCCTGCGCGATGCGCCGATACCCCTCCAGCTCCTGCCCTCGTCGGTGCTGCTGACCGCGATGCTGCAATGGGTCGTGCTGCCGCGCCTGCAACGCTACACGCGCTTCTGGGTATTGCAGGGCGAATCCGGGAAGCTTCAGACCTGAATCGCGCTACAGCCCCGCGCGATCGATCATCAGCGCGATCTCACTGGGCAAGGCCTCCGCCTCCGACTTGGGCAGAAGGCGGTTGAGCGCGGTCTGCACGCGCTTGCGACCAACCTGATAGGCTTTGTGACGTATCGCGCGCATGGCATTGGTGCGCCAGGACGGACTTTCCCCCAACAGCGCCTCCCACCGGGCTTCCTCGGCTTCGAGGATCGACAGCGCCAGACGCAGCCCGTCCCGCCGTCCGCGCGCATATTCCTCGGATGCGTCCGACTTCGTCATCCTCTTGGCCGTCGCGCCAAGGTCATTGCAGCCGCATGAAGACGGAGATGGCATTGCGGACGCTGTCGGTGAACCGGTCGTAGATTTTTCGCGACAGCGCGGCGATGACCGGCTGGCGATTACGTCCGCCACGCGCGAACACCGCGATCGCGACGCGGCGGCCATCGGGCAAGGTGATGAACCCGACATCGTTGGTGATGCCGTCGAGCGTCCCCGTCTTGTCCTCGACCAATGTGCCCGCGGGCAGCAGCGCGCGGATGCGCTGCGTACCCGTCCGGCACTGGCTCATCAGGCCGAGCAGATAGGCACGGCTCTGCGCCGTCAGGACGCCGCCCGTATCGATGGTCCGCAACAGTTCCACCATCGCGCGCGGCGTCGCGACGTCCTTGTAGTCCGCCAGATGGCCGCGTTCGCGGAGAAGCTGGGCGATGTTACGGTCCACCCGAATCCCGCTGATATTCTGCGCGGTCAGCCAGCGCTGGATCTTCGACGGTCCGCCCAGCGTCGCGAAGAGCTGGTCGGCGGCGAGATTGTCGCTCCGGACGATCATCGCCTCCATCGCCTTGGCGGCCGGTCGGCCGTTGATCATGTCGGCCAGACTGCGCCGCCCCTGATCGACCTCGGTCAGATAGGCGGCCGCAATCGCCAGCTTCACGGTGCTCGCCATCGGGAAAGGCGTCTCGCCATTGACCGAGGCCATCGCACCGTCGCGCAGGTCGATCGCCGCGACGCCGTACTCGCCCGATTGCCCGGCCACCAGCGCATGCAATTCGCGTTGCAGCTCGATCAGCTCGACCGAAGGCGACGCGGCCATGGCGGGCATGGAACAGCTTGCTGCGATACCCGTAAGCACAAGACGGGAAAGCAGGGATATACGCATCAACCTACCTCGAACGCGGAACTCTGTGATCGTGCCACGCTACCCTGAAAATCCGCGCGCGTCGCCTGTAATATGATGGTTTCGGGGCACGTGTCGTCGAGAGACGGCGCCTCTGGCCGGATGCCTGCCAAGCCGCTACGGCGACGTGAGAATCCGGTGGAGATGGGCGATGGATGACGAATTCGCGGAGGCGGTCGCGGGCGCCATGGCCGCACATGGGTTTATCCTCGAAAATCTCTACGCGTTGCTGCTGGTCGGCGATGCGGATCCCGTCGGCGCCTGCCGGGCCACGGCGCAGACGATGCTGCGCGACTTCGGCAACCTGCGGGCCACCGGCGTCCAGGCGATGAGCGCCGACGAGGTCGGACGGATACGCCAGCACGCGCTCGATCGGCTGACCCGCTTCTGGGCGGGGGTCGAGCAGCGGCTGGAGATTGGCGCTGAACCTTCCGCGACCTGACCGCGCCGAACGGAGCGGATTTCGCGAGCGAATGTCCGAACGGGGGGCATTCCGGCGGCACCGAAACGACTTGCCGTTCGTTCGTGCCATCATCCGTCAATTGGTCAGGGGTAAGCGATGTCGTTCATCGTCAATGGAAACCATGTTCCCGGCCCGTCCGATCCGCGCGTGTCGCTGCTCGATCATCTTCGCGAGGGGCTTCACCTGACCGGGACGAAAAAGGGCTGCAACCAGGGCGCTTGTGGGGCGTGCACCGTGCTGATGGACGGTGAGCGTATCCTGTCCTGCCTTGCCCTGGCCGTCCAGTTCGACGGATGCGAGATCACCACGATCGAGGGTGTAGCCGATGGCGCGACGCTGCACCCCTTGCAGGCCGCGTTCATCGAACATGACGGCTTTCAATGCGGCTATTGCACGCCGGGGCAGATCTGCTCGGCGATCGGCATGGCGGCGGAGGCGAGGCGCGGCGTGCCCAGCCATGTCAGCGCCGATCTGGCCGCCCAGGTCGAGCTGACCCGCGAAGAGATACAGGAACGGATGAGCGGCAATCTGTGCCGCTGCGGCGCGCATAACGGGATCGTCGACGCGATCCGCTCGACCCTGGTCGCGGAGCCCGTGGCATGATTCCGTTCGAATTCAGCCGCGCGACCGATGCGGCCGATGCCCTGCGGCAAGGCGCGATGGCGGGCACCGCCTATCTGGGCGGCGGCACCAACCTCGTCGACCTGATGCGCGAGACGATCGCCCGGCCGAACAGGCTGGTCGACGTGACCGGCCTGTCGCGTGCGATCGAGGAGACACCCGATGGCGGGCTGCTGATCGGCGCGGCGGTCCGCAATACCGCGCTGGCCGAACACCGACAGGTTCGAACACGCTACCCCATGCTCTCCCGCGCCATCCTGGCGGGTGCGTCGGCGCAGATACGCAACATGGCGACGGTGGGCGGAAATCTGCTCCAGCGCACGCGCTGCACCTATTTTTACGACAGTGCGGGGTCGCGCTGCAACAAGCGGGAACCGGGCTCCGGCTGCGACGCGCGTGGCGGGTTCAACCGCATCCACGCCGTGCTCGGCGGGTCGGAGGCCTGTGTCGCCACCCACCCCTCGGACATGTGCGTGGCGCTCGCGGCACTCGACGCGACGGTTCATGTCGAGGGTCCGGCGGGCAAGCGAGCGATCGCGTTCGGCGATTTCCACCGCCTTCCCGGTGACCAGCCCGACCGCGACACGACGCTGGCTCCCGGCGAACTGGTCACCGCCATCGCGCTGCCGCCGCTGTCTTTCGGTGCCAATTCGACCTATCGCAAGGTCCGCGACCGCGCGAGCTATGCCTTCGCGCTGGTATCGGTGGCGGCGGCGCTCGACCTCGACGGCGACCGGGTCCGGGATGTCCGGATCGCATTCGGCGGCGTCGCGCACACGCCGTGGCGCGCCATGAAAGCCGAAGCGGCGCTGCGCGGCGGCCCGGCGACGCGACAGGCCTTCCTCGATGCGGCGGCGGCGGAATTCGTGGAAGCCCGGCCCTTGCGCGACAACGCCTTCAAACCGGCGCTGGTCGGCCGGACGCTGGCCGCCGTCCTCGATGCCCTGGTCCGGGGAGACATGGCATGAGCATCGTCGACAACGCCAAGGCAACGGTGCAGGGCTTGGTACAGGGAGCGATGGAAAAGCTCGTGCCGCTCGCGCCCGATAGCTGGATACCCGGCGGCGCCCCCGACCCGTTGATCGCACGCAAGCACGGGCTGATCGGCAAGCCCGTGTCGCGGCTCGACGGTGCGCTCAAGGTACAGGGACAGGCCGCCTTCGCCGCCGAGCATCGGTTCGAGGCCATGGCCTATGCCGCCCTCGCCTATGCGACCATCGCACGCGGCCGGATCGCGGCGATCGACAGCGCCGCCGCCGAGGCCGCGCCGGGCGTCGTGCTGGTGATGACGCATCTGAACGCGCCGCGCATGGCGAAGCCGCCGACCATGGGCTCGTCGGCTCATGCGGTCGGCCAGGCCGATTTGCCGGTTTTGCAGGACGATCGCATCCATTGGAACGGACAGCCCGTCGCCTGTGTGCTCGCGGAGACGCAGGAACAGGCGGATCATGCCGCCTCGCTGCTACGTGTGGCCTATGACGAAGAGCGGGCCGTGACCACCTTGGCGGGAGCCCGGGCGGAGGGGACCGAACAGGCGATGTTCATGGGTCACCCCTTGCTGAACGAGGTCGGCGATGCCGAGGCCGCTTTTGCGGCCGCGCCGCATCGCGTCGATCATATCTATCGCACGCCGCGCCATAATCACAATGCAATCGAGCCGCACGCCGCGACGATCGCCTGGGTCGACGACGCGCTGGTCATCCACGACGCCAGCCAGATGGTGGCCCAGCAGGCGCAGACCATGGCCGATATCTTCGGCCTGGCGCCCGACAAGGTCCGCCTCACCTCCCCCTATGTCGGCGGTGGGTTCGGCAGCAAGGGCCTGTGGGACCACCAGATCATCGGTGCGGCGGCGGCGAAGCTGGCCGGCCGACCCGTCCGGATCGCGCTGTCGCGCGAGGGTGTCTATCGCATCGTCGGCGGCCGTACCCTGACCGAACAGCGCGTGGCGATCGGGGCGGATGCCGATGGGCGTTGCCAGGCCCTGCTCCACACCGGCCTGACCGTCATGACGCCGCACAATGCGATGCCGGAGCCCTTCATCCTGGGATCGCAGGCCGCTTACGCCTCGCCCAACATCCTGTTGAAGGTGGAGGTCGCGCGGATGGACATGCTCGCCAACACCTTCATGCGTGCGCCGGGCGAGGCGGTGGGCACCTTCGCGCTGGAGTCGGCGATCGACGAACTGGCGGTCGATCTCGCCATGGATCCGGTCGAACTCCGCCTGCGGAACGAGCCCGAGACGGACCCGACCAATGGCCGTCCCTTCTCCTCCCGTCATATCGCGAAAGCCTGGCGCGACGGGGCGGAGGCTTTCGGCTGGGCGGCCCGTGCCCCCCGCACGACCCGGCGGGAGGGCGAATGGCGGATCGGCGTCGGCTGCGCGACCGGCACCTATCCCTATTACCGGATGCCCGGTGCGCAGGCGCGCATCACGCTGCGTCGCGACGGCGAAGCGGTCCGCGCAAAGGTGGAGGTCGCGGCGGCCGAGATGGGCATGGGCACCGCCACGACCACCGCGATCGTCGCCGCCGAGCGGCTCGGCCTCGCGCTGGATCAGGTCGAGGTCGGCTATGGCGACAGCGACATCCCCGGCGCGATCATGGCGGGCGGATCGCAGCAGACCGCCGCGATCGGCGCCGCCGTCATCGCCGCGCATGGCGCGCTGGTTGCCGAACTGCTCAAGCTGGCGGGCAACGACTCCCCGCTGGCAGGCCTGTCCCCCGAAGACGTCGGATGCGTCGATGGCGGCCTCGCCAGCCTGACCGATCCGGAGCGTAGCGAAAGCTATGCCTCGATCCTCGGCCGGGCACAGCGCGACAGCGTGACCGCGACCAAGGCGGGCTCCGCCCCGCTCGAGACGATGCACTGGTCGATGCATTCGCACAGCGCCCTCTTCTGCGAGGTTCGCGTCAACGAAATCACCGGCGAGACCCGCGTGACCCGCTTCCTGGGATCGTTCGACTGCGGCCGGATCCTCAATCCGAAGACCGCGCGCAGCCAGTTTCGCGGCGGCATCATCATGGGGATCGGCATGGCCCTGATGGAAGAGACGCAGTTCGACGAGCGGAGCGGCCGGATCATGAACCCCAGCCTCGCGGAATATCATCTGCCCGTCCATCTCGACGTGCCGGAGATCGACGTGATCTGGACCGACATCCCCGATCCCCATGCCCCGATGGGCGCGCATGGGATCGGCGAGATCGGGATCACCGGCGTCGCCGCCGCCATCGCCAATGCGATCTACGACGCGACCGGGCGGCGCGTTCGCGACCTGCCGATCATGCTCGACAAGCTGTTGTGATCGTCAGCGGCCCGGCGCTCCCAGATACTGGCCGAACCAGGCGGGCTGACGTTTCATCACGTCGGCCGCCCGGGTCGGCACACACAATGCCCGGCATCGGGTAGATGACGAGGCTGGTCGGCACGTCCTGACTCTTCAGCGCGTTCCACCATTCGACCGACCGGGTCGGCGGCACCTCAATATCGCGCTCGCCGAGATGCTAATGGTGGCCTTCTAGGCGATCCGGCCGCCTCCGGCAGGCAGCGCCACTGGCCGTGCGAATAACGGACGCGGTGTGCAACCGCATTCGATGGCCCCGGCGCGCATCCGATCGCCACAAAGCGCTGCTATAAGAGGCCCGCTCCTCATTTTTGACCGCGCCGAAGTCGATGACTTGCGGCGCGCCCGCTTGAGTCACTCCAGCAACCGTCTGGCGACGCAACGTAACCGCCTCAATTTCACGGAGCGCAACGGAACACCCGGTCAGCCGAACCCACGACACCGCTCCGCGCCGCGAAGACATCAGCATATACCAAACGGCTTCACGACAGCCCCACAATATTCAAATTCTACAACGATGAAATTCAATCATATTATTGATGAATACCGACCGATGATAATCAGGTCATTCAATGAACCCTAAAGCGTATCGATTTTATATAGCACCAATATGGACTAATTTATCCGCACCCATAATATGCTTCGATGATAATTTGAAGATCTGGCTTGTGCGAGTCGATACATAAAACCAATGCCATCGAGCAGTACAGTAAATAAAAACCCCGCCGCCATAGTAAAACGTTAACCAAATGCAGCTCCTAAAATTGCCGCCGATCATATCTTTAGCTCAAAAAGCCCCGATAGAAAAAAAAGTAAATTCAATAAAAAGTATTCCGACCCCGTACACTTGGTATCTCTTATTGCCTGGGGAGTTACGCAGGCTGTACCAACGCAAACAAACGCGCGCAATCCAAGCATCTTAGCTTATACAATAGACTTTGGCAAGACAGTAGGCACTACGTATGGAGTCCCTACCAATAGATTCACGGTCAGGGTATATAATACAGGACAATATGAGAATGGGTTAATCGTCTATAGTGTAACAGGTGCTTATCCATGGAACCCGTGATATGGACTTCGCATTCGATAAATGCGGTGTAGATATACTTGAAAACATGACTAGTGAGGAATCGTTTCACAAAAATGTTCTATTTTGTGACGGATTTACAAGGCTTCGTGTAGCTGGATCCACAACTGAAAGCTCTCATGAGGTTATACTTCGAATTAGTGAAATACTAATTGCACTAAAGAGCATGGAAGACTTGATATGCATGCCCAATACGTCTGCGTTATTTCGATATGATTTTGAGCCCAGGTTTATACTAAATTCTGATATGGGCCTCATCAGTATCACCGATCGAGAAAGTATATATAATTGCAGCGAAACTTTAAATATAGATGAAATATTGTACATAAAAAACAATATCTTAAGTGATATAAAAGATAAAATACAGCCAGTATCAAGTTTTGTTTATGATCGGCTACTAAGGGACAATAAATGTTCACTACGGAACAATAACTTGGAGATATTTTTATGCAATCAGTGCGTAGACAGATCGCCATCACGTCCACGGTCGCCATTATGATTGCGATCATTGCAATAGTCACATTACGTGGCAAGGCTGACGCTGTAACATTATACAAAAAAATCAATGTTGTGCGCCATTACAATGATCGAAAGCAGGAGCACCCCAAAAGCGTGACGAGCAAGCTCCCTTCGATCGAAAAACCCCGTTCGGGAGACGATGTCGTTGCTCATATTGCAAAAAATCTAAATTCGGAGCTTGTGAGGACGAAAGATAGTTGGTCGAAGGAAACGACTGATCGAGTATGGAACCAAATCCGCCAGTTCATAATAGTCGATGAGTGGCACAAAGATATCATGGAATCAGGACGTGATCCGTCTTGGTCAGGTGGAGCGGAAAGCCGCCTGCGGGAGATGACCTCAAGAATCACCGACCCCCGAAATGTTACAAGCACGGTATGTGGAAAGATCGAGTGTGAAGTTCGCATTCGTATTGGCTATGCGGAAAGCGAAGCTGATAAGCGTGCATTCATGCAAAAGCTGGCGGATATTGGACAGGGATCAGAGCCAGATAGGCCATTTTCCGTCAAGCAAATATTCCATAGCAATGACGACACCTCGCTCGGATTCGGATACGAGGCCTATTATACGAGGTGGAAGTAGTCCTAGGCTACCGGGGAAATAGTCCTGCTCGCCAGACGTAGCTTCAGCTTATTTTCGCAACTCACGCTCGCGGTAAAGTGACACGCTGCCGCTTGCGAGGAACGCGCCGCCGCCAGCACCGGTCTTCATGCTTGCGAGATCGACGATCCCCGCGCCGTCGGACGCCAGTCGCGATAGCCGATCGCCGCCAGTCCGATCATCACGGCATAGAGCCCGGCGGTCGGCACCAACCCCTTGAACAGGAACATGCCGACATAGACGATGTCGACGACGATCCACAGCAGCCAGTTCTCGCGATGGCGGCGCGCGGTCCAATATTGTGCGACCAGGCTGAAGCTGCTGAGCGCCGCGTCGATCCAGGGCAGCGACGCATCGGTATGATGGCTGGTGAACCAGCCGATGCAGAGCGCCCCCGCCGCGCCTGCGCCAAGCCCGATCGCGGCGTGCCGACGCGACAGGCGGGCCACTTCGACCGGCGCCTCCCCCTCGCGATGACGTAGCCAGACGATCCATCCGTAGAGGATGCCGATCCCGAACATCGCCTGCAGCATCATGTCGGCATAGAGCCGCACGTCGAGGAAAAGCTTGAAGTAGAGCGCGCAGGCGACGAGGTTCAGCCGCCAGCACAGCATGTTGCGTCGCGCGGTCAGCCAGATCGCCAGGAAGCTGATCGCGACGGCGACGAGTTCGAGCGCGGTCATGCGGGGCCCGGCCCGATGCGAAGGCGCGTGAGGAAATCCCGCCCGGCCTCCGACTGGAACCACGCCGCATGGCCCAGGGCATAGCCCTCCCAGGCCATGACCGCCCCATCCCCGTCACCGACCACCCCGGCGAAATAGTCCACCTCGGACAGCGCGAATTCGATATGCACGAGCGGCAGCAGATCGATCGCCGCATCGACCACCTGGTGGGCCGAGGGGGCCAGCGCCGCATATCCCTCGATCAGGGCCAGCGCCGCGTGCGGATCGCCGATGCCGTCATCGGGCGCCACCCCCAGTTCCAGCCACGCAAAGGCGGACCGCTCGATCGCGGTCGCGAGGTCATAGGCTGCACAGGTGCGGTCCGCGAGGCCGAAATCGAACACACTCTCGACCGAACCATCTGCGGCCCAGAGCAGGTTGGACGGATGCCAGTCGTTGTGCGTCCATAGCGGGGGTTGCCCGCCGAGCGGCTTCCCCGCCGCACCGAAAAGCGCCGAAAGCTGTCGCCGCCACGGTCGCCGCTCCAGAAATGTCGCGAGGGCGGGGCGGGCGCGGATATAGGTCTCGGCGGCAGTCAGCGGATCGGCGGCGCCGAGGATATGGTTGCTGGCGACCAGCGGCTGCACCGCGCGCTGCGTCGCTTCGAACCCCCGCGACGCACGGTGAAGGCGGGCGAGCGCCGCCCCTGCCGCATGGGCGTGCGTCAACGACTGGAACGGCGTCCATGACGGCCGGTCGCGATACAGGTCTTCCCCCGCCGCCCGCCGGTGAAGTTCGTAGCTCCAGTCGCCCATCGCCACCGCGCTCGTTCCATCGGCATCGCACAATATCTCGGGCACCGGCATTCCCGACCTCGCGAGGTGGGCGATGAAGGCATGTTCTTCCGCCAGCCCGGCGACCGAGCGCACGCGCCGATCGTGCCGCTTGAGCAACACCATGCCGTCGCTGGTATCGATCAGCGTCGCGGCCGAGAAAGGGCGCGGCGAATGCCAGCGCAGCCCCTCGACCGCTCCGGCCTGCGGATAGCGGGCGAGCACGCGTTCCGCTTCGTGGTCGGTGATCGCGGGCCAGGTCGGCACTTCCATGCCCGGCCCCATCCCGTGGACACGGTGACCATCGGGGCCCGCCATCGTCAAAAGGCCCGCGATATGGTGGCCACCACCGCCGCGCCGCCGCCGATGTAATAAGCGGGCGCCTGCCCGACGATCAGCGTTCCTTCACGGCCCACCGTATCGACGGCATTTGTGGTGACCGCCTGTACACCCGCCAGGACGCGCGGATTGGTCACGTTGATCGCGTTCAGCCGCAAATCGGTCCGCTTGCCGTCCAGCCAGTCGGCCAGATGGACGCCGATCGCCAGATCGAGCGTGGCATAGCCCGGAATGCTCTCGTCGTTCATGAAGGTCGCGAACTGACGCCCGACATATTTGCCAGCGACGCTACCGAACAGCAGCCCGTCGTCATAGGTCCCGCCCCCGCCAAGCTGAAGCGTCGGGCTGGACACGGCGCGCTTGCCACGGGTCGGCAGGAAATCCCCACCGACCGGCAGATCGTCGTCGATCCGCGCGCGGAGATATTCGCCCGAGACATAGACGCTGACGCCCCTGGCGGGCCGATAATCGATCTCCGCATCGACTCCGTAAGAGGTCTGCCCCCCGGCGTTCAGCGTCGAGTTGACCAGCGCTCCGCCATTGTCGACCACGGTCGCGAGTTGGCGGTTGCGGAACTTGTAATGGAACCCGGTCACCGATGCGGAAAGGTTCGGGCCGATATAGCGATAGCCCAATTCCTGCGACACCGAATATTCGTTCTTCAGGCTGTCCGTGCCACGCGTCGAGACGACCCCACCGTCATAGCTGTTGTACAGCGTGAACTCGTTGGGGGTACGGAAGTTGGTCGTGATGTTGGCGAAGAGCTGTTGCCTGTCATCGATCGCGACGTGCACGGCGGCACGCGGTAGCGCGACATAACTGTCGCGCCGGACGCCCGCCTGCGGTCCGGGGAGATAGTTGCGCCCGTTGCGCAGCAGGTTGACGCCCTTGATACCGAGGTCGACGGTCAAGCGTGGCGTAATGGCGATGCTGTCGGCCAGGAACAGGCTCTTGGTGACGGTGACGGTGCGCTGGTTCTCATAGGCGAGCAGCCGCCCGTCGGCGGTGCGGATCGCCTTGCTGCGATAACCCCATTGATCGACGGGCATCCCCTGGGCATCGATCGCGGTATAGGTCTGCGTGACCCGATCGGTGCCATAGTCGAACCACAGCCCGGCGGTCAGCCGGTGGATGCCCGCCTGCAGCGTCAGCTTGGCGACCTGGCCGTTGCGCATCTGGTCGCCGGTATAGTTGCCGAGGACCGTCGCCACGCCGTCGACCGCGCCCGGCAGGGCGATCGGTTCGGCCAGCGCCTCCTCTCCCAGGAAATTGCCGGTCGTGGCGAGCTGCGTGCCATAGGGCGAATTGCCGTAGCCGAACTGGAGATAGGTCGTACCGTCGAACGTCAGTCTGTCGTTCAACACCAGATGCACCGGTGCGGACGCGTACAGGTTGCGGAACGGTGCGCGGTACAGTCGCCAGTAATTGGTGTCGCCGGGCGAATAGCGTGCGTCGTAGTTGAACCCGCGCCCCTGCGCCTGCCAGTCGGCCAGTGTCGGGCTGGGATAGCTGGAGGAGTTGGCGTCGTTGTAGGACAGGGCAAGGCTGGCGCGGCTGCCATCCGCCCATTCGCGCAGCAGCTTGGCGTCGACATGCTGGCGCGTGTCATACCCCGCACCCCGCCAATTGTCCGCGCGCGTGTTGGAGTAGGAGATGAACGCCTTCAGCCCGGTGTCGCCGATCATCCCGGTATCGACCCGGACGAAAACCCGGCGCAAGGCATAGGACCCGGCCGACAGGTCGGCGAGCAGGCCGGGCCGCTCCTTGGGATCGTCGAGGGTCAGCGCGAGCAGCCCCCCTGCCCCACCCACCGTCGGAGAATCGATGTCCACCGCCCCCTGCGCCAGCGCGATGCGCCGGACATTGCCGGGATCCGCGAACTGCGACGGGTAGGCGTAATAATAGCCGATATCGTTCTGGGGCGCGCCTTCCATCAGCACGCCGATCTCGTCCTGTCCCAAGCCCCGGAGCGTCAGGCTTGAACTCGTCGACAGGCCGTAGGGATCGCTCGACGCGACATTGGCACCGGGCAGCAGATTGACGAGCTGAAACGCGTTGAGCGTCGGCGCCTGCTTGACGATGAAGTCGCTCGAAATCGCGCTGACCGCCTTGGGGTCCGTCTGCTCGGGGAGCAGCCCCTCCGGATCGCGGTGGCCGACCACACGAATATCGGACGCCGCATCCGCCGCCTGCTGCGCCGACGCCATCGTCGGCAACGCCAGCCAGGCAACCGACAGCAGCAGGGCGGCCATGGAAGCCATGGGTCGATGGCGCGCATTGATAACCGGCATCGTCTTCGTGTCCACTTCACGGAGGGACGACGAAAGGGATCCGCCAACCCTCCCTACGCCGGTATGACCCGGATCAGGTTCAGCGGGTCATGGACTGCTGCCCACCTCTCAACCGCGCGTCAGCGGCCCCCCGGGGATGGCGTCGTCTAGGCGGTTATGCGGACGGTGCAAATGATTATTGCGGGCAGAACGCCGCATTCGTGCCGATCGGCGCGGGGGAGGCTCAATTGCCCTCGGCGTCGACCACGATCACGACCGGCCGACCACGCGACTCTGGTTCCCAGCCCGCCGCGAGCGCCGCGCGGACGCAGCGCATCATCGTCGCGTCGTCGAGCTGCAGTCGGCCACGCGGCGATCCCCTCAGCAGACGCTTGGGAGCGGGAAATTCGACGAGCGCGGAACGCTTGGCATCCTGTTGCTGAAGCGCGATCGCCATGCCCTTCCACCCCTCGTCGTCGGATAGATGCGGTTCGCGCTGGAGGTGCCAGTCATAGGAGATGCCATCGACCTTGACGGTGCCGGTCGTGCTTTGCGTTTTCGACATGGCCACGCCCCCTAGCATGGATGGCGCGCAAAGGCACGCGTGACGCCCGGCGGCCTTCGCCCGCTCCCGCGAGCGGCGATGCGATGCGCCGATCAAGCCCGGTCGAACCGCTGTTGCATATGAGCTGGTCATGCAACGGAGTGCCACGGCTTATTCACTAGCGTTTTGAGACCTTTAATTTGTTCTTCACCAAGTTGGAGGACAAGCCCGGTCATGCGCTTGGCGACCATCACCAACTGGGCTTACGGCGTAACGGTGGCCCTGACCCTGGCGTCGGGCGCGACGATGCTGATCGCGTCCAACGCGCAGGAAGAGGAGCGGATCGCCGTCGCGCAGCGCTATATGCTCGACCGTGCGACGGATACGATCGAACAGGACGGGCTGGCGCTGAGCGATCTCGCCCGCAAGTTCGTCGTCAATGGCAACGCCGCCGACCTCCTGATCTTCGAGCGGGCGACGCGGGAACTGCAAAGTCTGGAGGCGCGTGTCGCCAAGGTTCGGGATGCCGGGGCATCCGATGACGAATTGCATGCGCTTCGCGACGGGCTGCGCTGGGTCGATGCGCTACGGGCCCAACAGGCCCGCGCGCTGGCGGCGAAGAAGGCGGGAGACCGGGCCGCGGCGATCGATATCCTGTTCTCCGCCGAGTATGAGCGCGAGATCGACCGCTCACGCGCCGCGATCGAGCGGTTCCAGTATCGCCTCGACCAGCGCACCGCCGCCGAACTGCGCGATGCCGAGCACAGTGCGAGAACCTGGCGCCAGGCGTCGGAGATCATGCTGGCGATCACCGGGCTGCTCTTCCTCGCGGTTCTATACTTCATCTACCGACGGCGCGTGCTCCATCCCGTCGTCAAGCTGAGCGACGTGGTCGCCCGCCTCGCCGCGCAGGATTACGGCGTCGAGCCACCGCGCTACGAGCAGATCGACGAGATCGGCGACATGGCCGACGCGCTGCGCGTGTTCCGCGAGACCGGCATCGAGCGCCTCCGCCTCGAAAAGGAACGCGATGCCGATCGCCGCATCCGCGATCTTCTCTCGCGCATGACGCAGCGGATGCAGAGCTGCGACCGGACCGCCGACCTCGTGCGTGTCGTCGCGCATTTCGTGCCGGAGATCGCCCCCGATATGCGTGGCGGGCTATATCTCTTCGATGCCGATCGCGGCGTGATGGCGCTCGGCTGCGCCTGGCAGGGCGAACTGGCCTCGGCCGCCGAATTTTCGCCGGTGGCCTGCTGGGGCCTGCGCCGCAACGCGCCGCACAGTGCGACGGGCAGCAATTTCGACGTACCCTGCGCGCATCTCAAGGCGCTGGCCGACAGCCAGTGCCTGCCCCTCAACGGCCAGAACGGACTGCTCGGCCTCCTCTACCTCGAGCGGACCGAAGCCGCCATGCCGTCGCTTGGCGAGCAATATATCCATATGCTCGCCGAGAACATCACGCTGGCGCTCGACAATTTACGCCTGCGCGAAGCGCTACACCAGCAAGCCATGCTCGATCCGCTAACCGCCCTGCCCAATCGCCGCCAGCTGGACGATGTGGTCGCGCGGGAGCTGGCAATGTCGGAGCGCGACAATACCGCATTGTGCTGCGCGATGATCGATATCGATCATTTCAAGCGCTTCAACGACGATCATGGCCATGACGCGGGTGACGCGGTGTTGCGGGCGGTCGGGGCGTCGCTCGCCCGATCGGTGCGCGAAGGCACGCTGGTGTTCCGCTTTGGCGGCGAGGAATTCCTGATCCTCTTCACGGGCATGACGATCGATACCGCGAAACGGCGGGCGGACGACATTCGGGGTGAGATCGAGAGCCTGGCCGTCACGCATGACGGCCGCGATCTGGGGCGGATCAGCGTTTCGATCGGCCTGGCCGCCGCGCCGCTCCATTGTCCCTGGAGCAAGCTGGTCCAGACGGCGGATGCCGCGCTGCTGCGCGCCAAACAGGCCGGGCGGAACCAGGTCGTCGTCGCCGCGCTCCGCAAGGCCGAGCACGCGGCCTGACCCGCGAGCCGACCGACCAGCACGTCCACGTACCAGGGGCGCACCAGCCCGGGTTGCGCAGCCGCCCCACTGTCGCCTAGCGTGTTCCAAACGCTTTTGTTTTCGGGACATTGGGCATGGATCGTCGTACCTTCATCGTGTCTGGCATCGTGTCTGGCGCGGCAACCGCCGGATGGAGCGCACTGGCCCCGCGTCCGGGCATGGCGCAAAGCACGGGCGAGACGGCCCCGGCACCATCGGCTGGAGACAAGCGGCTGAACGCCGCCTTCGATCAGGTTCTGGAAGAAACCGTCCGCCAGTCGCCCGAGTTCGCCACCTCGCTCGGCCTCGACACCGGCAAGAATGCCGATCTGCGGCACAAGCTGGGCGACAACAGCTATGCCGCCATCGGCAAGGATCTGGCCCGCAACCGCAAGGCCTATGCACTGGTCAGCGCCGTCGATCCCGTCGCGCTCTCGCCACAGGCGCGTATCGATCGCGAGGTCGTCCTCTATAGCATCAAGTCGAACATGGTCGGCCCGGAGCGGTTCGGCCTGTCCTCGCCCCAGGGACCATATCCGATCTCGCAGCAGGACGGCGTCTATTTCTCCCTGCCCGACTTTCTGGACTCCACCCATCCGGTGAAGACCGCCGACGATGCCGAGGCCTATCTCGACCGGCTCGCCCTGATGGGCCGCCAGCTCGACAATGAGACCGAGGTCCAGCGACGCGACGCGGCAAAGGGCCGACTGGCGCCCGATTTCTCGCTCGATCTCGCACTCGGGCAGATGGCGAAGCTCCGGTCGCCATCGCCTGCCGACAACCAGTTGGTCCGGTCGCTCACCCGTCGCACGGCCGCGGCAAATATCGGCGGCGATTGGCAAGCCCGCGCGTCCCGGATCGTCGCCGAGACGGTGTATCCCGCGCTCGATCGCCAGATCGCATTGCTGCGCTCGCTTCGCCCGACGGCACGCAGCGCAGCCGGCGTCTGGGCCCTGCCGGACGGTGAGGCGCTTTACGCCGCCGCCCTCGCGCAGGCGACGACCACGACGCTGTCGCCGGACGAGGTGCATCGCATGGGGCTTCAGCAGGTTGCCGACCTCACCGCACAGCTCGATCCGATCCTGCGCGGGCAGGGCCTGACGCAAGGCAGCGTCGGCGCCCGGCTTGACCAACTGAACCGCCTTCCCGCCCAGCTATATGCGGACAGCGACGCGGGGCGTGCCGAGCTGCTGGCCAGCCTCAATGCCAGCGTGAAGGCCATGCAGGCACGCCTGCCGCAGGCCTTCACCAATCCGCCCGACGCCCCGCTCGAGATTCGCCGCGTCGCGCCGGAGATTCAGGACGGGGCGCCCAATGGCTATTATTTCCGTGCGCCGCTCGATGGCTCACGGGCCGCGATCTACTGGATCAATCTCAAGAGCGTGAATGACTGGCCGAAATACACGCTGCCGAGCCTGACCTATCACGAAGGCGTGCCCGGCCATCACCTTCAGATCTCGACCGCGCAACGCGCGCCGACGCATCCGCTGCGCAAGATCGCCTTCTTCAACGCCTATCTCGAAGGCTGGGCGCTTTATGCGGAGCAACTGGCCGACGAACTGGGGGGCTATGCCACGCCGGTCGAGCGTGCAGGCTATCTCCAGTCCTTCCTGTTTCGCGCGGCACGGCTCGTGGTCGATACCGGCATCCATACGAAGCGCTGGACCCATGCGCAGGCCACCAAATATCTCGTCGACACCGTAGGTTTCGCACCCGGCCGGTCCCAGCGCGAGATCGAACGCTATTGCGTCTCACCGGGCCAGGCGTGCAGCTACAAGATCGGTCACGCCGCCTGGCTGCGGGCGCGTGAGAATGCCAAATCGATCGCGGGGAACCGCTTCGACCTCAAACATTTCCATGACGTGCTGGAGGCTGGCGCGATGCCGCTGTCGATGCTGGAGCGGATCGTCGAGGAGCGTGCCCGCGCCGTCTGACGGCGCTGCGGGACGTCCCGGATCGTGGATCGTATCCCCGACACAGGCGTGGAGACATAGCGACGGCAGGACGATATGAACTTGGCATGGCCCGGCTTCTGCTATTCAACAAACCCTTCGGCGTCCTGTCGCAATTCACCGACCGGGGGTCGCCGACGGTGCGGTCGACATTGTCGGACTTCATCGCGGTCAAGGGGGTCTACCCCGCCGGAAGGCTCGATCGGGACAGCGAGGGCCTGCTCCTGTTGTGCGATGACGGGCGGTTGCAGGCGCGGATTTCCGACCCGCGCTTCAAGATGCCCAAAACATATCTGGTGCAGGTCGAAGGCGATCCGGACGAGCAGCAGATCGAAAGCCTGCGACGGGGCGTCCGTTTCAAGGATGGCATGACCCTTCCCGCCGACGTCGCGCCTATCGACGCGCCGGACCTGTGGCCGCGCGATCCGCCGATACGTCAGCGCAAGACCATCCCCGATGGCTGGCTGAGGATCACCATTCGCGAAGGGCGTAACCGGCAAGTCCGCCGCATGACCGCAGCGGTCGGTCTGCCCACGCTGAGGCTGGTCCGGTGGTCGATCGGCGAATGGTCCGTCGCCGAGATTGCACCCGGCCGCTTCACGGAGCTGTCCGTCGGCGGCAAGGGCATGGGGGCAAGGGCTGGCGGCTGATGCGTGATCCGCGAGCCTTGTCGGCTATCCCCGCCACATCATCTGATGCCCGTTGCAGCGAGCGGTGAAAGCTGATTGGAGGCCGCGCTCGAGCAACGTCCGCGACCAGCAGCATATCGTAACGCAAATCGGCAGAATTTGGATCTCCATGAACTATCGCCACTCGTTCCACGCAGGCAACAGCGCCGATGTCGTCAAGCACAGCCTGCTGATCGCGCTCGTCCGGGCCTTGCAGGAAAAACAGGGCGCGCTGACGCTGATCGACACCCATGCCGGCTGCGGGCTCTACGATCTCGGCGGCGAGCAGGCGCAGCGCACGGGCGAGGCCGCCGATGGCGTACAGCGCGCCTTTGCCGATCGGAACCCCTTGCTCGACGACTATCGCGCCGCCGTGCGCGCGGTGAACGTCGCGGCCGAACCACATCTCTACCCCGGTTCGCCGCAATTCCTGGCGCAGCTTCTACGGCCGCAGGACGTGCTGATCCTCAATGAAAAGCATCCCGAGGACGCGCGTGCCCTGCGCGGCGCGATGCGTGGTACGCCTGCCGCCGTGCATGAGCGCGATGCCTATGAGCTTTGGCTGGCGATGCTGCCGACCCGCACCGGCCGCGGCGTGGTGGTGGTCGATCCGCCCTATGAGCAGACCGACGAACGCGTCCGCATCACGGCGACCCTAGCCGCGGCACACCGCAAATGGGCGCATGGCGTGACGGTCATCTGGTATCCGCTGAAAGACCGGGCCACGCATCAGCGATGGAAGGATGACCTGCGCAGGCTCGGCATCCCGAAGGTCCTGTCCGTGGAGCACTGGCTGTACGATTCCGACCGGTATGGCCTGTATAACGGGGCGGGCCTCTTCATCGTCAATCCGCCCTATGCCTTCACACAGGCGCTGCCGCCTCTACTGGAAGCGCTCCGCTCGGCCCTCGCGCCGGACGGGCATCTGGGCGAGATCACGGCCGATTGGCTAGACGCTCGCAGCTAGGCCGAGGCCAAGTCGGCGAACGATGAACGGTGTCCGACGATGCCGGATGACCGTCAACGTCCCCCATCCGCCTGATCGGCCCGACCTTGCCGGTCGGCCTCTGCGATAAGTTGCGCCAATCGCCTGGCATCCTCGGCAACGCGTTCCTCGTCCAATTCACGGCGCAACCATCGAAGCTCGTGAAGCTTTCCACTCTCGTCGAGCTCACCGCATCCCACCCGCTTGCCATAGTCGAGCAGTGCGCAGGTCGCGCCGGGCACATATCGCCGGACGATCCGCTCGACCTCGCTGATGACGTGCTCGCCCGGTCCCGCAATCTGCGCCATGATATGCTCCCGTCTGGCCGCCTGATCACGCCTGCATAGCCAGCCGGGACCGCCCGGCCAAATCGGCCCGCCCTATCGACAGGTCAATAGTCGTCGTCGTCGGACGAGCCATAATCGTCGCCGCTCCCCGCGTCGAAGCGACCGCCGCCGTCGTCGTCGAAATTGTTGATGGTGATATTCTCGGGCTGGCCCATGAAACCCTGGCCGCCACCGAATACCCCGCCGCCGCCACGGTGGCCGAACATGTCCGACAGCCCGGAAAACAACATTTCACCGCCGACGACACCGGCCGCCGTGGTGCCCGCGCTGCGCAGGAAGCTGCCCAGACCGCCGCCGCCGGAGAACACGCCGGGTCGCGCTTCGGGCGGGGGCGGCGCATACCCCTCCTGCCGGTTCGCACCCCAGGGGCCACCCGCACCTTGCGGCAGGAAGCTGTTGCCGGTCTGCGCAGGGGCGGACTGAACCTGCCGTTCGAGCTCGGCGATGCGCTCCTGTGCCGCATGAAGCGACTGATCGGCAACGATCGCATGCTGGACGAGCAGATAGGCGGCGTCGGGATTGCCGGACAGCGTGCGGGAGATCATCGCATCCGCCTCACTGTCCTTCGCGCCGGCCCGTGCGACAGCGAGTTCGTTGAGAAAGCGACTGATAAGCGTATGTTCTTCGGCGTTCATGGTCCACTCCGGTCATGCGCAACCAAAGATCGTCCGGGCTTTGGTCAATTCAAGGATGGCGGGGTCGGATGACGAATAATTAACCAAGCCGGGATTTGGGCGGCAGCCGCGTCGATTTGTCCGCGCCCTTCTGGGGGGTGTTTCGATCCTGCCTGGCGGAATGTCGGTGGGTGTGATGGCCGCCCTCGAAGCATGGCGTCGCCTCGGCCATCGGCGCCGCCACATCGAAGCAGTCGCTGCTCACGTCGCTATGGTTTCGCACGACCATGGCGGGCGTCATGCCGAGAAGGATCGGGAGGGCGATCCCGCAGAAACGAAGCGAAAGCATTGGAACCCTCCGGGTCATGGCTGAGACTCGCCTCCCCCTCGCCCCGGAGGCGCCGCGTGCCGACTTAAATGAATTTCACTCACCGCGATCCGTCTTGGCCACATCACGCATGTGGGGGGTATGCCGCCGGACATGGCAGCCATTCTGGTAATCGAGGACGACGACGCCACCGCCATGGCGATCATGGCCGAACTTTAGCGTCACGGTCACGCGGTCAGTCGGGCCGACGACTGCTGCACATGGAATTCCGCCTCCTCGAATTCCCGATGCGCAACCAGGGCGAGGTGATGACCAGGCGGCCCAGCTTTCGCCGCTCCCAAATTCGTCATTTTCCAAATAACGCGACGCGGATATTTATCCATATCAACTATTACCGAGAAACTTCTCCGTTCGTCGTAATTCAACCTCTGTCCGACCAGCATATAAATGTGGATCAGCAACAACGGCACAACATAGTCTGTCCGCATGGGTTCTCCCCCCGAACGCCGCAACGTTCTTGGAGATTGCCATGTATTATCACGACAAACGGCTTCAGTTTCCTGTCTCGGTCGACAGGCCTGATCCGGCGTTCGCGCGGATGCTGCAACAGGCGATCGGTGGGGTCGAAGGCGAAATTCGGGTCTGCATGCAGTATTTCTTTCAGGCATGGGGCAATCGCGCGCCGACCACGACCTACCGCGACATGCTGCTTCACACCGCGACCGAGGAGATCGGCCATATCGAGATGCTCGCGACCGCCGTTGCGATGAACCTCGAAACGGCACCGGCTTCCTTGCAGGAAGACGGCGCGACGGATTCGATCGTCGGCGCGGTGATGGGCGGCGGCAGCGCCAAGGCGTCGATCGAGGGGTTGATTCACAAGAACCTGTTGTCGGGGGGATTGGCCGCGATGCCGATGGATTCCGATGGCGTCCCCTTCAACATGAGCCATATCTACGCCAGCGGAAACGTCGCGGCCGATATGTATTGCAACGTCGCGGCGGAAAGTACGGGGCGCGTCCTCGCGGTCCGGCTGTTCAATGCGACCGACGACGACGGCATGAAGAAGATGCTCCACTACATGATCGCGCGAGACACGATGCACCAGCAGCAATGGCTCGCGGTGCTCGAGGAGTTGGGCGGCCCATCGGCCAACCTCCCCGTCCCCAACTCCTTCCCGCAGGAGATGGAGGACCAGGACAACAACTATAACTTCTACGTCACCTCGGTCGATGGCGCCTTCCCCGAGGGACGCTGGACCGGCGGCCCGGCGGTCGACGGACGCGGGGAATTCACCGTATTCCGGAACGAGCCTCTCGGTGAGGAGCCGGTCCTCGGCCCGGCGAGGCCGGACAGCGGCGCGCAGGACCAGCAGATCGGCTGATTCCATGCGGCGGTCGTCCGATGGCGACCGCCGTTTGCCGTGAAGACAGTATTCGGGAAGTCCCATGATAGACCAATCGCGTCCATTTATTTGACAAGCCGAAACTATATCTGATTATCCGGTATGCTTTTGCCCCAGCGCCCTCGAATCCGCTTGAACGAGCCGCAGCGCCGCGTGCTCATGCAATTGCGGATCGAGGGTACGGCGCCGCGTACGAAGCTCGCGCAATCGCTCGGGATGAACGGCGCGACGATGACGCGATTGACCCAATCGTTGCTCGCGCTCGACCTGATCGAGGAATGCGGCGCGCGCGACGTTCAGACGCGGGGGCGCCCGATGGTGCCGCTCAGCGTTTCCGGTCACGGTGGCTGGGCGATCGGGGCAACGGCCCATCCGGGCTGGCTGGAACTGGCCATCGTCGATTTCCGTGGCCAACCGCTGATCCATGATGCGACCCCTTTCGACAGTCCCGACCCGCTGGTATTCGCCCGCACGGTGGAAGCGCGCTTGCAGACGTTGGCGGCGACGCATGGCTTCCGGCAAGGCAAATTCCTGGGCCTGGGCGTCGCGGTCCCCGGCTACGCCATGCCCGGCGATCGCACGCGGCGGATAGTCGTCGATCGGATCGCCGGATGGAACGAGGTGCCGCTCGCCGAAACGCTCGGCGACGCGCTGGGCATGCCGGTCTGGATAGAGAACGATGCCAGCGCGGCGGCGCTGGCGGAATATTATCAGCCTGGCGTCATCGGGCGCTACCGATCGGTCCTGACGCTGTTTCTGGGCCATGGCATCGGCGGTGGACTGATCGCCGAGCGCGATCTGTTCCTGGGAGAATATGGCAATGCGGGCGAGATCGGGCGATTGTTTCCCGGCCATCGCGAACGCCCCTCGGGCATCGACCTGCTGCACTTTCTAAACGACCATGGCGTCCGGATCGACTCGCTGGCGGCGATAGACGGCTTGCTCGACAGCCACTCGGACTTGATCGCCGCTTGGACGAAGCGGGTGATCGTGCAACTCGACCAGGCCGTGGCTGGCGGGACCGTCTGGCTCGACCCGGGCGCGGTGGTCGTATCGGGCGCGCTCCCCCTGCCCCTCCTTGAACGCATCGCCCAAGGTCTCGCGGAGCGATCCCGCCATCGCGACGACGGCTATCGCTCGACCCTGCCCGCTTTTCACGCCTCTTCGATCGGCAGCAAGGCCGTGGTGATCGGCGCGGCGATGATCCCGATCCATGCTGTGACGACGGCGATTTAATTACATGTAAGCAAATAAAACTGTCACCGTTCGCCGCCATGGCCCCCGCAGCACATTGGGGGATCATCATGAAGACCAGTCTTTTGGCGCGCAGCGCACTGTGCCTCGTTTCATTCGCCGCGACGCCCGCATTCGCGCAGACCCAGGCCGCCGCTCCCACATCCACGGCGGATGCGACGCCACCGGCAGACCAGCAATCCGACATTATCGTCACCGGCTCGGCCCGCCAGCAGCGCCGCTTCGATGTTTCCTACGCGATCAACTCGCTGTCGCAGGCGGACATTCAGAAACTGGCGCCCAAAAGCACCACCGACCTGATCGGCACCCTGCCCGGCATCCATGTCGAGGCGACCGGCGGCGAGGTGCAGAACATCACCCGCGTGCGCGGCATCCCGACCGATCGCGGCTTCCTCTATTATCAGCAGGACGGCCTGCCGCTGTTCCAGGAGCTGGACGGCTGGTTCTTCAACCAGGGCGACGGCATGAACCGGCTCGACCTGATGACCGACCGGATCGAAGTGGTGCGCGGCGGCCCGGCGCCGATCTACGCCAGCACCGCAGCGGCGATCGCCAACGTGATCGAGGTGACCGGCACCGACATCACGCGCGGCAAGGTGCAGGCGACGCTGGGCGATACCGGCTATTACCGGCTCGACGCCTATCAGGCGGGGCCGCTCGGCGGCGACACCTATTACGCGGTCGGCGGCTTCCTCCGCTATCACGACGGCTATCGCGACTCCGGCTTCCCCAGCGACAAGGGCGGCCAGATCCGCGCCAATATCAAGCATGACCTGGCGAACGGCTTCATCAAATTGTCGGCGCAATATACCGACGACCACAACATCTTCTATCTGTCGATCCCGACCAACGATCCGCGCGATCCGTCGGTCAGCCTGAACAAGTATATCGACTATTTCAACGGCACGCTGAATACGCCGGGCCTGCGCAACGTCGACATCCGCTATCGCGACGCGAGCGGCACGATCCAGGACCAGCGCGGCGACCTCGCCAACGGACGCCACATCCGCTTCGGCAATGTCGCGATCGATTACGAGGGGGATTACGGCCCCTGGCACGTTTCCGCCAAGGGCGGCATGACGCTGGGCAACGTCCATTTCGATGCCTTCTATTCGACGTCGAACCCGGTCGACGCTACCAGCTTCGCCAGCGGCTATCTCGCCGCGGCGACCAGCGCCTTCGGACCGAACGTCGCGCGCATGGGCTACAGCTTCGCTGGCACCAACGGCCTCGGCAGCTATGATCCGTCCACCGACTCCGGGCTGGTGATGCAGGCGCAATACCGCTCGATCCAGACCGATTTCTATTCGACCCAAGGCGACCTGTCCGTGACGCGCAAGGTCGAGACGGGGATCGGCACGCACGACATCCGCGTCGGCACCTATGGTTCGCTCTGGGGCCAGAAGATGTTCACCGCCTACCAGAACTATCTGATCCAGGTGAAATCGCAGCCCAAGCTGCTCGACCTGGCCGCCTATTCGGCGACCGGCGCGGTACAGGGCTATGTCACCGACAACGGATCGCTCAACGACGCGGTGTCGGTCAACGCGGGCAGCGTCGATGGCCAGCTCATCGCGCTCTACGGCACCGATAGCTGGGAGATCTCCGACCGACTGCGTCTCGACGCGGGTTTCCGCCACGAATGGTACAGCTATAGCGGCTACGACCGGCTGACGGCGTCGTATAATCTCGGCAATGCGGCGACGCTTGCGGATAACAGCACGCGCGGCTTCACCGGCGGCATCGGCACGCTGCGCCTGAAGCAGCAGGCGACGAACTGGACGGTCGGCGCCAACTACGACCTCAGCCACCATATCGGCATGTACCTGCGCGCCTCGCAGCTCGACGTGCCGCAGAACACGACGATCGCCTTCACCTTCCCGACGCCTGCCGTGGTCCCGACCAAGGCCAAGCTGTACGAGGCAGGCGTAAAGCTAGCCGCAGGGCGCTCGTACCTGTACGTCACCGGCTTCTACACGAAGTTCGATCCGCTGAACGCCAGCTTCGCCGGCTTCAACCCGGCGACCGGCCGTGCGGACGTGACGACGACCTTCATCGGCACCGCCGAGACGAAGGGCATGGAGGCCGACGGCCGCCTGCGGCTCGCCGGTCCCCTCTCGCTCGCGGGATCGGTGACGGTGCAGAATCCGCGCTACCTCAACTTCAGCAGCAATACGGGCCTCGACGGCAGCCGCGCCAACGGCAAACAGATCATCCGTGAGCCCCGGCTGTTCCTGAACGTGCGACCCACCGTCGACTTCAGTTTCGGCGACACGAACCTCAGCCTGTACGGCCGCTATGATTATGTCGGTCGCCGCTACACCGACTTCTTCAATTCCACCGCGCTGCCCGCCTACGGCTCGTTCGGCCTCGGCGGGATCGTGTCGAAGGGTCCGTGGCAGGCGCAAGTCGTCGGCGACAACATCACCAACGCGCACGGCTTCACCGAAGGCAACACGGCGGGCGATCGCTTTGGTCAGGGCGTGCCGACCGCCATTTTCGGCCGCCCTCTTTTCGGCCGCAACGTGCGTCTGATCGTCAGCCGCTCGTGGTGACTCGCTAACCGTTTTCCCTGGGAGCAGCCGACCGTCGCGTGCCGACTGCTCCCTCGCTGCGCCTCCGAGGAAAGCTACTCATGTACCGTCCGCTTCTCGCCATCGTCTTTGCCAGCCTTGCCAGTTCCGCCGTACACGCAGCGCCCGCCGATGGTCTGCGTCGGCTCGCCGACCCGCATGGCGGGCTGATCGTCATTGCGCATCGCGGCTGCCATGAAGCCGCGCCACTGCACGGTTTGGGGAGCACACCGGAAAACTCGATGGCGGCGCTGCGCCAGTGCGTCGTGCTGGGCGCCGACGTGATGGAGACCGACGTCCGGCGAAGTCGTGACGGTCACCTCGTCATCATGCACGACGACAGCGTCGACAGGACCACGAATGGCAAGGGCAAGGTCGCCGACCTCAGCCTCGCTCAGCTGAAAGCGCTGCGCCTGCGTCAGGACGAAGGCGGCGCGGCGGCGCCCCGGTCCGACCAGCAGGTCCCGACCCTCGACGAAATGCTCGCGCTGGCAAAGGGTCACATCGTCCTTAACCTCGACGTCAAGGACATGATCTACGGCGAGGTCGTCGACGCCGTGCACCGCGCCGGTGCGCAGAACCTGGTGATCGTCAAGACCGTCGCCGGTGTCGCCTCCGTCCCGCTTGCCAGCATTCCGCCGTATGACCGCGTGCCATTCGCCGTGATCCCCAGCACAGCCGATCCCGCAGCGGCCGACGTTCCGGCGATCATCGACAATCAAACGCAGGGGCCGATCAAGCCGATTGCGATCGAACTGCCGGTTCTGCCGCTGCAGACGCTGCCTGCGGTCATGTCACGGGCACGCGAGCGAAATGTGCCGGTCTGGATCAACACCTTGTTCAAAGGCTTTGTGACGGGCATGGGCGGCGATCCCGAAGCCCGGCACGATCCCGCTTCAGTATGGGGGCGCTTGACCGATATGGGTGTGCGCCTGATCCAAACGGATGCCGTCGAGGCGCTACTGCTTTATCGCGAAAGGACCAAAAGGGCGACGCAAGGGATGCAGACAAACTCTCGTTGACCGATGATGCATGCCACGACGTCGCCGGGGTCTGGTGGCAGCAGGTGTGCAGGTCGCGCAAGGCTAAAACGCGGGCATCGTCAACGGCCTGTCGATCAAGACCAGCGAGGCGGGCGGGCCGTGCGGCGCGCGCTACGCGATCCGGCTGGCTAGACGCTCGACCAGGAAGTCGACGAACACCCGCACCCGCGCAGGGGTGGCGGAGCCACCGACGAAGACCGCGTGGATCAGCTCGACGTCACCGGGATTGAATTCCTCCAGCAGTGGGACGAGCCGCCCGTCCGCGATCTCGGCCGCGACGCTGAACCGACCGACGCGCGTGATGCCGACCCCGGCGGCGGCAAGCTGGCCCAGCGTCTCGCCATTATTGGCGATGATGCCGCCCTCGACGCTCAGCGTGAAATCCCCGCCGTCGCGCCGGAACGGCCAGGTCGGCTCGGCCCGGCGGAAATTGAAGTTGAGGCAGTTATGGGCGTGCAGGTCCTCCGGCACCTGCGGCGTGCCGATGCGTGCGAGATAGTCCGGCGAGGCGACGATCACCCGGCCGGACTCGCCCAGCTTGCGCGCGGTGAGGCCGCTGTCGGCGAGTGGGCCGAAACGGATCGCGACATCGGCCTGACCCGCTGCGACATCGACCAGCGTGTCGGTCAGCGCCACGTCGATCAGGATGTGCGGATAGGCGCGCGCGAAGTCGCCGAGCAGTGGCACGACGCACAACCGGCCATGCGCCAGCGCCGCACTGATCCGCAACCGTCCGCGCGGTGCGCCCTGATCGGCGATCTGCTGCTCGGCATCGTCGAGATCGGCGAGGATGCGCCGGGCTGCGAGCAGATAGGCCTGCCCCTCTGCGGTGAGCGTCAACGCGCGGGTGGAGCGGAGCAGCAGCCGCACGCCCAGCCGCGCCTCGATCCGGTCGATCGCGCGCGCCACCGCCGATGGAGTCAGCCCGAGCGTGCGACCGGCGGCCGAGAAGCTGCCCTCCTCCACCACGCTTGCGAACAGGGCAAGCGACCGGGCGCGATCGTCATTGCCCATCACCTTTGCGTCCAAGGCATAGATCCTTTGCACCGGCGGGCGGTTCCGCCGCGCTCTTTCACCGTCCATCTATGCGCCTGACAATGACATTCGCAAAGGAGGTGTCATGGAATATCGGCAACTAGGATCATCCGGCCTGCGTGTTCCGGCCCTGTCGTTCGGCGCGGGAACGTTCGGCGGCAAGGGACCGCTGTTCAGCGCCTGGGGCACAAGCGATGCTACCCAGGCGCGGCGGCTGGTCGACATCTGCCTCGACGCCGGCGTGACGCTGTTCGACACCGCCGACGTCTATTCGGACGGCGCGTCGGAACAGGTGCTGGGTGAGGCGATCAAGGGGCGGCGCGATGCCGTCCTCATCTCGACCAAGACCGGCCTGCCGATGGGTGACGGTCCGCAGGATTGGGGCGCGTCGCGGGCGCGGCTGATCGGCGCGGTCGAGGCGGCGCTGCGGCGGCTCGGCACCGACCGGATCGACCTGCTCCAGCTTCACGCCTTCGACGCCTCCACACCGACCGAGGAGCTGATGGGCACGCTCGACCGGCTGATCGCGGACGGCAAGGTCCGCTATGCGGGCGTCTCCAACTATCCCGGCTGGCAGGTCATGAAGGCGCAAAGCCTGGCCGATCGTCACGGCTGGCCGCGCCTCGTCGCGCATCAGGTCTATTACTCGCTGATCGGCCGTGCGTACGAATGGGATCTGATGCCGCTGGCGGCCGATCAAGGCGTCGGCGCGCTGGTCTGGAGCCCGCTCGGCTGGGGGCGGCTGACCGGCAGGATCGGGCGCGGACGGCCGATTCCGGCGGGAAGCCGCCTTCACGAGACGGCCCAGTTCGCGCCGCCGGTCGAGGATGAACATCTTTACCGCGTCGTCGATGCGCTGGAGGCGGTGGCGGCCGAGGTGGGCAAAACGGTGCCCCAGGTCGCGATCAACTGGCTGCTGCGACGTCCGACCGTATCGTCGGTCATCATCGGCGCGCGCGACGAAGCGCAACTGCGCGACAATCTGGGCGCGGTCGGTTGGACGCTGTCGCCCGAGCAGGTGGCCGCACTCGACGCCGCGAGCGACATGCTGCCGCCCTATCCGCACACCCCATACCGGCAGCAGGAGGGTTTTGCCCGCCTCGCACCGCCGATGGTTTGAGGAACCACGATCATGAGGTTCAACCTCGGATTGCTCGCGCTGGCCGTCGGTGCCTTCGGCATCGGCGTGACCGAGTTCGCGCCGATGGGCATGTTGCCGGTGATCGCGGCCGACCTGCATGTGTCGATCCCCGCAGCCGGACTGCTGGTCAGCGCCTATGCGATGGGCGTGCTGATCGGCGCACCGCTGATGACGCTCACCACGGGCCGGATCGACCGGCGGACGCTGCTGATCGCGTTGATGGGCATCTTCACGCTCGGCAATGCGCTGTCGGCCGCGGCGGGCGGGTACTGGATGCTGATGGCGGCGCGGGTCGTCACCTCGTTCAACCATGGCGCCTTCTTCGGCGTCGGATCGGTGGTCGCCGCCAGCCTCGTCCCGCCGGACAAGCGCGCGGGCGCGGTGGCGGCGATGTTCACAGGGCTGACCGTCGCCACCATCGGCGGCGTGCCTCTGGCGACCTGGGTCGGCGAGGCGATCGGCTGGCGCACCGCCTTTGCCGGGATCGCGGGCGTCGGCGCGATCGCGATGCTGTCGCTGCGCCTCGCACTGCCGCCGCTGCCCGCTGTCGAGGGCGGCGACATGCGCGCCGAACTGCGCGTGCTGACGCGCAAGCCGGTGCTGGCGGCACTGGCGCTGACGGTCGTCGGCGCGAGCGCCATGTTCACCGTCTTCACCTATATCGTCCCGATCCTGCGGGAGGAGACGCACGCGTCGAGCGGCTTCGTGACGGCGATGCTGATGCTCTATGGCATCGGACTGACGATTGGAAACACGCTGGGCGGCCGTCTGGCCGATCGGTCGATCGAGCGGACGCTGTTCGGCAGCTTCGCGGTTCTCGCAGCGGTGCTCGTCGTGTTGGCGGGCGTGATGCAATGGCCATGGCCCGCCGCGATCGCGATCCTGATCTGGGGCATCGCCAGCTTCGCGATCGTCCCGCCCTTGCAGATGCGGGTGATGGACGCCGCCTCCGACGCGCCGAACCTCGCCTCGGCGATGAACATCGGCGCGTTCAACCTCGGCAACGCCTTTGGCGCGGCGCTGGGCGGGGGCGTGATCGGCGCCGGGCTGGGACTGCCGGTCGTATCGCTGGCCGGTGCGGCGATGGCGGCAGCCGCGCTCGTGATGCTGCTGGCGCTCCGGCGTCAGCCTCGTGCGGCGGCCTGCCCGGCCTGAAGAGCGGCCGCGACATGGGCCAGCTTGTCCGGATTGCGGACGATGTAGATCGCCGCGATCCGGCCGTCGCGGACGTCGAGCGCGGTGGTCTGGAGCACGCCGCCGCCCGCCCGGCTGACATAGCCGGGCAGACCGTCGATCATGGCGAAGCGGATCAGTTCGGCAGGTTCGTCGGGATGTTTGCGACGTAGCCCCATGAACAAGCGCTGCGCCTTTGCCAGACCCTGGATAATGTTGTGGAACGCGAGGACGCGCCCACCGCCGTCGGAATGGATCGCGACGTCCTCCGCCAGCAGGTCCGACAGGACACGCGCGTCGCCGTCCCGCGCCGCCGCGAAGAAGGCGCGCGTGATCCGGGCGGCTTCCTGCGCATCGACCGGATAGCGCGGCCGCGCCTCCGCGACATGCCGCCGGGCGCGGGAGGCGAGTTGCCGCACGGTCGCGGGTGTCCGGTCGAGCGTCTTCGCAACCTCGGGCAAGCCGACGTCGAACACATCGTGGAGCAGGAATGCCGCCCGCTCAAGCGGCGACAGCCGTTCCATCGCCAGCATCAGCGTGAAACTAAGGTCATCGGCGAGCTCATCCGGTTCGGTCGTGCCGAGCAGCGGCTCAGGGAGCCAGGCGCCGACATAGGTCTCGCGTCGCACCCGCGCCGACTTCAGATGATCGAGGCAGAGCCGCGTCACCACCCGGGTCAGCCACGCGGCGGGGGCGTCGACGCCCCCTGCCCCCGACCACCGCAGCCAGGCGTCCTGCACCAGATCCTCCGCTTCGGCGAGCGACCCGGTCATGCGATAGGCCAACCGGACGAGCCGCGGCCGCTCCGCCTCGAACAACGCGGTGTCAGGCATCGTCCACCGGATGCGCCACGCGGAAAGCCACCTGAAGGCGGTTCCAGGTGTTGATCGCCCCGATCGCCATGGTCAGCCAGACCTGCTCCGCATCCGAAAACGCCGCTTTCACTGCATCATAGTCCGCATCGGGTGCCCCTGTCTCGGGCAGCCGCGTCAACGCCTCCGCCCAGCCGAGCGCGGCGCGCTCGCGATCCGAATAGAGCGACGATTCTCGCCATGCGCTTAGCATGTACAGGCGCATCTCGCTTTCGCCATGACGGCGCAGATCGGTCGAATGCATATGCAGGCAGAAGGCGCAGCCGTTGATCTGCGAAACCCGGAATTTCACCAGTTCGAGCAGATCGTGCTCGAGGCCGCTCTTCGTGAAGCTCTGTTCCAGCGCCATCATGGCCTTGATCGCCTCCGGAGCCAGAGCGTGTGGGTTGGCGATACGGGGTGTCATGGTCGGTCTCCTTGGGTTCCGACACCATGACGAGACAGCGGGGACCAGTGTGACATGCCGGTCCAGAATTTTCGCCCGCTGCCGCGCTACGCCGGATCGCGCAGTTGCTTCCGCATCCGGATCAGCGGCACGACGACGCCGTCGATATGGGTATCGGCGCGCTCAACCGGATCGTAACCGCAGGCCGCGTAGAGCGGCACGCCGCCGGCCGTACCCATCAGTTCGACGGCGGCGAACCCTTCCGCCCGTGCCGCCCGCTCGCAGTGGTCGAGGACCATTCGACCGATCCCCCGCCGGACATGATCCGGGTGCGTGTACATGGCGCGGATGCGGGCGGCGTGCTTCGCCGGATCGAGCAGCGCCGGGTCGCGCAGGTCGGTGCTATGGTCACCACCATAGAGCGTCGCGCGGCGGCTCCACCCGCCACATCCGACCGGCACGCCATGGTCCTCGACGACGAAATAGGTGCCGTCGCGCACCAATTGCGTGTCGAGTCCCATCACCGAGCGGCTGGCGACGATCTGCGCCGGGGTCAGCACCGCCGCCTGGCCGCGATCGATCGACAACGTCATCAGGTCGCGCAGCCCCCCGAGGTCGGCTTCGGTCGCGAGGCGGATCGTCAGGACGCCGCTCATGCCGCCAGTTCCAGCCGCCAGGTCTCGCCCTGGAGCGGAACGCCGAACCGCTCATGCATCGCCGTCTCGACACATGCGAAACCATGTGCGGCATAGAGGCGGCGCGCGGAATCCAATACGGTCTGGGTCCACAGCGTCAACGCGTGATAGCCCGTTTCCCGTGCGAAGGTGACGCAAGCGCCGACCAGCGCATCGCCGATGCCCCGGCGGCGGGCGAAGGGTTCGACATGCAGCAGTCGCAGCCGGGCGATGCCGTCGCCCTCGTCGGTCACAAATACCGCGCCCGCCATCACCCCGTCGATCTCGGCGACCCAGCATTGCTCTCGCTCGGGGTTGAAGTCGCGCAGGAACGCCGCCGTCACCTCGCTCTCGATCACCTCCAGTTCGCGACCCCAGCTATGGCTCTCGGCATAGATGAGCGACTGGCGCGCGGCGATCAGCGCGGGCTCGCCGGTACGGAACGGCCGGATCACGAACGGCCCACCCGAGGCCGGATCCAGCAGCAACCGGGCGCGCGTCAGGGCTTCGACCAGATCGCGCCGCGCTTGTCCGTCCACCGTGGCGAGCAGATCGCCGACGGCATGGCTCTGGCGGTGGTCGAGCGTGCCGAAGGCCTCACGCCCCGCCTCGGTCAGCCGCAGGTCGCGGGCGCGGGCGTCGTCGTCGCGGCGCACGCGCACGATCCAGCCGCGCTTTTCGAAGCGTGCGACCAGGCGGCTGAGATAGCCCGCGTCCATGCCCAGCGCGTCCTGCAACCCGCTCGCGGTGACAGGCTCGCGCGTGGCGATCTCGAACAGCAAGCGTGCTTCCGGCAGGCTCGCCTCTGTGCCCAGGAACCGAGCATCGAGCGCTCCGATCGTCTGGGTGTAGAAGCGGTTGAACCGACGGATGGCGGTGACGTCTGCATCTTCCATATCCGCCAAGCTGGATCAGATTACTTGACTGAGTCAAGTGTCTGGACAGCGTCGGCAGGCACCAGTTGCGCACGAAGGGCTACCGTCCTGCAAGTGCCGCTCGTCGTTCGCGGCAATGGTAAGATAGCCGGAACGCATCTGAAGTTCGGCGCTCCCCGCAGGATCGCACGAGCCGGGCACGAGGTCGCGCAATTTGATGACCGGATCGGGCGCGGCGGCGGTCATCGCGTCGCGGACGGCTTCCCGCGGGGCCAGATTTCCATGTGAGTCGGCAATGATCCCGATCGTCAATGCGTCCGCCGTGACGGACGCGCAGCGTCCGGGCGGAACCTGGCAGACGCTCCTTCCGAATGCCATGCTTGGCGGCGCCCCAAAAACGCCGCCAGCCCGCTGGATTGACGGCAGGCCAATTACAGGCCTCCTCGTCCACCATGAACGTTTCTCTCCGCGAAGCCCGCAGGATCGTCCTGGCAGCCCAGGGCTTTGGTCGCGCGCGGCCCGACATCCCGTCCGTCCGCCACCTGCGCGGCGCCGCCGAGCGGCTTAGCCTGTTCCAGATCGATAGCGTCAACGTCCTGACGCGGGCGCACTATCTGCCCGCCTTCTCGCGGCCTGGCGGTTATGAGACGAGCCTGCCGGAGGGCGATGCGTGGGGGCCGAAACGCCAGCGGCGGTTGAGCGTCTTCGCCCGTCACGTTGCTCCGGCCCGCTCGGCAGAGCGTACGACGCCGCCGTCGAGCAGATGTGGCGCGCGGCGATATGGCCATGATCGACGGCGGTGGTGCTGCTGGCGGCCCGATCCTCAAGCATATGCTGCAACTGCCAATGCAGCGCGTCGCTGAACACCTTCGCGGAACTGATCGGGGCTCACCCCCGAAGACGACTGACCGTAAGCCATGCGCAAAGCTTCCGCCGCATAGCCGCGACGAAACGGTCCGAGCCCCGCATCGGGATAGGCATTGTCGAGGTAGACCAGCCCACGCGATGCGCCACTTGTCCCCGTACGTGCAAAGAGGGATCCCGGGGAACGGGATGACGTGTCACGCTCCTGGCCAGGTGATGAAGAGCCGTGAGGCGAGCGGTCGTAGCCGAGACGAAGCTTTCGGAGTGAAGTGCCCTGAAGACCGCCGCGCATCGTCGCCACCGCCGCCCGCCAGTCCTTCCCTAGAAATCGATGCGGGCATTGATGTTGATGCGTCCTTCCTTCTGACGACGGCTGATGCTGTGCTCCGCATTCAGGTCGATCATCGCCCAGCGTGCCAATCGCGCGTTCAGCCCGCCGCCGAGCAGACCGACGACCGGGGGAAGCTCGGCGCCACGGATCGTGAAATCGCCTGCCCCGATCGGTGCGCCCGAAAAACGCATCGCGCTGGTGGCGTCGCGCTCGCCCCAAATATGGCGAACGCCGGTTGCGACAAAGGGCTCGACCCAGCCGGACCCGCTGACACCCCGGTAGGCAAGACGGATCTGGCCGCTCACCTGATACAGGTCGCGCCGCTCCCGCCCGACGGCCAGCGACAGGACGCCCGCACCCTCTTCGGTGAAACCATCGCGGATGACGCTCGTCACGCCGCCCGAAACCTGAGGGGTCACCGCCAAATTGCCGCCCAACCCGATCCGGCGCCCAGCGCTACCACCCAGGCTGTAGCCGTGAGTGCCCGCCTTGCCGTTCGCTCGCCCCAAGACATCGGCGTTCACCACGACGGTGCGTTGCGACCGGATATCACCGGCGAAATAGCTGGCCGTGACGCTCGCATAGGACAGGCCGTCGTCGAACCCGGCATAGGCACCGAATTGATGGATCGTGCCTTCGCTGCGCGACAGGCGGGCCGACGCCGTGGACTCGATCTGGTTTATCCCCCAGGCCAGCCCGAAACTGACCGGTCCGGATCGCAGTTCCGAGCCCATACCCTGTCCGGTGTTGAACTGCCGGACCGAGGCGGCCCCATCACGCGCGGCGATACGCCCATCGGAGCCATAGCCGACGAACCACACCGCCAGTCCCGCATCCGCCCGATTCTCGATGGCGGCGGAGAGGCCGTTCGCGCGGTTGGCAGACCAAAGTCGCTCGATCGCATTAAATGGTCGGCCGTCTCCGCGCCAGATCGCCGCGCCGATCGTACCGAAGCCGCCCTGGGTGGCGATGCGCTGCTGCAACAGTCCGGCAAAGCCAGTCACGGCGGCAGCGCTGACCGTCGATATGTTGCCGATCGCTTCGCCGGACAGGGAATCGAAGGTCGCGGCCCGTTGGCCCGGGGTGCCGCTAGCGATGCGATTGAGCGCATTGGCATAGGCGTCCGACGCGGTGAAGCCCGCACCGCCCAGCGCGGCAGCGACCGCTTGCTGACTGCCCGTGCCGCCGTCGGACAGGGCCGCGGTAAAGTCGACCTGCTTGCGAACCTCGATCAGCGCGCTGCCGGGCACGAGGTCATAGCGCAAGCGCCATCGCAGCGCGGGATCGTTCGACACGGAGCCCAACGTACCACCGTTGGCGAAGCTACCCGTCAGGCTGCCGGCCTGAACAACGGTGTAGAAGCGCGAGACGAGATCGTCCGCACCCGTGGCGATCGATCGCACCATGACTTCGCCGCCGCCGAGCGCCGCCGCTCCGACGACGCGGATCCGGTCGGAGGCGTAGGCGCCAGCCCCTCCGGCGACGTCGAATACCAGAGTGCCGCCGGTGACGGTCAAGCTGCTCGCCTGTAGAACGCCCAAGGCTTGCATGGTGGTCCCGGGTGACAACGTCCCGGCCTCGAGCGTCAGGGCCGAGCCGATTGTGCCGCCGCCGGTCAGCGTTCCCCCGGTCACGCGCATTGCGCCCGCCGTTTCCCCCGCGAACTGCAACGTACCGCCCAGGACATTGAGGCGCGCGGTCGTCATGCCTTGCCCCGGCGCGTAGACGAAGGTTCCGCTGCCGACCTTGTCGATATCTCCCGACCCGACGAACCGCCCCGTAAAGGCGGAGTCCGTGCCGGATCCGCCCAGTGTCAGTCGGCCGCGCGTCCCCGTCGCGACCGTACCGCCACCGTTCGGCCCGTCGCCCAGTGTGGCGATGCTTTCGGTAAGGTCAGTCGCATCCAGTGTGCCATTTGCGTCGATGCTCACGGTCGACCGATCCGACAGCCGCTCATCTGCACCCAGCGCCAGCGTTCCGCCCAGGATGACCACACGGCTTGCCGCCGTTTGTCCGGACAGCCGCGACAGGCCATCGCTCTGCACCAATGTACCCGTCCCAAGATTCGCCTGCACGCTCGCCCCGGACAGTATGTACTGCCCTGCCGTCAGCACGCCTGTTCCCGACAGTCGGCCAGCGATCGCCGCCGTCCCGACCGTATTACTGAAGCCCCCAAGATCGAACGTTGCCCCGCTGCCGATCGACAGCGCGGCCGTATCCGCCAGCCGATCGCTCGCGCCGAGGTTCAGCGTCCCGCCCGCGACCGTCACGACCGAAGCCGCGCTGGACCCGGTCAAAGTGGAGAGGCCCGACCGCTGGACCAGCGTTCCGGTCCCGAGGTTCGCAACGACGGCCGCGCCATCGAGGGCATAGGTGGCAGCGGTCAGGGTGCCCGTACCGGTAACGCCGCCCGCGATGGTCACCGTGCCGACAGTGTCGCTGAAACTGCCAAGGCTCAACACCGCCCCGCTGCCGATCGACAGCGCGGCCGTATCCGCCAGCCGATCGCTCGCGCCGAGGTTGAGCGTCCCGCCCGCGACCGTCACGACCGAAGCCGCGCTGGACCCGGTCAGGGTGGAGAGGCCCGACCGCTGGACCAGCGTTCCGGTCCCGAGGTTCGCAACGACGGCAGCGCCATCGAGGGCATAGGTCGCAGCGGTCAGGGTGCCAGCGCCGGTCAGGCTGCCAGCGATCGCCACCGTCCCGACGGTATCACTAAAGCCCCCAAGATCGAACGTTGCCCCGCTGCCGATCGACAGCGCGGCCGTGTCCGCCAGCCGATCGCTCGCGCCGAGGTTGAGCGTCCCGCCCGCGACCGTCACGACCGAAGCCGCGCTGGACCCGGTCAGGGTGGAGAGGCCCGACCGCTGGACCAGCGTTCCGGTCCCGAGGTTCGCAACGACGGCAGCGCTATCGAGCGCATAGGTGGCAGCGGTCAGGGTGCCCGTACCGGTAACGCCGCCCGCGATGGTCACCGTGCCGACGGTGTCGTCAAACGCGCCGAGGTCGAGCGTCGTCCCGCCATCAATCGACACGGCGGCGCTATCCGAGAGGCGATCGCTCGCTGCCAGGCGCAGGCTCCCCCCAACGGTCGTCACTGTCCCGGCGCTGCTCGTTCCTGCCAGGATCGACGATCCTGATTGCTGGATCAGCGTGCCCGAGCCGAGAGCGCCGCTGACATTGGCGCTATTCAGCGTGTAGGTGGCTGCCGTCAGCGTGCCGGTGCCGACCAACGTACCGGCGAGTATCACGCTGCCGACGCGGTCGCTGTTACCCTGCAGATCGATCGTCGCGCCGGTACGGACCGTCAGAACGGCCTCGTCGGCGAGGACATTCGACGCCCCAAGGCGCAGGATCCCGCCGGCGACGTCGAGCAGGGTCGCGTCGGCGCTGCCGGTCAGGGTCGAGACACCGCTTGCCTGCGTCAGCGTGCCGGTGCCGAGCCGCCCCGCGACTGTCGCATTATCAAGCGTGTAGGCCGAAGCCGTCAGCGTGCCCGTGCCGACCAGCGCTCCGGCGAGGGAAAGCGTGGTCACCGTGTCGCCATACGCCTGCATGTCCAGGGTGGCGCCGCTCGCGACACGGACCGCCGCACCGTCGGAAAGGCGATCCGCGCCGCCAAGGCGGAGCGTGCCTGACGCGATCGTTACACCCGTCGCGTCGCTGCGACCAAACAAAAGGGTCGTGCCCTGTTCGACACGCAGCAGTCCGAGGCCGAGGTTGGCGTTCACCGTGCCGCCTTGCAACGTATAGTTCGCGCCGTTGCTGGCCACCGCCGTCGCCGTCAGGGTCGCCGTGCCGTCGACCGTCCCGGCGGATGTCAAGGTGTTGACCGTCACGCTGTTGCCGCCGAACGCCAGCGTACCCGCCGCCTCGACGATCATGTCGGTCGTGGCGGGCAGAAAGGTCGTTCCCGCCACGACCAGCGTTCCGCCGGACACATGCGTCGCGCCGCCATAGGCGTTCGTGCCGGTCACGGTCAGCGTTCCGCCGCCGACCTTCGTCAGGCCGCCGGTGCCAGCAAAGGTGCCGGCGAAGGATCCGCCGCCGACGATCAGTGTCTTGCCGCCGAGCGCGACGGTCGATCCGCCGACGCCGTTCAGGATCTGGACGGTCGCCGTGTCAGGGTTGACGCCGGAGACGTCGAACGTTGCGCCGCTGGCCGTCAACGATACGCCGCGGGCGGTGGCCAGGCTGCCGTCGCCAAGGAGGGCCAGGGTGCCCGCGCTGACGCTGACGTCCGTCGTCAGCGAATTGGCACCGCTCAGTATCAGACGCCCGGCGCCTCCCTTGTCGAAGCCATCAGCACCGTTACCGGAGAGAATGCCAGCGAAGGTCGCGTCGGCGCTGTTGATCATCGAGAGGCCGCCGCTGGCTAGGTGGATACGAGTGCCCGCGTCACCGGAAAGCGCGGCGATCGTCACCCATGCGCCGGCATCGGCGATCAGCGTCGTCCCCGATCCGGTCAGCGTGACGCTGGCGGCGTTGGCGAGCGCGGCGGCGTTCGCCAGCCGCAAACCACCCCCGGTCACGCTGACGGCACCGGAGAGCCCGTTCGCCGCAACCAGCGTCACCGTTCCTGCGCCGCTCTTGATCAGCGAACCCGCACCATCGATCTGCGCCGCGACCGTGCCGTCGCCGGACTGCTCATAGGTCAGGGTTCCGGCGTTGATCAGGGTCGATCCCCCGATGCTGGTCGTCGTGCCGATCAGGGACGTGCCCGCGTCGATCGTCGTTGAGCCGCTCCAGGTGTTGCCGCCCACCAGGGTGGTGGTTCCGGCGCCGGTGAAGCGGACATTTTGCCCCGCGATCGATTCGATGATCGCGCCGGACAGGGTGATGGCCCCACCGCTCCGATTGCCGAAAATGCTCGGATCGGTCGCCAGATTTGGCGCCGCCACCGCAAGGTCGATGGCGTTCGCATAGGTCCCGACCGCCGCGAAATCGACCGTCGGGTCGATCATGCGCAGCGTCGCGCTACCGGCCGCTGTCGTGCTTGCCAGGGTAAGCGTGGCGCCGTCGATCCGGATGGTTCCGATCGTACCGGTCCCCGCCAGGGTCAGCATACCCGCCCCGGCCGTCCCGGTGCCGACGTTGACGGTGGTTGCGACCAGATCCGTGACCGTCCAGCTGCCCATGTCGCGCTTCGTCAGCGTGGTAATGCCGACGGCGCCGGATGCCAGCACACCGTTTGTGTCGCCGCGCAGGTCGAGCGTGTTGCTGCCGCCGCCCAGATCGATCGTACCGACCTGGGCTCCGGCGAAGTCCCCCGCCTCGCGCAGCGTGACGGCACCGCTCATCGCCGCCCCCGCACCGGTGACGCCGGTGTACAGCGCCAAACGGTCATCCCCACTGCCGAGCGTGATCGCGCCTGTGGTCGAACCGGCATACAGGCGCATGTCGACGGCGCCGACGGTCGATGCGACGGAGGTCGAGCTTCCGTAGTTGTCGAACACCGCGCTGCCGCCCGTCACGCTTATGTCGCCGACCGCGCCCCCGGCCGCCGTTACGATGCTGCTCGTCCCGGAACTGGAAACCGACGCTGTCGATGCCCCGTTGCGCGTGAGCAGCGTTCCGCCGGCCAGCGTCAGCATGCCCGACCGGATCGTCCCCGCATTATCGACGGTGGCAGAAGCGGTCTGGCGATAGCTTCCGAGGTCGAGCGTCGCCCCATTCGCCACCGACAGCGCCGTACCGGACGCCAGCCGGTCGTCGCCGCCAAGCGTCAATGTTCCGGCAGCGATCGATACCGTCCCGGCGGCGCTCGTGCCGGTCAGGGTCGACGCGCCGCTGGCCTGCGTCAGCGTGCCCGACCCCAGGTTGGCGCCGATCGACGCGCCTTGCAGCGTGTAGGTGTCGGCGGACAGCGTCCCGGTGCCGGTGACGGCGCCGCTCGCGGTCAGGCTGCGGACGGCGTCGCTATAACCCTGGATATCGAGCGTTCCAGCGGCCGCGATCGTCACATCGGCATTGTTGCTCAGCCGGTCGCTCTCCCCCAGCCGCAGCGTCGCCGTGCCGATGGCGACGGTCGTGGCGCCCGCCGTGGCGTTCAGCAGGTTTACGCCATCGTCGACGTACATCCGCCCGCCGCCAAGTGCGAGATTGGCGGTCCCGCCGCTCAAATGATAGGCATCCGCCGTGAGCGTGCCGGTGCCCGTCAGCGTGCCGAAAATGGTGAAGGCACCGACGGCATCGCTGAAATTCTGAAGGTCCAGCGTCGCGCCGGCCCGTACCGTCAAGGTCGCGGTGTCCGACAACACGTCCGACGCCCCCAGCCGCAGCGTGCCGCCGGTGATGTCCACGACCTGTGACTGTGAATAGCCTGTGAGCACCGAAACGCCACTCGCCTGCGTTAGCGTGCCCGTGCCGAGCCTGGCGTTCACCGTCGCGCCGTTCAGCGTATAGGTCGCAGCCGTCAGCGTGCCGGTGCCGGCGAGGGTGCCCGCGAGCGCGAGGCTGGCGATGGTGTCGCTGTAGCTTTGCAGGTCGAGGGTTCCGCCCGTGACAGTGACGGCAGATGCGTCGGACAGCATGTTGCTGCTGCTGAGGCGTAAGGTTCCGTCGGCCACCTGGGTCGTGCCGCTCGACAGGGTCGCGCCGGTAAGGGTCAGTATGCCACTGCCCGTTTTCGTCAGCGTACCCGTACCGGTGATCGCCTGGGCGAACGTTCCGTCGGTCGCCTGATCGAACACGAGGCTCGCGTTGTTGACGATCTGCCTGCCTGCGATCGTCGCGCTGGTGCCGGTCAGCGTGCCGGTGGAGACGGTCGTTATGCCGGTCCAGCTGCCCGCGCCCGACAGCGTCAGGTTTCCAGCACCGGTCTTCGTCAGCGAGCCTGTGCCCGAGATCGTTTGACTCGTCGCTCCATCGGACGTCTGGTTGAATGTCAGTGTCGCATTGTTGACGATCGACGCGCCGCCCAGGCTGGTCGTCTTCCCGATCAGCGTGCCGCCGGAAATCGTGGTAGTCCCGGTCCAGGTGCCAGCACCGGACAGGACCAGCGTGCCCGATCCGCTCTTGGTCACGGTGCCTGACCCGGAAATCGGGATCGACATCGTGCGGTATCCGTCCTGCACGAAGACCAGCGCGCCATCATCGACGATCGACCCGCCGGAAATGGTCGAAGCCGACCCGCGTAGCGTCGCGCCAGCGGCGATGGTGGTGGCGCCGCTCCATCGGTTGGCCGAACTCGATAACGAAATTTCGCCGCTGCCACCGATGGTCACCGCTTGCGCCGCAATGCCGGATCCGCGTGTGATCGCGCCGCTGAGCGTGGCCGTCGTACCACTGTCGGCGGCGAACCTTATCGTCCCGGCCGAACCTGTCGCGTCCAGCAGAATCGCGTTGGCGTAGGCGCCGGTCTGACCGAACGCGACCGTTCCGTCCGCCATGCGGATCGTCCCGCTGCCCGTCGCGCCTGCGGTCAGGGCGTGCAACGTCCCGCCGTTGATCGAAAACTGATTGGCCAGGCCGGTGGCCGAATCCAGCGCCAGCGTGCCGCCGACGATGCTGACGGGCGAGGATATCGCGGTCGCGTCGCGGATCGTCCAGGTGCCGCTGCCGGACTTACCGATCGTTTCGAAGCCGATGATGTTTCCGGTCAACGTCCCCGTGCCGCTGCCGTCGAAGGTCAGCAAGTCGGTGCCGTCGCCACCGCTGACATAGCCGGTGACGGTCGTGGTAGCCGACGCACCCGATCCGCCGGTCAGTGTCTGTGTGTCGTTGCCGCCCCATAGCTCGACAAAGCCGGTCGTGGTCGATCCGGCCGCCAGCGTGACGGTGTCGACGCCGCCGGTGATGTTGATCGCAGCGTTGTACGGCCCGGCATTTGTCGCGGTCAGCGTGCCTTGGTTGACGATGGTCATGCCGGCGAAGCCGCCGATCGCCACGCCGCCGGTGATGGTGCCGCCGGCACGATTGATCACGGTGCCGCTGCCATAGGCCTGCACCCCGTAGCTTCCGGTCGCGCCGGTGATGCTTCCGCTGTTGTCGACGCTGGTATTGGCCGACAGGGCGAACACGCCGACACTTTGGGAACTGGTGATGCTGTGCCCCGCGGCGTTGGTCACGCTGGCGCCGTCGGAGGTGATGCGAACGGCCTCTGCCATGGTGCTGCCGATCGTGCCTCCGTTCGTCAGCGATGCGCCGGTGCCGCTCAACAGGATGGCGGCGGTGCCGGTCGTCGAGACGCTGCCCCCGCTGCCGATCGTGATCCTGCCATCGGTGCCGCCGGTGATCCCACCCGCAGCCGTCACCGTGCCGACGAAGCTCACCGTGTTGCCACTGGACACACCGGACACGGTGACGCCGCCGCTGCCGTCGATCGCGTTCGATACCGTTCCACTGCCGCTCTGGAGATAGGCGAGCGAAGCATTGACTGTGATCGGAGACGCGGAGGACAGGCTAATAGTGGAACCGGCCAGCGTCCCCGCCGACACGATCGTCCGTCCGGTCCAGCTGCCGGTCCCGCCGAGGGTCAGCGTACCGGCGCCCAGCTTCGTGAGGCTTCCGATTCCGCCGATGGAAGCGGTGAAGCTGGCGTCTGTCGCCTGATCGAAGACCAGCGCACCGCTGTTCGCGATCGCGGCACCGGACAGGGCGGCGCTTGCCGCTCGCAGCGTGGCCCCTGCGGCGATCGTCGTGGTGCCTGTCCAGCGATTGCCACTACCGCTCAGCAGGATGGTCCCGGCGCCACCGATCGTGACCGATTGTGCAGTCGTGCCCGCGCTGCGGGTCATCGCACCCGATAGGGTCGCGGTGATCCCGCTGTCGGCCGACAGGGTCGCCGTCCCCCCGGCCGTGTCCAGGAACAGGGCGTTGGCGTAGCTGCCGCTCGCGGCATAGCGCAACGTGCCGTTCACCAGATGCAGACCGCCGCTGCCGAACGCGCCCCCGGATTCCGCGACCAGCGTTGCGCCATTGACCTCGATCCGGTTGCTGCCGCTGGTGTTCAGGAAGGCGATCGTGCCGCCGTTGGCCGCGATCGCGGTGCTGCCCAGTGCCCCGCCGGTCAGCCGCAGCAGGTTCGCCCCCGACTTGGTGATCGTCTCGAAGCCGGAGAGGTTGCCGGCCAGCGCGATGGTCCCGGCGGTGCCGGAAAAGGTCAGCGCGTCGCCTGTGCCGTCGCCGCCGTCCAGCGCGCCGGTCACGGAGATGCCGGTCGGCGCGGCGGCGGTCCCGGTCGTGATCGTCAGGCGGTCGGTGCCGCCGCCCAATGCGATTCCACCGATTATCGAGGATCCGTCGCTCAAGGTGACCGTATCGGCAGCGTTGCCGAGATGTATGGCCGTGCCGACACCGGTGATCGTGCCGCTGTTCACGATGGTGGCGCTGCCGCTTCCGGCGGTGGTCTCGATCGCGTACTTCGCGCTGCGAATCGTACCGGCGTTGGTGACCGACAGGCCGTTCGCCAGATCGTAGCCGAAGATGGTACTGTTGCCGGTATTGAGGGATTCGATCACGCCGCCCGCATGGTTGGTGACAGTCCCCTGCACGTCGAAGAAATCGACGCCTTGCTGGCTGGTGATCGTCCCGCTGTTGTCGAGATCGGCCTGGTCATAGAACAGAGCGGCCTTGGCGGCGCCGGAAATGGTCGCGCCCGCCGCGTTGACGAGCGTCAGCGCACCCGCGCCACGCTCGAGATGCACTGCGCCCATACTGCCTGCGGCGTCCGTGTTCTCGATTCGGCCGCCCGTGGCATTGGTGAGCGTGGTGCCGGTCAGTGCATGAATACCGGCCAGAACCCCGGTGATCGTGCCACTGTTGGTCAGGGTTATTCCTGCCCCTTCGAAGCGGACGCCATCGCCAGCACTGCTGGTCACGGACCCGCTGTTGGTCAGGTTGCCGCCGGCAAAATAGCTGATGGCGTGGCCGACGCTGCGGATCGTGCCGCTGCTCTGCACGTCCAGCGCGATATAGTCGCTGTAGATGCCGTTGCCGTTGGTGCCCTCGATGGTGGCGCCGACACGATTGGTCAGCGTGCCGCCGCCGCTGAATTGGATACCTGTCCAGCCACCCCGGATCGTCCCGTAATTGTCGACCGTCAGCGCGCCGGCCGAATAGATGCCCAGACCGTAATAGTCCGTGGCGTCGATCAGGGCGGCGCTATGGGTCGCGTCGCCGTTCCGGACGACGCTTGCCTGTTCCATTTCCAAGTTCAGGTTGACGCCGAAAGCGACACCCGTCACCGATCCGGTGTTGGTGATGTCGGCGATCGCCCGGGCCAGGATGCCTGCGTTCCCCCCGTTGATCGTGCCGCTATTGTCGATCGTCCCCGCCATTTCCATTCGGGTGGCGGGGTTGTCGGTACGATAGACGACGACGCCATTGCCGGTCGCGGTGATCGACCCGCGATTGGTCAGATAGAGTTGCGCGCCCGTGAAGACGGCGCTGGGGTCTTCGGGATCGATGTTGGTGCCGTCATTGACGATCCGCCCGGTGCTTTCGTTGACGAGCGTCAGCGCGCCGCCACTATCGATCGCGCGTCCGCCACCATCGCCCGACAGCTTGATAAGCCCGGAATTGGTGATCGTCGCCGCGACCGCGACGCGGATGGTCGCGGTCGCGGCACTGGACGTGGTCGACAGACTCCCTGCGTTGATCAGCGCGGCACCGGCCTGCAACAGGCTGACCGCCGAGTAGGCGCCGCTGGTATCGACAGAACCGCCGCTTCCGATCGCGATGCGGCCATTCGTCCTGCCCTGGATACCTTGTGCGGCGGTGACGGCGGCATCGAAGCTGACGGCGGCGCTCGCATCCAGGCCGCTGACCGTCACCAATCCGGTGCCGCCGATTTGCCGGCCGACCGAACCGCTCGCCGTCTGGACATAGGCCAGTGTCGCGTTGTCGACGATACTCGATCCGATCAGCGTGTCGGTCGTACCGGTCAGCGTGCCCGCCGATACCGTCGTGGTGCCGGTCCAGCCCGCACCGGAGCCCAGGGTCAGCGTGTTGCTGCCCAGCTTTGTGAAATTGCCGGCCCCGGTGATCGATGCCGCGGTCGTCGTATCGGTGGTCACGTCATATGCCAGCGTCGCACCGGCCGCGATTGACGTTGCGCCCGTCCAGTTGGCGGGATTGCCACCGAGCGTCAGCGTGCCACCGCTGATGGCGATGGTCGCCGCGGTAGTCGCGAGATTGCCCAGCCGGAAGCTGCCCGTGCCTGCCTTGGTGATGCTTTCGAAATTGCTGATCCGGGACGTGATGGTCGTGGCACCGCCATTCCCCTGAAACGCCAGCGTGTCGGTGCCGCCCGATCCGTCCAGGTCGCCGGTGATCGTCGCTCCCGCGACGATGTTCAGCGTGTCGTTGCCGTCGCCCAGCAGGGCGCCATTGGTCGTCGACGCGCTGTTCAGCGTTACCGTATCGTTGCCGTCGCCCAGGCTCATCGCCAGCAGGCCGCCCGATATGGTGGCGTTGTTGACGATCGTCGCCGCGCCGTTGCCGGTGCCGACCATCTGGATCCCGTAGCGTCCGGTGACCGAAATGGTGCCGTTGTTGGTTACCGACAGGCCGTTGGCGACACTGCTGGCATAGATGGCGCTGTTACCGGAATTGGACGCCGAAATCGTCCCGCCGACCTGGTTGGTGATCGAACCGCCGAGGTTGAAGAAATCCATCCCTTGGTCGGCGCTGATCGTGCCGCCGTTGGTGATGTTGGTGCTGCCGTAGAATTTACCGGCTTTTCCGACGCCGCCGATCGTCGCGCCGGTGGCGTTGTTCAGCGTCAGCGTGCTCGACGCCGACTGGACGGTGATCGCCGTGGTGCTGCTGCTGGTACCGCTCAGCGTGCCGCCCGATTTGTTGTTGATGGTGGCGGTGGTCGCGCCCGAGGTCACGACAACCGCCTCGGTCGATGTCGCACTCGTGACGGTCCCACTATTGTCCAGCACCGCGCCGGGAGCCGTCAGCGCGACCCCGGCGGTGGCGCCGTTGCTGGTGCGCGTCGTACCGCTGTTGACCGTCACGGTTTGCGCCGACGCCTGCATCACGACGATGTGCGCGGCAGCAAACGCGGTCGTTCCCAGCCAGCGACTGCGCCGTATCCGATGTTTGGCAGTGCCGCGCCGAATAGTGATGACGCCAAGCACAGCGTCGGACATGGCCATAACGTCCCTCCCCAAGCGTCGATCGCCGACTTCTCCGTCAACCCCCGAACGGAAACCGGTATTCTAAATCAGCTTTGCCAATTACCATAAGTTAAATTCTCAGATCTCTTTTAACCAACTCGCAGGAGCATCTGTGATGTCTTCTGCAACGTCTAATATTTGGCGTCTCGCCGGATGCTTACAATGGGATGGCGAATGAGCGGTTCCTTCAAATATTGCCAGCGCTTCATTGCATATTCCTACCATGCGTGGCACGGTTTGATGTTGCACCAGGCGAATCAATTATGCCGATGCTCAATCGATACTTTGCGCTTCGATTCAATACGCTAGCATGAAGCAACTGAGACCGCGACACGCCACCACGGTCGTCGGCAAAGACCTACGCGTTTTTTCGCGACCCGCCCGGATCGAACATCATCGAAGTGGCCAGCTGAAAGGCTGGCAAGCAGCTTTGAGGAAGGCGGGGCGGCCCTAGGGCAGTCGGGGAAGAATTCAGGCGCAATACCGCGCCGCTGGTCATGCGAGCACCCAACGACGATGGCAGGAAGGCTGCCCGAACCCCACGCCAGCGGATATACCGCGGCACGATAACGGACCGCCGCCCGACGCGCATGGGCGTGTCGACTCGCCGCTGAACCGCATTGGCAAGGAGCGAATCCCGATCCTCGCCGCGACCGGGAAGCCCGATCCAGCCCCGCTGTCGGCGTATGATCGGAAGTTGCTCGACAACGTCCGTTTCCGGTATCTGATCGTCAAGCCACTGAACGCAATCGCCGCCCATCAGGCCAAGGAGATCACGCGCCTGCTCACCGCGATCGAGGCGCACCGGCCCGACCTCGAAGGCGCCTCGAACCTGACGCCGTTCGCAACGAAGCGCTGATGCCAGTCGAGCGTCCAGCGCGCCGCGACACCGCCACGGGCGAGGACCTCCCAAGCCTCGGCATGAGGGGCGTTCGCGGTCGCGTGGTCGCCCGCTTCCACCAGGCTGCCAGCCTGATCCTGCTCGATCCGCTGCAACCGCCAGCGCAGGGCAGCGCCGAACACATGCTTCCTCTGCCCGCGACACAACTCAGTCGGGCAGAAATAGCACGAGCACGCCGCCAATAATAGCTGCCGCCGCGCAGTTTCAGGTTCGGGAATCCCCCGTCATCGCCTCCGATGGGTACAGCGAGGGGGACAACGATCCCCGATCGCCGGGATGGCGACGCAAGATCAACGACTTAGATGCGGATGGTCGGGGAGACAGGATTCGAACCTGCGACATCCTGCTCCCAAAGCAGGCGCGCTACCAGACTGCGCCACTCCCCGACAGGCGGTTGCCCTTAGGGGAAGCGGGGTGGCGGGTGCAAGGGCTAATTGGGCGGCGCCATTCTCGGCGCCACGCCACCCTCCCCCCAAACCCTGCCGCCGACACCCGGCATTTGACGCGACCGCGCGGGACCGCCATCAATCGGGAATGATAAGCCATGTCTCGCGTCGCGAAACCCTGATCGGCCTGGGGGCCGTGTCCGCCACGGCCTCCGCGCGAGCGATCACCCCCGCCGGGAACGACGCCGCTGCGCTGCTCGATCGGCTTGCCTGGCAGTTGCTTGCGCTCGTGCCGGAACGGGCGACGACACTGGGTGTCGACACCGGAGTCCATGCCGGATTGCGGCGGACTCTCGAGGATCGCTCGCCGGCCGGGGTCGCGGCGCGGCAGCAGTTCCTGCGTAGCGGCCTGCGCGATCTGGGTCGCGTTTCTCGGGCCGGGTTGGATGCGTCGATGGCGACCAGCCTTGCGGTGACGCAAACCGCGTTCCAGACCGCACTCGACGGCATGGCCCTCCCCTACGGCGTGGCGACGATCGGGGACTGGCGCAACACGCCCTATGGCGTGATCCAGAATGTCGGGTCCTGGCTGGACGTGCCGCAGATGCTCGACGGGGACCAGCCGGTTCGCGACAAGGCGGATGCCGAGGCCTATCTTGCCCGGCTTGCCGCGATGCCAGCGCAGCTCGACGGGGAGACGACGCGCATCCGCCAGGCGCGCGAGCAGGGCGTGGTGCCTCCGTCCTTCCTGCTCGACAAGACGATCGTCGGCATGACCGGGACGATCGCAGCGGCGGCGAAGACCGACGGACCGCTGGTCGGACCGCTGGCACGCAAGGCGGCGGCCGTGCCCGGTGACTGGACGACGCAGGCGGCGCGGATCGTCGCCAGGTCGATCGTCCCCGCGCTGGAGCGGCAATTGGCCGAATTGCGCGCGCAGCGTGCCGTCGCCACGGACGCGGCGGGGCTGGGCACGCGCCCGCATGGTCCGGAATGGTACGCCTGGGGCCTTCGCGCGGGCACGACGACGCGTCGCAGCGCCACCGAACTTCACGAGATGGGCCGTGCCCGCCTGACCGAGCTTCAGGCGCAGATGGATGCTATCCTGCGCAAGGCCGGGCTGACCGAGGGCAGCGTGGCCGAGCGGACCATCTCCTATCAGCGCCGTCCGGGGATCGGCTTTCCCGATGGCGACGAAGGGCGACGGCAGATCGTCGCCTATATGCAAGCGCGGGTCGATGCGATCCGCCCTCGCCTGCCCGACGCCTTTCGCAAGCTGGCGCGCGGGCATCTGGAAATCCGACGAATGCCGGTCGCGCAGGAGCCCGGCGCTCCGGCGGCCTATGGCGGCCCCGGCACGATCGACGGACGCGAGCCGGGCAAGGTCTGGGTCAATCTGGGCGACCCGTCGATCCATAACCGCGTCACCATTCCCGATCTCGTCTATCATGAAGGGATTCCGGGGCATGTCTGGCAGGGCGAATATGCCCAGCGCCTGCCGCTGATGCGGTCGATCCTGGCGTTCAACGCCTATTCGGAAGGCTGGGCGCTCTATGCCGAGCAGCTGGCGGACGAATTGGGCATGTATGCGGACGATCCGGCCGGGCGGCTTGGCTATCTCATGGGTCTTGCCTGGCGCGCGGTGCGGCTGATCGTCGACACCGGCATCCATGCGCTCGGCTGGTCACGCGACAAGGCGCTGGCCGAGTTCATCGCGGCCACCGGCCTGCCGCGCAGCAACGCGGTCAGCGAGGTGGATCGCTACTGCGCCTGGCCGGGCCAGGCCTGCGGCTATGAAGTCGGTCGCGCCGAAATTGTCGCGCAGCGTGCTCGGGCCAAGGCGGCGCTGGGTCCGCGCTATGATCTTCGCGATTTCGACCAGGCGGTGGTCGATGGCGGCAACGTGCCGCTCGACGTGCTCGCGATGAACGTGACGCGCTATATCAAGGGGTAATCACAGATTGGCCTGCTCCTCGGCGGGCAGCGCGGCATCGGGCGGGTAGTAGAGCGCGGCGCATTCGTCGCGCAGGCACCCGCCCTCGATCACGATATCGTCGCGGTAGGCGTCCGCGACGAAGCTCAGCGTATCGACATGCCGCGCCTCGAAATACATGGCGTGGACGTCGTCACGCCCCGCGCCATAGACGACGCGGCCGACCTTCGACCAGATCGACGCCATGGTACACATGCCGCAGGGTTGCAGCGTCGAGTAGAGCGTCGCGCCGCGCAGCTCCAGCGCGCCCTCGCCTTCGCAGGCGCGGCGGATCGCCATCATCTCCGCATGCGCGGTCGCGTCGGGCAGTTCCTGGGTCTGGTTCCGCTCGGCGGCGATCACCCGGCCGTCCAGCACGATCACCGAGCCGAGCGGCGAGGTCGACGGATCCGATCCCTTCGACCGGGCCACGTCGATCGCCATGCGCATCCACTTTTCGTCTTCCTGGGTCATGCCCTCCTAACGCCGTGACCGAGGTTATGGGTGCAAGCCCTTGAGACTGAACCTATCGTTCGGAGGCCTTGCGCATGTAATAATCGCTGAGCACACCGAACGCCTCCTTGCGCTGACCGGTTTCGGAGATCAGGCCCTTGCGGTTCCAGCCTTGCTGGAAATCGGGATTCTGGCGACGTGGCGACCGGAAATCCTTGAGGATCCAGGGCGACATGCCACGCAAGCTGGGCACGCCATCGGCCATGCCCAGCGTCGCGCGGTAATAGTCGGCCTGGAAGTCCTCGGAGAATTTCTGCCTGTTGTCGGGGTCGTGGAACCCGGCCCGGGCATCGGCGCCGAATTCGGAAAAGATGAGCGGCTTGTCGGATGGGACATGCCATTCGCTGCGGGCAAGGTCGGACAGGCGGTCCTGCGAGTACCAGCCGTTATAGGTGTTGATCGCCAGCACGTCGAGCACGTCGGCCAGCGGATCGGCCAGCGTCATGACGGGATGGTCCGCCCCCCGCCCCCGTTCGACCAGCAATGCCGCGCTGATCAGTCGGCTGTCATCCATCCGCCTTGCATCGGCCACGAGCGTGCGGAGGAAGACGTTGCGGGCATCGGTCACCGGCGTCTCGTTGGCGACGCTCCAGATCGCGATCGACGCGCGGTTGCGGTCGCGCAGGATATTCTCCGCCAGCATCGTCCGGGCGCGATTCAGCGTGTCGGGGTTGGACCAAGCGACACGCCAGTAGACCGGAACCTCGCTCCAGACGATCAGGCCGAGTTCGTCGGCCAGCCGCAGCGTCACGTCGGAATGCGGATAATGCGCCAGTCGGACGAAATTGCCGTGCAGCCCGTCCTTGATCTCGCCGAGCAGCGCACGCGACGCGGCCGGGGTCATCGCGCGGGTCGGGTCGACGCCCAGTTCCTCCTCGTGCATCGAGATGCCGCGCAGGAAGATCGGCTTGCCGTTCAGCAAGATGTCCGCGCCTCGCCGCGTGATCGTTCGGAACCCGATCCGATCGCGCCACCGGTCCTCTCCGGCGGTGATCGCTACGTCATAGAGCCGTGGCCGCTCGGGCGACCAGCGGACGAGCGCGCGCGGTGCGGCCATCGTCGCCCGCCAGTTCCCCTGCGCGTCGGTCACGCCCGCGCGGTCGAGCCCCAGTTCGGCGATCGTCAACCGCACAGGTCGGTTGCCCGCCCCGGGCCCGTCGAGATGCATGTCGACCGCCAATCGCCCGTCACGGGTCAATCGCACCCATGCATCGTCCACATAGGTGTCGGGCGTCCGGATCAGCCGGACCGGACGGGTGATCCCGCCATAATTCTCCCAGTCGGTGACGGGTGGCGGCACCGTCGCCTCGGTCGCCTGCGAGTCGACGCCGACCGTGATCTGGTTCTGGCCATCGCGCAAGGCACGGGTGACGTCGAAGGCGAAGGGGGTGAAGCCGCCCTCATGCCGCCCGATCTCCTTGCCGTTCAGATAGACCACGGTCGCATAATTGGCCGCGCCGAAGCGCAGGAAGTAGCGGCCCGACCGCGCCCCCGGCACCGCGAACGTCCGCTGATACCACATCAGCCCGTCATAATGTCGCAGCTCGGGCGCATGGGTCAGCCACGACGAGGGCAGGCTCACCAGCGGCGAATGCGCCATGTCGAATTCATAGAGGACCCGGCTGTCCTTCGCCATCGCCGTACTGACATCGACATCGCGCCAGCGCTGCTGCCCCGCATCGGGCATACCGCCGTGAAATCCAGCCAGACCCGAACGGAATGGGTCGATGGAATAATGCCATGGCCCGGAAAGGTCGGTGCCGTCGCGCAGGTCGGCCGCGACCAGCAGCGGGCCCGGCGGCGCGCCCGCGACCGGCGCGAGCCCTTGCGCCGCAGACGGCCCCGCCACGGTCAACAGAATGCCGAGAACGATCCCGCAAACACCTGTCCTGCCCATCGCCCTGCTCTCCCCTGTTACCACATCAGCGAGAATGCCGTATCCGCCAGCCCTTGATCGATTCACGCATCTATCGGCACCGGATACAGCCTGTTCGCTACCGTTCAGCCCCCCTCATCTCTGTCCGATCACGGCAGGCCGATCAAATCTCGCTATAGTGGAAATGGCGGAAATCGGCCGGATGCCCGGTCCCCGCCATATCCTGACAGGCCATGCCGACAAAGGTGCCGGTGAAGTTGGGCAGTCCCGCCAGCGTCGCCTCGTCCGACAACAGGCTGGCGTCGCCGATCGTATCGAGCCACCGCCATTCCTCCGCCCCGTCCGCGCGGAAGGCGAAGCGCAACGTTTCGTGATCGGCCGCGACCCGCAGTTCGATCGGGCCTGTCGACGCGGGCATGGGCGAGGTCATCAGGCTCTGTCCCTCTCCCGTCGGCAGAACCGACAGGAGCTGGACGAGCTTGCCGCCTGCATCGTCGGCGGTGATGTGGAGATAATAATATTTCGAGCTGTTATAGTAGCAGACGAGCCCCGCCGCCTGCTGGAAATGCTCCGGCTCGAAGTCGACGAGCGTCGTCGCGTCGTAGCGGAACGCCGTCTGCCGACGCGCGACCAGCGCCTGCTCGAAATGACTGCCGATCGAGTCGCGGCCGAACAGCCGCAAATGCCCCGGCCGCTCGGTCAGGCTGAACAGGCGGTCCGCATGAGGGCTGCGCAGCCACTGGAAGGCAGGCGGCAGGGTCGTGGTGTCGAAGACGGTCCGCTCGTCGACCGGCACGGCCTCCCCCGTCTCCGCAACCGCCTCGGCGCAGCGCAGCCAGCCGTCATCGCCCCAGCGCATTCGCCGGATCGCCGTTTCGCGCCCCATCACGCAGCGATCGCTGACCGGCATCGGGCGCCCGCAGAGATAGGCCATCCAGGTTTCGCCGTCCGGGGTCTCGACCAGATCGCCATGCCCCGTGCGTTGCAGCGGCGCGGCCGGATCGTGCCGCGCGGTCAGTACCGGACCGTCCGGATGAACCTCATAGGGGCCGAACAGGTCGCGCGACCGGGCCATCACCACGGCATGGCCGCGCTCGGTCCCGCCTTCCGCGACCAGCAGGTGATAGTAACCGTCGCGCTTGTAGAGATGCGGCCCCTCGGTGAAGCCCAGCTCGGTCCCCGCAAAGATGCGGCGACGCTCTCCGAGCAGGCGGCCGGTGGTCAGGTCCATCTCCTGGATGGCGATCCCGGCGAAGCGCTTGTGATCGGGCCTGTGGTCCCACAGCATGTTGAGCAGCCAGCTCCGCCCGTCGTCGTCATGGAACAGCGCCGGATCGAAACCGCTGCTGTTCAGGTGGACCGCGTCGCTCCACTCGCCGTCGATCCGGTCGCAGGATACCCAGTAATTGTGGAAGTCGCGCAGCGACGCGCCCTTGGCTCCGTCGACCGTGGTGCGGCCATAGCGCTTCACATCGGTGAAGATCAGGTGGAAGCGCCCATCCTTGTAGCTCAGGTCCGGCGCCCAGACGCCGCAGCCATCCGGATTGCCGCGCATGTCGAGCTGGCCCGCACGGACCAGCGGCCGCGCGACCAGCGTCCAGTTCGCCAGGTCGCGGCTATGGTGGATCTGGACCCCCGGATACCATTCGAAGGTCGAGGTCGCGATGTAATAATCCTCGCCCACCCGCACGATGGAGGGGTCGGGGTTGAAGCCGCGCAAAATGGGGTTGTTGATCGTCATGCGGGTTTTCGCACCAGGGTCCAGAGGAGCGCCGCGCCTGCCAGATCGAGCAGGCCGAGCAAGATGAAAAAGGGTTGATAGCCGACCTGATCGACCAGCGAGCCGAGCGTCAAGGTGAAGAGCAATACGCCGAGATTGGCCGCCGTGCCCGAGACGCCGGTCGCCGTCGCCACCTGATCCTGCGGGAACAGGTCGGAGCACAGGGTGATGACCGTGACCGACAGCGTCTGATGCGCGAAACCGCCGAGGCAAAGCAGTCCGATCGCCGCGACGGGGCTGTCGACGCTGCCGACGAACATCATCCCCGTCATCAGGAGCGCGCCCAGGGTGAAGGCGCCGCGCCGCGCGTCGATCAGATTGACGCCGCGCCGCTGGAGGAACGCGACCACGGCGGGCCCGAACAGGCAGCCCAGATCGGCGGCGAGGAAGGGCAGCCAGGCGAACAACGCGATCTGGCTCAGGTCGAAATGCCGCGCCTGGACGAGGTAGAGCGGCATCCACAACGACAACATGCCCCAGACCGGATCGGCCAGGAACCGTGCGGCCGCGATCGCCCACAGGTTGCGGCGGCGAAGCAGCTCGCCCAGTGGCGGGCGACGCCGCTGCTTGGCGAGCGACGCCTCCTGCCCGCCGACGATCAGCGCGCGTTCGCCCGCCGACAGCGAGCGATGCCGGGCCGGCGGCGAATACCAGAACAGCCAGGCCAGGACCCAGAGCAGCCCCAGCCCGCCCGCGACGAAGAACGCCGCGCGCCAGCTATGATGGAAGACCGCCCAGGCGACGAGCGGCGGCGCGAAGACCGCGCCGAACGACGCCCCGATCTGGTAGATGCCGCCCGCCACGCCGCGTTCGCGCGCGGGAAACCATTCGGCGACGACCTTCATCCCCGCGGGCTGTGCCGATCCCTCGACCAGCCCCAAAGCGCCGCGAAGCCCGGCAAAGCCCAGCCAGCCGTTGGCGAACCCATGCCCCAGCGTGATCAGCGACCAGACCGCGACGAACAGGCTGAACCCGAATTTCAGGCCGAACAGATCGAGCAGATAGCCCGCCACCGGCTGGAACATGATACCGAACTGAAACGCGCCGGTGATCCAGCTATATTGCTGGGACGAGATGTGCTGCTCGGCCATGATCGCGGGCGCGGCGACGCCCAGGATGCTGCGCGTCAGATAGTTGATGACCATCGCCGCGACGAACAGCGCGATGATCGTCCAGCGGATATAGGGAAAACGCTTCATGTCCGGTCTCCGCGCGTCATAGCGTCATTCCCGATCCGGCGCAGGCGATGACCCGCTTTGCCCTCTTCACCCCGTCCCGTCGCGCCGCTATCCGCAGAACGTGGCGCCTGCGGGGCGCGGACGACAGGACAGGACGCCCTTGACGCGTAGCAAAGGCCGCCCACGCGGCGTGACGATCATCGACGTGGCCAAACAGGCCGGCGTCTCGCCCATGACGGTGTCGCGGGTGATCAACGGCGATGTCGGCGTCCGCGACGAGGCGCGCGCCCATGTGCGCGAGGTGATCGCCCGGCTCAACTACACGCCCAATCTGATGGCGCGCAGCCTGGTCACCGCCAGCGAGATCCGCATCGGCGTCATCTATTCCAATCCCAGCGCGGCCTTCATGAGCGAGCTGCTGGTCGGCGTGTTCGAGGAAGCTTCGACCCGCGCGGCGCAGCTTTTCCTGCTGAAGGGCGAGCAGGGCAGACCGCCGACGCGTGAGGCGATCGAGGGGCTGATCGCCCAGCGTATCGCCGGACTGATCCTGGCGCCACCACTCGGCGAATCGAGCTTCGTGCGCGAGATCATCCGTGAGGCGAACCTGCCCGTCGCGGTGGTCGGCGGCGTCGCGCCCGATGCGATCTGCGTGTGGATCGACAATGCCAGAGCGGCCTATGACATGACCCGCCACCTGATGGGGCTGGGCCATCGGCGCATCGGCTTCGTCCACGGCAATCCCGACCAGAGCGCCAGTATCGAGCGTCTCGCGGGCTTCCGGCGCGCGGTGGCCGAGGAGGCGGGCCTCGAGACGCAGATCGTCCAGGGCGACTATAGCTATGCATCCGGATTGCGCGCGGGCGAGGCGATGCTCGGCAGCGAGCGACCACCGACCGCGATCTTCGCCAGCAACGACGACATGGCCGCGGCGATCGTGTCGGTCGCGCATCGCCGCCATCTCGACGTGCCCGGCGATCTGACCGTCGCGGGCTTCGACGACAGCACGGCCGCGACGACACTCTGGCCGCCATTGACCACCATTCACCAGCCGGTCCGCGCGCTGGCGACGGCGGCGCTCCAGATGTTGATCCAGGACATTCGCGCGGGATCGCCCTCCGCCAACGGACGGCCGCGCGTGACCGTGCTGGATCACCAGCTTGTCGAGCGCGACTCCACCGCTCCGCCGCGTGGCGGAAATCCCTCCGTCGCCTAAGCGCGGCCCGGGGCATCCGGCGGGTGACGGTCTGACGGTCGCCGAAGATCCCGGCTTTCGCCGGGATGACGGCTCATGAAGACGCGGGTCGTTGTGGGGAGGATGGAATCGGATCACCGGATCAGCGTGTCGGTGCCGTCACACCGGCTTCGGTCTGCACGACCGGCTTCATCGTCCCGTCGGGGTTGTAATAGAGCCGCTCGACCGTCACCGCGCGCCGTCCGATGGCCCCGCTCTGGTCGCCGATCGCCAGATTGGCGTTGTGCAGGAACAGATAGGACTTGCCCTTGAAGTCGGCGATCCCCGGATGGATGGTGAAGCTGTATTTACCCGACCCCGTCAGCAGCCCGCGATAGGTCCAGGGCCCCTTGGGTGACGGCGCGGTGGCATAGGAGATATGCTCGTCCCGCTGGGTCGTCCGGTCGAGCGACGCATAGGTGAGGTAATAGAGCTTGCCCCGCTTGTGCAGCCAGGGGCCTTCCTCGAAATGCGGCGGCGTGATCTCGGTGATCGGGCCGTCGATCTCGATCATGTTGGGCTTCAGCTTGGCGATATAGCATTGCCGGTTGCCCCAGGAGATCCAGGTCGTGCCGTCGTCATCGGTCATGACGGTCGGGTCGATATCCTCCCAGCTATGCGTCCCCTTGGGCGTCATCTGGTTGGTGATGAGTGCCGATCCCTTGGCGTCGACGAACGGGCCGGTCGGCTTGTCCGAGACGGCGACCGCGATCGCCTTGCCCGGATGGGTGTTGTCATGTTCGACCGCGGCATAGAACCAGTATTTGCCGTTCTTGTAGATCGCCTGCGACGCCCAGGCGTCCTTCTTGGCCCATTTGAAGTCGCGAACGTTCATGATCGGCCCATGCGGCGTCCAGTGGCGCACGTCGGTCGTCGAATAGACCAGCCATTCCTTCATGTTGAACATCTCGTCGCGCTGCGCCTCGTCATGCCCGACATAGAGATACAGCCGGTCGCCGACGACCAGCGGCGCGGGGTCGGCGGTAAACCGGTCGCGGATGATCGGGTTCGAACCCGGCGTGGCGGGCGGGGTATCCGCCGCCATCGCCATCACCGGAAGGGCGGCCAGCATTACCGCCCCGATCATCCGCGCCATCGTCATTTCATCACCCTCAGAAGTTGAACCGCACACCCGCCCGATAGACGCGGCCCAGCACGTCGTAGAGCGCCGGGTTGACGAAATAGGGCGACTTCGCCGGATCGCGATTGAAGACGTTGTCGACCTTGAAATAGGCGGTGACCGCCTTGGTCACGTTATAGGTGCCGCCCACGTCGAAATAGAAGGCGCCGGGGATGAAATTATTGTCGATTGTCGGTCGGTTGGCGGTCGAGGCGGGGCAGCCCGTGGTGCACTGGATATACTGGTTGCCCAGCTTGCCGTCGCTGAACCACCGCTCCTGCAGCAGCAGCGACCAGTCGTCGGTGGCATAGGTCTGCACCGCCAGCCACTTCCACTTGGGCGTGCTGCCGATGTTCACGCCCGCCGTGTCGTTGGGGATCGTGTTGGGCAAGCCCGTGTCGGTGATGAAGCGGCGGATGTTCGTCGCCAGCGCGCGCAGCGTCAGGCTGCCCGGCAGGCCGAGCGGGTTGCGCCAGCGATAGCTCGCCTCGATATCGAAGCCGTCGGTCAGGATCGACGCGAGGTTGAAGGACTGGACGTTGATGAAGTTGGGACCATTGGGATTGTTCAGGTTGAACGCACCGCAGGTCTCGGGCGCGACGTTCAGGTAGCACAGGTTGACGATGTCCTGCGCGCCCAGGCTGGAGATCACGTCGGTGATCTTGATCTTGTAATAGTCAACCGAGAGGCTCAGCCCCGGGATCGCCTGCGAGTTGGAGAAAGCGATGCCCAGCGTCGTGTTGCGCGCGATTTCGGGGGTCAGGTTGACGTTGCCGATGGTGTTCTGAAGCGCCAGCACGTTGACGTTGCGGAACGGGTCGAAGAAGCCGGGTAGCGTCGTCGTGACGGGTGCCGCGAACAATTCCGACAGGTTGGGCGCGCGCACGTCGCGCGAGGTCACGCCGCGGATGCGCAGCCCGTCGACCGGCAGGTCCCAGGTGCCGCCGATCTTCCACGCCCAGACCGTGCCCGAGGTGCTGTAGTCGGTGACGCGCACCGCGCCGTTGATGTTGGCGCGGCCCCCCGCCTCCGAATTGATGATCGGCAGGTCGGCCTCGACGAACGCTTCCTTGACGCTGTAGGCGCCGGTCCCGTTCTTGTAGTTGCCCGCATACCAGTTGTTGCCATCGACCAGCAGCGCGGGGTCGGCCGGATAATTGGCGTTGGCCGGGGTGTTGGCGAAGCCCGCGCCATAGGGGTCGGCGCGGACGCGGTAGAATTCGTGTCGGAATTCGCCACCGAACGCGATCGACACGGGCCCCGCCCAGGACGAGAAGGGCGAGCCCGAGAAGTTCAGGCTGATCACGTCCTGTGTCTGGCGCGTGCGCTGATAGGGACCGTATTGCGGCATGATATAGCTCATCGCCGCCGCCGACGGGTTGCCGCCGAAGATGTTGAGCGGCTGGCAGCCATTGGCACGCGCCGTGGCGTCGGCGCAGACGATCGCGCCGTTCAGCGTGGTCGCGTTGATCGCCTGGTTGAACCGGCGCGACAGCATGATGTTGCTGACATCGACATCGGTATAGTTGGTGCCGTGCTCATAATACATGTCGTAGGACCAGTCCGACCCGGCGACGGACTCGCGACCCTTCGCGCCCGCGACGAAGCGGAACTGGCGGCGATCGGTATAGACCTGCGTATTGCCGAGCGCGGCGTTGCTGGTGCCGTACTGGAAGTTGGTGATACCCGCCGTGGCGCAAGCCGCCTGGACCAGCGCGGGGACATAGGGATTGGCGCACTGGATGGTCAGGTTGGGGCGGTTCTGGCCACCGACCGGCTGGTTGTTGGTCTTCACCTGGCCGATATTGATCGTGCCGTAGATCTCGCCATTGGGCGCGAAGTCGTAGCCGATCCGACCATAGCTGTTCACGCGCTGGATCTTCGACTGGAGCGAGCGGCCCGCATCGACGTTACCCGACAGGTCGCCGCCCTGGCAGAAGCCGGGCAGACAGCCGATGACGCTCCCCGCCGCATTGCGCGCGGGCACGCCGTTCGAGCCGTACTGGAACTGGAACGGCCTGCCCGACTGGTCGAACGCGATGCCCTGGAGCGGGCCCGCCGTGATCAGGCCGTATTTGGTGTAGTTGTAGGACTGGGCATAGTCGCGGAACAGATATTGCGGCGACCCGTCGTTCAGCACGTTGCGGTTGATCAGCGTCGACTGGCGGAACCAGTCGCGGCCGCCCGCCAGACCGATGCCGAACTCGCCGCCGCCGACGCCCTCTTCATGCGCATATTCGGTGCTGGCGATGACGTGCAGCGTGTCGTTCAGCAGGCTGGTGCCGCCAGCGAGCTGGACCAGCACCTGCCCGTCGTCGCCATAGGTGGTCACGCCACCCTGAACATTGCCCTTGATCCCCTTGAACCGGGTATCGGTGATGAAGTTGACCACACCGCCGACCGCGTCCGACCCATAGGAGGCAGAGGCACCGCCGTTGACGACGTCGACCCGCTTGATGAGCAACTGCGGGAACAGGCTGATGTCCGGCACGCCCGTCACGTTCGCGCCGACGACGCGCTGGCCGTCGAGCAGCGTCAGGGTGCGGATCGCGCCCACGCCGCGAAGCGAGAAGGAACTGAGGCCCTGCTGCCCGCTCGAGGTGCTGAACGTGTTGGTCGCCGTGCCGGTCGACCCCTGGAGCGAGGGCAACTGGGCGACGGTGGTGAAGATGTTGGGCTGCGCGTTCGCCGCGATCTGCTCTTCGCCGATCACCGTGGTGGGCGTCGGCGCGGTAAAGCCGCCGGTCGTGATGCGCGAGCCGGTGACGATCACTTCGCGCGTGCTGGACTCGTCCGGCTCGGCGGCCTGATTGGGCGGAAGCGCCGCCGCATCCTGCGCCGGGGTCGCCTGTGCCGCGACTTCGGGCGTGGTCTGCGCCCAGGCTGGAAGTGCCAGAATTGCGGATGCCAGGACGGCCAGGCTGGCCGCGCCCATCGTGCGACTCCGCAGACGGCGCGCACGCGTTCCCTTCGTGATCATGATCCTCTCCCTTTCGATTCTGTTTTATCTGGTAACGTTACCAGCTTCATTTCCTGTTTCATGACGGGTGTCAATGTTCGGAAATGATACAAATGTCAGAGAATTGGCTGGTGAGACTGAAATGCCACAGGTGCGAGTGGCTATTTATCCCCCACCCGTTACGAAGGGAAAAGGGTAGCACAGACTTGGTATTGTGCCGGGCGACGGCTCACCCCCTCACGCAAGCCGCGCTAGCCAGCGAGTCGGCACGCGCTCATCCCTGCCCAAGGGAGAGCGATAACAAATCCGGCCCTGGCGGTCGTCAGTTCCCCGCGCAGGCGGCGCAGCGGCCGCGTACTTCGATCACGGGTCGCTCGGGGCTGAACCCGGCCCCGCGCGCGGCGTCCCGAACCGCGCCGGTCAACCGGTCGTCGTCGATATGCGTGGTCTGCCCGCATTTGTCGCAGACCAGAAAGATGCAGTCGTGCATACAGTCGGGATGCGCATTGGCGACATAGGCGTTCGCGCTCTCGACCCGGCGGGCCAGATTGGCACCGACGAACAGGTCGAGGATGCGGTAGACGCTGTTCGCCGCCACCCGCCGTCCCTGCGACTTCGACATGACGTCGGCGATGTCATAGGCCGAGGCGGGCTTCTCGAACCCGGCCAGTGCCTCGAACACGCTGGCGCGCATGGCTGTCCACTGCTCGCCCGCGCGCTCCAGCGTCGCCTTTGCCGCATCGGCGAGATCGGCCCCTTCGGGCTCGTGATGGGTATGCACATGCGCCATGATCTGGATTTAGGCTTTGCCGCCCCCGGGAGCAAGGTCCGTCGCCATGGCCCCAAGGGGCATTCCGTCCACTTTCGCGCGCCGGTCCAGTCGCCTATGTCGGGACCATGCTGCAACCGAGCCCCGCCTTCATGGTCACCGCCCGCCCCCGCGCCGTCGCCCGCTGGCTGTTCGCGGTGGCCGGGCTGATCGTCGCGATGGTCGTCGTGGGCGGCATCACGCGCCTGACCAACAGCGGGCTGTCGATCACCGAATGGAAACCGATCACCGGCATCATACCCCCGCTGAACGACGCGCAGTGGCAGGCGGAGTTCGCCAACTACAAGCGCATTCCCGAATATTGGACCTTCAATCGCGACATGACGCTGGCAGGGTTCAAGGCGATCTTCTTCTGGGAGTATCTGCACCGCGTGCTCGCGCGGGTGATCGGCATGGCCTTTGCCCTGCCATTGATCTGGTTCTGGGCGCGCAAGGCGATCCCGGCGGGGTATAAGCCGCGCCTCGTCGCGCTGCTCGCGCTGGGCGGTCTTCAGGGGGCGATCGGCTGGTGGATGGTTGCCTCCGGCCTCGTCGAGCGGACGGATGTCAGCCATATCCGCCTGACCGTACATCTGCTGACCGCGCTGTTCATCCTGGCCGGGATCGTCTGGACCGCGCTGGATCTGCGCGCGCTCCACCGGGACCGGCTGTCGGCCCCTGCCCGGCTGACCGTGCCGGGTACGGCGGCGCTCGTGCTATTGTTCGTACAGCTTATGTTCGGCGCGCTGACCGCCGGGCTTGACGCGGGCTATGCCTTTTCGAGTTGGCCGTTGATGGGCGATGCCTGGTTCCCGGCAGGCGTGCCGATGATGCGCCCGGCGATCGCCAACGCCTTTGACAACCCCGTCGTCGTGCAGTTCATCCACCGCTGGTTCGCCTTCGCCGCCGCCGCCGGATTGGTCTGGCTCGCCGTTCGCGCGATCCGGGCAGGCGCACTGCGCGCCGGATGGCTGGTGATCGCACTGGTCCTCGTTCAGATCGGCCTGGGCATCGCCACCCTGCTGTCGGGCGTTCAGATCGATATCGCGGTCTCGCACCAGGCCAATGCCGCGCTCCTGCTGATCGCCGCGACCGCCGCCGCGCACCGCCTGGGCAGCAGCGTTCGGAGCATTAGGGTATCATAATACCCGTCAGCAAAGCCGCGCTTTGCTTGACATTTTGACGACGGATCAGCATTGGACCCTCGTTCGCGCCGCCCGAGACAAAGGGCGGCGTGTTGCATTTCAAACCGAAAGGTCTCACGCCCATGAAGGCGCTCATGAAGACCACCAAGGCGGCCAAGCCGCACGAGGTGGAGAAGAAGTGGCATATCGTCGACGCCGACGGCCTGGTTGTCGGCCGCGCCGCCACCATCATCGCGAACATCCTTCGCGGCAAGCACAAGACGTCGTTCACCCCGCACGTCGACTGCGGTGACAATGTCATCGTCATCAACGCGGACAAGGTGCGCTTCACCGGCAACAAGCTGGGCCAGAAGGTGTACTACAAGCACACCGGTTATGCCGGTGGCATCAAGGGCATCACCGCCGCCAAGGTCCTGGAAGGCCGCTTCCCCGAGCGCGTCCTGGAAAAGGCCGTCGAGCGCATGATCCCCCGTGGTCCGCTGGGCCGTCAGCAGATGCGCAACCTGCGTATCTTCGCCGGCACCGAGCATCCGCACGCCGCGCAGAACCCCGAAGTGCTCGACATCGCGAGCATGAACCGCAAGAACAAGGTGGGCGCATAATGTCTGACAACCGCCAGTCGCTCGCCGATCTCGGCGCCACGCTGAACCAGCAGGCCGCCACCGCGACCGCGCAGCCCGCCGCCGTCGAGGGTGAGGCGCCCGCCGCCGCTCCCGTCGAGCGCGTCAGCACCACCCCGCTGCGTCAGCAGGAACTGGACAAGTTCGGCCGCGCCTATGCCACCGGCCGTCGTAAGGACGCCGTGGCTCGCGTCTGGCTGAAGCCGGGTTCGGGCAAGATCACGATCAACGGTCGTGACCAGGAAGTCTATTTCGCGCGTCCGACGCTGCGTCTCGTCATCAACCAGGTGTTCGGCATCACCGAGCGCGAAGGTCAGTATGACGTGATCTGCACCGTCAAGGGCGGTGGTCTGTCGGGCCAGGCCGGTGCGGTCAAGCACGGCATCAGCCAGGCGCTGACCAAGTACGAGCCGGTGCTCCGCGCTCCCGTCAAGGCCGCTGGCTTCCTGACCCGCGACAGCCGCACGGTCGAGCGTAAGAAGTATGGCCGCGCCAAGGCGCGTCGCAGCTTCCAGTTCTCGAAGCGCTAAGTCGCTGGCAACCCCGGATCGCGAAAGCGGTTCGGGTGCCTGCCGCGCGATACGAAGGGGTGGTCCGGCAACGGGCCGCCCCTTTGCCGTTCAGGACGGCCGCGACTTCACCAGCGCCGTGACCGAAATCGAGCAGACCAGCACCGCCAGCCCAAAACCACCCGCCGCCGCCCAGAGCCCGATCGCGACGTCCCCGAAATAGGCGCCGACGACAAAGCCGATCAGCGGCAGGATAATCAGCAGCAGGCATCCGATCATCACCATCGGTACGGGCAACGTCGGTTCGTGGAGCGGGTTCCGGCTGCCAGCCCGCAAAGGCCCTTCGCACTCGCAGCACCCCGCTTTAGGTGAGGCCCCCTCGCCTGTCGCACAGGGGAGACGGAAGAAGTTCAACGGCCCTGAGGAGCGTCGCATATGGCCAACCCGCTGTGGATTCCCGCCACCATCGCCGCCTCGGTCTTTCAGGTCGGCCGCAATGCGCTGCAACGCGGTGTCATGTCCTCGTCGGGGCCGTGGGGGGCGACGTTGGTCCGGTTCCTGTTCGGCCTGCCCTTCTCGATCCTGTTCGTCACGGTCGCGCATTATCTGGTGCCGAACGTAGATCTCCACTGGAGCGGCGCCTTCTGGCTGTCGGCGATCGTCGGCGCGGCGGCGCAGGTGCTGGCAACCGCGGCATTGCTCGACGCGATGCACCGGTCGGGCTTCGCGGTCGGCACCGCGCTCCAGCAAAGCTCCCTGCCGCTCGCCGCCCTGCTCGGGCTGATCGTGTACCACGACCGGATCAGCGCCACCGCGTGGCTGGGCGTCGCGATCACGACGATCGGCCTCGTGGCCCTGTCGTGGCCGCCGCCCGAACAGCGCAAGGCGTCGCTGATCGGGGCGGCGATGGGACTGGCCTCGGGCCTGTTCTTCGGTTTCTCGCTCAACGCCTTTCGCCACGCCGCGCTCGCGCTGGAGCCCGCGCATCCGGTCTTCGCGGCGCTGGTCTGCGTCGCGGTGGTGCAGGCGATGCAGACGGTCGCGCTGGGCCTCATCCTCGCCTGGCGGGACCCCGCGACGCTGGCCGAGGTCGTTCGCCGCTGGCGTCCGTCGCTCGGCGCCGGACTTTGCGGCGCCTGCGCCTCGGCGGGGTGGTTCGTCGCCCTGGCCCTGTCCCCCGCCGCACCCGTCCGCGCGCTCGGCATCATCGAGGCGCCGATCGCGGCCTTGGCCGGGCACCGGCTGTTCCGCGAGCGGCTGGGCGCGCGGCAGATCCTGTCGGGCCTTGCGATCGTCGGCGGCGTCCTCCTGACGACCCTGTTCTGACGATGCGATCGCCCGCGATTGCAGAATCCCGACCGAGCCAATAGCCTCCGCCGGAACACCGACCTCGACGGAGGAAAATGCGGATGAGCCGGACTATGTTTTCCCGTGTGCTGGCATTGGGGTTGATCGTAGTTGCAGGGCAGGCGCCAGCCGCGGCACCGCAACCCTTCGACCTGTCGCGTCCCTTCGCGCTGCCCGCCGGATGGAAACTCATCGGAAGCCAGGGCCCCGGCGTCGAGGATGCGGGCGGCAACCCGGCACCCGGCCCGCTCCACCTCTGCATCACCCGCGATGACGGCAAGACCTGTCACCCGGCGCTCGACGACATACTCGCCTCGCCCGGCGAGCATGGTGACTTCGATGTGGCGCATTACCTCAATATGGTCCGGGTCGTTCACCCGCGCGCCGGTCGCCCGCTGCTATGGGTCGAGGCGGCGAGCATCCATGGCGGCAATGGTGACCAGCTGGTCGGTCGCATGGCGCTCGCCTTCGACCGGAACAGCGGCGGCTTCGTCACCGTCTTTCGCCAGACGACAGGGCGGAACAACAACCAGGATATCCGCTATGTCGATCAAGGCCCGCTGAACGGCACGATCATCTCCGCCGTTCCGACGCAGGATGCGCCCTTCGGCTTCTGGATCGTCGTCAACCGGATGGCCAGCGACGGTCGTTATGCCCCCGTCCTGCGCTATCGAAGCGGCACCCGCTATGGCGACGGCAACACGCTGGCGGTGATCGATTCCGAGATGCCCGAGATCCAGCGTCGCCTGAACCTGTGGAAGCCCGGCCAGCCACTCCCCCTGCCGGATCAGCCCTGCCCCCGGCCGCACCTCGTCAAGACGGTGCTGTGGTGCGCCGCCCCGCCCGCGCGCGGTAAGTCCTGACCGCTTGCCCGCACGCCTGGCGAGGCGTAGCGACATGACAAAATCATCACAAAGCAGGAGAGCGCCCATGTCCCCCGTCCCGATGCTGGACCGCCGCCAGATGTTGAAGGCCGGGGCGACCATCGCCGGGCTGTCGCTGGGCGAAATGGCGTTGGGCGGTGCCGCCTTCGCGCAGTCCGACCGGATCGAAAGCCTGATCCGCCAGATGACCCCGGCCGAAAAGGCGGGGCAGCTGTCCTGCTTCTCGGATCAGATCCGCCCGATCGGGCTGCCCTTCAATCCCGGCCTTCCCGCGCGCAACGACGCCGCCGCCCAGCTGGCGCGAATTCGCAAGGGGGAGATCGGCATGCTGTTCAACGGCGTCGGCTATGCCGGCGCCAAGGCGGCGCAGGATGCGATGATGCAGACCCGGCTGAAGATCCCGCTGATCTTCGCGGGCGATGTGATCCACGGCCTGCGCACCGCCTATCCGCTGCCGATCGCAGAGGCCTGCGCCTTCGATCCCGACCTCGCCGAGCGAACCGCGCGAGCGGCGGCGATCGAGACGACCGCGCTCGGCATGCAGTGGACCTTCGCGCCGATGGTCGACGTCGCCCGCGACCAGCGCTGGGGCCGTGTGGCGGAAGGGTCTGGCGAGGACATCTATCTCGGCACCAAGCTCGCCGTCGCGCGCGTGCGGGGCTTCCAGGGGCGCGACCTGCGCGACCCCACCAGCCTCGCCGCCTGCGCCAAGCATTTCGCCGCCTATGGCGCGGTCAGCGGCGGCATGGATTATAACTTCACCGAAATTTCCCCCGCCACCCTTCGCGAGGTGCATCTCGCGCCGTTCAAGGCCTGCGTCGATGCGGGCGTCGCGACGATCATGTCGGCGTTCAACGATATCGACGGGGTCCCGGCCTCGGGCAATCACTGGCTGCTGACCGATCTGCTGCGCGGCGAATGGGGCTTCAAGGGTATGGTCGTCGGCGACTATACCGCCGACGAGGAACTGATCGCCCATGGCTATGCCGCCGATGGCCGCGATGCCGCCAAGAAGGCGTTTTTGGCGGGGATGGACATGGCCATGGCGTCCAACCTGTTCAATCTCTGGCTGCCCGATCTGGTCGAGAAGGGCGAAGTCCCGGTCGCACGGCTGGACGAAGCGGTTCGCCGCGTCCTTTCGCTCAAGCAGGCGATCGGGTTGTTCGACAATCCCTATCGCTCGATCAGCCAGAAGGCCGAGCGGACGCAGGTATCGACCCCCGCGATGCTCAAGCTGTCGCGCGAAGCCGGTACGCGGTCGATCGTGTTGCTCAAGAATGACGGCGACCTCTTGCCGCTCAAGGCCGATCCCGGGCGCATCGCGTTGATCGGGCCGTTCGGCGAGGACCGCGACAATGTCGTCGGTACATGGGCCTTCATGTCCGATGCCAAGCTCAACGTCTCGATCGCACAGGGGCTTCGCAACCGGAAACTGGCGGTCGATGTGGTCAAGGGCTCGGACGTCGAGGCCGCCCTCCCCGGCGGCATCGAGGCGGCTGTGGCGGCGGCGCGTGCGGCCGACGTGGTGTTGCTCGCGATCGGCGAGACGCAGATCATGTCGGGCGAGGCGCAGTCGCGGGTCGATATCGTCGTGCCCGAGGCGCAGATGGCACTGGCCGAGGCGGTTGCCGCGACCGGCAAGCCGATCGTCGTGCTGCTTCGCCACGGCCGCGCGCTGGCGCTCCACGGCGCGGTCAAGGACGCGCCCGCGATCCTCGCCACCTGGTTCCTCGGATCGGAAAGCGGCAATGCCATCGCGGACATAGTGTTCGGCGACGTGAACCCCTCGGCCAAGCTGTCGGTCAGCTTCCCCAATGAAAGCGGGCAGGAGCCCTATTTCTACAATCACAAGACGACCGGTCGCGGCGCCCCCGAAACCGGCGCGCAGGAATATCGCGCGCGCTATCGCGAGACGAAGAACGAGGGACTCTACCCCTTCGGCCATGGGCTCAGCTATACCCGCTTCGCCGTCTCCGACGTCGTCGTGCCCGCACAGATGACCGACGCGCTGGAGGTGACCGCGACCGTGACCAACACCGGCGCCCGCGCGGGGACCGAAGTCGTCCAGCTCTATATCCACGACAAGGTCGCCAGCCGCACCCGCCCGATCCGCGAGTTGAAGGGGTTCGAACGGGTGACGCTCGATCCGGGTCGATCCAGGACCGTCCGTCTGCGGCTGACCCGCGACGATCTGCGCTTCTGGGGGGATGGCCGCTGGGTGGTCGAGCCGGGGCAGTTCGACCTGTGGGTCGCGACCAGTTCGGTCAATGGCGAGCGAAAGAGCTTCGAACTCGCCTGAGCCGATCAGAGCCGGACGATCGCCGTGGCGATTCGTTCGGCTTCCTCCGGGTCATGCGTCACCATCAGGATCGGAATCCCGGTCCTGTCGCGCACCGTGACCAGCGCGGCGAGGATCTCCTCCCGCCGTGCACGGTCGAGCGATGACAGCGGCTCGTCGAGCAGCAGGACGCGGGGATCACTGAGCAGCGCGCGGCCGATCGCCACGCGTCGCGCTTCCCCGCCCGACAGGCTGCGCGGCCAGCGATCGAGCAGATGACCGATGCCCAGCATCGCGATCGTCGAGTCCCATGCCCCGTGATCCTCCCCCATGCCGTAGCGGAGATTGGCCGCGACCCGTCGATGCGGGAAGAGTCGCGGCTCCTGAAAGACATAGCCGATCCGGCGGCGCTCGGGCGCGACATCGATCCGGGCATCGGAGTCGAACAGCGTCTCGCCCGCCACCCGGACATGGCCCGCCTCGGGGTGAAGCAGGCCCGCGACCATGTGCAGGATGCTGGTCTTGCCGACGCCGGATGGCCCGAACAGTACGGTCGCGCCCGGTCCGGTCGCGAAACGCGCCGCGATCCGCGCCTCGCCCCGCGCGATCGAGACGTCGACGTCAAAGGACATGAAGGCCCCGTCCCATCCGCCGAGCCAGCCATTCCGATGCGACCAGCGCGATCAGCGACAGCACCACCGACACCGCGGCGAGCCGCCAGACCATGTCCTCCCCACCCGGCCGTTGCAGCGCCGAATAGATGGCGAGCGGCAGCGTCGCCGTCTCACCGGGCACGTTGGAGACGAAGGTGATCGTCGCGCCGAACTCCCCGATCGACCGCGCGAAGCCAAGCACCAGTCCCGCCAATATTCCCGGCGCGCAGAGCGGCAGGGTGATCGTCGCGAAGACCCGCACCCGCCCCGCACCCAAGGTTCGCGCGGCCTGCTCCAGTCGCGGATCGACCGCCTCGAGCGACAGCCGGATGGCACGCACCATGAGCGGCAGCGCCATCACCGCCGCCGCGATCGCCGCCCCCGTCCATCGGAACAGCACGCTGACCCCGAACCAGTCGGCGAGCCAGTGCCCGACCGGCCCCTGCGGCCCGAAGGTGAGCAGCAGCACCCACCCCGTGACCACCGGCGGCACGACCAGTGGCAAATGCACGATCCCGTCGAGCAGCATCCGCCCCGGAAACCGGCACCGCGCCAATAGCCACGCCAGCGCGAAGGCGATCGGCAGCGTCACCAGCATCGCCGTGCCGCCGACCAACAGGGTCAGTCGGACGATCCCCCATTGCTCGGGCGACAGCATCAGCCGGTCATCGCGTCGAGAAGCCGTAGCGCCGGAAGATCGCCTTGCCTTCGCCCGACAGGAGGAACCGGCGGAACCCCTCCGCCTCCGCATTGGTCGAGGCTTTCAGACGGGCGAGCGGATAGGTGATCGGCGGATGGCTCGCCGCCGGGAACAGGCCGACGACATGGACCTGGCGAGAGGCCCTGGCATCCGTCTCATAGACGATGCCATAGGGCGCCGCCCCCCGCTCGACGAGCGCGAGCGCCGCGCGGACATTCTCCGCGCGCACGACATGTGGCGCCACCATGGCCCAGGCGCCGAGCTTTTCGAGCGCGGCCTTGCCATATTTACCAGCGGGCACGCTCTCCGTATCCGCCATGGCGAGCGGCCCGGCGGACAGGGTCTTGCCCAGGGAACGGGTCGTGACCTGTCCCCCCTGACCGACCGGCGCGATCACCACCAGGCGATTGCCGAGAAACGCACTGCGTGTCCTGTCGGCGAGCAGGCCCTCCTTCTGGAGGACGTCCATCCATTCCTCACCGGCGGAGGCGAACAGATCGGCCTTGCCTCCCGCCTGAACCTGCCGTGCGAGTGCGGAGGACGCGGCGAAGGAAATGACCGGACGGGCATGACCCTTCTTGGCCCAGGCATCGGCGGCGGCGGTCATCGATTCCTGCAGGCTGGCGGCAGCCAGTACCAGCGGCGCGCGGTTCTGCGCCGCGACGGGCGCGGTCAGGCAGAGGGCGCCGAGCAGAGCGGCGAATCGAAACCCCTTCATCGGCGGCGTCCCCTTTTTACGATCATCATGGCGTCAGGCCCTGTAACGCGCCAGACAGGATTATATTCCGCCGGGAATGAAGCCAAGACTGTATGAAGACCGATCCGGTACGCTCATTCCCCAAGCTCGCTGGGGGAGGTGGCAGGGCGAAGCCCTGACGGAGGGGCGTGGCGCTCTGCCCCTCCACCACCGCTGCGCGGCGGTCCCCCTCCCCAAGCATAGCTTGGGGAGGAATATGGGGTTACGCCTCGTCACCCATGCGCAGCGCGGCGATGAAAGCTTCCTGCGGAATGCTGACCGAGCCGTACTCGCGCATCTTCGCCTTGCCCTTCTTCTGCTTCTCCAGCAGCTTGCGCTTGCGCGTCGCGTCGCCGCCATAGCATTTCGCGGTCACGTCCTTGCGCATCGCGCTGATCGTCTCGCGAGCGATCACCTTGCCACCGATCGCCGCCTGGATCGGGATCTTGAACAGGTGGCGCGGGATCAGTTCCTTGAGCCGCTCGCACATGCCGCGACCGCGCGTCTCGGCGGTGCCGCGGTGCACGATCATCGACAGCGCGTCGACCGGCTCCTCGTTCACCAGGATGCTCATCTTGACGAGGTCGCCCTCGCGATAGCCGATCTGGTGATAGTCGAAGCTGGCATAGCCCTTCGACAGCGACTTCAGCCGGTCGTAGAAATCGAACACGACTTCGTTGAGCGGCAGTTCATAGGTCGCCTGCGCACGCCCGCCGACATAGGTCAGGTTTTTCTGGATGCCGCGCCGGTCCTGGCAGAGCTTCAGGATCGAACCCAGATATTCGTCGGGGACATAGATGGTCGCCTCGATCCACGGCTCGCTGATCGACGCGATCTTGTTGGGATCGGGCATGTCGGCCGGGTTATGCAGGTCGATCTGTCCGCCGTCATGGCTCAGCTCGATCTGGTACACCACCGATGGCGCGGTGGTGATGAGGTCGAGGTCATACTCGCGGGTCAGCCGCTCCTGGATGATCTCCAGATGGAGCAGCCCCAGGAAGCCGCAACGGAAACCGAAGCCCAATGCGGCCGAGGTCTCCATCTCGAAACTGAACGAGGCGTCGTTCAGCCGCAGCTTGCTGATCGACTCGCGCAGCTTCTCGAAATCGTTGGCGTCGACCGGGAACAGGCCGCAGAACACCACCGGCTGGACTTCCTTGAAGCCCGGCAGCGCCTGCTCGGTAGGCTTCTTGGCATCGGTCAGCGTGTCGCCGACCCGCGCCTGCGCCACGTCCTTGATCTGCGCGGTGATGAAGCCGATCTCGCCGACGCCCAGCTCGGTCAACTGCTCGATCTTCGGACGGAAACAGCCGACGCGGTCGATCAGGTGAGTGGTGCCCGCCTGCATGAACTTGATCTGCTGCCCCTTTTTCAGGGTGCCTTCCATCACGCGGACGAGGATGACGACGCCCAGATAGGGGTCATACCAGCTGTCGACCAGCATCGCCTTCAACGGCGCGTTCGCATCACCCTTTGGCGCGGGGATGTTCTTGACGATCGCTTCCAGGATATCGCCGATACCGATGCCAGACTTGGCGCTGGCCAGCACCGCGCCGGAGGCATCGATGCCGATCACGTCCTCGATCTCGGCACGGACCTTTTCGGGTTCGGCGGCGGGAAGGTCGATCTTGTTGATGACGGGCACGATCTCGTGGTCATGCTCGATCGACTGATAGACGTTCGCCAGCGTCTGCGCCTCGACCCCCTGCGCGGCGTCGACCACGAGCAGAGCGCCCTCGCAGGCGGCCAGCGAGCGGCTGACCTCATAGGCGAAGTCGACATGGCCCGGCGTGTCCATCAGGTTCAGCGTATAGGTTTCGCCGTCCTGCGCCTGGTATGCCAGGCGCACCGTCTGCGCCTTGATGGTGATGCCGCGTTCCTTCTCGATCTCCATGTTGTCGAGAACCTGCTCGCTCATCTCGCGGTCGGTCAGGCCGCCGGTGAACTGGATCAGGCGATCGGCGAGCGTCGACTTGCCATGGTCGATATGCGCGATGATGGAGAAGTTGCGGATCTTGTCGAGCGGCGTGGACACGGGGGGAAGGGTTTCCTGAAAAGCTTTAATGGACGCCGTTAGCAAAGATGCGGGCGGATGCCAAAGCGCTCTATCGCGGCAAGCGCATTTGCATAGCGACTTTCGCCCTGCCCCTCGACCAGCGCATAGGACACACCGCGCCGGTCAAGCTCCGCGCGGGACAGCTCGAAGAAGCGCTGCCGCTCCGGCCAGGTGCCGAACAGCCGCGTTCCATCCTCGATCCAGGGCAGGTCGGGGGCGAAGAGCAGATAGAGATCGGACAGCCGGTTCCACGCGCCGAACCAGGGATCGCGCCGCCCGAACAGCATGTCGGCCCAAACGGCGGTCATCAGCGGATCGGTATCGGTCACGACCGGCCACGGCCCCGTCGCCAGCGCCCCGGCGAGCAGCCGGTCATGCCCCTCCCCGATCGCGACAAGGTCGGCCATGGTGAAGTCGGTGCCATGCGCCTCGGCATAGTCGCGACCATATTCGGGAAGATACCGCCCGCCGATCGCGGCTGCGAGCCGGGGCCCGATGGTCGATTTGCCGGTGCTCTCGGGTCCGTGGAGACAGATGCTTTTCATGTCCGTGCCCGCCATTCGCGATACCCCCAGACCGACAGCGCGAGGAAGATGACATAGAGGATGGCGGTCAGCGTCAGCCCCTTCACCGCGTAAAGCGCGATCGATGACAGGTCGACCGCGATCCAGAGCAGCCAATTCTCCAGCCGCCGCCGCGCGAGCAGTATCTGGGCCGCCACGCTGGCCACCGCATTGACCGCGTCCCAATAGGGCATGGCGGCGTCGGTGGCATGGGCCATCCCCGCCCCCCAAACCAACGAGGCCATGCCGATGCCCATCACCCATAGCGCCTGAGCGCGACGGGACAGGGTCCCCACCCGGACCTCACCCGCCAGCGCCACGTCGCGCCGCCAGACGATCCAGCCATAGAGGTTGATGACGAAGAAGAAGAGCTGGAGTGCCGCGTCGCTGTATAATCGCTCGCGCCAGAAGAGCAGGCCGTAGAGCGACACCATGACCAGCGCGACGGGGTAGTTCCACAGGCTGCGGCGCACGACCAGCGTGACGTTCGCGACGCCGAGGACGAAGGCGATGGATTCGAGCCAGGTCATGTCACCCGGCCACGCCGCATCGCCTAAGGGAGATTGTCATCGCTTTGGATGGGCCCCGCTCTTCGCGGCGGAAATGGTCGGGGAGAGAGGATTCGAACCTCCGGCCCCTGCCTCCCGAAGGCAGTGCTCTACCAGGCTGAGCTACTCCCCGACTAGAGAGTACGGACCGTTTTCGAGGCCTATCGGGAAGGCCGATCCGTGCTGGAGGCGCGCCAATAGCCAGCGGTTCGGACGGGTGCAAGCGGTTTTTCAAATGTCGTGAAAATTCTTACAGCGACCGCCCCATCCGGCCCGCCAGGTCGACCACATATTGCCACGCCACCCGCCCAGACCGACTACCCCGGCGGGTCGCCCAGTTGATCGCCTCGGCACCGTCGAAGGGCAGGCCGTAGCGCTCGGCATAGGCGGCGACGATCGCGAGATACCCGTCCTGGTCCAGCGTGTGAAAGCCCAGGCTCAGTCCGAACCGATCCGAGAGCGCGAGCTGGTCGTCAACGACGTCGCGCGGGTTTATCGCGCTGTCCTGCTCGGCCAGGTCGCGCGGCAGCAGGTGGCGCCGGTTGGAGGTGACGAGCAACCGGACATGCGCGGGCCGCGCCTCCGCCCCGCCGTCGAGCAACGACCGGAGCGTCCGCGCCTCGCTCGCGCCGTCGAAGCCCAGATCGTCGATAAATATCGCGAATGCCCGGTCGACCGGCTCCAGCATCGCGAACAGGTCGGGAAGGCTGTCGAGCGCATCGACCGACACCAGCGCCAGCCGACCCGGTCGCTCCTCCTGAACCGCGGCGACCGCCGCCTTGACCAGCGCCGACTTGCCGGTGCCGCGCGCACCCCAGAGCAGCACGTCCTGCGCCGCATGACCGTCCGCCAGCCGTTCGAGGTTGGCGACGAGCGCATCGCGCTGTCGATCGAGACCCTGGAGCAGCGACACGGGCACCGGCGCGAAGCCGCGCGCCGCGTGAAGCACGCCCGCCCGCCACAGATAGGCCGGATGCGCCAGCGGGTCCGCCGATGGCGGCGGCGGCGGCGCGAGGCGCTCGAGCGCGGCGGCGATACGTTCCAACGTGTGAGCAGCGAGATCGGTCATCGGAACGCTCTACCGGCAGGCGTCGTCACCTGCCAAGCGTTCCCGTGCATGTGCGTCGATCCTGTCCCGTCGACTTGCCCCGCGCTCAGGCGGGGGCCAGTGGGCACGCGTTTCGAAACCCCTGGGACGCTTCCGCTGGCCAAATCCCGGCCTTCGCCGGGGTTCTGAAAGGAATGGCAAGGATCAGCCCTGTAGCGCGGCCGCGCGGTGCTTCAGGATAACCGGATCGCCCGGTGCCAGCGCCAGCGCCTTGTCGAACAGCTGCCGCGCGCCCGCAGCCTCGCCGTCCGCCGCCAGCGCCATGCCATAGGCATCCGCCACAGCCGCATTCATCGGATCGAGCCGATAGGCCGCTGCCGCATAACGCCGCGCGACCACGCCGTCGCCGGTTTCGGCATAGGCGATGGCGAGATCGTGCAGCAGGGCGACATCGCCAAGCCCGATCTGGGTCCGCAACCCCTCCAGCGTCTCGACGGCGTCGTCCCACGATCCCGCCGCCATCTGCCATGACGCCAGAAGACGCCGTGCGGGCAGGCTTTGCGGGTTCTGCGACAGGTACAGGCCCAGCGTGGTCGCCGCTGCGCGCTCCTGCCCTGTCCGCTGATAGGCATCGACCAGCCGCAACATGGTCGGTTCGTCGAAGGTCAGGTCGGCCGCCGTGGCATAAAGGCCCACCGCATCGGTCATCCGCCCGGTGACCGCGAGCATATCGCCATAGGCGATCTGCGCGACTGGCGCGCCGGGGCTCGCACGAACCAGCGCCTGCGCCTTTTGCAGAGCGGCCGCCTGTCCGCCATGGCTGGCGAGGCCGCGAATCAGCCCGAGGGCATAGGTCGGATCGGTCGGAGAGGCCGCCGCCGCGAGCGTCAGCTCGGCGACCGGTCGGTCCGAGCGGAACAGCGCGGAATCTCCCCGCTGTCCGGCGGCGATCCGATCGAGCGTCGCAGCGACCTCGCCCGGCATGCCCGCCTGCGCGATGGCAGCGAGACGCAGCGCATAGCCATCCGCATCGCCGCGCGCGAGGACCGGGCGAAGCGTCGCCAGCGCCCCCGGACGATCGCCGCTTGCGATCTGCGCGATGGCGAGCAGGCGACGTGCCGCCACGTTCATCGGCTGCATCGCCACCAGCCGCGCCCATGCCCGCGCCGCTCGCTGCGGTCGCGCTTGCGCATAGGCGAGCGTCCCCTCCAGCATCGCGACCGATGGCCGCGCGGCCAATGCCCCGCCGGTAAGCTGCAACGCCTGCTGCGCCAGTGCGAAGCGTCCCGCCCGCGCCGCGATCACCGCTTGCAGATACAGGGCTTCGGGACTGCCCGGCTCCGACACCAGGGCCGTCCGGGTCGCGGCCAGCGCCTCGGTGGCGCGGCCCATGTCGCCCAGCGTCGCGGCATATTGGATCAGCGCAGGATGGTAATAGGCGTCGCGCGCCAGCGCGGCCGCGAACCACGGCAGGCCCGCCGCCAACCCGTAGCGCGCGCGGACCACCTCTCCGCGAAGCGTCAGCGCGCTGGGGTCCGCCGGGGCCAGCGCGACGGCACGCGTCGCGGCCGTCGTCGCACCCGCCATGTCCCCCGCGCCGAAGCGGCTCCGCCCAAGGTCGGTCCAGCCGCGCGCATCGTTCGGGAAGCGGATGACGAGTTGCTCGAGGCTTTGCCGGAGCACCGCGCCCCCGCCGCCCCGCGCCGCACGAATCTGCGCGGCGACACGGATCATCGCGGCATCGCGTTCGGCGGGCATCCGGTCGACGGCATCCTGCGCCCCCGCGAGATTGCCGAGCAGCAGCCGTGCCTCGGCGCGTAGCGCAAGCGTGTCGCCGCGTGGCACCCCGTCCGCCCTGGCACGATCCAGCGCAGCCTCGGCCGTCACCCCCTGCCCTAGCAACAGGCTGGTCCGCGCGAGCAGCATCTGCGCCTCCCCGGAACGGGGCGCCGCTTCGGCCGCCTTCTGCGCCTGATCGTGCGCGGCGTGATAATTTCCCGTCTCCAGCGCGACCTGTGCGCGGCGCATCGCCTGCGCCGGGTCGACGGGCGGCTGGCCGCTGTAGAGGAGGACGAGGAGCCCCGCGACCGCGAGCGCGATCGCCGCCAGCACCGCGACGATACGGATGCGCCGCCGGATCGATCGCCGCCGCCAGATCCGCCGCTTGCGCTTCAGCATCGGATAGGGCGTCGATCGCCGCCGGTCGCGCCCGGTATAGGTTTCCTTCCCCGCCTCGGCCACGCTCAGCGCGCGCCCGTCGGCCACAGGATCACGCGCAAGGTCTGGAGCAGGATCAGCGCGTCGAGGAACGGCGAATAGTTCTTGGCATAGTACAGGTCGTATTCCAGCTTGTGCCGCGCATCCTCGATCGATGCGCCATAGGGATAGTTGAGCTGCGCCCAGCCGGTGATTCCGGGCTTCACCATATGGCGCTCGGCATAGAAGGGAATCTGTTGATCGAGCTGCTCGACGAATTGCGGGCGTTCGGGACGCGGGCCGACGAAGCTCATCTCCCCCATCAGCACGGACCAGATTTGCGGCAGCTCGTCGATCCGCACCTTGCGGATGAAGCGGCCGACCCGCGTGATGCGCGGATCGTCCTTCTCGGCCCAGACCGCCTGCCCCGCCACTTCCGCATCCTGTCGCATCGACCGCAGCTTTAGGATGTCGAAGGGCTCGTTGAACAGCCCGATCCGACGCTGACGATATAAAGCGGGGCCCTTCGATTCCAGACGGATGGCGATCCCGGTCAACAGGATGATGGGCAGGGCGACGACCAGCAGGATCAGGCTGACCGCGATATCGAAGGCACGCTTCACCATACCCGACCACATCCGGCGCGAGGAGAAGCCATCGGAAAAGATCAGCCAGCTATGGCTGACCGAGCGAAGGTCGATCCGCCCCGTCTGACGCTCCAGGAAGCTGGACAATTCATAGACCTGCACGCCGGTCGTGCGGACCCGCAACAGATCCTGATAGGGTAGCGCGTTGCGTCGCTCCTGAAGCGCGAGGACGACCTCGCTCGCTTCGCGATCGAGCACGAATTGACGCAGGTTGGGAATCGCCGAACGCGGGATCGCCTCATGCACCGCGCTCTCCGCCTCGTTCATCGCGATGGCGCCCGCGACGATGAAGTTGGATCCCGGCTCCCGCGCCAGCGCCAGGATCGCCGCGGCGCGCTCCCCCGCGCCCATAACGATCACCCGCCGCTTGAAGCGGTCGCCGCCCAATGTGCGCCCCAGCAGCGCCCGCTCGACGACGAGCAGGACGACCGCGATGACCATCGAGAAGAGCAGGCTCGACCGCCAATAGGACAGATCGGGAAAGAAGAAGAAGATGAGCGACAGGAAGATCACCCCCATCGACACCGCGACCATCAATCGCGCGGCGGCGAAGCGCAGCGACAGGAACGAGCCCGCCGCATAGCCACCGACCGCCAGCAACGCGATCTGGAGCGGCACCGCGAAGCTCAACACCTGCGGCAGCCGTTCGAGCAGCGACCCCGGCGGAAAGCCGACCTGCCGCGCGCGGATCAGCCACCCCAGCTCGGCCGCCACCATCAGCAGCACGAAATCGATCAGCCCCAGCAACAGCGCCGCGTGCGGAACATAGTGTTTGAACAGGCGGATCATCTATCTACCGATCGTCCCCATGCGACCCGTCGCGCAATCTCCCATAATTTTTGCAAAGAATCCCAAACGAAACGTGAAGATATGCGTTGTGGCGCGTTGATGGGCGACGGCGGTGTCGGATCGCCCGCATCTCTACGACGTTTCAAAGGGGCTTACATGAACAATCCGATCGTGCCGGTCATTCTCTCCGGCGGGTCCGGTACGCGACTCTGGCCGATGTCCACGCCGGAGATGCCCAAGCAGCTCCTGCCCCTGACCGGCGACCAGACGATGTTGCAGCTTACCGCACGGCGCGCCCATACGAATGAGTTCGCGGCCCCGATCGTCGTCGCGGGACAGCGCCATGCCGACCTGGTCGAGCAACAGCTTGTCGATACGGGTATCCCCCCGCAGGTCCTGATCCTGGAGCCGGTCGCGCGCAACACCGCGCCCGCCATCGCGCTCGCCGCGCTCGCCGCCCGGCCCGAGGACGTCCTGCTGGTCATGCCGTCGGACCATGTCGTCGCCGATCTCGACGCCTTCCACGCGGCGATCCGCGCCGCCATGCCGATGGTGTCGCAAGGCTGGCTGGTCACCTTCGGCATCACCCCCGACAAGCCGGAAACCGGCTATGGCTATATCCAGGTCGGGCGCGAGATCGCCAAGGGCGTGCATCAGGTCGCCCGCTTCGTCGAGAAGCCGCGCCTCGAACGCGCCGAGGCGATGCTCGCGCAGGGCGACCATGCGTGGAACGGCGGCATCTTCCTGTTCCGTGCCGACCGCTACCTCGAGGAACTGGGCCAACATGCGCCCACCATGCTGATCGCCGCCGAGAAGGCGATGCGCGCCGCGCGGCGGGAAGGGAAGCGACTGACCCCCGACGAGGGCGAATTCGCCGCCTGTCCTTCGGACTCGATCGACTATGCGGTCATGGAGCGGGCCGAGCGCGTCGCCGTCGTCCCCGTCGCGATGGGATGGAACGATCTGGGTAGCTGGGACGCGCTCCACGCGATCAGCGAGCTGGACCTGGGCGGCAATTCGCACCGGGGCGAAGTGCTGGCGATCGATACGCGCAACTGCCTGATCCGCACCGACCGCGTCCGCGTCGCGGCGGTCGGTGTCGAGGATCTGATCGTCGTGGCGAGCGGCGACGACGTGCTGATCCTGCCGCGCGGGCAAAGCCAGGACGTGAAGAAGCTGATCGAGGCGATGAAGCGCTGATCGACCGACCGGCCGGGGCCTATGGCGCCCCGGCTGGCGCTTGCGGCCGTTCCAGCGCGGCCAGTATCTCGGCGATCGTCGTCGCGGTGACGCCGTGCCGGGCGAGCCGTTCGAACACCGCATCCCACCAGCGATCGAACATCGCCCGGTCCTTCGCATCACGGACATAGGGCGTATGGCCGGGCTCCAGTGTCGGCGAATGGAAGGAAAAGGTCAGCAGGGGGATGTCGTCCGCGACCGCCTGGTCGATCGCCGCCAGGGCATCGCGAATACCGACGCCCTCGGGCGTCAGCGGTACGCGCGACAAGAGCCCCATCCGTGCCAGCACCCCCCGTCCATGCGGCACGCGTCCAGCTCCGGCATAGAGGTCGGCGCCGCGGCGACGAAGCATTCCCGTATAGACACTGGTCAGCGGCAGTTCGACCATGCCGTCGCGGCGAAAGCCGTGCGCATCGATCCGGCTGAAATCCATCCCGCCGCCCGCGCCATAATCATGGAGCGCCCGCATCGAACTGTCGATCCGGTAGCCCCGTTCGGCCAGCAGCGACAGCGTGGCCGGGCCAAGGCCATAGCGACCCGACCGGAAGATGCGCGGACGCACACCGAACGCGGCGGCGATCGCGTCGGTCAGCCGATCGAGCTTGGCGGCCTCCAGCGCGCGCGGCAGATTGCCCGCATGGCTGTTGACCGGATCGACGACCTCGTCATGCGGCGGCGTGACCCAGGCGTGGAGCTGCGCCCCCATCTCCGACCGGCCGTCCGCCAGCACCTCCGACAGGATGGCGACCGAGGCGCGATCGACCGCCACGGGATAGTCGACCATGCAGGCGAGCCCGACCCCCGCCGCCGCGAACCGGCGATGCGCCGGTCCGAAGGCGCGCATCGCCCGCGTCGAGCGGTGTCGACGGTCGAGCGGCGCCGACCAGTCGAACTCCTCCTCGACATCGACGGTGACCAGAAATCGGCGACCGAAATCGTCCGGCCAGGCGATCCGCTCGGCCGCCGTGGCGGGGCTCGGATGCCAGGGGCGGTAGGTGGGCGACACGGTCAGCGGGTCGACGCCTGCCCCGCGCGCTGCTCACGCCCCAGCGGCAGGGCCAGGACGACCCGATGAAGGCCGATGGTCAGACCACCACCCATTTCCGCCCCCAGCTTGTCGATCAGGCGCAACGAGAAACCCGTGCCGAGCAAGGGCGCGCCTTCTCGCTGTTCCTCGTCGCCAGCCTCGCTCAGGAGCGCCGCCTCGGGCTCGACCGTCAGCGCGAGCGGCCGGTCGACGCGCAACGTCACCATCTCCTGCTCGACCGATAGCGTCGCACCGAGCCGCTCGCCCACGACGCAATTCGACAGCAGCACGGAGAAGAGCCGCGTGACCAGCCGCTCGCTCGCCCGGTCGTCGGCCATCGCCGCCGGTGACGTGACCGGCGGATCGAACCGGATCTCGGCCCGCCGCAATTCGGCCAGCGGGCGCAGTTCGACCAGCACACGCTGGATCAACGGCACCAGCGGAACGACCGTCGGCCGCAATTCCAGGACCCGGCCCTCGATCCGCGCGGCGGTGTCGAGATCCTCGACCGAGGCGAGCAGGTCCGAAGCCATCGACCGGATCGCGCTCGCCCGGTCGCGATAGACCGGCGCGACCGGGCCAAGCAGCTCGCTTTCGATCAGCTCGGCAAAACCCGCCACGGCATTGGCCGGGGTACGCAGTTCGTGGACCAGTTGGCGAAGCGAGTCGGAGGACGACGCCTCCGCAGCCGAGGCGCTCTCGCGCGCATTAGCGATCTCGTCGCGACGCGGCCGCCGTCCGCTTCCCCGATAGCCCAGGAAGCCGCCCGACGCGGGATCGAAATAGGGCATGGCGGACACGCGCCACGAACCCGCCGCCGCCGAGTTGCCGCCAATCTCCAGCCGCGCATCGCGGAAGGGCGAGCGACGCCGGAACGCCCCCATCGCCACGCCGTCGAACTGCGCCAGTCCCTGCATCCCGCTATCGGCCAGGCTGACGCCGACCAGCGGTCCCCGCGCGACACCCTCGACGCCCAGGATCAGGCCATGCGCGTCGGTCTCGAAGTCGAAATGGGCGGGCCCGGCATCGCCAGCGACCGCGCCCGGCATCTCCTCACGCCGCTGGTTGAAGGCATCGATCCGCGCGACGAGATCCGCGATTTCATAGCGCGGCGGCGCGGCGGGGGGCCCCGCATGACGAAGCGCCTCCGCCATGAACGGCAACCCGCGCGCGACCTGCCCCAGCGCCACGAACGGCGTCGCGGCCTGGATAGGGATCGGATCGAGCAGGACGGACAGCGGCAGTCCTTCGTCTTCCTCAAAGGCATCGTCGGGCAACGAGACCTCGGCCTCCGGCTCCGGGGCGACGGGCTGCGCGACCGGTTCGGTCGGCTTCGTCTGGACGGTCGGCTCCACATGGGTTTCGGTGGGCTCGACCAGATTGGGCAGGACGAAATCGACGTTGCCGAAGCTCACCAGCCCGCGCCGCACCGTCTCCGACAGGTCGCGCCGGTGGCGCAGCACGGATCGCGCGCCCGGCGTCAGCCGCGGCAGGATCGCCAGCCAGTCTTCATCCGATAGTGCCGCATCGCGCAGCACGGGCGCAGCGACGGGCAACACGTCTTGCGCAAAGAAGGCGACCAGGGCTGCGGGCGGTGTCCCCGCGCGAAGGACACGCGCACTGGCCGCACGGATATCTTCCGCCACCACATCGCGCAGATCATGCAGCCGGGCGAGCATCGGCGGATCGGCCGGAACGCGGCCACGGGCCATCAGGTCGACAAGCTGCCGCCAGGCGGTCTGCGCGCCAAAGGGCGAACCCATATCGGCCGATAGAATCGTCGCCAGGCTATCGTCGAACCGCACAAAGCTCCCTTCACGCTTGGCTGTATCGCCATAACCAGCCTGACTTAGCGTCCTTATCCTTCCAACTGGTAACTGCAAATATGCAAAAGCGTCCCGTTGCAATATGGGAGAATTGCGGTAGGGCGTAATTTTCTTATAGTCCGCCGTCACAGATCATGGGGAATCGGCTTTTTATGTGGAGTATCGTGTAATGGCGCTCGATCGTATCGATCGGCAGATCCTGGCGCTGTTGCAGGCCGACGGCCGTATGACCAATGTCGAGCTGGCCGAGCGGGTCGGCCTGACCGCCCCTCCCTGCCTGCGCCGTGTCCGCGCGCTCGAGGAAGCGGGCGCGATCCGGGGCTATCACGCCGATCTCGATGCCGCGCGGCTGGGCTTTCCGATCACCGTGTTCGCGATGGTGTCGCTGCGCAGCCAGGCCGAGCACGACCTCGCCACATTCGAGCAGCATGTCGCGGGCATTCCGGAGGTGCGCGAATGCCATATGCTGAATGGCGAGATCGACTTCATCCTGAAGATCGTGGCGTCCGACCTTAAGAGCTTCCAGGAAATCCTCACTACCCACCTGACCCCGGCGCCCAATGTCGCCAGCGTCAAGACATCGCTGACGATACGGACCGCCAAGCAGGTCTCCGGGATTCCGATCGAAGCGGATTGATCGGTCCGGATATGGACGCGAAAAAGCCGACCGTCCCACCGGGGGGACGGTCGGCTTTTTTCTGGGCGGCGGCAATCCCGTGGCCTTCGACCTGGCTCAGGCCGAACGGAGGCGGCACAAGACCCGCTGAGAATATCCCCCGCGCCACTTGGGCGCGGGGGTCTTCGGGATCAGACCTGCGCGTCCAGATAGGTCTTCCAGAAGCCCGCCAGATCGGCGCGCGGCTGGCCCTGGACGGCGTCGAAGGCGGCCTTGGCGCCAGCCTTGTCGCCCTGCGCCGCCAAAGCGATGCCGAGGCGGGTGTTGACCTCATTGGCATCGACGCCGCCCTTCTGAAGCGCGGTGCGGTACAGCTCTGCCGCCTTGGCGTAGTTGCCCTGACCATAATAGGCCTCGGCGGTCAGCGCGGCGAGCTTGCCGTCGGCGGCCGACTTGGCGCGCGCCTCGGTCGGGGCGAGCGAGCCTTCCTGACGGCTCTTGGCGGTCGCGGCGGCCAGCATCGCCTTGGCGGTGGCGTTACCCGCCGGGATCTTGCCCGACGCCATGCCTTCGTTCAGCACCTTCTCGGCTTCGGCCGGAAGGCCCTTGTCGGTCGCGTACTGCGCATATTCCATATAGTCGTTCTGGTCGGCCAGCGACTTGGTGGCACGCATCAGGCGGAACAGGTCGAGCCGCTGGTTCTTGTCCAGCGTCGCCAGCGAGCCGGGCTGCAGGCCATAGATGACCAGTGCGTTGCGCCAGTTCTGCGCGGTCGGATAGGCGACGATCCACTTGCGCATCCACGCCAGCGTCTCGGGGACCATCTTGGCCTTGTTCGCGCGGCCGATGGCGTATTTGTAGTAATCCTCCGGCGCCTTCTGCCCCGACGCGTTCATCTGGTCGATCGCGCTCGCCAGCTCGGTATTGGCGCCTGCGACGTCGCCCGAGTCCATCTTCGCCTTGACGATCAGCATCTGCAGGTTCGGATCCTGATAGCCGAGCTGCTTGGCCTGCTGGAAATATTGCAGCGCGATCGGATATTGCTTGCCGTTATAGGCGAGCGCGCCGCGACGGAAGACATAGCGCGGCTTGTCCGCCGCCGGGGTCGAGGGGCTGGCGATCAGCACGTCGAGCGGCTTGGCGAGCGAGGATTCGTCGACCGGCGCGTTGGGATTGGCCTGCTGAGCCGCGAACAGCTTGCCCGATTCGAGCTCGTAGCGGAGCGCCGCCGCGATATACTTGTCGTCCTCGGTCTTGGCCGCGGCCTCGACCGCCGAGACCAGCGGATCGGCCGCGGCATAGTTCTTCTGCTGGAGCACGGGCTGCGCGGCCTGCGCGGCCTTCAGCGCTTCGGGGCTGAGCTTCAGGCCACCGGCTTCTTCCTTCTTCTTCTCGGCCGCTGCCGGGACGGCCAGGGCCACACCGCTCACGCTCGTCGCCAGCACGGCCGCAAGCGCGAGCTTCGGGATGATCTTCATGCGAATTTTCTCCAAGAATAGAGCCTGTCAGGTCCGGAAGCCGTTTGTGACGGCTTGATAGGGACAGCGCGCCTCGCGTTCAAGCAATGCGATGATGCGCGCCTCCCTTAACCAGCAAGCGCTGAACGCGGATTGAACGCGAACGCTCCGGGCGCTAGCGCGGCGGCCATCATGATCGCCGTTATTTCGCCCGCCAAGACGCTCGACTATAAGAGCCCCCTGCCCGACCTCCAGCCGACCGAACCGCATTTCGCCGAGGAGGCCCGGACGCTGGCCGCCGCCGCCGCCGGGCTCGGAGAGGACAAGCTGGGTTCGCTGATGCGGATTTCCCCGGCGCTGGCAAAGCTGAATGCCGAGCGCTTTCGCGACTATGCGGAGGCGCCCGAACGCCCGGCGATGTTCGCCTTCGCGGGCGACGTCTATACCGGGCTGGAGGCCAAATCGCTCGACACGCCCGCCGTGCGATTCGCCCAGGACCACCTCCGGATGCTGTCGGGGCTCTATGGCCTGTTGCGGCCGCTCGACGCGATGCGCCCCTACCGGCTGGAGATGGGCACACGCTGGGCGCCGCGCGGGGACAAGCTGACCGACTGGTGGGGCGACCGGATCGCGCGCCACCTCGCCGCCGAGGTCGAAGCGGAGGGCTCGGGCACGATCCTGAACCTCGCCAGCCAGGAATATTGGCACGCGGTCGACGGCAAGCTGCCTCCCGCGATCCGCGTCATCGCGGTCGATTTCCGTGAGGGGGAGCGGTTCATCAGCTTCCACGCCAAAAAGGCCCGCGGCGCCATGGCCCGCTGGATGATCGAACATGCGATCACCGACACCGATGCGATGCGCGGGTTCGATAGCGACGGTTATGCGTTCGACGCCGAGGCGAGCACGCCGACGACATGGAGGTTCGTGCGATGAGCGAATGGAAACAGGCGGTAGTCATCGGCGCCTCTGGCGGCATCGGTAAGGGCATCGCCGACGCGCTGGAGGAGGAAGGCGTCGCGGTCGCGCGCTACGCCCGCTCGCTGACCGGCGCGGGGCATATCGATCTGGAGGACGAGGCGACGATCGCCGCCGCCGCCCGGCGGATCGCGGAGGGCCCCGCCCCCGATCTGGTGATCGTCGCGACCGGGCTGCTCCATGACGGCGAGCGGGGGCCGGAAAAGGCGATCGATCAGCTCGATCCCCTATGGCTCGCACGCAATTTCGCCGTCAACGCGATCGGCCCGGCGCTGGTCGCCAAGCACCTGCTGCCGCTGATGCCCCGTTCGGGGAAGACGATCTTCGCGGCGCTGTCGGCGCGGGTCGGATCGATCTCCGACAATCGGATGGGCGGCTGGTACGGCTACCGCGCGTCCAAGGCGGCGCTGAACCAGCTCATTCGCACGCTGGCGATCGAGCACAAGCGGCGAAACGACCGCTCGATCGTCGTCGCGCTGCATCCGGGTACGGTCGATACCGCGCTGTCCAAACCGTTCCAGGGCAATGTCCGCCCCGGCGGCCTGTTCACGCCCGACCGAGCGGCGGTGCAACTGCTCGACGTCCTCGACGGCCTGCGCGCGCCAGACAGTGGCAAGCTGTTCGACTGGGAGGGCAAAGAGGTTCAGCCCTGACGCCTCCACCCCATCCCCCCTCCGTTCGCGCCGAGCGAAGTCGAAGCGCACGCCCGGGGCTCATTATCATCCGGATTACAACATCGTAACATCTGTGACATCCGGCCGAAACCGTGCCTCTCGCATATGAATCGCGCTGGTCGCCGTTCCACTCCCGTCGGCGGCCAGTATTTCCCAAGTCCCGCATCCGCTGCCGTGGGGGGAGCCGGACCGCCGGGCCCGCCCCCGCAGCGCCGCTTGCGCGCCCGCCGTCCCTGCCGAACGGCCGCTCGCGAATGGGCCGCGCGGGGGTGGTCAGGGGCTTTCCGCTGGGCTAGGAACGACATTTCCCATCTGAACACCAACCCGGAAAGCAACAGACTTGGCCGACGAGACGACCCTCGCGGAACCTTCCGATATTTCGACGATCTCCATCGTCGACGAGATGAAGTCGAGCTATCTCGACTATGCGATGAGCGTGATCGTGGCGCGCGCGCTGCCCGACGTGCGTGACGGCCTCAAGCCCGTCCATCGCCGCATCCTCTATTCGGCCGCCGAAAGCGGCTTCGTCGCGGGCAAGCCCTATCGCAAGTCGGCGCGCATCGTCGGCGACGTGATGGGTAAATACCATCCGCACGGCGACAGCGCGATCTACGACGCCCTGGCCCGCATGGCGCAGGACTGGTCGATGCGCGTGCCGCTGATCGACGGCCAGGGCAATTTCGGCTCGATGGACCCCGATCCGCCCGCCGCGATGCGTTACACCGAGGCGCGTCTGGCCAAGGTCGCCAACTCGCTGCTCGACGATCTCGACAAGGACACGGTCGACTTCCAGCCCAACTATGACGGCTCGGAGCGCGAACCTTCGGTCCTGCCCGCGCAATATCCGAACCTGCTGGTCAACGGCGCGGGCGGTATCGCGGTCGGCATGGCGACCAACATCCCGCCGCATAACCTGGGCGAGGTGGTCAATGCCTGCCTGGCGTATATGGAAAACGGCGCGATCACGGTCGAGGAACTGAACGAGATCGTTCCTGCCCCCGACTTTCCGACGGGCGCGCTCATCCTGGGCCGCTCGGGCGCGCGTTCGGCGTACCAGACCGGGCGTGGTTCTATCATCGTGCGTTCGCGCCACGAGATCGAGGAGATGCGCGGCGACCGCCGGGCCATCGTCCTGACCGAAATCCCCTTCCAGCAGGGCAAGAACGCGCTGGTCGAAAAGATCGCCGAGGCCGCCAAGGAAAAGCGGATCGAGGGGATCAGCGATATCCGCGACGAATCGAACCGCGAAGGCGTTCGCATCGTCATCGACCTGAAGCGCGACGCGACCCCCGAGGTCGTGCTCAACCAGCTCTGGCGCCATACCCCCGCCCAGACCAGCTTCCCGGCCAACATGCTCGCCATTCGCGGCGGCCGTCCCGAGCTGCTGAACCTGCGCGACATCATCCAGGCGTTCGTCCAGTTCCGCGAGCAGGTGATCACCCGCCGCTCGAAGTTCGAACTGGCCAAGGCGCGCGAGCGGGCGCACATCTTGCTCGGCCTCGTCATCGCGGTCACCAATCTCGACGAGGTGGTGCGGATCATCCGTGGCTCCGCCTCGCCGGTCGCCGCGCGGGAAGCCCTGCTGTCCCGCGAATGGCCGATCGCCGAGATCGCGCCCTATATCCGCCTGGTCGAAGCGGTCGAGAGCGAAGGCTTTGGCGACACCTATCGCCTGTCGGAGACGCAGGTCCGCGCGATCCTGGACCTGCGGCTGCACCGCCTGACCGCGCTGGGCCGTGACGAGATCGGCGACGAGTTGAAGGGCCTGGCAGACTCGATCACCGATCTGCTCGAGATCCTCGCCAACCGCGTGAAGCTGTACGAGGTGATGCGCGGCGAGCTGGTGGCGATCCGCGACCAGTTCGCGACCCCGCGCCGCTCGGAAATCGCCGCCGCCGCCGATGGCATCGACGACGAGGACCTGATCGAGCGCGAGGACATGGTCGTCACCGTGACCATGCAGGGCTATATCAAGCGCACCCCGCTCGATGCCTTCCGCGCGCAGAACCGGGGCGGCAAGGGCCGCTCTGGCATGGCGACCAAGGACGAGGACGTCGTCACCGAGCTGTTCGTCACCAGCACGCACACGCCGGTCCTGTTCTTCTCGAACCATGGCAAGGTCTATCGCTACAAGGTGTGGCGCCTGCCCGAGGGCGGCCCCGCCACGCGCGGGCGACCGATGGTCAACCTGCTGCCGCTGGCACCCGGCGAGGTCATCTCGACCGTGCTGCCGCTGCCGGAGGACGAGGCGGAGTGGGGCAAGCTCCACGTCATGTTCGCCACCGCCAAGGGCGCGGTGCGCCGCAACTCGATGGATGCGTTCACCAACGTGCCCTCGAACGGCAAGATCGCGATGCGCTTCGACGACGAGAGCGAGGACCGGCTGATCGGCGTCGCGCTGCTCGGCGCCGGAGACGATGTGCTGCTCGCCACGCGATGCGGCCGTGCGATCCGCTTCGCCGCCGACGACGTTCGCGAGTTCCAGAGCCGGACCTCGACGGGCGTGCGCGGCATGACCCTCAAGGAAGGCGACGAGGTCATCTCGCTGTCCGTTCTCCACCGTTCGGGCGCGGATCAGGAGCAGCGCGAGGCCTATCTCCGCTTCGCGCCCTGGAAGGGCGAGAAGGAAGGCGAGCCGACGCTCGACATCGAGATGTTCGAGCATATGCGCGAGAACGAGCAGTTCATCCTGACCGTCTGCGCCAATGGCTATGGCAAGCTGTCCTCGGCCTATGAATATCGCCGCACGGGCCGTGGTGGTCAGGGTATCACCAATATCGACAATATCGCCCGCAACGGCGAGGTCGTCGCCAGCTTCCCCGCCGCCAAGGGGCATCAATTGATGCTCGTCACCGATCAGGCCAAGCTGATCCGCATGTCGCTGGCGTCGCTCCGCGTCATCGGGCGCGGCTCGGCGGGTCTGCGGCTCTTCAACGTCGCGCCGGGCGAGCATGTCGTCTCAGCCGCGCGGATCGAGGAGACCGAGGAGGATGCCGAGATGAACCTGGCCGACGGCACCGGCGAGATCGCGCCCGAACCCGATGCGGTGGTGGGCGAAAACCTGGCCGCTGGCCCCGAGGATGGCGAATGACACCGCCCCGCTCCACCACCGCCTATAAGGTGCTGACCGCCGATCAGATGGCGGTGCTGGAGAAGGAGGGCGCCTTTGCGGGGGCGCCGGTGGATATGGCCGATGGGTATATCCACATGTCCACCGCCGCCCAGTTGACCGAGACGGTCGACAAGCATTTCGCCGGACAGACCGACCTGCACGTCGCGGCGGTCGATCTGGAGGCGATGGGCGATGCGGTGAAGTGGGAAGAGAGCCGGGGCGGCCAACTCTTCCCGCATCTCTACGCCCCGCTGCCGCTGACGGCCGTGATCGCATACGGCCCGTTGCAGCGCGACGAGGACGGGACGGTTCGGCTGCCGATCACCGGCTGACGCCATCGCGGCAATGGGAGTCCCTCGCGAGACGCTCGCGTCCCAGCCGTCAGACGTAGAGATCGACCACCTTCATCCCCTCGCCCACCGCGTCGAGCAGCAGCGTCCGATGGCAATGACACGGATCACGCTCATAGCAGAGCAGCGCGCTCGGCGCCTCCGCGGCGAGGTCCAGCATTCGCGCCGCCGCGGCCTGTGCCTCGGGCAGCGCAAGCTGGTCATCATAGACCGCCTGCAAGGTGGCGACATCGCCCTTCTTCGCCGCATCGCGCCCGCGCTTCGGGGTGCCGAGGTCCTTGAGATGGACATAATCGATCCCCGCCGCCTTCAGCGAGGCCGCCAGCGACGATTTGGAAAAGCCCGGCCGCCGGGACAGCGGCAGCGCCCGCACGTCGATCAGCCGCGCGACGCCCGCCTGTTGCAACGTCGCCAGAAACCCGTCGACGGTCGCGCCCTCGTACCCGATGGTGAAGATGGTGGTCATGTTCCCGCAAGTGGGGTGCTTCGCCTCCCGCGCCAAGTGCTTCCACTCGCTGCCCGCCCGGTCTAAGGCCGTGCGATGACCTATGACATTCATGTGATCGGCGGCGGGCTGGCGGGCTCGGAAGCCGCGTGGCAACTCGCCGAGGCGGGGCTGAAGGTGCGCCTGTCCGAAATGCGCGGCGGTGCGGACACGACGCCCGCGCATCACGGTGGCGATCTGGCGGAGCTGGTCTGCTCCAACTCCTTCCGCTCGGACGATGCGACCTCGAACGCGGTCGGGCTGTTGCACCAGGAGATGCGCGCGCTCGGCTCGATCATCATGGCCAAGGGCGACACCCATGCGGTCCCAGCGGGCTCGGCGCTGGCGGTGGATCGCGACGGCTTCTCCGGCGGCGTGACGGTGGCGCTTGAGGCGCATCCCAACATCACCATCATGCGCGAGCGGATCGACGCCCTGCCGGAGGGGCCCGCGATCATCGCGACGGGCCCCCTCACCGCGCCGTCGTTGGCAGGGGGCATCGGCGAGGCGACCGGCGCGGAGGCGCTGGCCTTCTTCGACGCCATCGCCCCGATCGTCCACCGGGAGTCGATCGACATGGACGTGGCCTGGTTCCAGAGCCGCTGGAACAAGGGCACGGGCAAGGACTATATCAACTGCCCGATGGACAAGGACCAGTATCTGGCCTTCCATCAGGCACTGCTCGATGGCGAGAAGACCGAATTCCGCGAATGGGAGAAGGACACGCCCTATTTCGACGGCTGTATGCCGGTCGAGGTGATGGCCGAGCGCGGGGTCGAGACGCTACGCTTCGGACCGATGAAGGGCGTCGGGCTGGACGATCCTCGTACCGGGCGCTGGCCCTATGCCGTGGTCCAACTCCGTCAGGACAATGCGGCGGGAACGCTGTGGAACATCGTCGGCTTCCAGACCAAGCTGAAATATGCCGAACAGATTCGCATTTTTCGGACCATTCCGGGCCTCGAAAAGGCCGAGTTCGCGCGGCTGGGCGGCCTGCACAGGAACACCTTCATCCGCTCGCCCGAGCTGCTCGACTCTACGCTCCGGCTGAAATCGCGCCCCAATCTGCGTTTCGCGGGCCAGATCACCGGTTGTGAGGGCTATATCGAAAGCGCGGCGATCGGGTTGCTGGCGGGACGCTTCGCCGCCGCCGAGCTGACCGGCAGGACGATCGCACCGCCGCCGGTCGAGACGGCGCTCGGCGCCTTGCTCGGCCATATCACGGGGCTGGCGGAGGCCGAGACCTATCAGCCGATGAACGTCAATTTCGGCCTGTTCCCGCCGATCCCCGGCCGTACCAAGAAGGCCGATCGGAAGAAGATGTATACCGACCGGGCGCGCGATGCCCTGCCCGGCTGGCTCAACTCTCTTCCGCCGGGGCCTGCTCCGGTGCCTCAGCCGGTGCCTTTTGCGCCGGTGGACAGCCCCGCCGAGCCGGTCGACGCTTGACCGCCGTGGTCGCGAATTCGGCCGGGTTCATCGCCCCAGACTTGTCGCGGTCGGCGATGGCGAATTTGGTCGTCGCCTTCACCGCCCATTCGTCGAACGACAGCTTGCCGTCGCCATCGCGGTCGAGCTTCGCATAGGCCTTGCGCCGCGCGGCCAGATATTCGTCACGCGTGATCGCGCCGTCGCGATCCTTGTCGTAGCGGTCGAAGCGCTTCTGCTCGCGGGTCCTGGCGGACGCCTCGGGCAGCGCACCGTCGTCCTCCTCGGCGCCTTGAGATGGCAAACCGACCGCCGCGCTCGCAGCAGGTAGTGGTGACGGGGAGTCCGGGCGGCTTCCCCAAAGGAACAGTCCCGCGCCCACCAATAGCAGCGCGCCAAAACCACCCGCCAGATAGCGCCACATACCTCACGTCTCCCCCCGTCAGACACGGCCCAGGGTAAACGGGCGCGGGGTTTGGCGGCAAGGTCTTCGTGTGTCCTTCCCCTACCCTTGGCCGGGTCAGCCTATCGCACATGAAAGGAACGAGATAAGTTCAGGCGAAGGAGAGCCTTACCGCCCCGTCAGGCCGTGCCATGCCAGCCGGGCCGCACGCAGGGGATGCCCCGGCGATCGATCGGGATGCCGAAGGCCCTCGCGCGCCAGCACGGCCAGCCCCGTCAGTCCGCGAGCCGCCTTTGGCTTCTTGCGATCCAGCGACGCGTCCAGCTCCGCCATCGCGACATCGCCCGCCCGACCCGCCACCCCCTTGTCGGTAAGATGCGTCGCCAGATCGGCCCTCGCCCACGCGACGCCCAACGCTCCGAGATCATCGACCCCGAGCAGACGCCCGATACTGGCGAACAAAATCCCGCCCCTCGCCTCGGCATGGCGGCTGATCCGGTCGTCATCCAGTGGCTCGCCATCATCGAGCAGCGCCTCCCACCCCTCGATCATCGGCGCGAGGTCGCCCCCGCGCACGCCGCCCGGCAACGCCGTGGCCGCCAGCCGCTGCAACACCGGATGCGCGGGTGCCGGACCCTGGTCGAGTTTCTCCAGGGCCTCATACCACCAGGTCAGGCGCATCTGACCGATCATCGGCTCGGTCGTGCTTTGCAGGATCGATGCGAGCTGGTGGTCCAGATCGAGCAGTGCCGCGAAGCCGTCACGCGCCGCTGCTGGCGCATAGCCGACGGCCAGCGCCTGTTCGCGCATCACCGCTTCGATCGCGGGATGGGTCGGCTCGGAGCGGGGGGCATCGGTCATGGTTCGCCCTTCGCACGGATGGCGACCATGAAAAAGGGCCTCCCGGATTCCCGGAAGGCCCTCTCCTCATCGTGACGAAGGAGCCATCGCTCAGCCGCGATAGGTGACCTTCTTGACGGCGGCGATGACCTTGTTGGCATCGACCAGCGCGATCTTCTCGAGGTTCGCCGCATAAGGCAGCGGCACGTCCTCGTTGGTCACCCGCAGAACCGGCGCGTCGAGGTCGTCGAACCCCTCCTCCATGACGACCGCAGCGATTTCGGTCGCGATCGAGCAGGTGGGCCAGCCTTCCTCGACCACGACCAGGCGGTTGGTCTTGGCGAGCGACTTCAACACCGTCTTCGTGTCGAGCGGACGCAGGGTGCGCAGGTCGATGACCTCCGCATCGATACCCTCGGCGGCCAGCTTCTCGGCGGCTTCGAGCGCGACGCCCACGCCGATCGAGTAAGAGACCAGGGTCACGTCCTTGCCCTCGCGCATGATCCGCGCCTTGCCGATCGGCAGGACGAAATCGTCGAGCTTGGGCACGTCGAACGAACGGCCGTACATCAGCTCGTTCTCGAGGAACACGACCGGGTCTTCCGAGCGGATCGCGGCCTTCAGCAGGCCCTTGGCATCGGCCGCGTCATAGGGCGCGATCACGATCAGGCCGGGCACGCTCGCGTACCACGGGCCGTAGTTCTGCGAGTGCTGCGCGCCGACGCGGCTGGCGGCACCGTTGGGACCACGGAACACGATCGGGCAACGCATCTGGCCGCCGGACATGTAGTTGGTCTTGGCGGCCGAGTTGATGATGTGGTCGATCGCCTGCATGGCGAAGTTGAACGTCATGAACTCGATGACCGGACGCAGGCCGCCCATGGCGGCACCGGTGCCGACACCGGCAAAGCCATATTCGGTGATCGGCGTGTCGATGACGCGACGGTCGCCGAACTCGTCGAGCAGGCCCTGCGTCACCTTGTACGCGCCCTGATACTGGGCGACTTCCTCGCCCATCACGAAGACGCGGTCGTCGGCGCGCATTTCCTCGGCCATCGCATCGCGCAGCGCTTCGCGGACGGTGAGCTTCACCATCTCGGTGCCTTCCGGGATTTCCGGCGAGGCGGGCGCTTCCTGCTCGGCGGCGGCGACCAGCTTCTGCGTGCCGCTCTCCTGCTCGGCGGCCGCCGCGCCTTCCGGCATCGGCGGGGCGTTGTGGTCGGTCGCCTCGTTCTTCGGCGCGGCATTGGCCGCATCGCCCGAACGCGAACCCGAAGCGGCGGCGGACGCGACGTCCTCGCCCTCTTCGGCCAGCAGCGCGATGGCGGTGCCGACCTTCACATTGTCGGTGCCCTCGGCAACCATGATCTTGGCGATCACGCCTTCGTCAACGGCTTCGAATTCCATCGTCGCCTTGTCGGTCTCGATCTCGGCCATGATGTCGCCGGACTTGACCGTATCGCCTTCCTTCACCAGCCACTTGGCGAGCGTGCCCTCTTCCATCGTCGGCGAAAGGGCCGGCATCTTGATCTCGATCGCCATCTCAGTAACGCTCCACCAGCACTTCAGTGTAGAGTTCAGCCGCATCGGGCTCGGGGGTCTGCTCGGCGAAGTCCGCCGCTTCGTTGACCGTCTTGCGGATGTCCTGCTCCAGCGCCTTCAGATCGGCCTCGGTGACGCCTTCGGCCTCCAGCAGCTTCTTGACGTGGTCGATCGGGTCCGACTTGTCGCGCACGCCCTGCACTTCCTCGCGGCTGCGATACTTGGCGGGGTCGGACATGGAGTGACCACGATAGCGATAGGTCTTCATCTCGAGGATGACCGGACCCTTGCCCGCGCGGACCCAGGCCAGCGCCTCTTCGGCCGCGCCACGGCACGCCAGCACGTCCATGCCGTCGACCTGGATGCCGGGGATGCGGAAGCTTTCGCCACGGCGATAGAGCTGGTCCTCGGACGAGGCGCGGTTCACGGCCGTGCCCATGGCGTACTGGTTGTTCTCGATCACGAAGATGATCGGGAGCTTCCACAGCTCGGCCATGTTGAAGCTCTCGTACACCTGGCCCTGATTGGCCGCGCCGTCGCCGAAGTAGGCGAGGCATACGCCGCCGTCATTGCTGTACTTGTGCCCGAAGGCCAGGCCGGTGCCCAGCGACACCTGCGCGCCGACGATGCCGTGGCCGCCATAAAACTTATGCTCGGTCGAGAACATGTGCATCGACCCGCCCTTGCCCTTGGAGATGCCGGCGGCACGCCCCGTGAGCTCGGCCATGATGACCTTGGGATCGATGCCATAGGCCAGCATGTGGCCATGGTCGCGATAGCCGGTGATGACCGAATCCTTGTCGCCGTCGAGCGCCGACTGCAGACCGACCGCCACGGCCTCCTGGCCGATATAGAGGTGGCAGAAGCCGCCGATCAGGCCCAGGCCATAAAGCTGACCCGCCTTTTCTTCGAAGCGACGGATCAGGAGCATCTGCTTGTAGAAATCCAGCAACTGTTCCTTGTTAGCCTGGAACGGTTGCGGTTCGGCGGGACGCTCCCGATTGGGAATGGGGGGCTCGCTGGTACGGCTTGGAGCTTTTGCCACAGTCGGGAACACCTTTGTTTCCGTTGGGGAAGGATCGACGCCTATTGGCGTGCTTTGTCGCGAAACTCAATTCCCCCTTTGAATTCCCACCAGGACAGCGGGAATTTAGGGGCGAATAGCTTTGCCTCGGTTGCCTTGTCGGCAAGGCCAAGCCTACAACGCGCGTCAATCATGGATAGACCCACGCACCCGTTCCGCATCGCCAATTTCCGCAGCTACTGGCTGTCGCGTTTCAGCGGGACCATCGCGGTATCGGCCATGTCGATCGTCATCGGCTGGCAGGTATATAATCTGGCGCGCGAGACGATGGATGTCCGCCAGGCCGCCTTCATGCTCGGCATGATCGGCTTTGCGCAGTTCGTGCCGCTGTTCCTGCTCACCCCGATCACCGGACTGGTCGCGGACAGCGTCGACCGCCGCTGGATCGTGCGGGCGACGACGGCGCTGCTCGTCCTGACCGCCGCCACGCTGTGGCTGCTGACCTGGTCCGGGCACCTGACGCTGGGCGCGCTGTTCACGGCCGCGGTGGCGTTCGGCATCGCCAGGGCCTTTTCGGGCCCCGCCTATTCGTCGCTCGCTCCCAATCTCGTGCCGCGCGAAAGCCTGCCGACCGCGATCGCGGTCAGCTCGATCGCCTGGCAGGTCGGCACGATCGCCGGGCCCAGCGTCGGCGGGTTGCTCTACGCGGTCCATCCCGAATTCGCTTACGGCGTGGCGACGCTGTTGTTCGGCGTCGCGCTGCTGTGCATCTTCCTGATCGGCCCGGTGCCGCAGCCGCCCGCACAGACCGATCATCGCCCGCTCGCCCGAATCGTCGAGGGGTTCAGCTATGTCCGCCGCAACCGGCTGGTCCAGGCGGCGATCACGCTCGACCTGTTCGCGGTGCTGCTGGCGGGCGCGACCTCCCTGCTGCCGGTCTATGCGCGTGATATCCTGCATGTCGGGTCGCAGGGGCTTGGCGTGCTCGCGGCGGGCATGGGGATCGGCGCGGCGACCACCGCCATCTGGTTCTCCTTCCGACCGATGACGCAGAATGTCGGCGTCAAGATGCTGGTCGCGGTCGTCGTCTTCGGCCTCTCCATCCTGACCTTCGGCATCGCCAGCCACATAACGGGCGCGCTGGGCCTGGCGAGCATGACCTTCGACCTGGGGGGCTTCAACCTCTTCGTCCACCCGGCCTTCGTGCTCAGCCTGATCGCGCTCGTCTGTGCGGGCGGCGCGGACATGGTGTCGGTCTATGTCCGCCAGTCGCTGATCCAGCTCCACACCCCCGATGCCATGCGCGGACGGGTCAGCGCGGTGTCGCAGCTGACCATCTCGGCCTCGAACGAACTGGGCGAATTCGAGAGCGGGGTGATGGCCTCCATCCTCGGCCCCGTCGGCGCGGTGGTGTTCGGCGGCATCGGCGCGATCGGCGTCACGCTGCTCTGGTCGCGGCTGTTTCCGGAACTACGGCGCGCCAGAACCTTTGATCCGCCAGAGATCCTCGAAACCGAACCTAGCCACGGAGAAGCCAAGCCATGAAGGCCAACACCATCCTGGAAACGATCGGCAACACGCCGCATGTGAAGATCCAGCGGCTGTTCCCCGGATCGGAGGTCTGGATCAAGTCGGAGCGCTCCAACCCCGGCGGGTCGATCAAGGACCGGATCGCGCTCGCGATGATCGAGGCGGCGGAGGCCAGCGGCGATCTGCAGCCCGGCGGCACCATCGTCGAGCCGACCAGCGGCAATACCGGCGTCGGCCTGGCGATGGTCGCGGCGGTCAAGGGCTACAAGCTGATCCTCGTCATGCCCGAGTCCATGTCGATCGAACGGCGTCGCCTGATGCTCGCCTATGGTGCGACCTTCGACCTGACCCCGCGTGAAAAGGGCATGAAGGGCGCGATCGAGCGCGCGCTGGACATCGTTCGCGAGACGCCTGGCGCCTGGATGCCCCAGCAGTTCGAGAACCCGGCGAATATCGACGTGCACGTCCGCACCACGGCGCAGGAGATCCTCAACGACTTCCGCGATTCGCCGATCGACGTGATCATCACCGGCGTCGGCACCGGCGGCCATATCACCGGCGTCGCCGAGACGCTGAAGAAGGAATGGCCGAATCTGAAGGTCTATGCGGTCGAGCCCGCCGCATCGCCCGTCATTCAGGGCGGCGCGCCGGGCCCGCACCCGATCCAGGGTATCGGCGCGGGCTTCATCCCCGCCAATCTGCACACGCAGGCGATCGACGGAGTGATCGAGGTCGACGCCAATGTTGCCAAGGACATGGCGCGCCGCTCGGCGACCGAAGAGGGGCTGCTGGTCGGTATCTCGTCTGGCGCGACGCTCGCCGCGATCCTCCAGAAGCTGCCCGACCTGCCCGACGGCACGCGCGTCCTGGGCTTCAACTACGACACGGGCGAGCGATACCTGTCGGTGCCGGACTTCCTCCCCGAACAGTGAGCGAACCCGATCGGCCGCGCGGCGGCATCCGCGCGGCCTTGTTCGCCATCGCCGGTACGGCCAGCGTCGTGCCGGCCTTGCTCGTGGCGAACGCTCCCGCCATTCCCCAGGCCCGACGCGCGTCGCCCGAACGGGCGGCGCGACCGGCGCGCGTGGTCCCGCCAGCCGAGATCCCGCCGGTCGAACCGGTCGCATTCATCGACATGACCCCCGACGAAGCGCGCGCCTACAACGACGGCGTCCCCTTCTCGACCGATCCGAATCCAGCCGCGCGGCCCTTCGTGTTTCAGGGCACGGCGGAGGACAGGGCGCGCGCGCTCGACTGTCTTGCGGCGGGGGTGCTGTATGAGGCAGGCGACGACGCGAGGGGCGAGCAGGCGGTCGCGCAGGTCGTGCTCAACCGCCTGCGCCATCCGGCTTTCCCGAAGACGGTGTGTGGTGTCGTGTTCGAGGGGCAGGAGCGCGCGACCGGGTGCCAGTTCACCTTCAGCTGCGACAGAGCGCTGACCAGATGGCAACCGCCCGAGGCGGCCTGGACCCGCGCGCGCGAAATCGCCGCCATGGCGCTGAACGGCAAGGTCTTTCGCGCGGTCGGCCATGCGACCCATTACCATACCGACTGGGTCGTCCCCTATTGGCAGGCCAGCCTCGACAAGGTGGCGCGGGTCGGCAGCCATCTGTTCTTCCGATGGTCCGGATGGTGGGGCACACCGCCCGCCTTCAACCGCCATCCGGTGTCGGGCGAGCCGGTGATCGTCCAGCTCGCGCCCATCTCCCCCGCCCATCGTGCCGCCGCCGCTGCCACCGACGAGGCGGGCGCCGCGCTGGCCGAGGCCGCCGTCGCGACGGGCGCGACCGCGCCGCTGGCCAGCGATGCCGACATGTTCCTGGTGACGCTGCCCCCCGGACTGGTGCCGGAGGGTTTCCCCGCCTACGCGCTCAAGCTGTGCGGCGAGCGCAAGCATTGCGCGGTGATGAGCTGGCGCGCGGGGGTTCGCCTGCCGCAATCGGTGCCGCTGACGAACGCGCAGATGGAAAGCATGGCATTCAGCTATCTGCGCGACACGGCCTCCGGGCTGCAGCGGACCCTGTGGAACTGCACGCTCTACACGAATGCCCGCGGCGCCCGCTGCATGAAGCGGCAGACGCTGACCGTCACTCCCCCCGCGCCGACGCCGTCCCCCACGCCGCAAGCGGTCGCGACACCGGCACCAACGGGCGAGCTGGCGGGGGTTCGGCGGGCGAGCGGCACCGGGGAGGCCCGGCAGCCCTGATTTTCGCATCGGCGCCCTCGCCGCTCGTGGAGGGGAGAGGGTAGATTAAGCTGAATGTCGACCCGCCTAAGCCTGGTCCCGATGCGACTCGACCAGCGCGACGAATTCGGTCAGCTCCGCGATCGCGGCGTCGATATCCCGCTTCTGCGCATGCAGGGCCTCGATCTTGGCGGCGCAGCGCGCGATCGTCACTTCACGCTGCTGACGACGGCCATCGCCCAGATCGTAGAGATCGATCATCTCGCGGATGTCGGCCAGGCTGAACCCGACGCGCTTGCCACGCAGGATCCAGGCGAGCCGGGCGCGGTCCCGTTGCGAGTAGATGCGCTGAGTCCCCCGCCGTTCGGGCGAGATCAGCCCCTCATCCTCGTAGAAGCGCAGTGCCCGCGCGGTCACGCCGAATTCGGCGCACAATTGCGTGATCGAATAATCGTCGCGGTCGCTCCGGGCGGGCGTGGCGGCGAGGGCAGCGAAGTTCGGCATGGACGCGAACGCTAAATGCCCTTTACGTCAACGTCAATCAGCCCGCGCGATCGTCGCACATCGCACCGCCATCGCCGCTTCGCAGCGTTCGCGCCTCTGCCGTCGACGTGCTGATCCGCTCGACGATCAGGGCGGACATGGTCGCCCGTCCGGTACACAAACGCTCGCAAGCATTCGGCAGGGCGGCGGGAAATTGGATGCTCTCGCCGTCGAAGCGGGCGGCGAAGCGGCAATCGCCGAACGCGACGTTCAATTGCGCCCCGCGACGCTTCAACGTCCCCCGCGCGACGCAGCCCTGCCCTTCGCCATAGTCGAGGACCACGCCGATTCGGCGGGTCGAGCCGTCACTGTCGCCCAATCGCGGCAGAATGCACATCCGGTCCGTGTCGCGCGACCATATCCCGTCGAGCGGCGCCGCCGCTGGATCGGCGACCAGTCCGGCGGCGATGCCCGCGCGCTCCAATTGCTCGCCAGCGGCATTCTCGCTGCCGTCGCCGCCGTGGGACGCACTGCAAGCCGCGGTCAGCATCATGAGCGACAAGAGCGCCCCCCGCCGGATCACGCGACCGGCACCAGCCCGTCACCGTCGATCCGCCGGTAGAAGCAGCTACGTCGCCCGGTATGGCAAGTCGGCCCCGCCGGTTCGCAGATCAGCCAGAGCGCGTCCTGGTCGCAATCGATTCGGATCTCGATAACGGACAGGACGTTGCCCGAGCTTTCGCCCTTCTTCCAAAGTCGCCCCCGGCTGCGCGACCAGAAATGCGCCTCACCGGTATCACGCGTCGCGGCGACCGCTTCCGCATTCATGTGCGCGACCATGAGGAGTTCGCCACTCGTCCGGTCGGTGACGATCGCGGTGAGAAGTCCCTGCGCATCGAATTTGGGATCGAGCGTCAGCCCGGTATCGCGGTGGTCGGCCATGGGGCGGGGTTAGGCGGGCGCGTTGCGTTGGGCAAGCGTCGCGGCCCCTCCACCACCGCTTCGCGGCGGTCCCCCTCCCCAAGCAAGCTTGGGGAGGATTTGAGCCTCATTCCTCCCCAAGCTTGCTTGGGGAGGGGGACCATCCGAAGGATGGTGGAGGGGCAGGCAACGCCAGCCAAAATCACCCGTGCCCGCGAATCGCCTTCACAAGCGCGGCCTTGTCCATCGTCGACCGCCCCGAAATCCCGATCTTGCGCGCTTCCTGCATCAGTTCGGCCTTGGTCCGGTCCTCCAGATGCGTCGACCGGTGATCGAGGCTGCCCTTGGCCTTGGCATTGGCGATCCGCGCCGCCTTCTCCTTGGATTGCCCCTGCTTGCGCAGTTCCTCGTACAGCCCGTCATCCTTGATCTGGGCCCCGTGATCGCGCGCCATATGGCTTCTCCTGAGTTCGGGCCCGAAACGCAGCTTTCGCCAAAATGATCCGCGCGATCATGACAAACAGGCGACAAACGCCGACGACGTTCCTATATGCGCCCCGTCTGCCCCTTAGTTGCGAACGTTGCGAGCGCCTCTCTTATGCTGACCACCAACCCCTTCGACGACGACAAACTCCGCGAGGAATGCGGCATCTTCGGCGTGTCCGGCGCCACCGGCGCGGCGGCGCTGACCGCGCTCGGCCTCCATGCGCTTCAGCATCGTGGACAGGAAGCGGCGGGGATCACCAGCTTCGACGGCGCGTTGTTCCACACCCACCGCGCCATGGGTCATGTCGCGGGCAATTTCGACCGCGACGACGTGATCCGCGGCCTGCCGGGCGAGGTCGCCTGCGGCCATGTCCGCTATTCGACGACCGGCGAGACGGCGCTGCGCAACGTCCAGCCGCTCTATGCCGACCTGTCGACCGGCGGCTTCGCCATCGCGCATAACGGCAATATCTCCAACGCGATGAAGCTGCGTCGCGAGCTCGTGCGGCGTGGTTCGATCTTCCAGTCGACCAGCGATACCGAGACGATCATCCACCTCGTCGCGACCTCCAACTACCGCACGCTGCTCGACCGGTTCATCGACGCGTTGAAGCAGGTCGAGGGCGCCTATTCACTGATCGTCATGACGCCAGAGGGCATGATCGCCTGCCGTGACCCGCTCGGCATCCGGCCGCTGGTCATGGGGCGCCTCGACGGCTCGGTGATCTTCGCGTCCGAGACGGTCGCGCTCGACGTGTGCGGCGCGACCTTCGAACGCGCGGTCGAGCCGGGCGAGCTGGTCATCGTCCAGGGCACCGAGATTCGATCGATCCATCCCTTCCAGTCGGTCAGCCCCCGCCCCTGCATCTTCGAATGGGTGTATTTCAGCCGTCCCGATTCGATCGCTGGCGACCAGTCGGTCTATTCGGTCCGCAAGGAGATCGGCGCGCAGCTCGCGATCGAGACGCCGGTCGATGCCGATCTCGTCATCCCGGTCCCCGATTCGGGCGTTCCCGCCGCGATCGGCTATGCGCAGCAGTCCGGCATCCCGTTCGAACTGGGCATCATCCGCTCGCACTATGTCGGCCGCACCTTCATCCAGCCGGGCGACAAGGTCCGCCATCTGGGCGTCAAGTTGAAGCACAATGCCAACCGCGCGCTCATCCAGGGCAAGCGGATCATTCTGGTCGACGATTCGATCGTGCGCGGCACCACCTCGCTCAAGATCGTGCAGATGATGCGCGAGGCCGGTGCGGCGGAGGTGCACATGCGCATCGCCAGCCCGCCGACCCGGCATAGCTGCTTCTACGGCGTCGACACGCCCGAGCGCGCCAAGCTGCTCGCCGCCAAGCTCGACCTGGGCGGGATGACCGACTTCATCCACGCCGACAGCCTGTCCTTCGTCTCGATCGAGGGGCTGTACAAGGCGCTGAACGCCGCGCGCGGCGACACGCCCAGCTATTGCGACGCCTGCTTCACCGGCGACTATCCGACGACGCTGACCGACCATGACGAAAGCGCGCCGGTCGACCAGTTCCAGTTGCTGGCCGAGCGGGTCGCCTGATGGCTGGTGCATTGTCGGGCAAGCTGGCGCTCGTCACCGGGGCCAGCCGCGGGATCGGCGCGGCCACCGCCATCGGCTTGGGCGCGGCTGGCGCTCACGTCGTCCTGACCGCGCGGACGCCCAGGGGGCTGGAGACGGTCGAGGAAACGATCTTCGACGCGGGCGGCTCGGCGACGATCGCGCCGCTCGACCTGACCGAGAATGACTCGATCGCCCGGCTGGCGGCGGCGATCGGCGAGCGCTGGCAGGCGCTGGACGTGATGGTCCTGAACGCCGCGATGCTGGGCTCGCTCGCCGCCGTCCCCGCCATCGATCCCAAGGAATTCGCGCGCGTCCTGACCCTGAACGTCAGCGCGCAGGCCGCGATGATCGCCGCCTTCGATCCGATGCTCCGGCGCTCGGACGCGGCGCGGATGATCGGCGTGACGTCCTCGGTCGCGCGCAAGCCGCGAGCCTATTGGGGCGCCTACGGCGCGTCCAAGGCGGCGTTCGAGACGCTGCTCGGCGCCTATGGTGACGAAACGGCGGAGATCAGCAAGATACGGACGGCGATCCTCGACCCCGGCGCCACGCGCACCGAGATGCGCGCCAAGGCCTATCCCGGCGAAGATCCTGCCTCGGTCAAGGCACCGGAGACGGTGGCGGCGCGGATCGTCGAACTGGCGGTGCAGGGGTTCCAGCCGGGGCATTTCGAGCGGGTCGGGCTGTAACGCGCGGCCTGGGCACGGCCTTCGACTTCGCTCAGGCTGAACGGGGTCGGGGGATCTTGTCGCCCCATCATAGGCTGGCGCCTCTCTTCAGGGGAAATCCTATCGCAAGCTGGCGATAATCCCCGCCATCTCGAACACCGTGCCCTGCGCATCCAGCGACAGCCCCCGCGCCGCCCCCGCGAGATCCTGCGCCGCCGCATAGGCATCGAGCGCCACCTTCAACCTCGCCCCCGAGCGCTCCCGCGCCTGCCGCGCTACGAAGGCGGGCGCTCGATCCAGAAACGCCTCGTACCGCGCCTGCGACGCCTTCCCGGCCAGAGCCTTGGCGAGCTTGACCCGCTCGGCATTGCCCGGATCGCCCGTCTCCGCGATCCGCGCGATCGCTCCGTCGATCCCTGCGATGTTCAACCCCGCGAAGCGAAGCGCCCGCCCCGGTGCGCCATCGGCGACCGCGACCAGCGACGCGATCTCGCCCTCTTCCGCCTCGGGCAATTGCGACCGCAGCACGCGTGCCACATCGTCGTCCGCCAATCGTTCGAACCGCAGCAACCGACAGCGCGAGCGGATGGTCGGCAGCAATCGACCCGGTGCATGGCTGACCAGCAGGAATACGGTCCCCGCAGGCGGCTCCTCCAGATTCTTCAGGAGCGCGTTCGCCCCGCCCCGCTCCAGATCGTCGATCGCGTCGATCAGCACGACCCGCGCCGGGCCCATGGCGGGTGCGGTCGCGAACATCGGCTGCAGGGTACGGACCTGCGCGATGGTGATCGACCTTGCCATATCCTGGTCGGGCTTCTCGGCATCCTTGGGCAGCCGCGACAAGACACGGAAATCGGGATGCGAGCCCGCCGCCATCAGCCGGGCGGTCGGATGATCCTCCGCCACGGCCAGGCCCGGCGGCAAGGCCCCCGCACCGCTCGCCCGCGCGAGCAGACGGGTGGCCGCCGCGCGCGCGAAGCTCGCCTTGCCCACGCCCTCCGGCCCGGCGATCAGCCAGGCATGGTGAAGCTTGGCCCCGCCCAGCGCGGCGGCAAAGGCGGCTTGCGCCGCATCATTGCCGACCGGCAGCGTCACGCGCGGATCAACCGAAGAGCGAGGTCAGCCCGGCCCAGGCACGGCCGAAGAAGCCCGCCTCGCCGATGTCCTTCTCCGCGACCAGCGGCAGGCGCTGCGCGGGCATGTCGGGCGAACTGATGACGAGGTCGGCGATATGCTGGCCGGCCTTGATGGGCGCCTTGATCGGCCCCTGATAGACGACCTTCGCGCTGATCGCGGGGTCGAGCCCGGCGGGCAGCGTCACGGTCAGCTGGCGCGGTGCGATCAGGCCGACGCTGTTCGACGATCCCATCTGGACCTCGGCATCGGCGACCTTCTTGCCCTTGGCGACGACCGGCTTGGCCTGCCACGCGCGGAAGCCCCAGTTCATGAACTTGACCGACTCGTCCGCCCGCGCGTTCGAGCTGTTGAGACCCGCCATCACCATCACCAGGCGACGGCCATTCTGCTCGGCCGAACCGGTGAAGCCATAGCCCGCCTCTTCGGTATGCCCGGTCTTCAGGCCATCGGCCCCCGCGACGCGGCCCAACAGCGGATCGCGGTTCGCCTGGGTGATGGCGTTGCCGCCCATCGTCTTGCCCCAGGTGAAATCACGGCGCGAATAGAACTGCTTGTAGAGCTGCGGAAAGTCCTGGATCGTATGATCGGCCAGGTCGGCCAGGTCGCGCGCGGTGACATAGGTCACGCCGCCATCGGGCCAGCCATTGGCGGTGCCGAAATGGCTGTTGTTCAACCCGATCGACTTCGCGGTGCGGTTCATCCGCTCGACGAAATTCTGCTCGGTGCCCGCGATATGTTCGGCCAGCACGACGCAGGCGTCGTTACCAGACAGCGTCACGATGCCGTAGAGCAGATTGGCGACGCTGACCTGTTCGCCCGGCGACAGGAACATGGTCGAACCCGCCTGCGGCCCGTGCCACTTGGCCCAGGTCTCCGGCTGTACCGTGACCATGTCGGTCAGCTTGAGCTGCCCCTTCTTGACCAGGTCGAACGCGACATAGACCGTCATCATCTTCGCCATCGACGCAGGGGGCATCCGTCGATCGGCATCGCGCTGAAACAGGATCGCGCCCGAGGACAGGTCCTTCATGAAGGCCACGGGGGCGGTCGTCTCGAACTGCGGCGCGGCCGCGATCGACGGATGGGCCAGCGCGACGAGGGCGAGCGGGGCGGCGAAGGATGCGTACAGGGTCTTCATGGATCTTCCGTGACCAAAGGGCGGGGAGAGGTCAATCCTGATGCAGGATGCGGGCGTCGTCATAACCGGCTTGCGCCGCGGCGTCACGCAGGGCTTTGGCGGAATCGGCGGTCATCCCGCTCCGCTCGACACGCCAGACCCGGCCCGAGAGGCGCGCCTGCGCCGAGAAGCGGCGGCCCAGCGCCTGCGCGCGATCGCGGCTGGAAAAGCTCGCCAGTTGAACCCGGTATTGCGCATGGGGGTCGAGCGCGATCGGGCGGCTGACCGGTGCCACCGCGCTGGCGCCCGCGAGGATCAGGCCGGGACCGTCACCGCCCGGCGCCAGCGCGCGCAGGCGGATCCGCGCCACGGCGCGCTTGTTGGTGCCCAGCAGCTTCGCGGCCCCCAGCGACAGGTCGGCCACGCGGTCCGCGCGCCCCGGTCCCCGATCGCCGACCCGCGCGATGATGGAGCGGCCGGTATCGACATCGGTCACCTCGACCATCGATTCGAGCGGCAGCGTCCGGTGCGCGATCATCACCTCGTCCGGATCGAAACGTCGCCCCGTCGCGGTCCGATGCCCGGCCAGCTCATGCCCGTACCAGCTCGCACGGCCGGTGGCGTCATAGCTGCCATAATGCGGCGACGGCACGGTATCCGCCGACGCCGGCGAGGGGATCGCGGTCAGTACCGCGACGACCAGGGCAAAGGCCTCAACCCGCAATCGCATCGGCCAGCAATCCCACCGACAGAGCATAGAAATTGGAGCAGTTGTAATCCAGGATGACGCGGTAATTGCCGGTCAGCAGATAAGCCGTCGCCCCCTGGCCGTCCGGCTCCATCAGCGTCGCGAGCACCCGGTCGTCGGGCCAGGCCGCCCCTTGGGGGACGATCCCCAGCGCGCGCCATTCGCCGATCGTCCGCCAGCCGCTGTGCCGCTCGAAGACGCGCGGGCACCGCGGGCTGACCAGCCGGTTACGCACCATCGAGCGGTCGAATCCGGCGGGCACGGTCACCGCGAAGCCCCAGGGCTGCCCGGCGCGCCATCCGGCGTTGACGAAGTAATTGCCGATCGAGGCGAGCGTGTCCGCCTCGCTGTTCCAGATGTCGGCGCGGCCATCGCCATCGCCATCGCGCGCGAGCCGCAGATAGATGGAGGGCAGGAACTGCGGATTGCCGGTCGCCCCCGCCCAGCTTCCCTTGAGCTGGTCACGGGTCACGCCCCGGTCCATCATCTTGAGCGCGGCGATGAACTCGCCCTCGAACAACGGCCGCCGCCGCCCCTCATAGGCCAGGCTCGCCAGCGAGCGGATCAGGTCGAAATTGCCGGTATAGGAACCGTAATTGGTCTCGTGCCCCCAGATCGCGACCATGATCGATTCGGGCACGCCGGTCTCGCGCTCGATCCGCGACAGGCGAGGACGCTGCGCCAGATATTTGCTTCGCCCCCGCCCGATCCGCGCCGCATCGACATGCGCGGCCTTATAGGGGGCGAAGGGGCTGAAGCCGCTATTGGCGGGGCCGCCCGGCTGTTGCCGGTCGAGCTCGATCACACGCGGATTGAGGGTCAGCGTCGGCAGCACCGCATCCAGCGTCGCGCGGCTGACCCCCTGCGCCTGCGCGGTGCCGCGAAACTGTTGCAGATAGGTCTGGAACCCCGCCTCGTCCTGCGCGACGGCTGGCGTAGCGCCGAACGCCAGAAGCGCCAGACCCGAAGAAATGCCGAGGCGCTTCACGCGCCGGGTAATCGTCCCCCACATGCGTCCTGTGTGCCATAGCCCGCCCCGCGCCGGAACCTCGCGTCACCGCAGCCCTGGCACGTCCAACCGCGTGGACGCCCGCCGCTCCGCTCGACAATCGCTGGTAGATTTGCCCGATCGCTTGGCGTACAGGCACCTCCCGCCGAACCCGGAAGAGTGGCCGAGCGGTTTAAGGCACCGGTCTTGAAAACCGGCGATGGTGCAAGCCATCCGTGGGTTCGAATCCCACCTCTTCCGCCAAACATGGGGGCATCATGGGTCTGCGAAGCTGGTGGCGAAAAAATCGCGAGAAGGCAGAGGCAACGCGCCGCTCATTAGCGCTGAATGACGATCAAGAGTTGATCGCACAACAAGTGCCCGAGCTTATGGGTATGAGCGCCGTGGAAGGCATGGCCTATGTGATGCAGCAAATTCAAGCGTGGAACCAGACTTGCACGATGGAGCAAGCAGCGATGTTCACCGACAGGCTACGGTCATCCAACGAGTCATTTCGGGCTGACGGACTGACGATGCCCTATTGGGGCAACCTTTGGGTGCTGCGGACTTATCAAGCCGAATTAGGTTTTAATGTACCGAAGGTCGCGCCGTCGGCGAACCGCTCACAACAGGAACTAAATGCGGGGTAGCGCTTAGAAAGCATGTGAGCCTGCGGCTCACCCGACCCCTCACCCGAGCGGCGCTAGCCAGCATAGCTGGCCAGCCCCACCATCTCTCCCCCCTTCAGGGGCGACGAGAATTCACCCCCCCCCCTTACGGCCCGACATCCGCCGCGCCGGTCTGCACGCGCAGCGCCTTGCCCGCCTTGAAGCCCAGCGCTTCGCCGACACGGTCGTCCCAGCCATAGGGGTCATTGCGGACGATCGGTTCGCCGTCGTCGTCGAACAGCACCGTCTGGTAGAGCAGCCGGACGGGGATCTGGTGCGGCAGCTTGACGAAGGTTTCCTTGCCGGTGGCGCGCGCCTTGTGCCATTCGTCGAGGACGCCTTCGTCCTTCGCGAGCATCTCGGCAAAGCCCAAGGCGTCGTCGACGCGCACGCAACCATGGCTGCGCTGGCGCTGGACCATGTTGAACAGCGCCTTGGCGGGCGTGTCGTGCAGATAGATCGCATGGTCGTTTTGCATGTCGAACTTGACCAACCCGAGCGAGTTCTTCGGACCCGGCTGCTGCACGATCCAGCCGTCCTTCCATACCATGTTGTTGGCCTTCAGATAGCCCGCCCCCTTCCTGGCCAGTTCCTTCTCCTGGATCGAGCGCGGCACCGTCCAGGTCGGATTGGCCACCAGCCGGAAGATGGGGGAGCCGAGCTGCGGCGTCTCGGTATCGGGTTCGCCGACCACCACCTTGCGACTGTCGACGATCTTGCCGTCGCGCCAATAGGTCAGCCGTGCGGCGGCGATGTTGACGTCGATCCGGGTCGCTGGCGGGGTTCGCTCCAGCCAGCGGAGCCGCTCCATCGTGATCGCGACGGCGCGTGCGCGATCCAGGTCCGACATGTTGAGGATGGCCAGCGCCTCGTCACCGATGATCCCGTCGGGCTTCATCCCGTAATCCGCCTGCATCTGGCGAACGGCGGCGACCATCTGCGGCGTGTAGCTGTCTCCGGGTGCGACGTCGCGCGGCAGATAGTCGAGGATCACCAGTTCGCGCGCGATCGCGGGCAGGCGCGGATCGGTGGCGCCCGGTTTGATCGGCTCGCCGCTCTGGACGACCGGCGTGGCGGTCGCCTGTGGCTGCGGCTGGCGGACGAGCTTCAGATAGGCCGCCGACAGTCGCTTGTAATTGGCGTCCTGCGGCGCGAGGCCATCGAGCCAGCCCACCAAATTGCCCGCCTTCAGCGCGCCCGCCAGCCCGGCCTTCAGATCGGGCGCGGGGCGCGGCACGGTATAGACGTCGTACAGCTTGGTCGGATCGGTCGCCCCACGCGCCAGCGCCGACGCATAGCGAAGCGCCTGCGCGGTCAGGGCCGCTTCGTCCCCCGCCCCCAGGTCGAACGCCATGTGATCCAGGCCATGGGCGGCGCGCGCATCGATCGCCTGGCGAAGCTGCGACCGGGTCTTGTCGCTCCACTGCGCGGGCCCCGCGGGCTGGTTTGCCGCAGCGGCAGCGTTGCTGTTCGCACTATCCTGCACGTTGCACCCCGCCAGCATCATCGCCAGCACCAAGGACGTTCCGAACCGCTTCTGCACAGGCCACTCCCTCATAGTCGAACGATAACGCATCGAAACGATCCCGGCTCCCGGCCGCATCGGTCCGATGCGATGGGCCGAGCGGTGGGCTGGCTGCGGCCAAGCGCGGGAACCGGGTCAGGAGTTGGCAACCATCATGCTGTAAAAGCGGATCATTCCTCCAGAACCGGAACCGAATTTGTCTGAGTCCCAGTTTTCGCGCCGCGACCTTATCGGCGGCGGCACCGCCGCGCTCGTCATGGCCGCGCTGTCCGAGCGTGTCTCCGCGCGGACGCCCGAGCGTCGCCTCGCCTTCATCAACGCCAATACGCGCGAGCGGTGCGATGTCTGCTTCTTCGCCGATGGCCGCTATCGCGCCGACGGCCTCGCCGAACTCAACCACGCGATGCGCGACTGGCGCACCGGCGCGACGCGGACCATGGATCCCAAGCTGCTCGATCTGCTCGTCCACCTCCGCGATCGACTGGATATCCCGGCCCGCAAGCCGTTGCGCCTCGTCTCCGGCTATCGCAGTCCGAAGACCAACGGCGCGATGCATGCGCGGTCGCACGGCGTCGCCAGCAAGAGCCAGCACATGCTTGGCAAGGCGACCGATATCGCCATTCCCGGGGTGCCGCTGAACCGCCTGCGCGACGCGGCGCTGTCGTTGCGCGGTGGCGGGGTGGGCTACTACCCGCATGACGGCTTCGTCCATGTCGATACCGGGCCGATCCGCCACTGGAGCTGAGCGTTCGCGCCGCCCCCGCTGTCACCAAAGTCTGTCTGTCACCCCAAGTCACCGACCACCCCGGCGGGGGCCGGGGTCCGCTATTGCCGCCCTGAGTGGCGCACCCATGCCCACCAAAGGGATCCCAACGTTCGCCGGGATGGTGGCGTTTGACGTTGTCGGGCCGGATGGCGTTCGGAACGTAGGTCCGCAGTTTCGGTTATCCCCTGAAAATCAGGGAGACGACATGAACGCGAATGCCCGCCTGACGCTTCTGACGCGGATCGGTTTCGCCACGCGCGGGCTGCTCTACATCGTCATCGCCGTGCTGATCCTGCGGACGGGACGCGCCGAAGACCCCAGCGGGGCGCTGCAATATCTGGGCAAGGGCGGCGGCCAGCTGCTGCTCGGGGTGATGGCGGCGGGGCTGGTCGCCTATGGCATCTGGCGCCTCGCGGACGCCGCACTCGACATCGAACGGCATGGCTCCGATCGCAAGGGCCTGGCCGAACGCGCGGGCGCCGGAGTCAGCGGCATCGTCCACCTGTTCCTGGCATGGCAGGCGGTCCAGCTGATGCGCGGCGCCGCATTGACGGGGGACGGTACGCACAAAGGCGCCGAGACGGCGCTGACCCTGCCCGGCGGCTGGGCGTTGCTGCTGATCGGCGCTGCGGTCCTGTTGCTTCTGGGCGTCGTTCAGCTTGCCAAGGCGGTGAAGGCATCGTTCCTGCGCTATATCGAGCCGGGAATGGCCCGCCGTGACTGGGTCATGTGGAGCGGCCGCGCGGGCTATGCGGCGCGCGGGCTCATCTTCCTGATCAGCGGCTGGCTACTCGTGAAGGCGGGTATGGAGGAACAGGCCGGTGACGTGGGGGGCATGGCCTATGTCCTCGCGTGGCTCACCAATCCGTTCGATCTGATCGTCGGTGCCGGGCTGCTCGGCTTTGGCCTGTTCAGCCTGATCGAGGCGCGTTTTCGTGTCCTGCATGACGTACCCGTCGACAGCGTGGTCCGTCGCGCGACCAGCCTGCACTGAGGTCGCCGCCCTGCCCCTTGGGCCCGGCGACCGATTGGGCTATCGGGGGTTCATGGATTTCGATCAGTTGCTTGTCCGCTTCTTCGGCACCGAAGAGATCGCCGACCTCGCCCCCGACCAGCTCGCCGCCGGTATCGAGCGGTTGCGACTGCAGTTCGGGCTGGAGCGCGACAGCGGTCGCCGCTTCGCGCTCTGGTGCCTCGCCTATATGCTGGGCGCCGCGCCCGACCTGGAGGATGCGTTCGAGGACGAAGCGGATCGTGAAGCCGCGCGCGACTTCATGGACGAGATCGACCGTGAGATGGAGGAGGACGACTGACGCACGCGTCGCCGTCCCCCGGCCCTGACGGTTCCCCGTCAGGCGCCGTTTACCAGTTCAGGCCAGCCCGCGCATAGACGTACCGCCCGTTGAAGCCGAAGGGTGAGAAGTACGGAAAGCCCAGCACGCCGGTCGAGTTGTTCGCCAGCGCCGTCGCGCGCGGATAGACGTCGAACAGGTTGCTGACGCCCAGTCCGATCTGCGCCCCCTTCCGGTCGCCATAGCGGATTTCGAGGTCGGTGATCGCGCGGTTGCCGGTCAGCACGTCGGCGGCGGGCGTCGTCCCCGGCTGGTTGACGTTGCCATAATAGGTCACGCGGGCGAGCGCGCCCAACTGATCGAGCGACCAGTCGATCGTGCCGGTCACCTTCTCGCCGGGCGTCCCCTGCTCCAGCGTCAGGATGCGGCTGCGTGCGAACAGCGTCGGCGCGGGGTTCAGCGTCGCGGTGGAGGTCGGCACGCGCGTCACGTCGATCGTGTTGATGTTGCCCGCCAGGGTAAAGTCGAACGTCCCCGCGCTGTCCGTCCGCGCACGGTAATGCGCCACCGCGTCGATGCCCTTGGCGGTGCTCGCCAGACCATTGATGAAGAAGCGCGCCGCCGAGACGTTCAGCGGGGCCAGCAAAGCCGCGACCTGCGCGTTGTTCGCCGCCTGGATGTTCTCCGACAGGCCGATCTGGTCGCGAATATGGATGCGATAGGCGTCGATCGTCAGGTCAAAGCCGCCCGCCCGGATGACCGTGCCGACCGACAAATTGCTCGACTTTTCCGGTCGGAGCGGCAGCCCGCCCAGCGCTACGCCCACCGGGTCCGTCGACGGGAAGGTGCCGGTCTGGATGGGCACGCCATTGGTCACGACCGACGCAGTCTGGGTGAAATATTGCTGTTGCAGCGAAGGAGCGCGGAAGCCGGTCGAGGCGGTGCCGCGCAGCGCGAACCAGTCGGTCAGGTCATAGCGCGCCGAAACCTTGCCCGTCGCGGTCGATCCAAAGTCTGAATAATCTTCCCCGCGCCCCGCGATGCCCAGCAGCAGCTTGTCGGTCACCTGCGCCTCGACGTCCAGGTAGACGCTGCCGCTGCGCCGTCCGCGCTTGATCGCATTCGTCGCTCTAAATCCGCCAAAGCCCTGCGCGGCATAGGACGCCTCTTCGCCCGGCGAGATCTTGTAGCCCTCGCGCCGCCCCTCGATACCGAAGGCGACGTTGAGCGACTGGAACACGTCGAACTTGCGCGTCACGTCGAGCCCGGCGACATATTGGTCATAGGCGACCTGACCGTCGTAGAAATTCTTCGGCGTCGCCGCGCCATAGGCATAATTGGCCGAGTTCAGCGTGCGGAAGTCGACCGTGTTTCGCCCGTAGCTGAGCGACAGGTCGACATTATAGCCACCGAAATCGCCGCGCAGGCCGACCGCCGAATTGATGTCCTTGGTCTTGGTATTGATGATCGGCAGGAAGCCGTTGGGATAGCCAGCGAGCGTCGTCGATGCGCTGGCATTGCGCGGGAAGGCCGCGCCGCGCGTGTCGCGATCCTGATAGCCGCCGAACGCGTAGAGGCTGAGATTGTCGGTGATCGACGTGCCCGCGTTGACGAAGCCCGTATATTGCTCGACCTCGGGATCGCCATAGCGGCCGGTGATGCGGTTGGGCGTGACCCGGCGATCGATATCGGCGCGGTTGGTCGGCTGGCGCTTGGTGTATTCGCCCGAAATGGTGATGAAGCCGTCGCTGCCAAAGCCGATGCCCTGCCAGGCCGAGGCGGTGACCACCGGCTCGCCATTGACGTTGCGGCTGTTCGCGGCGGTATCGACCTGCGTGTTGTAGAAGCCGTAGGTCACGGCCGCGCCGCCGCCCGACCGCGCCTCGCGCAGGCGCAGATTGACCACGCCCGCGATCGCATCGGACCCATATTGCGCCGACGCACCGTCGCGCAGCACCTCGATCCGATCGAGCGCGACGGTCGGGATGGTGTTGAGGTCGACCGCTGCGGAGCCGCGACCGACCGTGCCGTTGGTGTTGAGATTGGCCGAGGTGTGGCCGCGGATACCGTTGATGAGAACCAGCGTCTGGTCGGGCGACAGGCCTCGCAGCGTCGCCGGGCGGATCGCATCGGTCGCGTCATTGGCCGAGGGGCGCGGGAAGTCGATCGAGGGGGCGACCGCCGCGAGCGCGGAGGCCAGCTCGGTGGTCCCCTGCCGTTGCAGGCTGGCGCCGCTCAGCACGTCGACCGGCGACACGCTGTCCAGCCGGGTACGACCCTCGGCGCGCGTACCGGTGACGATGATGTCGTTGCCCTCGTCGCCGGTCGTCGCCGCACCCGCCGCCGGAGCCGCCTGTGCGGCCTGCTCGTCCGCCTGGCCCGAAGAGGGGACGGTCTGCGCATAGGCGCCCTGCGCGACCAGCGAGAGCAACGATACCCCGATAAGGGCGATGGTGCGGCCCTGAGTCATTCCCTGAATTCCTTGTCTTGGCCCGCTCGTGGCGAATGGCGGGCATTGCGGCCATAACGCCCGATCCGTCGCGATCGGATCAACAATTTCTATCATGCCAGTGGGGATTTGGTTTTTAGCGTGCAGCTTCAGAACGTTGGCAGCCAATCCTGACCGTGGCACGCATAAGAAAAGGGCCGCGTCCCGCGACGCGACCCTTTTCCCCAACGCGGTAACCGGACGGATCAGATGTCCATACGACCCGCATTCATCACCTTGTCCCACGCCTTCACGAAGTCGCGGACGAACGGCGCATTCGAGTCCGAGCAGGCATAGGCCTCAGCCAGCGCGCGCAGTTCCGAATGCGATCCGAAGATCAGGTCGACGCGGGTCGCCGACTTGGTGTGCTCCTTGGTCCGGCGATCGCGACCCGCGAAGCGATTGTCGTTGTCGGTCGGCTCCCACTCGGTGTTCATGTCGAGCAGGTTGACGAAGAAGTCATTCGACAACGTGCCGACCCGGTCGGTGAACACGCCGTCGGTCACGCCGAGCGCATTCGCACCCAACACGCGCAGGCCACCGACCAGCACCGTCAGTTCCGGCCCACTGAGGTCGAGAAGCTGGGCACGATCGACCAGCGCTTCCTCCGGCACCATGAATTGCGGCCCCTGCCGATAGTTGCGGAAGCCATCCGCCAGCGGCTCAAGCACCGCGAAGGACTCGGCATCGGTCTGGTCCTCGCGCGCGTCCATCCGGCCCGGCGTGAAGGGCACGGTCACCTCGACCCCGCCATCCTTCGCCGCCTTCTCGACCGCCGCGCAACCGCCCAGCACGATCAGGTCGGCCATCGACACCTTCTTGCCGCCGGTCGCCGAGGCGTTGAACTCGCTCTGGATCGCTTCCAGCTTGGCGAGCACTTCGGCGAGCTGGACGGGGTTGTTGACCTCCCAGTCCTTCTGCGGTGCCAGCCGCACGCGCGCACCATTGGAGCCGCCACGCTTGTCCGACCGGCGATAGGTCGAGGCCGAAGCCCAGGCCGCACCGACCAGCGCGGGAACCGACAGCCCCGAGCCAAGGATTTTCGCCTTCAGGCCCGCGATATCGGCGTCGTCGATCACCGGGTGGTCGAGCGGATCGACGCGGTCCTGCCAGATCAGCGGCTCCTGCGGCACGAGCGGCCCGAGATAGCCCTCGACCGGCCCCATGTCGCGGTGGGTCAGCTTGAACCAGGCGCGTGCGAAGGTTTCGGCGAAATAGGCCGGATCCTTATAGAAGCGCTCGGAAATCTTGCGATATTCCGGGTCCTTTATCATCGCGAGGTCGGAGGTCAGCATACGCGGCCGCTGCTTCTTCGACGGGTCGTGCGGATGCGGCACGTCGGCGGGAGCGGACGTGGCCTCCCACTGCCAGGCGCCCGCCGGGCTCTTCACGAGCTCGAACTGGTCCTCATATTCGAACAGGTTGCGGAAATAGTTGTTCGACCAGCGCGTCGGCGTCTGGCTCCACGTGACTTCCAGGCCAGAGGTGATCGCATCACCGCCCGAGCCGCTCTCATGCTTCGAACGCCAGCCCAGGCCCTGATCCTCGATCACCGCGCCTTCGGGCTCGGGACCGACGAAGGACGGATCGCCCGCGCCGTGGGTCTTGCCGAAGGTATGACCGCCCGCATTGAGCGCGACGGTTTCCTCATCGTTCATCGCCATCCGGGCGAAGGTCATGCGGATGTCATGCGCTGAGGCGACCGGATCGGGATTGCTGTTCGGCCCCTCCGGATTGACGTAGATGAGACCCATCTGCACCGCACCCAGTGCCGGGTGAAGCTGACGCTCGCCGGAATAGCGCTCATCGCCCAGCCAGCTCCCCTCGGGGCCCCAGTAGAGCTCTTCCGGTTCCCAGGTGTCGGCGCGGCCGCCCGCGAAGCCGAACGTCTTGAAGCCCATCGACTCCAGCGCGACGTTACCGGTCAGGACATACAGATCGGCCCAGCTGATCTTCGCGCCATATTTCTGCTTGATCGGCCAGAGCAGGCGCCGGGCCTTGTCGAGATTGGCATTGTCCGGCCAGCTGTTGAGCGGCGCGAAACGCTGCTGTCCGCCGCCCGCTCCACCGCGACCATCGGTGGTGCGATAGGTCCCGGCCGAATGCCACGCCATGCGGATGAACAGACCGCCATAGTGACCGAAGTCGGCGGGCCACCAATCCTGGCTGTCGGTCATCAGCGCGTGGAGGTCCGCGATCAGCGCGTCGAGGTCGAGCTCGGCGAACGCCTTGGCATAGTCGAACGTCTCACCCAGCGGGTTGGAGCGCGGGCTGTGCTGGTTCAGCCCTTCCAGACGGAGCCGCTCGGGCCACCAGTCCTTGTTGCCCGGGCCGCCGCGACCGCCGCGCTTTCCGGCACCGCCGCCGCCACCGCCGCCATGCGCGACCGGGCATTCACCGGCGTTCGGGCCCTGCCGTTCTTCGATCTCGGAAGCCATTCGTCCACTCCTTCAATTCCGTCCGCGCGCCGACGATCGCCGTCCGTCGCCCGGGACCAGCGCATAAGGCCGGATCAGCCCTGACCTGTAAAGCCGACGATCTTCGTCAGACTGATCGACCCAGCCGAACAGACGAGCCGTGCCATCGAAGCGTTCCGCGCGTGCGACGATCGCCCTCGCCGATGCGTTGAGGCGTTTTCCCGGAGAGACATCATGACCGACTTGACCTCGACCCAGATCGGCGTGCGCCGTGCCGCCGAAATGGCGGCGGTCTTCATGATCGGCGACGGTATGCTCGGCCTGTTGCAACCGACCCGGCACGTGACGCTGTGGCGGTCGGAGGTCGGCGCGGTCGATGCGCTGGTCCGCCCCTTTGCCGGACGACCCGGTCGCCGCCGCGCCTATGGGCTGTTGCAACTGACGGCGGGGCTGACGCTGGCGGCGGTCCTGCGGCGATGAGGGTGGCCCTGCCACATCCCAGCTTCGGGCGGCCGGACCCAGATGGCGGTCGGCGGCCATAGCTAAGGTCGCGTCGATGACCGCCAATCCGCTGGCGCATACTGACACAACCGGATGAACCATAAGGCGATCCGGCCGTTGCACTTCGACAGAGAATTCAGCGGCTTGGCATAATGCCGATCCCGCGACTGCCGGGAGTATCGACGCATGGCCCAATGGACGCTGGCGGACCTGTCGAAGAAGATGGCGAAGCTCGACTTCGCGATGCTCGGCACCCGATCGGCCGATGGCGGGATCACCGCCCGGCCGATGAGCAACAATGGCGATGTCGATTATGACGGCGACAGCTATTTCTTCGCCTATGGCCATTCGCGCAAGGTCGCCGAGATCCGTGCCGAGCCACAGGTTTCGCTCGGCTATACCGGCCCCGTGGGAATGCTGGGCGGGCCGCCGCTCTTCATCGCGATCGAGGGGCGCGCGACGCTGATCGACGACCGGGCGCAGTTCGAGGCGCATTGGACGAGGGACCTCGACCGCTATTTCCCCGAGGGGATCGATACGCCCGATGTCGTGATGATCCGCGTCCATGCCCAGCGGATCCGCTATTGGGACGGTGGCGAAGAGGGCGCGGTCGCCGCCTGATCCGGGCTTCCAACACCGGGGACACGATAACAGGGGACATGATATGAGCGATCTCGAAACGTCGCGCCGTGGCGTGCTGGGCGGAGCGGCGCTGGGCCTGGCCGCCGCCGCCAGTCCCGCCGCCGCGATGGCACAGGCGACCGGCACCGCACAGGGCCCGGCGCCCAGTCTGCGCGACCCGCGCAACGTCTATACCCGGACGCCATTCCCCGAACAGCGCCAGCCCTGGCCCGCGCTTGCCAGCAAGATGACGCCCCGCCCCGATCATGGCGAAACCAGCTATCGCGGCGCGAACAAGCTGACCGGTCGCAAGGCGCTGCTGACCGGCGGTGACAGCGGCATCGGTCGCGCCGCCGCCATCGCCTTCGCGCGCGAGGGGGCGGACGTCGCCATCAACTATCATCCCAGCGAAGAGCCCGACGCGCACGAGGTCGCCGATCTGATCCGTCAGGCGGGGCGGAAGGCGGTGCTGCTACCCGCCGATATCCGCACGCAAAAGGCCTGCGAGGAGACGGTGCGCAAGGCGATCGCGCAGCTCGGCGGGCTCGACCTGTTGGTCAACAACGCCGCCTATCAACAATCGAAGGCCGACATCTCGGAGATCAGCGACGAGCAGTTCGTCCGCACCTACGAAACCAACGTCTTCCACGTGTTCCGCTTTTCAAAGGCCGCGATCCCGTCGATGCCGCCGGGGTCGGTGATCATCAATACGATCTCGCAAAACTCCTATGATCCGGGCGAGGACCTGATCGACTATGCCTCGACCAAGGCGGCGATCCAGAACCTGACTCGCGGAATGGCCAAGCAGCTCGCGAAGAAGGGCATCAGGGTCAACGCGGTATCGCCCGGCCCGATCTGGACCCCGCTCCAGGTGGCGGGCGGGCAGCTTCCCGGTAAGATGCACGAGTTCGGCCAGGACACGCCGCTCGGTCGCGCGGGCCAGCCCGCCGAGCTCGCGGCGCTCTACGTCGCGCTGGCATCGGGCGAAACCACCTACTCGACCGGCACCGCCGTCGGCGCGCATGGCGGCGCGGGCTTCCCCTGATCGCGCCTCAGTCGAGGCCGGTCAGCGCCAGCAGCGCGAAGCTGGCCAGCCAGTGCTCGCCCATATAGTCCCCAGCGACCTCGTCCAGCGCGGCGTCGAGGTGTCGCGCCGCGCTGTCCGACAGCCGGTCCGCGACGGGACCTGAGAGCGCCTCGCCCAGGCTGCGCATGACCCAGGCGCGGCTGAGGTTCAGGCCGTCGAGATGCGCGATCTGGCCATCGCTCCGATCGCTGACCCGGGCGGGCGTGAACAGGGCCCCTGGCCGGCCCGCTGCCAGCTCGGGAAGGAAGGCGGCGAACCAGCGCGCGAAGCCATCCGGCGGCAGCAGCCGCTGCATCGCCATCGCCTCGATCAGGACCGGCGACAGGAAGTCCTGCCCGCTCGGCTCCCAGGCTTGCGCGGCCCGGTCCTGGCCGAACCAGCTTTCCGCCCGATCGGCCATCAGACGGCGCAGATCGTCGTCGCCCATGACGCGTGCATAGCGGTCGATCAGGACCAGCGCGAAGGCGGTATTGGCGTGGGTGCCGACCCGCACGGGATAGGTCAGCACCGGCAGAAACGCCCGCCAGCGCCCGGCAAAGGCATCGGCCAGCGGGCGCAGGGTCGCGGCATGAGGGCTGTCCGCTACGGTCAGTTCAGCGGCGAGCATCAGCAGCCAGGCCCAGCCATAGGGGCGCTCGAACCCGCGCGTGTCGGGGCGGTCGAGATAGGCGCGCTCCGCCTCGACCTTGGCGGGGGTGAACGCATCGGCGAACACCGCGTCGATCGCGGCGGCTTCGGCCAGATCCGGATAGAGGCGCCGAAGCCGAGCGAGCAGCCAATAGCCGTGAACGCAGCTATGCCAGTCGAAACTGCCATAGAAGATCGGGTGGACCAGTCTGGGCGTGTAGCGGTCGTCGTCGCCCGAATAGACGTGATCGGCCTTGTGCGGATATTCGCGGGTAACATGACCCAGCGCGATGCGGGCGAAGCGGGCGGCCAGGTCTGGGGTCATGGGATCCTTCCGGAAAAGCCGCAGGCGGCCAGAACCGCGATGTTGAAGGCGAGGAGCAGCAGCGCGGTCGGCCACTGCACGCGGATCACGCCGAACCGGTCGCGCAGTTCCAGGATGGCGGCGGGCACGATGTTGAAGTTCGCCGCCATCGGGGTCATCAACGTCCCGCAGAATCCCGACAACATGCCGAGCGCGGCGACGGCGGCGGGGTCTCCGCCGAAGCGGTGGATGACGATCGGCAGGCCGATCCCCGCCGTCATGATCGGAAAGGCGGCAAAGGCATTGCCCATCACCATCGTGAATAGCGCCATGCCGACGCAATAGGCGATGGTCGCAGCGACCGGCGTGTCGAGCGCGACGACGCTGGTCACCCCGTCCGCGACCACCTTGCCGACCCCGGCCGCCGCGAAGACGCCACCCAGTGCCGCGAGCATCTGCGGCAGCACCATCGCCCAGCCGACCGCATCCGACAGTCTGCGCGTCTCGGTCGCGGGCGCGGCGACGGGCGGGCGGGTCAGGCGGATCGCCAGGAGCAGCGCGACCAGTGCACCGGCCGCCAACGCCACCAGCGATATCTGCTTGGAATCGATCAGCGCCACCCCGCCGATCCGCCCGTCCGGTACGAGCAGCGTTCCCGCCAAAGTCACCACCGGCAGGGCGAGCGCTGGCAGGAACAGCCAGCCGCCCAGACGGGCCGACGGTACGGGCGCTTCGACGGCGCGGACGGGTGTCGGGCGGAGGCCGCAGGTCGCCAGGCCGACCATGATCAGGACCAGCACGCCACTGACGACATCGGGCAGCCACGGGCCCGCGCCGAGCAGTGCGGCGAACAGGCCCCAGAAGCCGGCATTGCGCCACCGCGTCGGCTCGCGGGCGTCGAGCGCGTGATGGACCGCCACCGTTCCGGGCAACAGCGCCGCCGCGATACCCAGCGCGTCGAGCCCGATCATCGCCGCCGCGCCATCAGCCGCCGATCGAGCAGCAGCAGCCGCGTGCCATGCACCAGCAACGCGGCGATTGCGGTCGGGATCGCCCATAGCGCGACATGCAGCGGCGCCACGACGATCCCCTCCTGCTCCAGGATCGCACGGATCAGCAGGATCGATCCGATCGCGATGAATACGTCCTCGCCGAAGAACACGCCGATATTGTCGACGGCGGCGGCGTGCGCGCGGATATGGTCGCGCGTGTCGGGGTCGAGCGGTGACGCCTCGTCGCGCTCCTCCGCGCCCTCCGCCATCGGCGCGATGATCGGGCGCACCATCTGGACATGCCCGCCCAGCGAGGTCAGTCCCAGTGCCGCCGTCAATTGACGCAGCAACAGATATCCGATCAGCACCCGCCCGGTGGTCGCGCCACGCAGACGCCGCACCACGTCACGCGCCCGGTCGCGGAGCCCCGCGCGTTCGAGCAATCCGATCGTCGGCAGGGCGAGCCACGCGACCGCCATGAAACGGCTGGAGACGAAGGCCTTGCCGATCATCGCGATCACCTCGACCGGCCCGAACCCCGCCGCTGCCGCGCTGGCAAAGGCCGCCACGGTCACCACCAGGAGCGGGTTCACGCCAAGCGCGAAGCCGATGATGATGATCGCGATGCCCGACAGGACCAGCATGGCCGCCCGCTCTACAGCGTCGCGGCGGCGCGGGCCGCCTGGTTATACTGACCCGACACGCGCCGTAGCAGGTCGGCGGCCTCCGAAAGCGCGGCGGCATCCGGGCCATCCGCCGAGACCGCCTTCGCCAATAGCCGCTCGCGAATGTCACGGTATCCGGCGCAGAATTCTCGCCCCGGCTCGGTCGCGACGAGCAGCTTCTCCTTGCCCTCGCGCCGGGTCGCGATCAGCCCTGCCCGCTCCAGCTTGCGCACCGCATAGGTGACGAGATGCGTGTCCTCGATATCCAGGACCAGCGCGATATCGGCGATCCTCTTGGGTCGGTCGCGGTGGCGGACCGTGTGGAGGATCAGCACCTCGATCGGCGTCAGCGCCAGTCCCGCCGCCGCCGCGCACCGCGTCATCCAGCGTTGAAAGGCCGCCGCCGCCAGTGTCAGGCTGAACTCCAGCTCGGACAGCGCGGGCGCGGAACCATCGGCGAGATGCGCCGAGGATACGATTGCACGCCGTCCGCTGGTCATAGCCCTTCCCTCATGCCGCCGGAGGATCGCGCTGGCCAAGCGCGCTGTCAACATGATACGAACAATCTGTCGATAATTTGCAGATAAGGTGTAGGCGATGACGCGCTGGTCATTCTGGGTCGATCGTGGTGGCACCTTCACCGACATCGTCGCCCGCGCGCCCGACGGCACGTTGACCACCGCCAAGCTGCTCAGCGAAAATCCAGAACGCTACGCCGATGCCGCCGTGGCCGGGATCCGCCAGCTTCTCGGCCTGGCCGAGGGCGAAGCCATCCCCGGTGACGCCATCGCGGAGGTGAAGATGGGCACCACCGTGGCGACCAACGCCCTTCTGGAGCGCAAGGGGACACGGACGTTGCTGGTCGTCGATCACGGCTTCGCCGACCTGCTCGCGATCGGCAACCAGGCGCGTCCTCGGCTGTTCGACCTGGCCATAAGCCTGCCCCAGCCGCTCCATGACGGGGTGATCGAGATAGGCGGGCGGATCGATCGCGACGGGCGCGCCGTAACCACGCTCGACGAAGCGGCGACCGCCGAGCTGCTCGCGGCGAAGCGCGCCGAGGGCTATGACGCGGTCGCCATCGCGCTCACCCATGCCTGGTCGCATCCAGAGGTCGAGCGGCGGGTCGCCGCGCTGGCGCGCGACGCCGGGTTCACGCAGGTCTCGGCAAGCCACGCGGTCAGCCCGTTGATCGGACTGGTCGCGCGGGGGCGGACCAGCGTGGTCGACGCCTATCTGTCGCCCGTCCTGCGCCGCTATGTCGACCGTGTCGCGGGCGCGCTGGAGGGTGTGCCGCTCCACTTCATGCAGTCGAGCGGCGGACTGGCCGAGGCGTCGGTGTTCCAGGGCAAGGATGCGATCCTGTCCGGTCCGGCGGGCGGCGTGGTGGCGGCGGCGCGGACCGCCGAGGCGGCGGGAATGCCGCGCGTGATCGGTTTCGACATGGGCGGCACCTCGACCGACGTGGCGCTCTATGCCGGGCGGTTCGAGCGGGTGCTCGATGCCGAGATCGCGGGCGTGGAGATGCGCGTGCCGATGATGGCGATCGACACGGTCGCGGCCGGGGGCGGATCGATCCTGCACTATGACGGGGCGCGCTTCCGCGTCGGTCCGGACAGCGCGGGCGCCGATCCGGGCCCCGCCTGCTATCGCCGGGGCGGCCCACTGACCGTGACCGACGCCAATGTGCTGGTCGGCAAGATCCAGCCGGCTCATTTTCCCGCGCTGTTCGGGCCGGAAGGCGACCAGCCGCTGGACGCCGAGGCGAGCGCCCGCGGTTTCGCCGCGCTGGCAAGGGAAAGTGGGATGGACGATCCCCGCCGGGTCGCCGAGGGATTTCTGGAGGTCGCGGTCGCGCACATGGCGGCGGCGATCAAGCGCGTCGCGCTGGAGCGGGGTGAGGATGTCACCGACTTCGCGCTGCAATGCTTCGGCGGTGCGGGGGGCCAGCATGCCTGCCGGGTGGCCGAGATGCTGGACATGCGCCGGGTGCTGATCCATCCGCTGGCGGGTGTGCTGTCGGCCTATGGCATGGGCCTCGCCGACCGGGTCGCGATCCGCCAGCGGTCGGTCGAGCGGCCGTTGGGCGAGCCGTTGGATGTCCTCGCCGACGAACTGGGCGATGCCGCCATCACCGAGGTGGGTGCGGGTGCGATGCGGGTCGCCACGGTCAATCTGCGCTATGCCGGGACCGATACCGCGCTGGGCGTCGCGCTGGCCGATACCGACAGGATGCGCGCCGCGTTCGAGGAGGCGCACCGCGCACGCTTCGGTTTTGTCAGCGCCGATCGGGCGATCATCGTCGAAACACTGGTGGTCGAGGCCATTTTGCCGGGAGAGCCCGCCACGCCCCCGCCGCTGCCACCGCGCGAGGGCGGGATGCCGGAGCCGCTGGCCACCGTTCCCGTCTGGACCGGCGGCGTCGAGCATCCGACCCCGATCCACGACCGCACCGGCCTCCGCCCCGGCGACCGGATCGTCGGCCCCGCGCTGATCCGCGAGGCGATCGCGACGACGATGGTCGAGCCGGGCTGGACGCTGACGGTAGGCTCGGGAGGCGAACTGATCCTGTCGCATGACGGCGCGAGCACAAAAGCTGTGCCCGATCCGGGCGTGGTCGATCCCGTCCGGCTGGAGCTGTTCAACACGCAGTTCATGGGCATCGCCGAGCGGATGGGGGTCGTGCTGCGCAACACCTCGGTCAGCGTCAACATGAAGGAGCGGCTGGACTTTTCCTGCGCGCTGTTCGACGCCGAGGGCCGCCTGATCGCCAATGCGCCGCATGTCCCGGTCCATCTGGGGGCGATGGGAGAGAGCGTTCGCGCCGTACTGGCCAGTCGCGGCGACGACCTGAAGCGCGGCGATGTCGTGGCACTCAACAATCCGTTCAACGGCGGCACCCATCTGCCCGACATTACCGTCATCGCGCCTGTCTTCGGGCCGGACGGAGCGATCCGCTTCTTCGTCGCCAATCGCGGCCATCATGCCGATATCGGCGGGCTGACGCCGGGATCGACGCCGCCCCGGTCGCGGACGCTGGAGGATGAGGGCGTCGTGATCGACGACTTCCTTCTGGTCGATGGGGGCGAGTTCCGCGAGGAGGCATTCCGCCGCCTGCTCGCCGACGCCCGCCATCCGGCGCGCAGCCCCGACACCAACGTCGCCGATATCAAGGCGCAGCTTGCCGCCAACGCGACCGGCATCGCCGAACTGAACGCGATGGTCGCCGCGCAGGGCTGGCCGATGGTCCGCGCCTATATGGGCCACGTCATGGCGAATGCGGAGGAGAGTATCCGCCGCGTGCTCAGCCGCCTGTCGGACGGTGTCTTCGACTATCGGATGGACGATGGCACGCCGCTGACCGTCGCGGTCAGGATCGACCGGGAAGCGCGCGCCGCGACGATCGACTTCACCGGCACCGGACCCGCGAGCGTCGGCAATTTCAACGCGCCCCCCGCCGTCACGCGTGCGGTCGTACTCTATGCGTTTCGCTGCCTGGTGGGCGAAGACCTCCCGCTCAACGAGGGTTGCCTCGCGCCGCTGACCATCGTCATTCCGGCGGGTTCTTTCCTGTCACCCCCGCCGGGCAGCGCGGTGGTCGCGGGCAATACCGAGGTCAGCCAGGCGGTCTGCAACGCGCTGCTCGGCGCGCTGGGGGCCGCCGCCGCCGCGCAGGGGACGATGAACAACTTCCTGTTCGGCAATGCGCGCCACCAATATTATGAGACGATCTGTGGCGGCACCGGCGCCGGGCCCGGTTTCGACGGCGCTTCGGCGGTGCATAGCCATATGACCAACACCCGGATTACCGATCCCGAGATACTCGAGTTCCGCTACCCCGTCCGGCTCGACCGCTTCGCGATCCGGCGCGGGTCGGGCGGCCGGGGGCGGCATCGCGGCGGCGACGGTGCGGTCCGGGCGATCGCCGCGCTGGAGCCGATGACCGCCACGCTGGTGGCCTCGCGCCGGACCATCGCACCGTTCGGGCTGGCGGGCGGCCAGGAAGGCGCGCCCGGCACCCAGCATGTCGAGCGCGCCGATGGTCGCCGCGAAGCGATGAAGGGCACCGACCAGGTCGAGCTCCAACCGGGCGACCAAATCGTGATCGAGACGCCGGGCGGCGGCGGGTACGGGCGCTAGGCTCAATCGTGCCGGAGCGCCCAGGCCGGGGTGGCACGACTGGCACGGAGCGCCTGGCCGAGAACGGTCAGCACCGCGATGACGATCGCCACGCCGCTGGCGCCCGCGAAATAGAGTGGCGACAGCGCGATGCGATCGTCGAACCCCGCCAGCCAGGTCCGCATCGCGACGAACGCGATCGGCCAGGCGAGCAGGTTGGCGATCAGCACCGGGCGCAGGAACTGCCCGACCAGCAGCGTCACGATATCCCACGAGGAGGCGCCGAGCGTCTTGCGGATCCCGATCTCCTTGACGCGCCGTGCCGTGGCGAACGCGGCGAGACCCCACAGCCCGACGCACCCGATCGACACCGCCAGCCCGGCGCCGATGCCGAACAGCCGCGTCGCCTGTTCGTCGGCGGTGTAGAAGTCGGCGAGCCGCTGGTCCGCCGTCCCCATCACCAGCGGCACCTGCGGCGACAGCCGCTGCCAGGTCGCGCGGATCCGGTCGCGCATCGCCGCCGGGCTGCCCCTGTAGCGGATGGCGGCGATGGCCGGATAGGGAACGTCGCGGACATATTGATAGAAGGTCGCCGTCTCGGCCGTGCGTGGCGAGGCGAAGCGGAGCTGGTCGATGACGCCGATGATCGTCCGGGGCGCACCCTGCCCTACCGTCTTGCCGATCGCCGCGTCGGGGGTTCGAAAGCCAAGCTGCTCCAACGCCTTGCGATTGATGACGACGTTGCGGCCGTCCTTCCATCTGGTCCAGTCGCTGGCGTCGTCGGCCCGGTGCGCGTCGTCGAACAGCCGCCCGGCCAACAGCCGGGGTCCATAGGTGCGGAAGAAGTCGGGGCCGACGACGATGTTGCCGATGGTCAGCTTCGGGCGTCCCGGAAGATCGAGTACGTCCAGGCTGGAATTGACCATGCCGGGCGCAGAGGTGCTGGTTCCGACCGCGTCCACGCCGGGCAGGCGGCGAAGCGCCGCGATGATCGGGCGGGCCTGATCCGGATAGACCCGCTTGTCGGCGAGCGAGGGAATGAGCATCAGCCCCTCGCGCCGGAAACCCAGGTCCGAACACCGGACATGCGCGGTCTGCGCGACCAGGACGACGGTGCCGATCAGGAAGGCGATGGCGAGGCCGAACTGGAGGATGACCAGCATCTCGCGCGAGCGTGTTCCGCTCCGCCCGCCCCCCGGCGATCGTGCCGAGGCCAGCACCGCCGCGGCCGGAAAGCGCGACAGCAGAACCGCCGGATAGAATCCCGCCGCGAGCGCGATGACCGCGACCAGTCCGGCCAGAAGCGGCAAGGCGAGCGCATAGGGGAAGCTGAGCGACAGGCCACCCGCCGCATTGACCAGCGGCAGGCTGATCTCGGCCAGGATCATGCCGAGCAGGCTGGCGATGCCGGCCATGGCCGCCGCTTCGCCCAGGAACTGGCCGATCAGCGTCGCCCGATTGGCGCCAAGGACCTTGCGCATCGCCACCTCCCGCGCGCGCAGACCCGATTGCGCGGTCGCGAGGTTCACATAATTGATGATCGCGATGAGCAGGGTGAGCACGCCGACCAGCCCCAGCGTCGTCACCGTCAGCTTGCGCGCATTGCTTTCCACGCCGCCGACGGGTTGCAGGTGCAGGCGGGTGAGCGGCAACAGCGAAAGCGAGACGATCCTGGCCGGATCGGGGCCCAGATCCCGCCCGGCATGACGCCGGATGAAGGCGGGCATCTTCGCCTCGAACGCCCGCGCCGCCGCCGCGTCGGGCAGGCGGAGATAGGTCGCACCATCGACCATGCCCCATTTATACCATGACCAGGCCACCGGTGGAGGCGGCGTGCGCGGCATCGGGACGAGGATCGTCGCCTGCAGATCGGTGGTCCTGGGCAGATCCCGAAAGACTCCGCCGATCCGATAGACTTGCGGCGCATCGACGGCGATGGTGATGCTCTGCCCGATGGGATCGGCATCGCCGAAAAGCCGCTTCGCCTCGCTCGCGCTGAGCAGGGCGCCGGCGGGATCGGACAGCGCGCGCCGACCGTCGCCGCTGACCATCGGGATGTCGAATACGTCGAGGAAGCTCGGATCGACCTGTGCCACGTCGGCCCCGATCGCGTCATTGTCGCGAATGACGCTGCCGCCCTGCTTGCCGCCGCGAATGCGTGTTCCGACAAGCTCGGGAAAATCCTGCCGAAGCTGTTCGAGCAATCCCGGCATCGTCACCGGATAGGCGCCGTTGAAGGGGCTGCCCGGCAGGTGAAGCTCGGTCTCCACGACATAGATCTCGTCGTGATGCGGGATCCAGCGTTCGAAGCTCGTCTCGAACCGGACATAGAGGCCGAGGACCAGGAACACCGCGATGCCGACCGCGAGGCCGCCGATGTTCAGCGCGCTGTGCAGCCGGTGGCGGGCAAGCGAACGGTAGAGCGACATGAGCGCGAAGCGGTTCATCGGTCCGGCCTTTCCATGATGGCGGTGCGATCAGTCATGGCGCAGGGCCCAGGCGGGGGTGGCGCGGCTGGCCCGAAGCGCCTGGCCCAGCACGGTCAGCACCGCGATGACGAGGGCGACGAGGCTCGCCCCGACGAAGTAGAGCGGCGACAGGCTGATCCGATCATCGAACCCCGCAAGCCAGGTGCGCATGGCGACGAAGGCCAGCGGCCATGCGATCAGGTTGGCGATCAGCACGGGCCGCAGGAACTGGCCGACCAGCAGGCGGACGATATCGGCCGACGACGCGCCGAGCGTCTTGCGGATACCGATCTCCCTGACCCGGCGCGCGGTGTTGAACGAGGCCATCCCCCACAGCCCGACGCACCCGATCAGCACCGCCATCCCCGCGCCGATCCCGAACAGCCGGGTCGCGCGGTCGTCGGCTTCGTAATAGCCCTGAAGCAACTGGACGCCCGTATCGCCCTTGAACGGCGCCTCGGGTGCGACGCGCTGCCATGCGGCGCGCACCGCGTTCATGACGGCGCGCGGATCGCCGTTGAAGCGGATCGTGACCGAAGGCCAATGCACGATCCCACGCGTGTAATAATACATGGTCGGCTGGTCGGGCGCACGTGGCGAGAAGAAGCGGAGCGCTTCGATGACACCGACGATGGTCCACAAATGGTCCTGCCCAACCGTCTTGCCGATCGCCTGTTCGGGCGAGGCGAAGCCTAGCGCGGCGACCGCCTGGCGATTGATGACGATATTGCGCGGGTCGCCGCGCTTCTGATCGGTCCCGTCGTCGGTCCGGTGCGCATCATCCAGGAAGCGGCCTACGAGCAGCCGGGGTCGATACAGCGAGAAGAAGTCGCTGCCGACATTGATCTGGCGCAGTGACGGCCCCGGTCCCGCCCGCCCCGGAACCGGGACATTTTCGGCGTTGTTGTTCCCCAGCCGCCCCACGGCGGTGTCGGCGGTTGAGACCATGTCGACGCCGGGCACCGCCTTGAACGCGGCGATCAGCCCCGGGCGCTTGGCGGCATCGACATAGCTCACCCATGGCAGGATCAACATCCCGTCCCGGCGAAAGCCAAGATTGGCGGTGCGGAGATGACGGGTCTGCGCGACCAGCACCCCGGTGCCGATCAGGAAGGCGATAACCAGGGTGAACTGGAAGACGACCAACGCCTCGCGCGCCCGCCACCCGGCGCGCCCGCCACCCGGCGCGCGCGCGGACGCAAGAACCGAGGCGGCGGGAAAGCGCGACAGCAGCACCGCCGGATAGAAGCCCGCGGCGGTGCCGACGACCAGCGAGACCAGCAGCAGCACCGGAATGACGACCGCATAGGGCATGGCGAGCGACAACCCGCCCGCCGCATTGACCAGCGGCAGGCTGATCTCTGCCAGGATCAGGCCCAGCAGTCCGGCCACGCCGACCGCCAATATCGCTTCACCCAGGAACTGACGGATCAGCGTCGCGCGATCGGCGCCCAGCACCTTGCGCATTGCCACTTCCCGCGCCCGCAGGCCCGCCCGCGCACTCGCCAGATTGATATAGTTGACCATCGCGATCAGCAGCGTCAGCACGCCCACCAAGCCCAGCGTCACCACGGTCTGCTTGCGCCCGCCGCTTTCCCCACTCACCGGCTCCAGATGCAGATGCGTGACGGGGACCAGCGGCAGGCCGAGCTTCGACGAGGCGTCCGGGCCCAGATCACGTGCTCCGTGACGATCGATAAACCCGGGCATCCGGTTCGCGAACGTCCTGGTCGCCGCCTCGTCGGGGAAACGCAGGAAGGTCTGCACCGACCCGCTGCCCCAGCGGGTCCACCATTCCTCGGGATGGAAGGTCGACAGGCGGGTCAGGATGGAGAACGGGAAATCGGTCGTCTTGGGCAAATCCTCGAACACGCCCGTAACGCGGCGGGTGGACTTGTCGTCCAGCATCAGGGTCAGGTTCTGCCCGATCGGATCGGCATCGCCGAAAAATCGACGTGCCGCTGAACGGCTAATCACCACGCTCATCGGATCGGCGAGCGCGGTTGCCTTGTCGCCCGTCACCATCGGCAGGTCGAAGACCTGGAAGAACGAGGCATCGACCTGGGCGATATCCTCCAGCTGCGCGATGCCGCCGCGCATGACGCTGCCCCCCTCCTTCCCGCCCATGTATCGGGTGCCGACCAGGCCGGGAAAATCCTGCCGCATCTCGTCCAGCAGACCGCCCATCGTGTCGGGAAACCGGCCGACATAGGGCCCATCCGCACGCTTCCAGTCGTTCTGAACCAGATAGACCTCGTCATGATGCGGTAACCATCGCTCGAAGCTCGTCTCGAACCGCACATAGAGCGAGAGCACGAAGAACACCGCGATCCCGACCGCCAGCCCGCCGACGTTGAGCGCGGCATAGAGCTTGTGGCGGGTGATCGAGCGATACAGTGAGGTCAGCGCGAAGGTGTTCATCTGGACATCCCCCCGGATCGCATCGTGCCGATGATAGGACAAGCGTTCGGCATGACGCCATGCCCCGCCGCCAGTTGCGCGCCCCTTGCGCGGATCGGTTGATCGGTCATCATGGTCGGACTGTCACTGTCCAGCGCCGGAAACGCCAACTCGCTATGAACAAAGACTTATCCTCGACAGCGGCGGAATTGGCCCCGGCGACGTGGAACACTATGTCCGCGTCCGGACAGTCGCCAGCGCTGTCAACCGCCTGGGACATATTGCTGGTCGAGGACGATCCGGCGGTCGCGCGGACGACGGAGATCCTGTTTCGGCTCGCCGGGCATCGGCTGGAGATCGCCCCCGAGCCGCAGGCCGCCTATTCCCGACTGGCGGAGCGGCGCTACGACGCGATCCTGCTCGACCTGAATTTCGGCATGGGTCGGACCAGCGGTGACGAGGGGCTCGCCTGCATCGCCCGGATCATGGGCGACGATCCGGCTGCGCGGATCATCGTGATCACCGCGCATAGCGGTATCCGTATCGCGGTCGCCGCGATGCAGGCGGGCGCGCGCGACTTCCTGATGAAGCCGTGGCGCAAGGACGATCTGCTCGCCAAATGCGCCGCCGTGATCGGACAACGCGATGCACCCGCACCCCGGCTCGTCACGGGCGGGTCGGAGATGCTGGGCGACTCTCCGGCAATCGAGGCGGTACGGGCGATGATCCGCCGGGTCGGACCGACGGTCGCCAATATCTGCGTCACGGGACGGTCGGGATCGGGGCGCACGCTGGCGGCGCTGGCCGTCCATGCCGCATCCGGCGATGCCGCAACGCCGGTCACGCGCGTCGACCTGCGTGACAGCGACCAATGGCCGTCGATCGATACGGCACTCGGCACGTTGCTGCTCAAGCATCCCGACGGACTCGACGCGGTTCTTCAGGCGCGACTGCTCGACCGCCTGCTCCCCGGCCAGCGTTGCATCAGCGTGGCGGACTCGCTCGCGCCCCTGTCGCCGGCGCTGCGTCGTCGGCTGTCGACGCTGGAGATCGCCATCCCGCCGCTCGGCACGCGGCGGGAGGATATGGGGGTGCTGGCCCGGCATTTCGCGCGGGTCGCGGGCGCTCGCTTCGGTCGCCCGGCGCGGCTCACCCCCGCTGCCGAGGCGATCATCGCCGCCACCGACTGGCCCGACGAGGTGCGCGGGCTGGCCGCCGCGATCGAGCGGGCGGTACTGCTGTCCGACGACGGCGTCGTTGACGCCGCGGCGCTCCGGGCCGCCAGCCCGCCGCCCGGCATCGCGGACACCGCCCCCGCAGCGGCGCTCCGGCTCGACGATGCCGAGCGGTTGATGATCGTCGCCGCCTTGACCGAACATCGCCACAATATCTCGCGCGCGGCCGCCGCGCTGGGGATCAGCCGGGGCACCCTATACCGGCGCATGGCGCAGCATGGCCTCTAGCACGGAGCGGACGGCGATCGCCGTCGGTGTGTCGCTGGCCATCGCGGGGGCGGTGGTGGGCGCGGCGTGGACGCATGGCCTGTGGCTGGCGATGACCGGCGGGCTGCTGGCGATCGCATGGCTGCTGCTCCTGAACCTGTTCGCCGTGCGGCGGCGGGCCCCGCTTCCCCCCGCGCCCGTCATGACGGACGAACGAGAGGCGATCCTGCACCGGATGTTGCTCGACGCCTCTCCCACCCCGCTGCTCGCGGTGGACGGGACGGCGGCGCGCGCGCTCAACCGGGCGGCGCGGCGGCTGTTCGACACCGACGACCGCATCCTGCCAGCCCCGCCGAGCCTGCTCGAGGCGGAGGCGACGCATCTTCGTCACGCAGGACGCGGCTGGCGCATCGACCGGGTCGACGTGGGCAGCCATGCGGTCGTCGCGCTGATCGATGTCGAGGGCGAAGAACGCGTCGCCGAGGCACGCGCGAGCGACGAAATGATCCAGGTGCTGGGGCATGAGATGCTCAACGGGCTCGTCCCCATCGTATCGCTGGCCGAGTGCGGGATCGCCGCCGTCGAGGCGAAGGACGGCGACCCCGCCCTGTTGCCCGAAATCCTGACGACGCTCGCCCGCCGTGCCGAGGGGCTGCAACGCTTTACCCAGGCCTATCGCACGCTCGCACGGTTGCCGCCGCCGATGAAGCAGCCGGTGGGGCTGGCGGAACTGGTCGACGATCTCGCACGGCTGTTCGCCAGTCGCTGGCCGGAGACGCGACTGAGCGTCGCGATCCCGGCCGATCTGACCGCCGCCGTCGATCGTGACCAGCTGAGCCAGGCGATCTGGGCGTTGTTGCAGAACGCCGTGGAGGCGGCGAAGGGCAGCGACGGCCCGGCGGTGACGGTCACGTGCGAGGCGCGCGACGGTCGCATCGTGCTGGACATAGCGGACAATGGGCCGGGCGTTCCGGCCGAGCAGGCCGCCACGATCTTCCGCCCCTTCGCGACGACCAAGGCCGAGGGGACGGGTATCGGCCTGACGCTCGCGCGCCGGATCGCGAGAGCGCATAGCGGTACGCTCGACCTGGCGAGCGCGGTCCCGGCGACCTTCCGGCTCAGCGTGCCGGTTGGGGAGTCGGGAAAGCCGTCCCCGGGCCGGGGATGACCCGCCGCCATTTTCCCGTAAAGGCGACGGCATGAACTCCCGCCCATCCCCGCCGACCGACAGCCGCGCCGGACTGGTCCTCGCGATGCTGCTGCTCGTCTACATCTTCAATTTCGTCGATCGGCAGATCCTGGCGATCCTGGCCGCTCCGATCCAGCAGGAGTTGCATCTCAGCGACCGGCAATTGGGGCTGCTCGGCGGGATCGCCTTCGCGCTGCTCTATTCGACGTTGGGCGTGCCGCTCGCCTGGCTGGCCGACCGGACCAGCCGGAGCTGGGTCGTCACGGGTTCGCTGCTGCTGTGGAGCGGCTTTACCGCCTTGTGCGGGCTGGCGGGGGGCTTCTGGCACATCTTCCTGGCGCGGCTTGGGGTCGGCATCGGCGAGGCGGGCGGGGTGGCGCCGTCCTATGCGATTATCGGCGACTATTTCCCGCCACGCAGGCGCGCCTTCGCGCTGTCCGTCTATTCGCTCGGCATTCCGCTGGGGTCGGCGGCCGGCGTCTTGGCCGGGGGCTATATCGCCGCGCGGATCGACTGGCGCGCGGCGTTCGTCTCGGTCGGGCTCGCCGGCATCCTGATCGCCCCGCTCGTCCGCTTTGTCGTGCGAGACCGGCGCCCCGCCGCCGCCATATCCGCGTCGACCGACGCGCCGCGCTTCGCCGCGGTCGCGCGGACGCTGGCCGCCAAGCCGTCCTTCTGGCTGCTGTCCTTCGGCGCGGCCAGCGGATCGATGCCGGGCTATGGCCTGGCCTTCTGGTTGCCGAGCCTGCTCCGCCGCAGCTTCGGGCTCGACCTGATCGACAGCTCGCATTTCATCGCCGCGCTGCTGCTGATCGGCGGGACCAGCGGCATATTGGGCGGCGGCTGGCTCGCGGACAGGCTCGGTGCGCGCGACCGGGCCTGGTTCGCCTATGTCCCCGCCATCGCCTATAGCGTCAGCGTACCCTTCTACGCGGTCGGCATCCAGGGCGGCGACGCGCGCCTGGCCTTCGCGCTGTTCCTCCTGCCGCAGGCGCTGGCCTATGCCTGGCTCGGCCCGGTGCTCGCGGCGGTGCAGAATCTCGTCGCGCCCGAGGCCCGCGCGACGGCGGCGGCGCTGTTCCTGCTCATCAACAATCTGATCGGGCTGGGCGGCGGCATCTATGCGCTGGGGGCGCTGTCCGATGCGCTGGCGCCGATCTACGGCACGGACGCGCTGCGCCATTCGATGCTCTTCGCGCTCCTCCTCTATGCGCTGGCGGCGCTGCTCGTCGGATTGGCCGGACCGCGCCTGCGTCGTGACTGGGTCGGCGCCGTTGAACCCTGACCCCGGATCGTGGCAAGGAGCCATCGTGTCCGAACGTCCGAAGATCCTGGTCGATGCCGATGCCTGTCCCGTCAAGGACGAGGTGTACCGCGTAGCCTATCGCCTGGAGGTGCCGGTGACGGTGGTCAGCAACGCGCATCTGCGCGTGCCGCCGCATCCGCTGATCGCGCGGATCGTCGTGGGGGACGGGTTCGATGCGGCGGACGACTGGATCGCCGAACGCGCGGACGCGATGACCGTGGTGATCACCGCCGACATCCTGCTGGCGGATCGCTGCCTGAAGGCGGGCGCGGCGGTGATCGCGCCGAATGGCAAACCCTTCACACCCAATTCGATCGGCAACGCCGTCGCGGTTCGCGCGATCATGAGCGACCTGCGCGCGGGGGGCGACCGCATCGGCGGACCGCCGCCCTTCGCCAGGGAGGACCGGTCCCGCTTCCTGTCCGCGCTCGACACCGCGCTGACCGCGCTGCTGCGCAAGGCCACGCGCTAACCGCCACTTGATCTGCCGCCCGGCGGACGATTAGGGCGCGGGGATGAAGCCTTCATCCAGCGCCGTCCGGCCCCTCCTCGCCTCGCTCCTGCTTCCCCTGGCAGCGACCCTTCCTTCCCCGGCAGGAGCCCAGGGCGCCGACCGCGCCCGCCGCTGGCGCCGCGTCCGCCAATGGCGGGATCATCCCGTTGCCGCTCAATCCGATCGTCCCGGCGGCCCAGCGGGTCTGCACGTTGCGCACCCCGGCCGGGCTGGGCTACACCGTGCTTCGCCCCGGAACCGGCGCGCTGCCCGCCGCCGATGCGACGGTGCTGGTCAACTATATCGGCTATCTGAGCGCGACGGGCGCGGTGTTCGACCAGGCGATGCAGACCCCCATGCCGGTCGGCGAAGTGATCCCCGGCTTCTCACAGGGCCTGCAACTGATCGGCCGTGGCGGCATCCTGCGGCTCTGCATCCCGGCGGCACTGGGGTACGGCGCGCAGGAATCGGGACCGATCCCGGCCAATTCCGACCTCGTCTTCCAGGTCGAGATGCTGGACTTCAAATCGGCCGCCGAGATCGCCGAGATGCGCAAGGCTGCGGCGGCCGAGCGCCCTACCCCGCCAGCCGCGCAACAGTAAGACAGGCCGGGCGGCTATCCCGTTCCAAGGCCGATCGACGTTCCGCTTATTCTCCCCTCTCCCCTCTACGAGGGGCGAGGGAAGGACAGGCATAGTTGAATGTCGACCCGCCCCAACCGGCTGCGTTCCCCCTTGCCGTGTTCGGCGTCTCGCCTATCCTCCGGGCATGATCAGCCGCCGCCAAGCCATCGCCTCCTCGCTCGCGCTGTGCGCGACCGCGGGTATTTCCGCGCCGCCGGTCCGCCCCGGCCGCCTGAAACAATCGGTCAGCCGCTGGTGCTATGACAAGATTCCGCTCGATCGGCTCTGCGAGGCGGCGGTTCGGATGGGGCTGCAGGGGATCGACCTGCTGCAACCCGCCGAATATGAGGTTCCGCGCCGCTACGGCCTGCGCTGCACCATGGGCTATGCCGCCGACATGATGACGATCGCCGACGGGCTCAATCGGCGAGAGAACCACGCCGCGATCGAGCGGGCCTTTCGGACCGGCATCCCGCAGGCGGCGAAGGCGGGCGTGCCCAACGTCATCGCCTTTTCCGGCAACCGCAAGGGAATGTCCGACGAGGAGGGCGCGGCGAACACCGTCGCCGGGCTGAACCGGCTGAAGGCGATCGCGGAGGATCACGACGTGACGATCTGCGTCGAGTTGCTCAACAGCAAGGTCAACCATCCCGACTATATGGCGGACCATACCGCCTGGGGCGTCGACGTCGCCAAGGCGGTCGGGTCGCCCCGCGTCAAGCTGCTCTACGACATCTACCACATGCAGATCATGGAAGGCGACCTGATCGACACGATCCGCAAGAACATCGCCTATATCGGCCATTTCCACACCGGCGGCGTGCCGGGGCGCCATAATCTGGACGACACACAAGAGGTGAACTGGCGGGCGGTGGCAAGGAGTGTCGCGGACCTGAATTTCCAGGGCTATTTTGCGCATGAGTTCGTACCCACGGGCGATCCGCTGACCGCACTGGCGCAGGCGGTCCGGACCTGCACCGTCTGAGCGACGCCGCCTGCGGGCTGCCTAGCGAGCGCCGCCCGTCGTCGCGCCTGGTCCGACCAGTCCGGCGACAAGTGCCTGGGCGCGCGGACGCTCGGGGCTGTCATAGGGGCCCTGCGCCACCGGCATGGCGATGCGGCGCGCGACGGTGACGCCGCCCTTCGCCGCCAATGCCTCCGCCAGGTCGACGCGCGTCGCAGGGGCGTTGGGCACGGCGGTCAGCGCCGCCTGCAACCCGTCGATCGCGTTATCGGGCACGCTCTGCCCCAACAGGGCGAAGCTGCGATAATAGGCGGGCAACGGCTCGACCGCGCGCACATCCAGCCGGTTCGCGGCCGCGATCGCCTTGCGCGCCTCGACCAGCGCCGCGTCGCGCGCCGGTCCGGCTTGCGCATCGGCCTGCAGCACGCGCGCCATGCCGACCCAGGCACGGGCGTCGGCATCCTGCGGGGCGAGCGCGACGGCGCGGTTCGCGGCCGCCAGACATTCGTCGGCATGGCCGCTTCGACATTCCGCCTCCGCCAACAGGCGTTGCGCGCCATATTCGCCGGGCCATTTCGCCGCGTCGCGCCGCAAGCGTTCGAGCCAGCGGTCACGCCCCCGGAGCGCCTCGTCCCGCGCCTTGGCGATCGTTCGGGCGGCATCGGGCGGGGTATTGGCGGCCGGGGCGGCGGGTATCTCGACGCGCGAACCGAGTTCGAGCTGCCCCTGGACGAACGCCGCCTCCCCCTCGGTCAGGCGATGGACCACCGGCTGCTCGATCAGCGAGGGCGCATAGGTGACCGACTCATAGGGCTTTCGCGCCCCGAAATAGCTGCGCAGTTCCTTGGCCAGCACCTGTTGGTCGCCAAAGACCTTCGCCGCCGTCTCCGCATCGGCACCGCCTGCCCTGAGCGCCAGATACTGCCGGAGCTGCGGACGCCTGGTGTCCGAGAAGAGCAAGAAATGGGTAAGCATCCAGGCATGGATCGGCGTCCATCGGGTCTTGCGCGGGTTCTCCGCCAGATAGTGATCGTTCAGCACATCGCGGATCGGGTAGCTGCCGAACAACTGCAGCACCGACGACGTACCCGGCGGGCTGCGGCCATATTCCAGGACATTGTCACGCCGGACGACGAGGGTCGAAAACACCTCGCCGAAGCCGTCGAGATACCAGCGCGGATAGGCCGCCGGGAAATAGGTCTGGAGATAATGCTGCGCGTACCCGGCGTAGATCAGGCTGTCTGCACTGATCGGGATCGCCTTCTCGCCAAAGGTCGGGCCGTTTGCGCCCGCGCTCGCCATGCCGGACACGGCGAAATCCCCGATCGCCGCACTCGACAACGCCGCCTGCGACGCTGGATCGGCACCGCCCAATTGTGCGCGCAGCGCCGGGTCGGACAGGACGGACTGAACGCTCATCGCATTGAGCATCGAGCGTTCGATGATCGCGCGCTGGTCGACCCGCGTCGTCGCCAGCACCGCCCCGGTCTCGCGCGGATCATAATAGCGCATCGCGGAGAACAGGTCGGCGAAGGGCCCCTGCTGCCAGCGCCGGTTGCGCAGGTCCATCGCCTGGAACATCGGCACGTCGCCGATCAGCGTGATGCGCAGCTTGACCGTCGGATCGGCCGCATCGGTCCGCCCTAGCAATCCGGACAACAGGAAGTGGAGCCGCTCGATATTGCGGGTGATGCGGAGGAGATCGGCCTCCGAACCGTCGCTAAGCACGACGACGTGACTCGTCTCCGCCTCGCGCCAGTTGCTCAGCTTGGAGCGGACGCCCTGCACGACGACATCGGGGCCCGACTGGGTCGCCGGGGGACGACCGGACGCGGTCTGCGCCGTCGCCTCCGTCCCGAGCAAAACGACACCCGCGATCGCAAGCCAGCAACGCCGCATCCATCCCTCCGTAACCGGGACTTATGCGAACCGGTCGGGGGTCAGGCTATCACAGGATGACGCCTGCCCCAAGCGGCTGGACGGCGCTCAGGAAACCAGCCGGATCATGACGACACCGTGCGGCGCGACCTCCGCTTCGTAGCGGCGCGATACGCGGCCCAGATCCCTGTGCGACCACAGATCGCGCGCGCGAAGCGCCGTCTTCGCGGGCAGCCCGAGCATCGTCCAGTCGGCCCCGATCCGCGCCGGGGTTTCGCCGCGATTCCACAGCAGCAGCGTGCGCCCGCCATCGGCCATCGGCTTGACCCAGACCTCCTGCTTGCCGTCGCGCGCCACGCGGTGACCCTGGGTGCCGAGCGGATCCTGATCGACCGCGATCACCTCCTTGTTCAACAGGATCTCGCGCGTCGCCGCCGACATGCCCGCCACGTCGTTGCCCGCGATGAGCGGCGCGGCCATCATCGCCCAGAGCGAGAAATGCGCACGATATTCGGCGTCGTTCAAGCCGCCATTGCCGACCTCCAGCATGTCGGGGTCGTTCCAGTGGCCCGGCCCGGCGAAGGGCCAGAGCGGCTCGTTGAGATCGACGATCGACGCGATGCCCCAGCTATAGCCGTGCTTGCCTTCCCATTTGTCGGTGATGTCGCCGGTCGTCCGCCACATATTGCCGATCCTGGCGCCCCAGAGCCAGGGCCTGGAATTGCCCCACTCGCACAGCGAGAACAGGATCGGCCGCCCCGTCGCGCGCAACGCGTCGGCCATGGTCGCATAGGCCTCCTCCGCGTTGCGGACGCCGGTCGAGCACCAGTCGTATTTCAGATAGTCGACGCCCCAGCGGGCATATTGCAGCGCGTCCTGATATTCATGCCCCTGGCTGCCGGGACGACCGCCGCAGGTCTTGGTGCCCGCGTCGGAATAGATGCCGAACTTCAGCCCCTTGGCGTGGATATAGTCGCCCAGCGCCTTCAGCCCGCCGGGAAAGCGCGTGCGATCCTCGGTGATGAAGCCGTTCGCGTCGCGCGGGCCGTGCCAGCAATCGTCGATGACGATATAGTCGTATCCCGCCGCCTTCATGCCGTTGGACGCCATCGCATCCGCCGTCTTGCGGATCACCGCCTCGTTGACGTTGCAGGCGAACTTGTTCCAGCTGTTCCAGCCCATGGGCGGGGTGAGCGCCAGGCCGTTGGCGGTCCGCTTGGGGTCCTTGGACGGGGCGAGCGTGTTGGGGTCGGTGTCCAGCACCTCCTGCGCCAGGACGGGTGCGACCTGGAGCATGAGCGCGGCGGCGGCCAGCGGACGAATGACGCGACGGAGCATGACGATCGTCCCTGGCTCAGCGGGTCTTGGGAAGGCGAGCGATCGCCTTGGCATGGTCGGCGACAAGCCGGACGGTCGTGTCGCCGGTGAAGATGCCGTACCAGCCCTGCGGCTCATGCGGGGGATCGCCCATATATTGGCCATCCCCGTCGCGGAAGCGATAGTCGGGATGCTGCGCCCGCGCCTCGCCATTCCAGGCCCAGAAATTGGTGCCCGCGATCGGCCCGCCCTGCCGCATGTCGCGCAGCGCCGCGGCATAGATCAGGCCGTAGAAACGGTCCTTGAACGTCGTCGCGACCTTGGGATCGTTGCTGCCGCCGTCGCGCGGATAGCCGAACTCCTCGATGATGAGCGGCTTGCCGAGTTGTCGCGCATAGCCGACATGCTTGGCGATATAATCCTGGGTCAGCGTCTCGCCGCGCTTATAGGTGTTGGCGAGGTCGGTCTGCTTCACCCAGTCCCAGTTGTTCGGCCAGATATGCGCGGTCAGATAGTCGATCTCGGGGATGCCATGCTCGGCCAGGACGATCCCCGGCTGCTCCAGCGCGCCCTTCAATCCTTCGGAGCCGGTGCAGACCAGATGATGGGGGTCGAGCGACTTGATGAGCTTCGCGCTGTCGCGGACCCAGCCGTAAAACTGGTCGAGATTGGCATGGGCCGCGTCGCCCGCCGGGCGTGGCTCGTTGGAGAGCTGCCACGCCATGATCGTCGGATCGGTGGCATAGGGCTTGCCGGTGACGCTGTTGGTCCGCGAAACGACCGTACGGATCCAGTCGTCATACATCGCCCTGGCGCGGTCATTGCCGTAGAATTGCGCGTTGAAGTTGGCGAAGGCGGGCCAGGGGTGCGCGGGATCGTTGGCGTTGATGAACGTGCCGCCGTTCACATAGGACAGATAGGTCATCATGCCCCCCGACCATTCCCAGAAGTTGGTCAGGTAGAGGACGGCGCGCATGTCGCGCCTGGCCATCTCGGCAAGCGCATAGTCGAGCCCCGCGAGCAGCGTCTGGTTGATGGTGGTGGCGGTGCGGAAACCCGGCTTGATCGAGTTGCGTAGCGGGCCCTCCTCGGCCGAGGCGAGGATACGCAGGTTGGTCACCCCCATCGCCGCCAGCGCGTCCAGTTCGCGCCCCAACCGCGCGCGGTCGCCATAAGGAGCATCGGCACCCAGATAGGCGGCGTACCAGATATTGGCGCCGGCGAAGCGATAGACATCGTCGCCGATCATCAGCCGCATACCGTCGCGCCGGACAAAGGCGCGCTCCCCGGCCCTCGCGTCGGTGGCCAGCGCCGGGACACCCGCCGCTCCGGCCAGCAGCCCCGCCGTACCCAGAAATGCGCGACGATCGATCGCCTTCGTCATCCTCTCAATCCCCTCTTCGTCCCGGTCCCTTGGCGGGCCTGCTGTGACTCATACGCTTGGTAGAAATCGGGGGCGGCCCGCTATCGAGCCACCCCCGCCCGATCCGTCGTTCAGCGGACCCCGCAGCTCACCGGCCCCGGAGGCGCGCTGGCGATCCGGATCGACGATATGTCGAGGTTCAGCTTGCCGCTGGTCGCGATGATCCAGGGCTTGGACACCGCGCTCATCGCCACGCCGCCATCGGCGAAGCAGCGCAGCGGCACCGCGAGCTGGCGCCACTGCCCCAATTCACCCTTGAGTGCCCCGGTGATCGGCACCGAGGCCAGTTTGCCGCCTTCCATGCCCAGCGTCACCTCGCCACTAGGCGCACCGGTGACGCGATAGTCGAGCAGCAGGCTGAGTTGCCCGTTGGACTCGCGGGTGATGTCGATCGGCTTGGCCTCCTCGATCGATGCGCCCGCCGGAGCGGTGCCAGCAAAGGCGAAGCGAAGGCTGTCTTCCTGCGCGGCGCGATCGACACGGGTCTGCTGGACCGGACCCATCACGTTCAGTCGCGCACCGGCGACCACCCGACCGCGAACGAACAGCGCGTTCTGGTCGCCCGCCGCCACGGCCGGGCGTGCCTCGCTCAGCATCGGCACGGTTGCACCCTGGCCATAGGTCAGGCCATAGCCGATCGGGAACAGCGGATCGTAATTGGGATCGCGCTTGTTCAGGACATACTGGTCGAGCCGCTTGGGCCAGGAGAAGCTGAGCTTGCCGTGGAAGTCGTTGCGCGGCTTGCCGTCGCGCCCGGCGATCAGCACGTCGGCGACGCCGCCGCCCTCGGTGCCGGGCAGGAAGGCGGCGACGAAGGCGTCGGCCGCGTTCAGCTCTGGATTGACCCAGAGCGGGCGGCCCGACAGGAACACCGCGACGACCGGGATACCGGCGGCCTTCAGCTTCTTGAGCAGCGCCAGGTCGCTCTTGTCCTCCGGGCTGTATTCCAGCGTCGGGCGGTCACCGGTGAATTCGGCATAGGGCGTCTCGCCGAAGACGACGATCGCCGCGTCGGGCTTGGCGGAATAGCTGCCATCGACCGCCAGTGTCGCCTTGCCGCCACCCGCCTTGACCGCCTCGTCGATGCCCGACCAGATCGACTGGCCGTTGGGGAAATTGGCATTGGTGACGCCCGTCCCTTGCCAGGTGATCGACCAGCCGCCCGCCTGCTGTCCGATATTGTCGGCACCGCGCCCCGCGACCAGGATATTGGCGCCGGGCTTGAGCGGCAGGATATTTCCGTTGTTCTTCAGGAGGACGAGCGACTCGCGCACGGCCTGGCGGGCAATCGCGCGATGCTCGGGTGCGCCGATCAGGTCGAACTTGCCGCTGACCGGACGCGACGACGGACGCCCAGCCTCGAAGCTGCCCGCCAGCACCTTGACGCGCAGGATACGCCGCACCGCATCGTCGAGACGCGCGGCCGGGATCGTCCCGTCCTTCGCCTCGCGCAGCGTGTTGGCGTAGAGCTGCTTCCAGCCCGGTCCCGAATACATGAACATGTCGAGCCCGGCGTTGATCGCGGGCGCGCAATCCTCGTTGGTGCAGCCGGGCACCTGGCCATGCGCGTTCCAGTCGCCGATGGTGAAGCCGTCAAAGCCCCAGCGATCCTTGAGCACGCCGGTCAGCAGGCTCTTGTTACCGGTCATCTTGGTGCCGTTCCAGCTCGAGAAGCTGGGCATGACGGTCAGCGCGCCAGCGACCAGACCGCTGCGATAGCCCGCGGCATGGACGTCGCGCAGCACCTCCTCCGACACGCGCGTATCGCCCTGGTCGCGGCCACCGGTGCCGCCGTCGCCCAGGAAATGCTTGATCGAGGAGATGACATGGCCGGGCTTCATGAAGTCGCCGCCGACGCTACCCTGAATCCCCTCGACCATCTTGCCCGCATAGGACTCGACGATCGCCGGATCTTCCGAATAGCTTTCATAGGTCCGGCCCCAGCGGTCGTCCTGGACCACCGCGACGGTCGGCGCGAAGCTCCAGTCGATGCCGGTCGCCGCCGTCTCGGCCGCCGTCGCCGCGCCGATCTTGCGGATCAGTTCGGGGTCGCGCGCCGCGCCCAGCCCGATATTGTGCGGGAACAGCGTCGCGCCGACGATATTGTTCGCGCCGTGCACCGCGTCGGTGCCCCAGATGAGCGGGATTTGCGGCCGACCGTCGCTTCGATTCGCCGACGCATCGTAAAAGGCGTCGAAGAGCTTCAGCCATTCGGGCGCGGGCGCGAATTCGTCGTTGTTGGGGGCCGAGTTGCCGCCGTTCAGGATCGAGCCGAGCTTGTACGTCTCCAGATCCTTGGGGCTGATCGAGGCGATGTCGACCTGGATCAGCTGGCCGACCTTGTCCTCGACGGTCATGCGCGACAGGATCTGATCGACCCGCGCCTCGACCTTCGCATCCCGCTGACGCTTGAGCGGCAGCTTGGGCCAGAGATCGGGATGCGCGACCGCCGCCGGATCGGGGGCGAGCGGTGCCGCCTGCTGTCCGATCGCACCGCTACTCAGCGCGGTGGCGGCCACCAACATGGCCAGGCTGCGGTTGAACCCCATCGTCATTCTCTCCCTTTGGCTTTGCCCCGACGTGCCGGTTTCGGCACGCCGCTGTCAACAAAACTTATTTCAACTTTTCTTATACCGGGATTAGGGTGGAGTCACCTCGGCGGGCCCACCCGGCGGGTTAAAAAAGGAGAGGCGGCATCCGGCGGTCGGAGGCACGCCGAAAGCCATGTTGGAGACGTCGATGCGCCTTGCCCCTGCCCTGCTGCTCCTGACCGCGACCACTGCCTCGGCGCAACAGACATCCCCCGCCCCGCCGCAGGCCGTATCGGCCGCGAAAGCGCCCGACGAAGGCGAGATCCGTCTCCATAACGACTTCGGTTGGCTGGGCCGGTATCAGGCGGCGAATGCCCGCGTCACGGGGCCGGTGACGGTCGTCTTCATGGGCGATTCGATCACCCAGGGGTGGTTCGACAAGATGCCCGGTTTCTTTACGCCCGGTCGCGTGGGGCGCGGAATCGGCGGACAGACGACGACGCAGATGCTGCTCCGCTTTCGCCAGGACGTGATCGACCTCAAGCCGCAGGTCGTACAGATCATGGCGGGGACCAACGACATCGCGGGCAATACCGGCCCGATGACGCCCGAGCAGACCGAGGCGAACATCATGTCGATGGCCGAACTGGCGCGCGCGCACGGCATCCGCGTGATCCTGGCCTCCATTCCTCCCGCCGATCACTTCCCATGGCGTCCGGGCCTCGACACGGCGTCGCGCATCGCGGTGCTCAACGGCTGGCTGAAGGACTATGCGCGGCGGACCGGCGCGACCTATGCCGATTACTGGTCGGCGCTCCATGACGGGCAGGCGACCCGCGCAAGCCTCACCTATGACGGCGTCCACCCCAACGAAGCGGGCTATACCGCGATGGCGCCCGTGGCGGAGGCCGCGATCCGTAGCGCCATGGCCAAGCCGAAACCGCGTCCGATCGCATCGTGACGCCCCCGGCGGCGGGCGCCACCGATTGAGCTTTGCGGTCGCTCCGGCTACCAGCGAAAGAAAACATCAGGAGGCATTACGGAGAGTCTGTTCGGAAAGCCGAGCGCCGCCGATCCGATCGGTGGCGCCAACCGACGCGATGCGCGACTGTCGCTTTCGCTGTCGGGGACGAACCTGGCACGCGCCGGTGACTATAATCTGCGCACCGTCCTGCAGGCGATCCGCCTTCGCCCGGAAACGACGCGCGTCGACATCGCGCGGCAGACGGGCCTGACCACCGCGGCGATCGCCAACATCACCGGCAAACTGGCTCAGGCCGGTCTGATCCGGGTCGCCGGGCGTCGAACGGGCGGACGCGGCCAGCCCGCGCTCAAGCTGACGATCGAGCCCGATGGCGCGTTCGGCATCGGCATCAATATCGACCGTGACCACTTGACCCTCGTCACGCTCGACCTGGCGGGCACGGTGCGCAGCCGGGTGACGCGGGAGATGCGCTTCCCCATGCCGCAGGACTTGCTGTCGTTCCTCCGCGATGCGCTGGACACCGCCATCGCGCAGGGCGGGGTAGACCGCACCCGGGTGGTCGGCGTCGGCATCGCGATGCCCGACAAGATGGGAAGCATCGCCATCCCGCATGCCCCTTCGGGCTATGCGATCTGGGACGATACCGACCTGCCCCGATTGCTGGCCGACCTGCTGCCCTGGCCGATCCACCTCGACAACGACGCCGCCGCCGCCGCGCTGGTCGAGGCGGAATATGGCACGGGATTCGACAATCCCAATTTCTTCTACCTGCTGATCAGCGCGGGGCTCGGCGGTGGCCTGGTCATCGACCGTCACTACCGGCGCGGCGCTTCGAACCGTTCGGGCGAGATCGGGCTGATGCCCGATCCGGGTCTGGGCAGCGAGGACGCGTGCGTGCAGGACACCGTGTCGGTATCGGCGCTGCTCGATCGGCTGGCGGCGGCGGGATATGCGGTGCCCGACGTGCCCGCACTTGCCGATCTGCCCGACGAGGCCGAGCCGACGGTCGCACGCTGGGTCGCGGACTCGGTTCGTGCGCTGACCGGGCCGATCATCGCGGTCAACTGTCTGGTCGATCCCAACGCGATCCTGATCGGCGGACGCCTGCCCGGTGCACTGATCGCACGACTGGCCGATGCGCTCGGAAAACGCCTCGCCGGGGTCGCGATGCCCCGCTCGGCGCCGATCCTGCCCGCAAGCATCGCGCAGGACGCCCCCGCCGTCGGCGCGGCGATCCTGCCCTTCCTCGACCATCTGGTGCCGTCCGACGCGACGCTGATCCAGGCCGGTCGCTGACAAAAAAGGGGGCCGCGACACAGGTCGCGACCCCGATATATCCCAGGGAGGGGATGGCTTTAGTAGGTCAGGCGCACGCTCATCTGGAACTGGCGATCGCTCTTGAACCAGGTGCGCGGCGCTTCCAGGCCGGTCTGGTTCAGCACGAAGGTCGTCCGCGTCGTCGCGTCGAGCAGGTTCTGGACCTGCAGACCGATCTTGAACTGCTTGTTGACCGTGTAGAACAGCGAGGCGTCCGCCTGGCCCGTCGCCAGTGCATAGACCGGCAGGAACGGGAAGCAGCAGTCGCGGTTGGTCAGCAGATACTTGGACCGCCAGCTATACGCGATGCGCGCATAGATGCCGTTGAAGTCGTAGAAGGCCGAGACGTTGAAGTTATACTTCGACAGCTGCGCCAGCGGCAGGGTGTTGTAGAGCCCCGTCACGTCGACCGGCGGACGGCTGCCATCGGCCGGACCGTTGGCGGGCGTCGCGTTGGGGATCTTGCCCGGATCGATATAGGTGAACGTCGCCTGCGTCCCCAGTCCGCGCAACAGGCCCGGCAGGAAGTCGTAGGTCTGCTGGTACGAGATTTCCGCACCCTTGATGTTCGCCGTACCCGGAGCATTGGCCGGGCCATTCACCGACACGGCGAACGTCTGGCCGTTATTGGTGAAGTTCCGGATGAAGCCGTAATTGTCCAGGATGATGTTGGACAATTCCTTGTAGAACACCGCACCGGTCAGCGAGCCGACCTTGGCGAAATACCACTCGGCGGTCAGGTCGAACTGCTTGGCATCGACCGGACGCAGATAGGGGTTCCGGGCCGACGACTGGAAGCCGTAGGAACCGGTCGTGTTGCCGCCCGCCGGGGTGAGCCCGACGAAGTTGCGCAGGTCGGTGAAGGCCGGGCGCGATATCGCCTTGGACGCGGCGATGCGGAACAACAGGGTCGGCGTGACCTGATACTTCAGGTTCAGGCTGGGCAGCCATTTGTTGAAGCTCTGCCGCGCGACGTCGGTCGTCGACGCACCATTCGAGAAGGCGACGATCGCCGCCTGCTGCTGCGCCGTCAGCGTACAGATCGGGCGAACGGTGTTGTTGGTGTTCGGCGAGGCGCAGAAGGCGGCGACGGTCGGGAAGCCGCCGAGCGTCGTCGAGATCTGCGGGAAGGTGACGCCGCCCGACGACTCGTCCTGGGTCCGGACGAAGCGAAGGCCGATGTTACCCGACAGGCTGGTCTGCCCGCCGCCGATATTGTCCGCACCGAAGTCGATCCGCGCATAAGCCGCGTAGGTACGCTCACGGATGCGGTAGACCTCGTTCGGCAGGAAATAGCCGTCGATCAGGTTCGTCCCGCGATCCTCGAGCGGTACGTAGCCGCCGCCCGATGCCTTGGTAGCCTGGCGAAGCAGCGCGGTCAGCGCGTCATGGTTGGTCAGCAGCGAGTCCTGCAGCGAGATGGTCGAGGGCGGGGTCACCGCCTGACCACGATAGAAATCGCTGAAGTTCAGGCCGGTGACCGCACCCGGATACTGCGAGGCATAGGCGGGGCCGCCCGAGGTCCAGGTGTCCGACACCGCACCCCAGTTGTTATAGTCGTTCGTCTTCACCGTCTGGTCGCGATCGGAATAGCGGCCGCCGACGCGAACCTTGCGCAGGAACGAGTCCTCCGACAGGTCGTACTGCGCGTCACCCTTGAACGCCCACTCGTGGCCGTCGCTGTTGGTGCGGTTGTTCATCGCGTCGCGGATGTAGATCTTGGTCGGGTCGCTGAAATAGGCCGCCGCCGTCTGACCGTTGGGCGGGATCACGTTGACCAGCGGCACACCGTTGCGACCGTCGATCGACACGCCCGAGAAGGTCGCCAGTTCGATGACGTCATCCGAATCCCGGCCCTTCGAATAGACATATTGTCCGTCGAAATTGAGGTGCAGGCGCTCGGTCGGATCCCATTTCAGGTTCAGCGACTGGTCCTGGGTGAACCCGTCGGTCTGGAAGTAGCGATTGGCCAGCGTGGTATATTGCCCGCCACCGTTGCGGATGAGCGTGCCCGAGGTGAACAGCCCGTTGGCGTCATAGGTCGGCTGGTTGAACGTCTGGCCCGCGAGCGGCGCATTGGGGTTGTAGCCCTGCGGGAAGATCGCGTTGGCATCGGCGTAATAGACATTCGGTTCGACCGTGTGGTCGAGCCAGGTCTGCTTCGATTCGGCGCGCAGGAACTGCGCGGTGAGGAGCAGGTTGCCGCTGGCATTCTCATACTGGGCCGAACCCGAGTAACCGATACGCGTGCGGTCGAAGTCCTGCATACGCGAGCCGGCGCCCAGCGGCACATAGACCACGTTGCGACCCGACGGCACCGGATAATGGTCATAGGCGGTTGTGGCATAGGGCGTACCGGCGTTGATAGTGCGGCCCTCGCCCGCATCCTGCACGCCGTTGCCATTGGCGTCGTCATTGTAGCGCGGGATGAACGCCGAATAGAACACCGAGTCCGAACGGCTATACTGCTCGTTGTAGCTGGCGCTGGCGAGCAGGCCGAAACGGCCGCCATTGCCCAACTGCCACTGCTTGGAGAACAGGCCGACCACGGCGGGCGCGCTGCGCTTGGCGAAGTCGCCATAGTTCACGCTGCCCGAGAGATAGATCAGCGTGTCCTTGGTATCGAACGGCTTGCGCGTATTGATGTTGACGGTGCCCGAGATACCGCCCTCGACCAGGTCCGAGGTGAGGTTCTTGAACACCTCGACCGAGCCGACCAGTTCGGTCGGCACGTCGTTGAAGCCGATCTCGCGACCGCCCGACACGCCGAAGCTGTCGCGACCGTTGAACTCGCCGCGGACATAGCTGAGGCCGCGAATGGTGACGCCCGAACCCTCGACCGAGAAGTGCGCGGTGTCGCTGGCGGCGGCGAAGCGGGTGATCGCCACGCCCGGCACGCGCTGAAGCGCCTCGTTGACCGAGCGGTCGGGGAGCGCGCCGATATCCTCGGCGGTGATCGCGTCGACGACGGTGTCGGCGTTGCGCTTGATCGACTGCGCATTGGCAAGCGACTGGCGAAGGCCGGTCACGACGATGTCGCCCTCGTTCGCGGTCTGGGCGGCGGGGGTCTGCACGTCGGAGGCGGTCACGTTGGACTGGTCCGGCGCGGTCTGGTTCGGGATCGAAAGGCTGTTGGAGATGGGCTTCTTGCCCGCCGCGGCACCCGCCGGAACGCTGCTCTGACCCGGTGCGGTCGCGGCGTCGGTCTGCGGCTTCGACTCGTCGTCACGCGACGCCGGAGCGGGCGCGGTCTGCGCGAAGGCGGCCGTCGGAACGAACTGCGCCGCCGTACACAGGGCCAGCAATGACGCCGTTGCCGTCAAACGATTGCGACGCGCCTCTGCGCGCACAGAATGCCTCTGCATCATCCCCTCAATCCTCTCCTAGAACCCTGTTTTGGCCGCCGTAACCTCGACGCCATCACTCGCAGTTAACGCATGTAAAATCTGATTTAGCTGCGGTTAAATCGGTGCCGGATCGGGTACAAGTGAATTATAGCAACTTGATTTCGTTATTACGGAATTGCATCTTAGTGTTGCTGGCGGGTGACACCATCCGGCTGGGGGAGGAGTGATGACGGGCGATCCCGGGGCCGATCGGCCCGTGCGCGTGGTGGTGGTCGGCGGCGGCACCGCCGGTTGGATGGCGGCGGCCGGCCTTGTCGGCCTGCTCCCCCGCGCGTGCAGTGTGCATCTGATCGAATCGGAAGAGATCGGTATCGTCGGCGTCGGCGAAGCAACCCTGCCGCATCTACGGCTCTATCTGGAGCGGCTGGGCATCGATGAGGCCGCGTTCATGGCGGCGACCGATGCGACCTTCAAACTCGGCATCGAGTTCAGGGACTTCGCACGCATCGGCGACCGCTACATCCACCCGTTCGGCACCTATGGCCGCCCCCTGGGCAGCGTCGGATTCCACCATTACTGGCTCCGCCGTCATGCCGAGGGTGCGGGGCTGCCGCCGATCGGCGCCTATTCGGCCGGTGTGGTGGCCGCCGAAGCCCGCCGGTTTGAACGACCGGGCACCGACGCCGAGGATCCGACGACCAGCTTCGGCTATGCCTATCAGTTCGATGCGACCCGCTTCGCACCCTTCCTTCGGCGCTGGGCAGAGGAACGCGGCGCTTCGCGTACCGAAGGGCGCGTTACATCGGTCGATCGTGACGGCGAAGACGGCCTCATCCGCGCCGTCCTGCTGGCCGATGGCACCCGGATAGAGGGCGATCTGTTCCTCGATTGCTCCGGCTTCCGCAGTTTGTTGCTCGGTCAGGACCTGTCGGAGCCGTGGGAGGACTGGTCGCACTGGCTCCCCTGCGACCGCGCCGTCGCGGTGCCGAGCGTAACCCCCGATGCGCCGACCGAGCCCTTCACCCGCGCCACCGCCAGCGAAGCGGGATGGCGCTGGCGCATCCCGCTGCGTCACCGCGTCGGCAACGGGCATGTCTATGCCAGCGCATTTTGCAGCGACGAGCGCGCGACCGACGCGCTACTGGCCGGACTGGACGGTGCGCCGCTGGCCGAACCGCGCTTCCTGCGTTTTCGGGCAGGGCGACGGCGGCGCAGCTTCGTCGGCAACGTCGTGGCGATCGGGCTGGCATCGGGCTTTCTGGAACCACTCGAATCGACCAGCATCTATCTGGTTCAGGCGGCGATCACCGCCCTGGTCGAGCATTTTCCCGACACCCGCATCGCTCAGATCGATCGCGACGGCTTCAACCGCGCGATCGATGCCGAATATGACCGGATCCGCGACTTCCTGATCCTCCATTACCATGCGACGACCCGCGACGACTCGCCCTTCTGGAACCATGTCCGGACCATGACCGTGCCCGATAGCCTGGCCGAGAAAATGGCGCTCTGGCGCGCGACCGGACAGGTTGCGCATTACCGCCACGGGCTGTTCCTCGAGCCGAGCTGGATCGCGGTCTATCTGGGACAGGGTATCGTGCCGCACGGATGGGATCCGCGCGCCGACCGTCCCGATCAGGCGGGATTGGACCGTGCGTTGTCCGGTCTGTCGCACGCGATTGCCGAGCGGGTCGGCCGGATGCCGGGCCATGATGCGGCGCTGGCGTCGATCGTGGCGGGGACGGCGGCATGAACATCCGAAACCTTCCCAGCAGGATCGCCGTCGTCGGCGGCGGCCCCGTGGCGCTGACCGCCGCGATCGGGTTCGCACAGGCCCTGCCGGACGCGACGGTTCACTGGATTCCCATGCCGGTCGCGGAGGCGGCGCTCGCCGATCGGTGGCCGCTCGTCCTGCCATCGGCGCAGGCGATGCTCGCACGGCTGGATTGTCCGCCCGACCTTCTGCGCCGACACGGTGTGGCGACGCCGCGCCTGGCCACCCGCTTCGACGACTGGAGCCCGGATGGCGCATTCTGGATGGTCGCTGACGAGCCTGCGCCCGCATCGCCGGGGATCGCGCTTCACCAGCTTTGGCTGCGCGCCGGGAGCAAGACCGGTTTTCACACTCTGAACCCAGCCTGCGTAGCGGCGGATGCGGGGAACGTCCCGCCCGCCATGCAGCCAGCGCTGCACTGCTCCGCACCCGCCCTGACCCAGGGCCTTGCGTCCCTGGCGCGCCAGAGCGGGGTGGTCACCGCCACGGCACCGCTGGCGCGCGTCGCGCGCGGATCGATCGGTGTCGAGGCGCTCGACCTCTCCGACGGCCGCCGCATCGCCGTCGATCTGGTGATCGACGCGACCGGTCCCGACCGGCTGGTAGCCACCGGGCAGGGTTTCGAGCCGTGGGATGCGTATCTGCCCTTTCGCCATTTGCGGATCGTGCCCGACGCGACCCCGCCCTCCCCCATCGACCGCTATCGTGCGGTCGATGGCGGCTGGTCGGCGCGCTGGCCCGGTGCCCGCGCCTCGGCATCGGCGAAACGGGACGCATCGGGCGGCGCCATGACCATCGAACCGGGACGATTGGCTGCGCCGCTGCGGGACAACGTCCTGGCGCTCGGTGACGCGGCGGTTCAGCCGGGGCTGCTCGGCCTGACGGGCTTCACGCTCGCGCTGGCGGGGCTGGCGCTCGCGCTCGAGCTGTTGCCGGTCGGCGACGACATGGCGCTGTTGGCGGCCGAATATAATCGTCGGGTCAATCAGCGTTCCGACCGGATGCGCGACTATCTGGCGGCGCACCAGCTGTGCCTCAAGCCAAATGCCGAAGCGATGCCCCCTTCGCTCGCCGCCACGCTGGCGCAGTTCGCCCGGCGCGGCACCCTGCCCCCGGTCGACGAAGATTCGGTCGAGCGCGATGCATGGATCGCCGTGCTGATCGGGCAGGGCCTTCGCCCCGAGCGCGCCGATCCGATCGCACTTGGACTCTCGCGCGACGAGGCGCGTCGCGCCTTGGGGAATTGGGCTGGACAGGCGCGCGCCGCCGCCGGAAAGCGCACCGCATGACCCACGCCCCCATCGATCACGTCGTCATCGTCGGCGGCGGCACCGCCGGTTGGATGATGGCCGCCGCCGCCGGCCGCTATCTCGACAATGGCAGCCGCCGCATCACCCTGATCGAATCGGACGCGATCGGCACGGTCGGCGTGGGCGAGGCGACCATCCCCTCGATCCTCAACTTCAACGCGTTGCTCGGCATCGACGAGGCGGAATTTCTCCGTGCGACGCAGGGCAGCTTCAAGCTGGGTATCGAGTTCGACGGCTGGCATCGGCCCGACAGCCACTACATTCATCCCTTCGGCCATTATGGTCGCGACATTCAGGGGCTGAACTTCCATCAGCTCTGGTTGAAGATGCGCCACGAAGCTGGCGTCGGGCCGATCGGCGACTATTCGTCCTCGACGGTCGCGATGGAACGGGCGGTGTTCGGCAAGCCGCAATCCGATCCCCGCTCGCCCCTGTCGGGGCTGGCCTATGCCTATCATTTCGACGCCGGGCTCTATGCCGCCTTTCTCCGCCGCCGTGCCGAAGCCGATGGCGTCGCGCGGGTCGAGGGGCGGATCGTCGACGTCGAACGCGACGCCGGGGGCGATATTGCGGCCGTCCGACTGGAGGATGGCAGCCGGATCGCGGGCGACCTGTTCGTCGACTGTTCGGGCTTTCGCAGCCTGCTGCTTGGCCAGACGCTAGGCGTCAAATTCGAGGACTGGTCACACTGGCTTCCCTGCGACCGGGCTATCGCGGTGCCGACCAAGCGGACCGAACCGCTACTCCCCTATACCCGCGCGACCGCGCACGAAGCGGGCTGGCAATGGCGGATCCCGCTCCAGCATCGCACCGGCAACGGCGTCGTCTATGCCAGCCGTTTCATGGACGACAACGCGGCGGAGGCCTTGCTCCTGTCCCGCCTCGACGCGGCGCCGACCGCCGCGCCCCGGCGCCTGTCCTTCACCGCCGGGTGCCGGACGCGGCTTTGGGAGCGCAACGTCGTCGTGCTGGGTCTGGCGGGCGGGTTCCTGGAACCGTTGGAATCGACCAGCATCCACCTGATCCAGCAGGGCATATCCAAGCTGTTCGCGCTGTTTCCCGACAAGCGCATCTCGTCGGTCGAGCGCGACGAATATAACCGGCAGATGGGGGACAATTACCGCGCGATACGCGATTTCATCATTCTCCATTATCACGCCACCGCGCGCGACGACTCGCCTTTCTGGAACCATGTCCGCACGATGCCGCTGCCGGAGACTCTCTCCCGCAAGATCGCGCTGTTCCGCGAGAAGGGGCGGATCTTCCGCTATGAGGACGAGCTGTTCGCAACGCCGAGCTGGGTCGCCGTACTGCTGGGCCAGGGGGTTACGCCGGAGGGTTATGACCCGGTGATCGACGCGCTGGACGACGACCGCGTCCTCAGCGCGTTGCGCCAGATGCGACAGGCCACCGCCGCCGCCGTCGCCGCGCTGCCGCCCCATCCGGTCGCGCTGGCGCACATCCTGGATCCGGCTCGCTAAGGGCGGTCAGGTCGCACCCAGAATCCGGCGCAGGAAGCCACGAATGCGCTCATCGCGCTCGGGCGATGGCGGCCCCAATATGCCTCGCGCGGCGGTCGGCAGGTGGTCGGCGACCCGCCCCGCCTGCTCGCCGAAGACGTACAGATCGAACCAGTCGCGCAACGCGGCGCGCTCGGCAGCGGGGCGGTCGCGCACCGCCAGGATCGCGTGGATCAGCGCGGCGAAGGGTGCATCGGGGGTGCCGCGCGTCCACCAGTAATTGACCAGCAGGTTGAGCGGCCCCTCGGCACGGATCTCGTGCCACCACTTGGCAGGGATGTAGATGGCATCGCCCGGCCCGAGTTGCGCAACCTGCGCCGCCGCCTGCGCGTGGACGAAACGCGGGAAACGGATGGAATCGGGCTTCTCCAGATCGACCATGCTGGTCGGTTGCCCCGCCATCGTCATGTCGAGCGGGCCGACATACAGATTTTCCGCCTGCTCGGGCGGGAACAGCACGACGCGACGGCGTCCGGCCGCCACGGCGGCGATATTGCTCGCCATGTCGTAATGCGCCGAGACGCGACTGCCATTGCCGATCCACAATCGCGCCTGTGCATCGCCGACGGGCAGCGGCAGGACATGGTCGCGCGTCCAGCCGGGGAAATGCTCGGCCGCCGTGCTGGCCCCGGCATAGAGGGCGGGCGGCACAGGCTGCTGCGCGGCATCGACCAGCGCCTCGAGCAGCAGCGGCAGGGGAATCTGCGCCCGCTCGAAATTGAAGCCGGAGAAGTCGTCGCGGTAGAAGAAGCGCCCGCCGATCGACGGATCCCCCGCCATCAGCCCCAGCGGCCGACCGCCGTCATAGCGCCGGAGATAGTCGGCGAGCGCGCCGACCCCCTGTCGTCCGGCCGCGACCACCGGCCAATGCGCGATAAGGCCGCGCATCACCACGGGCCGCGCCTCATCGACGAGCGCGAGGAACCCCTCGAGCGTCGTCGGCGCCACGCGTTCGGCAACCGGCGCGGCCTGCGCTACCCAGTCGCCAGCGATCGATGTTCCGGGGTCCTGTGTCATGACGATCCAACCGTGTCAGCGAATACATAAAAAAGGAAATGATTTTCGTTGCATCACCAGGCGCCGCGATTAGCAATCGGCGCGAAGGGGGCATGGTATCGCCGCCCCCGTTCGAGGAGAGACGATGCCCCGCCCCCTGCCCCGAATTCTGTCGGTCGCCGCGATCGTCGCGGGTCTGTCACTGATGGCCGTGCCCGCGCTCGCAGGTCAGGGCGACGGCGTCACGCCATTGGGTGCCGGGGCGCAGGCGGGACGCCCGCTGCCGCTGCATATCGGGGGCCGCGTCGTCGATCGGGACGGCTATCGTCGGCAGTGGCCGGGCACCTATTTCGAAGGGCGCTTCCGGGGTCCGGCGGTCGATCTGTCGGTCGGGCCCGGCGCGGTGTCGCTTCGGATCCGGGTCGATGGCGGCGCGGCGATGCCGCTCGTCAAGCCGCAGCCGGGGCTATATCGCATCGCCGCCAAGGGCGCGGGCGACCACAACATCCGCGTCGACGTGGCCAGCGAAAGCCAGGCGGGGCCGACGGTCGTCCGCGGTCTGTTCGCGCCCCAGGGCTCGATGGCGCTTCCCGCCCCGGCGGCGCGTGCGCGGCAGATCGAGTTCATCGGCGACTCGCATACGGTGGGTTACGGTAACACCTCGCCCGATCGTCAGTGCAGCCAGGACGTGATCTGGCGGACGACCGACACGACGCTCGGTGTGCCGGGGGTCACGGCGGCACGCTATGACGCCGATTATCAGGTCAATGCGATTTCCGGTCGGGGCATCGTGCGCAACTATGGCGGCTTTGCCGCGCCCACCGTGCCGGAGGCCTATCCCTATGCGCTGTTCGATGGCCAGATCCGGGCCACGACGCCGGGCTGGCACCCGCAGGTCGTGGTGATCGCGCTCGGCACCAACGACTTCTCCACCCCGCTCAAGCCCGGCGAACGCTGGGCGGATCGCGACGCGCTCCATGCCGATTACGAGCGCACCTACACCGCCTTCGTCGGAGGCCTTCGCAAGGCCTATCCGAGCGCGTTCTTCGTCCTGTGGGCAACCGATCGCGCGGATGGGGAGATCGCGCGCGAGGTCAGCAAGGTGACCGACATGCTGCGCGCCGGGGGCGAGAAGCGGATCGCCTTCGTGCCCGTCAACGGCCTGGCGTTCAGCGGCTGCGACTCGCATCCCGATCTGGCCGACGACCGCCTGACTGCCGCCACGATCGAACGCGCGATCGATGCGCAGCCCGGCATCTGGGGCGCCCGCTGATGCGCCGCCTGCTGCTCGCCGCGCTGGCGATCGGCGTGGTTGCCGCGCCCGGTGTTGCCGCGACGCGTTGGCCGGGTGGTGCAAAGGCCGCCGTCGTCCTGACCTATGACGACGCGCTCCCGTCGCAGCTCGACCATGCCGTCCCGGTGCTCGACGCGGCGGGGTTCAAGGGCAGCTTCTTCCTCGCCAATGTCCGTGCGCAGGATGTCGCCCGCTGGCGCGCCGTCGCGGCCGAGGGGCATGAGCTGGGCAACCACACCATCTTTCACCCGTGCCGCGCCGCCGCCTTCCCCGCCGATCCGCGCTACACGACCGAGGCCTATACCCCTGCCTCCATGCTCAAGGAGATCGCGCAGCAGAACGTCCTGCTGACCGCGCTGGACGGCAAGACGCGCCACGGCTTCGCCACCCCATGCGGTGAGACGAAGGTCGGCGGCGTCGATTATCTCGAGCCGTTGCGCGCGTCGGGCTTGGTCACCTACGCGCGCGGGGTCAGTGCCAGTTCCGCCGAGCTGGCCGCCGATACCGGCACGCTCGATCCGATGCACGTCCCCGCACGCGGCTTCGGCGAGGGTGACGATGCCGCGCGCATGATCGCCTTCGTCCAGCAGGCCGAGACGGGCGGCGGCATGGCGGTGCTGCTGTTCCACGGCGTCGGCGGCGACCATCTGGCGGTGACCGACGCGCAGCACCGGGCCTTTATCGACTGGCTGAAGGCCCATCGGCGTGAGGTGTGGGTGACCACCCTGCAACAGGCGCTAGACTGGGCGCGTGGCGAGCGGGATCGCGGGGCCGAGCCCCGGTGATCCTCTTCCTGACCGCGCTTCTGGCGAGCGCCGCGCCCGACGCGAGCGCCGCGCCGGTCGTCCGGGTCGCCGAGGGCAGCCTGCGCGGTGTGCGCGAGGCCGATGGACGGATGCTGTTTCGCGGCATCCCGTTCGCCGCGCCGCCGACCGGCCCGCGTCGCTGGCGCCCACCCGTGGCCGCGACGCCCTGGCGGGGCATTCGGGACGCGCGGGCGTCGGCACCGTCCTGCCTGCAGCTCGACGAAGGCTGGAACCGCGCCAATGCGACGGGCAGCCGGGAGGACTGCCTGTATCTGGAGGTCGGCACGGCGAACCTGTCCCCCGCCCGGCCGCAGCCGGTCATGGTCTGGATCCATGGCGGCAGCAATCGCGCTGGCGGCGCGCAGGGGACGGTCGGTTCCTCGTTGGTCACGCGGGGGATCGTCCTCGTCTCGATCCAATATCGCCTGGGACCGCTGGGCTTCATGGCTCACCCTGCGCTGACGGCGGAGGGCGCGACCCGCGCCTCCGGCAATTACGGCCTGATGGACCAGCAGGCGGCGTTGCGCTGGGTCCGGCGCAACATCGCGCGCTTTGGCGGCGACCCGGCCAATGTGACGATCTTCGGCGGCTCGGCGGGCGGGCAGGATGTCGGACTCCAACAGGTTTCACCCGGCGCCAGGGGTCTGTTCGACAAGGCGATCGAACAGAGCGGCACCCCCGGCTTCGGCTGGGCGCCGCGCGACCTGCGCACGAGCGAGGCGATCGGACAGGAGATCGCCGACAAAGCGGGCCTTTCCCACGCCACCGCGGACGCCCTTCGCGCCATTTCGGCCGACCGACTGCTGCAGGCGTCCCGCGAGATCCCGACGCCGCCGGGGCTTCCCGACGCGGGGACGGTGTGGCTGCAGACCACCATCGACGGAAAGGTCATTACCGAGCCGCCGAGCCGGACCTTGCAACGCGGCGGCGGCCTGGCTGTACCTTTGCTGATCGGGTCCAACGCGCGCGAGATCGACTTCTTCCACGATCCGGCGGCGGCGCGGCGCGGACTGGTCGAGGCGCTGGGCAGCGACGCCCCGGCCCTTCCCGACGGAGACACGCGACTGGCGACCGCCGAAGGGCGGCTCGCGCTCGCGACCGATCTGGTCTTCACCTGCCCCGCGACGCTCGTTGCGGATGCGCGCCAGCGCGCCGGGATCGCCGTCTGGCGATACGACTTCGGCTATTCGCCGCCCGGCGGCCCGGCGGTGACGCACAGCTCGGAACTTCGCTACATCTTCCATCGGCCTGGGGAAGACGGCGTACCCGCCGACGCGCCCGACTTGCAGGGCTATTGGATCCGCTTCGCGCGAACCGGCAATCCCAATGGCGCGGGCGCGTCCGTGTGGCCGAAATGGGACGGTCGCGGCGCGGGCCTGTCGTTCACCGATCGTGGCACCGCCCCGACGATCCCCATGCCTGCGGTTTGTACACATGCCCGTTATCCCTGAGGCCGCGAGGCACATATTCCGCCGTCTGGCGTCGCTGTCGCTCGGGGCGGTCGCGCTCGGTGCCGCCGCCCCGCTGCCGCGCCAGGGCGGGACGATGACGGTGCAGGGCCGCTACCTCTATACGGCGGCGGGGGAGCGGGTGATCCTGCGCGGGGTCAACGAGATGTTCGCGCCTTCGCGCGATCCGACGGGCGCGTGGACGATGGCGGAGATCGCGCGGACCGGCGCCAATGCCGTTCGCATCTTCACCATGCCCGACTATTCCGCCGACAAGCTCGATGCGATCCTGGGCCATGCGGTCGCGAACGGACTGATCCCGATCGCCGAATGCCATGCCGCCACCGGCAAATGGGACCGGCTGGGCCGGTGCGTCGACTATTGGACGCGGCCCGACATCGTCGCCGTCCTGCGCAAGCATCGACGCTGGGCGCTGGTCAACATCGCCAACGAGGCAGGGGAGATCGTCGCTCGCGACCAGTTCGTCGCCGGGTATCGCGACGCCATCGCGCGCATCCGTGCCGCGGGAGTGGACGCGCCGTTGATCGTCGATGGCAGCGACTGGGGAAAGGAATACGCCATGCTGCTCGACAGTTGGCCGATCCTCCAGCGTGCCGATCCACGCCATGCGATCATCGTCTCGGCGCACAGCTATTGGGCGGGCACCGAGGACGAGCGCAAGGCCCCCTATCGCGCGATCATCGCGCGCGTGACGCGCGACAACATCCCCTTCCTGCTCGGCGAGGGACCGACCGGCACAGGCTGGGACTGCAAGCCCTCCCCCTATCGCTGGGCGATGACCCGGTTGAACAAGGCGAATATCGGGTGGCTCGCCTGGTCCTGGGGCATGGTGCCCAATGGCGATTGCCGCGCCGCCAACAGCTACGACATCACCGCCGACGGTCGCTTCGGTCATTGGAAGTCGCCCTATGGCAAGGCATTGATGGTCAGCGATCCCGCCAGCATCCAGCATACGTCGCGGCGGCCCTGTTCGATCCCCAAGGCCGGGCCAGCCTGCATCCGCCCATCGCTCCGGCGCTCCCGCCCGGCGTGACGAGGATGCGACGAAGCGTTGGCGCTCTATGCCGTCGCTATGCCGTTTCGCCCGATCGATCTCGAAACACTATGCCCGCCTGCGTAGCTGAAGGGAGCGGGCGCACCATGCCCGTACAACGAAGGCACAGGCACGACCATGGCGTTCGAACCCCAACCGGAGCCCGACGAAGCCGGGCTCATCATCTATGTCGGCCAGGATCGGGCCGGTCACTGGCTCGTCCAGGATAGCGACGGCACGCTGGAGGGACGCTTCGTCTCGCGCGGCGCGGCGCTTCATTATGCGACGGGCGAGTGTCAGATCCACCACGCCCATCTCAGGATCGCATCGGTGCCGTTGGTGCCGCTGATCCCCTTTGCCCCCGTCGGCAGCGACGAGCGCGCATTGCCGCGTGCGGCATGAGGGCTCCGGTGATGACAGCCTTGCGCCGAATGCCCGCCCTCCCCTCGCCCGCCTTGCCCCGCGACATCGTCGCGGCGCGGTCGGTACAGGCCGATCCACGCTGGCCCGCGATCGTCGACGCGCTCGCCGCCTTGCGTGAGAAGCACCGCCATGCCGTCCGCATCGTCGACGCCGATTGCGGATGTGGCACCTTCCTCATCGCGGTGGCTCGTCACGCACACGGCATGGGCTTCACCGCGATCGAGGGGCGCGGCATAGACGGCTCGCCCGCCCTGATCGGGCGCGCCAGGGCGGCGGCGATGCGGCTTCGGGACCGCGCGATCGGACTTCGCTTCGACCTGGCCGACATGCACACCGCGCTGGCCGACGAAGCGGAATTTCCGGCCGATATCATAGTGTGGCACGGCGCGAACGCCGATGACGCGGTGATGGCCGCACTGACGGCGGCGGCCGATCGCGTCATCGCCGACCGCATCTCGCGGGAGCGCGCCGCATGACCCGCCGCGATCTGCAATGGAAGGCGGGCGGCTTCGCGCTCCTGTCGCTGTCCTGTGGCATGTACATCGCGGTCGGTCACTCGCCGCTGATGATCCTGTTCTTCCCGCTGGCGCTTCTCGGCCTGCCGCTGATGATCCATGGCAAGCGGGTGGGACAGCTTCTGCGCGCCGAACGACGCGGACACAGTCGTACCGCCGTCGTCGTCCATGACGCGCACCTGCGCGGCCGCCAGCAGAACAGCGACGGCTTCGGCCGCTGATCGAGGAACCCTCGCAATGACCTTTTTCGCCTATCGCGACGGCGTGCTTCACGCCGAGGACGTTCCCCTGCCCGCCATAGCGGCGGAGGTCGGGACACCCGTCCATGTCTATTCGGCCGCCGCACTCCGTCATGCCGCCCAGGCGTTCCGGACCGCGCTCGCCCCTGTCGGATCCAAGCGGCTGGCCTTTGCGGTCAAGGCCAATCCGAACAGCGCGGTGCTGCGCCTCCTGGCCGATTGCGGGTACGGCGCGGATATCGTGTCGGGCGGCGAGCTACGCCGTGCGCTCGACGCGGGGATGGCGCCCGCGGATATCGTCTTTTCGGGCGTCGGCAAGACCGACCGCGAGATGATCGCGGCGCTGGACGCCGGGATCGGCCAGTTCAACCTCGAACTCGAGGAGGAAGGCCGGGTCCTCGCCGCCCTGGCAAGCGACCGGGGGCTACGCGCTCCCGCCGTGCTGCGGGTCAATCCCGACGTCGACGCGGGCACCCATGCCAAGATCTCGACGGGGAAGCGCGAGAGCAAGTTCGGCGTCGCCATCACCGACGCCGCCGCGATGTATGACCGGCTGGCCGGGCTGAAGGGGCTCGATCTCCAGGGTGTGGCGCTGCACATCGGCAGCCAGCTTCGCGACCTGGCGCCACTCGAGGAGGCGTATCGGCGGATCGGGACGCTCGTCGCCGAACTGCGCGCGCGCGGCCACGGTATCGGCCGGGTCGATCTGGGCGGTGGACTGGGCATTCCCTATGCCCCGGACGAAGCGATGCCGCCGCTCGACGCTTACGGCGCGATGGTGGCGCGGGTCACGGCGGGCTGGAACGTCACGCTGACCTTCGAGCCCGGCCGCGTGATCGCCGGGCTGGCGGGCGTATTGCTGACCCAGGTGATCTGGGTGAAGCCGGGGGCGACCTGTCCCTTCGTCATCGTCGATGCGGCGATGAACGACCTGGCGCGCCCCGCGCTTTACAATGCGCTGCACCGTTTCGCGGCGGTCGCTCCGCGCGGCGGAACGATGATCGCGAACATTGCCGGTCCTGTCTGTGAGACTGGCGACCTGTTCGGCCTCGCCCAGTCGATCGATCGGGTCGGTCGCGGCGACCTTGCGGTCTTCCACACGACCGGCGCCTACGGCGCGGCGATGGCCTCCAGCTATAATTGCCGACCGATCAGCCCGCAGGTGCTGGTCGACGGCGACCGCTTTCATATCGTTGCGGACCGACTGCTTCCCGCAGAGCGGGCGGCATAGCCGAAAAAGCGAAAGGCCGCCCCCGTCGGGACGGCCTTTCCATTGTCGGCCGGAGCCGGCAATCCATCAGGCGCAGGCATGACCCGCAGAAGCGATCATGTCCGACCGTGTTGCCGTATCCGGCGTGTGACAATGAGACATTCGATCACCTCCTTTCGGTTGTTGACGTTGGTCACAAGATGGGGACGGTCGCCGTGCGATCAAGACACAACGTCCGTACAAGCATTTGAATTCACGGCTTTGGCCTAGTCATCCGTCACAATCCTCCCTGAAAGCGGAAGGTGAAGCGATAGCGGCGCGGTTGGTCAGCGGAGGCCGGAACGGCATCGACCAGGGTCAGGCTGCCATCCGCGACCGGAACGGGCATCCCGAGCGTCAGGTCCATTTCCCGCGACCAGCCGCCCCCGAATACGGTGACCCGCACGATCAAGCGCCCGGCCTGGACGCATTGGACGTCACGGGGACAGCGGCTATCCTCTATGACACGGTCCGGCCTGACGCGGGGGCCGCTCACGGCGGCGATCTGCCCCAGCGAGACCGGCCCCTCGATCGGAGGGGGCGACGTACAGCCACCAGTCATGAGGGCGGACACGAGCGCGCTCCCGCTCAAGCTGACCGCCATCCCCTGTCTTCGGAACGTCATGGCATGGGCCCCCGCTCGATCTGGCCCCGAGCGAGCCAGAGCCTGCCCAACCAGCGATCGAGATCGGACGGGTCGAACGGGTCCAGGCCCGAGCCGGGATAGAAGGTCATCTCGCCGAAACGGGGCGTGCCATCGATGTCGTAAAGGTCTATGCGGATGAAATCGAACCCGGCCGCCAGCGTCTCCGCGCCCGCGATCATCTCCGCCAGCGCCGCGGGCTGCGGCGGATCACGGTCGAACCGCGTCGCCGACAATCGACGCCAGCTGCGATCGTAGAGCGCCCAGCGGTGCGCGGTTTCGCGTTCCAGATGGACCTGGATCGCCGCCACCCGGCCATGGAAGACATAAAGCTTATAGTCGATCGGCAACTGGCCATCGCCGATAAAGGGTTCGATCAGCAAGCCGCGCGGGACGGACCTATAGCCCCATTCGTCGAGCCAGCGACCATAGGGGCGACGGACCCAGCGTGCCGATGCGCGTCGTATCGCCTGCCAATCCTCCCCATCGTCGCGCACGATGCGGATCTGGCGACAGCCGTGACGCGATTTAAGGACGAACGGCGCCGCGCATGGCGGACGATCGGGCAAGGTCATCCCCGACCAGAGGGTCGGCGTCACCCATTGCGCTCCGAGCCTGTCGGCGACCATCTGCTTTACGGCGAGCTTGTCGATCAGGCCGGGCATTCGCCGATCACGATCGACCAGCTTGCGAAGCTGGACCAGTTCGGTGAAGCGCTGGGGACGGCGCAACGACAATATCCGGGCGTGCCGCCATAGATAACTCAGGTGGACACGGATGAACGTCGCGAGCGACGCGGGTTCGAGCCACGGGTCCAGCGGTCGCTGCTCCGTCTGTCCCGGCTCGGTGCCGACGATGACGGGTTCGCCGGATGCGATAGCCGCCGTCATTCGGGAACCCGTGTTATGGTCTCGTCCAGGCTCGCGACGGCGATGCCGAATTTGCTGACGACCATCCGGTTCCGCGCGACCTGTCCCCCCGGTCGGAGATAGATCCACTGCTGCACCTTGAGGCCGCCGGTCATCGCGAAGGCGAGATGCAACCGGTTGCCGACAGCGTCGCCCATTACCGGGCCGACGGCGTCGCTGAGCGTGCCCGCATAGCGGTCCGGCCCGATGCGGCGCAGGTGCCATGTCCGATGCTTCGATCGACCATCGGCGTGCCGAACATCCTGCTCCAGAACGATGTCGCCGCTGGCGGACACGGTGCCATGGCCCACGACCGTGATTTGCGCGCGCCGCTTCGTCAGGATCTTGAGCGAAGCGCTCCCACGCGTAGTCCCGGAAAAGAAGGCGATCGGGTCGAATATCGGTGACGCGGCGCCCAGCTCGGTCAGGTGCCCCGCCGGAACGCATCCGCCGAGCGACAACAGCGTCAGGGCGATCCCCGGCGTCATCCCGAACCGGCGCGTGCCTCCGGAATGATCCCTTCGACGGATCGGGACACGCGGCAATACCGATAAGGTGAAGCGCAAGGGACATCCTCTTGCCTGGGGAGATGCGACGGATGGCCTGATACATACGTTTTACGACGGACGAAGTTCTATGGATTTGTCTTTGGTGCCGCTGATGCTCAGCCGGGAATGGCCATACCAGGCCGAGAAGCGCGATCCGGCGAGTCCGGACCGCTAATGCCGTGTCGACCTTGGACCGGGCCCTTGCCCCCAGCGTCCGACGGACACGCAACGCTCGCGCCTCGTTTACAAGGGGCATCGCATACAAGTCGGGAGTGCGCCCCATCTTCAATATCGTCTTTGCCGTTCCGGCGCTCGTCGTCCTTACGCGCTGGCTATGGCCCTTGCCGCTGCCGCTCCTGGCCAAGATCCCGATCGCCGTCCTGATGCTGGCCGCATCGCAGTTCCACCTTTGGAGCCGATTGTCGTCCGGGTCGGTCTTCGCACCCGAATTTCCGCGTCCGGTCGTGATCCTCTTCAACTGGGCGTTCGGCATGCTGCTCCTGCTCGCCCTGTTACAACTGGCCTTGGACCTCGGCACGCTGGTGGCGATGCTCGCACATGGCGAGGCGATCCGGGACGCTGACGCGTTTCGTTACGCTGTCGCCGTGCTGGCGGCCATGCTTGCCGGGATCGGCGTCGCCAACGCTCTCCGCGTTCCGCCGGTCAAGGACGTGACCGTGGCGATCCGCGACCTGCCGTCGTCCTTCGACGGCTACAGGGTCGTCCAACTGACCGACCTGCATGTCAGCCGCCTCTTCACCTCCGAGTGGGCGCAGGCCGTCGTCGACCGCACCAACGCGTCCGGCGCCGACCTGATCGTCGTGACCGGCGACTTCATCGATGGTTCGGTCGAGATGCGTCGCCATGACGTGGCGCCATTACAGCGGTTGCGCGCGCCGGACGGCGTCTATGCCATACCGGGCAATCACGAATATTTCTTCGATTACGGCGCCTGGATGCGCCACCTGTCGGACCTCGGTTTCCGCATGTTGCCAAACGCACATGCCGTGGTCGAGCGGGGCGGCGACCGGCTGATCGTCGCCGGCGTCACTGACCTGTCGGCGCCCGGCGTCGGCGAGGCCGGTCCCGACCTCGCCCTCGCGCTTCGCGGCGTGCCCGCCGACGCACCGATCATCCTCCTCGACCATCAGCCTCGCCACGCCCACGACGCCGCCGCACGCGGGGTCGCGCTTCAACTGTCCGGACACACGCATGGCGGCATGATCCGCGGGCTCGATCGGCTGGTCGCGCGGGGCAATGCCGGGTTTGTGTCGGGACGGTACGTCGTCGGTGGCATGACGCTCTATGTCAGCAATGGCACCGGGCTATGGCCGGGCTTCGCTCTCCGGCTGGGCGTCCCCTCCGAGATCACCCGGTTCACCTTGCGTCCGGTCGCATAGGGTCCCGGGCGACAGGTTTCCCACCCTGATTCGATCGCACGCCTCGGGATCGCCAGAATACCAACCAACGGCATTTGCTATTGACACTTTGTCGCAATAGCATTCTAGGGGCGAGGCGAACCAAGTGGGGGATTTTACGTGACGCCCGTTTTCACGATGCTGGCTGTTGTTGCCGTTGCGCCTGATACCGTTCCGCAAAGGGCTGTCAGCGAGGAGATCATCGTCACCGCCCAGCAGACCAAGGGTACGGACGCCTATACGACGCCGGATCAGAGCTCGGCCTATCGCCTGCCGATCAGCATCCGCGACACGCCACAGGCGATCAGCGTGGTCACGCGCCAGCAGATCGACGACTTTCAGCTCAACGACATCAACGCGCTGCTCGCCACCGTACCGGGCTTCAACGTCCAACCCCAGGAAACCGACCGCTTCTATTACTCGGCGCGCGGTTTCGACGTGCAGAACTTCCAGGTCGACGGCCTCGGCCTGCCTCCGGCCTTTGCGGTGCAGGTCGGCTCGATCGACACCGCCATCTACGACCATGTCGAGATATTGAAGGGCGCGCCCGGATTGCTCTCGCCCGTCGGCAACCCCTCCGCTGTCGTCAATTTCATCCGCAAGCGCCCGACGCGCGACTTCCAGGCGACGGGATCGGCGCAATATGGATCGTTCGACAGTCTTCGCCTGCAGGGTGATGTCTCGACGCCACTCGACAAGGACGGTCATATCCGGGCGCTTGGCGTCGGTGTCTATTCGGATGCCGACAGCTATCTCGATCGCTACCACCTGCGTCGCTGGACGGGCTATGGCATCGTGGAGGCCGATCTCGGCGCGAACACCGTCGCAAGCATCGGCTATGGCTATCAGAACCACCGGAGTTCCGCGGCGCAATGGGGTGCCCTGCCGCTCTATTATACCGATGGCACGCGTATTCCGCTGGCGCGATCGTCCAATACCGGTCCCGACTGGGCGGGCTTCAACGTCACCGACCGCCAGATATTTGGCGACATCACCCATCAGTTCAACGACAAGTGGCTGATCAAGGCCAGCGCGTTTCGCAGGGCGACCAACGAGCAGGACGACCTGTTCTACGTCTATGGCAATCCCGATCGCGCCACCGGCCTGGGGGTGTTTTCCTATCCGGGATCGTTCAAGGCGTCGAACCGCGACTTCACCTTCGACGTTCATGCCAGCGGAAGCTTCGAGGCGCTGGGTCAGGAGCAGATGCTCGTCGTCGGCTTCCTGCGCGGCGCGCTGACCTATCGTCAGTTGTCGCGCTATGACAATGCGGCGATCGGACTGTCCGTTCCGCTCGACCAGCTGTTCGACGGCAGCTTCCCCCGCCCGAACTTCCCCTCGACGTACAGCGACGATCCGGCGTTCTCGACCTATACGCACCAGCAGCGGACCTCCGCCTACGCAACTCTGCGCCTGCGCCCGGTCGATCCGCTCAAGCTCATCCTCGGCGCCAACTATACCTGGGCCCGAAGCGAGGGCTATTCCTATGGCGCTCCGAGCAATTACCGCGACAACCGGTTCCTGCCCTTTGTCGGCGCGACGCTCGATCTCACGCGCCATGTCAGCGCCTATGCCAGCTATGCCACGATCTTCAATCCGCAGAACGTCTTCGGCGCAGGCGGCGTCCTCATCGCCCCGATCAAGGGCAACAGCCTCGAAGGCGGGTTCAAGGGCGAATGGTATGAAGGTCGATTGAACGCCGCCGTGTCGGTGTTCCGTGTCCGGCAGGACAATTTCGCCGAAGCGGCGGGGTTCGATCCGACGATCGGGCAGACCATCTATCGTGGCGTCAATTCCAGGTCCGAAGGCATCGAACTCGAACTGGGTGGCCAGCTCCTGCCCGGCGTTCAGGCCACCGGCGGCTATACGATCATGCGCATCCAGGGCGATGACGGCACGCCGACCCGCACCTTCGTTCCGCGCCAGACCGCCAAGCTGAACCTGACCTACAGCCCCCCGGTCTTGCCCGCGTTGAAGCTGGGTGCATCGCTTCAATATCAGACGAAGATCTACGTCGTCGGGTCGACCATCTCGACGATCACCGGTCAGCCGATCCGCGTCACCCAGGACAAATATGCGACGCTCGATCTGCTCGGCAGCTACAAGATCACGGACAAGCTCCAGCTGGCGGTGAATGTCCGCAACGTCACCAACACCAAGGCGATCAACGCGCTCACCTACGACCAGGGCTATTACAACGCCCCCAGAAGCGTGCTGGCGACGGTCACGATCAGCTATTGAGGCCTCTTCGCCCGAAGCATGTCGAGCCGAACGTGCCGGTATCTCCGCCACACGGCTCGGCAGGGTTGGGTACGGCTGTCGCCCAAGCACGGGAAGCGGCGATCTTCGACCGGTCCTCCCGCCTCCGGCGACCCGACGTCGCCGGACAGCGCTTGGTCCGTTCCGCCATGTCGGACGTTGACCGCAGCATGAAGACGATCCGCTTTCCCGACGGTACGACCGTCCCCGCGCTTGGCCAGGGCACCTGGATGATGGCGGAAGATCCCGCCCGCCGGTCCGACGAGATCGCCGCGCTTCGCGAAGGGCTGTCACTCGGCCTGACCCTGATCGACACCGCCGAGATGTATGCCGACGGCGAGTCCGAACGCCTCGTCGGGGAGGCAATCGCGGGCGTGCGCGACGAGGTGTTCCTCGTCAGCAAGGCCTATCCCCAGAATGCCTCGCGCGACCGGCTCCAGCACGCCTGCGAAGCGAGCCTCGACCGGCTCGGGACCGATCGGCTCGACCTCTACCTGCTGCACTGGCGCGGGCGCGTACCGCTCGCGGAGACGGTCGAGGCGATGGAGCGACTGGTCGCGGCGGGCAAGATCCTTCGCTGGGGCGTGAGCAACCTCGATGCCCACGACATGGAGGAACTCGTCGCGACCGGCGGCGAAGGCTGTCAGACCGACCAGATTCTCTACAACCTGACCAGACGCGGTCCGGACTATGACCTGATCCCGTGGCTCGCACGGCATCACATGCCGGTCATGGCCTATAGCCCGGTCGAACAAGGTCGTCTGCTGGCGCATCCCGACCTTGCCGCCATGGCCGGGGACCGCGCGGTCACGCCAGCGCAGATCGCGCTTGCCTGGCTGCTGGCACGGGACGGCGTCCTGCCCATCCCCAAGGCCGGATCGGTCGCGCATGTCCGGGACAATCGTGCCGCGCTGGACCTCACGCTGTCCGAGGCCGAGTTGCACCGCCTCGACACGCTCTTTCCGCCCCCACGCGCTCCCGAACCGCTCGCGATGCTCTAGCCGCGAATGTAATCGACGAACGCGCGCAGCGGCGGCGGCACCAGACGGCGGCCCGAATAATAGAGGAACGGACCAGAGAAGGATTGCCACCAGTCGGGCAGCACGGCTTCGAGCGCGCCGCTCGCCAGCGCTGGCGCGAGCCAATCCTCGAACAGGTGGATGATCCCGCCGCCCGCGATTGCCATGTCGACCAGCAGGTCGGCCGCGCCGGACACGCTGGCGATCAGCGGGCCCTGCGGCTCGATCCGCACGATCTCGCCATCGCGTTCGAACTCCCAGGGGCTGGTGAGCGCGCCGCTGGTGAAGCGGCCGCGCAGGCAGGCGTGGGTCAGCAGGTCGCGCGGATGGCCGGGGCACCCGCGCGCATCGAGATAGGCGGGCGCCGCCGCGGTCGCGAAACGCTGGACCCGCGGGCCGATCGGCACCGCGATCATGTCCTGCTCCAGCCGTTCGTCATGGCGGATGCCGGCATCGCAGCCTGATGCGACCATGTCGACGAACCCGTCCTCCGCGACGATCTCGACCTGAATGTCGGGATAGGCGGCGAGGAAGCCCGGCAGGATCGCCGGGAGCACCAGCCGCGCCGCGCTGACCGGCACGTTGAGCCTGAGCGTACCTGCCGGTTTGTCCCGGAACAGGTTCACGACATCGAGCGCCGCCTCCACCTCGCCCAGCGCCGGTGCCAGTCGCTCGATCAGCCGCGTGCCCGCCTCGGTCGGCACGACGCTGCGTGTGGTGCGATGGAGCAGCCGGACGCCCAGCCGCGCCTCCAGTCTGCGTACCGCCTCGCTGAGCGTGGAGGCGCTCGATCCGGTGGTCCGGGCTGCGTCGCGAAATCCACGCGCCTGTGCGACCGTCAGGAACGCGTTGAGATCGGCAAGGTCGGCTTTCATCGTTCGGTTTTCCGTACAGCCCGTGCGGATCACTCCCGCTTATCGTTACGATCCGCAAGCCGTATTTCGGGGCCAGCAAGGAGAATAACGATGACGATCGACCAGGCAGGCACCTATCCCTTCGCCGGACGCAGCGTGCGGCGGCTTGGCTATGGCGCGATGCAACTCGCCGGGCCCGGTGTGTTCGGCCCGCCGCGCGACAGGGACGGCGCGCTTGCCGTGCTTCGCGCCGCCATGGAGGCCGGTGTCAATCACATCGACACCAGCGACTTCTATGGCCCGCACGTCACCAATCGGCTGATCCGCGAGGCATTATACCCCTACACCGACGACCTGCTGATCGTGACCAAGATCGGCGCGCGTCGCGGTGACGATGCGTCCTGGCTGCCCGCGTTCGAGCCGGACGAAGTGACCCGCGCCGTCGAGGACAACCTGACGAACCTCGGGCTGGAGACGCTCGACGTCGTCAATCTGCGCCTGATGTTCGACGTGCATGGTCCGGCCGAGGGATCGCTCGCCGCACCGCTCAAGGCGTTGGCGGACCTGCAGCGTCGGGGCTTGGTGCGTCATATCGGCCTCAGCAACGTGACGCCGACGCAGTTGGGGGAAGCGCGCGACATCGCCGAGATCGTCTGCGTCCAGAACCAGTATAACCTCGCCCACCGCGATGACGACGGCTTCATCGACACGCTGGCGACGGAGGGTATCGCCTATGTGCCCTTCTTCCCGCTCGGCGGGTTCAGCCCGCTGCAATCGGCGGCGCTGTCCGGCGTGGCGGCGCGGCTCAAGGCCACGCCGATGCAGGTGGCGCTGGCATGGCTGCTCCAGCGGTCGCCCAACATCCTGTTGATCCCAGGCACCTCGTCGGTGGAGCACCTCCACGAGAACCTCGCCGCGGGCTCGCTGACGCTGCCCGACGATGCCGTGGCCGAACTCGACGCGATCGGGCGGTAATCAGGCCGACCGATTGGCGAGCACCGCGTCGAGAAGGCCGGGAAAGCGCTGGTCGAATTCGGCGCGGCGCAGCGTGTTGATCATTTCACGCCCGGCCTGCGTCGTCTCGATCAGCCCCGCTCCGCGCAACAGCTTCAAGTGGTTGGAGAGCGTGCTTTTCGGAATCGTCTCGCACGGCGCGGCATCGGTGCAACTCAGCCGCTCGGTCGCCGCGAGCCGCGCCACCATGGCCAGCCGATTGGGATCGGCCAGCGCGTGCAGCGCCAGATCGAGCGGAACGTCCTCCAGCCGGGGGTGAGTGAAGCGAGGCATGAGACGAATATAGGGCACGATATCGAATTTAATAGTTCGGCATTATTGAACTATCGAAGCGTCATCCCATCTTCCGCTTGCCGACAGCGCACCATGCCGTGGTCGCGGGCCAGCATTTTTGGAGAATAAATATGTCGATTCAGGGCAGGACCGCGCTCGTCACCGGCGGATCGCGCGGTATCGGAGCGGCCATCGCCAAGCGTCTCGCGGCGGATGGCGCGACCGTGGCGATCACCTATGCCGGTAACAAGGCCGCCGCCGACGCCGCGGTGGCGGCGATCGAGAGTGCGGGCGGCACCGCTTTCGCCTTCCAGGCAAACGCCGCCGATCCCGCCTCGCAGCGCGCGGGCGTCGAACAGGCCGCCGCCGCCCTGGGTGGGATCGACATCCTGGTCCACAATGCCGGGGTGGCCGAGTTCTCCTCGGTGACCGAGGACACCGACGACACCTACGACCGTCAGTTCGCCGTCAACGTGAAGGGTCTGCATGTCGGCACCCGCGCGGCCCTGCCGCACCTTCGCGACGGCGGGCGGATCATCCTGATCGGTAGCATCTCGGGCGAGATGGCCTTCCCCGCGACCACCGTCTACAGCGCGACCAAGGCCGCCGTGGCGGCGCTGGCACGCGGCTGGGCCAAGGAGCTTGCGCCTCGCAACATCCTGGTCAACACCGTCCAGCCAGGGCCGATCGACACCGATATGAACCCGGCCGACAGCGACTTCGCAGGGCAGGTGCTGCAGGCGATCCCGCTTGGCCGCTATGGCAAGGTCGAGGAGATCGCGGGCGCGGTTGCGTTTCTCGCCGGACCGGATGCCAGCTACATCACCGGCACGACGCTCAACATCGATGGCGGTGCGACGGCCTGACGGATAGCATGGGCGTGCCGGCCACCGGGGGTCGGCACGTCGATGCCCTTGGGCTGCGCGATCGCATCGTTGACCAGCACGTGGACGCGCCCGAACCGTGCTTCGGCGGCCTCGAGAAAGGCGTCGAAGTCGGCGCCGTTCGTCGCGTCGGGGACTGTCAGGACTTTTATGCGGCAGGCCGGTCACCGTCGGATGACCAAGCGCTCGCCGAAGTTCACGGCGAACTGGCTTTTTGGCCTCACCCCATTCGCGCGGCGGTCGTTTCCATTCGTCCGCCGCGTGATTGCGCACGAGCTGCGGCAGCGCCATCGCGGCATCGTCACGACATATCAGACTATCAAGTGCCGAAGTCCCCCATCTACGCCACGCTGCCTTCCACCAGGCCGGACCCGGACAGAACGAGCGGCACGCCGATCGCTTCTTTCGCCCCCGTCGGGAGAGTAATCTCAAGCCCCTGATCGGTTCGCTTGAAGGCGAGCGGCGTCTTGTCGCCGAACAGCGTGACCCGCTCGACCTGTCCCCGCCCGATGCTGTTGCCGTTGGCGAAACGGTTCAGCCGGACCACCCCGTCGTCGGGCCAACCCAGCACCAGCGCATGAACGTCCTCCCCCTTACGGACATAGCGGACATCGTCGGCCTTGTAGTACGACCGCTGCGCCTCGCTGAACATGCCGCCACCGCCAGAGCCGGGACCTTCCCCGAAGACACGCCACGGCCGCGTACCATAGATCGCGCCGCCATAGCGGCCCATCCAGGCGGCAATACCTTCGACGACCGCCTCTTCCTTCTCGTCGATCGTGCCGTCGCCGCGCATCGGCACGTTGAGCAGCAGATTGCCGTTCTTCGACACGACGTCGCACAAGGTGTGGATCACCGCCGTCGCGTTCTTGTAACCGTCCCGGTCATAGACGCCGCGGCTGTAATGCCAGCCGCCGATGCAGGTGTCGGTCTGCCAGGGATAGGTCTCGATATAGGTCTTGCCCCCGCGCTCGACATCGTCGACCACCGCCATGCGCCGCTGCGCCGGGGTGGTCTTGACGTTGAGCACCGCCTCCAGCCGCCCGTTATGCCAGCGGCGATTTGCGTTGTAGTAATAGGCGGCGATCTCAAGACCATATTCTTCCATGGGCAGGTCGAAATCGTCGAAATACAGAAGATCGGGCTGGTACTGGTCGATCAGCGCCCGGCAACGGCGCGCCCAGGCGGCGGCGAGGTCCGGGCGGTGGGGCGGCTTGCCTTCGTTCCACAGGCTGTCGGTGCGGCGATGCCAATCGTCGGCCTCCGTCCGGTTGGTATAGCCATCCGGGATCCGCATGATCGGTCCGTTATAAAGGACCTGCGGGTCCAGCCCTTCCCACCAGGTGCCCTTGCCATCGGCCTTGGTCCGCCAATCCGCATCATAGCGCTTGCCCTGCATCGGGCCTTCGGCGTCATAGCCATAGGCGGTCTGATACCAGTGCCAGCTATGCGCGCTGTGGTTGGATACGCCGAAGCGCAGCCCGCGCGCCCGTGCCGCCTTCGCCCAGGTGCCGACGATATCGCGCTTGGGCCCGACCCGCGTCGAGTTCCAGGGGTGGGGCGAGTTGAAATTGTCGAAATTGTCGTGGTGATTGGCCATCGACACGAAATATTTGGCGCCCGCGCGGGTGTAGAGATCCAGCTGCCGCTCGGGGTTCCAGTTTTCCGCCTTGAACTGGCCGATGACGTCGAGGAAACCGACCTTGCTCGGATGGCCGTATTTGCGGACATGGGTATTGTACGCGCCCGAACCCTGCAGATACATGTCGCGGGCGTACCAGTCCCCAGCCTCGGGCACGCATTGCGGCCCCCAATGCGCCCACATGCCGAACTTGGCGTCCCGGAACCAATCGGGCGCGCTATACCCCTCGGCAAGCGAGTTCCAGTCGGGCGTGAAAGGCCGACCGCCTGACTTCGCACCTGCGGCCGCTGCGGGCATGGCGCCCAGTGCGGTCGACGCGCCAGCGACGCCCACTGCCCCGAGCAGATCCCGCCGATTCACCTTCATTCCAACCATCCTTCGCCGTCACTTCATGAACGCCAATCTGTCATTCTCCACAAGACCGCGCAAGCATCTTGACCAATATCAGCAAATTTCTAGAACTTTTATTAATCGAATTTGCTTAGTTTACGTGCCTGTATCTAGAAACTCTGCGATATTCGACTCAATTGATGAGACATTACAGTGCGTTGCGGATGCCATTTCGCCGGTACATGATTGACGATTGACATGGATCATCCTCCTTCAATGGCGATATTGAAAATAGAACCTTGTCTTCAAGACCGCTATGCTACTGCCATACCACGATATATTTAAAGGCATCGGCAAAATTGCGCTCATAGGGATGACGTGGCCTCTTGATGGACCGCCCCTCTCGCCGTTACGACCACGTGACTCGGCAGGATGCGCAGCTGTCACGTGGAAACCGCGTCTGCTGCAAAAGATGGGATGGGCTCTGCGCAGCAAAGCGTGTCGCTCAGGCCGGTAAGGGAGGACCGGATATGGCAAACCGATGGCAGTCGTTTCGCATCGCGCTGGCAGTGCTGGCCTTGAGCCTGACGCCCGGCGGGGCGCAGGCCGACAATCCGATCGTCCAGACCCGCTTCACCGCCGACCCCGCGCCGTTGGTCCATGACGGCGTCGTCTATCTCTACACCGGGCATGACGAGGACGGGGCCACCAGCTTCGACATGCGCGACTGGCGGCTCTACAGCTCGACCGACATGGTCAACTGGACCGACCGCGGATCGCCCGCCTCGCTCAAGACCTTCCCCTGGGCGCAGCAGGACAATGGCGCCTGGGCGCCGCAGGTGATCGCGCGCGACGGCAAATTCTATTTCTACGCGCCGGTCCGGGTGGCGGGAAGGCCCGACACGGTGATCGCCGTCGCGGTCGCCGACAAGCCCGAGGGGCCGTTTCGCGATCCGATCGGCAAGCCGCTGATTCCCGCGCGCAACGGTGCGATCGACCCGACCGTCGCGATCGACGATGACGGCCAGGCCTATCTATATTGGGGCAATCCCGACATCTGGTACGTCAAGCTCAACCGCGACATGACGAGCACGACCGGCCCGATCGTCAAGGTCGACAAGCCGATCGACTATCAGGAAGGCCCCTGGTTCTACAAACGCGGGCCGCATTATTATATGGCCTATGCCTCGACCTGCTGCCCGGAGGGGATCGGCTATGCGATGGCCGACAAGCCGACCGGCCCCTGGGTGCCCAAGGGGCCGATCATGGACCCCAACGCCGCCTCCACCGGCAACCATCCCGGCATCATCGACTATAAGAGCCATAGCTATCTGTTCGGCTTTCATTACGAGCTGAACTTCGCGCTGACCCCGATCCATCACGAGCGGCGGTCGATCACGCTGCGGGAATTCCGCTATAACCCCGACGGCACCATTCCCCGCCTGCCCTGGTGGGACGATCGCGGCGTCGAGCAGATCGCGCCGGTCGATCCCTATCACTGGGTGGAGGCGGAGACGATCGCCTGGACCTCGCGCATCGGCCGCGACCGCGACCGCCCCTATCGCTGGGCGCCGGGCGTAACGACCGATCAGGGCGAGGACGGCCGCGTCCATGTCACCCGCATCGCCGACCGCAGTTTCATCAAGGTCGGCGGCGTCGATTTCGGGCGCGGCGCGGCCAGCTTCGCCGCCAGCGTCGCGCGGGTTCGTGGCAGACCGACGATCACCCTGCACCTCGACCGGGTGGATGGCCCGGAGGTCGGCACCCTCGCGCCGAAGAATGACGACAGTCCGGCGTGGCGGACCGAAACCGCCGCCGTCACCGGCGCGACGGGCGTGCACGACCTGTTCCTGGTCTTCAACGGCGGCGGTGAGGCGTTGTTCGATTTCGATCGCTGGCAATTCCGCCCCGCCCCGGGATCGTGACACGCCGACCGTTTCGCAACGATCTCGCCCTTCCACCCATGTCAGCAGCCTGGCCGGCAGTAGATACAGGTAATCGCACCATGACGTTTGCCAGGAAAAAAAGCAGCGGCAGCCTGTCGGCGAGAACGGCCAGAGTGGGCAAGCCCGCGAAGAGGTGGGGCCGCTGGGGATCGTACCTTGCCGCGTTGGGCATGTCGGTCGCGACCGCCGCCGCCGCGCAGGATCCGCCCCCGGCCATCGCCCCCCAGCTTCAGCTCGTCGACCGACTGCCCGCGCGCCGCGCGACTCCGCCGGGCGAGGCGAGCAAAACGGCCTATCTACTCGTCTATTTCAAGGAACATGCGCACTCCCTGTTCTTCGCGGTTTCGAAGGACGGGTATCGTTTCACCGATGTGCATGACGGTCAGCCGGTATTGTCGGGCCGCGACGTGGCCGAACAGAAAGGCATACGCGACCCCTATCTGATGCGGGGACCGGACGGCGCCTTCTACCTGACCATGACCGACCTGCACATCTTCGCGAAGCAGGAGGGGCTGCGCGACACGCCGTGGCAGCGTCCCGAACAGGATTATGGCTGGGGCAACAACCGCAGCATCATCCTGATGAAAAGCCGCGACCTGATCCACTGGACCCATGCGCGGGTCGATGTGACCCGGCTGTTCCCCGCCTATCGTGAGGCGGGGGTCGCATGGGCACCGGAGGCTATCTACGATCCGCGCGCGCGAAAGATCATGGTCTATTACACCAGCCGCATCGGCAAGGGCGTGCATTCGATCGTCTATTCCTATGCCGATCCCGCGTTCCGCACGCTGACGACCGAACCGAAGCCGCTGTTCGCCGTCCCCCGCGCGGGCAAGAACGCGGTCGATGCGGACATCACCCGCATCGGCGATCGCTATCACATGTTCTTCAGCACCGACGATGGCGGCGGCCATTTGCGGCAGGCGACGTCCGCCCGGCTGACCGGGGGCTATGTCTACGACCCGACCAAGGTCGATCCCGAAGCGGTCGATACCGAGGCGCCGATGCTGTGGCGGCGGCATGGCACCGGCACCTATGTGCTGATGTACGACGTCTTTGGCGCGCGGCCCAACAACATGGGCTTTTCGGAGACGACCGATTTCCGCACCTTCCGCAACATCGGGCGGTTCAACGATCCGGGGTCGCCGATGACGACGACCAATTTCACCTCCCCCAAACACGGATCGGTGACAGCGATCACCCCGGCCGAGGCGGATCGGCTGCTGGACTATTTTAAGGCGCGGTGAGCGCGCGCAATCTTTCGAGATGAGGAATGTTGAGATGATGGGAATTTCGATGCTTCGTCGAAGCGCAAGCGTAACGGCGATCGTCGGCATGGCGCTGGCCCTGCCGCTGTCGGCGGCACAGGCGAAGTCGGTGACGGTCGCCAGCCCCGATGGCAAGGTCCAGGCGATCGTGTCCGACACGGCGGGCAAGCTGAGCTACCGGGTGACGGTCGACGGACAGGCGATCCTCAACCCCTCGCCCATCGGTATGCGGGTCGATGGCGTCGAGCTGGGTGAGGATGCCGTGATCGGCGCCGTGGCGCGCAGCAAGACGGACAGTCGCTATCGCTTCGACGGCGGCAAGGCGGAGGCCGTCGACCGCGCCAATGTCGCCACCGTCACCCTGACCACGCACGGCACCCGGTTCGAGGCGGATATCCATGTCGCCGATGACGGCGTCGGCGTCCGGCTGCGCCTGCCCGCCAAGCCGGAACAGATGGTCGAGGCCGACCGGTCCGGCTGGAAGTTCGCCGCCCCCGATCCGCGCGTGTGGGTCACCCGGATCGATCCCGGTTACGAGCAGGTCTATGAGAGCCGCACGCTCCGTCAGCTGAAGGGGCGCTCGCTAGGCCTGCCGCTGACCGCCAAGATCGGCCGCTATTATGTCACGCTAAGCGAGGCGGCGGTGGTCAATTACGGCGATTCGGGCCTGTCCGCCGATGCGTCGGGGATGCTCAACACCTTCCTGTATGTCGATCCCATGGGCTGGACGACCTATGCGCCGGTGGTGCAGCCCTGGCGCGTAACCATCATCGCGCGCGACCTGACCGGCCTTGTCAATTCGACGCTGGTCCAGAACCTCAACCCGCCGCCGGCCCCCGAACTGGCCAATGCGGACTGGATCCGCCCCGGCGTCTCCAGCTGGCAGTGGCTGGCGATCGGCGGCCCGCGGGAGGATGACCAGCACCAGTGGGTCGATTGGACCAAGCAGCTCGGCTACCCCTATTATCTGGTCGACGAAGGCTGGGCGAGCTGGAAGCGCAAGTGGGAGACGATGGAAGACACGGTGCGCTACGCCGAGTCGCAGGGCGTGGGCATCTGGGTCTGGGTGCACAGCAACGAGATGTTCGACCGCAACCAGCGCCGCGCGACATTGCGTCGCTACGCCGAACTGGGCATCGTCGGCGTGAAGGTCGACTTCCCGCAAAATCCCAATTTCTACTGGACGACCTGGTATGAGGATTTCGCGCGGGATGCGGCCGCCGAAAAGCTGATGGTCGATTTCCACGGCGCACTGAAACCCACGGGCACCGAGCGGACCTGGCCCAACGTCCTGACCCGCGAAGGCGTGCGCGGTCACGAATGGCACATCACCCGCTACCACCGCGTGCTGCCGGGCGATCATGACACGATCCTGCCCTTCACCCGCTATGTCGTCGGGCCGGGCGACTATACCCCGACCGTGTTCGCGCCCAGGGAGTTGCAGGGCAATAGCTGGTCGCACGAACTGGCACAGGCGGTCCTGTTCACCTCGCCCTTCCTGTCGATGGGCGGCTATCCCCCGACCTATCTGCAAAACCCCGCGCTCGACGTGATAAAGGCGATCCCGGCGGTCTGGGACGAAACGATCGTCCTGCCGGGCAGCGAGCCGGGCACCATGGCGGGCTTTGCCCGGCGGCACGGCAAGGACTGGTTCGTGGGGGTCATCAACGGCACCACCGCCCGTCCGCTGAAGATCGACCTGCGCTTCCTCGGCGCGGGCGACTGGAAGCTGGTGTCGCTGGCCGACGATCCGGCAAAGCCCGATGCCTTTGCCCGGACCGAACGGACCGTGCGGTCGACGGGGTCGATCGACACGACGCTGCGCGCGCAGGGCGGCTTCGTCGGCTGGCTGCGTCCCGCGCAGTGACCGACCGGCGGAGCGTCCTGCTCGGCCTGTCCGCGCTCGGCGCCACCGGGGTCCGTCCCGGGGCGGCGGGCGCGGAGGCGCCGCTCGCCGCCTCGCCCCTACTCTCGCCCCCACTCTCGCCCCTGCCGCGCTGGGGGGATCAGGGGGACGGCAGCTTCGTCAACCCGATCCTGCCCGCCGACTATTCCGACCTCGACGCGATCCGGGTCGGCGATAGCTATTACGCGATCAGCTCGACGCTCCACATGAGCCCGGCGATGGTGATCCTGCGCTCGACCGACATGGTCAACTGGACGACGATCGGCCATGCCGTCGCCGACCTGTCGGCGCTGGGCGAGGCGGCGCAGACATGGGCGCGGATGGACGGTTATGGCGGGGGCATGTGGGCCGGGGCGATCCGCCACCATGCCGGGCGGTTCCACGTCTATTTCGCCTCGCCCGAAAGCGGCCTGTACGTCACCACCGCCACCCGCGCCGAAGGGCCATGGGCGCCGCCGCGATCGCTTCTGCGCCAGCCGGGCTTCGACGACCCCTGCCCCTTCTGGGACACGGACGGCTCCGCCTGGCTGGTCATGACCCGCTTCGCGGCCGATCCGGTGACGGGGAAATCCTATGTCATCAGCCTCTACCGGATGAGCCGGGACGGGATGCGCATCGAACCGGCGTCGGCGATCCCGATCCACCAGTCGCAAGGGTCGGAGGCGAACAAGCTCTATCGCTTCGGCCGGACCTATTATCATTATTTCAGCGAGGTCCGCCCCGAGGGCCGCGTGCCGATGATGGCGCGCGCGTCCAGCCTGATGGGCCTGAAGGACGCCCCCGCGGTCCAGCTCGGCCATGTGAATGCGCGGGTCGACCGCGAACCCAATCAGGGTGGATTGCTGCAGGCGCCCGATGGCGGCTGGTGGTTCCTGACCCACCAGGGGCACGGTGCCTGGGAGGGGCGCGCCATGTGCCTGCTGCCCGTGACATGGACCGATGGCTGGCCGATCATCGGTCGCCCGGGGCCGGACGGCATCGGCAATATGGTGTGGCAATCGCGCAAGCCGATCCGCTCGACCCGCCCGCCCCTGCCCGACCTGTCGGACGATTTCGCGAAGGGGCTGAAGCCGGTCTGGGAATGGAACCATGCCCCGCGCCGCGAGGCCTTTTCGCTCGGCGAACGTCCCGGCTGGCTGCGGCTGAAGGCGTTCCGCCCGGCGCGTGCCGGGCTGCGCGGCGTCGGCAACATGCTGACCCAGCGGGCATGGCGCACCGCCGACAACCGCGCCAGTGTCGTGTTCGACCTGTCCGGCATGGTCGATGGCCAGACGGCGGGCCTCAGCCATCTGTCCGGGACCGGCGCGTGGATCGGCGTTCGGCAGGCGGCGGGCGTGCGCAGGCTCTGCATCGCGCAGGACGATCTTGTCGTGGAAGGCCCCGTGATCGCCGCACCGCGCCTGCGCCTCGCGACGCGCTGGGGCGTCGAGGGGGTGGCGCAGTTCGAGCATGACGGCGGCGACGGGCGGTTCCAGCCGTTCGGAACGCCCTATACGATGCAGTGGCGCGACTATCGCGGCGACCGGATCGGCCTGTTCACCTTTCACGACCTCGCCGAGCGCGGCCATGTCGACTTCGCCGACTTCCGCTACCGCATCGCATCGCAGAACGGCCGGGCGTGAGCCTCGGCACGAATAAGACGAAGACACCGTAAATCCCCGGGAGTAAAGCATGACGATCGAAAAGGGCGGGATCAACCGCCGCCAGGCCCTGACCGGAGCCGCACTGACCGGAGCCGCGATGCTGGGCGCACAGGCAGCACCGGGCCGGGCGGCCAGACGCCCCGCCATGCTCGCCCCGCGCCCGCCGATGGGCTGGAACAGCTGGAACAGCTTCGCCACCACCATCACCGAGGCGCAGGCCCGCGAAACCGCGACGATCATGCGCGAAAAGCTGCTGCCCTTCGGCTATGACATCTTCACCGTCGATATCCAGTGGTATGAGCCGAATGCGTCGAGCTACAATTACAGTTCCGCGCCGGTGCCCGCGATGGACGGCTATGGCCGGCTGATCCCCGCACCCAACCGCTTTCCCTCCAGCGCCGACGGATCGGGCTACACGAAGCTGGCGGCGGATGTGCACGCCATGGGGATGAAGTTCGGCATCCACCTGATGCGCGGCATTCCCCGCTTGGCGGTGAAGAAGAACCTGCCGGTCTTCGGCACCCGCTACCGCGCCGCCGACATCGCCGACACCGGCAGCACCTGCCCCTGGAACCCGGACATGTACGGCGTCGACATGACCAAGCCCGGTGCACAGGCCTATTATGACAGCGTGTTCGCGCTCTATGCGTCATGGGGCGTCGATTTCGTCAAGATGGACGATATGAGCCGCCCCTATGACGCCCATGCGCCGGAGATCGAGGCGGCGCACAAGGCGATCCTCGCGACCGACCGCCCCATCATGCTCAGCCTGTCGCCCGGTGAAACCCCGGTCATCCGTGGCCCGCATGTCCGCCGCTATGCGCAGATGTGGCGCATCTCGGACGATTTCTGGGACGAATGGGCGATGCTGGAGGCGCAGTTCACCCGGCTGGAGAACTGGACCCCCTATCGCGGCCCCGGCGGCTGGCCCGATGCCGACATGCTGCCGCTCGGTCGGCTGGCGCTTGGCAAGCGCGACACCAAGTTCACGCCCGACGAGCAGCGCACGCTGATGACGCTCTGGTCGATCGCCCGTTCGCCGCTCATCATGGGCGGCGACCTGCGCTATCTCGACGCGCCGACGCTGGCGCTGCTGACCAACCGCGCGGTGATCGCGGTCAACCAGGCATCGACCGACAACCAGCCGCATTTCGTCGAGGATGGCGCGCGCATCTGGTCCGCCAAGCCCGAAGGCGCGCCCGGCGACCGCTATCTGGCGCTGTTCAACACCGGCGGCGGCCCGAAGGAGGTCGGCATCACGCTCAAGCAGCTGGGCCTGACCGGCGAGATGAACGTGACCGACCTGTGGAGCGGCGCTGCGGCCGGCAAGGCCGATGGTCGCTTCGCACAGACGCTGCCCGCGCATGGCGCCGGGCTGTACCGCCTGCGGCGATGAACCGACGGGAACGGAGAAGACCCATGATGACGCGACGGATCGGACGGACGTACCGGCGCTGGCTGGCTGCGATCGCGGCGGCGGCGGCGGCGGCATCGATCGGCGCACCGGCGGCGGCCCAGGAACAGGCCGCCACCTCGACCCTGCTGCTGCATGTCGACCAGCCGGGACCGTGGATCGCGCCCGAAATCTACGGCCAGTTCGCCGAACAGCTGGGGCGCGGCATCTATGAGGGGATCTGGGTCGGGCCGGACTCGCCGATCCCGAATACGCGGGGCATTCGCAAGGACGTCGTGGCGGCGTTGCGCGAGGTGAAGGTGCCGGCGGTGCGCTGGCCCGGTGGCTGCTTCGCCGATGGCTATCACTGGCGCGACGGCGTCGGCCCCTATGCGAAGCGACCGCGCGGGATCAATGCCGCCTGGGGCAATGTGCCCGACCGCAACGCCTTCGGCACCCACGAATATATGGATTTCCTCGACCAGATCGGCGCGCAGGCCTTCGTGTCGGTCAATGTCGGTTCGGGCAGCGTGCGGGAGGCCGACGAGTGGATGCGCTACATGACCGCGCCGCCCGAAAGCACGCCGGGCGCGGAGCGGGCGGCGAACGGCCATCCCAAGCCCTTCGCCGTCCCCTATGTCGGCATCGGCAACGAAAGCTGGGGCTGCGGCGGCAACATGACCGCCGACACCTATGTCGCGCAATTCCGCCAATATGCCTCGAACGTCCGCAGCTATTCCGGTCCCAGGGCGCAGCTGATCGCGGTCGGCGCCGACACCGACGATTATGAATGGACCGAAAAGCTGATGGCGGGGGCGATGCTGTGGCGGCCCAACCCGACGCCGCTCGCCTATGTCGATCGCCGCCCCTTGATGTGGGGGCTGTCGCTCCACTTCTACACCTTCACCGGCAATGACTGGTTTGCGCGCGGGCGCAATGTCGATTTCACGCAAGGGGATTGGGCCAAGGCGCTGGCGCGCGCGAACCTGACCGACGAGATCGTCACCCGCCATGCCGCGATCATGGACCGCTACGATCCCGAGAAGAGGGTGGCGCTGGTCGTCGACGAGTGGGGCGCATGGTATGATGGCGAGCGGAACGCCCCGTCCGCTTTGTATCTGGAGAGCACCACGCGCGACGCGGTGATCGCCGGGCTAAGCCTCAACATCTTCAACCGCCATGCCGACCGCGTCCGCATGGCGAACCTGGCGCAGATGGTGAACGTCATCCAGTCGCTGGTGCTGACCCGTGGCAAGGACATGGTGGTCACGCCGACCTGGCATGTCTTCGACCTCTACAAGGTGCATCAGGGCGCGATGCTGATCCCGGTCGATGTCGCCACGCCCGATTATGTCGAGGGCACGACCCGGCTGCCGACGCTCAGCGCCTCGGCCTCGCGCGATGCGGCGGGCGTGGTGCATCTGTCGATCGTGAACCTGGACCCGGTGCGGGCCGCACCGATCCGCGCGGTCCTCGCGGGGATGAGCGGGCGCACCGCCAGCGCCCGCACGGTCACGGCGGATCGGATCGACACGCGCATCCGCTTCGACGCCCCCGACCCGTTCGTGCCGCGCGACCTGTCCGGCGTGGCGCTGTCCGGCGATACGCTGACCCTGACCGTGCCGCCCAAGTCGGTCACGATGGTCTCGCTCAACTGAACCGCGGGCAGGACGGGGATGCCGTTACCGGCGGGCGCCCCCTTACTGCCCCCGATGGTAGACCTGTCCCTATCTCGAGCGATGGCGTCTTACAGGTCGCGCGCCCGGTCGCGCCCGACCCAGCCCCCCACTGCAATCGAAAGAGCCGTAACGCCAAAATAACGACACGCGCAATTTTCTCATTTTGTTAGAAAATTCCGCCACGCCGGTTTTTACTAGCAAAATGTGTTACGGTTTTTCGTCAGCCAACTGTCATCATTGCCGAGCGACGCGATGACGCGCGCTTGAAATGGGGGGCAGTTGATGAGGAAGACTATCGTTGCGGCCGCATTGGGGGCGACCGCGCTGACTGCTATCATGCCGACGGGCGTTTCGGCCCAGTCCGCGCAAACGGGCAAGATCACCCGGCATTTCGACATTCCGTCGGGTAGCCTGCTCGAGGCTTTGCAGGCGTGGGGCAAGATCACCGGGCGTGAGATCGTCTATCGGATGGAGGATGTCGGCGGTAAGCAGACGAGCGGCCTGCGCGGAGAATATTCCCCGATGCTGGCGCTACAGGGGCTGCTGCTGGGCACCGGGCTGAAGCTTGTCACGTCGGAGGATGGCGCGGTGGCCATCCGCCCTTTGTCGGGCGACGAAATCAACACAAGCGCCACGCCTGACATCCTGGTGAAGGGGCGCATGAACTGGTCGCTCAACACCGGCATCGAGCGCACGCAGGATGACGCCGCACCCTTCATCGTGATGACCCGTAAGGAGATCGAACAGAGCGGTGCGCCGAACCTCGAAGCCTTCATCCGCAACAACCTGAACGTCAACGCCGCGCCCAACGTCTCGGATCAGCCGATCGGCCAGGGCAAGAATCCCGGCAATGCGGTGGGCCTCAGCAACATCAACCTGCGCGGCATCGGTGCGGCGGACACGTTGATCCTGATCGACGGCCGCCGCCAGCCCGGCGTCAACCTGGGCGAAGACGGCGGCCTCGGTCAGCCATCGATCGCGGGGATCCCGATCTCGGCGGTGGAGCGGATCGAGGTGCTCGCCTCGTCGGCATCGGGCATCTATGGCAGCGGCGCTTCGGGCGGCGTCATCAACATCGTCCTGCGCCGCGACTTCAAGGGCGGCGAACTGACGCTCGACTACAACAACACCTCGGATTTCGCGGCCGGACGCGGCTCGGTCGATCTGAATGCCGGCATTCCGCTCGAGGACGGCCGGACGCGTATCTCGATCAACGGCAACTGGACCAAGGGCGACCCGCTGCGTTACGGCGCGCGCGAGAATTTGCGCCAACGCGGGCTGAAGACCGTCCTGGCGAACAGCCCCAGCGACTTCTACGGCGCGTTCACCGTCCCGCCGCAGGGGACGATGGTGAATTTCAAGGCCGCCAACAACAGGCCCCTGAAGCTGAAAGCGGCCTATGGCGGCCAGACCCTGTCGAGCGCTTATGGGTCGGTTCCCCTGGGCTATGGCGGCGTGCAGGCATCGGGGGTCGACGCGCTGGTGAAGTCGGTCGGCGCGTACAATCTGGAGCAGGCCAACACCGCCTCGGGCTTTGGTGCGCGGGCCGCGATGGTTTATCCGATCGATCAATATAGCGGATCGATCGCCGTGCGTCGCGAGTTCGACAGCTCGGTAACGGCGTATGGCACAGTGGCGTATCGGCATACCGAGGCGGTCAACATCGGCGCAAACCTGCCTGGTCCGTTCACCTTGTCGGGCAATGCGCCCAACAACCCGTTCACGACCGCGTTGAACATCACACTGCCCGGCGATCCCAGCCGTGATTTCAGCGTGAGAAGCTCGACATCGTACTTCAGCGCGCTTGGCGGGGCGATCTTCCACCTGCCCTATGACTGGCAAGCGGTGGCCGAACTAAGCTATACCCGGTTCGTCCTGAAGCAGGAAAACCGCCCGGCCAATATCGCCTATTCGGCCACGGACGGCCTCAAGTCGGGCACCATCGACGTTCTGCGCGATCTCTCGGCCTTTCCGTTGAACCTGGCAGTGGACCCGGTGCCTTATTCCATCCGGCGCGGGGACGGGATCTCGACGACCCTCTCGCCATCGCTGCGCTTCGCCGGTCCGCTGCCCGTGTCCCTGCCCGGCGGCAAGGTGCAGATGACGCTCAACACCCAGATCGATCAGGATCGGTCCAATCCGGCTTATTCGACAAGCCTGAGCGAGTATGGCGCCAATACCACGTACAAGCCCGTGGGGATCGGGACGTACAAGTCCGTCTATGCTGAAGCCGTGTTCCCGCTGGTGGGCGGCGCGCATCAACTGCCGCTCGTCAAGCTGCTGGAGCTGCGCGTCTCGGCACGTTACGAAGACTATAGCGGCAACGGTGCCGACGATTACCCATGCTCTTTCGACTATGTTCCGGGCCAGTACGACTATTTCAATGGTTGCCCGGAACCGGGTGCCGTCATCAAGCGCGGAATCAGCCACAACTCGCATACCGATCCCATGGTCAGCATGCGCTGGCAGCCGACCGGTGGCATCACGTTTCGCGCATCCTATGCGACCGGTTACCGGCCCCCGCGGCTCGACCAGCTGGTCCGCACCGCGCGGACGGATATGTATATCGGCATGACCGATACCGCCCGCGGCGGAGAGGTGATCGCCTTGAATGAAGACGGGAGCATCAACGGCTTCACCGGCGGCAATCCGAATGCGAAGCCCGAAGTGTCACGCACCCTGACCGGGGGCGTGATCCTGGAGCCCCATTTCGTCGACGGGCTTCGATTCTCCGCCGATTGGACGCGTATCCACAAGCGGGACATTTATTTCAGTCCGGTTATCCTCGCCGCGTCGTTCTTCGGTGGCAGCCAGGCGACGTTCGACGAATTTCTCAAGATGTTCCCCGACCGCGTCATTCGCGCTGCCCCGTCGGACGGGTTTGCGGTGGGCAAGATCACCTCGATCGACCTGTCGCTGGTCAATCTCCAGACTTTGAGCACCGACGCGGTCGACTTTACGATGAACTACGACACGTCGTTGTTCGGCGGCAACCTGGCGCTGCTGGGACGCGCGACCTATGTCAATTACCTGAAGCTCAAGGCCTTCGAGATTTCGCCGACCATCGATTATGCCGGGGTCGTCAGCAGGCAGTTCGCTTCGGCGACGGGAGGGTCCGGTACGCTGCGTTTCCGTGGCAGTGCCTCGGCGCAGTGGACCAAGGGTGCTATCAGCTTCGGCTGGCAGACGCGCTATATGGACAGCTATTATCTCCTCGATACCCATGCGGTCGTGAAGCAGCAGGGCTCTGCGAAGGTCAGCAGTCAAATGTATCACGACTTCAACCTGACGTATAAGGCCCCGTCCAAGATGACGGTACGCTTCGGCATCAACAATGTCTTCAACAGGATGCCGCCGCTCGATGCAACTTCATATCCGCTATACTATAGCGGGTATGGCGATCCGCGCCTGCGCAATTTCTACCTCAGCGTCAGCAAGGCCTTCTGACCGACCGCTAGTGCACCGCTCCCGTGGCGACACGGGGGCGGTCCATCGCTGCTTATCTCAGGGTGAACCCAGCCCACGCATAAGGCGGAAAACTTCCCGGCAGTTACGGCTTTCACCGCGCGAATTGTCCTGCCTCATGACGGACGCGCATTTCCGCCCGCGCGCTCGTGCCTTTTCGATCAAGGATCAAGTCGATGACGTTGCGTATCATGTTGCTCACCGGTGTCGCGCTGACGCTCGCTCCTGCTCAGGCCTATGCCAGGGAGCCCGCCCGCAAGCCCGTGGCGACGGCATCGACCGCCAGCGATCAGGCGGCGCTGGCCAAGATGGTCCGGGACTTCCAGATCCCCTTCCAGAGCTTCACCCTGCCCAACGGGCTGAAGGTCATCGTGCTGACCGACCATGGTTCTCCGATGGTCTACACCAGCATCACCTATAATGTCGGCTCGGTGTTCGAGCCGGCCGGGCGCAGCGGCTTCGCGCATCTGTTCGAGCATCTGATGTTCAACGGCAGCGAGAATGTGCCGGGCGACTATTTCGCGCACTTGCGCGACGCCGGGCTGATCAGCGCCAATGGCGGCACCGGCAACGACTATACCAATTATTACGAGGCGGTGCCGACCGGCAGCCTCGACCGCGTGCTGTTCATGGAAAGCGACCGCATGGGCCATCTGCTCGGCGCGGTGACGCAGGCCGTGCTCGACGAACAGCGCGGCGTCGTCCAGAACGAGAAGCGCAACGGCGACAATGGCGCGACCAGCATCGTCGGCTATAGCCGCCGCGCCGCCATCTATCCCGCGTCGCACCCCTATGGCCATAGCGTCATCGGGTCGATGAAGGATCTGAATTCCGCCTCGCTCGCCGATGTGCACCAGTGGTTCAAGGATTATTACGGCCCCAACAACGCCACCCTGCTGCTGGCTGGCGACATCGACCTGGCCACCGCCAAGGCCAAGGTGCAGAAATATTTTGGCGACATCCCGCGCGGTCGCGAGAACAGCTTCCCCGTGTCGCCGATCCCGGTCCTGACGGCGCCGATCGAACAGACGCTGACCGGCCCCGTCACCAACACCATCATCTATCGCACCTGGTCGGTGCCGGGCGTCCGCGACCCGCAGAATTACGCACTCGACGCCGTGTCCAGCCTGATGGGCGGGATCAACGGCGCGCCGCTTTATGAAAAGCTGGTCCGGCAGGACAAGCTGTTCGACCAGCTTTCCGTCAGCAACGCGACCCACAAGGGCATTGGCGAGTTCTCGATCGCCGGCCCGGTGCACAAGGGCGTCGACCCGGAAGTCGCGGCGAAGGCGCTCGACGCCGCCATTGCCAGGTTCCTCGCCACCCCCCCGTCGGCCGAGGCGCTCGACCGGTGGAAGAGCACGCGGGTCATCCCCACGATCCGCAACAACGAGATGGTCGAGGGGCGCGGCGGCCTGCTGCTCCAAGCCGATACCATGCTGGGCGGTCCCGAGCATTACAAGGACGACCTGGAAGCCTATCTGAAGCTGACCCCCGCCCAGGTGAAGGCGGCCGCGAACACATGGCTGGGCCGTCCCGGCTATCGCGCCATGTTGAAGCCCGGCCCGCGCATGACCCCGCCCGGTGACGAGAGCGTCGCGGGCCAGGAAGTCCCCGATGCGCCCAAGGCGGCGGTCGTCCCGCCCAAGTCCGGTACGCGCGGGCCGATCCCGCCGGTCGGCGCGCCCGATGCCCCGCGTATGCCCGTGATCCAGGAAGCCAAACTCGCCAACGGGATTCCGCTGCTCTACGCCCATCACGACGCCATTCCCTTTACGACGATCAACCTGACCTTCGATGTCGGCACGGTCGATGATCCGGCCGACAAGACCGGCGAGATCAGCTGGATGTTCCAGATGCTGACCGAGGGCGCGGGTGGTCATGACGACCATTGGTTCCGGCAGCAGTCGGAACGGACCGGCACCCGGATCGGCGCCAGCGCCGGCACGACCGAATCGACCATGTACGTCGCGGCGCCCAGCGTCAGCCTGGAACCCGCGCTGAAATCCGCGATGCTGATGCTGACCCGTCCCGACTTCCCGCAGGACCGGCTGGAGCAGATCCGTCGAATGCGCATGGCATTCGTGACGTCGGCCCCGGAAAACCCCGGCGCGCTGATTACGCAGGCCTTTGCCCAGGCGGAAGCGCCGGGCTCCCTGCTGGCCAGGAATTCCACGATCCCGACGGCGAAAGAGATCAACGCGCTGACCCGCGCCGATCTGCAGGCGGCGTTCCGGCGCTGGGTTCGCCCGGACGAGGTGAAGATGATCGTCGTCTCCAACGAACCGCTGGCGACGCTGCTGCCCAAGCTCAACGCGACGATCGGCAGCTGGAGCGCGGCAGGACGCGGACCCGCGCCAAAGGCGCTCAAGGTCCAGCCCGCACTCGTCACCGGCCCGGCCAAGATCGTGCTGATCGACATGCCGGGTCAGGTCCAGGCGGCCGTCATGGGCGGCCAGCTGGTCGACCTTCCGCCGAGTGACGAGGCGCTGGCACCGCGCATCGCCAATCTCGCGCTCGGTCAGGGCTTCATGTCGCGCATCAACATGAACCTGCGCGAGGACAAGCATTGGAGCTATGGCGCCAGCGGCGGTTTCGAACCGGATTATCGCGGCTCCAAATATGCGGCTGAAACCCAGGTCCAGCCGGACAAGGTCGGCCCCGCCATCCGCGAGATCCAGAAGGAACTGAACGACATCCTCACCGACAAGCCGATCACGGCGAAGGAATTCGACGACGGTGTCGCCAACATCCTGCGGCAAAGCGCCTCCAGCATCCGTACCGGGGGCGCGATTGCGAGCCTGATGTCGAACATCCAGCTCTACGACCGGCCGCTGAATTACTACGACAATTACATGCAGCGGTTGCAGGCCCTGACGCTCGACGATGCGGAAGCGGCGCTGCGCAAGCATCTCCAGCCGTCCAAATGGGTGTGGGCGATCACCGGCGATGCCAAGACGATCCGCCCGCAGCTCGACGGACTCGGCCTGCCGGTCGAGGTGGTGACTCCGGCGCAATTGCTGGCGAACCGTTGATCGCCGTGGCGTGGGGCGGGATCAACGATCCTGCCCCCGCCCCGCCTCTCGCCGCCCCGACCCTGACCGGGCGGTTTTCGTCGCCGGCCATGCGAGCGAACGCCGCGCTCGGCAATATCCCGCCTTCGGGAGGACCGATGTACCACGTCAAGCAATCGATCATCGCCCGGATGCTGTTCACGATGATGGCGGCCGCGACGGTTCCGTCTGCCGCCTCCGCCCATATCACCTTGCCCGACGGCCGCGCCGAAGACCGCAATGCCAATCCGGCCGGAACGCTGCGACCGGGGCCGATCGGTGATCGTGTCGTCCTTCTGCCGGAACCGGCCGCCCCACTGGCGGGCAGGCGCTGTGTCGTGCCCTTGTTCGAGCGACGCGAATTTTTCGGCGAGACGCCATTGCCGCTCGCCTATCGACCACCCGCCGCGTGCTCCGGTCCCTGGGCCAGGGTCGTGCTGGAGGGGGATCTGGACGTCACCGCCGGATTGCAGTTCGACCGCACGGCCTCCATCACGATCGGCGATGCGACGCTGTTCGTCGGCACCACGATGGAACCCGGCAAGCGCTACGCACCGAAATGGCATGTCGAGCGCGACGTGACGGACTATGCCGCGTTGCTCCGCCGACCGGGTGCGGGGGCCGCCTCGCTCGTCAATTTCACCGACGATACGCATGACGGTCGCACCTTCTGGTCGGCGCGGCTGGTATTCTATGCCGCCGATCCCGCCACGAAGCACGCGCGGACGCCTCCTTCGCTGGTCGTACCCGTGACGCCGGGGCTGGAGCGGATCGACGCGGCGAAGCCCGCTTTCGAGCGGACGCTGCAACTGCCTCGCAACCTGACCCGCGTGCAGCTCGACCTGTTCGCGATCGGGCAGGATCGCGAGGAATTCTGGTATGATTGCAAGCCCCGGATACCGGGGGTGCCGATGGCGCCATGGTCCAACGCCTGCCAGGCGCCGTTCCGCGAAGTCGAGGTGCGGATCGACGGTGCGCTCGCCGGGCTTCATGCCGTGACGCCGGTGATCTTCACCGGCGGGATCAACCCCGCGCTGTGGCGTCGCGCGCCGGGCCTGCGGGCGACCAACCTGCCGTCGGCGCGGCTCGACCTGACCCCGTTCGTCGCGCAGCTTAACGACGGCAAACCGCACCGCGTCACGCTGTCGATACCGAATGTCGGCACCTATTTCCGCATCGGCGGCGCGCTGTTGGCAGAGACCGATCCCCGCCGGGCGATCGTGACCGGGGCGGTGACGCGCAATACGCTGGCCCCGGCAAGCGTGTCGACCGTCCAGCTTCCGCCCCGACCGGGCACGGAGGTCACGGCCGAGACGCGGACCAGGGCGACCCGCACCGCCCGCGTCGAAGGCTATGCCGTGACCAGCCGCGGTCGCGTCCGCACCAGTGTCGAATACACGCTGGCCAGCACGCTGACCGAAACCACGATGCGGCAACGGGCGATCAAGCGTCTGGACCTCGGCCAGTCGGCAACGACCGTCACCTCGCCACCATCGGCACGGCCCTCGATGACGCGCCTCGACGATCATGCGGGGCTGACGGTCGACATCCACGTCGCGCCGTCGAAATATGGCGTGGCGAACGGCACGGAGATTAGGCAATCGGCCGACCTCACGCGACGCGACGACCACGGCACCCAGCGGGTCACCGACACCCTCACGACCTTCGCTCCCACCGCCTCGCCGTTCACGGGGCCACGGGATACGCCCAGCCGGGTCACGCTCAGCCGCCGCGTTGCCAGTGGAAGCGGGTGCACCCTCACGCGTGTCGATATCGCCGATGACGACATCACCCATGTCGACCGCGCGCCGTGTACGGCTCCGCCCGCTATTTCCGGGAACGTCGGTCGAGATTGATCCGCCCTCGATCACCGATTTTCGGTCGCGTCGAGGTGGGTCACGACATTCTGAACCTGTCCGCCATCCGCATCGACCGGAACGCCCTCGATCGCACGTTCCCCTAGAACGATCGGTCCTATGGATAGGCGAGAGCGGTGACGACATCTCCAACGCGCCATCGATGCCATCTGTCACCGTCGATCAGGTGCAACGTGTCAGCGCGGCCGGTCAGTAACATGGGCCTTTCCGAACCGGCGAGCCGTAGCGGCATCTGCCATGTCGCCAGCGTGACCGCCGCTTCGCCGCTTCCACGCTGGTCCAATTCGACCAGGGCCAGTCGTGCGGCGTCGCTGCCATAGCCTCCGGCGAGCAGCATGTGGTTGCCGTCGATGGCGATCGCCTTCGCGCCAACAAGCGCGTTGCGCCACCACCTGGTCGGCTCGCCAGGCGCGAAGTTAACCAGCGCAAAGTCGGTGTAGGCGCATACCCACGCACCTGAAGCCGCAGGCGTCAGGGCATAGCAGTCGTCGATGAGCCCTGCTTCCTCGGGCCATGTCGGCACCGCCACGATGCTGCCGTCCGGCGCGAAGCAGGCGACGCCATTGGAGGATGGTGGCCACTCCATCCCGGGAACGCTCCATCCTCGGCCGAATATGCCTTCATCGAACCAGCCGACCCAGATGCGGTCGAGGTCGTCGATTGCGACATGCTCGATACCGTCGCCCAGCATGAACCGGGTCAGAAGCGAACCGTCCGGGGACAAGATGCGGGCATTGGGATCACCGCGTGTACGAGAGCCGACCACAAGCCAACGGCCATCGGCGAAGCGTCCAAGCAGCGGATGTGGCGTTTCGAGCGGGAAGACGGGGCCTTCCTTCCAGCCATCCTCACCCCAGCTCAGTAGCTTGGCCGAGCCCTCCTTGGTGAGATCATCGATGCGGCCAGGCGGGTCGAGATGCCCGTCAGGGCTGGCGTGAATCCGCGCCCATTCGCTGGCCAGATCGACGTCGGTCACGATGGCGGCGAGGGTGCCATCCGCCAGGATGGCATGATGAAGCGCTTGCCACCCGGCCGGGATGGGCGACAGCGACGTCGTGACATACGGCGACATGGCCAGATGATATTCGGGCGCCCGAACAGGGGCAATCCAGATCGCAGCGGTCAGGCCGTGTTCGCATCTCGGATGTCGGTGAGACCCTCGGGGTACGCCCACCGCGCTGACAGAATGGCAGGCACGTTTCCCAACCCCGTTCGGTCGGGACCAGCTGCTGCTTCCATCGCGCCGATGGACAAGCCGATCTGATCCATCGGCGAACACCGCCGCCTGTTCCAGGCTCTGCCCGAGGTCGCAGTCGTCGCAATGCGTGATCGTATCTCCCATACATACCATCGCATCCGCCGCCCCCTCGCCACCATGGCCCCCACGGTCACGAAGATCGGCGACGACGGCCTTGATAGACTGGTCTTGGCTGGAAGAGCGTGACGCATTGAACAAGGTTTCGTCGCGTGCGATCACGTTGCCGTAGCCAGGCTCGCTCAGCGCCATCGCCTGATAGCCTGGACGACGGATAGTGGTGTCACAACCGCTCGGTCGTGACCGGGCATCAACCTAGGTGGAGAGGGCGCGGCGTGAAGCGCCCGCTGCTACCCGGCGGTCCGTCCTTCCCGCCGGTGTTTGCTAGCCGGATGCCGGAACAACAGCCCGGCACCTGCCAGCAACGCAAGCTCCACCCCCATTCCCGGCAAGCCTAGCTGACGGGTGACCAGGTAGACCAAAGCAAGCCCAAGCGTGCTGGCTGCGACCAGATGACGATATCGCGCGGCTCCGTTCGATGCATCGAACCCTTGCGCGCCACCGGCGATGATCAGCGAGCACGCCGTCGTCGCCAGCCAGACCCAGATCAAAATGCCGTCTTGCGCAGGAGCGACGAGCCCGGTGATGCCAACCATTGCCAGGGCCAATGGTTGTCCCCATGCGATGCCTGCCCACAACCGCTCCCACAGCGGTACGGCGCGGCCACGATCGCGACGACGCGCAAGCCAGATCGTCACGCCGCTCGACGTGACGATGCAAAGCGCCAGCCCCAGCAGGCCGTAGAGCAGCCGTACCGGCAGACCGCCGAACCATCCGAAATGAAGCTGGCGGATCCCGCCCAGCATCCGGGTTCCCAGCACGAGGTCGGCCGGGTGCTGGTCCTTCACGACCCTGCCCTTCGCGTCGAAGATGGTCGTATCCTGCGGCACCAGCAGACGATCACGTTCGGAGGAGATGGTGACGCGGGCGTCGGCACGCCCCGCGCGCTCGATGATGAGCTGGTTTGGCGTTGCCCGATCGCTGCGACGTCGCGCCTCCGCGAGCATCGGCTCCAGCGGCGGGAGCGGTGCCGCCACGGCGTTGATGGCAGGCGGTGCTTCCGTGAACAGCCCGTAGACCTTCGCCGTGTCGCCCCGGTAGAGGAGCATCGCCAGGACGCCGACGATCAACGTGCTGAGGCCCAGCAGAGCGCCGGTCAGCGCGATGGCAAGGTGGAACGGCAGCGCCCAGATGCCCAGGCGGTTGTGCATGTCCGCTTCCTGCAACCGTCGCGCGCCGCCCCGTCGCAGGTGGAAGGCATCCTTGAAGATGCGCGGATGCGCGAGAATACCTGAGATCAGCGACGAAAGAAGTGCGACGCCAGTCAGGCCGACGACGAAACCGCCCCAGGCGCGGGGCAGGTGCAGCGCGATATGCAGATCGACGAGGAAGTCGGCGATGGGAGTCCGCCGCTCGACCAAGGTGCCGTTCCGATCAGCCGCCCATTCGCGGTGAAGTGTTGGCGTATAGGCGATGATGCTGGCCTCTGCTTCCTCCCTCGAAGGCAGCGAGACGTACAGCGTGGCGTGAGCCGGGCCGTTCGCCTGCGCGGATCGGACGGCCTGGTCGAGCGCGCCGGGGGCAAGCGCCGTGATCGATGGCGTATCAGGCTGTTCCCAGCGTGCTATGTCGTGCGCGAAGACGGCCAGCGCGCCCGTCAGGCAGACGAGATAGATGATCGCGGCGAAGGCGAGGCCGAGGAGGCCGTGGCCGCTCAGCACCGCCCGCACGGTGCGCGGCGACAACGGCCAGCCCCGTGGCGCATCCTGTTTGCTGGCGGTCTTCATACCAGGCCCCGCATGGCAGCCAGCATGAAGCCAGCGACTGTCGTGCCCAGGAGAACGGCCAGCGAGCGGAGGAGCCGCTGATCGGCGAGCGTCCAGGTCATGGCGAGTGCCCAGACGACCGGCATCAGCAGACCGCCGGTGATGATCCGGGTTCGTGGATCGCCGGGTGCCCAGGTCGCGTAGCAGAAGGCGATCCCCATGGCCGCCGTCATGCCGAGCGGCCCGGCCAGCAGCGCCTTCAGCCAGCCGCGCCACGCCTTCGATGGTCCTTCAAGCGGCTCGGGCGCGAGGCTCGCGCTTCGCCCGGCACGCGCCGCACGGACGGTTCGCCCCTGGACAACGACGACCAGCGCGGCCACACCGATCCCGGCCACGGCGAGCGCGCTTCCCTTTACCCAGCCGACCCACGCCGCATCGAGCAGGACGGTGACCGCGAGCACCGCCCATCCGCTCACGATCAAGCCGACCCGCTCGTGCTGCCGATCCGCCCATGCGCGCCGCAGCCACGTGGCACCGGCCGATCCACCGATGACAGCGACGAGCACGGCTAGGGCCGTCACAGATGCACTTCCAGACCGGCACCGAACGTTTGCGGATCGCCGACGATGCCGCGATTGCCGTCCGGGGTGCGGTATTGGAGGTAATCCTCGTCAAGCAGGTTCCGGGCGAACGCGAACAATGTCCAGCGACCGGCATCATAGCCGAGCCGGGCGTTCACCACCGTGCGGCCGGACACAAGCGACTGAGTCTGCTCGGTCCCGACATCGGTGAAGACGGCGCTGCGATAATTGGCGTTGACGTTGCCGACGAGGGCACCGACGCGGCCGTTGATCCCAGCCGCCAGCGTCCAGCGGGGCGCATAGGGGAATTGCGATCCGGTCAGATCGACCGTGCTGGTCGAACCCGTGGGCAGGTCGAAGCGATCATATTTGGTTCGGACGTAGCCGGCCGAGGCATACGCATCGAACATGCGATTGAGGCGGCCCTGCACCTCCAGTTCCCCGCCATAGAGGTGCGACTTGCCGGCGTTCACCGTATTATAGTCATAGGCGTTGAGGCCGAAGAAGGCGGTCGTCTGCTGGTCCTTCCAGTCGACATAGAAGATGTTGGCATTGACCGTCAGCCTGCCGTCCAGCCAGCGCGAGCGCAGCGATCCCTCATAGTTCCAGCTATATTCCGGATCATAGGCGACCAGCGTCGCGCGCGCCGGGTTCTGGCTGGACCCGCCCGAGCGATAGGCGCGCTGCACGGTGAAGGCGGTGGTCAGATCGGGCGTCCACTCCATGCTGACGCCAGCCTTCGGCAGGAAGGCGTCGAAGCTGCGGGCGTTGCTGGCCCGCGCCGATGCCGCCTGCGCGACCAGGCCGAGCACGCCGCGGTTGATCGCGGTCACCGCCAGGTTGAGCGGGGTGCCAGCCGCGCCGAACGCCGCCGGGCTGGGCAATGTGCCGTTGAAGGTGGCGATCGTCTCCGCGCCGTAGCGATTGTCCTCGTGATCGTAGCGGAAGCCCGCGAGCAGCGAGAGGCGATCGGTCACACGCAGTCGACCGTCGCCGAACAGCGCCGCGTTCCTGACGAGCAGGGGCTGATCGGCGATATAGCGGACCGGGATCTGCGGCAGCGCGGTGGCATAGGCCGTCGCGATCTGCCGCGCGGCGGTCGCGGGAAAGCCGCCGCCCTGCAACAGTCCGACGATCGTGGTGACGGGAGTCGCGATGTTCAGGCGGCTGTTGGCGTCGAGCCCGCCGGAGCGGCGATAGGCCCAGGCGCCCAGCACGCCGCTCAGCCGCTCGCCATCGTAGTTGAGGCGGAGTTCCTGCGTCCAGGTCCGGTAGCGGCTGTCGTTGCTGATGAACTGTATGTCGGCGGCCGTGCCGTCCGCATCCGTCTGTGCCAGCGTCGCGGTGCGGTTGAACGAGGTGACGCTCGACAATCGCAGGCGGGGGGCGATCTCGTAGCCGACATTCAGCACCGCGATGTCGGAACGGATATAGCCTCGGTTGGGCTGGTCGCCGGTCGCGCGGCGGTGATCGTAGAAGTCCGGCGTCGAGATGTTGGTATATTCGTAGAGATAGCCGCCATCGCGCCGCACGCGATTGTAGCTCGCCTTCACATCGAGGCCCGGCAGCGCCTGCGGCGTCCAGTGGAGCTTGCCGCGCAGGTTGAGCGTGCGCAGGCTGTCGTCGTAACCGCCCCGCGTGACGTTGCGGATGATGCCGCGATCAGCACGACGCTCGGCCGACAGGCGGATGCCCAGCTCGTCACGGATCAACGGACCGCCTGCCGCGGCCGAGAAGGTGCGATCGTTGCGGTCCGTCCACAGGATACGGCCGTCAGCGCTATAGTCGGTGACGGAGGCATCGCGGGTCGTCAGCACGATGGCACCAGCCAGCGCGTTCAGGCCCTGGATGGTCGATTGCGGCCCGCGCAGGACTTCGACCTGATCGATATCCCAAAGGTCGGTGGGACCGCCGAACAGCGCCTGGCGAGGAATGGGCGCGCCGTCCACGTACACCGTCGCCGTGTCCGCGTTGCCGCCCGCACCCACACCCTGGTTGTTGATCCCGCGAATGGTGAAGCCGGCGGAGCCATAGGTTTCCGAAACGTTGGCGGTGCGATTGTAGACATCCTGGATCGTCAGGATGTTCTCCTGCCGAATGCGCTCGGGCGTCGTGACCGCGACGCTTGTCGTCGTTTCCTGAAGCGTCCTGTTCGACTTCTCGCCGGTGACGATGATGTCGTCCGGTTGCGTTTCCTGCGTGGAAGCGGGCGCCTGTTGCGCAAGGCCGGGTGTCGCAGCGACCAGTGTGCCGGTGCAGAGCAGGTAAGCGATCAATCTCATTGTAGCCCCTCATTTTTGGAGAAGCTACAAACATCCCTAATGAGAATCAATAGCACATCATCATCGTTTGCCGGGTGGGCGTACTTCCGTCGCGGGAGTGTGTCCTGACCGACCGGTGGTGAAACCGCCTATCGGCAACCGTGTGGTCGAACGGTCCTACGCCTCGCGAACGATCACGCGCACGCCGGTGACGCTCGAATTTTCGGGTTCCGATCTCGTCCGGTTCGAAGGACGTGCGATGCGATTCCAGAACGTCAACGGCGAGCATATCCTGATCTTTCCAGGCGTAGCACTGATGCCGCGAGAGGACGGTGCGTTCGCGCTGATCGACCTGAGGGAGATCGATCTAGCGTTCACCGCTGTGCAGTTCGTTGAGGACGAGGACGTTCCCGGAGACAGCCAGGTCGTCGGCCATAGCTGGGCCAAGGTGAACAAGAACGGCTCGCCTGACCTGCGCTTCCGCGAAAGCTACCCGATTCCGCTATGCCTCTACGGCCGGAAGGTTTTCACAACGCCCGGCGGCGTCGAGGAGGAGTACCAGCTTTCGAATGCGGCGGTCGCCGGCGAGTTCGCCCGGGCGTTCAACGCCTATCGATCGACGTGGGCTGTGTCCTGATGGCGATCAGAGCGATAGCGCGCCAACGTCGCCTGCCCCAGACGAACGAGGCGTTTGCGCCGGGGTTTGACGGAGCCCTGTCATTCGCATCTTGCAACTGCGCATGAATGCGATCCGTTATGTGTAATCAGACTGATTTAAAGATGTCTGGCGTGGATGGCCTCCAAGGCTGGGCAAATCTCGCAACGATACGGTTAAATCCACGCAAACTGCATATTTACCTTTTAACCGTAGAATATGCTTCATCTGTGGGATGGGGCCCTAGCCATGAAGAACCTTCGAATATCGTCCAAGCTGCTCGTCGCCTTTGGCACCCTTGGCGCCGTCCTGATCGGCCTGGTCGTCTTCGCCTCGTGGCAAATGAGCACGATGAACGCAAAGGCATCCGACATCGCCTTCAATCGAATGGAGAAGGTGACGCTTGCGGATGATCTTGCGACAGCCATAGCCAAGTTCCGTGCAGCGGAAGGTGCTCATGTGCTCTCGACCGATCCTGCCACCATGGACAGAATTGCCGCGAAGAAGGATGTCGCACGCGGGATCGCCAATGCAAGGCTGGCGAAGCTCAACGAGATCGTGGCGTTGCCGCAGGCCAAGGCGATGCTTGCTACCATCGCCGATCGCTGGCCCGGCTATCTGGAGCTGGACACCCGTCTGATGGCATTGTCCCGGCAGAACCAGAACGTCGAGGCTGGCGCCCTGCTCGGTGGCCCGATGATGGCGAAGTTCGACGAGATGGCGAAGGCGGCGGACGATCTGTCCAACCTGCAGGGGCAACTGGGCCGCGAGGCTGCGCAGGACAATGCCACCACCTACGAGCGTGCCCGCATGCTCATGATGATTGCCCTGGTGGTAGCACTGGGGGGAATGGCGGCCATCCTGTTCCTGCTCATCCGTCAGATCGCCAGGCCCGTGTCCGGTGCGACGGCCGCTCTCTCTGAGCTGGCGGCAGGCAAGATGGACGTGATCGTCCCGGATAGCGACCGGGCTGACGAGGTCGGGGCGCTGGCGAAAGCGCTTGGCGGTCTGCGTGACCAGTTGGCGGCGGCCGAGCGCGCCAAGGCGGAGCAGACGGCGCTCATAGTCGAGAGTATCGGCAAGGGGCTGTCGGGCTTGGCAGAAGGCGACCTCATCTCGCGGGTCGATGTCGAGTTGACCGGTCCGTTTGCGAAGCTGAAGGCCGACTTCAACAATGCCGCCGAGGCCTTGCAGGCGACGATGGTGCAGGTGTCCCACGCCGCGTCCGGTATCAACGGCGGCGCCGCCGACATCCGGCAGGCTTCGGACGATCTGTCCCAGCGCACGGAGCAGCAGGCGGCCAGTCTCGAGGAGACAGCCGCCACGATGGACGAGATCACCGCGACGGTGCGCTCCACCGCCGCGCGCGCGACCAGTGCGGACGAGGCAGTGAAGGGTATGCGTGAGCTTGCCGAGCGCTCGGGCGCAGTTGTGCGCGAAGCCGTGCAGGCGATGGGCGGTATCGAGCGCACATCCAACGAAATTTCCGAGATCATCTCGGTCATCGACGGCATCGCCTTCCAGACGAACCTGTTGGCGTTGAATGCCGGCGTCGAGGCGGCGCGCGCTGGAGACGCGGGCAAGGGTTTCGCCGTCGTGGCATCCGAGGTGCGTGCACTGGCGCAGCGGTCGGCCGACGCCGCCAAGGACGTGAAGAGCCGCATCACCGCCTCGTCCGAACAGGTCGCCGCTGGCGTGCGGCTGGTCGATCAGACAGGTCACGCCCTGTCCGAGATCATCGACCGTATCGGCGGTGTCAGCGGGATGGTGTCGGACATTGCATCGGCCGCCGAACAGCAGGCCACCGGCCTGCATCAGGTCAACACGGCCGTGAGCGAGATGGACGGCGTAACGCAGCAGAATGCCGCGATGGTGGAGGAGGCTACCGCCGCCGCGCGCAGCTTGGCCGACGAAGCTGACAGCCTCAGCCAGCAGATCGCGCGCTTCCGCACCGGAAATGTCGCATCGGCCTCTGTTTCTCCCGTTCACCAACTCCAGGAGCGCGCCGCGGTCGCCGGTCGGCGGATCGCGCGGGTCGCGTCGACGCGGACCTTGGGTAATACCGCGCTTGCCGCCGAGGCTGATTGGTCTGAGTTCTGAGGAGCGGCCGGTGATACAGCAGCTCATCACCTTCGAACTGGGCGGTCAGTTGCTCGGCGTCGATGTCATGGCCATTCGGGAGATCCGCGCCTGGTCGGTCGCGACGCCGCTACCCAATACACCTGCGCACGTGTGCGGGGTCGTGAATCTTCGCGGGGTCGTGTTGCCTGTGATCGATCTGCGGCAACTGCTCGGTTGGGGTGTCACTGAGCCCACCCCGCGACATGTCATCATCGTCGTCCAGACGGGAAACCAGTTGCAGGGGCTCATCGTCGATGCGGTGAACGACATCGTGGCGATCGATCGGGAGGCCATGCAGCCGCCGCCCGAGCTTGGCGAGCGGCGTTGCGGTCGTGTCATCGAGGGTATCGTCACGGTCGAGGATCGCATGGTCATGATGATGGCGCTCGCCTGTATCGAGACAGAGCAGGATGTCATGCCGAACGCAGCCTGATCGCCCGCTGGGCACTGGCGATCCTCTGGATGCAAGGGCGACGAACTCTATGGTTTGATATCGACCGCGCGCATTGCGCCCTACCGGTCGTGGTGACGATCGTCAGGAGTCGTGATGCCGGAGCTGGAACGACACAATGGAACAGCACGGATGCCGGAACGAACCACATCCGGTCATTCAACGCCTCTTATCTGACGTCCGTTTATCGTCTCGCGAATAGCTCGACCATGCTATTTGGCGCGTCCGGCCCAAAGAAGCGTTCGAGATTGGCGGCGCTGCGCTGCGCGACCGGGCCGCTGCGCGCGAACAGGTCGCATTCGTAATCGGCCAGCGCGTCCTCGCGGTCGCCGCCGCCAAGGACGAGCGCTCGCGCCAGTTCCGCGCCATCAAGCAGGGCGAGGTTGGCGCCTTCACCCGCGAACGGCGACATCAGATGTGCCGCGTCCCCCAGCAGCGTGACGCCCGGCACTCGGGGCCAGGTGAGCGACGGCGGCAGTGCATGAATGGGACGAACGATCGGCCGCGCATCGCCGCCGGTGATCAGCGCTCGGAGCGATGGCGCCCACTCGTCGAACAGGGACGCGACCCGCTCCGTCAGCGACGCCGCGTTGCGCGTCAGCCATGTCTCCGGCCGGTTCACCGCGACATAGGTGTGAATGCTGCCATCGGCGTTGCGGTGCGCCAGGATGCCTTGGCCGGATGCCACGGCCATCAGCGTGCCCGTTCCGATCACCTTCGCCGCGGCGCTCGCGCGCGGATCGTCGGCAGCGAGGTGCAGCTCGAGGAAGCAGGTGCCGGTATAACTGGGGCGGGTATCGGTCACGAGCGAGCGGACCCGGGACCAAGCGCCGTCCGCGCCGACCAGCAGCGTCGTCTGCGTCTCCGAACCGTCAGAGAACGTGACCCTATGGCAACCCCGTCCGGTCGCCTGGATCGAGACGACCTTGTTATTCCAGCGCACCAGGCCGGGCGGCAACACGTCCAGCAGCAACCGGCGAAGCTCGCCGCGATCCACCTCCGGCCGTGCCGATGCGGGATCGCCGGTCCGGTCGAGGAGCACCGTCCCCTTCCGGTCGACGATCCGCTTGGCGTCTTCGCCTGGGCGCACCAGTCGTCGGTATGCCTCAAACAGCCCCGCCGCGCGGAGCGCACGCTGACCGCTATGCTGGTGCAGGTCGAGCAGCCCGCCCTGCGTTCGCGCGTCCGGCGACGCCTCACCCTCGTGGACGACGACCTTCACGCCGTGCATGTGCAAAATGCCGGCAAGGATCAGGCCGCCTAGACCCGCGCCGATGATGGTGACTTCTTCCCGCATGTCTCGCGCTCCTCGCTCGCACGGGCTGGGCCCGTGTCGACGTTGATGGAGCCACTGGTCGGCGAACCGCCGACGTATGCGCGACGGGTGGTGGCAACCACGCCGTCGTTTTTCGCAGCATGACCTGATTAGGACGGAATCACGCGCCGGGCAATCGCAAGGCGGCCGATCAATGTCACGCCTGCCACTCGCGCCCATGCGATCGACGGCGGCGGCGCATCGATGGGCGGACGACAGGCGTCGCGTGGCTGTTCGCGATGAGCGCGCGCGTCAGCGCGGTCCAGCGGACGAGTGCATGGCGTATGGCAGCCGCAGGAACTTAAATTGCCATCATGCTGCTACGTTGGGACCCGAGATGATGAGGCCGCACCCGATCGGACGTCGCGCCGTCGCTGGCAGCGTGACCTCCAGCGCGTCGGCGGTCCGCCGGAACGCGAGTGGCGGGCCGCCGTCCGCCATCGTCACGCGACTGACCTGCCCCTGCATCGTGGGGTTGTTGCCGCCCAGCAGCGTGAGCCGGGCGACGTTGTCCTCGGGCCATCCCAGCAGGAAGGCGTGAAGATTGCCGTCCCGCGTGGCGTAGCGAATGTCGCGCGCGGTATAGGGCGACTTGGGACCACCCTCGGAGAACAGACCGGCATTCGCCTTGGTCGGTCCCTCGCCGTTGATCGTCCAGGGCCGCGTGCCATAGATCGCGCCGCCGAACCGGCCCATCCAGGCAGCGATCTCCTCGACGATCCGTTCTTCCTTCTCGTCGATCGTCCCGTCGCCGCGCATCGGCACCGAAAGCATCAAATTGCCGTTCTTCGACACCACGTCGCACAGCGTATGGATAACCGTCGCCGCCGACTTGTACCCGTCGCGCGCATAGAGATCCGCATCATAATGCCAGTTGCCGATGCACGTGTCGGTCTGCCACGGAAAGCGCTCGATATAGTTCTTCCCCCCGCGCTCGACATCGTCGACGATACCCATGCGACGCTGCGGCGGGGTCATCTTGGCGGTGACCACCGCCTCAAGCCGCCCATCATTCCATTTCATCGACTGATTATAGTACCACGCCGCAAATTCGAGGCCGTACTGCTCAAGCGGCAGGTCGAAATTGTCGAAATAGATCATGTCGGGCCGATGCTGCTGGACCAGATCCTGGCAGCGAAGCAGCCAGTTGCGGGCGAAGTCGGTGCCGGCGGGAACCCCTTCGGTCCACAGGCGATCGGTCGCCTCGTGCCAGGCATTGGCGGCGTCGACGGTGCGGATGCCGTCGGGCATCGGCATGTGGCGCCCGCAATAGAGCGCCTGCGGATCGAGGCCCTGCCACCATTTGCCCCGCCCCTGCGCGGCGGTCAGCTTCCACGCGTCGTAGCGCTGGCCCGCGCGGGGCCCTTCGGGATCATAGCCATAGGCCGGCTGGTTCCAGTGCCAGGCATGTGCCGAATGGTTGGAAACGGCGAAGCGCATGCCCCGCTCGCGCGCCAGCTTGGCCCAGGTGCCGACGATGTCCTTGCGCGGGCCAACGCGGGTCGAGTTCCACGGATGGTGCGCGGATGCATACATGTCGAGATTGTCGTGATGGTTGGCCAGCGCCATGAAGTATTTGGCACCCGCCCGCTTGTACAGGTCGAGCTGGCGCGCCGGGTCCCAGCGCTCTGCCTTCCACTTGTTTTGGATTTCCATGAAGCCGACATCGGCAGGATGTCCGTAATGCTTGACATGATGAGCATAGGCCCGCGATCCGGGCAGGTACATGTCGCGCGCATACCAATCCCCGGCTTCGGGAACGCATTGCGCGGTCCAGTGCGCCCAGATGCCGAACTTGGCATCGCGGAACCAGTCGGGCACGCTATAGCCCGCCGTCAGCGATGCCCAATCGGGGGTGAAGCGCACGGGCGGCGCCACCTTCAGGGCGCGCCCCGCCCCGACCGGTGTCGGCACCGTGGTCACCGCCGACACCGCGGCGGGTGCCAGCGCGGTTGCCGCCAGGCCGCCGCCGATCATTTCGCGCCGTGTCGTCTTCATCTCAGCATCTCCCGAACTGTCTTGGTATCGGTCGGCTCGCCCGCGCACGCGGTGGGGCGATCCGACCCTTCAGTGCTTAGAAGCGGAACCGGACACCGCCCGTGAACCGCCGACCGGTGAAGCCCTCGAACGAGAACAGGCCGAAGGAATTGACCTGCTTGGCATGCGCGTCGAGCAGGTTGGTCACGTCCATGCTGACATCGACGGCGGGCGAAATCTTGTAGCTGATCGACCCGTCGAGCTGACCATAGGGCTCGACGAAATTCCCGTCGCCAAAGGTTCCGCCGCCATTGGAGTAGCGACCGCGATAGGAATAGGATCCGCGCACCGCGAAGCCCGCCTTCTCGAAATAGCCGCCGATATTGTAATTGTGCTTGGCGACACCGTCGAGCGGGAATGCCTCGCCGCCCTGGGTGCGGGGGATCGAGGGCGCGTCGATATATGTGTAGTTGCCGAACAGCCCCAGCCCGTCCAGCGCGGTGGTGATGTAGGAGAAGGGCAGCTGCGCGGCGAGCTCGATACCCTTCACGTCGCCATTCAGCAGGTTCAGCGGCTGGTTGCGGCGGAATTCCAGCGTCGAGGACCCACCGGTGCGCAGCGACACCGTATAGACCTCGGTCGTCTGGCCCGAGACGATATAGTCGGTCAGGTGCTTGTAGAAGGCCGCCACCGACAACAGCCCGCCCCGCGCGAAATAATATTCGAGCGATAGGTCGAGTTGATCGGACTTGTAGGGGCGAAGCGTCGGATTGCCCGAGTTGATCGCGCGCACATTGGCGTCGACCGACGTACCGGCGGACAGCTGGCCGAGCCCCGGCCGCCCGATCACGCGCGCCGCCGCGCCGCGGATCAGCAGCTCTGGCGTCAGGTTGTAGCGGATGTTGAGGCTGGGCAGCAGCGCGCTGTAGACACCCTTGACCGATGTCTGCCCCGCGGCGGGCACCGTGACATTGACCCGGTCCGGCTCGATAATGATGTTGTTCAGGTCGGGGATGAGCCCGATCGAGGTCGTCCGCGTCTGGACCCAGCGCAGGCCGATATTGCCAGCCAGCCGCTCGTCGCCGTTCATGAAGTCGGTGCGGTAATAGGCCGCGAAGGTCTTCTCGCCGACATCGAAACCCTGGCCTGCCTGGGGGGGCACGTTCTGGTCGTCGAAATAGGCGGCGCGCGGCACGATCGCGTCGAACTTGCCGGTGTCGACGACGAGAAACTGCGGATTGCCGGGCAGTCCCGAAAAATCGCCCGGCGTCAGGAAGCCGCCAGCCGGGATGCCGCCGCCGCCCTCGATTCCCGGCGTCACGGCCAGCTTGCCGCCCGACAAGGCGGCGATCTGGTCGGCGTTCAGGACCGCGAAGCCCGCCGTATTCCGGAAGCGGCGATCGCTGGCATAGACGCCTGCCTTGACCGAACGGAAGAAGCCGCCATCAGACAGGGCATAGGTCGCGTCGAAGCGCCCCTCCCAATTGCGATCCGTGCTGGTGAAGGCGGCGAGATCGGCGACGTTCAGGTAGAAGTTGTTGGCGTTGAGCTGGTCATAGCCACGCACGAAGTCGATCGACGGTCCGTTGCCGATACCGTTGGGGAAGCTGACCGCCGCCGACGCGCGTGCCTGCGCCTGCAGCCCGAAATTGCGATTGTTGTTGGTCGACCGGAAATAGGCGCCCTGCCCTTCCAGGGTCAGCGCGCCGCTCGTCCATTTGACGCCCTGCGCCAGCGACAGCACCTCGATCCGCGCGAAGGTGCCACGCGCCGTCGCCTGGTTGCTGATTCCGTCGGCGTCGAGCGTGGTCAGGAAACCCTGCGATCCACCCAGCAACTGGCTGTTGAAGCCGGTATCGATGACGCTCGACTGCACCCCGTAATTGGTGCCGCCCGCTATCTGTGGCGCGATGTCGGTCAGCCGAAGCTGCGCGCGGCGTGTATAGGTGTCGTTGTTGAACCGGCTGTAAAAGGCGTCGCCATAGATTTCGAGCGAGTCGTTCGGCTTGAACTGATACCCCAATATGCCGGTCAGGCGCTCGCGACGGCCGCGATTGTTCCAGACGTCATAACCATGCATGAAACTGTAGGTGTCGTTGAAATCGCCATCGCGATTGTAATCGATCGGGGGCGTCTTGCCGCCTTGGACAGCCTGCCCCGCCGCATTGAACAGCGGCGATTCCCGGCTCGTCTCGGCGCCATAGGTGTTGACGAACTTTTCCAGGAATTCGCGCTTTTCATAAGCGATCCCGGCATTGACGCCGAACGTCCCGCTCTTGTTGACCCAGTTGCCCAGCACCGCGACGCGCGGGGTCACCTTGTCGCGCTCCTGCTCGTACACGCCTTCGACCGAGGCGCTGACCGTCGTCTTGCCGATGTCCAGCGCGCGGGCCGTCTGCACGTTGACGGTGCCGGACAACCCGCCCTCGATCATGTCGCTGGTCGGCGACTTGATGACCTCGACCGCGCTGGTGAACAACGCGGAGAAGGCGGTGAAGTCGAACGAGCGCGTGCCGCCGCTGCCCAGCGTACGGCCATTATACTGAACGCGGGTGAATTCCTGTGGCAGACCACGGATCGACACCCCTGACCCCTCGCCCGCCGACCGCGTGATCTGCACGCCGGTGATGCGCTGGAGCGACTCCGCCAGGTTGAGGTCCGGAAACTGGCCGATATCCTCGGCCGAGATGACGTCGCTCACCACATCGGCACGACGTTTGGCCTCGTTGGCGAGGTCGAGCGAGCGGCGGAAACCGGTGACGACAATCTCGTCGCCCGTCTGAGCCACCGGGGCCGCAGCGTCCGTGCCGCCCGCCTGAGCAGCCTCCACTGGTTGCACAGTTTGCGCCATCGCGCCGCTCTCGCAGAACAGCAATGCCGATACCGTCGTCAGCAGGATCGCTCGCGTCATACATCCTCCCATGGGTTTAATGAACCCTCAGCCATTAGTGGCTTTCGTTGGTGATAGTATGCTTTCATTTACGGGCGTCGTCAATCATTAGTCTGACAATCTTTAACCGCCTGCGGCGGTGTCGGAATGGCGAGACGACGACGTCACCCACCATCCATTCCTCGCATACAATCGATTGCTGACGTTCATAAAAAATCGGCCTGAGATGCTTGCTCTCAGGCCGCAAAGTATGAGCGGGGAGACCACTCGAAAGGAAATCGTAGCAACCATGCCCGCGATCGTAAATGGGCTATCCTGATTTCACTAATGCTATTCAGGATCGAGCACGTCATCAGGAGGCTCCCGTTCGCTCGAACCCGTTGCGATCCTTCGTCTGTGGCAGGCCGTGGGGCTTGGTCGATCGCGGCCCAACGTTCGACACCGGCCCCATGAACGGCGAATGACCGCCAGCGGGCGGGAGCGGCCGTAAAGTTCGTGTCCATCGTTTGGGCGTGCCCGCTACGCCACCGGCACGCCCGAGCACTCACATGTCCGCTGCGGTCGGGCGTACGATCACCTCATTGATGTCGACACCTTCCGGTTGCTCGATGGCATAGCGAACCGCTCTCGCGATCGCATCCGGCGTCAGCGACTTCTTCCGCCATCCGGTCAGTGCCGCCGCAACCTCGGGATCGGTGATGTCATGCCCCAGTTCGGTGGCGACGACGCCCGGCGAGATCAATGTCGAACGGACCTCGTCATGCTCCTGCCGAAGCCCTTCCGTGATGGCCCGTACGGCATGTTTGGTGGCGCAGTAAACCGCGGCGGTCGGCATCACCATGTGCGCGGCGACCGAGGCGACATTGACGACCTGGCCGCTCCGTTGCGCCACGAACCGCGGCAGGACCGCGGCGATGCCGTTGAGGACGCCGTGGATATTGACGTCGACCATCCGCTTCCATTCGTCGCGCTTGAGCGCAGCAAGCGGCGAGAGCGGCATCACACCCGCATTGTTGACCAGCACGTCGACACGCCCGAAGCGCGCTTCGGCGGCCTCCACGAACGCGTCGAAATCGGCGCCGTCGGTGACGTCGAGTTCGCGCCAGGCGACGGTCTCGCCCAGTTCTTCCGCCAGTGCCTTCAGACGCTCTCCGCGACGCGCGCCGATGAACAGCCGGGCACCGACCGCCGCCAATTCGCGCGCGGTCGCCTCGCCAATCCCGCTCGACGCGCCGGTGATGAGGACGACCTTGTCGATATTTCCTGCCATGATGCGGTCCTTCCGTTGTGGTGACGGAACGCAGATGGGCCATCGCCCGTGTCAGGCGGTAGAGCGATTGCCCGAATGGCTTGCACGATCCTCCAGAATGAGCGCCGGGTGCTTGCCCATGGCGCGCGAGTGGGGAAGGATCGTCGGCATGGACCGGATCGCCCAACTCTCCGCCCTCATCGATCGATACGTCGTTGGCACAGGCATTTGCAGCACGACGATGCCGCATGTGTCGCTGATTCGAGCCGACGCGCCGAGCACCCCCACGCCCGCCGTCTACGAAGCGTCCCTTTGCATAATAGCCCAGGGGTCGAAACGGGTGTCGATCGGCGAACACAGCGTGGTCTATGATGCGGCCCATTACCTCTTGGTCTCGGTCGACTTGCCGCTGGTCGGTCATGTGCTGGATGCGAGTCCCGAGCGTCCCTATCTTTGCTGCAAGATCGATCTCGATGCTGCGATGCTGGCCGATCTGATAGCGAGCGAGGGCGGCGGGGTGGCCCGTACGGATCTGCCCGTGCTCGGCGTCTACCCCGGCGATCCCGACCTGATCGACGCGGCATGTCGGCTGGTCGGGCTCCTCGACCGACCCGACACGATCGGCGCGCTGGCGCCGCTGATCGAGCGCGAAATCCTCTATCGTCTGCTCACCGGGCCGCACGGTCCCATGCTTCGTCACGTAGCCACCGCTGGCAGCCATCTCAATCAGGTCAGCCGCGCGATCGCCGCCATCCGCCGGCGTTTCGATGCGCCGATCCGCATCGACGACGTCGCAGCCGAGGCCGGGATGAGTTCCTCCTCGCTCCACCTGCACTTCAAGGCGATCACCCGCATGACGCCGCTGGAATATCAAAAGCAGCTGCGGTTGCAGGAGGCCAGACGGCTGATGCTGACGGAGGGCGCCACGGCGAGCACGGCAGGTTTTGCGGTAGGCTATGACAGCCCATCGCAATTCAGCCGAGAATATCGGCGACTGTTCGGTGCGCCTCCACGGGCCGATATCGAACGGCTCCACGCTGCGCCAGCAGCGGCTATGGCGCTGTGACCATGCTCGGGTCGGACCGGCGCTGCGTATTGTGCTGGCAGGACGACCCAGAAGGCGACGCTCAGGGCCTCCCGCGGCTTTCTAGGTTCGACCGCTCGTCCATGCGTCAGCAGCCCGACGATACCGCTCACCATGCCGCCGGTGGCGTTTGGCGTTGCTCACCGGCTTGACGGCGATCCGATCAGCCAGTGAGCAACCGAGGACAGATCACCCCGCGTTGGTCGCAGAATAATCCATCGCGGCGAGGTCGGTAAGCAGATCGCGGCCAGTCGGCTCCCACCCGAGCCGGGCGCGCGTCCAGGCGTTAGACGCCGTCATGTCGAGCCTTGCGAAGGGGGCCATCCACCCGAAATAGCGCTCGACCTCATCCGCCGCGACCGAGCGCACCGGTAGCCCGCTGCCCTTGCCGATTGCTTCGGCGATGGCGCGCGCGGTGACGCCCTCCTCCGCCGAGGCATGGTAACGGGCCCCCGGCTCGCCGTTTTCAAGCGCCAGGACATAGAGCTTCGCCACGTCGCTGACGTGCGCGGCGGACCAGCGCGTCTGCCCATCCCCGACATACGCCACCGCGCCCGCCCGGCGCGCCTCGGCGATCAGCGGCGTAATCAGCCCGGCCCTGGTGGTGTCGTGCACTTGGGGCAATCGAATAGTGCGCACGTCGATGCGGCGCGCCAACTGTGCCGCGCCTGCGAGCTCCGTCGCGATGCGAGGGTTGGCGTGGTGCGGGTTGAGCACGTCTTCCGTCGCTGGCCCGCCATTCAGCGGCATGCCGCTGCCCACCCCCGAGGTGATCAGAAACGGCTTTCTCGTTCCCTCCAGCGCCTCTCCCATGGCCGCAATGTTGCGTTCGTCCTTTCTGGTGTTCTCGACGAAATTCGCAAAATCATGGTCGAATGCGCAGTGGATCACCGCATCGGCCGCCGCGACGCCACGCGCGAGCGTCTCGGGCATGTCGAGATCACCGCGATGAACGTCGACACCCGCGGCTTCAAGCTGGCGTGCGCCTGCGTCGGATCGCGTAAGACCGAGAACCTGATGGCCACGGCCGAGCAGTTCGGGAATGATGTGCGAACCGATGAAGCCGGTCGCGCCGGTCAGGAATACCCGCATGAGCTATCTCCTTGTTGTCACAGCGGCGTATCGCTGTCCGCACGACCCTGTTAAAGTAGTGACCTTATCGTGGTATAAGCTGCAACAGGATCGATGATGGCCAGCGAAGCGCCCAACCAGCTCGGCACCTATCTGCGTAATCGCCGCACGCGCCTCGATCCGGCGGCATTCGGGTTTGGCGGCGGCAGGCGACGCACGCCCGGGCTGCGTCGTGAAGAGGTGGCGAGCCGGGCCAACATCAGTCCGACGTGGTACACCTGGCTGGAGCAGGGGCGCGGCGGTGCGCCGTCCGCGGACGTTCTCGATCGGATCGCCAAGGGCCTGATGTTGACCGAGCCGGAACGCGAGCACCTGTACATGCTGGGCCTGGGTCGCCTTCCCGAGGCCCGATACCAGCAGGTCGACGGCATCACCCCCCGGCTACAGCGCGTGCTTGACGGGATGGTGCTGAGCCCGGCGATCATCAAGACAGCGATGTGGGATGTCGTGGGATGGAACCGCGCGGCGACAGTACTTCTTACCGACTATTCCAAGCTGCCGCGTGAAGATCGTAACATCCTCCGCCTGATGTTCGGCAGCGACCATGTCCGCAAACGGAACGAGGATTGGGAAAGCATCGCCCGCTTCGTCGTGGGCGCCTTTCGCGCAGACGTAGCGCGGGCAAATGCAGGCACCAGCGCGGAGGTCACCAAGCTGGTAGCGGACCTCAGCGCGGTCAGCCCCGAATTCATGGCATTGTGGCAGAACAGCGACGTGGTTGCCCATGGTGAAGGGGTGAAGCGGATCCGTCACCCCAATGCGGGATTGCTCGCGATGGATTATTCGTCGTTCGCGGTGGAGGGCCGACCCGAGTTGGGGATGATCATCTACAATCCAGCTACGCCGAAAGATGCCGAAAAGCTGCGCGTGCTGCTGGACGAATACGAGGATTGATACGGAAAGCCCAATCCGGAGGCGGCAACGACCGGCATCCGGTCATGAAGGGCAACCGTTCCGCTTCCAAAGTTCGGACATTCATTCAGCTGGAAATCACGGTGTCGGGCTATGCGCCTCATGACACCGTATCCGACACTCGAAGTGGACCGTAGGGCTTGGCAGCTCGTGGTTCACGATGATGCCGACTTGCCCGATCGATAGAATCGTGGCGGGAACGCTGCCTGTGGTGGCCCTTTCGGATCGCGAAGTTCATTTCGCTGCCCCGCATCGGCACTTAACGGGATGGCCATGCCGTGGCTTTGCTCGAGCAGCGCGAAAAGCTTGCCACTCATTCGCACGGCGAGATCCTCATGGCCGGGGCTCGCGACCAGATTGTTCGTCTCGTGCGGGTCCTCGGCCAGATCGTACAGTTCGTCGATATCCCAGACACCATGGAAATGCATGTACTTGTATCGGTCTTCACGCAGGGCGTGGACGGTCGGGGTCTGCGGGAAATTGCGCTCCCAATAATATTCATACAGGAGTTCGTCTCGCCACGGCGCGTTCGCATCGCGCACCAGCGGCAGCGCGTTGGCCCCGGCCATGCCGTCCGGCGCGCGAAGTCCAGCCGCGGCGAGCAGCGTGGGGGCGATATCGATATTGGCGACCACCTGTTCGACCACGCTGCCTGCCGGGAACAGCGCCGGGCAACGCGCCAGCATCGGGATGCGCATCGATTCCTCATAGGCGGTGCGCTTGTCGATCAGCCCATGCTCGCCGAACATGAAGCCATTGTCGCCCAGATACAGGATCAGCGTATCGTCCAGCTCGCCCCGCTGTTCCAGCAGGTTCATGATCCGCGCCAGCCCCTCGTCGACCGCCAGCAGCGTCTCCATATAACGCTTGTAATAGTCGCCGATGTCGAGCGTGCCGTGATAGGGATATCCGACGCCGTGCCAGCTGTTGCGCTGGTTCTCCACCCACATCGGCCGCCCCGGCGCGTTGGGCGCCATCGAGGCGGGATAGCGGAACGTCTCCTTGTCGTACCGCCCCTTGTGGCGCTCTGCCGGAATGAACTCGGAATGCACCGCCTTATGCGCCAGATGCATCATCCAGGGGCGGCCCTTGGGCCGCTTGCCGATCCAGTCGATCGCGTAATCGGTCAGCTCGTCGGTGATATAGCCCTTTTGCGGCACATTGCGGCCATCGACGTTCAGCCCGTCGGCACTGGGCAGATAGCTCCCCTGCCCTTTGAAGCTGACCCAATGGTCGAAGCCGGGCTGCGGGCCGTCTCCCTCGTCGCCCATATGCCACTTGCCGATGAACGCGGTGTCGTAACCGGCCGCCTGGAGATATTCGGGATAGAAAACGAGGCCCGGCGGAATCGGGTGGTTATTGTCGACGACCTTGTGCTGATGGGCATAAAGGCCCGTGAAGATCGACGCCCGGCTCGGCGAACAGAGCGCAGTGGTGACGAACGCATTGCGGAAATGCGTTCCCTCGCGCGCCAGCCGGTCGAGCGTGGGCGTGTCGCCGAAATCCTGCGCTTTCATGAAACCCATCGCGTCGTACCGATGGTCGTCGGTCAGCACGACCAGGATGTTGCGCGGTCTGATGCCCGGCAGACGCGGCAGGCGCCGCGACCGGCGCGGTTCGGGGACCGCCCCCGCCGCCATCGAATAGAGGCCGAACGCACCGCCGGTTCCGGCCAGCAGCACCCCTCGCCGGGTGGTGTCGCCGGTCATCAGAAGTCCTTCCGCAATAGCAGGCCCGCGTAACGCCGGTCGTCGCGCGGCGCGAAGCGGACGGTCCCGCCGAAGGTGCCGTTGCTCAGGAAGCTGGCATAAGGGGTATTGGCGATGTTCTTCACATAGGCGCGCAACTGCCACCCGTCGCCGGGCCGGATCAGCGCGACGCTGGCGTTCCAGATGGCATAGGCGGGCTGGACGGTGTTGGGCGTCTCGGCCAGCGAATATTGCACCTTGCTGCTGAAGGTGACGTCGCTCTGCAACTCCATCGACAGCGTATCCGACAGGGCGAAACGATAGGCGGCATTCTCGAACAGGCGCACGCGCGGCGCGAAGGGCAGCGGCTGTCCGTTGATGTTGCAGCTGACCGGCGCGCCGACCGGACAGTTGAAGTTGCGGACAGTCGCATCGGTGAACGCGCCTGACAGGTCGACGGTGAAGCCCCGGGCTGGCCGCAACGTAACGTCGGCTTCGATCCCGCGCGACCGGACCGACCCGGCGTTGATCAGGCGCGTGACCGGCGCGCCACCGACCGAGTCGGTGAAGTTTGCCTGATAGCCGTCGAAATCGGTCGTATAGACCGCCAGTGCATAACTCAGCGCGCGGTTAGCGGTGCTGCCCTTGATCCCGGCCTCATAGGAATTGGACGTCTCCGGATTCAGCGGCACTTCGTCGAGCAGGGTCGTCGCATTGAGCGAACGCATGTTGAAATAGACGTTGTAGGCCGGGCCCTTGTAACCGCGCGAATAGGTGAAATAGGTCTGGGCATGCTCGCCCAGATCGAGCTGGAGCCCGAGGCGATAGCTGTCGCCGCGCGCATCGGTGCGGCCCGTCGCATTGTGATAGGCGCGAATGCCGGGCCGGTCGAGCGACGCCGCGCCGCTGTTGGTCGGGTCGTTGGTCGACGTGCGGACATGGTAGAAGTCCAGCGTATCCCAGGTCGAACGATAGCCCGCGATACCCCGGAAATGCGGGGTGAAGTTGATGTTCGCCTCGCCGAACAGCGCATAATTGTGGTTGGTGACGCCGTAGTTGGCGATGCCGGTGGTGTCGGTCCGCGTCGTGCCCGACAGCGTGGTCAGTGCCCGCTGGTATCGCTCGTCGGTCCGCGCCCGCAGATAATAGGCGCCCAGCACATAATCGATCAGTCCGCCCTTGGGGGAGGTCAGGCGCAACTCCTGCGAGAATTGGCGGCTGTTGACCGTGCCATCGTCCACCCCCGAGGGAAAGGCGGGGGTCAGCTGGGCGAGGCCATCATAGTCCTGACGCTGCTGGTTCAACCATTGCCGCCAGGCGGTGATCGACGTGACGTGATAGTCCCCCAGCGTCAGTTCGCCGGTCAGCGAGCCGCCATAATTCTCGTCGCTGACGTTGGTGTCGATATCGGTCGCCAGCCGCCGGTTCGACGGCGACGCGACGATCCCCTGCCCGGCCAGGGCGGTGGCCAGGGCGGCGGAATCGGTGATGACGTTCGTCGGATAGGCGATCTGCCGGGTCGAGCTGTAGACCGCCGCCACCGTCTCGCGCGTGTTCAGATAGTCGCCGATCGCGGTGATCTTCAGCGTGTCGAACGGCGTCACCACCAGCTTGCCCCGCGCCCCGTAACGGCGCGAGCCGTTCGCGTCATGGCCGGTCGCGACATTGCGCAGGTTGCCGTCGAAATCGCTGTAGAGGCCTCCGATCAGCGCCTGAACCTTGCCCGGTACGATCGCACCCGAGACGCCCGCCTTGATGCGATACTCCTGATCGGTGGTCGCGCCCGCCTCGCCAAAGGCATGGAATTCGTCGGTCGGATTGCGCGTGACGATATTGACCACGCCCGCCGACGCGTTCTTGCCGAACAGCGTCCCCTGCGGCCCACGCAATACTTCGATCCGCTCCACCTCGCCCAGATCGAGCGTCGATTGGCCCGGACGGGTCAGCACCACGCCGTCGAGGACTGTCGACACCGACGGCTCGACGCCGGGCGATGTCGTGATCGTGCCGATACCGCGGATGAAGACGGTGCGATCCTTGTTGGACGCGCCACTGCGAAAGCCGACCGACGGGATCGAAGCTGCGATCCGTTCGAGATTGTTGAGTTGCCGCTCCGCCAGCGCCCCGCCCTCCAGCGCGGTGATCGCAATCGGAACCTGTTGCAGCGTTTCGTTGCGATAGCGCGCGGTCACGACCACCTCGCCATCGGCGGGCTTGGCCTCCGTCTTGGCATCGGCCCTGGCGGGAGGCGCATCCTGTGCGGCGGCGGACGTGGCAATGAGGGTAAAAGCGGTGCCGACAAGCAGCACGGACAAGCGTCGATCGATCATCGGGTCCCCTTTCAGATCGACGCGGAGGCTAATGCCCACTTATCGCATGGGAAATAAAGAAGCACCTCGCCCGTTAGCAGCGGGGCTTTAGCCTTCGGTCTCGATCGGCCTGAGCCGGGGTAGCAGCAATTGCACCCAGCCAAGCGCCGCCAGATAGGCCACCGCCGCGAAGAGAAGCAACGGCAGATAGCCGAGCCCCGCCGCGAGGGTCAGCCCGGCGATCTTGGCGATCGCTACCCCGCCCATATTGCCGCAAAACGACCCGAACGCCGTCACCCGACCGACACGGTGCTGCGGCACGATATCGGCGATCATCGCGAAGATGTTCGTCGAAAAGGCCTGATGCCCGGCGAGCGCCAGCGCCATCAACGACACCGCGATCGGATAGCTGTGCGTGAGCAGCGCCAGCGGGATCGGGACGACGGCCAGTGCGGCGGCAAGCAGCACGACCTTGCGGACCGCATTCACCGACCAGCCCCGTCCGAGCAGCCGGGTCGGCACGACCCCGCCGACCAGCGAGCCGATCGCCGCACCGCCATAGGCCAGCGCCAGTGGTACGCCCAGCGCGACGCCCGACAGCCCGAACTGTCGGTGGAAGAAGTCGGGCAGCCAGAAGAGCAACAGCCACCAGGTCGCATCGGACAACAGCTTGGCCCCCGCCACCGCCCAGGTCCGCCGGTCGTGCAGCAGCGGCGCGTCGGGTAACGGCGGCGCGGCGTCGGCCGACTTGGGCGCGGCAAAGACGATTCCCCGCGCCGCTATCAACCAGGTCAGGGCCCAGACCAGTCCGATCAGCCCGACCGCGATGAACGTACCCCGCCAGCCGAATGTCAGGCCGAGGATCGGAATCGCGAGCGGCGCCAGGATCGCGCCCAGGCTATTGGCGGCGTTGCCCGCACCGAATCCGGCCGACCGCCAGCGCGGCGGCAGGACGGCCGCGACCGTCTTGATCCCGGTCGGCGTCCCCATCGACTCGGTCGCGCCCAGAGCCACGCGTACCGCGATGAACGCCCCCATCGACCGCGCCCAGCCGTGGAGCAGCGCCGCGACGCTCCACGCCGCCACCCCGATCGGATTGGCCCAGCGCACGCCCAGCCGGTCGACGATCCAGCCGCTGAACAGGAAACCGACCGCCGCGCCCCCCTGAAACCAGGCGGCCAACGTGCCGTAATCATCGTCGCTCCAGCCGAGATCGGCAGCGATCACCGGCTTCAGCACCGCGATGACCTGCCGGTCGACGAGGTTCAGCACACCGGCGGTGATGACCAGCGCAAACAACAGCCCGCGATGCCGCGCGCTCAATTCCCCGACACGTCTCATGGCCCTATCATGGCGACGCGCAAGGCATGGCGGCGAGACAGTTTCTCTATCGCCCCGCCAAGCCGATCGCCAAGCGGGTCACAGCGTCAGCGGGGCATGGTCGATCTGCGGCAGGACGTGGCGAGCGAACAGATCGGCCTCCGCCGCGTGCGGATAGCCCGACAGGATGAACGCATCGATGCCCGCTTCACGATAGGCCTGCAGCTTGGCGAGAACCTGATCGGGATCGCCGACGATCGCCGCGCCGCAACCCGAACGCGCCCGACCGATGCCGGTCCACAGATTGGCCTCGACATAGCCGTCGTCGCTCCCCTCGCGCAGTTCGGCCTGGCGCCGGACACCCGCCGATTGCGAGTCCAGCGAGCGCGACCGGATCGCCGCGCCGGTCGCGTCATCCAGTTTGGACAGCAGCCGATCGGCGGCGGCGCGCGCCTCCGCCTCGGTTTCGCGGACCACGACATGGACGCGATATCCGAAGCGCAAGCTGCGGCCACGCCGCGCGGCCCGCGCGCGCAGGTCGGCGACGATGGCGCGCACCCCCTCCATCGTGTCGGGCCACATCAGATAGACGTCCGCGCCTTCGGCGGCCGCCTCCCGCGCAGCCTCCGACAGGCCGCCAAAATAGAAGGGCGGGCACCGCCCCGAGACAGTCGTCAAGCGCGGCGGGTCGAGCTTCAATTTCCAAAAATCGCCGACATGATCGAGCGGTTTCCCGTCGAGCAGGGTGCGCAGGATGTGCATCGCCTCGACCGTCCGGGCGTAGCGGGGCGCGCTGTCCAGCGTCTCGCCGGGCAGATCGCTGGAGATGATGTTGACGGTCAGCCGCCCGCCCAGCATCCGGTCGATCGTCGCGATCTGCCGGGCCAATTGCGGCGGCCAGCTTTCGCCGATCCGCACCGCCATCAGCAACCGCATCCGCCGGAGCAGCGGCGCGATCCCGGCGGCGAAGGCAGTGGTGTCCATGCCCAGCGCATAGCCCGACGGCAGCAGGCAATTGTCATACCCTGCCGTTTCCGCCTGCAACACGATGTCGCGGCAATGCTCCCAGCTCGAGCGCAATGCCGGGTCGGGCACGCCCAGAAACTCGTAATCGTCGTCGCACAACGCCGAGAACCAGCTGATCTCGCAAGGGCCAAACGTATCGGTCATGGCAGGCGCTCTCCCATTCCGGCCTGAAGCACGGCATACCATTCGGCGCGGGTCCACTCGACGCGATACACGTCCGCCGCCGCGCGGATGCGGTCGGGATTTTGCGATCCGATGATCGGAATGATCCGCGCCGGATGCGCCATGGCCCAGGCCAAAGCGGCCGTAGCAGCATCGACGCCCCAGCGCTGGCCGTGCTCTGCCAGCAACGCCGCAGCCGGATGATCCCCCGCGACCAGCCGCCCGCCCGCCAGCGGCGACCAGGCAAGCACCGTCATGTCGCGCGCCATCGCTTGGTCCAGCGTGCCGTCGAACAGCGGCGCAGGGCGCAGCGGCGAGAATTCGGGCTGGGTGGACAGGATGGGCAGTCCCAGGAACGTCGCCAGTGCATCGACCTCGGCCGGGCTATGGTTCGACACGCCGATCCCGGCGACCTTGCCCGTCTCGACCATGCGGGTCAGCGCGGCGGCGACCTCCTGCGGATGGCTCAGGAAATCGCGGCGGTGGATCTGGTACAGCTCGACCCGCTCGACGCCCATGCGCGCCAGCGACGCGTCGAGCGCCTCGGCCAGATAGGCGGCACTCGAATCATAGGGATCGCCCGGCCAGATGCCGCCCTTTGTGGCGATCACCATCCGCTCGCGCAGCGTCGGCGCGCTGGCAAGCACCCGGCCCAGCAGCGTCTCGGACGATCCGAACCCGGCATCGTCGGTGCCATAGATATCGGCGGTATCAAACAGCGTGATCCCGGCATCCAGCGCCGCCTCGACACGGGCACGCGCCGCCGAGACGTCATCGCCGGTAAAACGCCACATGCCCCAAGCTATCGGGGACACAAAAATTGCGCTCTTGCCGAGCGGCCGTGCTTCGCGGGAAAGGCGGATGGTCGTCATCGGGCGTCGGAATGGCATAGGGACACGGGCAATGGTAGCGCCAATTCGGTACGGGATCGTTGGAACGGGCATGATGGGCGTCGAACATCTGCGCAACATCGCGCTGGTCCCGGGCGCACAGATCGTGGCGGTCGCCGACCCTGTGCCACAATCGCTCGACTGGGCCCGCGACGCGCTGGGCACGGCAGCGGCGGGCGTCACCGCCCATGAAAGTGTCGAGGCCTTTGCCCGCGAAGCTCGTGTCGATGCGGTCGTTATAGCCTCACCCAATCACACCCACCGCTCCGTCCTGGAGCCGCTGTTCGGCATGGATGCGGCGATCCTTTGCGAAAAGCCGCTGGCAACGACCATCGCCGATGCACGCTGGATCGTCGAGCGCGCCGCCGATCATGCCCGGCCATTCTGGACCGGCATGGAATATCGCTTCATGCCCCCCGCCGCCGCCTTTATCGATGCCATCCATGGCGGGCGTGTCGGCCGTTTGCAGATGCTGTCGATCCGCGAGCACCGCTTCCCCTTCCTGCCCAAGGTCGGCGACTGGAACCGCTTCAAGGCCAATACCGGCGGTACGATGGTCGAGAAATGCTGCCACTTCTTCGACCTGATGCGGCTGATCGTCCAGGCGGAGCCGCTGCGGGTCTATTGCTCGGGCGCGATGGACGTGAACCATCTCGACGAACGGTATGACGGCCGCACGCCCGACATCATCGACAACAGCTTCACTACCATCGACTTCGCCAATGGCGTGCGCGCCCTGCTCGACCTGTCGATGTTCGCGGATGGCGCCGAGCATCAGGAGGAAATGAGCGCGACCGGCGACACCGCTCGCCTCGACGTCCACATCCCGCCCGGCGAACTGGTGTATAGCCCGCGCGTTGGCTTCGGCGGGGAGAAGCGCGTCGAGAGGACCCGCATCGCGATCGACCCGATGGCACATGCGGCGGGCAGCCATGAGGGCGCGACCTATTACCAGCACCTCGCATTTGCCGCCGCGGTACGCGGCGACGGCCCCGTCCAGGTGTCCGCGGAGGACGGTCTTCGCGCGGTAGCGATGGGCGTGGCAGCGGAAATCAGCGCCCGCGAACACCGCGTGGTCGACATGCATGAGGTCGAGGAGATGGCGTAATCTCGCGGCCCTGGCACGGTCAGGCGCTTGCCATGACGACATCGGGCGTCGTGACCCAGAAACCGACATTGGCAGAAGGCACTCAATAAAACAGCGGTTCCCTGTATCGCCTGACGGAGCCAACGGATCGATCCATCTGTTGAACGGCGATGGATGGTCAACGCAAACCTAACGCTGTCGAACAGGCCGACCGTAAACTTACCTCAGAGGTGAACGAGGAGCGCGATAGTTGGCCCGTGCGGCTGATCGGTGCCGCCAGCGAGATCGGTGACCAGCCACAGATGCGGATGATCTGCGCCGCAACGGTCGCGGCTGGTATTGCCCGCCGCGATCTGCGCCTCACCAGTACCGGCTTGAGGATGCTCGCGGCTCACACGCTTGCCACGTGGATCAAGAGCGGGTGAGTAGCCCCTAGTTTTTGAGTAGCCCCTAGATTTCTGGACGCCTCGGGTCCTAATTTTGAGGACAGGAGGCGACGATGGGGAAACCCAATTTC
>NZ_CAKASM010000002.1 GCF_916858675.1 Sphingomonas sp. Leaf21
GGCGGGTGTCGGCGGTCTGGTCGCGGCGGTTTCGGGCGGCGGCGGCGGTGGCGGCTTCGGCGGCGGTCGTGGCGGCGGCGGCGGCATGCCCCCCCAGGTCGTTGGCGAGGGCACCGGTGTCGTAAAGTTCTTCAACGCGCAGAAGGGTTTCGGCTTTGTCGTGCGTGATGACGGCGGCGAAGACGTGTTCGTCCACATCTCGGCCGTCGAGCAGGCGGGTCTGACCGGTCTGGCCGAGGGTCAGCCGCTCGGCTTCACCCTGGTCGATCGTGGCGGCCGCATCTCGGCCATCGAACTGAAGATCGAGGGCGAGCCGCTCCCGGTCCAGGATCGTGCTCCCCGCGAACCGCGTGAAGGCGGCTTCGGCGGCGACCGCGATCGTGGTCCCCGCGGTGGTGCAGCCGGTGGCTTCGGTGCCGCTCCGCAGCGCCAGCTGACCGGTGAGAAGGCGACCGGCACGGTCAAGTTCTTCAACGCGATGAAGGGCTTCGGCTTCATTCAGCGCGACGACGGACAGCCCGACGCGTTCGTCCACATCTCGGCCGTCGAGCGCGCCGGCATGGGCTCGCTGAACGAGGGCGACCGCCTGCAGTTCGAGATCGAGGTCGATCGTCGCGGCAAGTACGCGGCCGTCAACCTGCAGAACGAAGGCTGATCGCTTCGTCTGAATAAGCCATCCCTTTTCGGGCGACAGGGCCCGGCGTTGCAGCGATGCGACGCCGGGCCTTTTCGTTTTCCGGGGCCGTCGCTCGGGGCCCGCCCGACCTTGCGATGCCGAGCTATATTCCGGACGGCCCATGGGCCGGGTCGCAATACGTTGGTTTTGCCCCGGCTGTCTGGACCGGCGGCGATCTATCACATCGAGCGTGTCGCCAAGGCATAGGCGGTTCCTCGCCACCTCGACCGTCCGGAGATTCCACCCTCCGCCCGGATGGCATCTCATTCCAGCGTTACTTCGGCCAGTCTCGTGAAAGAGCGGGGAAGGGCGTTCGTGCGCTATCGAATCGGCTCGCAACTGGACCCCGGCCTGCGCCGGGGTGGATGGGGTCGGGGGCGGCACATGGTCCAGTCGGTAGGGACTTCGGCTGCTCACCCCGCCCCTGTCCCAACCATCCAACAGGTCGGCACGCCCTGCTGATCCCTTCCCCCTGTCCAGCGGTCAGGAGATGCGCGGGGCGAACGCTCACCCTTGCCACCGCTTCCAATTCTCTGTATTGAGCGGTACAGAGATAAACGATCGGTAAAGGACAGGGTGATGCGCCCGCCACTTCCCCCATTCACTTACGAAACCGCCGTCCAGAAGGTGCGCGCCGCCGAGGATGGCTGGAACAGTCGCGATCCCGAGCGGGTGGCGCAGGCCTATACCCCCGACTGCCACTGGCGAAACCGCGCGACCTTCGTCACCGGTCATGAGGCGATCGTCGCCTTCCTGCGGGAGAAGTGGGCGCGGGAGCAGGAGTATCGGCTGATCAAGGAATTATGGGCGCATGACGGCGCGCGTATCGCGGTTCGCTTCGCCTATGAATGGCGGGACGATACGGGCCAGTGGTTCCGGGCCTATGGCAACGAGAATTGGGACTTTGCCGAGGATGGGCGGATGCGCCGCCGGATCGCCTCGATCAACGACCTGCCGATCACGCCTGAGGAGCGGTTGTTCCACTGGCCGCTGGGAACGCGACCGGCCGATCATCCCTCGCTGAGCGATCTGGGGTTGTAACGGTGGCGCGGCTGATCGCGGAGCGTGCCGATGCGCTGCCCGGCCTGGCGGAGGTGTTCCGCGAATATGGTTTCGCCGGGGCCAGCCTGTCGCTGATCGGCACCGCGACGGGGCTGGGTCGCGGCAGCCTGTATCACTTCTTCCCGGGCGGAAAGAACGAGATGGCGGCCGCCGTGCTCGACGATATCGCGACATGGTTCGAGCAGGCGGTCTTCGCCCCGCTGGCTGAGGCGGCGGAGCCGCGCGCGGGAATCGAGGCGATGATGGTCGCGGTCGATCGCTATTTCCAGTCGGGGCAGCGCGCCTGCCTGATCGGGGCCTGGGGATTGGGGGCGACACGCGACCCCTTCGCCGAGTCGATCGCCGCCTATTTCCGACGCTGGATCGCCGCGATCCAGACGGTGCTGATCCGCGGAGGCATCGAGGAGGGACATGCGACGATCCTGGCGCAGGACGTGGTCAGCGGTATCCAGGGCGCGATCCTGTTGTCACGCGCCCTGAACGATCCGGGGCTGTTCCGCGCCACGCTCGGGCGGCTGACGGCGCGGCTCTATACCGCGCTCGCCGCCGCCTGAGCGGGACGAACGGGCGTTCTCAAATCGCCGCCAGCGCCTGTTCACAATCCGCGATCAGGTCGTCGGCATCCTCGACCCCGATCGAGATGCGGACCAGATTGTCGGTGATCCCCAACGCCCCCTTGCGCGCGTCCGGGACCGACAGATGCGTCATCGCCGCGGGATGGCTGGCCAGCGTCTCGGTCCCGCCCAGGCTGACCGCCAGCTTGGCGATGCGCAAGGCATCCAGGAAGCGGAACGACTCCGCCTCGCCCCCCTTCAGATAAAGCGAGAAGGTCGACCCGCCGCCGGTGCAGTGGCGGCGATAGATGTCCGCCTGTCGCTCCAATCCCGGCGTGTCCGCCAGGAAGCCGAGATAGCCGACCCGCTCCACCTTGGGATGGTCGCGAAGGAAGGCGCAGACCTTCGCGGCATTCTCGCCCGCGCGGCTCATGCGCAGTTCGAGCGTCTCGAGCGAGCGCAGCAGCATCCAGGCGGTGTTGGGGTCGCAGATCGTGCCGATCGTGTTGCGCATCGATCGGATGGTGGCGATGTGCGCCTTGGACCCCAGCACGCCCCCCGCGACCAGATCCGAATGGCCGCCCGCATATTTGGTCAGCGAATAGACGACGAGGTCCGCGCCGTGCCGCAGCGGCCGTTGCCACAGCGGCCCCAGGAAGGTGTTGTCGATCGCGATGGGGGGCTTTTCCTCCGTATCGGCGAAGGCGGCGTCGCGGGCGGCGGCCACCGCCTCGATATCGACCAGCGCGTTGGTCGGGTTGGCGGGGCTTTCCAGATAGATCATTGCGACCCGACCGAGCGCGGCGGCCTTGGCCAGCACGTTATCGATCTCCTCGCGCGTGGCGCCTGCGGGGAAGTCGAGCCACTGCACCCCGAACCGGCCCAGGATGCGGCCGATCAACGTCTCGGTCGCGGCGTAGAGCGGACCCGAATGGACGATCACGTCACCGGGCTGGACCATCGAGAGGAACAGGGTGGCGATCGCCGCCATGCCGCTGGAGAAGGTCAGCGCATCCTCCGCCTCGTCCCAGATGGCGAGCCGGTCTTCGAGTATCTCCTGATTCGGGCCGTTGAAGCGAGAATAGACCAGGCCATCGGCGCCGCCGGGGCGCTTGCCGGTCACCCCCTCGAAATGCCGCTTGCCCGCCGCGGCGTTGGGGAAGACGAAGGTCGATGTCAGGAAGATCGGTGGCTTGAGCGAGCCTTCCGACAGGACGGGGTCGAAGCCATAACCCATCATCAGGGTCGAGGGCTTCAGCTTGCGCTCGCCGATGCTCGTCGCATCGCTCTTGCGCTCGCCCGTCGCTGGCGACTGCGGCGGAACGCCGGTCAGATCTGATTCGGTCGGCATGTCGGTCTCCTTGGGACGTTGCGCCGCTCTGTCGGCGGCCATGTCCCGAGGATAACGCGGTGAACGGCGTTGGCGATGCCTATGCCAGCCCGATCAGCGAGATCTGGCGGCCATAAGAGGGTTCGCCGCGATGGGTGGCGCGCCGGAAGCTGAAAAAGCGATCCTCCTGCGTATAGGTGTCCTCGCCGAGCGCGACGACGCGGCTCACCCCCGCCGCCGCCAGTCGATGCGCGACATAGGCCTCCAGATCGAACTGATATCGGTCGGGGCGGCCATCGGCGAAGAAGCGCTCGTTTTCGGGCGTATGCTCGGCGAAGCGGCGAAGGAACGCGGCATCGACCTCGTAGCTGGCGCGCGCGATGCATGGTCCGATCGCCGCGACGATCCGTTCGCGTCGTGCCCCCAGCGCCTCCATCGCGACCAGCGTCGCATCGGTGATCCCGCCGAACGCGCCCTTCCACCCGGCATGGGCGGCACCGACCACCCCGGCCTGCGCGTCGGCGAACAGCACCGGCGCGCAATCGGCGGTCAGGATGCCGAGCAACAGGCCCGGCCGGTCGGTGACCAGGGCGTCGCCATGCGGGCGGATATCGTCTTCCGGCGCGGTCAGCACCGTCACCGCCTCCGCCGAATGAATCTGGTAGCAGGTGATGAGCCGCGCCGACGGCAGCACCGTATCGCGGGCGCGCCGCCGATTCTCCGCGACCGCGTCGGCATCGTCCTCCGATCCCAGGCCGACGTTCAGCCCGCCATGGATCCCGTTCGAGACACCCCCGCGTCGCCCGAGGAAACCGTGCGCAACCGTGTCCAGCAGCGGGGTCCGGAGCAGCTCTATCCGTGGCGAAGGGGTCATAGCGACAGCCTCATGATCCGATCCTCATCGATGGTCGCGCCGACGGGGAAGTCGAACCGGCCGATGTCGACGAAGCCGTAGCGCGCGTAGAAGGCCTTGGCCCGGTGGTTGTCGACATAGACCGACAGGATGAGCTGGCTCGCCCCGCCTGCCCTGGCCGTCGCGATCGCCCAGTCCATGAGGACCGGACCGACGCCCGCGCCCAGATGGCTAGACGCGACATAGAGCTGGTAGAGTTCGACCGCGTCCTCGGGCCAGGTGCCGGGAAAGCCCACCGGGCCGAGCTTGGCAAAGCCGATGATCGCGCCGTCCGCCACCGCCAGGCGGATGGTGAAGTCGGGATCGTCGACCTGGCGCGGCAGCCCCCCGGGACCGAAGGCCTCGTCGAGGAAGGCGGCGAGATCGGCGGGGGGATAGAGAGGACCGAACGTCTCGGTGAACGCCGCCGCCGCCATCCGTCCCAACGCTTCGCCGTCGCCCGGCCCGGCATCGCGATAGTCGATCATTCGCCATACCCCGCCGGAACCGGCCAGTCGGGCCGCGTGACCGCGAGCGCGCGGAAGAGCGTCCCCATGTCCTGCATCAGCCGGTTGCGATCGGCGAGCAGCGCGTCGGCGCGCCCGGGATGCGCGCGGGCGAGGGCGGCGGTCCGCTGGTCGATCCCCAGCGCGCCGAGCAGATCGCGCTGGGTGACGGGACCGAAGGCGGCGAGCCCCGCCGCCTGTGCGCAGGCGGCGAGCGTCGTGAAGTCGACATGCGCGCTCAGATCCTGGTCGCCCGGCCGTTCGAACGGGTTGGCATAGCCATGGCCGCGCACCGCCTGAAGCGTGTCGGCGATCGCGGGCCCCTCATAGCCATAGTCGACGATCAGCGTGGCTCCTCCTTGCGCGGCGATCCGCGTGGAGAGCGCGCGGATCACCGACACGCTGGCGGGGGATACCTCGATCACCGAACCGGCCTCGGCGTCGCGAAGCGTCTCCGGGATGAGGTCGCCCGGCACCGGTGGCCCGGCGATCGGCAGGAACAGCAGGTCTTGCGCCGCGACCAGCCGCTCGTGCCAGCCGTCTCCGCGCCGGACCAGTTGCCGGATCGGCAGCGCGTCGAAGAACTCGTTGGCGATGACGATCAGCGGTCGGTCGGTCGGCAGCGTCTCGACCGTGTCATGCCATGTCGCATCGGCGATCCGCTGTCCTTGCGCGGTGCGCAAGCTGGCGCTCGTCTCGACGAAATGGACCGGCGGCGAAAAGCCCGCCTTCGCCATCGCGCGCCTGGCATCGGCGGCCAGCGTGCCCCGGCCCGGACCCAGCTCGACCCAGTGAACCTCGGGTCGCCCCGCACGGTCCCACAGGTCCGCGCACCACAGGCCGACCAGTTCGCCGAACATCTGGCTGATCTCGGGACTGGTGGTGAAGTCGCCGTCGGCACCCAGCGGATCGCGGGTGCCGTAATAATGCGCATTGGCGGCGGCCATGAACTGCGCCACCGGTATCGGCCCGGCCAGCGCGATCGCGCGGGCGAGCCGCTCGGGCAGCGCGTCCCCGGGCGCGGGTCGATGATCGGCGGGGGGGATCAGCGGGTTGGTCATGCCCTCGCTCTGCCGCCCCGATCCCGCCGCCGCAAGGGGATCAGGCGACGCTGTCGCTTCCCGCGATCGGTTCGACGCGGACGCGCCGCGCCTTGGCAGAGGTCATCAGGTACAGCCCGCCCAGGATCATCGGGACGCACAGCCACTGGCCCATGTGCAGTCCGGTGAACTGTGCGAAGGCGCGAAGCTGCTGATCGGGCTCGCGGAAGAATTCGACGATGAAGCGCGCGATGCCATAGCCGAGCAGGAACAGCCCCGACAGCCTGCCGGGTTCGTAACGCGATTTGGTCCGCCAGAAGGCGAAGCTCATCACCGCGAACAGGATCAGCCCCTCCAGCCCGGCCTCGTAAAGCTGGCTGGGATGGCGCGCGGGATCGGGCAGGCCGAACGGCACGGTGCGCGGAAAGACGATCGCCCAGGGCACGTCCGACGGCTTGCCCCACAGCTCGCCGTTGACGAAATTGGCGAGGCGGCCGAGGAACAGCCCCACCGGCGCGGTGCAGACCAGATAGTCGAGGATTCGCAGCCAGCTAAGCTTGTGCTTGCGCGCGAAGAGGATGACGCCGAGGCCGGTGCCCACCGCCCCGCCATGGAAGCTCATGCCGCCGTCCCACAGCCGCAGGATGCGAAGCGGGTGGAGGAACATCTCGGGCGCGTAGAAGATCACATAGCCGATCCGACCGCCCAGGATGATGCCCAGCGTCGCATAGAAGACCAGATCGTCGGCATGCGCGCGCGACATCGGGGCGCCCGGACGATCAAGCATCTTGCCCAGATACCACCAGCCGAACAGGATGCCGGTGATGTAGGCCAGGCTGTACCAGCGCAGCGTGAAGAAGCCGATCGAGAAGACATCCGGGTGCAATCCCAGATCCTCGAACCGGATATGGCCGGCGGCGGCCGCAAGCATGGGCAGGATCAAGCGCGTTTCCCCTATCTCTGGTCGGCTTCCATAGAGGGGACGCGCGTCAACACCAATAGCAGGGTTCCGGGGGGGGGCGCCGCCACTTTCCGTTCGGCCCTAGCGAAGGCGACCCCCCAGCCGTTCGCCCAAACCCCAAACCGGCAACCGATCGACCCCGTCACTCTCACACACCGAAACCCCCGGCTTGCCTGACCGGCCTTCGACGCTAAGGCTCCCCCGTGATGGAAGTCAGCAGGCGCAACATACTGATCGGCGGGGGGGCGGGGGCCGGATTGCTGGTCGCGTGGAGCCTGTGGCCGCGCGCCTATGCGCCGAACCTGACCGTCAATCCCGGCGAACAGGCGTTCGGTGCCTGGTTGAAGATCGGCCTCGACGGGATCGTGACCGTCGCGGTGCCGCAGGCCGAACATGGCCAGGGCATCGTCACCGCGCTGGCGCAGATCGTCGCGGACGAACTCGGCGCAGACTGGCGGACGGTGGCGGTCGAGCCCGCCCCGATCAGCCCGCTCTACGCCAACCCGGTGGGCGTCGATTCGCTGTTCGAGGGGGCGTTCGACCGCGTGCCCGAGGGGTTTCGCGACGAATGGCTGCGCCGCGACATGGTCATGCTGACCGGCGGGTCCAGTTCGATCCGCATGTTCGAGGAGCCCGCGCGCGCCGCGGCGGTCACCGCCCGCGTGCTGATGGCGCAGGCCGCCGCGCGCCGCTGGGGCGTCGACTGGACGCTGTGCGAGGCGAAGCAGGGCTTCATCACCCAGGGGCAGAGGCGGCTACGCTTCGCCGAACTGGCCGAGGCGGCGGCGAGCGAGACCGTGCCCGATCCCCTGCCGCTCGGCAGCGGTGGTGCTGGTCAGTTGGCCGGGCGGGAATTGCCCCGTCTCGATTCGCCGGCCAAGATCGACGGTTCGGCCAATTTCACCGCCGATATCCGCCTGCCCGAGATGGTGCATGTCGCGATCCGCCATGCGCCGTTGGGCACGGTGCGGGCGATCCGGTCGAACCGCGATGCCGCGATGACGATAACCGGCGTGGTCGATGTGATCGAGGGCGCGGACTGGATCGCGGTCGCCGCCGCAAGCTGGTGGATCGCGCAAAAGGGGCTCGATGCCGCCGCTCCGCAGGCGATCACTCCGGCACCGGGCGTGAGCAGTGCCGGGATCGCGCATCGGCTCGAACAGGCGCTGCGCGACGACGGGCGGCTTGCCTCTTCGCACGGCGATATCGCGAGCGCGCTGGAGGGAGGCGGGCTGGTCGAGGCACAATACCGCGTCGGGGTCGGCGTCCATGCCGCGATCGAACCGCGTGCGGCGGTGGCGGCGTGGAATGACGGCGGGCTGGAACTCTGGGTGCCGACCCAGGTTCCCGCTCGGGTCCGCGCGCTGGCGGCCGAGGCGGCAGGATTGTCGCCCGACCGGGTGACCGTCCACCCCATGCCGATCGGCGGCTCCTTCGGCGTCGCGCTGGAGTCCGAGGCGGCGGTGCAGGCGGCGACGATCGCGGCGAAGCTGAAACGTCCGGTCAACCTGCAATGGTCGCGCGCCGACGATCTGCGCCGCGACGCCTTTCGCGCGCCCGTGATCGCGAAGCTGACCGCGCGGCTCGACCGGGATCGCATCACCGGCTGGCGAAGCCGGATCGCGACCCCCGCGACCGGCCCCGACCTGGCGCGACGGGTGATGCCCGGCACGCCAGCGCGCTGGGGGATGCGCGGGCTGGGGCGGGGGGATGCCTATGCGATGGGCGGGGCGGTGCCGCCCTATGCGATCCCCGCGCTGGCGGTGCATCATCACCGCGCCGAGCTGCCTATCCCGACCGGCCATGTCCGGGGCGGCGCCCATGTCGCCAATGTCTTCGCCAGCGAGTCGTTCGTCGACGAACTCGCCGCGCGCGCGGGTGCCGATCCGCTGGCGTGGCGCATCCGGATGCTGGGCGATGATCCGCGTCTGGCACGCTGCCTGTCCACCGCCGCGTCGCTGGGTGGATGGGAAGGCGGCGGCGCGGGAAGTGGGCAGGGCGTCGCGGCGCACGGCTTTCGCGGCAGCCATGTCGCAATTCTGGCCGAGGTGCATCGGGGCGAGGGCGGGCCCCCGGTGGTCGACCGGCTGGTCGCCGCCGTCGATTGCGGGCGTATCATCAACCCCGATCTGGTTCGCCAGCAGATCGAGGGCGGCCTGCTGTTCGGGCTCGCCAATCTGTTCGGCGCGGATATCGGCTTCGCGCGCGGGCTGGCCGGGCCGGTGCGGCTGGGCGCGCTGGCGCTGCCGCGCCTCGCCGACACGCCCGACATCACGGTCGAGCTGATCGCCTCCGACGAGGCGCCGGGTGGAGTCGGGGAACTGGCGGTGCCGCCGGTCGCGCCCGCCATCGCCAATGCGCTCGCCACCCTGCCCGGCTTCCCACGGATACGAAGCCTGCCGATGGAGTTGTCCGCCTGATGCTGCCCCCCGATCATCCCCCCGTGCCGCGCCCGAAGATCGGCGTGCTGTTGATGAACCTGGGGACGCCCGATGCGCCCGAGCCGCGCGCGGTGAAGCGGTATCTGCGCGAATTCCTGTCCGATCGGCGCGTCATCGAGATCCCGGCGCTCCTCTGGCAGCCGATCCTGCGCGGAATCATCCTGAACACCCGGCCCAAAAAGTCGGCCCATGCCTATTCGCTGGTCTGGTCCGATGGCGGTTCGCCACTGGCGGCGATCACGCGGGCGCAGGCGGTGGCGCTCAAGGATATGTTCGGGGCGGAGGTCATGGTCGACTGGGCGATGCGCTATGGCCGCCCCGCCATCGCCGATCGGGTGCAGGCGATGAAGGATGCGGGATGCGAGCGCATCCTGCTCGCGCCGCTCTATCCGCAATATTGCGCGGCGACGACCGCCACCGCCAACGATCGCGCCTTCGCGCATCTGGCGACGATGCGTTGGCAACCCGCGATCCGTACCCTGCCGCCGTATCATGACGACCCGCTCTATATCGATGCGCTGAAGACGCAGGTGGAGGCACAGCTCGCCACGCTCGACTTCGAGCCCGAGGCGATCGTCGCCAGCTTCCACGGCATGCCGCAGCGGACGCTCGAGCTGGGCGACCCCTATCACTGCCATTGCCGGAAGACCGCGCGCCTTCTGGCCGAGGCTTTGAAGGACATGCTCGGCGCGCGCGAATTGCTGGTCGCGTTCCAGTCGCGATTCGGGCGCGCCAAATGGCTCGAACCCGCGACCGACACGACGCTGGAGGCGCTGCCGGGACGCGGAATTCGCAAGGTGGCGATTCTCGCTCCGGGATTCTCGGCGGACTGTATCGAGACGCTGGAGGAGCTGGCGATCCGGGGACGCGAGAGTTTCGAGAGCGCGGGTGGAACGCATTTCGCCTATCTTCCGTGTCTTAACGATAGCGAGGTCGGTGTCGCCATGCTGCGCGGATTGATCGATCGCGAACTGCAAGGCTGGTTGCCGTAACGTAATATTCCATTTCGCCCGGGCCTTTGGCATTGCGGATGGCGTGTGCCCCTTTTAAGCCACAATCTCAAAATGGGAGAGGTTGAATGGCACGGGTCGCGATTGTGACGGGTGGTACGCGCGGTATCGGCGAGGCGATCAGCCTGGCCTTGAAGGAGGCGGGCGTCACCGTTGCCGCCAATTACGCGGGCAACGACGAACGCGCCCGCGAATTTTCGGAACGCACCGGGATCAAGGCCTATAAGTGGGACGTCGCCGATTATGACGCGGTCCAGGCGGGCGTCGCGCAGGTCGCCGAGGAACTCGGCCCGGTCGACATCGTCGTCAACAATGCGGGCATCACCCGTGACGGCACGCTGCTCAAGATGACCTATCAGATGTGGAAGGAGGTCATGGACACCAACCTGGGCGGTTGCTTCAACATGGCCAAGGCGGTGTTCCCCGGGATGCGCGAACGCAAATGGGGGCGTATCGTCAATATCGGCTCGATCAACGGCCAGGCGGGCCAATATGGCCAGGTCAACTACGCCGCCGCGAAGTCGGGCATCCACGGTTTCACCAAGGCGCTGGCGCAGGAGGGCGCGCGCGTCGGCGTGACCGTCAACGCGATCGCACCTGGCTATATCGATACCGACATGGTCGCCGCCGTTCCCGCCGATGTGCTGGAGAAGATCGTCGCCAAGATCCCGGTCGGTCGCCTGGGCCAGGCGCACGAGATCGCACGCGGCGTCGCCTTCCTCTGTTCGGACGAAGCGGGCTTCGTCACCGGCTCGACCCTGTCGATCAACGGCGGTCAGCATATGTACTGAGGCGTATCGACTTTCATTTCGTGTCTTTTCATCTCTTCCCTCTCCCCTCAGAGAGAGGCGAGGGAAGAGGAAGAGCCATTTGAATGTCGAGCGGGTCGGTGCCGACCCAAAAAAGAAACGCCGACCTCCGGTGGGGAGATCGGCGTTTCGTCCTCGATACGCTACGCGAGGACTTTCAGGGCGGGTAGGCCGATGGGGGCCGCCCGCCCTAACCGTTTAGCGGCAATAGCCGGGGCGCCCCGACCGCTCGATCGCGCGGCCCGCCAGCGCGCCCGCGCCGCCGCCGATCAGCGTGCCCAGCGTCCGGTCGCCGCGCATGTCGATCGTCCGGCCCAGCAGGCCGCCCGCGACCGCACCGACGATGGTGCCGGTCGTGCCCGAGCGGCGGCACTTGCTGTCGCGATATTCCGCCGCCGCGCCGTCGCGATAGCCGCGATCATAGCGGTCGGCATGATGCGCCCGACGATACCGGTGCGCGTCGGCCGCGGTGGCGGGCAGCACGGCGCCGCCAAGCATCGCCAGCGTGGTCGCGGCCAGGGTCAGGGTCTTCATCATCGTCTCACTCCCGAAACTCTTTCCGATCGACGGTCCCGCCCGTCGTCGCTGATCCGGTATTGGCGACCCGGCGTTGAGCGCTTCCTGAATGCCCTCGTTATCGTTCGTTAAGGGAGCGATATGGTCGCCGTGTCGCGGGAAACGGGCTGTCGGTGCGCGTCGCAATGCGTATGAGGCGGCGATGCGTATTCTTCTCTCCTGCCTGCTGATCCTGGCGCTCGTGCCGGGTTGGGCGGGGCGCGATCGCCTGCCGCTCTATGAAGGGCCGCCGCAGATGGACGCGAAGCGGATCGCGCTCGATCCGGCCGATCCCGCGCGACGGCGGCTCGGCGCGCTGACCTATCTCGGCGGCGTCGAACTCACCAGCCGTATGCCCGCCTTTGGCGGCTTCTCGTCGCTGACCGTGGAGGGCGATCGTTTCATGCTGCTCAGCGACGGCGGCAATATCGCGCGCTTCACGATGGGGCGCGACTGGAAGCCGCATGGCCTGCGCTTCGACAATCTCCCTGCGGGGCCGGGGACGGGCTGGCTCAAGTCCGATCGGGACAGCGAATCGATGACGCTCGATCCGAAGACCGGGACGCTGTGGGTGGGGTTCGAGGACTTCAACCAGATCTGGCGCTACGCCCCCGATTTCGCCCGCGTGGAGGGCTATGTCGCGCCGCCGGCCATGGCGAACTGGCCGTCCAATGGCGGGCCCGAGTCGCTGGCACGGATGCCAGACGGCCGATTTGTCACCATCTCCGAAGAGGCCAGGATCGCGAAGCCGCGCTGGCGGGGCAGCGAGGTGGCGCGCCGCTGGAGCCGCCAGGGTCTGATCTTCGCCAGCGATCCGCTACGCGATCGGCCCCGGCGATTCGCGTATATGGTTTCACCCTATCACGATGTCGCGGACGCCACCGCGCTGCCCGACGCGTCGCTGATCGTGGTGGAGCGGCGCTTCCGCCTGCCGTTCCGCTTCTCCAACCGGATCATGCTCGTCCCCGCCGCCGCGGTGGCGCCGGGCAGGGTGGCAAGGGGGCATCTGCTCGCCGAGCTCGATTCGCCGCTGATCCACGACAATTTCGAAGGGGTGGCCGTGACGCACGAAGCCGGGGCGACGATCCTGTGGCTGGTGTCCGACGACAACCAGCTGGTGCTGCAGCACAGCTATCTGCTCAAATTCCGGCTGGATCTGCCGTCTGTCGGGCGGTGATTCGGAAGCCAGGCCCCGCCACCCCAACGACGAAAACCCGCCGCTCCGGGGAGCGGCGGGCTTCAACCCGTCAACCGACAGTCGCGAATTATGCGGCGGCGGCTTCGGTCTTGGCGGCGGCCAGCTTCTTCACGACGTCGCGCTTCAGGCGACGCACGCGCAGCGAAAGCTGGTCGTCCGAGGTCTTGACCAGCCAGTTGTCCAGGCCGCCATTATGCTCGACCGAACGCAGGCCGTGGGTCGAGACGCGCAGACGCACGCTCTTCTCGAGCGAATCGGAAATCAGCGTGACGTTCTGCAGGTTCGGCAGGAACGTGCGCTTGGTCTTGTTGTTGGCGTGGGAAACGTTGTTACCCACCTGCCGGCCCTTGCCGGTCAGCTCGCAAATGCGCGACATGATCGTTATCCTGGTTTCAGGCAGTGCCCGGAAAGGCCGCGCCGATACCCCGTCCCGGGGGGCACGTCAACCGATTCCCGGTTTTTTGCGCGTGCAACCGTGCCGTCGGCAGGTGCGTTGTTACGGCAACGAACCTGTTGGAGCCAGAGTCATGCGCGCCTTTCTTGTCCTAATCGGCATCGTCGTTCTGCTGGCCGCGGGTGCCATGGCGATGGGCTGGATCAGCATCGACCAGACCCGCCCCGCCGTCGTCCAGGCCCCGGCCTTCCGCGCCGAAGGGCCCAAGGTGTCGGTCGGCACCACCCAGAAGACCGTCGACGTGCCCACCGTCTCGGTGGAAAAGCCAGCCGATAACGCCCAATAAGGGGCCCAGTAAGGGGCCCAGTAAGGGCCCAGTAAGCGCCCAGTAACAGGTGGCGCGCGAGCGAGCCCTTGCCCCGGCCATCGGCGCGGGGCAGGGAAGGGCGATGTTTCCGCTCCCCGCCCCGATGCGCGCCGCGCTCGACGCCGCCGCCCAGGCCGGGCTGGCGGGCGAGGTTCCGGTGGGCGCCGTCGTGGTGCGGGACGGCAGGGTGATCGCCACCGGCGCCAACGCCCCGCGCCGCCTGTGCGACCCCACCGCACATGCCGAGATCCAGGCGATTCGCGCGGCCGCGACGGTGCTGGGGCGTGACCGGCTGGAGGATTGCGACCTGTGGGTCACGCTGGAGCCCTGCGCGATGTGCGCGGGCGCGATCGCCCATGCCCGGATCGCCCGTCTCTATTACGCCGCCAGCGACCCGAAGGGCGGCGCGGTCGAGCATGGGCCCCGCTTCTTCGCCCAGCCGACCTGCCATCACCGCCCCGATGTCTATACCGGCATGGGCGAGGGCGAGGCGGCGGCGCTGCTGCGCGAATTCTTCGCGGCGCGACGATAGGAGCACCCGCGCAGGCCTGGGCCTTATCGGGCGATGCCGCCACCGACGTGAAAAGGGTCCGCCCGGCATGTCGGACGGACCCATCATCGATAGCTGGGGATGCGACGCTCCGCGCAAGCAGGCGCCGCATCCCTCCGGTCAGCGCAGGTCGCCCTCGCGGATCGGCACGATCTTGATCTCGACGCGACGATTGGCGGCGCGGCCTTCCTCGGTGTCGTTCGACGCGATCGGCTGGGTCTTGCCGAAGCCGCGCGTGCCGATGCGGGCGGGCTGCACCCCGCGCGAGGCGAGATAGTCCGCCACCGCCACCGCACGCCGCTCCGACAGCGTCTGGTTATAGGCGTCGCTGCCGGTCGAATCGGTATGGCCGTACACGTCGATATAGGTCTGCTTATATTGCGACAGGATATCGGCCACCTGGTCCAGCGTCTGGCGGAACTGCGGCTGCACCTGCGACGAGTTATAGGCGAAGGTGATGCCCGAGGGCAGGTTGAGCAACAGGTCGTCGCCCTGGCGGACCACCTGCACGTCGGTGCCCGCGGTGCGCGCGCGCAGGTCGCGCTCCTGCTTGTCCATGTACGCGCCGATCCCGGCCCCGGCGAGGCCGCCGATGCCAGCGCCCAGGATCTTCTCGGTCCGGTCGTGACGCCCGCCGACGAGATCGCCGAGCAGATAGCCGCCCACCGCCCCACCGAGACCGCCGATCGCGGTCTTGGACAGGCGACGCTCGCCCGTTTCCGGGTCGGTCGTGCAGCCGGACGTGACGACCAGCGCCGACAGCGCGGCCATGGTCAGGAATTTGGCGGATTTGGTCATACGCATAGTCCTTAGTCGCGTTTTCACCCCTGAAACGCGGGGTCGATCGGCCTTGTTCCGGAGGCGAACTGAACGGAACATGACGACGGGAGTTGTCGAAGCCCCGTCCGCCCCGCTATGAGCACCCGATACCGATGGCAACGCTGCCCCCCTTTCCGTGGATCGACGTCCTCATCATCTTCGCGCTCGTCGCGTTGAACGGCGCGTTCGCGATGAGCGAGCTGGCGATCGTATCGTCGCGCCGCGCGCGGCTGGAGGCGATGGCGCGAAGCGGGCGCAAGGGGGCACAGGCCGCGCTGACCCTAGCGGCCGATCCCGGCAAGTTCCTGTCGACCGTACAGATCGGCATCACCCTGACCGGCATCATCGCGGGTGCCTATTCGGGCGCCAGCCTGGGCACGCCGACGGCGGCGCGACTGGAGGCGCTCGGCGTGTCGCCCGCGACCGCCGCGACGCTGGGCTTCGCGCTGGTCATCGGCCTGACCACCTATGCCTCGCTGATCCTGGGCGAGCTGGTGCCCAAGCAGTTCGCGCTGCGCAAGCCGGAGCCGATCGCGGCCTTCGTCGCGGTGCCGATGCGCTGGCTGGCGGTGGGCACCGCGCCGATCGTCTGGGTGCTCGACTCGACCAGCGGCATCATCTTCAAGCTGCTCGGCCTCAATCGCGACAACGAGGACCAGGTGACGGCGGAGGAACTCCACCTGATCGTCGCGGAAGCGTCCAAGTCGGGCGTCATCGAGGAGCATGAGCGCTCGATCATCTCGGGGGTCGTTCGGCTGGCCGACCGCCCCGTGCGCGAGGTGATGACGCCGCGTACCGAGATCGACTGGCTGGACTGCACGCTGGACGACGGGGCGATTCGCGCCAAGCTGCTCGAGAGCCCGCGCACCCGCCTGCCGGTGGGCGAGGGTTCGATCGACGCGGTGGTCGGCGTGGTCCAGGCGCGCGATATCGCGATGGCGCTGTTCCGCGACGAGCCGCTCGACCTCAAGCACCTGATGCGCAAGGCGCCGGTGGTGATCGACCGGATCGACGCGATGGACGTGCTGCTGGCGCTGCGCCAGGCCGAGGTGCCGATGGCGCTGATCCATGACGAATACGGCCATTTCGAGGGGATCGTGACGCCGTCCGACCTGCTGGCCGCGATCGCTGGCGAATTCGCCTCCGACGCCGATCCGGGCGAGGCCCCCTCGGTGGTCGAGCGCGACGACGGCTCGCTGCTGGTGGCGGGGACGATGGCGGCGGATGCGCTGGCCGACCGGCTGGGCATCGACCTGCCCGACGACCGCGACTATGCGACCGTCGCCGGGCTGGCGCTCGCGGTGTTCCGCCACCTGCCGGGCGAAGGCGAGAGCTTCGTCGAACAGGGCTGGCGCTTCGAGGTGGTCGATCTCGACGGGCGGCGGATCGACAAGCTGTTGGTGAGCGAGGCCTGAGGGCCGATTCCACCAGTCTCGACCGTTGGAGCGTCGATCCGCTATCCTCAACGCGGCTGATCTGATCTCTCTCGACCAGTCCAAACGGCAGACATACTATGAGCCGATTACGTAGAGAGAAGGGGGGCGTCGGTGGGGGCATGGGGCGCGCTGATTATGAGCTTCTTTGGAGCAGTTTTCGCTTCGTTGACGCTATATTGGCAGTGGCACTTGTCCGGGGTCGCTCTGGCGCTGCCCTTCTTGGGGTTCATCCTGATCGGTTCCGCCGCAAGCTATGTGATCCGCACCCCCGGCGAGGGCATCAAGCCGTCGCCAAAGGAAGAACGAGCCATCATGTGGAGTAGCATCGGTGAAGGCGTCGGCCTTTTCCTTGCCGCCAACATCGTCATGAACCTGCATCGGCCCGATCTTCTGTTGCCATCGATGGCGCTGATCGTCGGCCTGCATTTCCTGCCAATCGCGTTCGCTGCTGGCTTTCGCCCGTTCTATGTTCTTGGAACGGCGCTGGTTGTTGCAGCGATTGCGGGCTTCGTCGTCGGAGCCCCTACAGGCGGAGAGGTTGCCGGGTTCATGGCTGCTGGCGCGCTCTGGCTTGCGTCCGGTATCGCAGTTCGACGCGACTGGTTGGCAAAGGGGCGAACGGCAGCGTCAGTCTGACTATTCCCAAATCTCCATCGTTTTCGGAACGGCTGACATTGCCAGCATCATCCTTGAAACCGTCTGTCCGCTTCAAACCCTTCGCGGACGTGGTGTTGAAGCGGAAGGAGCGGCTCGCTCAAGGGGGCGCCTTACTGCGCCTCCGCCCTGCTGGCACGACTTGGCGGTGCGAGGGGCCGCTTTCCGCTCGGTCCGGTCCATATCATTCCAGTACGATATCCCCCGACGCCACCACCCGCGCGATCATCGGGAAGATGTTCGCGATCGCGAATTCATGGAGTTCGGTCGAGCGGGAGGCGCAGGCGTCTTCGGCGATGACGATGTCGTAGGACAATTCCCACGCCGAGCGGGCGGTCGACTCGACGCCCATATTGGTCGAGATGCCCGCGATCACGACGGTGCGGATACCCCGCCGCCGCAATTGCAGGTCGAGGTCGGTGCCGGTGAACGCCCCCCAATGATGCTTGAGCACGACGATGTCGTCTGGCTGGCGCAGGTCGGGGACGAAGTCGCTGAAGCCCGGCGGAGAACCCTGGGGCGGCAGACCGGGGCGGTCGACATTCTGGCTGGGCATGGCGTCGGGGGTGAAGCCGACATGGACCAGGATCACCGGGGCTCCAGCCGCCCTGAACCGGTCGGCGAGGGTCTTGGCGGTCCGCACCACCTCCTCGCCCGAACGCGGGCCGCCCGCATGGGGGACGATGCCCTGTTGCAGGTCGATCAGGATCAGCGCGGTGGTGGAGGGGGAGAGGGTGGTCATGTGGGCGTCAACCCACCGCGACGTCCCGCCGTTCCGTCAGAGACGCCCGAAGACCGCCTCGAATCCCGCACGGTCCCCCGATGCGAGCAGCCGCGCCTGTTCGAGCCAGCGGTCGCGTGCCATGCGACCCGAAAACGCGCCGAGCTGCGCATCGAGCGCCTGGGCCTGTTGCTCGCTGAGCCCCGCCATGTCGCCGACCGTGGTGATGCCGTGTTCGGCAAGCTTCTGGGTCAGCTTGGGGCCCAGGCCCTTGAGCAGCGTGATCGGCTGATCCTCCGGGCGCTCGGCGGCGGCGGCGGCGGCGGCGGCGGCGGCAGTAGGGGCGGCCTCGGCAGCCGGGCTGGCCGTCATCGGCGCGGCGGCGGCGACCGGCTCGTCGCTCAGCGGCTCCGGCGCGACGACCGGCTCTTCCGGCGCGGCGGCGACGGGCATGACGGGTGGCGGCGGAGCCGGGGCGGCGGCTGGCGCGGGATCTGGCGCCGGAACTTGGGCCGGAACTGGAGCCGGTGACGGCGTGGGCGAAGGGCGTGCGCCGGGCTGGGTCAGCGATGCCTCGCTCAGCGGGGCGGTGTCGGGCGCGCGGACGGTCATCCCGGCGTCCTGCGCATTCTCCTCCACCTGCCGCGCGGCATGGGTGCGCCGCCGCTTGAGCCGCATACCGATGACGATGATCGCGATCGCCGCGAGCGCGACCAGCGCGATCAGGACGAAATGGATGGTGGTGATGGCCGCCACGCCATCGGGGATCAGGCTTTCGGCCGGAGCCGCCCCCGCAGTTGCTGCCGTCGTGTCGTTCATCGCCTCACCCTAATGTTCCACGGCCCCGATCGCGAGCCCAATCGACGGAGCTACCCGGCGGTTCCCGCGGCGTCGGCCTCGCGCGCCACCTCGCGCCAGCCGATGTCGCGGCGGCAAAAGCCATCGGGGAACCGGATCGCATCGATCGCGCGGTACGCGGCGGCCTGCGCCTCGCGGACGGTGGCGGCGCTGGCGGTGACCGCCAGGACGCGGCCGCCGCTGGCGACCAGTCGCGCGCCGTCCAATCTGGTGCCCGCCTGGAAGACCACCGCGCCGGTCGCCTCGGCGGCGTCGATCGCTTCGATGCTGCCGTCCGCCTTGGGCGTGCCCGGATAACCCGCCGCCGCCATGACGACGGTCAGCGCGGGGTCGGCCGAGAAATCGGGGGCGGGAATCTCGGCCAGCCGCCCCTCGGCCACCGCCAGCATCAGCGCCAGCAGATCGCCCTGGAAGCGTAGCATCAGCACCTGGCATTCGGGGTCGCCGAAGCGGGCGTTATACTCGATCAGCTTGGGCCCCTGCGCGGTCAGCATCAGCCCGGCATAGAGCACGCCCGAAAAGGGCGTTCCCTCGGCACGCAGCGTATCGACCGTCGGGCGGACGATCCGGTCGATCGCCTGCTGCTCGAGCTCGGGGGTCAGGACGCGCGCGGGGCTATAGGCGCCCATGCCGCCGGTATTGGGACCGGTATCGCCGTCGCCGACCCGCTTGTGGTCCTGCGCCGAGCCGAAGGGGAGCAGGGCCTCGCCATCGGTCAGCACGAAGAGGCTCGCTTCCTCGCCGTCGAGAAATTCCTCGATCACCACCTCGGCGCCGGGGACCGAGAACAGGTCGACGATCGCGGCCTCGGCTTCGTCGCGGGTGAAGGCGACGGTCACGCCCTTGCCCGCCGCCAGGCCGTCCGCCTTGATCACCACCGGCAGGCCGAAGGTGCTGGCGAGCGCTCCTCGCGCCTCCTCCAGCGTGTTCACACGGACGTAACCGGCGGTCGGAATGTCGGCGCGGCGGCACAGATCCTTGGTGAAGCCCTTCGACCCCTCGAGCTGCGCGGCGGCCCTGGACGGACCGAAGACCGGCACGCCCTCCGCACGGAGCGAATCGGCGAGACCGTCGACCAGCGGCGCTTCCGGTCCGATCACGACCAGCGCGATGGCGTGATCCTTGACGAAGCCGACCACGGCGGCATGATCCGCCGCGTTCAGCGCGACGCACGTCGCATGGGCGGCGATACCGGGGTTGCCGGGCGCGGCGTAGAGCGTATCTAACCCGTTCGACTGTGCCAGCTTCCACGCCAGCGCGTGTTCGCGGCCACCCGATCCCAGCAGCAGGACGTTCATGCCCGATCCTTATCCCTATGACGAAAGCCCCAGGCTGGTAGCCGAGGAGATCGCCGGCGACAACGCGCTCGCGCTGTCGGTCGGCGAACTGAGCCTGAAGCTGAAGCGGATGGTCGAGGGCGAGTTCGGCCATGTCCGCCTGCGCGGCGAGATTTCGGGATATAAGCGTGCGACCTCGGGCCATGTCTATATGAGCCTGAAGGACGAGAATGCGGTCATCGACGCGGTGATGTGGAAGGGCGCGGCCAATACGTTGCCCTTCCAGCCGCAGGACGGGGTGGAGGTGATCGCCACCGGCCGCCTGACCACCTTCCCCGGACGCTCCAAATACCAGATCGTCGTCGAGCGGATGGAACTGGCGGGCGCGGGCGCGCTGATGGCGCTGCTCGAAAAGCTGAAGGCCAAGCTGGCGGGCGAGGGGCTGTTCGCGCGCGAGCGGAAGAAGCCATTGCCCTTCATGCCGCCGGTGATCGGGGTCGTCACCTCGCCGACCGGTGCGGTGATCCGCGACATCCTCCACCGGCTGGAGGATCGCTGTCCCACCCATGTCATCGTCTGGCCGGTCAAGGTGCAGGGCGAGGGCTCGGCCAGGGATGTCGCCGCCGCGATTCGCGGGTTCGACGCGATCGAACCCGGCGGTCCGGTGCCGCGCCCCGACCTCGTGATCGTCGCGCGCGGTGGCGGCTCGATCGAGGATCTCTGGTCGTTCAACGAAGAGATCGTGGTCCGCGCGGTCGCCGACTGCACCATCCCGATCATCTCGGCGGTCGGGCATGAGACCGACACGACCCTGTGCGACTATGCCGCCGACCTGCGCGCGCCCACGCCCACGGCGGCGGCGGAGATCGCGGTGCCGGTGCTTGCCGACCTGCGCCTGACGGTCGCCAGCCATCGCCAGCGCACCGAGCGTTGCGCGCGACGCTATGTCGAGCGCGGACGCGAACGGCTGGACGCGATGGCGCGGCTGCTGCCCAAGCGCGACCAGTTGCTGGGGCCGCAGCGCCAGCGGGCGGACGAGGCGGGCGCTCGGCTCGACCGGGGGCTGGAGCGGCGGGTGACGCTGGCGCGCGGCGGGCTGGACCGGGCGGGGGCGGCGCTGCGCCCGGCGGTGCTGGAGCGGCAGGTGGAACGCGGGCGCGACCGGCTGGCCGCGACCTGGCGGCTGGTCCAGTCGCTCAACCCCGACCGTATCCTGGAGCGCGGCTATGCCCGGATCACCGCGCGGCCCGGTGGCGAGACCCTGTCCTCGGCCGAAGCGGCAAAGGCGGCCGACATGCTGACCCTGCGTTTCCGCGACGGCACCGTGGACGTGGCTGTGGACAGGACGGCGGACAGGGCTGGGGTTGAGTGCCCCGCCGCCCGAACCTATGACAAACCCAAGCGGGAGCCCAAGGGCGATCAGCCCACGCTCCTATGACGCTTTCGAAAGAGCGAATATGTTGATGTCCAATACCGATCGCCCCGCGCGGCTCCACTATCTGGCCAATGGCTTTCGCGTCCTGTCGCCGGGCGACCATGTCGTCTGCGCGGTGACCGGGCGGCGCATCCCGCTCGAAGACCTGAAATATTGGAGCGCCGTGCGGCAGGAGGCCTATGCCGATGCGCAGGCCACGGCCAAGGTGCTGGGCCCGCAATGAGGATCGCGGGCGGCGTCGCGATGCTGGCCTTGGCCACCTGCACCGCCGCCGGTGGACAGGTTGCTCCCCAGGCCGGGCGCTTGCCCGTCGCGCCCCCGTCCATCGCCTTTCGCTGGACGGGGGAACCGAGTCAGGGCGGACTGATCCGTGGTCAGGCGCCAGCGGGCGCGGTCTCGGTCACATTGGACGGCGAGCCCTTGCCGCTCGCGCCGGACGGTCGGTTCCTCGCCGGTTTCGACCGCGATGCCGGACCTTCCGCCGAGCTGGCGGCGAACTTCGCCGATGGCAGCCAGTTTCGCCAGACGCTGACCATCGCGCCGCGCGCCTGGCGGATCGAGCGGCTGGATACGCTGCCCAAATATCCCGTCCCCGATCCCGAATTCCAACGCCTGCGGCCGCCCGAGCTGGCGCAGATCCGCGCCGCGCGGGCGCAGGTCACCGGCGCCCAGGGCTGGCGTCAGACGCTGACATGGCCGCTGACGGGGCGTATTTCCGGGCTGTTCGGTGCGCAGCGTGTCTATCGTGGCGAGCCGGGCAGCTATCACTCGGGCACCGACATCGCCGCCACCACCGGCACGATCGTCCGCGCGCCCGCGGACGGCGTCGTCATCCTGGCGGCGGAGCAGCCCTTCACCCTGGAGGGCCATCTGCTGATGCTCGACCATGGCCAGGGGCTCAACAGCGCGTTCCTCCATCTGTCGCGCATCGACGTGAAGCCCGGCGACCATGTCCGCCAGGGGCAGCCGATCGGCGCGGTCGGCGCGACGGGGCGTGCGACCGGCCCGCACCTGCACTGGAGCCTGCAATGGCGCGGCCGAAAGCTCGACCCGCTGCTGGTGACGGGGCCGATGCCCCAATCAACGCCCACGCCCACGCAGCCGCGCTGATCGCTATCAGTTCTCGCGGCGAACCTTGACCGCGGGCTGCCCCGCCAGGCTCAGCTTGAAGCTGCCCAGGGCGCCACGCCGGATGACGACGGGGCTTCCCACGCGTGGTTTGCCACCGATGACATTGTCGTCGGTCTGACGCCACCGCGCCCCGTCCTTCAGCGTGAAGATCCACGCGCCACCCTCGACATCGGCGCGCTGCAGCGTGCTTTCGATCTGGTTGACGGCCTCGGGACCGTCCTTGTCGCCGCCGTCGCCGAACAGGCCGAGATTGGGCAGGTTCAGCCCGAACAGCGTTTTCCGGGTCTGCCGGACCTGCGCACGGTCGATGACGACAACGTCATGTTTGCGCTCGGCCGCGACGAGCGCCGCTACGGTCCGGTCGTAACAGGCCAGACGTGCCGATGTGTCGGTGATCGACGTGCATTCCGCGGCCGCCGCCAGCAGCACCGAACGCTTGTCGTTCGCCTCCGCCGACACCGGCGACGCGGCCAGCAAGGCGACCAGGCCAAGCGCGGGGATCATCGCGGTCCGCCCTCGGTAAAGATGGGTAAAAGCCATATTCATCAGTATGTTATGCCTTTCCATCGACCGCGCTTGCAAAAGCGGGGGTGGCGGTGCCGTCGATGCGTAACTCGAATAGAACGAAGCGTTTTTTTCGACAAGCCGTCGCATCGGCCGCGTCGGGCAATGTGTCTTAAAGGTTACATCGAGAAAGATTCTTGCGTGACGGTTAAACCACGATTGCGACGACCTCTCGTTTGGGAGAGTGTCGCGCCAACACCTGCCGCCTGAGCACGTGTGAAAATAATGTGCTTCCCGAGCCCTAGGGCCCGATCAAGCATAAAGGGGACTAGAATGAAAAAGACGTTTTTGCGGGTTAGCTTGCTAACCACCACGGTTTTCGCGGGCGTGCTCGCGGGTGCGCCTGCCGTTGCGCAGACTGCGGATACCACGCAGACCGCGCCCGCCGATGCGACGACGCAGGACACCCCCGCCGATGCCTCGACCGCGGCGACCCCCAATGCGCCGACCGGCGGCGATATCGTCGTTACCGGATCGCGCATCTCGAACCCGAACCTGACCTCGGCCAGCCCGATCTCGGTCGTGACCGCGCAGGACATCCAGATCCGCGGCGGATCGCGCATCGAGGACGTGCTCAACACGCTGCCGCAGTCGTTCGCGACCCAGACCTCGTCGGTGTCGAACGGCTCGACCGGTACGGCGACGCTGAACCTGCGCAACCTGGGCGATCAGCGCACCCTGGTGCTGGTGAACGGCCGCCGCCTGATGCCGGGCGATCCGGTCTCGAAGAGCTCGGCCGCCGACGTCAACGTCATTCCGCAGGCACTGATCAAGCGCGTCGACGTGCTGACCGGCGGCGCTTCGTCGGTCTATGGCTCGGACGCGGTCGCGGGCGTCGTGAACTTCGTTCTCGACACCGACTATCAGGGGCTCAGCCTCACCTCGTCCTACGGCCTGTACAACCACAATAACGACAGCAGCCGGTTCCAGGGCCTCGCCGCCGCGCGCGGCTTCCCCTATCCCAGCGGCAATGTCGCGGATGGCCAGCAGTTCGACGTCAACCTGAAGGTCGGCACCGGCACCAGCGACGGCAAGGGCCATATCGTCGCCTATATGGGCTATCGCGAGATCCAGGCGATCACGCAGGGCCGCCGCGACTATAGCGCGTGCAGCCTGAACGCCCCGGCCGGCAATTCCGGCCCCGATTACCGCTGCGGCGGTTCGGCGACCGCCGCGCCCGCGAACTTTTCGCTGGGCGACGCGACCCAGGGTGGTCCGCCGACCCAGTACACGCTGAACTCGGCGGGTCAGCTCGTTGCGGGCCAGACCTTGTACAACGCCAATCCGCTGAACTACTATCAGCGTCCGGACAAGCGGTTCACCGCCGGCTTCATGGCGCATTACGACGTCAGCGACGCGTTCAAGCCCTATGCCGAGTTCAACTTCATGGACGACCGCACGGTCGCCCAGATCGCGCCGTCGGGCGACTTCGGCAACACGCAGACGCTGAACTGCAACAACCCGTTCCTGTCGGCGCTCCAGGTCTCGACCTTCTGCCGTGCCTCGAACCTGTTGTCCGATGCCAATGGCGCTCCGATCGCCTTCATCAATCCGGACGGCTCGACCTATAACAAGGCGAACGTCATCATCGCTCGTCGTAACGTCGAGGGTGGCGGACGTCAGGCCGACATCACGCACACCTCCTACCGTTTCGTGGCGGGCGTTCGCGGCGATCTCGATCGCGGCATTTCGTATGACGCCTATGGTCAGTACGGCACGACCAAGTACAACCTGATCTATCGCAACGAGTTCTCGGTGTCGAAGACGACCCGCGCGCTCGACGTCATCGGCACGGCGGCCAACCCGGTCTGTCGTTCGGTGGTCGACGGTACGGATCCGAACTGCGTTCCGCTCAACATCTTCGGTTCGGCGGCGATCACGCCCGCCGCGCTGAACTATGTCCAGCAGTCGGGCTTCCAGCAGGGCGAGACCAAGGAAACCGTGGTCAGCGGCTCGGTCAACTTCCGTGGCGGCGAGTACGGCATCCAGTCGCCCTTCTCCGACCAGGGCATCGGCCTGTCGATCGGTGCGGAATATCGCAAGGAGCAGCTGCGTCTCGAGGTCGACCAGGCGTTCCAGACCGGCGACCTGGCGGGCCAGGGCGGTCCGACCCTGCCCAACTCCGGCCAGTATGACGTGAAGGAAGTGTTCGGCGAGCTTCAGATCCCGCTGGTCACCGATCGTCCGTTCTTCCACGAACTGACGCTGGAAGGCGGCTATCGCTTCTCGCACTACAGCACGGCCGGTTCGGTCAGCTCGTACAAGGGTCAGCTGACCTGGGCGCCGGTTCGCGACCTTACCTTCCGTGGCGGCTACAACCGCGCGGTGCGTGCGCCGAACATCCAGGAACTGTTCGTTGCCCAGTCGGTCCAGATCGACGGTGCCACCGATCCGTGCGCGGGTGCGGCGGTCAATGGTCTGGTCAACGGCAACACGGCCGCCCAGTGCGCCCGTATCGGCGTTCCGGCCAATCGCTTCGGCCTGGTCGCGGCGAACCCGTCGGAACAGTATAACGGCCTGGTCGGCGGCAACCCGAACCTGCGTCCGGAGACGGCCGACACGTTCACCGTCGGCGCGGTGTTCCAGCCGACCTTCCTGCGCGGCTTCACCGCCACGGTCGATCTGTTCAGCATCAAGGTGAAGGACATCATCGGCGTCATCGGTGCCGACACGATCCTCAGCCAGTGTCTGCAGACGGGCAACCCGACGCTGTGCGGTGCGATCAACCGCGATGCCAACGGCACCTTGTGGCAGACGCCGCAGGGCTATGTGGTCGACACCAATGTCAATGCCGGGACGCTCAAGACCCGCGGTATCGACGTGTCGGTCAACTATGTGCTGCGTACCGAATCGATCGGCACGTTCAATGCGGGCTTCGCCGGCACCTATGTCGACGAGCTGACCTCGTCGAAGGTCGGTGCGGAGTTCGACTGCGCCGGTCTGTATGGCGCGCAGTGCGGCTTCCCGCAGTCCAAGTGGCGTCACCGTGGCGTGCTGTCGTGGACCGGTTCGAGCGGCATCGGCATCTCGGGCACCTGGCGTCACCTGTCGCCGACCCGGTTCGAGCGTTCGACGAGCGACAGCGATCTGGCAGGTGCCTTCTACGTGCGCGATGCGCGCGTTCCGGCGCAGGACTATTTCGATCTGGCCGTGTCGGCCCGCATCGAGGGCAAGTACACGCTGCGCGTCGGTGCCAACAACCTGCTCGACCGGATGCCGCCGATCCTCAGCTCGACGGCCGCCCCGATCGGTTCGTTCGGCAACGGCAACACCTATCCGGGCATCTACGATGCCGCGGGCCGGTACATCTTCACGAGCTTCACGATCGACCTGTAAGCGTCGATACAGGAGTACGGAAACGGCGGGCAGCGATGCCCGCCGTTTTTGTTTGGGGCCATGGCGGACGTGGTCGGCCGTGAAGTCCGCGGTGGTTACAGGCTCGGCCTCCGAGCCCAGGAGCCGCTCATGGACCTGCACTTTGGGAGGCGTTCTGGTCACGGGGGGACAAGGCGCCGCGCCTGATTCGGACTCGGTATCGGCAGCGCAATGATATCTCTACATTGTCAACCCTGTCATATGGACCACATGTCATATGGCACTGCTTGTGATTTGCTGATGTAAGGCGGCAAGTCTGTAAATATAATGGGAGTATATTTCTGAAAAAAATGGACGAAAGCAGAGTTTACGGTAAAATATAGGTTTAATTTAACTTGATGATATGTGGCAAAGATTCAACTATATTTGCCGTAATGCAGTGTGATCCTAAAAACGCTTTGGAATATCGCGTCATCTTCCGGACATATATCAGTCATCGCTCCGTCACGGGCGAGGAATTGGGCGCCACAGCGCGCCGGTCCAGGGGGATTGCATATGACCAAACGGGGATTCTTTTCAAAGGCGCTGCTGCGTCAGGGTGCCGCGCTGCAGGCCGTTGCCATGCTGGGTGCCGGAGCCGGGATCGTGGCGACCGCTGCTCCCGTCCATGCGCAGGATTATACACAGGTGAACGCCACGGGTCGTATCCTGGGCACCGATGGAAAGGCGATCGGCGGCGCCACGGTGGCGATCACGTCGACGGCGCAGGGCTTCACGCGGACGACTACGACGCAGGCCGATGGCTCCTATACCGTCTCCGCCCTCCCGCAGGGCACGTATAGCTTCACGATCACGGCCGATGGCTATGAAAGCTTCACCGATCCGGCCGTCCGCCTGATCCAGGGGCGCGCCGCCAACCAGTTCAATCTTCAGCCGGTCGATGCGGGAACGAGCGGCGACATCGTCGTGACCGCCGGACGCGTGCAGGTCGTCGATTTCAGCAGCAACACGATCGGCCAGACGATCGACGTCGCGGATGTCGCCACGCGTATCCCGGTCGGACGTGACCTGACCTCGGTCGTGCTGCTCGCACCCGGCGCGGTCGGCGGTGACGGGCGCTTCGGGTCGTTCCCGTCGATCAACGGCGCGTCGGTGTCTGAGAATGTCTATTACATCAATGGCCTCAACATTACGCAGTTCCGCAACGGGCTGGGTGCGGTGGCCGTGCCGTTCGAATTCTATCAGACGGTGCAGACCAAGATCGGCGGTATCCCGGCGGAATTCGGCCGCTTCACCGGCGGTATGATCAATTCGACCACCAAGTCCGGCTCCAACGAATGGCATGGCGGCGTCACGTTCAACTGGCAGCCGAACACCCTGGTTTCGAAGACGCGCAACACCTATGCTGCGGACAATGACTCGGCCTATTCGGACCGTCATGAGTTCATCGCGCAACTGTCCGGCCCCATCATCAAGGACCATCTGTTCTTCTACGGCATCTACAACGCGCGAGATGTAAGCTACGGCCAGGGTTATACCGGCGTCGCCTCGGCGGCGGGGACCGGGGTCAATGGCTGCGCGAGCAATCCCGCCCTTTGCGCCAATTTCGCGGACCTGAGCACGTTCAACCAGCAGATCGTCGGCACGTCCTACAGTCAGAATCGGAACACCAGCCCCTTCTGGGGTGGCAAGATCGATGCGGTGATCGTGGATGGCCAGCGGCTTGAGGCGACCTATTGGGATACGACCGGTCGCACGATCGAGAATGTCTACGGCACCAGCCAATACTCGCTCGCCAGCGGACAGCGCTACAATCTGAATACGAATAAGCCGGGCGGCTATGTCGCGACGAACATCTATCGTTCCGGCGGCGCGAATTACGTGTTCCGCTACACTGGCAGCTTCACGCAGTGGCTGACCCTCTCGGCGGCCTATGGCGTCAACAAGAACAGCGACACGACCGAATCGAGTCTGCCAAACCTGCCATCGGTCGTCGACCAGCGGAACGGCGTGAACAACAGCATTGGCAACACACTGTCCAATGCGTCGCTCAACTTCGACAAGCGTACTTTCTATCGCGCCGATGCCGATGTCCGGTTCGATCTGTTCGGATCGCATCATATCCGTGGCGGCTATGATCGCGAAGATCTCGACGAAAATTCCACGACGGTGGCGAATGGCGGTGCGCAATATACGCTGTTGACCGCATCGGGGACCGCGTCAACGATCGATTCCGTCGTCGGTTTGCCGGGTGGTACGCCCTATATCACGGCCCGGACGTTCCGCACGGGTGGTAATTTCGCGACGCGCAACACCGCCTATTATGTTCAGGACGACTGGCATCTTTTCAACGATCGCCTGAACCTGAACCTCGGGATTCGCAACGATCGCTTCGAAAACAAGAATGGCGCTGGCCGCACGTTCTTCCTGGCCAAGAATCAATGGGCTCCACGACTGGGCGCGAGCATCGATCCGCTCGGCGACGGCCGTACCAAATTCTTCGGATCGTACAGCCGTTACTTCCTGCCGGTCGCGGTCAACACCAATGTCCGTCTGGCAGGCGGCGAGTTTGACTCGAGCGCCTATTATCAGTTCGGTGGCCTGACTTCGAACAACACACCGATCCTCGGATCGCCGATCACCACCGGTGCCGGCTTCACGGCGTGTCCGGGCGGGACGCCGACCGGGACCGCTTGCGTGGTCAGCAACGACGGCACGGTGCCGAGCACCGAATCGGTGGTCGCCTCCAACCTCAAGCCGCAGTCGGTCGACGAGATCATCGTCGGTCTCGAACATCGCCTGGGCAACAGGATCAAGGTCGGGTTCAACTTCACGCAGACGAAGTTGAACAACTCGCTGGAAGATGCAGCGCTAGACCAGGCGATCGTGCCCTACTGCATCGCACAGGGTAAGGCCGCGGCGGATTGCCGTGCTACCTGGAGCGGTGTGCATCAATTCGCACTGATCAATCCGGGCCGCGACGTCGCCGTGACGCTCAGCGATCCGCTGCCGGGCGAGACGAATCCGCGCAAGGTCGTGCTGTCGGCGGCCGCACTCAAATATCCGCTGGCGCAGCGTGTCTATCGTGGGGTCAACTTCACGTTCGAGCGTGAATGGGACGGCGTCTGGTCGCTGAACGCCAACTACACCTATTCTAAGCTGTACGGGAATATCGAGGGCGGCGTCCGTTCCGACAACGCACAGACCGACTCCGGCCTGACCACGGCGTTCGACTTGCCGGTGCTCGTCAACGGCACCTATGGTTATCTGCCGAACGATCGCCGTCACAACTTCAAGGCCTGGGGCTCGTACAAGGCGGCGGAGTGGCTGACGTTGGGCTTTAACGGCTCGCTCAGCGCGCCGCGCCACTTCGGCTGCTATGGTCGCCCGCCTGCCAGCGCCGACTATGACGCGACGGCGCCGGGCGGCATCGCGGGCCTCTATTATCGGACCAGCGCGGCCTATTGTAACGTGGTCAACGGATCGGTTGTTCGCAACCCCAATGGCTTTACCGTGATAAACGACCCCTTCAACCGCGTGGGCGGCGCACGACCCAGCACGTTGCAGGTCGTGAACCGTGGTTCGCAGTTGAAGTCCGACTGGCTCGCGCTGCTAAACCTCGACGCGACCGTCGCAGTGCCTACGGATGCCTTCAATGGCTTTGTGCGCCTGTCGGTGTTCAACGTCTTCAATTCGAAGCCGGTGCTGCGCGTGGCGGAAACGGGGACCACCTCCGCCGGTGCCCCGCAGCCGGTCTATTCCCTGCCGACCTCGTACAATAATGGCCGTTCGGCACGCATCCAGTTCGGCGTGAACTTCTGATCTCGAATATCGCGTCGGAAAGGAAAGGGGCCGGGTCGACCGGCCCCTTTTTTTGTCCCGCATGAAGCGGGTGTTCACCCCACCGACAGCGCCAGCTTCCCGTCGCCCTCGTCGACGGTGACGCTCGACCCGTCCTTCACGTGCCCGCGCAGGATTTCTTCCGCCAGCGGGTCCTGCAGATGGCGCTGCACCGCGCGGCGGAGCGGCCTTGCGCCGTACACCGGATCATACCCCACCCGGCCCAGCCACTCGCGGGCGGCATCGGTCAGGTGCAGGCCGATCTTGCGGTCCGCCAGCAGCTTGGCGACCCGGCCGACCTGGATGTCGACGATCGGGCCCATATGGCTCTGGCCCAGCCGATGGAACAGGATGATCTCGTCCAGCCGGTTGAGGAATTCGGGGCGGAAGTGACCGCGCACGATCTCCATCACCTGCGGCTCGACGCTCTCGACGCTCTGCCCGTCCTCGACATTGGCCAGATACTGGCTGCCCAGGTTCGAGGTCAGGATGATCAGCGTGTTGGAAAAATCGACCGTCCGCCCCTGGCCATCGGTCAGGCGGCCGTCGTCCAGCACCTGGAGCAGCACGTTGAACACGTCGCCATGCGCCTTCTCCACCTCGTCGAACAGCACGACCTGATAGGGCCTGCGCCGCACCGCCTCGGTCAGGACGCCGCCTTCCTCATAACCGACATAGCCGGGAGGGGCGCCGATCAGCCGGGCGACGCTGTGCTTCTCCATGAATTCGCTCATGTCGATGCGCACCATCGCGGATGCGTCGTCGAACAGGAATTCGGCGAGCGCCTTGGTCAGCTCGGTCTTGCCGACGCCCGTCGGCCCCAGGAACAGGAACGAGCCCAGCGGCCGGTTGGGATCCTGTAGCCCGGCGCGCGCGCGGCGCACGGCGGTGGAGACGGCGCGGACCGCATCCTCCTGGCCGATGACGCGCTTGCCGATCACCTCTTCCATGCGGAGCAGCTTCTCGCGCTCGCCCTGCAGCATCCGGTCGACCGGCACCCCGGTCCAGCGGCTGACCACGCCCGCGATATCGTCCGCGGTCACTTCCTCGCGAAGCATCGCCCCCTCGGTCGCGGACTGCGCCTCGGCCAGTTGCTTCTCCAGCTGCGGGATGCGGCCATAGGACAGCTCGCCAGCCTTGGCGAGGTCGCCCGCGCGCTGCGCCTGGTCGAGTTCGATCCGCGCCTGGTCGAGCTGCTCCTTGAGCTTGGCCTCGCCCGCGATCTTGTCCTTCTCGGCCTGCCAGCGCTGGGTCAGTTCGTGCGACTGTTCCTCGAGATTGGCGAGTTCCTCCTCCAGATGCTCCAGCCGGTCGATGCTGGCGGCGTCGCTCTCGCGGCGCAGCCCCTCGCGCTCGATCTTCAGGCGCAGGATGCGGCGGTCGAGCGTCTCGATCTCCTCGGGCTTGGATTCCACCTCCATGCGGATGCGGCTGGCGGCCTCGTCCATCAGGTCGATCGCCTTGTCGGGCAGGAAGCGATCGGTGATGTAGCGGTTGGAGAGCGTCGCCGCCGCCACCAGCGCGCCGTCGGTGATGCGCACGCCGTGATGGAGTTCGTACTTCTCCTTCAGCCCGCGCAGGATCGAGATGGTGTCCTCGACCGTGGGCTCGCCGACGAAGACGGGCTGGAAGCGCCGCTGGAGCGCGGGGTCCTTCTCGACATATTTGCGATATTCGTCGAGCGTGGTCGCGCCGACGCAGTGCAGCTCGCCGCGCGCCAAGGCGGGTTTCAAGAGGTTGGAGGCGTCCATCGCCCCGTCGCCTTTCCCTGCGCCGATCAGCGTGTGCATCTCGTCGATGAACAGGATGATGTCGCCCTCGGCGGCCTTCACCTCGTCCAGCACGCCCTTCAGCCGCTCCTCGAACTCGCCGCGATATTTGGCACCCGCGATCAGCGCACCCATGTCGAGCGCCATCAGCTTGCGGTCCTTCAGCGTGTCGGGCACGTCGCCATTGGCGATGCGCAGCGCGAGCCCTTCGGCGATCGCGGTCTTGCCGACGCCGGGTTCGCCGATCAGGGCGGGATTGTTCTTGGTCCGGCGGGCGAGGATCTGGATGGTGCGGCGGATTTCCTCGTCGCGGCCGATCACCGGATCCAGCTTGCCGTCGCGCGCCACCTGGGTCAGGTCGCGGGCGAATTTCTTGAGCGCGTCGTAACGGTCCTCCGCCCCCGCCGTGTCGGCGGTGCGGCCCTGGCGAAGCTGTTCGATCGCGCCGTTCAGCGCCTGCGGGTTCACACCCCCCGCCGCCAGCGCCTTGCCAGCGGCCGTGGTCGAAGCCAGCGCGAGGGCCAGCAGCATCCGTTCGACGGTGACGAAGCTGTCGCCCGCCTTTTGCGCGACCTGTTCGGCCTGGTCGAGCACGCGGACCAGATCATTGTCGAGCCCCGGCGAGCTTTGTGCGCCCGAGCCGGAGACGGCCGGAATTTTGCCAAGCGCCGCATCGGTCTCGCGCTCGACGCGCTTGGCATCGCCGCCCGCCGCCTGGATCAGGCCGGACGCCATGCCCTGATCGTCCTCGATCAGCGCCTTGAGGAGATGTTCGGGGGCGATACGCTGATGGCTGTTGCGGATCGCCACGGTTTGCGCGGCCTGGAGAAAGCCTTTCGCGCGGTCGGTGAATTTTTCGAGGTTCATCTGGTCTTCCTGTCGCTTTCCAGGTCAGATGGTGTTGCATTTCGGCAACACAAGGGGTGGGGGTGATTTCCTGTCCCGCAACATGGGATGGCCGTTTCGATTGCGAAAGGGTCGGTCGAAATTGGTCGTCATTTCATGTGCCTTGCCGGATTGCGGTCCGCCCCGCGCCCGCTATGCTCAACCCATACACCGAGTGGGGAGACTCCAAGTCATGCGTTTCAAGTCCGCGGCGCTGTCGGGCGCTGCCGCCCTCGCGTTCGTCCTGCCGTTCCAGGGCGTATCGGCCCAGGCCACACCCGCCAGGGCGACCGCCATCGCCAGGCCGGCGCCCGTCTCGACGCTCGTGAAGGCGGTCGACATCCCCTACCAGACCTTCACCCTCCCCAACGGGCTGCGCGTCGTGGTCCATACCGACCGCAAGGCGCCGGTCGTCGCGGTCAGCGTCTGGTACGATGTCGGATCGAAGCATGAGCCGCAGGGCAAGACGGGCTTCGCGCATCTGTTCGAGCATCTGATGTTCAACGGCTCGGAAAACGCGCCGGGCGATTTCTTCGCGCCGCTGAAGTCGGTGGGCGCGACCGACTATAACGGCACGACCTATTTCGACCGGACCAACTATTTCGAGACGGTGCCGACCGCCGCGCTCGACCGCGCGCTGTTCCTGGAATCGGACCGCATGGGCTATCTGCTCGGCGCGGTGACGCAAGCCGTGCTCGACGAGCAGCGCGGCGTCGTTCAGAACGAGAAGCGTCAGGGCGACAACCAGCCCTATGGCCTGACCCAATATAAGGTGCTGAGCGGCCTGTTCCCCGCCGGTCACCCCTATGCGCACAGCACCATCGGTTCGATGGCCGATCTGGACGCCGCGTCGCTGGAGACGGTGAAGGACTGGTTCCGCAGTCATTACGGCCCCAACAACGCGGTGCTGGTGCTGGCGGGCGATGTCGATGTCGCCACCGCCAGGCCCTTGGTCGAGAAATATTTCGGCGCGATCAAGCCGGGGCCCAAGAGCGTATTGCCGACCGTCTCCATCCCGACGCTGCCCGCGCCCGTCAGCGAGGAGATGAAGGACCGCGTCGCGGCGGTGATGATCAGCCGCAACTGGACGGTGCCCGGGCTCAACGATCGCGAAAGCGCGCCGCTGGTCGTGGCCGCCTCGGTACTGGGCGGGCTCGCCTCGTCGCGGCTCGACAATATCCTGGTCAAGAAAGAGAAGCTGGCGGTCCAGGTCTCGGCCAGCGACCGCGTCTTCGCGCAGGTCGGCATGTTCAACATGATGGCGATCGTCCGCCCCGGCGTGGACCCCGCGCTGGTCAACAAGCGGATGGACGAGATCCTCGCCGACTTCCTGAAGAACGGTCCGACCGCCGACGAGGTGAACCGCGTCGTCGCCAAGTCGGTATCGGGGCGGATTCAGGGGCTGGAATCGGTCGGCGGCTTCGGCGGCAAGGCGGTCGCGCTGGCCGAGGGCGCGCTCTATTCGAACGATCCGGGCTTCTACAAGAAGCAGCTCCAGGCGATCGCGGCGCAGACCCCCGCGACCGTCAAGGCGGCGGCGGACAAGTGGCTGTCGCGGCCCAGCTATACGCTGACCGTCGTGCCGGGTCCGCGTGACGCCTATGAGGAGGCGAAGGTGCCGCCGCGCGCCGACGTCCCCGCCGCCCCCGACCAGCCAGCCAAGGGCACGCGCGGAGCCATGCCCGAAGTCGGTCAGGTCAAGCCGCTGAGCTTCCCCACCGTCCAGCGCAGCCGCCTGTCGAACGGGATCGAGCTGGTCTATGCGCAGCGGACCGCCGTGCCGATCACCCAGATCGAGGCTTCGTTCGACGCCGGGATCGCCGCCGACGTGGCGGGCAAGCTGGGCACGCAGCGCCTGACGCTGGGGATGCTGGAAGAGGGCACCACGCGGCGCAACTCGATCGCGATCGCCGAGGAGCAGGAGCGGCTGGGTGCGCAGATCGGATCGGGCGCGTCGAACGATCGCACCACCGTCGGACTGACCGTGCCGAGCGTCAACCTCGCCCCCGCGCTCGACCTCTATGCCGACGTGCTGCGCAACCCGGCCTTTCCCGAGGACGAGCTGGCCCGCGTCAAGGCGCAGACGCTGGCGGGGATCAGGCAGGAGCTGACCAACCCGCAGGGTCTGGCGAGCCGGGTCCTGCCGCCGCTCGTCTATGGGCCGACCAGCCCCTATGCCAAGGCGCAGGGCGCTGGCGATCCGCGCGCGGTGGCGGCGATGACCCGCGCCGACTTGATCGCGTTCCAGCAGGCGTGGCTGCGTCCCGACAAGGCGAAGATCTTCGTCACCTCCGACCGTCCGCTGGCCGAGGTTAAGGCGGCGCTCGAGCGGGCGCTGGGCGACTGGCGCGGCACGGGTGCTGGCGGCGTGAAGAATTTCACCGCCGGACGGGCGTCCGCTCCCAAGATCGTGCTGATCAACCGTCCCGACAGCCCGCAGTCGATGATCCTGGCGGGCGCGCCGACGCCGCTGAAGGGCATCGACAATATGCTGGTGCAGAACACCGCCAACGACGCGCTGGGCGGCAGCTTCCTCAGCCGGATCAACACCGACATTCGCGAGACCAGGCACTGGTCCTACGGCGTCAATGGCCGTTTCCAGACCTCCGAATTCGCGGCGCCCTATATCATGTCGGCGCCGGTCCAGGCGGACAAGACCGGTCCGTCGATCGACGCGCTGCGCACCGACGTGACCGAGTTCCTGACCACCAAGCCGATGGATCAGGTCGAGTTCGACCGCGCGATCACCGGTGCGATCCGGTCGCTGTCGGGTAATTTCGAAACCTCCGACGCGGTGCTGTCGGCGATGGAGGCCAACGACCTGTATCGTCGGCCCGACGATTATTATGCGACGATCACCCAGCGCTATCAGGCGATGACCCTGCCGGAGCTGAACAAGTCGATCCAGGCGGCGTTGAACCCCAAGGACTTTGTCTGGGTCGTGGTCGGCGACGCCAAGACGGTCAAGCCGCAGCTCGACACGCTGGGCCTGCCCGTCGAGGTGGTCGAGGCTTCCGCGGTCGCGGGACAGTAAGATTCGGGATTTAGGGAGAAGCACGATGGCCGATATCGACGGCACCTGGAACTGCACCGTCAAGTCGCCGCTGGGCGATCAGGAGATGACCCTGACCGTCCGGACCGAGGGCGATCGCTTCACCGGCTCGGGCGGCGGCCAGATGGGCGCGATGGAGATCGAGGGCGACGTGTCTGGCAATACGATCACGTGGAAGATGTCGATCAGCTCGCCCATGCCGATGACGCTGGATTGCGAGGCGACCGCCGATGGCGACACGCTGACCGGTTCGGTCGGCGCGGGCGCGTTCGGCAGCTTTCCGCTGTCGGGCACGCGCGCGGGGTGATGACCACGCGGTGAGATAGGGAAGGGCGGTGCGTCTGCGGGCGCGCCGCCCTTTTCGTTTGGGGGGGGCGTGTCCCCGTTGCCTTCGACTTCGCTCAGGGTGAACGGGGTAGCGTATCCAGACCACGATCCCCACCGCCGTCCAGGCCGAGCGACGTCGAAGCCCACGCCCCGCCGCCGACCACATAACCGGTTCAATTCCCGCCAAATCCCGTTACGCTGAGCCCGAAGACACATAGGGGACCAGCATGATCGATCGTCGGCATTTCCTGGGCGGCACCGCCGCGATGGCGGTGGCTGCACAAAGCGAGGGCGTCCTCGCCCAGGCCACGGCATCGACCCCGCTCGACACGCTGTTCGACACGCTGGTCCAGGAACAGCTTCGCCGCAGCCCGGAAGGCGCGACCAGCCTCGGGCTCGACACCGGTGCCAATGCCGATCTGCGCTCCAGGCTCTCCGATCAGTCGCCGACCGGTATCGCCGCCGCCAAGGCCGCGACCAGGGCCGACCTCGCACGGCTCCAGGCGATCGACCCGGCCAGCCTGTCGCCCGAGGAGCGGATCGATCTGGAGTCGGTCCTCTACACCCGGCGCTCGGCGGAGGCGGTGCAGGCGTTCGACTTTGGCGGCAGCTCCTACGGCCCCAGCCCCTATGTGGTGTCGCAACTCTCGGGCGCGTATCAGTCCGTCCCCGACTTCCTCGATACCAAGCACAAGGTGGCGAGCGCGGGCGATGCCGATGCCTATCTGATGCGGCTGCGCGCCTTCGCGACCCAGATGGACGCGCAGACCGACCGGATGCGCCACGACGCGGGGCAGGGCGCGGTGGCGCCCGACTTCATCCTCGACCTCGCGCTCGAACAGATGGCCAAGACCCGCCAGCCCGCGAGCGAGGCGCTGGTCGTCCAGTCGCTGGCCCGTCGCGCCGCCGAAAAGGGGCTGGGGGATCGCTATGCGCAGGCCGCCACGCGAATCTACGAGGCGGAGGTGCTGCCTGCGCTCGATCGGCAGATCGCCTATGCCCGCGAGCTGCGGAAGCGCGCCACGCATGACGCGGGTGTCTGGAAACTGCGCGAGGGCGCGGCCTATTATCCGGTCGCGCTGAAGGCGAACACCACCACCAGCTTCTCACCCGACGAGGTCCACAAATTCGGCCGCGATCAGGCGGCGATGCTGTCGTCACGGCTCGACATGCTGTTGAAGAAGCAGGGCTTCACCAAGGGCACGGTCGGGCAGCGCATGGCCGCGCTCTACAAGAACCCGGACCAGCTCTACCCCAATACCGACGCGGGCAAGCGGGCGGCGATCGCCTATTGCAACGCGCGGCTGGACGCGATCCGTACCCGCCTGCCACAGGTGTTCGAACGGATCCCGCCTTACGGTTTCGAGGTGCGCCGGGTGCCGCCCCAGACCGAGGCGGGCGCGGCGGCCGCCTTCGCGCAGGGGCCCGCGATCGACGGGTCACGGCCGGGCCTCGTCTATTTCAACCTGAAGGACAGCGCCGACTGGCCCAAATTCTGCCTGGCGACGACGGTCTATCACGAAGGGCTGCCGGGGCATCAGATGGAGGGTGGCCTCGCGCTTTCCAACACGCGGCTCCCCCTCATCCGCAAGATCAACGGCTTCTCCGGCTATGGCGAGGGCTGGGCGCTCTATGCCGAGCAGCTGGCGGACGAGATCGGCATGTATGACGACGATCCGCTGGGACGGCTGGGCTATCTCAAGTTCCTGCTGTTCCGCGCCAATCGCTGTGTCGTCGATACCGGGCTGCACCATCTGCGCTGGACGCGCGAACAGGCGATCCGCCACTTCGTCGAGGCCGAGGGCGAGGCGGAGGGGTTCGCCACCCGCGAGGTCGAGCGCTACTGCGTCAATCCCGGCCAGGCGGCGAGCTACAAGCTCGGCCATTCGGTGTTCGTCGACATTCGCGACCTGGCGAAGAAACGACAGGGCGACCGGTTCGATCTGAAGGCCTTCCACACCGCCGTGCTGCGCCATGGCCGCGTTCCGCTCGACGTGCTGCGCCGGATCGGGGAGGATTGGGCGAAGGCTTGACGGGCTGGCGCGGGTCGGGCGGTCAGCGCACCACCCGCGTCACATGTCCCATCTTGCGCCCCGGCCGCGCCTCGCCCTTGCCATAGAGGTGCAGGTGCGCGCCCTTTTCGGCGAGCGCGGGTTCCCAGGGATCGTCGCCGATCAGATTTTCCATGACCACCCGCGCGCCGGTCAGCGTCGTGTCGCCCAGCGGCAGGCCACAGATGGCGCGGATGTGGTTCTCGAACTGAGAGGTCTCCGCCCCCTCGATCGTCCAATGGCCCGAATTGTGGACGCGTGGGGCCATCTCGTTGAAGACGGGACCGTTCTCGGTCGCGAAGAACTCGCAGGCGAGCACGCCGACATAGCCCAGTCGCTCGGCGATGCGGATGGCGAGCGCGGTCGCCTCCTCGGCCTGGTCCAGGATGTCGGATGGCGCGGGCAGCGTCGAGCTGCGCAGGATCGCGTCGCGGTGGACATTGTGCGGCGGGTCGTAACGGACCGCGCGACCGTCTTCGGCCCGCGCGATCAGGATCGAGAATTCGTGGCTGAAATGGATGAACCCCTCCAGCACCGCCGGGCCGCCGATCGCCTCGAACGCGGCGGGCGCCTCGGCGATGTCGCGGATCAGCGCCTGACCCTTGCCGTCATAGCCGAACCGCGTCGTCTTCAGAATGGCCGGGCAACCGATCCGAGCAAGGGCTTCGGTCAGGTCGGCGGCGCTGTTCACCTCGGCCCAGGGGGCGGGGCGGCCACCGACCTTCTCGACGAAGCGCTTCTCGGCGATCCGGTCCTGCGCGACACGGAGCGCGGCGGGGGCGGGATGGACGGGCACGCGTTCGGCCAGCCATTCGACCGGCGCCACGTCGATATTCTCGAACTCATAGGTGACGACGTCGCAGGCGGCGGCGAGCGCGGCGAGGGCGGTGGTGTCGTCGTAATCGGCGCGCGTGATCGACAAGGCGGTCTGCGCCGCCACGCTGTCCTCGTCGGGGGCCAGGACCCGTGTGTGATAGCCGAGCTGCGCCGCCGCCACCGCCAGCATCCGGCCGAGCTGGCCGCCGCCCAGGATCCCGATCGTCGAACCCGGCTTCAGCATCGGATCAGCCCTGCGGATCGTTGGCGACGCTGTCGGTCTGGCGCTGGCGCCACGCCTTCAGCCGCTCGGCGAGGCCGTCGTCGGACAGAGCCAGGATCGACGCCGCGAGCAGCCCGGCATTGATCGCGCCAGCCTTGCCGATGGCCAGCGTGCCGACCGGGATGCCGCCGGGCATCTGGACGATCGAAAGCAGGCTATCCATGCCTTTCAACGCCTTGGACTCGACCGGCACGCCCAGCACGGGAAGGTGCGTCATCGACGCGGCCATCCCCGGCAGATGCGCCGCGCCCCCGGCGCCCGCGATGATGACCTTGATCCCGCGATCGGCGGCGGTGGTGGCATAGTCGTAGAGGCGCTGCGGCGTGCGATGCGCGGAGACGACGCGGGTCTCGTGCGCCACGCCCAGCGCCTCCAGCGTCTCGGCGGCGTGCCGCATGGTTTCCCAGTCCGAAGTGGACCCCATGATGATCCCGACCGAAATCATAACCGCTGTTCCGCCTTAGCCCCTGTGGCCCCGGTGCCGGGAAAGCGGCTGACTAGCGGGGTGGGGCGAGGGGGGCAAGTTTCCGTATGCGTTTACGTAGACCCTGAGCGCATTTTGGCGGGGGGCGTGGCCTTCGACGTCGCTCAGCCGGAACGGCGGTCGGGGAAGACCAAGCAGCCAAAGACCGGTTCAGGCCGGGCGAAGTCGAAGCCCAGGGCACGACACCCGCCCGACAGGGAGCAACCAGGGGTGGTCGATCGCCCGACCACCCCCGCGTCGATCAGCGTTCGGACAGATAGTAGCGATCGGTCGGCGTCAGGTCGTCGGCCAGTTCGTAGACGATCGGCTGCGCGGTCGGGATTTCGAGGCCGGTGATCTCGTCGTCCGGAATGTTCGACAGATGCTTGACCAGCGCGCGCAGCGAATTGCCGTGCGCCGAGATCAGCACGCGGTTGCCGTCGCGCAGCGCGGGGGCGATGCGCTCTTCCCAGTAAGGCAGGACGCGCGCGATCGTGTCCTTCAGGCTCTCGGTCTGCGGCACCTCGATGCCCGCATAGCGGCGGTCGCCCGACACGTCGAACTCGCCGCCAGCATCCGCCGGGGGCGGGGGCACGTCGAAGCTGCGGCGCCAGATCTTGACCTGGTCGTCGCCATGCTTGGCCGCCGTCTCCGCCTTGTCGAGGCCGGTGAGGCCGCCATAATGACGCTCGTTCAGCCGCCAATGCTTCTCGGTCGGCAGCCAGAGCCGACCCATCGTCTCCAGCGCCAGGTTCAGCGTCTTGATCGCGCGGGTCTGCAGGCTGGTGAAGGTCAGGTCGAAGTCTAGGCCCTTCTCGGCCATCATCGCGCCCGCTGCCCGTGCCTCGGCGGCGCCTTGCGCGGTGACGTCGACGTCCCACCAGCCGGTGAAGCGGTTCTCCAGGTTCCAGGCGGACTGGCCGTGGCGGATCAGGACGAGCTGGGGCATGGAAACTCCTTCAATGTGACAGGGCCCGCATAGAGCGACGGGCGGCCGTGGTCGAGGTCAGCCGCGAAAACGGGCTTGCGTGGCGGCGGGATTGGCCTTCAGCACGCGGCCCATCCGCGTCGGCCGGTCGAGCAGTTCGCCGCCGCAATCGGGGCAGGTCTCGTCGAGTTCGTCGGCGCATTCGGCACAGAAGGTCGTCTCCAGCGAGCAGATGAAGGCGCCACCCTGGCTGGGGGGCAGCGCGACGCCGCAGCGTTCGCAGTCGGGGCGCATCTCGAGCATCAGGCGGCCACCTCGCGCACCACGTCGCAGATCCGGTCGACCAGCGTCTCGACCTGTCGCTTGTCCTCGCCCTCGGCCATCACCCGAATGACCGGCTCGGTGCCCGAGGGGCGGATGACCAGGCGGCCGCGTCCGGCCAGTTCCGCCTCGGCGGCGGCGATCACGCCCTGCACCTTCTCATGTTCGAGCGGCTTGCCGCCCGCGAAACGGACATTCTTCAGGAGTTGCGGCAACGGATCGAAGCGATGCAGCACCTCGCTGGCCCGCGCGCCCGCCCGCTTGATCTCGGCGAGCACCTGCAGCGCCGCGACCAGCCCGTCGCCGGTCGTCGCATAGTCGGACAGGATGATATGCCCCGACTGCTCGCCGCCGACATTATAGCCGCGCGCGCGCATCGCTTCCAGCACATGGCGGTCGCCGACCTTGGTACGGACGAGGCCCAGGCCCTGCGCACCCAGATGCCGTTCCAGCCCCAGATTCGACATGACCGTCGCGACCAGCCCGCCGCCCGCAAGCCGCCCCTCGCGCGCATAGGCGGTGGCGATGACCGCCATCAGCTGGTCGCCATCGACCACGGTCCCGGTCTCGTCGACGACGATCAGGCGGTCGGCGTCGCCGTCGAGCGCGATGCCGATATCGGCGCCACTGGCGACCACCGTCTCGGCCAGCGTCTGCGGCGCGGTCGAGCCGACGCCGTCGTTGATGTTGATGCCGTTGGGGGTGACGCCGATCGCGACCACGTCCGCCCCCAGTTCCCACAGCGCGGCCGGTGCGACCTTGTACGCCGCGCCGTTGGCGCAGTCGATCACCACGCGCAGGCCGTCGAGGCGAAGCGACTGCGGGAAGGTCGACTTGGCGAAGTGGATGTAACGCCCCGCCGCATCGTCCACCCGTCGCGCGCGTCCGATCTGGCCCGAGGGGGCGAGCGGCACATTCTGCTCGATCAGTGCCTCGATCGACTCCTCCGCCTCGTCGGACAGCTTGTAGCCATCGGGGCCGAACAGCTTGATGCCATTGTCGGCGAAGGGATTGTGGCTGGCCGAGATCATCACGCCGATGTCGGCGCGCATCGAATGGGTCAGCATCGCGACGGCGGGGGTCGGCAGCGGCCCGAGCAGCACCACGTCCATGCCCACGCTGGTGAATCCGGCGACCAGTGCCGATTCGAGCATATAGCCCGACAGGCGGGTGTCCTTGCCGATGACGACGCGGTGGCGGTGATCGCCGCGCTGGAAATAGGCGCCCGCCGCCATGCCGACCTTCATCGCCATTTCCGCGGTCATGACCGCGCCGTTGGTCGCGCCGCGAATGCCATCGGTGCCGAAATATTTTCTTGCCATGCGGCCAGGTCCCTGCCGGTCTAGAAGAGGAAACATATTGTGGTCGCGCCCCGTTTAGCGCGACCTTTCAAAAGCTCAAAGAAACCAAAGGCTGTCGATGTCGCGTGCCACGCTGATCCTGTTATCGCTCGCCGCTGGTCTGCTCGTCGGGGTGGCGGTGGCGACGCTGTCGCCGGTGGCGGCGGGCTATGGTCTGGCGGTCGCCGGGCCGGTGGGGACCTTGTGGCTCAACGGGTTGCAGATGACGGTCATCCCGCTGGTCGTCACGCTGCTGATCACCGGCGTCGCCGCGACGGCGGAGGCGGCGCAGGCGGGGCGGATCGCGGGGCGCGCGATCGCGACCTTCCTGACGCTCGTCACGCTGACCGCGACGATGGCGGCGCTGGTCACGCCCGTGCTGTTGCGGATGGTGCCGATTCCGCGCGGGGCGGCGGCGGCGCTGAAGACCGCGCTAGGCCATGCCGCACCCGTCGGGGAGACGCCGCCGATCAGCGAGTTCCTGTCCTCGATCGTGCCGACCAACGTGTTCGCCGCCGCGACCAACAATGCGCTCCTCTCGCTGATCCTCTTCACCCTGGCCTTCGCCTTCGCGATGACCCGGATCGAGCCGGGCGGCCGTGCGCAACTCCTCGGTTTCTTCACCGCGATCCGCGACGCGATGCTGGTGCTGATCGGCTGGGTCCTGTGGCTGGCACCGCTGGGCGTCTTCGCGCTCGCCTTCGTGGTCGGGGCCAGCGCGGGCGGCGCGGCGTTCGGCGCGCTCGCCCATTATATCGCGACGATCGCCAGCGTCGGCGTGCTGGTGATGCTGATGGCTTACGGCGTGGCCGCCATCGCCGGTCGCGTGCCGCTGTCGCGCTTCGCCCGCGCGCTCGCCCCGGCCCAGGCGGTCGCGATCTCGACGCAGAGTTCGCTCGCCAGCCTCCCCGCGATGGTCGAGGGGACGAAGACGCTGCGGATCCAGCCGACGACCTCCAGCCTGGTGCTGCCGATGGCGGTGGCGATGTTCCGGGGAACCCAGCCCGCGATGAACGTCGCCGTCGCGCTCTACATCGCCGACTGGTTCGGGATCGTGCCGTGCCCGGCGGCGGTCGTGGCGGCGGTGGTCGCGGCGATCCTCGTCTCGCTGGGATCGGCGAGCCTGCCGTCGCAGATCACCTTCTTCGCCTCGATCGCGCCGGTGTGCGTCGCGCTGGGGGTGCCTGCCGCGCCGCTGGGGCTGCTCATCGCGGTCGAGACGATTCCCGACATTTTCCGCACGCTGGGCAATGTCAGCATGGACCTTGCCGCGACCGCGACCGTTTCGCGGTGGAGCGGCACGATCGACGAGGAACGTCCATGAAATATCGCACACTCGGCCCCGAATTCGAGGTGTCCGCGCTGGGTCTCGGCTGCATGCCGATGGCGGGCGTGGGCGCCAACATGTACGGCCAGGCGGACGAGGCGGAAAGCATCGCCACCATCCACCGCGCGATCGAACTGGGCGTGACCCTGTTCGACACCGCCGAAATCTACGGCCCGCTGAAGAACGAGGAACTGCTCGGCCGCGCCATTCGCGGCAGGCGCGATGCGGTGGTGATCGCGACCAAATTCGGCTTTCGCTATGACGAGAACGGCATGACCGGGGTCGATTCCACCCCGGCCAATGTCCAGCGCGCGTGCGAAGGGTCGCTCAGGCGGCTGGGGGTCGAGACGATCGACCTGTTCTACCAGCATCGCGTCGACCCCAATGTGCCGATCGAGGAGACGGTCGGCGCGATGGGGCGGCTGGTCGAACAGGGCAAGGTCCGCCGCCTGGGCCTGTCGGAGGCGAGCGCCGAGACGATCCGCCGCGCCGCCGCCGTCCATCCGATCGCGGCCGTCCAGTCCGAATATTCGCTGTGGGAGCGCGATGTCGAGGCCGACATCCTGCCCGTGGTGCGCGAGCTGGGCATCGGTTTCGTGCCGTACAGCCCGCTGGGGCGCGGCTTCCTGACCGGCCAGATCACCTCGCGCGACGACCTGCCCGAGGGCGACTACCGGCGGAACGATCCGCGCTATTCGGAGGAGAATTTCGACCGCAACATGAAGGTCGTCGAGGTGGTGAAGGCCATCGCCGCCGCGCATGACGCCAGCGCGGCGCAGGTGGCGCTGGCCTGGCTGCTGGCGCAGGGCGACGATATCGTGCCGATTCCGGGTTCGAAGCGGCGGGCGACGCTGGAGGATTCGATGAAGGCGGCGGACGTCACGCTGTCCGCCGAGGATCTGGCGAAGCTCGACGCGGCGTCACCGCGCGGCGCCACGGCGGGGCCGCGCTATGGCGAGCGGGCGATGGCGATGACGCGGCTCTGAGGGCTTCACCCGGCCTCCGCCCAGCCCGAGCGGAGGTCGGGAGCGGCAGGCGGTCGGGTGTGATCCCGACCGCCCCGCTTTCCTCAAAGCGGCTTCTGCTCCAACCGCGTATCGACCCCCGCCGCCGCCGGTTCGGCGAGTTCCTTGTCCCCCGCCAGCACGCCCTCGGCCTTGAGCAGGTCGAGATGCATCAGCTTGGCGACGAACGGCGAGATGACGAGCACGACCACGCCGATCCCGATCGAGAACCAGCCGATCCGCGAATAGACATCGAGCACCTTCTCCGGCCCCGCGCCCTCGCCGCCGGTCGCCTGCGCGATCAGGCCGGCGATGAAGTTGCCCGCCGCGGTCGCCAGGAACCAGGTGCCCATCATCAGCCCGGTCATGCTGGGCAGCGACAGCCGCGTCATCGCGGCTAGGCCGACCGGCGAGAAGCACAGCTCGGCCATGGTGTGGATCAGATAGACGAGGATGACGAAGATCACCGGCGTCGGCACTCCGGCATAGGCCGCCGCACCCGCGACCAGCACCAGGAAGCCCGCACCGACGCCGACCAGGCCGATGCCGAACTTGAACGGCGCGCTCGGCTCCAGCCCGCGCTTGCCCAGGATCGTCCAGAGCGCGGCGAACAGCGGCGCGAGCAGGATGATGAAGATCGAGTTGACCGACTGGAACGCCGAGGCCGGGATGGTCCAGCCGAGCAGCGTGCGGTCGACCGAGCGATCGGTATAGAGGTTGAGCGACGAGCCCGCCTGCTCGAACAGCGCCCAGAAGAGCGGGCACAGCGCGATCAGGAACAGCGCGGCGAAGATGCGGTCGCGGTCGACCCGGGGCAGGGTGAAGACCGCGCGCCACAGGATGAAGATCACCGTCGCGGCGGCGAAGACGACGAGCAGCGTGCCGACCGCGTCCTGATGCTGGATCAACTGCCATACGCCCAGCGTCGCGACGATCGCGCCCAGATAGATGAGCCACTCGCGCGACAGCCCCGCGACGACCGGGGCCCGCAGCACCGGCAGCGACGGCGCCTCGCCCGCGCCGTGAAGCTCGCGCTTGAGCGTGATGAAGGCGATCAGGCCCAGCAGCATCCCGACGCCCGCCGCGCCGAAGCCATAAGCCCAGCCCACCGTCTCGCCCAGCACGCCGCACACGATCGGGCCGAGCGCGCCGCCCGCATTGATGCCCATGTAGAAGATCGAGAAGGCGGGGTCGCGGCGCATGTCGTCACGCGCGTAGAGCTGCCCCACCAGCACCGAGATATTGGCCTTCAGGAAGCCGGTGCCGATCACGATCGAGGCAAGCGCGAGGTAGAAGCCCTCCAGATAGGCCCCCGTCGCGCCTTGCGGCCCCTCCATTACCGCGATCAGGATATGGCCGAAGGCGATGAACAGGCCCCCGGCCAGCACCGCGCGTCTGGCCCCCAGATAGCGGTCGGCGAGATAGCCGCCGATCACCGGCGTGACATAGACCAGCGAGGTATAGGCGGCGTAGATGCCGAACGCCGGTTCGTCGGTGAACAGGAAATGCTTGGTCAGGTAGAAGACCAGGATGGCGCGCATCCCGTAATAGGAAAAACGCTCCCACATCTCGGTGAAGAACAACAGGAACAGGCCCCGGGGATGGCCCAATACCGTTTTGCCGCGCGCGGCGGCCTCATACGCAGTCGCCATGCCGGCGTTTACTCCATCGGGATCGCCCCTCGCGTGCCACGCGGCGCGGGAAGGGCGTAATGGTCCAGTAACCTAACGCCAAAGCCGCGACTGTAAATATCATGCGCGACGACGTAAGGATCGATCATGACCGACCCGCGCCCCGCCGCCTTCAACGACCGCTCGACTCCGCTGACGCTGCTCGCGACCAGGCGGTCGGGCAAGCCGCGCGACCTGACCGCGCCCGGCCCCGACGATGCGCAGCTGGCGCAGATGCTGGCGATCGCCGCGCGGACGCCCGATCATGGCAAGCTGGCCCCGTGGCGCTTCGTGATTGTGCCGACCGAGGCGCGCACCCGGTTGGCCCAGGTGATCACCACCGCCTATCGCGCCGAACGGCCGCAGGCGGGCGCGACCGAGATCGCCTCGCTCGAGCAATTCGCGCATCAGGCGCCGGGCCTCGTCGTCGTTATGTCCTCGCCGCGCCCCGACAGTCATATCCCGATGTGGGAGCAGGAGCTGTCGGCGGGCGCGGCGTGCATGAACCTGCTCCATGCCGCGCACGCGCTGGGCTTTGCGGGAGGATGGCTGACCGGCTGGCCCGCCTTTTCCGACGCGGTGCGCGACGCCTTCGGCGCCGCGCCCGAGCGGATCGTCGGCTTCGTCTTCCTCGGCACCCCCGGTCGCGCGCTCGAGGAGCGGCCGCGTCCCGATATGGCGCGGATCGTATCGATCTGGAACGGACCGGACGAGGCCTGAGTGCGACGAGGCTGCAAACGTTATTGCCCTCCGCCCTCGACATCGCATCCATGTCGCTGTATTAACCTGGCATGACAGCTCTTAGCGGTGACGACAGCCCGGTTTACATCCGCCTGCGCGGGACGATCGCGGCGGGTATCCTGAATGGCACGTACCGGACGGGGGACCAGCTTCCCTCGGTCCGCGCGCTCGCGGCGGAGCAGGGGGCGAACCCCCTGACGGTCGCCAAGGCGTATCAGAGTTTCCAGGACGACGGCTATGTCGAGGTGCGGCGCGGGGTCGGCATGTTCGTGATGCCGGGCGCCGCCGACCGGTTGCGTGCCGCCGAGCGGGAGAGTTTTCTCGCGGTCCAATGGCCGCGCATCCGCGATCACATCGCGCTGCTCGGCCTCGACGCGACCGACCTGCTCAGCGTCGAGCGCGTCTGAGCTTCGGGCGGACCCTGTAGGCTGCCAGGCCGCTTACCGTCGACCATATCGTCAGCAGGCCGATCACCACGGCGAGGGTCCGCCACGGCCAGCCCATGCCCCGGCCGCCATGCAGGCGCTGGACCCAGGACAGCATCGTCGGATCCGCATGGCCCGGCGCTGCGACCGCATCGACGCTGTCGTCGGCGACCTTCACGATGATCGGTCCGTGCCCCGCATAGTGGAGCGTCCAGTCCGGCGACCGCTCGGTCGGCCAGTCGATCGCGGTCAGCCGGCCGCGCGACCAGGCCCGTCCGCTCGCGATCACCCGCTCGACCGACAGCGCCGGACGCGCGAGCGGGGGTGCCGGGGACTGATCCGTCGGTGAGTCCGAAAAGGCGAGCGCCATGCCGCTGACGGTCATCGCCAGGACCGGTAGCGCCGCCCATAGTCCGACCCTTCGATGCCAGGCGAGCGCGGCTTCGCCCTTATGTGTGCGTCGTTTCCTGCGCCTGGGCGGCTGGCGCGTCGTCTGCGCCCAGAGCCCGGTCAGGCTGGCAGACAGCATCCCCGCCCCGATCAGGCCGATCACCCACCGACCGCGCCCCGACAGGAACAGCCCGTCGTGGAACCGCCGCATCGTCCCCAGCACCATGCTATCCGGCCTGCCGCTGGCGAGGATCGCGCCGGTCGGCGGATCGAGGAACACCATGCGGCGGGAGCGATCGCGCGTTCGATCGAGCGTCACCACCACCGGCGACGATCCGTCCCCCATTGCCAGCGCGGCGATCCGCTCGCCGGGTTGCAAGCGGCGATGCGCGGCGTCGACGTAGCGGACCGGCGCGATGCGGGCGGTTCCGCTCGCCCGGACGCGAGCGGGCGACGCGGCGCCCGTCGCCAGGATCGTTCCCGACAGCGCCATGGCGAGCGCGAAGAGGCCGATCGCCAGCGCCAGCCAGCGATGAACCCGCAATCCCATGCTACGCTTTGAAATGGCGGCCACACCAACCCCGAAATCGACGGCGCGCCCCTGCCGGATGGGCGCGGCGGCGTCAATCGGAGGCTGGGTGCCGGGTGCCGGGGCTGGCGCGAAGCCCATGCCCCGGCAAAGCAACCGGCATCACCGCCGCAGGAACAACCAGGACCGGATCGCACTCGCCAGGTTGGGCGCGTCCTCGGCCTCGATCCGCAGCGCGTCGATCTCCGCGACCAGCGCCGATAGCGGCAGGGCGTGGGCCGCCGCCGCGTCCTCCAGCGCCGCCCAGAACACCGGCTCCAGGCTGATCGAGGTGGCGTGGCCCGCGATGGTGATCGAGCGCTTGACCGGGCCGACGAACCCCTGCGCGGGCGCGGCGATCCGGCTCATTCGGTGTCGAACAGGCTGGCCAACTGCTCGATGATCGTGCCGCCGAGCTGCTCGGCGTCCATGATCGTCACCGCGCGGGCGTAGTAACGCGTCACGTCATGACCGATGCCGATCGCGATCAGTTCGACCGGGCTCTTGGTCTCGATCCAGCCGATCACCTGGCGGAGGTGCCGCTCCAGATAGCTGCCCGAATTGACCGACAGCGTCGAATCGTCGACCGGCGCGCCATCGGAGATGACCATCAGGATCCGCCGCTCCTCGGGCCGCGCGACGAGGCGTGCATGTGCCCAGAGCAGCGCCTCGCCGTCGATATTTTCCTTCAGCAGCCCCTCGCGCATCATCAGGCCGAGATTGTTGCGCGCGCGCCGCCACGGCTCGTCGGCCTGCTTGTAGACGATGTGGCGGATATCGTTGAGCCGACCCGGCTGCGGGGGACGCCCGGCCGCCAGCCAGGTTTCGCGGGCCTGCCCACCCTTCCAGGCGCGGGTGGTGAAGCCGAGAATCTCGGTCTTCACCCCGCACCGCTCCAGCGTGCGCGCCAGGATATCGGCCGAGATGGCGGCGATGCCGATCGGTCGCCCGCGCATCGACCCCGAATTGTCGATCAGCAGCGTGACGACGGTATCGCGGAAGTCGGTATCCCGCTCGATCTTGTAGGACAGCGATTGGCCGGGATTGACCACCACGCGGGCAAGCCGCGCCGCGTCGAGAATCCCCTCTTCCTGGTCGAAGTCCCAGGACCGCGACTGCTGCGCCATCAGGCGGCGTTGCAGCCGGTTGGCCAGTTTCGACACCGCCGACTGGAGATGCGCGAGCTGCTGGTCGAGATAGCCGCGCAGCCGGGCGAGTTCCTCGGCGTCGCACAGGTCGCCCGCCGCGACGACCTCGTCGAACTGGGTGGTCCAGGGCTTGTAGTCGAACTGCGCGCTGGGATCGATCAGCGGGCGATTGGGGCGGGTCGGCTGGCTGCCCTCGTCGCCATCGTCGCCGGGTTCGCCGTCCAGATCGTCGAGCGAATCCTGCGACTGGTCCTCGGACTGGCCGTCCTCGCTGTCCGATTCGCGCTTCTCGGCGCGCGCCTCTACCTCGCCTTCGCCCTGGCCCTGTTCGTCGTTATCCTCGTCGCTCTCGTCCTCGTTCTGCTGCTCCTCGCCCTCCTGATCGTCGCCGCCTTCATCGGCGTCCTCGGGTTCGGCGGGCGGCTCGGCGAGTTCGAGGTCGGCGAGCATTCTGGCCGCGAGCGTCTGGAACGCCTTCTGGTCGTCCATCGCGCCCGCCAGCGCATTGAGATCGGTCGCGGACTCCAGCCATTCGCGGACCAGCGCGAGCGCAGGCGCGGTTTCGGCGGGCGAAGGCCGCCCCGTCATCCGCTCGCGCAGTAGCAGGCCGAGCGCGGTCGACAACGGCACCTCGTCCCGGTTGCGCGCGCGGGTCAGCGGATCGGAGCGCAGCCGCACGTCGAGCGCGTGGGCGAGATTGTCGCCGATCCCGGCATAGCCGCGCGCGCCCAGGGCCTCGACCCGTGCCGTCTCGACCGCGTCATAGACCGCGCGTGCGACCGCCTCGACCGGCGCGGCCTTCGCATGAAGCGTGGTGTCGTGCAGCTTCAGTCGCAGCGCGAAGGCATCGGCGAAGCCGCGCGCCTCGGCCACCTGATCGGCGGGCAGCGCGCGGCCGGGCATGGGCACGCGGATATGCTTGCCCGACGATGTCGGCGCATCGGCGGTGAAGGCAAGCTCCACCTCCGGCTCCTGCGCGATGGTGCGCGCGGTGCCGCCGAGAACCGCCTTGAACCGGTCGAGGGGGGTGTCGTTCGCCATCGGGATCAGGCGCGGCCGACGACGCTTTCGGGCAGGTCCTTGCCGAAGACGCGCTGATAATATTCCGCCACCAGCGCGCGTTCGTTCTCGTCGCACTTGTTGAGGAAGGACAGGCGGAAGGCGAAGCCCGGATCGCCGAAGATCAGCGTGTTCTGCGCCCAGGTGATGACCGTGCGCGGGCTCATCACGGTCGAGATATCACCGTTGACGAAGCCCTTGCGGGTCATGTCGGCGACGCGGACCATGTTCTCGACCAGCTGCTTGCCGTCGGGCTTGTCATATTCGCCAGACTTGGCGAGCACGATCTGCGCCTCGGTCGCGGCGGGCAGATAGTTGAGCGTGACGACGATGTTCCAGCGGTCCATCTGGCCCTGGTTGATCTGCTGCGTCCCGTGATACAGCCCGCTGGTGTCGCCCAGGCCGACCGTATTGGCCGTGGCGAACAGGCGGAACCACTTGTTGGGGCGGATCACGCGGTTCTGGTCGAGCAGGGTCAGCTTGCCCTCGGTTTCCAGCACGCGCTGGATCACGAACATCACGTCGGGGCGACCCGCATCATATTCGTCGAACACCAGCGCGGTCGGGGTCTGGAGCGCCCAGGGGAGCAGGCCCTCGCGGAACTCGGTCACCTGCTGGCCGTCCTTGAGGACGATGGCGTCGCGGCCGATCAGGTCGATGCGGCTGATATGCGCGTCGAGGTTGATGCGGATGCACGGCCAGTTGAGGCGCGCCGCCACCTGCTCGATATGGCTCGACTTGCCGGTGCCGTGATAGCCCTGCACCATCACGCGGCGATTGTGCGCGAAGCCCGCCAGGATCGCCAGCGTCGTGTCGGGATCGAACACATAGGCGGGATCGAGATCGGGGACGCGCTCATCGGCCTCGGAGAAGGCGGGAACCTCCATGTCGGTATCGATGCCGAACAGGTCGCGCACCGACACCATCTTGTCGGGCGCATCGAGAATCGTCGTATCGCGGCTGTCGGGAAGCGTATTCGGGATGTTGGTCATCAGGCCCTCGTCTCGTCGCTCAACGCCTTAGGCCAAGCGCGGCTCCCTACTCAATGGCAAGGATCGCCAAGAAGCGCGATGCGGGGTCATTGCGGCGGCGGCGTTTCGCGGTCATCCTGCCCCCCGAGTCGGCGCGGAAGGGGCGGTCTACCGCCTTGAAACGGCGCGACGTTTCGAAGGGGACAGGTGATATGGCGAATTTCATCTGGTACGAACTGCTGGCCGACGATGTCGACGCGGCGCAGGATTTCTACGCCCGGCTGCTGAACTGGCAGGTCTGCGACAGCGGCATTCCCGACCGCGACTATCGGATCCTGGCGACGGGCGAGGGCGTGGCGATCGGCGGCCTGATGCAGCGGCCGCCCGGATCGCCCGGCGGGCCGGTTTGGCTCGGCTATCTGCCGGTCGTCGATGTCGACGAATCGCTCGGCGCGATCGTCGAGGATGGCGGGCGGGTGCTGATGCCAGCCTGGACGATGCCGGGGGTCGGGCGGATGGCGCTGGTCACCGATCCGCTGGGCGCGCCCTTCTACATCATGGCGTCCGAGGACGAGCAGACGTCGCGCGCCTTTGCCGAACACGGCACCGGCGACAGCGTCGGTCACGTCACCTGGAATGAGCGGATCGCCAGCGACCCCGACCGCGCGCTCGCCTTTTTCGGGCGGCACTTCGGCTGGGCGCACCAGGGCGGGATGCCGATGGGGGATCTGGGCGAATATCGCTTCCTGGCCGATGGACCGGTGATGCTCGGCGCGCTGATGGGGTGCCCGCCGGGGGGAACGCCGGGGTGGCGTTTCTATTTCTCGGTCGCCGATATCGACCTGGCGGCGGCGCGGGTGAGCGAGGGGGGCGGGACGATCGAATATGGGCCGACGGAAATACCCGGCGGGCAGTATTCGATGTCGGTCCTCGACCCGCAGGGCGCGCGATTCGGATTGGTGGGGCCGCGAATCTGAACATCCTCCCCGGCACGGGGAGGATCAGGCGAACGCCGGGGCCTGGCGGAGTTGCTGGTAGGCCGCGATGACCTTTTGCAGCCGTGCCTCATGGGCACGGTCGCCGCCGTTGCGGTCAGGGTGATAGCGGCGGACCAATTCGCTGTACCGCCGCCGGAGCGCGCTGCGGTCGGCATCCGCCTCCAGCCCCAGCACCTTCAGGCTTTCGCGATCCTGCCCCGATAGCGGCTTGCCGTCCGAACGTTCGGGCGCGGCCTCGCGACGATAGCGGGCGGCGATCGCGTCGAGCGGATCGGAGAAGTCGGCCCAGCGCGGTCCGGGATCGGTGCCGCCTTGCGCGAAGGCGCGCGTTTCGCGTTCCCAGCCCGAATAGGGGCGTTGGGCACGATGGATCTCGTCCGCGCTCATCCCTTCGAAGAAGTTGTAGCGGCTGTTGAACGCGCGGACATGCTCCAGGCAGAACCAGCGGAACTGCCCCGGACCGTCGCCGCTGCGCGCACCCTCCGCCGGCGGTGCCCGGAACTCGCCCGATTCGACGCAGCCCGGATGGTCGCAGGCGCGACCGCTATTCTCGACGCGACCATGAAAGCGCGCACCGGGTTTCGTCCTGGAGGTATCGCTGCTCGACCGACGCGTCACAGTTATCCGCTTTATCCTGAAAAACGGTCTATATAGGGGCCATGACCGATATCACCACCGCCGCCCCCGGCCGGACCGTCGCCGACCAGATCGCCATCCGCCTGACCGAGGCGCTGTCCCCGACCCGGTTGGAGGTCATCAACGAAAGCGCGATGCACAGCGGCCATCTGGGCGATGACGGCACCGGCGAAAGCCATTTTCGCGTCGTCGTGGTCGCACCCGCCTTTGCGGGCCAGTCGCGCGTCGCCCGCCAGCGCATGGTGAACCACGCGCTCGCCGATCTGTTGTCGGAACGGATCCATGCGCTGGCGATCAGCGCGAAGGCGCCCGAGGAGTAAGCGAATGCCCTATGACCTGTGGTACTGGCCCGGCTTGCCGGGACGCGGCGAGTTCGTCCGGCTGACGCTGGAGGCGGCGGGTCTTCCCTATCGCGATCGCGGGCCCGAGCAGGGTGCCGAGGCGCTGCTCGCCGACATGGGCAAGGGCGATCGCCCGCCCTTCGCGCCGCCCTATCTGCGGGTCGAGGGAGAGGCCATCGCGCAGGTCGCCAACATCCTCCACTGGCTGACCGAGCGGCACGATCTGGCGCCAGAGGCCGATCGCGTCTGGCTTCATCAGCTGCAACTGACGATCAGCGACATGGTCGCCGAGGTCCACAACGTCCATCACCCGGTTGCGGTGATGGCCTATTATCACGAGCAGAAGCCCGAGGCCGCTCGCGCCGCCGCCCGGTTCCGCGACGAACGCATCCCCAAATTCCTGCGCTATTTCGAGGGGGCGCTGGGGACGCGCGACTGGATGGCGGGCGACCGCTGGTCGCCGGTCGACACCTCGCTGTTCCAGCTCGTCGCGGGGCTGCGCTACATGTTCCCGAAGCGGATGGCGGCGGTCGAGGGTGATTATCCCGCGCTGATCGCCCTCCATGATCGGGTCAGGGCGCTGCCCGGCATCGCCGCCTATCTGGACAGCGACCGGCGGCAGGCGTTCAATGAGGACGGGATTTTCCGCCATTATCCGGAGCTTGATGCCGCATGACACGCCTGCCCCGCCCCGCTGCGCGGATATTGCTGGTCGACGCGGCCGGACGGACGCTGATGTTCCGTTTCACACCCGACGATCGTCCGCCCTTCTGGTGCACCCCCGGCGGCGCGGTCGACCCTGGCGAGACCTATGAACGCGCCGCGCGTCGCGAATTGCTGGAGGAGACCGGGCTCGACCGCGATTGCGGACCGCAGGTCGCCCGGCGACAGGTCGCATTCCGCACCATCGAGGGTGTCGAGGTGGAGGCGGACGAGCGCTATTTCCGCGTCGATGTCGATTCGCATGACGTGACCGGTGACGGCCATACCCCGCTCGAGCAGCGGGTCATGCGGAGCTGGCGCTGGTTTTCCCGCGAGGAGCTGGCGCGCCACGACGAACCCTATTTCCCGACCGATCTGATCGACTTGCTCGACGCCACGGAGCCGACTCATGTTTGACGATTTCCTGCTGCGCACGTTGCAGCCCTCCACCCATGATCTGGGCGGGTTCAAGGTTCACCGGACGCTGCCCAACAAGGAGCGGACGATGGTCGGCCCCTTCCTGTTCTTCGACCAGATGGGCCCGGCGCAGTTGCAGCCCGGCTCCGGGATCGACGTGCGGCCGCATCCGCACATCAACCTGGCGACCGTCACCTATCTGTTCGAAGGCGCGATCGGGCACCGCGATTCGCTGGGCAGCGATCTGGTGATCGAGCCGGGGGCGGTGAACCTGATGACGGCGGGGCATGGCATCGTCCACTCCGAACGCTCGCCCGGCGAGATGCGGCCGCAGGGGCCGGTGTTGTCGGGCATCCAGACCTGGCTCGCCCTGCCCGAGGCGCAGGAGGAGATGGACCCCGACTTCGAACATGTACCCGCCGAAGCACTGCCCGTGATCGCGGGGCAGGGGGCGACCGCACGGGTCATCATGGGCGAACTCTGGGGCCAGCGGGCGCCGACCACGACCTATGCGGGCACCATCTATGCCGATATCGCGCTGGAGCCGGGTGGCAGCATCCCGATCGACGCGAGCGCCGAGGAGCGCGCGGTCTATTGCGCGCTTGGCGAGGCGAGCCTGGAGGGGATGACGCTGGAGCCGCAGCGGCTCTACATCCTGAAGCCGGGGATCGCGGCGACGCTTCGCTCCGAACGCGGCGGTCGGGTGATGCTGTGCGGCGGCGATGCGTTCACCACGCCGCGCCATGTGTGGTGGAACTTCGTATCCTCACGCCGCGAACGGATCGAGGAGGCCAAGCGCGCCTGGAAGGCCCGCGAGTTTCCGACCGTGCCGGGAGACGATGTCGAGCGGATCGAGATCCCGGAAGTGCCGAAGACGGTCAGCTATCCGTGAAGCCGGGGGCTGGGTGAGGCCCCTTGCCCTCCCCCGGCCCCTCCCGCTTGCGGGAGGGGAGAGGTTTGGGGGGCGTGGCCTCACCGCAGCAGATTCGCCTTGGCCAGCTCGACCACCTCGTCCCCGCGTCCGCTGAGCACCGCGCGCAGCGCGTAGAGGCTGAACCCCTTGGCCTGCTCGGCCTGGATCTTGGGCGGCATGATCAGCTCGAGCCCTTCGGTGACGACATCGACCAGCGCGGGGCCATCATGCGCGAACGCCTCGCGCAACGCCCCCTCCAACGCGTCGGATCGGGTGACCCGTGCGCCGAAATAGCCCATCTCCCGCGCGATCGCGGCAAAGTCCGGGTTCTTCAGTGAGACATTGGCGTCGACATAGCCCGCCGCCTTCTGCTCCATCTCGACGAAGCCCAGCGTCCCGTTGTTGAAGACGACGATCTTGATCGGCAGGCCCATCTGTACGGCGGTCAGCATGTCGCCCATCAGCATCGTAAGGCCGCCATCGCCCGACAGCGATACCACCTGCCGACCGGGAAAGGCGCCCTGCACCCCCAGCGCCTGGGGCAGCGCATTGGCCATCGAGCCATGGTTGAACGACCCGATCAGCCGCCGCCGTCCGTTCATCGTCAGGTAGCGCGCGGCCCAGACCGCGGGCGTGCCGACATCGGCGGTGAAGACCGTGTCCGCATCCGCCAGCCGATCGACCATCGCGGCGACATATTGCGGATGGAGCGGCTTCTCCCCGTCGCGTGGGCTGGCGAGGTCGTCCAGCCCCTTGCGCGCATCGCGATAGTGGGCGCGCGCCTTGTCGAGGAAGCGCCCGTCGCGCTCGGGCCGGACGAGCGGGGTCAGCCGCGCGGCGAATTCCTTCACGTCCGCCACGATGCCCAGGTCGAGCGGCACGCGCCGACCGAGCGCACCCGGATCGCGGTCGACCTGCACCACCTTCGCCTTTTCGGGGTAGAAGTTGCGATACGGAAAGTCGGTGCCCAGCATCAACAGCGTGTCGCACTCCATCATCGCATGATAGCCCGAGGAGAAGCCGATCAGCCCGGTCATGCCGACATCATAGGGATTGTCGTACTCGATCCATTCCTTGCCGCGATAGGCGTGGACGATCGGCGCCTTCAGCGCGGCGGCGAGCGCCACCACTTCGTCATGCGCGCCCGCGGTGCCCGATCCGCACAGCAGCGTGACCGCCTTGGACGCGTTGACCAGCTCGGCGACCTGGCCGACGCTGGCATCGTCGGGCATCAGCCGGGGCGCGGCGAGCGCGGGGAAGGGGACGGCGCGCGTCTCGGGCGCCTTTTGCAGCGCCACGTCGCCGGGGATCACCAGCACCGCGACGCCGCGCTGGCCGATCGCGGTGCGGATCGCACGGTGGAGCAATTCAGGCATCTGCCGCGCGTCCTGTACCATTTCGCAGAAATGGCTGCATTCGCGGAACAGCTCGGTGGGATGCGTTTCCTGGAAATAGGCGAGCCCGATCTCGCTCGACGGGATATGCGCGGCGATCGCCAGCACGGGCACGTGGTTGCGATGGCAGTCGAACAGCCCGTTGATCAGGTGCAGGTTGCCCGGCCCGCAACTGCCCGCGCACACCGCCAGCGCGCCGGTCGCCGCAGCCTCCGCCCCGGCGGCGAAGGCCCCGGCCTCCTCGTTGCGGACATGCATCCACGCGATCTCGCCCGAGCGACGCATGCTGTCGTTGAAGGCGTTGAGGCTGTCGCCGGTCACGCCCCAGATGCGCTTCACCCCAGCCTCGACCAGCGTGTCGTTCAGCAGGTCGGCGATCGTCTTGCTCATCGTCTTCATGTCCATCGCTAGGAAGGGCCATCGGCCACCGGATGCGCAATGAACGTTTCGAGCGCGGTTCGCTTCCGGGCGAAAGAAACAAGCGCGACTGCAGTTTCTGCAACCGGCCCTTGGCAGGTGGGGCTTCTAGGCCGGATCGACGTTCAACCATGCCTGTCCTTCCCTCACCCCTCGTGGAGGGGAGAGGAGAGAATAAGCTGAATGTTGATCGGCCCCAGGCTAAGCGACCGGATATCCGCGCGAAATCCGGCGACGTGTTCACAATTCGTTCTGCCTGCGTTAAAGGGGCGCATGACGGTGCGCAAGATCATCCACGTCGACATGGACGCCTTCTTCGCGTCGGTCGAGCAGCGTGACGATCCGTCGCTTCGCGGTCGGCCGGTCGCGGTCGGCCATGCCGCCGCACGTGGCGTGGTGGCGGCGGCCAGCTACGAAGCGCGCAAGTTCGGCGTTCGTTCGGCATTGCCCTCGGTCACCGCGTTGCGCCGCTGCCCCGACCTGGTCTTCGTGCCGCCGCGCTTCGAGGTGTATCGGGACGTGTCGCGCCAGATCCACGATGTCTTCGCGCGCTATACCGACCTGATCCAGCCGCTCTCGCTCGACGAGGCCTATCTGGACGTGACCGCCGACAAGTGTGGGCTCGGGACCGCGTGGCTGACCGCCAGGGCGATCCGCGCGGACATATTGGCGGAAACCGGGCTGACCGCGTCTGCCGGGGTTTCGTACAACAAGTTCCTGGCCAAGCTCGCCTCCGATCATCGCAAGCCCAATGGCCAGTTCGCCGTGACCCCGGAGATGGGCGCGGACTGGGTCGAGACGCTGCCCGTCAGCCGCTTTCACGGTGTCGGGCCGGTGACGGCGGAGAAGATGAAGCGGCTGGGGATCGAGACGGGCGCGGACCTGAAGGCCAAGTCGCTGTCCTTCCTGCAACAGCATTTCGGCAGCGCGGCCGAATGGTATCACGCGATCGCGCGGGGGCAGGATGATCGCCCGGTCAATCCCAACCGGGTGCGCAAGTCCTCGGGATCGGAGACGACCTTCGACCGCGACCTGACCGAGCCGGGGGAGATCGAGGCCGGGGTGCTGCGGATGGCGGACGATGTCTGGCACTGGTGCGAGGCAAGGCAGGCGTTCGGGCGGACCGTCACGGTCAAGGTCAAATATGCCGACTTCCACCAGATCACACGCCGCCGCAGCCAGCCGACGCCGGTGACGACCCAAGAGGGGTTGCACCGTGCCGCGATCGACCTGATCCGATCGGTGCTGCCGACGGAGAAGGGCATACGCCTGGTCGGCGTGACGGTGTCCAACTTCGCCGATACGCGGACCGAGGCGGCGAGCGAGCTGCCCATCTTCGTGGAGGCGGCGGCATGATGCCAGGCGCCACCAGGGGCCGCCTGGCGACAGGATGTGCCGCAAACCCCATCGACAAGGCGCCAATGTCATGACCGCCCCTGTGAAGATCATCGCCGTCCTGACCGCCCGCGCGGACGCTGTGGAGGGTCTGCGCCAGTTGCTCGACGCCATGCTGGTCCCCAGCCGCGCCGAGCCGGGCAACCTGCGCTACGACCTCTGGCAGGATCAGGGCGACGCCAGCCGGTTCGTCCTCGACGAGCTCTACACGGACATGGCGGCCGTCACCGCCCATCGCGCGACGCCGCACTTCGCGCGGTTTCTCGACCATATCGAGGATCTGGCCGAGCGTGTCGCCTATGTCCTCGATCCCATCGCCACGACCTGACGGGGGGCGGGTGGGCCGAAGGACGGCCGACGCGGAACCACGCGCGTGCCGACGCTTGTCAGTGTCGCTCTATGCGTTTGACGATGTAGGGGAAAATGGTGCCCAAGGGCGGGATCGAACCACCGACACTGCGATTTTCAGTCGCATGCTCTACCAACTGAGCTACTTGGGCCCACACCGCGATTGCGATTGGAGGCGTGCCTTTAGGGGTGGTTTTCGCCGGTGTCCAGCCCTTCCTCGTCACTTTCTTTGACGGGAATGCGATAACCGTCGCCCAGCCATTGCAGAAGGTCCCGATCCTTGCATCCGCGGGAGCAGAAGGGGGCGTGCTCGGCGGCGGTCGGCTTGTCGCAGATGGGGCAGGTGGTCATGAGCGTTCCAGTTGCAGGGGACGGCCGGTGCGGCGTTCGAGCGTTTCGCGCCAGTCGGGATGCGCCATCAGGCGATCGTAAATGGCGGCGGAGACGCGGTGGACCGGCGTGGCGCCGGGCGGCTCGCGCTCCCATTGGCGCAGCAGGGCGCGGGTCCGGGCACCGATGGGGTCGATGCCCAGCCGCTCGGGGATCGAGGCACGCGGGCGGGGCCGCACGATCTGCAGGAAGCCGAAGCCGTTGACCGCCGTCCGCTCGAAGGGAAGGGGGAGACTGGCGTCGAGCGCCTCCGCCACCGCCTGGCGCGGCCCCCTGCCCTCCAGCGTCGGGAAGTCGATCCCGATCGATCCGCCGATGCCGTGGCGAAGGATCGCCTCGGCGACCGCGCGTGCGGCGGCGATGGACAGCGGCTCGTGCGGGGGCGATCCGTCGACGTCGAACAGCGTCATGGCGGGGGTCGGCGTCATGCGCAGCACGCCGGGGCCGAAGCCGATCTCGCCGGTCACCGCCTCGTCGAGCAGTTCGGACCAGCCTGCCGCTTCCAGATCGTCGGGCTGGTGCGGCAGGAGTTCGCGGACGGCGATGCCGCTCGCCATGATCCGCGCGCGCAGATCGGGACCGGCGGCGGGCAGGGCGTCTTCGGGCGCGACGACCGCCTTGGGCAGCTTGGAGCGGCCGCGTTCGGGGATCGCCTCCCGGCTGACGAGGACGGTCAGCGTCGAGCCTTGCGTCATCCCCCCGGGCACGGGCGACAACAGCACGTCGCCGCCCGTCGCCAGCGTCACCCGCCCCTGTCGACCGGGGCGCAGCTCGACCAGCCGTCCGGCCGCGACCGTGCCCACGGTCAACGTCCCGGTCAGCTCGATCGCGGCCTGGACGATCCGGCCATCCTCGACCAGCGCGGCGCGCGCCTCGCCGATTCCGGCCTCATAGAGCCATTCAGACAAGCGGCAGCCCGGCCGCCTTGAGCAGCGCGCGCGTCTCGAACAGCGGCAGGCCGATCACGCCCGAATGGGACCCTTGCAGGAAGCGGACGAACGCCTCGGCGCGGCCCTGGATGGCATAGCCCCCGGCTTTGCCCAGTCCCTCGCCGCAGGCGATATAGGCGTCGATCTCGTCGTCGCAGAGCGGCTTGAACGCGACGATCGTGTCGGCCAGCCGGGTACGCGCCTTGCCCGTGGCGTCGATGACGCACACCGCCGACAGCGCGTGATGCCGCCGCCCGGAAAGCAGGCGCAGCAGCTTGCGCTGCACATCCTCGGTCTCGGCGGGGGGCAGGATGCGGCGGCCGACGGCGATGGTGGTGTCGCCCGCGACGACGATCTCACCCTGGGCACGCTCCACCGCGTGCGCCTTCTCCACCGCCAGCCGCAGCGCGTAGACACGCGGAAGCTCGGCGGGGCGGGGTGCTTCGTCGATATCGGGCGAGGCGGTGCGGTCGGGCACGACTCCCAGTCGCGCCAGCAGGTCGCGGCGGCGCGGGGAGGATGATGCAAGGACGACCGGCATGGTGGGCCGTTCGCTCACTTGAAGCGGTAGGTGATCCGGCCCTTGGTCAGGTCGTAAGGCGTCAGCTCGACGAGCACCTCGTCGCCGACCAGCACGCGGATGCGGTTCTTGCGCATCTTGCCCGCCGTGTGCCCCAGGATCTCGTGATCATTCTCGAGCTGGACGCGGAACATCGCATTGGGGAGCAGTTCCACCACGCGGCCGCGCATCTCGAGCAGTTCTTCCTTGGCCAAAAAATACCTCGGTTCGTCGTGTTATAGGGTATGTCGAAGAGGCGCCGCCATAGCCGCAAAGCCGCCAAAAGGAAAGGCGTGGCCGATTCGATGGCTGATATGGGGTGATGTGGCTGGCGCGACAAGGCATTCGGCACGGCGTCCGGCTCGGGCAGGATAAGAATTGCGATCCATCCCGGGGGTGGGTAAGCCCCCGATCCTCATGCCCCCGATATCCTCCGCACAGCCGCTGATCATCGCCGTCCCCAAGGGACGCATCCTGGCCGAGGCGTTGCCGCTGCTCGCCGCCGCCGGGATCCGGCCAGAGGCGGCCTTCACCGACAAGGACAGCCGCGCGCTGCGCTTCGCGACCGATGTCCCCGGCATCGAGCTGATCCGGGTGCGCGCCTTCGACGTCGCCACCTTCGTCGCGCATGGCGCTGCGCAACTGGGCATCGTCGGGTCGGACGTGCTGTCCGAATTCGGCTATTCCGAACTGTACGCGCCGGTCGACCTGCGGATCGGCCATTGCCGCATCTCGGTCGCCGAACCCGCGGAGATGGCGGAAAGCGACGATCCGCGCGGGTGGAGCCATGTCCGCGTCGCGACCAAATATCCGCACATCACCAGCCGCCATTTCGCCGCGCGCGGGGTGCAGGCCGAATGCGTCAAGCTGAACGGCGCGATGGAGCTGGCCCCCACGCTGGGGCTGGCGCCGCGCATCGTCGACCTGGTGTCGTCGGGCCGGACGCTCAAGGAGAACGGGCTGGTCGAGGTGGAGGTGATCGAGGAGGTCACCTCGCGGCTGGTGGTCAACCGCGCCGCGATGAAGACGCGCGCGCAGGTGGTGCCGCTGGTCGAGGCGTTCCGCCGCGCTGTGGCGGAAAGGGACGTCGCATGATCCGGCTCGATACGCGCGACGCGGGCTTCGCCGCCGCCTTCGACGAACTGGTCGACGCCCGGCGCGAGAGCGACGCCGATGTCGCGCGCGACGTGCAGGTGATCCTGCGCGCGGTTCGCGACGATGGCGAGGCGGCGGTGGCGGCCTTCACCAAGCAGTTTGACGGCCATGACCTGGCGGAGAGCGGCTGGCGGATCGAACCGGCCGACTGCCGCGCGGCCTATGAGGCGCTGGAGCCCGAGCTGCGTCACGCGCTCGACCTCGCCGCCGCGCGGATCCGGGCGTATCACGAGAAGCAGAAGCCGACCGATACCGACTATGTCGATGCGCAGGGCGTCCGCCTGGGTGCGCGCTGGACGGCGGTGGATGCGGCCGGGATCTACGTTCCGGGCGGGCGCGCGGCCTATCCCTCCTCGCTGCTGATGAACGCGATTCCGGCCAAGGTGGCGGGCGTCGAGCGGCTGGTGATGGTCACGCCGACGCCCAAGGGCGAGATCAACCATCTGGTCCTCGCCGCCGCGCATCTGGCGGGCGTGGACGAGGTGTGGCGCGTCGGCGGGGCGCAGGCCGTGGGCGCGCTGGCCTATGGTGCAGGCCGTATCCAGCGGGTCGATGTCGTCACCGGCCCCGGCAATGCCTGGGTCGCGGAGGCCAAGCGCCAGGTCTATGGCATGGTCGGCATCGACATGGTCGCCGGCCCCTCCGAGATCGTCGTGGTCGCGGACGGCAAGAACGATCCGGACTGGATCGCCGCCGACCTGCTGAGCCAGGCCGAGCACGACACGGTCACCCAGTCGATCCTGTTCACCGACGACGCCGACTTCGCCCAACGGGTCGCCGAAGCGGTCGACCGCCAGATCCCCGAACTGGCCACCGCCAGCGTGGCGCGCACCGCCTGGGACGCGAACGGCGCGATTATCGTGGTCGAGTCGCTGGAGGCCGCGATGCCGCTGGTCGACCGGCTGGCGCCCGAGCATCTGGAGCTGGCGGTCGACGATCCGCAGGCGTTGTTTGACCGGTTGCGTCATGCCGGGTCGGTGTTCCTGGGCCGCCATACGCCCGAGGCGATCGGCGATTATGTCGCGGGGCCCAACCATGTCCTGCCCACCGGCCGCCGCGCGCGCTTCGCCAGCGGGCTATCGGTGCTCGACTTCATGAAGCGGACGAGCTTCCTGGGGCTGACCGAGACGGCGCTGGCCGAGCTGGGTCCGGCGACGGTGGCACTGGCTTATGCCGAGGGGCTGCCCGCCCATGCCAAGTCGGTGGCGCTTCGGTTGCGGCTGAATCGGTAGCTTGGGGTCGGCCCCTCCCCATCGGAGATGGGGAGGATCGGGGTCGGACCTTGGCCGTCGAGTTCGCCCCGCACGCCCCACGGATACCAAAGGGCGTGACGGATCGGTGACAGCCCGGTAAAGGCCGCCGGATGACTCGTCCTCCCGCCCGTACCCAGGCGCGCGCCGCCGCGCGTCTTGCTGCCGTCCAGGCCCTGTATCAGCACGACATGGAACAGACCCCGCTGCCCACGCTGCTCCATGAATTCCACAATCACCGCATCGGCGCGACCATCGAAGACGTCGAATATGCCGAGGCCGACGTCGATTTCTTCGACGATATCGTCAAGGGCGTCCAGGCGCGGCTGGGCGAGATCGACCGGATGATCGAGGACAAGCTGGCCACCGGTTGGACGCTCAACCGGCTGGACAAGCCGATGAAGGCGCTGCTCCGTGCGGGCACCTACGAACTGATTGCCCGCCGCGACGTACCGGTGGGCGCGGTGATCAGCGAATATGTCGACGTCGCTCACGCCTTTTACGAAAAGCGCGAGGCGGGCTTCGTCAACGGCCTGCTCGACGCGATCGCCAAGGTCGCTCGGGCCTGATCCTCCGCTCCGTTTCGCTTATCTCCTGACCGAACGGGGCCCCGATGAACGAAACGGATTTCCTCGCCGCGCTCCGCCGGATGCCGCTGCACCCCGGCGCGCGCGGGCTGGTGGACGACGGGGCGGTGATCGACGCAGGCCCGCTGGTCGTCACCACCGACACGCTGGTCGAGGGGGTGCACTTCCTGCCCCATGACCCGCCCGCCGATGTCGCGTGGAAGCTGGTCGCGACCAACCTGTCCGACCTCGCCGCCAAGGGCGCGCTGGTCGAGGGGGTGATGCTCAACTATCCGCTGGGCGACGCCGCCTGGGACCGGGCGTTCCTGGATGGCTTTGGCGCGGTGCTGACCCGATTCCATGTCCGCTTGATCGGCGGGGACACGGTGTCGTTGCGCGGCCCGCGTGTCCTGACGCTGACGGCGTTCGGGCGCGATGCGCCAGCGCCTGCGCGCGACGGGGCGCGGGCGGGCGACGGCCTGTGGGTCACGGGCACGATCGGCGATGCGGGCCTGGGGCTGGCGATCGCGCGACGCGGCTATGGCCCGATCGCCCTGCGCGATGCCTATCGCCGCCCGCTGCCACGCCTGACCGAGGGGCGGGCGCTGGGCCCGGTGGTCGGTGCGATGATGGACGTGTCCGACGGGCTGCTGATCGACGCCGTGCGGATGGCGCGGGCGAGCGGGGTGTCGGTGGCGATTGATCTCGACGCGGTGCCGATGTCGGCGGAGGCCCGGGCGCATGGCGGCGACGACCGCACCGCCCGAGTGGCGGCGGCGACGGCGGGGGACGATTACGAGCTGCTCTTCGCCATGCCGGGCAGCGCCGTCCCGCCAGTGCCCGCGACGCGGGTCGGTCGCTTCGATGCGGGCGAGGGGCTGTCGCTCCACGACGCGCAAGGGCCCGTTCCCCTGCCGCCCCGGCTCGGCTTCGAGCATGGTCCGGGACACTGAAACCCCCTTTCGCTGAGTCGCCAGGGTGATATCCATACCCGACCGGGCCTTTGGGAGATGGTCCGGCCAGGGGGGATATATGACGATCGGTAGGATGTGGATGCTGGGTGCGTCGATGGCGGCGCTTGTTCTGTCGGCATCGACCGGCCGGACCCAGGAACCGGCAAAGCCCGCGACACCGGGCATCGCCAAGCCCGGTACGCTGCCGGTCGAGGCCTTCGCCGCCTTGCCCGAAATGGAGAAGCCGTCGCTGTCGCCCGATGGCACGCGGATCGCGGGCAAGCGCGGGTTGAACGGCAAGCAATATCTGGTGGTCGTTCCGCTGATCAAGGATCAGGGCAAGACCGCCGTCGTGCCGCTTGCCGAGAAGGTCGACGTCAATTGGTGGCGCTGGGTCAATGACGACTGGCTGCTGGTCGGACTGGGGGCCAAGCAGGTGATCCAGGGCGAGGAATATTATGTCACCCGGATGCTCGGCATCTCCGCCGACATGACCAGGACGACGCGGATCGACTGGGACCGGTCGGGCTTTCGCGCCGACGAGGTGCTGTGGGTCGCCAGGGACGGCAGCCCGCGCATCCTGTTCGCCAAGCAGACCGGCATCTATTCGATGGAGGACGTCTATCCCTCGGTGTTCGAGGCCGATGTATCGACCGGCAAGGTGAAGCGGATCGCCTCGGGGCAGCCCGATGTGTGGGACTGGTATGCCGATGGCCAGGGCCAGTTGCGGATGGGCATCCGCTACAGCGACACGACGCGGCAGAAGTCGCTGCTCTATCGGCGGACCAACGGCGAGTCGTTCCAGACGATCGCCCGTGCCAATGGGCGCAAGGACGAATCGATCCTGGTGCCGAGCATCTTCCGCGCGGACGGCACCGCGCTCGCGATCGATGACAGTGACGGCTTCGACTCGCTGTACGAGGTGACGCTCCCCGACCTGAAGCTGGGCCGCAAGGTCAGCGATCTGGCGGGCTATGACATCGACGGGATCATCGCGAACGAGACGGGCGACGACATTTCGGCGATCCGTTACACCGACCAATATTATCACGATGCCTGGACCGATGCGCGAATCAAGGATTTGCAGGCTCAGGTCGACAAGGCGGTGGCGCCGCGCCGGGCGGAGATCATCTCCTGGAACCGCCAACGCACCCGTTTCCTGATCCGTGTCGCCGGGCCAACCACCCCCGGCGCGCTCTATTACTGGGATACGGAATATGGGAACATGCAGTTCCTCGCCTGGGACAATCCGCAGATCAGGGGACAGCGGCTGTCGCCGGTCCGCACCCTGCGCTATCCCGCACGCGACGGGACGCAGATCGAGGCGGTGCTGACGCTGCCGCGAGGGCGGGGCGACCGGAACCTGCCGTTGATCGTGATGCCGCATGGCGGCCCGTTCGCGCGCGACGCCGAAAGCTGGGACTGGTGGAGCCAGTATCTCGCCGAGCTGGGCTATGCGGTGATCCAGCCCAATTATCGCGGGTCATCGGGCTATGGCACCGCCTTCGCGCAAAAGGGGCAGGGCGAATGGGGCCTCAAGATGCAGGACGATCTCGATGACGCGGTCGCTTGGCTCGCGGCGCAGGGGATCGCCGACAGCAAGCGGGTGTGCATGGTCGGCGCATCCTATGGCGGCTATGCCGCGATGCGCGCGGCGCAGCGCGACGGCAAGCTGTACCGCTGCGCGGTGTCCTATGCGGGGGTGTCCGATCTTCAGTCCATGAAGCGCTATGACTCGCGCTTCCTGTTCGGCAAGACGCGCGCCGACTGGCTTCACAAGCAGGCGCCCGACTATCACGCCGTCTCGCCACGCTTCGGCGCGGCCAGCATGACGATGCCGCTACTGATCGTCCACGGCAAGGAGGACAAGCGCGTGCCGGTCGACCAGTCGCGGATGATGGTCGCCGCGCTCAAGGCGGCGGGCAAGCCGGTCCGTTATATCGAACAGCCGCTGGCCGATCACCACTTCACCCGGTCGGAGGATCGGCTGGAATTCCTGAAGGCCATGGCGGCCTTCCTGGCGGAGCATAATCCCGCCTGACGTCGCCGACGGCCCCTGCCCGATTGGGGAAGGGCCGTCCGTGATGGCAATCAGACCTTGGCCGCGTAGATCATCCGGCCGGGGCCGAGATTGGCGAATACGAGGTCGAGGTCGTTCTCGCCGACCGCGAAACAGCCCTGGCTGCGGCCCAGCATCCCGTGGGTGCGGATCATGTCGCTGTTGGCGTACCAGGCCGAGTGGACGACGATCGCGCGGCCGAGCGCGTTGTCGTTGGTCGGGTCGAGCCCGATCAGGCGCTGCGAGCGGCCATGCTTGCCGACATAATAGTCGTCGGTCAGGAACGCCCCCTCGCTGCTCGCGTTCGAATTGAACGCGTTGGAGAAGCGCTGGAGATAGCCGCTGTGCGACGGGTCCGAGCCGCTGCCGTGCGAGACGAGCAGCGAGGTACTGTGCCCGCTGACCAGATCGACCAGGTGCAGGCGTGGTTCCGACGAGCCGACGGCGAAGTCGACGATCGCCATACGGTCGCGCTGCCGCACGCGGCTGCCATGCTGCTGGAGCGAGGTCATCGCCGCGCGCAACAGCGCCGGACGGACGACCCGCGACGACGCGAGGATCGGTTCCGCCGGAATGGGCGAGGCATAGGTCGGATGATTGGGCAGAGGTGGCTGGCGCATCGGCCGCAAATCGCCGGACGTCAGCCGTCCCTGCGCACCTGCCGCCCCCGGAACCGCAAGCGCACCAGCCAACACCAGCGCGTTCTTCAACAGCGCGCGCCGACCCGGCGCAGCGTCCAGATTATCGAGCATCGTGATCCTTCAAACCCCAGAAATCCCGCTTCACCTATGTAGCAGAGCAAGGGTCGTTTTTCTGCCCATCCCGGCTCGCTTGATCGCTTGGTTCCATCGATTCGGCGAAAGTTCCGTCTCAGGACAAAAAATTTCGCTCGGCACTAAATATGTATTGACGGGTTTAAGATTTTATGAACTCGCCAAGGAAAAGCGATATGAAGGCTTTCGCTTTGATTGCCCTGCTCGGCGCATCGACGCTGGGTTTTGCCGCTCCCGCCATGGCCGCCGATGACGGGCCGGGCACGGTCGCGATCGCGGATGCCGCCGCGGCCCTGGCCCCCAACCGCTTCGTCTGGGCCGATTCGCAAGCCACGGCCGTCGACCCCGTGGTGCAGCCGGTGACCGTCGTGATCAGCCTCCCCATGCAGCGCGCCTATGTCTATCGCGGCGACGCGATGATCGCCGCCGCCTCGGTTTCGACGGGCAAGGACGGCAAGGACACGCCGACCGGCGTGTTCCCGATCCTCCAGAAGCGCGAGATGCATCGCAGCAACCTCTATAACGCCGCGCCGATGCCGTTCATGCAGCGGCTGACCTGGGACGGGGTGGCGCTGCACGCGGGCAACAATCCGGGATTTCCCGATTCGCACGGCTGTATCCGACTGCCGACGGCCTTTGCGAAGAAGCTGTTCTCGATCACGTCGGTGGGTACGACGGTGATCGTTACCGACGAGATGGTCGGCGATCATTTCGATCCGGCGCTGCTGGCGACGCCGACGTCGCAGGCGGGCGCGGATCAGTTGGCGTCGCTCGATCGGTGAGGTTCGGGCGCGGCCCTTCGACTTCGCCCAGGCTGATCGGGGCAGGGACGCGCGCATCACCCCTGCGTTCGCGTTGACGGAGGCCGACGCGCGCGGGGTGCCCCTCGGCTAGGCGACCACCCCCAACGCCCGCAATTGCGGACGCAACGTCGCCTCGTCGGTGAAGTGCAGCGCGTGGATTCCCATCGCGGCGGCGGCTTCGATATTGGCGCGACTGTCGTCGATGAACACCGCCTGCGACGGCTCCAGCCCGAACCGGGTGAGCGCGAGGCGGTAGATGGCGGGGTCGGGCTTCACCAGTTTCTCGGTCCCCGACACGACGATATCGCGGAAACGGTCGAACAGCGCCGCCTCGCGCATCCGGAAGGGCGGCCAGAATTCGTGGCTGAAATTGGTGATGGCGAACAGCGGCACGCCCGCCAAATCGAGTTCGGCGACCAGTTCGTGCATTCCGGGAATCGGATCGCCGATGCTCTCGTTGAAGCGCGGGCCCCAGGCGGCGATCAACGCGCGATGCTGCGGGTACAATGCGCTGAGCTCCGCCGAGGTGTCGGCGAAGTCGCGGCCCGCATCATGCTGGAAATGCCACTCGGTGGTGACGACATCGCGCACGAACGCATCGAGCGCCCGATCGTCCGCGATCAGGCGCCGATACAGGATCCGGGGATCCCAGTCGTACAGGACGCGACCGACGTCGAAGATGACGGCGGTCGGCCGATCGCCACGCGTCGCGGACGGCACGTCCGCCACGATCGGGTTGATCGGCATCAGGGCAGATTAGCCCTGGCGCGCCTTGAAACGACGGTTGGTCTTGTTGATGACATAGGTGCGGCCGCGACGGCGGATCACGCGGTTGTCCCGGTGACGATCCTTGAGCGACTTCAGGGAATTGCGGATCTTCATGATCGATTCGCTTCTTTTGAACTGGAGGGTGATCTGGAAAGCGTCGCCGCCTAGTGGCAAAGGGTGTCCAAGTCAAGATTGTGGCGTGACATCGGGGTCAGGTTGCACCCCGCCTCTATCGCCGCAGGATCAACCCCCATATGTCATGCGTTGCCCAACCGAAACATCCTCCAAGGTGCTCCTGCCCATGAAAGCCCGTTCGCTTCTGATCCTCGCGGCCGCCGCCGGAACGCTCGCCGCCTGTTCCACCACGGGCGGGCGGTTGCCGCCGACCGATGTGATTCGCTATCATCTGGGCGAGCCGATCGCGCGCGGCACGGTGCGGGTCGAACCGCTGTCCAATACTGGCCCCGCCAGCATCGAGTTCAAGACCTATGCCGCGGCGGTCGAGACGGCGCTGCTCCGCAACGGCTATTCGCTGCCCCAGGGTGACGCGCAGCCGGACTTCATCGCCACCGTCGCCTTCACCCGCGCCAACCGGCTCGGCCCGCCGCGCCCGTCGCCCTTCTCGGTCGGGCTGGGCGGCGGCGGCTTCTCGGGCGGTCGCGGTGGCGGCGGTGTCGGCCTGGGCGGGGGGCTGAGCTTCCCGATCGGCAAGAGCCGTCCGCAGGAGCTGATCGGCACCGAGCTGTCGGTCCAGATCAAGCGCCGCGCCGACCAGTCGCCGATCTGGGAAGGCAGCGCGCGCAACATCGCGCCGGTCCAGGCGATCGCCCGCATCGATGCGCAGGCGCAGGCGGCGAAGCTCGCCGATGCGCTGTTCACCAAATTCCCCGGCGAATCGGGCCGCACGATCGAGGTGAAGTAAGGGCATGACGCTGACCATCAATGCCGCGTTCGACAGCGGCAACATCCGCGTGATCGCGATCGAGGGCGACCGCGTCGATCTGGAGATCGTCCGCGATCAGGATTCCGACTTCTATCAGTGGTTCTATTTCCGGGTCGGCGGCGCGAAGGGGCGCACGCTGACCTTCCGCATCCTGAACGGCGCGGGATCGGCCTTTCCGCAGGGCTGGCCCGGCTATCATGTCCGCGCCTCGACCGATCGGCAGGACTGGCGGATGACGCCGACCGGCTATGCCGACGGGGTGATCGAATGGCAGTGGACCGGCGAGAGCGATCTTGCCTGGTTCGCCTATTTCGAGCCCTATACGATGGAGCGGCACAACGACCTGGTCGCGCGGATCGCGGGGAAGGGCGTGCATCACGAGGAGATCGGCCAGAGCATCGACGGCCAGCCGATCGATTATTTCCGGATCGGCGACGGCGCCAGGCAAGTGTGGCTCTATGCCCGCCAGCATCCGGGCGAATCGATGGCCGAATGGTGGATGGAGGGTGCGCTCGACTGGCTGACCAGCCCGGCGGCGGCGCCGCTGCTGGCGGCGGCGACGGTGCATGTCGTCCCCAACATGAATCCGGACGGCACGCGGCGCGGGCATCTGCGCACCAATGCCGTCGGCGTGAACCTCAACCGCGAGTGGCACACGCCGAGCCTGGAGCGCAGCCCGGAAGTGCTGTGCGTGCGCGACCGGATGGACCGGACCGGCGTCGACTTCGCGATGGACGTGCATGGCGACGAGGCGATTCCCGCCAATTTCATCGCGGGGTTCGAAGGCATCCCGAGCTGGACCGACGCGCATGGCGCCAAATTCTACGAGTTTGGCCGTCGCCTGGCCGGGCATACGCCCGACTTCCAGACCCAGATGGGCTATGACAAGGCGGGCGCGGGCAAGGCCAACCTCTCCATGTCCACCAATCAGGTCGCCGAGCGGTTCGGCGCGGTGTCGGTGACGCTCGAAATGCCGTTCAAGGACCATGATCCCAATCCGGATGCGGTGCATGGCTGGTCGGGCGCGCGCTCGGCTAAGCTGGGCGTGTCGTGCCTGGAAGTGCTGTCGGAGATGATCGGGGAGATCTGATCGGGGGGCGGGGGCCTTGGTCCCCGACCTTCGGGATTTCCTGGGCTCTCGACCTCGCTCGGCCTGAGCGACGTCGAAGGGGCCATGCCCCGCGCTACCGCCGCACCCCCTGTGTCGACAGGTGCCGGTCGAGATCCGCGAGCACGCGCGCCAGACCGGCGTCGTCCCCCGCCTCCGCCCGGACGGTGAGCGCGGCCTGGGTATTCGACGCGCGGAGCAGCCACCAGCCATCCGCCGTCCGCACCCGCACGCCGTCGGTGTCGTTGACCACCGCCCCCTCGGCGCGAAGCGCGTCGGCGACGCGTTCGACGATCGCGAACTTGTCCGCCTCCGCCACCGTGATCCGGGTTTCGGGGATGTCGACCATGGCGGGCATCGCGCCGCGCAATTCCGTCATCGACCGCCCGGACAGATGCGCCGCGCGGATCAGCCGGATCGCGGCATAATGCGCATCGTCGAAGCCGTACCATTCGCCCGCGAAGAACATGTGCCCCGACATCTCGCCACCCAGCGGCGCGCCCGTCTCGAGCATCTTGGTCTTCATCAGGCTGTGCCCGGTCTTCCACATCACCGGCCGCCCGCCCAGGCCCTGGACATGATCGAACAGCGCCTGGCTGGCCTTCACGTCGGCGACGATCGGCGCGCCGGGATGCTCGGCCAGCGTCGGTCCGGCGAGGAGCATCAGGATCTGGTCGCCCCAGATCACCCGGCCCTGGCCATCGACCGCGCCGATCCGGTCGCCATCGCCGTCGAAGGCGAAGCCGAAATCCAGCCGCTTCTCGGTCACCAGCGCCTTCAGCGCGTCGAGATTGGCCTCGACCGTCGGGTCGGGGTGGTGATGCGGGAATCGGCCGTCGACCTCGGTGAACAGCGTGTGATGCTCGCCCGGCAATCGCCGGACCAGCGCCTCGATCACCGGCCCGGCGGCGCCGCTGCCGCAGTCCCAACCGATACGGTAGCGGCCCCCGGCATAACCCGCGATCAGCCGGTCGACATAGGCGTCGAGTATGTCGACCGACTCGACGCTGCCCGTACCCGTCGTCCAGTCGCGCGCGGCGGCCATGCGCGCCAGGTCCTGGACGTCGTCACCGAAAAAGGGGCGATGGCGAAGCACCATCTTGAAGCCATTGTCGTCGCGGGGATTGTGGCTGCCCGTCACCTGGACGGCGCCGTCCACGCCCAGCGTCGCCTCGGCGAAATAGACCATCGGGGTGGGGCCCAGGCCCAGCCGGACGACGTCGACGCCGCTTTCGGTCAGCCCCCCGACCAGCGCGGCCTCCAGCGCGGGCGAACTCAGTCGCCCGTCGCGGCCGACCGCCACGCGCGTGCCGCCCGCGCGCCGCACGCGGGTCGCGAAGCCCCGCCCGACGGCATAGGCCGCGCCCTCGTCCAGTGTCTCGGGCACGGTCCCGCGCACGTCATATTCGCGGCAGGCGCTGGGATGGATCGCGGCGATCCGCGCCGCCCCCAAATCACCTCGCGCATCACCCATCGCGGCGCGCCAGCAACAGGTCGCGCGCGGCGTTGACCCGGCGCGTCAGATCGGCCGAGCCGCCGCGATCGGGATGGACCTGATTCACGAGCCGCCGATGCGCCTGCCGGATCGCGTCGACATCCGCATGTGGCGGCAGGTCGAGGATCGCCAGCGCCTCCGCCTCGTCACGCGGCAGGCGGGGCTTGGGAGCGGGCTTGGCGGGGCGGGGCATATAGCGCCACACCAGCCAGATCACCGCCAGCGCGATCAGCCATTTCACGCGAGGGCGACCCGGCGTCGCGTCATGCCGCGGTGCTAGGGGCGGTGCTGGCCGGGGCGCTGCCCTCCTCCGCCCACGCTTCGGGCAGTTGCAGCGCGGCCATCATCTCGCGCAGTTCCTGCCGCGCGGCGACATGGCCAAGCCCCATCGCACCGAATTCGCGCGCGTCGATCATGGTCAGGCCGTTGGGGAACATCTCGCGATAGATGACGCGCTCGCCCAGGCCCGGGATCACGCGGAAGCCGACGCGGCGCGACAATTGGGTCAGCGCGTCGGACACGCGGCGCATGTTGCGCGCTTCGATATGCTGGAGCCGGTTGCGCAGCACGACCCAGTCTATCGTGGTGCCGTCCGCCCGCGCGCGCTGCTTGCGCGCGTCCCAGATCAGTTCGGAATAAAAGCTGGGGCGGGTGACCTGAAACGTCTCGGGATCGACCTGGCCGATCAGGTCGAAGTCGACGAAGCTGTCGTTCATCGGCGTGACCAGCGTGTTGGACAGCGCCGCGGCGGTCCGTGCGAAGTGGTCGTCGCGACCCGGCGTATCGACGATCAGGAAATCGGCATCCTGCTGGAGGCGGAACCAGAGTTCCTCGAACCCCTCCTCGGTCTGGCTGCTGTGCGTCGCATGGATCGGCATCGGCAGGCGGTGGCCGGTGCGACGAATCGTCTCGGCCCGATTGTCGAGATAACGCCCCACGGTCCGCTGCCGGTGATCCAGATCGAGGCACGCCACGCGCGCGCCCTTCGCGGCCAGGGCGATGGCGACATGGACCGCCGTGGTCGATTTGCCAGTGCCACCCTTTTCATTGGCAAATACGATCACATGGGTTGAAGATAGCCGTTCCGGCAACTCGTCGCTTCCTTATTGATCCCCGTTGGCTCCCTACATAGAAGCCCTGGGCCTGGGGAACGAGGGGTAAAATCAGTGCAAGTCATTCGGGATCGCGAGGCCTTGGTTGCGGCGCTCGCCACGATGCGTGCGGACGGCGCGCGCGTGGCGCTGGTGCCAACGATGGGCGCGCTCCATGCCGGTCATATCGCATTGATCGAGGCGGCGAAGCGGCCGGGGACCAAGGTCGTCGCGTCGATCTTCGTGAACCCGAAGCAGTTCGGGGCGGGCGAGGATCTGGGGCGCTATCCCCGGCGCGAGGGATCCGACCTGCGGATGCTGACCGAGGCGGGATGCGATCTGGTGTGGATGCCCGGCGTCGAGGACATGTACCCCGAGGGCCATGCGACGACCATCCGGGTGTCGGGCGTCAGCGAGGGCTTTGACGGCGAGTCGCGCCCCGGCCATTTCGACGGCGTCGCCACCGTCGTCGCCAAGCTGTTCAACCAGATCGGCCCCGACGCCGCCTATTTCGGCGAGAAGGATTTTCAGCAGCTGGCGGTGATCCGCCGCATGGTCGCCGACCTGGACATGCCCGTCGAGGTGGTGGGCGTGCCGACGCAGCGCGACGATGACGGCCTCGCCCTGTCCTCGCGCAACATCTACCTGGATGAGGAGCAGCGCGCCAAGGCGGTCGCCCTGCCGCGCGCGCTGGGCGTCGCCGCGCGTGCCATCGGCCGGGGCGAGGATGTCGCGACCGTTCTGGCCGATGCCCGCGCCACGCTGGCCGCCGCCGGGTTCGAGGTGGATTATGTCGCGCTGGCCGATGCCGAGACGCTGACACCCGATCCCGCCGCCGATCGTCCCCGCCGTCTGCTGGCCGCGGCCCGCATGGGATCGGCCAGACTGATCGACAACATCGCTATATCGGATGGTTAACGAGTTAACGAATTTGTGACCGTTGTGGTCATAGGCTGATCCCCGGACACAGGAGGTCCGAAAAAGGGGTAGGATATGGCCAATAGCAGCAAGTCCGCGCTGTTCCTGATGGAAAGCCGGTATGACGACGCAATCGAAGGCGATGACGGCGCGACCCTGTACGATCTGGGCGTCGCATGTTCGACCGGTTCGAACGGCAGCGGCATCGACCTGATCGCCGCGCACAAATGGTTCAATCTCGCGGCGGTCGCGGGCTTCCTGCCCGGCCAGATCGCACGGGCCGAGATCGCGAGCGACATGACCATGCGCGAGATCGCCGAAGCGCAGCGTCAGGCGCGGGCTTTCCTCAACGGCATGTCACACCAGCTTCGCGCCGCCTGAATCGGCACGGCTGCTCCCCCGGCGCCGACCCTCTGCAAACCGCCCCGGCAATGGCCGGGATGGTGAACGGTTCGCAGAGGTTTCCGAACAGCCAGGCAGGGATCAGTCGCTCGTCGCCTTCGCCGCCGCCTTCTTGGGAGCGGCTTTCTTCGCCGGTGCCTTTTTGGCGGGCGTCTTCTTTTCCGCCCCCGCCTTGGCCGCCCCCGCCTTTTCCGCCGTCGCCTTGGCCGGTGCCTTCTTGGCGGCCGCCTTCTTCGCCGGTTTCTTGCGTGCAGGCGCCGCAGCCGCCCGCGCGTCGATCAGTTGCGCGGCCTCTTCCAGCGTCAACTGGTCCTTGTCGACCGTCTTGGGGATGGTCGCGTTCGTCTCGCCATCGGTGACGTAGGGGCCGTAGCGCCCTTCCATCAGCTTGATCTCGGCTTCGGTGCGCGGATGCTTGCCCAGGACCTTGAGCGGTTCACGCGATGCGGTGCCCCGCGCCGCGCGCCCACCGCCCGCCGCCGCCTCGGCCAGCTTGACGACGGCGGCGTTCATGCCCGTCTCGAACACATCCGCCGTCGACGTCAGCCGCGCATATTTGCCCGCATGCGCCAGATAGGGACCATAGCGCCCGATCGACGCGGTGATCGGCTCGCCCGTCTCCGGGTGATTACCGATGGTACGCGGCAGGCTGAGCAGTTTGAGCGCCCATTCCAGATCGAGATCGACATCCTTGGGGATGGAGGCGCGCTTGGCGTCCTTGCCCTCGCCAAGCTGGATATAGGGGCCGAACCGCCCCGACTTGCGCTCGACCGGCAGCCCGGTTTCGGGATCCTGCCCCAATGTCTCCGGCCCGCTGTCCTCGCCAGCACCGTCGCCGCCCTGTGCGAAGCGACGGGTGTATTTGCATTCGGGATAGTTGGAGCAGGCGATGAACGCGCCGAACCGACCGCCCCGAAGAGCGAGCTTGCCTTCGCCGCAATTGGGGCAGAGGCGCGGATCCGATCCGTCCGCCTTTTCGGGGAAGAGATAGGGCGCCAGGAATTGGTCCAGCTCGGCGGTGATCGCCGAAGGCTGCTGCTCCATCACCTCGGACGTGCGCGGCTTGAAATCGCGCCAGAAGGCGTCGAGCACCGCCTGCCACTGGGCGCGGCCGCCGGACACGTCGTCCAGCTCCTCCTCCAGCTCGGCGGTATAGTCGTAGCCGACATATTTCTCGAAGAAGCGCTCGAGGAACGCCGTCACCAGCCGTCCGCTCTCCTCGGCGAAGAAGCGGTTCTTCTCGACGCGGACATAGGCCCGGTCCTTCAGCGTCTTGATGATCGACGCATAGGTCGACGGACGCCCGATGCCGAGTTCCTCCATCCGCTTGACCAGCGACGCCTCGGAGAAGCGCGGCGGCGGCTGGGTGAAGTGCTGCTCGGCCTTCACCTCCTTCTTGGCGGGGGCATCGCCCTCGCGCAGGCGGGGGAGGCGGCGGGCCTCTTCGTCCTGGCTGTCGTCCTGGCCTTCCTCATAGAGCGCCAGATAGCCGGGGAAGAGCACGACCTGACCGGTCGCGCGCAGGACATGGCGGCCGGTGCCGTCGGCCATGTCGATGGTGGTGCGCTCCATCCGCGCCGACGCCATTTGCGACGCCAGCGCGCGCTTCCAGATCAGGTCGTAGAGGCGGCCATGGTCGCCCGAGCCCGCGCGGTCGCGCGAGAAGTCGGTCGGGCGGATCGCCTCGTGCGCTTCCTGCGCATTCTTCGCCTTGGACTGGTAATGGCGCGGCTTGTCGGGGACATAGGAGGCGTCATAGCGGTCGGCTACGGCCTTGCGCGCCGCCGAGATGGCCGATCCGTCCATCTGGACGCCATCGGTCCGCATATAGGTGATCGCCCCGTCCTCATAGAGTTGCTGCGCGATCCGCATCGTGTGATCGGCCGAGAAGCCCAGCTTGCGCGCGGCCTCCTGTTGCAGCGTGGAGGTGGTGAAGGGCGGCGGCGGGTTGCGCGTCGCGGGCTTGGTCTCGACCGACTGGACCTGGAAACGGCCCGCCTCGACATCGGCCTTGGCGCGGGTGGCGTCGCCCTCGTTACCGATCGACAGGCGGTCGAGCTTCTTGCCCTCCCACTGGACCAGCCGCGCGACGAAGGGAGTGCCGTCCTGCTCCATATCGGCCGTGACCGACCAATATTCCTGCGGGCGGAACGCCTCGATCTCGCGCTCGCGGCTGACGATCAGGCGAAGCGCGACCGACTGGACGCGGCCCGCCGACTTGGCGCCGGGCAGCTTGCGCCACAGCACCGGCGACAGGGTGAAGCCGACCAGATAGTCGAGCGCGCGCCGCGCCCGGTACGCGTCGATCAGGTCGGTATCCAGTTGCCTGGGGTTCTGCATCGCATGCAGGATGGCGGGCTTGGTGATCGCGTTGAACGTCACCCGCTCGACATGATCGGGCAGCGCCTTGCGGTTCTTCAGAACCTCCTGCACGTGCCAGGAAATCGCCTCGCCCTCGCGGTCAGGGTCGGTGGCCAGGATCAGGCGGTCGGCCTTCTTGGCCTCGTCGGCGATGGCCTTCAGCTGGCGCGCCTTGTCCGCGTAATTCTCCCACTCCATCGCGAAGTTCTGGTCGGGGTCGACCGAGCCGTCCTTGGGGGGCAGGTCGCGGACGTGACCATAGCTCGCCAGGACGCGGTAGTCCGAACCCAGATATTTCTCGATGGTCTTCGCCTTGGCGGGCGATTCGACGATGACAAGCTGCATGAGTGGTAAGCTTCGAGTCCCTTACGTGTGTACGCGAGGATGGGGAGGGGGCGGGGGGGCGTCAAGCTGGGTCGAGGGCCATGCCGGGATGCCGGTGCCGATCATGTCGCCGATCACATCAATGCCACGCGGCCGCCCGCATGGCGTTCCAGCCGTCCGGCGAGTTCCAGTTCCAGCAGGATCGTCTGGACGATAGCGGAGGGGCGTCCGCTCTGCCGGATCAGTTCGTCGACGCAGACCGCCACCGGGCCGAGCAGGTCGGTGACGCGGGCGCGGTCGGTGTCGCTGGCTTCCAGCGGCGGCGGAGGCGTATAGGTGTCACCGGGCGCGCGGACCATGCGGGCGTCGATCGGGCGGATCTGTTCGAGGATATCCGCAGCCGACTGGATCAGCGTCGCCCCCTCGCGAATCAGCATGTTGCACCCTTGCGCGCGCGGGTCGGCGGGGTGGCCGGGCACCGCCATCACCTCGCGCCCCGCCTCTGCCGCCAGCCGCGCGGTGATCAGCGAGCCCGAGCGCGGTGCCGCCTCGACCACCACCGTGCCCTGCGCCAGCCCGGCGATGATCCGGTTGCGGGCGGGGAAGTGGCGCGCGAGCGGCTGGGTGCCCGGCGGCTGCTCGGCGACCAGCAGGCCGCGTGTCGCGACCTCCTCGTGCAGCCGGGCGTTTTCGGGCGGGAAGGCGATGTCGATGCCGCTGGCGATGACGCCGATCGTCCCGCCCTCCAGCGCGCCGAGATGTGCCGCCGTGTCGATCCCGCGCGCCAGCCCGGAGGTGACGGGCACGGTCTGCGCGGCGAGGTCCTGCGCCAGCCCGCGTGCGAAGCGACACGATGCGGCGGAGGCGTTGCGCGCCCCCACCAGCGCGACGCCGCCACGCTGCGCCAGCGTCATGTCGCCGCGCACGATCAGCGCGGGCGGCGCGGTGTCGATCCGGGCGAGAAGTGCGGGATAGTCGGGCTCGCCGAGCATCACGTGCCGCGCGCCGAGCCGTGCCACCATGTCCAACTCGCGTCGGATCGTGGCGGGGTCGGCGGCCTTGGGCGGCTCGCCCCCGCCGCGCCGCGCCAGACCGGGCAGGGCGTCCAGCGCCGCCGCCGCATCGCCGAAGCGCGCCATCAACTGGCGCCAGGTCACGGGGCCGATGCCATGCGTCCGCAACAGCCGAAGCTGTGCGAATCGCATCTCGGTCACGACGTCTTGCGGCCGATGCGCGGCTCGGTCCCGGCCAGCAGCCGTTCGATGTTCGAGCCGTGTTTCCAGATGACGATCAGCGCCAGCGCGATCAGCAGCAGGACGAGATCGAACCGCCCCAGCACGGCGGCGGCGAGCGGCGCGCTGAGCGCCGCGACCATACCCGCCACCGCCGAGATGCGCAGTGTCGCGAGCAGTCCCAGCCAGACGACGGCATAGACGAGGCCGAGCGGCCAGTAGAGCGCGACGACCACGCCCATCAACGTCGCGACACCCTTGCCGCCACGGAATTTCAACCAGATCGGATAGCAGTGGCCGACGAACGCGGCGGCGGCGGCGAGTGGCTCCTCACCAGGCAGCCAGTGGCGGACGATCAACACGGCGACGACGCCTTTCAGCATGTCGAGGATCAACGTCGCGGCGGCCAGCCCCTTGCGGCCCGTGCGCAGCACGTTGGTCGCGCCGATATTGCCCGAACCGATGCTGCGCAGGTCGCCCGCGCCGGTCGCGCGGGTCAGGATGACCCCGAACGGAATCGAACCCAGCACATAGCCGATCAGCAAGGCCAAGGTCGGTGGCCCCCAGATGATTTCGGTCGGCAATCGTCGTCCCCTGTATTGCGGGACAGACATAGAACATCGGACCGGGCCTGTCCAATCCGCGACGCTCTGGTTTCGGTCGCGCGGGCTGGGTATGACGGCGCGATGAGCGATGCGCGCCCCATATTATTCTTCGATTCCGGCGTCGGCGGCCTGTCGATCGCGGGCCCCGCGCGCAGGGTGTTGCCGACCGCCCCCTTCGTCTATGTCGCCGATAGTGCTGGCTTTCCCTATGGCGAGAAGACCGAGGCGGAGATTGCCGGGCGGGTGCCCGCGCTGCTCGGGCGGCTGGCGGAGCGCTATCGTCCGCGCCTCATCGTCATTGCGTGCAACACCGCCTCGACCATCGCGCTGCCGGCGGTACGCGCGGCGCTCGACCTGCCGGTGGTCGGCACGGTGCCGGCGATCAAGCCCGCGGCGGCGATGACCGAGACGCGGGTCATCGGCGTGCTCGGCACCCGCGCGACGGTGCGCCAGGCCTATGTCGACGATCTCGCCGCGCGGTTCGCGGGCGATTGCCGGGTGATCCGGCACGGCTCGGCCGAACTGGTCGAGCTGGCCGAGGCGAAGCTGCGCGGCGAATCGGTGTCGCCTGCGTCCTTCGCGGCGGTGCTGGACGGGCTGTTCGGGCAGGAGGGCGGCGAGCATGTCGACGTGATCGTCAACGCCTGCACCCATTTCCCGCTGGTCGAGGCGGAACTGGCGGCCGCGGCGCCCCGGCCAGTGCGTTTCGTCGATGGCGGGCCGGGGATCGCGCGGCGAATCGCGTTCCTGACCGAGGGGCAGGACTGGCCTGAATCACCGGGCGACGGCGTCGCGGTGTTCACGCATCTGGGCGAGCGGGAACAGGCGCTCGCACCGGGGTTGGCGGCGCGGGGCTTCACGCGGATCGAGGCGCTGTAGACCGCCCACCACGCCCTTTCAGGTCGGGTAACGTCGCAGCCCAGGGGACAGCCTGGCCGCAAATCCATGCCGGGGACTTCGATCCCGCATCGGGAACCCTTCGATCCGTGGGACAATATGTCCACCATGATCGATCACAGTCAGCGGCGTTATCGACTCGCATCCTCCGCCGCATCGTCCTACATTCCCGTCCCATGAGCATCGACGGTACGGACGCGCGCGTGGATTATTCCCGCGTCTTCACCCAGGCGATCGACCGCCTGCACGCCGAGGGACGTTACCGCGTCTTCATCGACATCCTGCGCAACAAGGGCATGTTCCCCAATGCGCGCTGTTTCGCCGGGCATAACGGGCCGAAGCCGATCACCGTATGGTGTTCCAACGACTATCTGGCGATGGGACAGCACCCCAAGGTCATCGCCGCGATGGAGGAAGCGCTCCACGACGTCGGCGCGGGCTCGGGCGGTACGCGCAACATCGGCGGCAACACCCATTATCATGTCGATCTGGAAGGCGAACTCGCCGACCTGCACGGCAAGGAAGCGGCGTTGCTGTTCACCAGCGGCTATGTCTCCAACGAGGCGACGCTGGCGACGCTGGCCAAGATCCTGCCCGGCTGCGTGATCTTCTCGGACGAGCTGAACCACGCCTCGATGATCGCGGGCATCCGCAATTCGGGCTGCGAGAAGCAGGTGTTCCGCCACAACGACCTGGCGCATCTGGAAGAATTGCTGGCGGCGGCCGATCCGGCGGTCCCCAAACTGATCGCGTTCGAAAGCGTCTATTCGATGGAGGGCGATGTCGCCCCGATCGCCGCGATCTGCGACCTGGCCGACAAGTATAACGCGCTGACCTATCTGGACGAGGTGCATGCGGTCGGCATGTACGGGCCGCGCGGCGGCGGTATCTCGGAGCGGGACGGGGTCGCGCACCGGCTGACCGTGATCGAGGGGACGCTGGGCAAGGCGTTCGGCGTCATGGGCGGCTATATCGCGGCCGACCGGATGATCGTCGACGTGATCCGCTCCTATGCGCCGGGCTTCATCTTCACCACCTCGCTGTCGCCGGTGCTGGTCGCAGGCGTGCTGGCGAGCGTGCGTCACCTGAAGCAGAGTTCGGTCGAGCGCGAGGGACAGCAGGCCGCCGCCGCCAAGCTGAAGGCGATGATGCGCGAGGCGGGGCTGCCCGTGATGCTGGGCGAGACGCATATCGTGCCGGTGATGGTCGGCGATCCGGTCAAGGCCAAGAAGATCAGCGACATCCTGCTCGCCGAATATGGCGTGTACGTGCAGCCGATCAATTACCCGACCGTGCCGCGCGGCACCGAACGGCTTCGCTTCACGCCCGGCCCCGCGCATGACGATGCGATGATGGCGGAACTGGTGTCGGCGCTGGTCGAGATATGGGAACGGCTGGAACTGCGGATGGCGGCCTAGGCGGGATCGACGTTCAGCTTATTCTCCCCTCTGCGAGGGAAGGACAGGCATAGTCGAATGTCGATCGGCCCTGGGCCGCCGCGCTTCCCCCCTTCTCCCCCGCGCCGGGGAGGCGTGCCTCTACGTCTTGCAATAGCCTTCGCCGCTCTTGACGGTCAGGCATTCGGTCTTGCCCGCGAGATATTTCAGCCCCGTCGCGTCGCCAATGGTCGGGCGCAGCGTCTCGCGCACGCCGTTGCGTTCGAACACGATGGTATCGCCGACCTGCTCGCCACGAAACTCGCCCTTGTGGTCGAGGTCCCATTGCATCTCCATGCGATAGCGGCCGGGGGTCGCGGCGTGCTTGATGGTCAGGTACATGCCCTCCACGCCGATCCAGCGTCCGACATAATCGGGGGCCTTGGCCTTGGGCAGGCCGGTGAAGGTCGACCCGTCGCCCGCCGGACCCGCCGTCGCGGGCGCGCTGGGGCCGCCGACCGAGGCGGCGGCGGTGTTGTTCACCACCTCCGGCGTCTCACGCGAACAGGCGGTCAGGCCGACCGAGGTGGCGACAAGGGCGGAGAGGATCAGTATGCGCTTCATGACGCGCTGAACCCGTCAGGCGCCTCGCCCGTTCCCGCCACCCCCATGGTGCCCGGTCCACCCAAGGGGGTAGCCATTCTTCCCGCGCGCGCGTAAAGGCGCACCCATTCCATCCTCACCCGTCTGGAGCGCCCGTCCCATGCGCATCGCGATCGCATCCGATCATGCCGCCGTCTCGCTGAAGACCGTGCTGGCGGACTGGCTGCGGGAGCAGGGGCATGACGTGCTCGACCTGGGCACGGACGGCACCGCCAGCGTCGATTATCCCGAATTCGGTCGCGCGGTCGGCGACGCACTGGCCGACGGACGAGCGGAGCGCGGCGTCGCGCTGTGCGGCTCGGGCATCGGCATTTCGATCGCCGCCAACCGCAACCCCGCCTGCCGCTGCGCGCTCGTGTCGGAGCCGCTGTCGGCCGCGCTCGCGCGCCAGCATAACGACGCCAACGCCATCGCCATGGGCGCGCGCGTCATCGGTGAGGAAATGGCCAAGGCCTGCCTCCAAGCCTTTTTGTCCACCCCGTTCGAGGGCGGACGTCATCAGCGGCGCGTCGACATGCTGTCCACCGCCGCGCCCGCCCAGAATTGAACGCCAAGGATACTGCCCCTCATGAGCACGCTTAACGACGTCCAGCCCGCCGGTTTCTTCACCCGTACGCTCGCCGATGCCGACCCCGCCGTCTTCGCCGGTGTCGCCCATGAGCTGGAGCGTGAGCAGACCCAGATCGAACTGATCGCATCCGAGAACATCGTCTCCAAGGCGGTGATGGAGGCGCAGGGCTCGGTCTTCACCAACAAATATGCCGAGGGCTATCCGGGCAAGCGCTATTATCAGGGCTGCGCGCCGTCGGACGAGGTCGAGCAGCTGGCGATCGACCGCGCCAAGCAGATCTTCGGTTGCGACTTCGTCAACGTCCAGCCGCATTCGGGCGCGCAGGCGAACGGCGCGGTGATGCTCGCGCTGGCCAAGCCCGGCGACACGATCATGGGTCTGTCGCTCGACGCCGGTGGCCACCTGACGCACGGCGCCAAGGCGGCGCTGTCGGGCAAGTGGTTCAACGCGGTCCAGTATGGCGTCGATCCCGAGACGCACCTGATCGACTATGACGAGGTCGCCCGGATCGCGCGCGAGAGCCAGCCCAAGATCATCATCGCGGGCGGCTCGGCCTATCCGCGGGTGATCGACTTCGCCAAGTTCCGCGCCATCGCGGACGAGGTCGGCGCCTATTTCATGGTCGACATGGCCCATTTCGCGGGCATCGTCGCGGGCGGGCTGCACCCGACCCCGTTCGGCCATGCGCATGTCGTGACCACCACCACGCACAAGACGCTGCGCGGTCCGCGCGGCGGCATGATCATGACCAACGACGAGGCGATCGCGAAGAAGATCAACTCGGCGGTGTTCCCCGGCCTGCAGGGTGGCCCGCTGATGCACGTCATCGCCGCCAAGGCGGTCGCGTTCGGCGAGGCGCTGAACCCTGAGTTCAAGACCTATATCGCGGCGGTCGTGGAGAATGCCCGCACGCTGGCGAACACGCTGAAGGCGCGCGGCGCGAACCTGGTCGCGGGCGGCACCGACACGCATCTGGCGCTGGTCGACCTGACCCCGCTGGGCATCACCGGCCGCGACGCCGACGAGGCGCTGGAGCGGGCCGGCATCACCTGCAACAAGAACGGCATTCCCAACGATCCGCTGCCCCCGATGAAGACCAGTGGTATCCGCGTCGGCTCGCCCGCCGGGACCACGCGTGGTTTCGGCACGGCGGAATTCGAGCAGATCGGCCATATGGTCGCCGATGTGCTCGACGGTCTGAAGGCCAAGGGCGAACATGGGGACCCGGAGGTCGAGGCGAACGTTCGTGCCCGTGTGCGTGAGCTTTGCGCACGCTTTCCGATCTATCAGGGATAAGGACGTAATCGCATGGCCAAGTTCGACCAGAAGATTTCCGAAGTGCAGGGCGACATCAAGTCGACCCCGGGCCTCGGCAAGAGCATGGCGAAATGGGGCGCGCTGGGCGCGGTCGTCGCGATTCCGGTGCCGTTCGTCGGCCCGATCTTCGGCGCGGCGGCGGGTGCCGGCTACGCCTATTTCAAGGCGAAGAAGAAGCTCTGAATGCGCTGCCCATTCTGTGGCCATGAAGACAGTCAGGTAAAGGACAGCCGCCCCACCGAAGATGGGGCGGCGATCCGCCGCCGCCGCCAGTGCGAGGGCTGCGGCGCGCGCTTCACGACGTTCGAGCGTATCCAGTTGCGCGAGCTGTTCGTGTTGAAGAGCGAGGAGCGGCGCGAGCCGTTCGACCGCGAGAAGCTGCTCCGCTCCATCGCCATCGCGACCCGCAAGCGGCCGATCGATCCGGTCAGGGTGGAGAAGCTCGTCTCGGGTATCCAGCGGCAACTCGAAACCAGCGGCGAGGGCGAGGTGTCCTCCAAGCGTATCGGCGAGATGGTGATGGAGGGGCTCAAGGGGCTCGACTCGGTCGCCTATATCCGGTTCGCCAGCGTGTACCGCGAGTTCGGCGAGGCCAGGGATTTCGAGGCGTTCGCCGGGACGGTGGAAGAGGTCGCGCCGAAGGGCGAGTGAGGCGCGGTTCGGGGCGTGGGCACCGGACCGGCGAAATCCCCTGCTCCACCCGGAATCGCCGTCCGGCAGAACGCGTCCGGTCCCAGGACTTCCCCTCGCGCCACGAAGCTCTCGCCGCCGAACAGCCGATCAAAGGCTGGTCCCATGCCAGGAAGGCCGCGCTGATCGCATCGGACTGGACGGCGCTTGAAGAAGCCGCGATACCGCGCGCGGAACGTGCCCTTCGACTTCGCTCGGGGCGAACGGAAGATTGAATTTTGTCCCAGCCCCGATCCCAGCCCCGATCCCAGCCGCCCGTCATCGTCCTGGTCCGCCCGCAGCTCGGCGAGAATATCGGCAAGGCCGCGCGGGCCATGCTGAATTTCGGGCTGGTCGAGATGCGGCTCGTCACGCCGCGCGACGGCTGGCCCAATCCGCAGGCTGGCCCGGCCGCCTCCGGCGCGGATATCGTGCTGGAACGGGCCAAGGTCTATGAAAGCGTCTCCGACGCGGTGGCGGACTGTGCGCAGGTCTATGCCACCACGGTGCGCAAGCGCGGCGTGACCAAGCCGGTCGTGACCCCGGAGGACGCCGCGCGCGAGATTCACGCCGACACGGTCGGACGCGCCGCCTTCCTGTTCGGACCCGAGCGTTCGGGGCTGGAAACCGACGACGTCGCCATCGCGCGCAAGATCGTGACGGTGCCGATCAATCCCGAATTCGGCAGCCTGAACCTGGCCCAGGCGGTGATCCTGGTCGCCTATGAATGGTCGAAGGGTGTCGCGCTCGCCCAGCCGCCCGAAACCGAACTGCCCGAGGTCGCGCCGCAATTCGAGCTCGACGGGATGATCGGCCAGCTCGAGGAGATGCTGGAGGGGGCGGGGTTCTTCTTCCCGCCCGATCGTACCCCCGCGAGCAAGCGCACGCTCCGCACGCTGCTGACCAAGCCGGGCTGGTCGAGCCAGGAGGTGCGGACGCTGCGCGGGGTGCTGTCGACGCTGGCGCGGCCCCGCCAGCGGTAACGGCCTAGGTCCGATCGACATTCAACCATGCCTGTCCTTCCCTCGCCCCTCGTGGAGGGGAGAGGGTTGCGCAGACTTGGTCTTTGCGTAGCAAAGCCCTAGTCGGAGCTGGGAGAGGGGTGAAGCGCTCGAAGAGCGCGCGAGCCTTGAGGCTCGCTCAACCCTTCACCCAAGCTGCGCTAGCCAGCACGCTGGCAAGCTTCGCTAACCCTCTCCCCTGTCCAGGGGAGAGGGAAGAATACGCTGAATGTCGATCCGGCCTAGGTGGATTCCCGGCCTCCGTTCAGCTTGCACGGGGGCCGGGATACGGCCCTTTACCCCCGCGTCCGGTCGAACGCCGCCAGTTCATAGGCGATCGAGCCTTCGACCAGCACTTCCCAGATGTCGGCCACGACCGTCTCGGGCACGCCCAGCCGGGCGGCTTCGGCGCGAGCCTGGTCGATCACCTGTCGCTTGCGATCCTCGTCGCGGACCCGGTCGCGGGTCGGCTTGATCCGCGCCGCCGCGTCCATATAGGCGAAGCGGCGCGCGAGCATCGCCACCAGTTCGCGATCGAGCTGGTCCACCCCCGCGCGGACCTCCGCCATGGTGGTGCAATCGGGTCCGGCGAGAATCTGGGTCATGGGCGAGGCTGTGCCGATTGGCGTTCGCGCTGTCCAGTCCGGCTTGCGGACCGGGGCCGCCCGAGGATAGCATGACGGCACGTTCTCATGGGGGAGACAGGACGATGCTGACGACGTTGCTGCTGCTGGCGCTTGTCGGCCAACAGGCCGAGCCCACGCCGCCCCCGGCCAAGGAAAAGAAGGTGTGTCGGACCGAGCAGGCCACCGGCTCACGACTGGGCGCCAGGCGCATCTGCAAGACCCGGGCGGAGTGGGACGAGATCGCCGCCGATGCCCGCAAGGACGTCGACAATGCGGCGGCCCGGCTGAACGCCGCCAGCGGACGCTGACCGGCCGCTTGCTTGACTCTCCGGCGCCCCTCGGCTAGGCGCGCCGCTTCGCAATTGCCCCCGCACCCCGGTGAAGCGGTGGGCCTGCGCTCGTCCCTCAAAGACTGGCATGGCGCGATACCGGGACCAACGTTGTTCGTAGTTGCCAAGGATTACATATGTCGAAGCGTCACAGCGCGAAGTACAAGCTCGACCGCCGCATGGGCGAGAACATCTGGGGTCGTCCCAAGAGCCCGGTCAACAAGCGTGAATACGGCCCCGGCCAGCATGGTCAGCGTCGCAAGGGCAAGGTTTCGGACTTCGGTCTGCAGCTGCGCGCCAAGCAGAAGCTGAAGGGCTATTATGGCGATGTGACCGAGAAGCAGTTCAAGGCCTGCTACCAGGAAGCCGCCCGCATGAAGGGCGATACCTCGCAGAACCTGATCGGCCTGCTCGAGCAGCGCCTGGACATGATCGTGTACCGCGCCAAGTTCGCGCCGACCATCTTCGCCGCGCGTCAGCTGGTCAGCCATGGTCACATCCGCGTCAACGGCGTGAAGTGCAACGTCGCGTCGCGTCGCTGCTTCGTCGGCGACGAGATCTCGCTGGGTTCGAAGGCGACCGAAATGGCGCTGGTCATGGAAGCACAGCAGCTCGCCGAGCGTGAAGTGCCCGACTACGTCACCGCCGACGGCAACACCAAGGTCGCGCTGACCCGCATCCCGACGCTGGACGAGGTGCCCTATCCGGTGAAGATGGAACCGAACCTGGTCGTCGAATTCTATTCGCGCTAAGTTTTCGGGTCTCACCGAATGTGGAAAGAGGCGGTCCTTCGGGGCCGCCTTTTTTCGTTTGGGCAAAAGTGGGCGGCCAAGCCGTTCGTCTCGATGGCGTAATGAAGTCATGCCTATTCAGGGTGTATGGCCCATGTCGTTCTGGTCACCATAGGTTCGCTGGGGGACCTCCATCCTTTCATCGCGATCGGGCGATCCCTGACGGCCCAAGGGCATAGGGTGACACTGGCCATTCCAGAAGATGGGGTGGTCAAGGCTCGCGCTGCGGGGCTGAACGCCGAAGCCATTCTGCCAGGCCATATGGCCCTTTGCCATCGGTTGGGCATGAACCCAACGGAGTTGGCGGGACGGGTCCTTGCGGACTCACGCTTCGTTCTCGACGAAATCTTGATGCCTTCTCTCTCGGCCAGCGTCGCGGCCCTGGATGCGCTAGGGGCGGACGCGGACGTACTGGGCAGTTCGATATTCGCATTCGCGTCGGAGATCGTCGCGGAAAAGCGTCGCCTGCCGCTGGCGACGGTCCTTCTGCAACCGATGACGCTATTCTCGATCTGGCAGCCCCCGGTGGCACCGCATTTCGGGATGATGCGGCACCTTCCGCGTACCGGCCTTGGCCGAAGCTGGAATCGAACCATCTATGCGCTTGCGCGCATGGCATTGCGGAAGCGCCATTCGAAACGGATCGATGCGGTGCGCCGCGAACATGGCCTTGCTGCCAATAAGGCGGCCCCCTTGCTGGATCGTAATGCCGCAGCACAAGCCATTCTATGCTGTTGGTCTTCCACGCTCGGCGTCCTGCCGCCCGACTCGCCGGACAATGCCGCCCTTACGGGTTTCCCCTTCTTCGATAGCGAAAGTGGGGCGGCGGATATGCTGGCACCCGAGATCGCGGACTTTCTGCGCGATGGCGATCCGCCCTTGATATTCACTCTGGGATCGTTCGCGGTAGGCTCACCGGGACCTTTTTACCACGAAGCCGTGATAGCAAGTCGGATGTTGGGTAAGCGCGCCCTGATGTTGACCGGCCAACCGGGAACGCCGCGCCGGGACGGCGATTGCCTTTATGTCGGTTACGCTCCGCACTCGGCGGTCTTTCCTCATGCCGCTGCGATCATTCACCATGGCGGTGTGGGCACTACGGGCCAAGCACTTCGCGCGGGTGCTCCGCAGATCGTCGTCCCGCACTTCGGAGACCAGTTCGATAATGCGGCCCGTCTGCAATCAGCCGGTATCGGGCTGACGATCCCGCGCGAAAGGTTCGAGGCCAATCATGCTGTCGACGTCATTTCGAGCGTTCTTATGTCGGGCCGGATGAAATGTGCAGCGAAGCGTGCCGCTGAGGTTGTCGCGCAGGAGGATGGCGCGGTCAAAGCCGCCCGCCAAATCATCAGCCTATGTGAGTGAGGGCGATCGTTGGTATACTGCAAGTCTAACCGGTCGGTTCGGGCCCATGGCGATTGATGAAATTTGTCTTGCACGGGCCCGCTGGGGCCCAAGCTGGAGTTCGTCTTACGTTCTGCCAATCACCTCGATAAGCCTCGGCCTGCCTCACCAGGCTATCGACTCGCGCGTCCATTCCGCGAAATCGCCACGATGACGGCGGCGGCCAGTCCCAGGGGAAACAACAGGCCGAATTTGCCGAACAGCAAACCGACAAAGCCGAAGATGACCAGCACGGCCAGGGGGTACAGTTTTCTCATGTAGCGACACTGAGTGTCCCGCCGCCCCTTGGCAAGCTTGCCCCCGACCTCGCCGCCGGGCACAAAGCCCGCATAGCAAAGGGGAATCCGTCATGCGCCGTCTGCTCCTGTTGTCCGTCCTCCTCTCCGGCACCGCGATGGCGCAGGACAAGCCAGCCATCTCGGTCGAGACGCTCAAGACCGTCACGCAGACCCTGTCTTCCGACGCGTTCGAGGGGCGCGCGCCGACCACGCCCGCCGAGGACAAGACGGTCGCCTATATCATCGAGCGCTTCCAGAAGGCGGGGTTGAAGCCCGGCAACAAGGGAAGCTGGACCCAGGACGTGCCGATGGTCGAGATCCTGGCCAACGATGTCCAGCCCTTCACCGTGTCGGGCAAGGGGGCGTCGATCCCGCTCGCCTATCGCACCGACATGGTCGTCGGCACGTACCGCGTCACGCCCCGGATCGACCTGAAGAACAGCGAGATGGTGTTCGTCGGCTATGGCATCACCGCGCCCGAAAAGGGCTGGGACGATTATGCCGGGGTCGATGTGCGCGGCAAGACGGTGGTCATCCTGGTCAACGATGCCGATTGGCAGACCATGGGGCGCGACGGTCCGTTCGAGGGCCGGGCGATGACCTGGTATGGTCGCTGGCCCTATAAGTTCGAGAATGCCGCCAAGCATGGCGCGGCCGCCGCGCTGATCGTGCATCAGACCGAACCGGCGGCCTATCCCTGGGCGGTGGTGCAATCCTCCTGGACCGGGCCGCAGCTCGAGCTGGACGAGGCGGGCGACCATATGGACCAGAGCCAGGTGATCGGCTGGATCCAGGAAGCCGTCGCCAAGCGGATCCTGACGGCGGCGGGGCGCGACCTGACCACGCTGACCAAGGCGGCGCAGACCAGGGGGTTCAAGGCGGTGCCGCTCGGCCTGACGCTGTCGGGGGGCTTCACCAACACGATCCGGCGCCAGGCATCGAAGAATGTGATCGGCGTGCTGCCGGGCACGTCGGAACCGGGGGACTATGTCCTCTATTCCGCGCATTGGGACCATCTGGGCCGCTGCGACGCGGTCGATGGCGACGATATCTGCAACGGCGCGGTCGACAATGCGAGCGGGGTCGCCGGGCTGGTCGCGATCGCGGAGGCGCAGGCCAAGGCCGGCCCGGCCAAGCGCTCGATCGCCTTCCTGGCGGTGACGGCGGAGGAAAGCGGGCTGCTCGGCTCCAGCTATTACGCGCAGCATCCGATCTTTCCGCTGGCACGCACGGTCGGCGGGGTGAACATGGACGGGCTGAACGTCACCGGCCGGTCGAAGGATTTCGTGCTGGTCGGCAAGGGCAAGTCCGAGATCGAGGATCTGGCCAAGGGGCTGGTCGGCGCGCAGGGCCGCTATATCGGCGAGGAGGCCAATCCGGAACGGGGCAGCTATTATCGTTCCGACCATTTTTCCTTTGCGAAACAGGGTGTTCCCATGCTCGACGGCGGATCGGGTCAGGACAAGGTGATGGGCGGCGTCGCGGCGGGCAAGGCGGCGACCGAGGATTATGTCGCGCATCGCTATCACAAGCCCGCCGATCAATATGACCCCAGTTGGGATTGGTCGGGTGCGGTCGAGGATTTGACCGTCTACTATCAACTTGGCAGGACGCTCGCCGACCGGCCGGGCCTGTGGCCCAACTGGTATCCCACCGCCGAATTTCGCAGCCTTCGCGATCAAAGCAGGAAGAACGCCCAGTGACGACGCCCGTGACCCAGTCATCCGCGACGACGCCCCCGCCGCCCGAATGGGCCCCGCACGACGCCGTCTGGATCGGCTTTCCCAGCCATCCCGAGCTATGGGAAGAGGATCTGGAGCCCGCGCGCGAGGAGGTGCTGGCCTTTGCCCGCGCCGTCCACGCCGATGGCCGGGGCGAGCGGGTGATCCTGGTCGCCGCCGATGGCGAGGCCGCCGAGGCGGCGCGGCGGATGGCGGGCGACACCGCAGAGGTGATCGTCCAGCCGTTCGGCGACATCTGGCTGCGCGATACCGGGCCGATCGTCACCGGCGACGGCTCCGCGCGGCTGTTCCAGTTCAACGGCTGGGGCGGCAAATACGATCTGCCGGGTGACGACACGGTCGGCGCGCGGCTGGCCGAGGATCGCGGTATCGCCGCGACCCGCTGCGACTGGGTGCTGGAGGGCGGCGCGATCGATGGCGACGGCAGCGGGCTGGTCGTGACCACGCGGCAATGCCTGCTCAACGCCAACCGCAATCCCGAGCTGAACGAAGCCGAAATCGCCGAGCGGCTGGCGCAGGATCTGGGGCTGACCCGGATCGTGTGGCTGGGCGACGGGCTGCTCAACGACCATACCGATGGCCATGTCGACAATCTGGCGCGCTTCGTCGGCCCGAACCGGATCGCATTGCCGGAGGCGGCGGAGAACGACCCCAATTGGCAGGTCTATATGGCCGCCAGGCGCGATGCGACCGCCGCCGGGCTTGAGGTCGTGACCATCCCGTCGCCGGGCCGGGTGCTGCGCGATGAGGAGATCGTGCCCGCCAGCTATATGAACTTCTATATCGGCAATGCGACGGTGGTCGTGCCACTCTATGGCAGCGAGAACGACGCGGCGGGCGTCGCGGCGATCCAGGCGATCTTCCCCGACCGCGAGGTCGTGGGCCTGCGCGCCGACGCGATCCTGACCGGGGGGGGCAGCTTCCACTGCATCTCGCAGCAGATCCCGGCGCGGTGATCGGCTGGGGGGCTTGCCCCCCGATATCCGTTCGTTCGGCCCCGGGTCAAATGTCTCCCCACCCAACTCCGCACGTGACGCCGGAAAGCCGAGCCATTAAAGGGCGGGACCATGACCCAGATCACCGTCGCCGCGCTGCAACTGGCCTTTACCGCCGATATCGACCGCAACATCGCCGAGGTTTCGCGCCTCGTCCGTGAGGCCGCCGCCAGGGGCGCGCAGGTGATCCTGCCGCCCGAGCTGTTCGAGGGCGAATATTTCTGTCGCGTCGAGGACGAGGGGCTGTTCGCCAACGCCAAGCCGACCGACGAACACAAGGCGGTCCGCGCGATGCAGGAACTCGCCGCCGAACTGAAGGTCCATATCCCGACCAGCTTCTTCGAGGCGGACGGGCCACACCATTACAATTCGCTGGCGATGGTCAATCCCGACGGCAAGGTCGCGGGCGTCTATCGCAAGAGCCATATCCCGGACGGTCCGGGCTATGAGGAGAAATTCTACTTCCGCCCCGGCAATACCGGGTTCAAGGTGTGGGACGGCCCGGCGACCAAGCTGGGCGTCGGCATCTGCTGGGACCAATGGTATCCCGAGACGGCGCGCGCGATGATGCTGATGGGCGCGGAAATCCTGTTCTACCCGACTGCGATCGGCAGCGAGCCGCATGACGACAGCCTCGATACCGCGCGGCTGTGGCGGCGCGCGATGGTCGGCCATGCGGTGTCCAACGTCGTGCCGATCGTCGCGGCCAACCGGGTCGGCTGCGAACATGGCCAGACCTTCTACGGCACCAGCTTCATCTGCGACGAGCGCGGCGACATCCTGGCCGAACTGGGCCGCGAGGAAGAGGGCGTGATCGTCGCGACCCTCGACCTCGGCCGGGTGAAGCGCCACCGCGCGGCGTTCGGCTTCTTCCGCGACCGGCGGCCGGAACTCTACGGGCGGCTGGTTCAGGATATCTGACGCCCGTCATCCCGGCGGAGGCTGGAACCTCTCGTCCTGTCGGGCGCGGATCGTGAGAGGCTCCAGCCTTCGCCGGGGCGACGATCCGGCGGCTACCCCCGCAATTTCACCGCGCGGGCGAAGACGGCCTCGAACATCTCGGGCGTCAGGCGGCCGGTATTCTGGTTGTAGCGCGAGCAGTGATAGCTATCGAGCACCACCGGGCCGCCGCCGGGCAGCCGGTGTTCCGCCAGATGGGCGAAGCGCGCCTTGGGCAGGCGTCCGCCGAGCGCCTTGATGACCGAGCGATGCGCGATCTCGCCCAGCGCGACGACGACCGACAGGCGGGGCAGCGCCGCCAGTTCGGCTTCGAGGAAGGACCGGCAGGTGCGGATCTCGTCCGGCATGGGCTTGTTCTCGGGCGGCAGGCATTTGACCGCGTTCAGGATCACCGCGCCCTTCAGCGTCAGTCCGTCATCGATCCTGGCCGCGAATTCCCCCTCGGCCAGCCCGAATTTGGCGAGCGTGCCATAGAGGAGCGGACCCGCACCGTCGCCGGTAAAGGGGCGGCCGGTGCGGTGCGCGCCATGCTTGCCGGGGGCGAGGCCGACGACCGCCAGCCACGCCTCGCCATCGCCGAAGGGGGGAACGGGGGCGTTCCACCAGCCGGGATATTCGGCGGCGACCGCCTGGCGGATCTCGACCAGGCGGGGACAGAGCGGGCAGTCGCGCGGCGGCTGGATCGGGGCCAACGGGGCGGGGATCACGGGAAAGGATGCGTCGGGCATCGCGCTCGGGTAGTCGGGTGACATGACGACGACAAGCTATGCCATCGCGCTGGGTTCCAACCGTCCGGGACGGCATGGCGGGCCGCGTGACGAGATTCGCGCGGCGCTGGCGGCCTTGCCGGGGGTCTATGCGGTGTCGCCGATCCTCATCACCGCGCCGGTCGGTCCGTCGATCCGGGCCTTCGCCAATGCCGCCGCGCTGATCGAAAGCCCGCTCGCCCCACCCGCTATGCTCGCGCGGCTGAAGGCGGTGGAGCGCGCGTTCGGGCGGCGGCGCGGGCAGCGCTGGGGCGCGCGGGTGATCGATCTGGACATCATCCTCTGGTCGGGAGGCAAGTGGCGCTCGCGCGGACTGACCGTGCCGCATACCGCCTATGCGAGCCGCGCCTTCGTGCTGCATCCCCTGGCGGCGATCGCGGGGGACTGGCGCGATCCGTGGGACGGTCGGCGCATTCGCCATCTTCGACATGGTGTTGACCGCAGGCGTCCGCGCCCCTAGGTCGCTTCCACCCCGATGGAGGGTCCGTAGCTCAGTTGGTAGAGCAAGCGACTTTTAATCGAGAGGTCCCGGGTTCGAGTCCCGGCGGACCCACCATCGGGTTTTCGGGACCAGCTGCGGCGACACGCGGCGTCCTGATCCGGCACCGCCGATCCTCGTATACGCTTGTGCTAACCGCTTCTTAAAGGCGATTATGGGACAGCGATGGCCGTGCCCCAGGACAAGCGCCCCATGGAATTTCCGCTCATTGCCCCCAATCCGCCTCGGCTGTCCGAGCAGATCGACGGGCTGATCCGGATCGAGGCTTCCGGACAGTTCAGCAATGGCGGGCCCGAGGTGCGCGCGCTGGAGGCGGAGATGGTCGCGCGGCTGTTCGGCGGACGGGGGGCGGCGCTGGCGGTCGGCAACGCGACGCTGGGGCTGATGATCGCGATCCGCCAGGCGGCGGGGATGACGCCCGCACCCGGCGCGCTGGCGATGATGCCGACGATGACCTTCGCGGCCACGGGGCAGGCGGCGATATGGGCGGGGCTGACGCCGCTGGTCATCGACGTCGATCCCGACGACTGGACCGCCGACGCGGCCGGGGAGGAGCGGATGCTGGCGCGCTATGGTGACCGCATCCGGGTGATCGTGCCCTATGCGACCTTCGGCACCGCCATCGACCTCGATCGCTATGCCTGGCTGGCGCGGCGCCATGGGGTGGGGATCGTGATCGATGCCGCCGCGTCGTTGGGCACCCTGGATGCGGATGGTCGCGGCTTCGGCACGGGCGCGCCCTTCACCCTGGTCTATTCGATGCACGCGACCAAGACCTTCTCGGTCGGCGAGGGCGGACTGATCTACAGCGGCGACGTCGAGCGGATCGACCGGTTGCGCGCGATGGTGAATTTCGGCTTCGAGAGCGGGCGCAGCGCGACGCTGCCGGGCATCAACGCCAAGATGCCCGAAGTGCTGGCGCTGATGGCACGGTGCAAGCTGGCGGAGATCGATCGGGTCTGCGATGCGCGCGCCGCGCTCGACCACGAATATCGCGCGGCCTTGCCCGGCTGGTCGTTCCAGCGGGAGACGGCGCGGCGACAGGCGACCCAGTTCATGCCGGTGCTGCTCCCGCCCGCGCTGGGGCCCCGTCGCGACGCGGTGATCGCGATGCTGGCCGACCATGGCGTCGGGGCGGGGCATTATTTCAGCCCGCATCTGGGCGAGCAGCCCTGGTTTCGCGAGGCGGCGCTGATCGAACCGACGCCTGTGGCCGACCAGATCTCCGCGCGCATGATCAGCCTGCCGATCACCGACGCGATGGAGCCGGGCGCGGCGAACATCGTCGCCCACCGGCTGCGGATCGTCGTGGCGCGGGTGTCCGAAGGATGCGCCGCCACGACGGATGCCGACACGGCGGGGCCGGTCAATTGTCTCGTCATCGGCGGCGGCCCGGCCGGCACCGCCATATTGACCGCGGCGAGCAAGAACGGATCGCTCGAGGAACTCGCGCGGGGCGGACTGACGCTGGTCGAGCGATCGGCGCGCATCGGTTCGGGCGCGCTGGGCGACTATGCGATCCGGTCGGATACGACGGCGGAGACGTTCCTGTCGGCGGTGAAGGACAATCCCCATCCCGAACTGGCCGCGCTGGAGACGCATCCTGCGGGTCGGGTGATGGCTGGCTATTGCGGTGCGCTGGGAGCGCCGCTTCGCGATACCGCGCCGTTGCTGGACGCGACCGCGTCCGCCTTGCGCGACATCGTGACGGAGCGGGGCGGCCGGATATGGACCGGTGTCGAGGCGGTGCGCGCCGAACGTACCCGGGACGGGCTATGGCGCACGACGCTGATGGAGGGCGGAGAGGAGCGACAGGTCACCGCGCGCAGCGTCGTCGTCGCCACCGGCGGGGTTCAGACCGAGGCTCAGGTCGCCGCGACCGTCGTGGCGGGCCTGCCCCTGGGTGAAATGGCGGGGGCGCGGCTGATGCGGTCCGACGCGCTGCTCCGTCATGGCGGGACGGGCGAAGCGGTCGCGCGGCTGGCGCAGGTGCGCGCACCGCGGATCGTGATCGTCGGCGCCTCGACCAGCGCGCTCGCCTCGGCGGTGCAATTGCTCAAATGCCATGACCTGCCGCTCGGCGCGGGTGCGGTCACGCTGGTCGTGCGCAATCCGCCCAAGCCCTTCTTCCCGACGGTGGCGGCGGCACAGGCGGAAGGGTTCACCGATTTCACGGCCGACGACATTTGTCCGGTGAGCGGCTTCGTGCTGCGGCTGGCGGGGCTTCGGCTCGAGTCGCGCGAGCTCGTACTGCGGATACTGGGGCTGGGCGGGCGGGTCCCCGATCCGCGCCTGACGATCCACCGGATCGCGGGCGATGACGACCATCGGGCCCGCGCGCTGATCGGGGAGGCCGATCTGGTGGTCGGTGCGCTGGGCTATCGACCGCGCGCGCTGCCGCTGTTCGATGAAGCGGGCGCACCGATCGCGCTGGCGCATATGGCCGGGCGGCCAATGGTCGATCGCCATTGCCGAATTCTCGACGCGGGCGACCGACCGGTGCCGGGGGCCTATGGCATCGGGCTGTCCGCCGGGTTCGTGCCCTGGGGCGCCCTGGGCGGCGAAAAGAGCTTTCGCGGCCAGGCCAACGGCCTGTGGCTGTGGCAGAACCATGTCGGCCAGATGATCGTCGACCAGTTGCTCGATCGGAACGACGTCGACCGGAGCCATGAAGCGGCATGAGCCATCCGGTCGTCAGCATCGTCATCCCGGCCTATAACGGCGCCGCGCTGATCGGCGAGACGCTGGCGAGCCTCGGTGCGCAGACGCTGACCGACTGGGAGGCGCTGGTCGTCGACGACTGTTCGTCCGACGACACGCGCGCGCTGGTGCGAGGCTGGCCCGATCGCCGGGTTCGCCTGATCGAGAATGCGGTCAATGGCGGACCGGTGACGACCCGCAATCGCGGCTTCGCCGAGGCGCGCGGACGCTATCTGGCGGGGCTGGACCAGGACGATCTGTGCCGCCCCGAACGGCTGGCGCGGCAGGTCGCCTATCTGGAGGCGAACCCCGATGTCGTGCTGGCGGGGGCGCAGACCGAGCAGCTGGTCGAGGGGCGGGTGCTGCCGATGGACTATGCGGCGCATACCACGCCCGACCTTATCCGCTGGTTGAGCTGGATCGAGAACCCGCTCGCCTGGTCGACGGTGATGGTGCGCGGCGACGTTGCGCGGCGGCTGGAACCCTTCACCCGGCCCGAGATCCTCTATGCCGAGGATTTCGACCTGTATCACCGTATCGTCGCGTTCGGCCGGATCGCGCGGCTGGACGAACCATTGCTGATCTATCGCCAGCATGCGGGTGGGGCGTCGAAGCGGTTCATCGCGCAGATGCGGGCGAGCGCGACCCGCGTCCTGGCGGACGCGCATACCGCGCTGCTGGGCGACGCGGCCGGGGATATCGCCGGCCTGCTGGTCCGGCATAATATGGGCGGACTGCCGGTGCCGGACGGCGCGACGCTGCGGCGGCTGGGTCGGGCGATCGCGGTGTTGCAAGGGGCCTATCTGCGCCAGGTCGCACCCGATCAGGAGAGCGTGACGCTCATCCGGTGGGAAACCGCGCGACGATGGCGGCAATTGGCGCGGACGGCGCTGCGCTCGGGGCGGGTCACGCTCGCCGATGTGCTGGCATCGCGGCCGCCGCATCTCGGGCTCGGCTATGCCGGGGTCGACGATCTGCTCCGCTGGCGCGCGATCGGACTGGTGCGCCGGTTCAGACCGGGAATACCGGTCGACCAAACCTGATCTTCGAAATGCCGGGCCGGTCGGTCAGGAAGACAGCCGGTCCGTCGTGGTGCGGACCGGCGTCGATCGTTCAGAACAGGTGGTGGACCAGCTTGGACGCACCCATCGCCATACCGCCCACGGCGACCCAGCTTGCCGTCGCGCCGAAAGCGAGGATGAGCAGGCGGTCGAACGGCGAAATGACATTTTGTTCCATGGTCGTGCAGTCCTCTCCAGCCGGTCTGTGTGCCGGTATGACGCATCTTTGCGACAATTATAGTTAATGCGCAAACCCGTTTTTCGAATGAGCATGATCGATTATGTTCGCCAAGCCGATACCGGGGTTGCGAAACGCCTGTCCGGGGAACGGTGGGAGGGGGGCGGTTGCCCAATTCATCCCGCTTTGCCAGAAGCTTGGCGCGACCGGGGTCCGTTCGGGATCGTTGGTCGGCGAGTAACCGAACCGGGTGACGATATTTGACCGAACGACTGCCTGAACGCCTCTCCGCCATGCCGCTGGCCCTGCGGGGGGCGGCGGCCGGGGCCGCGGCGCTGGCGATTCTGATGCTCGCGGGCCTGCTGGTCGATCGCTGGCCCTTCGCATGGGACCGGGCGATTCTCACGGGGCTGCGCGCGCATTTCGCGTCGCGCGCCCTCATGCACGCGGCGGTCGACATCACCGCGCTGGGCAGCGTGCCGGTGCTGGTGATGATGGTCGGGGCGGCGGCCCTGCTGCTCGCGGCGCGCGGCTGGTGGCTGGTGGCGGGGGTCACGGTCGCATCGGGGATCAGCGGCGGTGCGGTCGTGACCCTGGTCAAGAACGGTGTGTCGCGCGCGCGGCCGGATCTCGTGCCGCACTGGGTCGACGTGTCCAATGCCAGCTTCCCCAGCGGCCATGCGGCGGGCAGCGCGATGGTCTATCTCACCCTGGCCGCGCTCGCGACCCAGTTGACCCGCCACCGCCGCGTCCGCCACGCGATCGTCGCGCTGGCGGTGCTGCTGGTCGGAGCCATCGGGGTCAGCCGGGTCTATCTGGGCGTCCACTGGCCATCCGACGTGGCGGCGGGATGGTGTTTCGGGACCCTCTGGGCGCTCGGCTGGTGGTGGGCCACGGCGGCGATGCGCGCGTCCTGGCCGAGCATGCGCGAATAGGCGTTACTGCCCCGCGCGGGCCAGCAGTGCCTGTGCCGCCTTCAGATGTGGGGCATCGACCATCCGGCCATCGCGCTGCAACGCGCCCGCGCCGGGATTGGCGGCGAACAGATCGACGATCGCCTGCGCCCGCGCCAGTTCCTCGGGCGAGGGGGTGAAGGCGGCGTTGATGACCGGCACCTGCGACGGATGGATCGCCATCATGCCGGTAAAGCCATCGCGTCGCCCACGCGCGGCATAGGCGGCAAGCCCGTCGAGATCACGGAAATCGGGATAGACCGTCTCGATCGCGGCGACCCCGGCGGCGTGCGCCCCGAACAGGGTCAGCGAGCGGGCGAGCTGATAGGGTGCGGTATAGCCGCCATCCGTCTCGCGCGCGCTGGTCGCGCCGATCGCGGCGGGCAGGTCCTCGGCGCCCCAGGTCAGCCCGGCGAGCGGCACGCTCGACCCCGCATATTCGTGGAGGCGAAACAGCGCGGTCGGGGTTTCGGTGGCGATCGGCAGGATCGGCACATGCGCCACTCCGCGCGCCGCCAGCGCATGGAGGCTGACCAGCCCTTCCGCCTTGGGCAGGACGATGCCGTCGGGGCGGACGGGCAGCACCGCCGCCAGGTCGTCCGCCGCCAGCGGCCCGTCGACCGGGTTGATCCGCACGAACAGCGCGACGGCGCCATCGCGCGGCTGCGCCAGGAAGCGGGCGACATCGTCGCGCGCGCGCGGCTTGGCGTCGGGCGCGACGGCATCCTCGAGGTCGAGGATCAGCGCGTCGGCGCCGAGGGTCATCGCCTTGGCCATCCTGTCGGGCCGGTCGCCCGGCACGAACAGGAGCGAGCGCAGCCGCACCGGGCTTAGCGCCCCATCTCGGCCAGCTTGCGTTCCCAGGCAAGCGCGTCGCGGACGATGCCGTCGAGATCGTCACGCTCGGGGCGCCAGGGCAGGGCGGCCAGGATCGCGCTGTTGTCCGCGACCAGCTCGGCGGGGTCGCCCGCGCGGCGACCTTCCATCCGGCGCTCGATCGTGTGGTTGGTTACCCGGTCGACCGCATCCAGCACTTCGAGCACCGAGAAGCCGCGACCATAGCCGCAATTGAGCGTGTGGCTCTCGCCCGGCTGGGCGATCAGCAGTTCGAGCGCGGCGACATGCGCGTCGGCGAGGTCGGAGACGTGGATATAGTCGCGCACGCCGGTGCCGTCGCGGGTCGCGAAGTCGGTGCCATAGACACCGACCGCCTCGCGCTTGCCGATCGCCGCCTCGACCGCGATCTTGATCAGGTGGGTCGCGCCGACCGTCGACTGGCCCGAGCGCCCCTTGGGGTCCGCGCCCGCGACGTTGAAGTAACGCAGCGCGCAATAGTTGATCGCGTGCGCGGCGGCGACGTCCTTCAGCATGATCTCGGTCATCAGCTTGGACATGCCGTAAGGGTTGATCGGCGCCTTGGGATCGCCTTCGGCGACCGGCACCTTCTCGGGCGTGCCATAGGTGGCGGCGGTCGAGGAGAAGATGAAGTGCGGCACGCCCTCGGCCACCGCGCTTTCGATCAGCGCGCGGCTGGCGGCGGTGTTGTTGCGATAATATTTGAGCGGATCGCTGACCGACTCGGGGACGACGACCGAACCGGCGAAGTGCATGATCGCGCGGACGCGGTGGTCGCGGATCGCGGCGCGGACCTTGTCGTCATCGGCGACATTGGCGACGACCAGCGTCGCGCGCGGATCGACCGCCCAGTCGAAGCCGGTGACGAGATTGTCTAGCACGACGACCTCATAGCCTGCGTCCAGCAGCGCGAGCACCGCATGGCTGCCGATATAGCCCGCTCCACCCGTCACCATCACCTTGCCGTCGATCGCCGCCATCATCTTTGTCCCGAACCCATGGATTGCCGTGGCCTAGCGCCTTCCTATCTAAGCATACAAGACGACGAGGAGATTTCGTGTGACTGAATATGTGACACTGGCAGGCGGTTGCTTTTGGTGCACCGAGGCGGTGTTCAAGGACGTGATCGGCGTCGAATCGATCGAAAGCGGCTATATCGGCGGTAACGTTCCCAACCCGACCTACAAGCAGGTATGCGGCGGTGACACCGGCCATGCCGAGGCGATCCGGATCGGTTTCGATCCCGAACAGCTCGCGCTCGACGATCTGCTCGACATTTATTTCGCGACGCATGACCCGACGCAGCTCAACCGTCAGGGCAACGACGTCGGGACCCAGTATCGCTCGGCGATGTTCCCGGCGGACGAACGCCAGGAGGCCGCGATGAGGGCCGCCGCCGATCGGGCGCAGGCCGGGTCGGACAAGCCGATCGTCACGACGATCGAGCCGATGGCGGAGTGGTATCCGGCGGAGGATTATCATCAGGATTATTGGGAGACCTCCGGCCGGTCGAACCCCTATTGCATGGCGGTGATCCCGCCCAAACTGCAGAAGCTGCGCAAGAGCTTCGCCGCAAGGTCGAAGGCGGTGACGGCGTAATCCCGGGCGTCGGGCGCGGCCCGGGGGCCACGCGACGAGCCGACCCGCTACCGGGTCGCCGCGCGTCGCAGCCGGTCGTTGATCGCTTCGCCGATTCCCTCGTTCGGGATCGGCGCCACCGCGAGGCGGGGGCGGTCGCCCGCATCGGCGCGGTGGAGCGCGTCGAACAGCCGCGCCGCCGCCTCGACCGTGTCGCCGCTGGCGGACAGCGTATCCTGCCCCGCGACCGCGCCGAAGCCGATCAGCCATTCGTCCTGGGCCGCGATCTCCGCGTTCAGTCTCAGGGGTTTGCGCGGTGCGTAATGGCTGGCGAGTTGGCCGGGTGCGGTGACGATCGCGGGGGCCTCGGGCCCCGACTCCATATCGCCAAGTACCGTCGCGAGCATCGCCGCGGTGACGGGGCCGGGACGCAGGATGGTCCGCCCGGCGACGATGCTGGACTCCAGCCCCGCCTCGGTCGCGCCGTCGTCGATGATCGGTACGGACGGGCCGAGGCTCGCGCGCACATGCGCGGCGCGGGTCGGGCTGATCCCGCCACTGGCATTGGCCGAGGGCGCGGCGAGCGGTCGTCCGCAAGTCGCCAGTAGCGTCTGCATCGCACGGTGGCGCGGTACGCGGATCGCCACCGTGTCGAGCCCCGCCGTGACCAGCGAGGCGATCCCCGATTCCGCCCGCACCGGCAGGACGAGCGTCAGTGGACCGGGCCAGAACGCCTCGGCCAGCGCCAGCGCGTCGGTGTCGAAGACGGCCAGCGCGCGTGCGGCCGTCAGGTCGGGGACATGGACGATCAGCGGGTTGAAGGACGGCCGCCCCTTCGCGGCGTAGATGCGCGCGACAGCGTCGGCGTCGGTGGCATCGGCGGCCAGGCCATAGACCGTCTCGGTCGGAACCGCGACGATCCCGCCCGAAAGGATCACGTCGGCGGCCGCGCGGATCGCGGCGGGGGAGAAGGCCAGGGTCGGATCGGGGTCGGGGAAGCGCATGGTCACGCCGCGCTATATCCCGTCGCGCGCGGTGCGATAAGGGGGTGGGGTACGCGACCCCCTTCGACAATCGGCATCGGGCACCCTATCTGCGGGACCATGTTCGATCTTGACCTCTATCTTTCCCGTATCGCCCTGCCATCGCGCGTGACCGTCGATGCCGAGGGGCTGGGCCGACTGCAATGGGCGCACCGGCTGGCCATTCCGTTCGAGAATCTCGACGTGCGGCTCGGCCGTCCGATCGCGATCGACAGCGACGGCGTCTTCGCCAAGCTGGTGACCGCCAAGCGTGGGGGCTATTGCTTCGAGCAGAACCGGCTGTTCCTCGACGCGCTGGCGGCGCATGGTTTCGTCGCGCGGCCGCTGCTGGCGCGCGTCTGGCTGCGCGCCGGCGACGTGCCGCCGACCACGCATACGCTCAGCCTTGTCCATCTGGACGGACAGGACTGGATCGCCGATGCCGGGTTCGGGGGCAGCTATTCGCCGCCCATGCCGCTGGTCGACGGGGCGGAGGCGACGGCGCCCGACGGCGCGGGCTTCCGGCTGGTCCGCGATGTCCAGCATGGCTGGATGCTGCTGCGCAACGGCCATCCGGGGCTTACCGATGGTCGCTCGGCGGGCGAGGGGTGGGAGCCGCAGTATAGCTTCACCACCGATCATGTCTGGGACGCCGACCTGGCGATGGGCAATCACTGGACCTCGACCGCCGGGGACAGCCGGTTCCGCCAGGCCAATATCGTCAGCATCATCCTGCCGCACGGCTTCGCCTCGCTGACCGACCGTCATTACCGGCGCCGTGTCGGGCAGGACGAAACCAGCGCGACGTTGAGCGATCCGCGCGTCTACCGGATGCGGATGAGCCTGATGTTCGGGATCGACCTGACCGCCGACGAGACCGCCAGCCTGCTGGCCGAATAGGCGGTCCGGCGCGTCACCCGTCGCGCCGGTGACGGGGGGTGGTCCGGGTTTGCCACTGGGGTTTCTGTCCCCGGTCAGCCTCTGCGTTCCGATCTGCGGGCCGTCGACCCGGTCGAGGTAGCATCGGGGTCCATGACCGGGCCCTCATGGACCCGGGGGCCGGTCGCCTTGTCGGCCCTCGGCTATCGTCCCTTTTGGTCGGACGGGGCGGGCCACCCTGATGGCCCGCCCATCCTGTCTCAGAAGCGGAAGCGGACGCCCGCCGACAACAGGCTCGCCTCCCACCGGACGTCGCGCGGATAGCGCGGGTCCTTCACATAGCTGTGATAGGGCGTGCGCAGCAAATTGGTCGCATCGACGGTCAGCGTGACATTGTCGTTCAGATTATAGCTGGCCGACAGGTCGAGCCGCCCGACCGCCCCCGAATAGACGGTGGTGTAGACGCCCGGCGCGCCGAAGCCGTCCACGTTCGCGCTGCGATAGTTATAGGCCAGCCGCACGCTGGTCGGCCCCAGCTCGTACAGGCCGATGACGTTGAAGCTGTATTTGGACACGCCGGGCAGGGTGTTGGTGCCACCGGTGAAGTTGGCGGCGGAGGGCAGCACCTGCTCCCCCTCGATATAGGTGAAGTTGGCCTGCGCCCCCAGCCCGCGAAGCGCGCCCGGCAGGAAGTCGAAGAAGGTGGTGCCCGCCACCTCGATCCCCTTGATCGTGCCCGATCCGGCGTTGGACGGGCGATAGACCAGGATGTCGCCGAACGGCGCGACATTGACGATCTGCGGCAGCGAATTGATGAAGCCGTTGATCTTGCGATAGAAGCCGGCGACCGACACCGACCCGGTGCGCGAGAAATAATATTCGAGCGAGGCGTCGTAATTGTCCGACCGGATCGGCTGCAGGTTCGGATTGCCGCCATTGCCGGTGTAGGAGATGTTGCCCCCGACCGTACCCTGCGAGACGGTCAGCGTCGGGTTGATCTGGTTGAACCCCGGCCGCGACAGCGCCTGGGTCCGCGACAGGCGCAGTTTCAACCGGTCGGTGAAGTGCAACTGCGCGCTGATATTGGGCAGGATGTCGGCATATTGCGTCGAGGAGTTGATCGGCACCAGCACCGTGCCGCCCGCCGCCGTCGGAAGCTGATTGGTGCCGTTCAGCCGGTTGCGCGTCAGGATCACGCGCGCGCCGATCACGCCGTCGACCGGGATGCCGATATCGAAGGCGTAATTGACCTGCGCATAGGTGGTGTAGACCTGCTCGCGCGCCTGGAAGGCGTTGAGCGGGTTGAGATTGGGCTGCTCGGGCGCCCAGGCGGCCTGGGTTCCGGCATCGGCGCCCGCACGGACCAGCGCGTCGCGGACATAGTCGCGCACATCGTTCAGCCGGTCGTTGAACAGGAAGGAATTGGGCGCGTACCAGGATCGGAACTGCTGCACGTCGTCGCCGTGGAAGCCGGGTTCGATGACGCCGCCCTGCGCCACGGTCGGCACCCGGCTGATCGGGTCCTTCAGGCTGACCAGCGAGGCATAGCGGTCGCCATAGACCGAGCTGGCGTTGCGATCGCCATAGCGAAGCCCGAACAGGAATTTGGGGAATAGCGACGAGCCGGTGTCGATCGCGACATTGCCCTGCCACTGCCACTGGCTGCCGGTCGCGCGGTTCCGGTTCTCGATCAATCCGCGCATATAGAAGCTGTCGGGGTTGTTGAAGTCGACGCCGCTCGGCGTGAAGTTGACGCTGCCCTGGTCGTTGAGCTTGACCGACAGCGACAGCGGCGTCGCGACCTGGGTCTGGAACTGGCCCCAATTGTTGTCGACGATCGACTTCGTATAGGCCAGGTCGGTGGTGAAGACGGCGTTGCCCGTCTCCCATTTGGCGCCGACCGCGCCCTGATAGGTGTCGGTGCGGCTGGTCCCGAACTCCTTGGACGGCCCGTTGACCAGGCCGAGATCGACGTCGAAGGATTGCAGCGTCGTGCCGTCCTGGGTCAGCACCGCGTTGCGGATCGTCGGCGGATTGCCGCCATTGGGGTTGGACTGGATCGGCACGCCGAAAAAGTCGTTGGCGTTCTTGTTGCGATAGCCCTGATACAGGCCGTCGGCATAGATCATCAGATTGTCGGCGGGCTTCCACTGGAGCGAGCCGTTGACCGAGGGACGCTGGCGAGTGCCGCGACCGTAGAACAGGCCGATATCCTGCGGGAAGGTGAAGTTGCGGCCGACCGAGGCGGGCAGCACCGCCTGCGCGGCGGGGACATTGTCCTGGAAACCCTGATAGCGGACCGAGTTGAGATAGCGGGTCTGGGTGAAGGACACGTTGACCAGCGCGCCGATCTCTCCGATCCCGGTCTGCCACCGGTCGGTGACCAGCAGGCTGCCGATCGGGTCCACTTTCCGGGATTCCGAGTTGTAGACGGCGCGCGCCGCGCCAGCGATCTGGAAGCCCTTGAAGTCGAACGGGCGGCGCAGGCCGACATCGATCAGCCCGGCGATGCCGCCTTCGAGATTGTCGGCGGTCGTCGCCTTATAGACCTCGACCCGCGACAGCGCCTGGGCGGGGAAGTCGGCGATCGACACCGAGCGGCCGTCGGCGGTGAAGATTTCCCGACCCTGGACCGTGGTCTGGACATTGGGCAGGCCGCGGATCAGCACGCCGCCCGCTTCGTCGAGATAGCGGGTGACCTGTACGCCGGTGACGCGCGCGATCGCCTCCGCCGCGTTGTTGTCGGGGAATTTGCCGATATCCTCGGCGACCAGCGCGTCGACGATCGCATCCGAATTGCGCTTGATGTTCTGCGCGCTGCTCAGGCTCTGGCGGATGCCGGTGACGACGATGTCGGCGCTGCCCGGTGCCGTCTGGCCGACGGGCTGATCCCGATCCTGCGCGGGTTCGGCTTGGGGCGGCTGGCTCTGGGCGGTCGCGGGGGCGGCCAGTGCCAGGGTGGCGAGGATGGATGCCGAGGCCAAAAGGCCACCGATCGATGCGTGCTTCATAAACCCCTCCTTCTATTTTTTGATGGAAACGTTTCCGGTCGTGTTCGAAATCCGGGCGCGCCGTGTTCGGCGTCACCCCGGAATCCGGTCGTTCAGGGCATGGGTGAGACGGTGATCCGGTCGATATTGGGTGCGAAGCGCGATCGGAGCAGGACGCCGGGCCAGGTCTTGGACGCAGGGGTGCGGCCGTCCCAGTCGGGCTGTTCCTCGCCCGCGATACGGATGCTGTTGGCCCCGGCGCGCAGGGTCACCGGCACCGTCATCTCCCACCAGTTGTTGGCGTGGAAGCTGTTGGGGAAGGTCGCCAGGATCGGCTTGGCGCCGTTGACCGAGATGCGCGCGATCCGGGCGAGCGGATCGGGATTGTAATGCGTCGCCTTGGACTGTTCGTCGTTCGAGAAGCGGATGGTCAGCGCATAGGTCCCCGCCTTGTCCGCGACGACCCTGGGGAAGGTCAGCGTGTTGCCGTTGCCCGGCGCACCACCGATGTCGAATACCGCGCGTCCGCCGCTGGCCAGCGACGCGGTGCCGATCCGCGTGGTCCCGGCGACCTGCGCACCCTCCGCCTCGTAGCGGCGGGGGGCTTGGGGCGCGGGCTCGCGCGTGACGGTCAGGGCGCGAAGACCCGCGGTTCCCGACACCTCGACCTTGTTGATCCCGCCGAGCAGGAACGCGTCGCCACCCGACAGCGGCCGGTCGTTGACGCGGATGGTGACCGGGCCGCGCGCATCGGCGGCCAGTTTCGCCGCCCCGTCCTGCGCGCCGTATACCCAGAAGGTCGCGGTCTCGCCCTTCAGCATCGCGTCGCGCACGTCGTAGCGGACGGTGGTCGCGGCGGGGTCGGCGGCGGTCAGCGTGATCCGGTCGACCAGCGCGTTGCCGCGCGTCGCCCTTGTGCCGTCCAGGCTGCGCGTCGCGAGCGTCAGGACATGCTGGCCGCGCGTCAGGGTGACGATCGTATCGACATGATCGAGCACTGCGGGCTTGTATCCCAGCGGCAGGAACAGCTCGGTCTCGCCCGCCTTCTTGCCGTCGATCCGGAGGAAGACGTTGGTCGCCCCCTGATCGGTGACCAGCGGATCCTTGTTGAAGGTGCTGGCGAGCACGCGCAGGTCGTAGCGACCGGTGCGCGGCACCGCGACCGCGAAGTCGAGCGCGGCGTCGCCGCCGGTCCTGAACCCCTCGACCGAGTAGCCACCCGAGGTGTGGAAGCGGTCGACATGGTCGGGCGAGCCCTCCGGCCCGCGTACCGCCAGGCCCTGGCCCCGCCGTGTCGCCTTCTCCGCCTCGTAATCCTGTCGCCAGGGCAGGGCGACGGCGGGGGCCTGCGTCCCTTCCGCAGGCGTGAGCAGCAACTCATAGGCCGCTTCTTCGCGCAGCGCGGGCAGGCCGTCCCGACCGAAGGTCAGCGCGATCTGGCCGTCCTTCACCGGCATCGTCCGCTCCGCCATCGTGACCGGCGGGGCGGAATCGCCCAATTGTCCGGTCCAGCCGATCTCGCGGACGCGCACCCGGACCTCGGGGCCGAACGCGGCGGGGACATGCGCCAGCGCGATCGTCGCGTCGCCGCTCTTGCCGCCGAACAGCAGGCGCATCTGCCGCCGCGCGGGGTCGAGTGTCGCCAGCCCCTGCAGCGTATAGCTCTGGTCGGGATGCGGCGGGGTGACGGCCAGCGTATGGCCGCTCATCGTCGCATAGGCGTTGAGCAGCCACCATTGCCCGTTGCCGCGATTGGCCTGGACGGCGGAGTCGCTGAGATTCCCGTCGATATTCCAATAGGCGATGTCGGCGTCGACCTTGGAATCCTCGATCGCCGCGACCCACTGCACCATCTGGCCGGGGACGGACGTGTGGTAGTTATAGGCATATTCGTTGATGTTGACGGGCAGGTGGCGGCCCTGCCATTTGGTGCCCGCGAACAGCCGGTCCTCCCATTCGCGATACTTGCGCACGCTGGTCCGCACCGCCGCCGGGTTGCTCAGCTCGTGCCAGGTTACGACGTCGGGCATGGTATCGGCCGCGATGGCGTGACGCAGGAAGCCCTCGACCTCGGGATAGAGGATGCTGGTATTGGGCCCCGCGATCCGCGCGCCGGGCAGCTCCTGGCGGATCATCCGCACCGCCCGGTCCCAGGCGTCGTTGAAGGCGGTCGGGTCCTTCTGCCACTTCACGCCGTTGCAGCTCTTGGGGCCGTCCGCGAACATGTTGCCATCGGGTTCGTTATAGGGAACGAAGACGATCCGGTCGCGATAGCGCGGGGCCATCGCCTTCACCTGGCGGACCTGGGCGCGCAACTGCTCGATATAATGCGAGACCGACCGGGCGCAGTCGCCGGTCTTCCAGTTGTACGGGAATTCGCGGTTGATATCGGTCATGTAGATATAAGTGTCGCCGCCGGACGCATCGGTCAGCAATGTCGAGACCTCCAGCGCGTCCGCACCCGGATGCTGCGGCCCGTCCTGCGCCTTGGTCGAGACGGTGCGGAGACCGATCCCCTCGACCAGATTGGGATGCGGCAGCCGGGCATCGTAGAGGCCGTAGAGCGTTCCCGACGCGCCGCCATGAAACGCGCCCGTATCGCTGGCCAGATCGACGGTCAGCCGCTCCTGCGCGACGGCGGCGATGGAGGTCGAGCCGAGCAGCGTGGCGAGGATCAGGCGAAGGGGCGAGGACATGGGGCGGGCTTTCGGCTGGAAGGTCATGCGGGACGCTCGGCGGTCATGCGCTCGATCGTCGCGCGGTTCAGGATCAGGCGGGCGGCGGTGGCGGCCAGCGCCAGATGCATCAAGCCGGGGATGACGGTCGAGAGCGCGCGGATGCCGGTCAGGGACAAGGGCGTCTGATTGCCCGCCCCCGCCTTGTACGACACGATGACCAGGACGCCGCTGATCAGCACGCCCGCCAGCGCCCAGGCGAGTTTGACGAAGAACTGGTTGAAGGCGAAGCTCATGCCCGAGGAGCGCATCCCGAGCTTCCACTCGCCATATTGGTCGGCGAGCTGGATCAGGGTGAAGTGCAGCGGCAGGGTGCAGCCCAGCACGATGCAGCACAGGCCGACCAGCACCAGCCACAGGATCGGATAGCCGCCCGGCACGAAGAAGGCGGCGAAATGTCCCGCGACCAGGATCAGGTTCACCCAGACATAGACGGTCTTCACGTCGAAACGCCGGGTGAAGAAGGGGACGATCACCGAACCCAGGAACCCGCCCGCGGTCGCGATGCCGAAGAACAGCGCCTGATAGGTGGTGTCGCCACCCAGCACATAGGTGATGAAATAGAGCGCCGCGCCGCCCTTGGTATTGAAGATGCCGATCAGCAGCAGCGTCATGACGAAGGTCAGGCGCAACTGGTCGTTCTTCAGCGTGGTGGCGATGGCGACCTTCAGCGGCACCTCGGCACTGTCGGCGGCGACCACCCGCTCGCGCACGAACAGGAAGCAGATCAGGAACATGACCACGGCGGCCAGGCTGAGGATCGCCACCCCGTCGCGATAGCCGCGCGCGATGTCGGTGCCGCCCAACTGGCGGACCATGATCGGCAGTCCGACCGACACGCAGAAGGAGGCGATGGCGACCAGCGCGAAACGCACCGACTGGCACGCCACGCCTTCGCGCGCGCTGTCGGTCATGCGGGTGATGAGGGCGCAATAGGGGACGTTGTTGAGCGAATAGGAGAAGGCGAGCAGGAAATAGGTGACAGCCGCATAGGCGACCTTGCCGTCATAGCCGAGGTCGGGGGACTGGAAGGTCAGGAAACAGGCGAGGCCGACGGGGATCGCGGTCCACAGCAGATAGGGGCGGAACCGGCCCCAGCGGGTCGAGGTGCGGTCGGCCATGATCCCGATCAGGGGATCGGACACCGCGTCGAAGATGCGCAGCGACAGGAACAGGATGCCGACGATCCCCGGCGCCAGGCCGAAGACGTCGGTGTAATAGAAGGTCAGGAAATTGGCGATCAGCCCGGTGACGATCGTGCCGCCCGCATCGCCCAGCCCGTAGCAGAGCTTTTCGACGAACGGGATCGACGCGGCCTGACCATCGGTCGGTTGCGGTTCCGTCGTTCCCATGGCGTGGTCGGCGATCGATAGTGCCATTGTCCTGTCCCTTATCCCCGGTTCGCCTTTGACGATCCCGCCCTGTCCTGTCCCGCGATCACGTCCGCGCGTCGAAAGCGTCCGCCACGCCCGCACCGTCGCGCACGAAGACGGGTATCCGCTCGACCGGGGCGGCGCAGGCGATGTCGACGCCGCCCTCGACCCGCTCCCCCGTCCAGACGTCGCGCCAGATGCCGTGGGGCAGATAGACGCGCCGTTCCGTCACACCGCCCGCGGTCACCGGGGCGACCAGCAGATCGGGGCCGAACATATATTGATCGTCCACCGCCCAGGCGCGGGGATCGTCGGGATAGTCGTAGAATATCGGCCGCATCAGCGGATCGCCACGCTCATGCGCCGCCCGCATCAGCGACGCGACATAGGGGCGCAGCCGCTCGCGCAGGGCGGCATAATCGCGCAGGATCGCGAATACCGGCTCGCCGAAGCTCCACAATTCGTTGCCCGCGCCCGTATCGCACTGGGCGACGCCGTCGCGGAACGGCTCGGCGGGCGGGGTGATCGGATCGCGGTGCCCGTGCATCCGCAGGATCGGCGTGAACACCGCCCATTGGAACCAGCGGATCATCAGTTCGTGGAAGGCGGGATCCTCGACATCGCCGCCATGGAAGCCGCCGATATCGGTGGTCCACCACGGAATGCCCGCCATCGCCATGTTCAATCCGGCGCTCAGCTGGTTGCGCATCGCCTCGAACGAGGAATGGATGTCCCCCGACCAGACCAGCGCGCCGTAACGCTGGCTGCCCGCCCAGGCGCAGCGAACCAGGCTGACGATCTCCGTCTCCCCCTCGGCGCGAAGCCCGTCGTGAAAGGCCTGGGCGTAATGGAGCGGATAGGCGTTGCCGATCTCCAGCACGCTGCCCGCGTGATAACGGTAATTGTCGAAGTCGTAGGCGCTGTACTCGGGCTCGGCCTCGTCCAGCCAGAACAGCGCGACACCCTTGTCGCGGTAGTTGCGCTTCGCGGTCCGCCACAGGAAATCGCGCGCGCCGGGATGAGTGACGTCGATGAAGCGGGTATTGCCGAGGAATTCCTGCTGCACGTCCAGCCCGCGCATCGCGCGCACCAGATAGCCCTTTTCGGCCATCCTGGCGTAATTCTCCGAACGGTGATCGACCGTCGGCCAGACCGAGACGAGCAACTCGGTCCCCATCGCCTTCAACTCGGCGGTCATCGCGGCGGGATCGGGCCATTCGCGCTCGTCGAACCGCCAGTCGCCCTGTACCGGCCAGTGGAAGAAATCAGCGACGATCACCGCCAGCGGAATGCCGCGCGCATGATAGTCGCGGGCGACCGCCAGCAACTCGTCCTGCGTGCGGTAGCGCAGCTTGCTCTGCCACAAGCCCAGGGCATGGTCGGGCATCATCGGCACGGTGCCGGTGACGGCGGCATAGTTGCGCAGGATGTCCGCCGGGCGCTCGGCGGCGGTGATCCAGTAATCGATCTCGCGCGCCGCCCGCGCGGTCCATGTCGCGCCATTGGCGGCGAAATGCACCTCGCCCACGGCGGGGATGTTCCACAGCAGGCCATAGCCCTGGCTCGACACGACGAAGGGGACGCTCGCCTGCGAATTGCGCTGCGCCAGTTCCAGCGTGCAGCCCGCCAGGTCGAGATTGGGCTGTTGATACTGGCCCATGCCATAGAGGCGCTCGCCCGACTTCGCCTCGAACCGAACGGTGATCCGCGCGACATCGCCGGGCAGCGGCTTGAACTCGCGCCCCGACAGCCCGAGTGCGCTGATCGTCCGCACCTCATCGGTGCCGACGGTCCAGTATTTGCTGATCGTGTCGCGTTGCCGCCACTTTTCCTCGAGCAGCAGCTCGCCGCGCGCGTTCAGGAAGCGAACGCGGCCCTGGAGATCGACTTCCGCCGTGATGGATCCTTGCGTGATCCGCGCCGTGCCGCCGTCACGCGTGATGACGGGGGCGGGCCCATTATCGTCCGCCGACGCAGCGAGCAGCGCCCCGGCGCGTGCGCCGCGATCGGGAAAGCACGAGGCCCGCAGCCGCAGGCCGTCCGCGCCATGCGCCTCGATCCGCAGCCATTCGCCGTCATAGGACCAGCAAAGCGCGCGCGCCTCCAGGGCGAGTGTGTGCAAACCCGTCTTCCTCTCATCGCCATTCTTTGATGGCCGTAAACGTTTACGGATAATCACTCGGACAAACCCGACTGTCAATGCCCCTTGTGCGGATCGCTTTGCACCGCGATCACAGGCACATGGACATACGCGAGCTTGCCAGTCACCTGGGCCTGTCGATCGGCACGGTGTCGCGCGCGCTGAACGATCGCAAGGACGTCAGCCCCGCCACGCGGACGCGGGTGGTGGAGGCGGCGCGGGAGGTCGGCTATATCCCCAACCAGTCCGGCCGGACGCTGCGTAGCGGGCGAACGGGAACCGTCGGCTTCATGCTGACGCTGGAGCATGACAGCGCGATCCATGGCGATCCGTTCTTCATGGCGCTGCTCGAGGGGTTGCAGGACGGCCTGGGCGAGCATGACCTCGACCTCGTCGTGTTGCTCGCGCGCAAGGGGGAGGACGGGCTGACCTTTTTGCGGCGGCACGTGTCGCGCCGAACCGTCGATGGCTGGGTGCTGTCGGGGACGCAGCATGACGATCCGCGCATCGCCTTCCTGCTCGATCACAACATTCCCTTCGTCGCGCTGGGGCGGACCGACACGCCGCGCGACTATGCCTGGATCGACCTGGATTTCGAAGGCGTGGTGGACGAGGCGATGGCGCTGCTGACCGGGGCGGGGCATCGCCGGATCGGGCTGGTCGCGCCGCCCGCGACGATCAATAACAGCCATATCGTCGTGCAGCGCTACCGCGACGCGCTGGCGCAGGCCGGAATCGGCTACGACCCCGCGCTGGTCCATCACGGCGAGACCGACGAAAGCGATGGCGAGGCGACCGCGCGCGAGCTGATGGCGCTGGCCGATCGCCCGACCGCGCTGCTGCTGATGGGCGAAACCGCGCCCGTCGGGGCCTATCGCGCCTTGCGGCGGCTGGGGCTGGAGCCCGGGCGCGACGTGGCGGTGATCGGGCTGCGCGACAATCCCGCCTGCCGCGCGCTGTCACCGGACCTGACCTGCTTCTCGCTGGAGCTGGGCGATCTCGGCCTTGCGCTGGCCAAGGCGCTGGTCGCGATGCTGCCGGGCGATCGACGCGGTGCGGAGCCGCCGGTCCGGATGCTCTGGCACATGGCCTTGCGACAGGGCGAGAGCCACCGGGCAGACAGGGCAAAGGGGGGCATGACGACAGAAACGGCGTGATCGCCGTATCTTATGTCGGACAATTGATCGCGATCAAGTCGGTCGATAGCTTCGGCCCGAGCGCTCGGCTACGCACTCGTAAACGTTATCGAGGATGGAATCCAAAAAGCGGTTGCGTCGTGGGCGTGCCGATCGCTACCCTCCGGCCAAAGAGAATAGTCGGAGAAGATCGTGCGCTCATGCTGCCACACACCGTCGCGTCGCGACGTCCTCGCCACCGCCAGCATCGGCGCGTTGGCGACCGGGTGGGGGGCGGTGATGCCCGCCGCCGCATGGGCTCAGGCCAAGCCGACGGCGATGGCGCGCCCCGCCGTTCTCCAGCCCTTCGACATGGCGGACGTGACACTGGGCGAGGGGCCTTTCCTCCACGCGCAGAAGATGACCGAGGCGTATCTGATGCGGCTGCAACCCGATCGGATGTTGGCCAATTTCCGCAAGAATGCGGGGCTGAAGCCCAGGGCGCCCGTCTATGGCGGCTGGGAATCGGAGCCGATGTGGGACGAGATCAATTGCCACGGCCATACGCTGGGCCATTATCTGTCCGCCTGCGCGCTCGCCTACCGGTCGACCGGGGACAAGCGCTATCGCCAGCGGATCGACTATATCGCGAACGAATTGGCCGCCTGCCAGCAGGCGGCGGGGACCGGCCTGGTCTGCGCCTTCCCCAAGGGCCCCGCGCTGGTCGCGGCGCATCTGCGTGGCGAGCCGATCACGGGCGTCCCCTGGTACACGCTGCACAAGGTCTATGCGGGGCTTCGCGACTCGGTGTTGCTGGCGGGCAGCGAGCCGTCGCGCGCGGTGCTGATCCGACTGGCCGACTGGGGCGTGGTGGCGACCAGGCCGCTGTCCGACGAACAGTTCGAGACGATGCTGCAGACCGAATATGGCGGCATGAACGAGATCTACGCCGATCTGTATTTCATGACCGGCAATCAGGATTATGCCCGCGTCGCCGAGCGCTTCTCGCAAAAGGCGATCATGAATCCGCTCGCCAAGGGCCAGGATCATCTCGACGGGCTGCACGCCAATACGCAGGTGCCCAAGATCATCGGCTTCCAGCGCGTCTTTGAGGCGACGGGCAACGACGCCTATCACAATGCGGCGTCCTTCTTCTGGCGGACGGTCGCGCATACCCGCTCCTTCGCGACCGGCGGACACGGTGACGGCGAGCATTTCTTCGCCATGGCCGATTTCGACAAGCATGTCTTCTCGGCCAAGGGGTCGGAAACCTGCTGCCAGCACAATATGCTGAAGCTGACCCGCGCGCTTTTCCTGCACGACCCGCGCGCGGAATATGCCGATTATTACGAGCGGACGCTCTACAACGGCATCCTCGCCTCGCAGGATCCGGACTCGGGCATGGCGACCTATTTCCAGGGCGCGCGGCCGGGCTATATGAAACTGTACCACACGCCGGAGGACAGTTTCTGGTGCTGCACCGGCACCGGCATGGAAAATCACGTCAAGTATCGCGACTCGATCTACTTCCATGACGGCGATTCGCTCTATGTGAACCTGTTCATCCCCTCGACGCTGAAATGGGCCGACAAGGGCGCGGTGCTGACCCAGGCGACGCGGTTCCCGGAGGCGGGGAATACCCAGTTCCGGTGGCAGCTCCGCCAGCCGACCGAATTGACGCTCAAGCTCCGCCACCCGAAATGGAGCCGGACCGCGACGCTGTTGGTCAACGGCGCCGAGGTGTCGCGATCGGACAAGCCCGGCAGCTATGCGGACGTGACCCGGACCTGGAAGACCGGCGACACGGTCGAATGGCGGATGGTGATGGAACCCGGCGTCGAAAGCGCCCCCGCCGCGCCGGAGATCGTCGCCTTCACCTATGGCCCGCTGGTGCTGGCGGGCGCGCTGGGTCGCGAGGGGTTGTCGCCGGGCGCGGACATCATCGTCAACGAACGGAAATACGGCGATTATAACAACACGCCGTTCCAGGCCCCGACGCTGTCCGGCGAACCCGACGACCTGACGAAAAGGATCGCCGCGTCGGGCAAGCCGCTGGAATTCACCATCCCCGCGGCGGACGGCCAGCCGGTGCGGCTGGTCCCATACCACAGCATCGCGCACGAACGGTACGCGACCTATTGGAAGCTGGCCTGATCGCGGACCCTGTGATGGCTGGAACCACCCCGGCGACCGCCGGGGTCCAGTAGCCACGCCGTCGCGGCGATCAGCACGATGCGAATTGTTCGCGCGGCGGCGGGGAAACTGGTGGGCGATGACGGGCTCGAACCGCCGACATTCTCGGTGTAAACGAGACGCTCTACCGACTGAGCTAATCGCCCCCTTTCGGGAAGACCGCCTAATGCCGATGGCCTTGCCGTCTGGCAAGCCGCTTTTGTGCGGCCAACCAAATAGGTTCCTTTGTTGGATACAAGATCGATAGCATCAGGTACATAACAGGAACATCGAGGGCGCTGGACGTCGCGCTCGATGCTTCGGGGGAGCGGGGATGGCCGGAACGGGGGAGGGCGCGCGGTGGACGCTGGCGCGGCGGCGGCAATTCCTGGCGGCGCTGGCGGTCAGTGCCGATGCTGGCGTGGCGGCTCGGGCGGTGGGAGAGACGCTCGGTGCGGCCCGTTCGCTGCGGCGGCGCGACCGGGCCTTTGGCGAGGCCTGGGACGAGGCGATCGGCGCGGCGCACGCGCTGGTCGAGGAAGGACTGCTGCGCCGGATGCTGGCCCTGTTGGCCGGGGAGCAGGAGGAGGGCGGAGAGGCCGGTGCGGGGACCGCCGGCCTCTCCATCACCCCGCCGCTCCAGGCGACCGAGGTGCAACTTTATCTGAAGCTGCTCGCACGCCGCGATGCGCTGGTCCAGGCGGGTGACGCCGGAAGCGAGGCGGCGCGGGTAAGTGCGGCGGAGACCGATGCGGCGCTGGAACGCGCGCTCGATGGCCTGGCGCGGCGGCGGTTGAAGGGGATGGCGTGATGGCGGGGGAGGATGCGGCGACGCGGCTCGCCGCGCTGGCGCTGCTGGCACCGGAGGCACGCGAACAGGCGCTGGCGGCGCTGACGTCGGCGCAGAAGCGCGAACTGATCGAACGGTGGGAATTATGGGCGCATGACGGACAGGTCGCGCCGCCGGGCGACTGGCGCGTCTGGCTGATCCGCGCGGGACGCGGCTTCGGCAAGACGCGGGCGGGGGCGGAGTGGGTGAGTGCGCTCGCCCGCGACAATCCGGGGGCGCGGATCGCGCTGATGGGGGCGACCCTGCGCGATGTCGAGCGGGTGATGGTGCGCGGCGAAAGCGGGCTGCTGGCGGTGGCGCGCAAGGGCGAGCGGCCCAAATGGATCGGCAGCCTGGGGCAGGTGCATTTCGCGTCGGGCGCGATCGGCTTCGCCTATTCGGCGGCGGCGCCCGAGGCGTTGCGCGGCCCGCAGCATCATGCCGCCTGGTGCGACGAACTGGGCAAGTGGAAGGGGGAGGCCGGGTGGGACAATCTGATGATGACGCTCCGTCTGGGCGATTTTCCTCGCGTGCTGGTCACGACCACGCCGCGTGCGACGCCCCTGATGCGCAAGGTCATGGCGCTGCCCGATTGCGTCGAGACGATCGGGCGGACCAGCGACAATGCGCATCTGCCCGACAGTTTCCAGGAGGCGATGCTCGCGCAATATGGCGACACGCGGCTGGGGCGCCAGGAACTGGATGGCGAGATGGTCGACGACCGCGAGGGTGCGCTGTGGACCCGCGCGCTGCTCGATCGGCAACGCGCCAAGGCGGTGCCCGCGCTCGACCGGGTGGTGATCGGCGTCGATCCGCCCGCGACCAGCAGCGGCGATGCCTGCGGGATCGTCGCGGTCGGGCTGGGGCGCGACGGCCATGGCTATGTGCTGGAGGATGCGAGCGAAGCGGGACTGTCGCCCGAGGGCTGGGCGGCACGGGTGGCAGGCTGTGCCCGGCGCAACCGCGCGGACCGGGTGGTGGCGGAGCGCAACCAGGGCGGCGACATGGTGGAAAGCGTGCTGCGGCTCGCCGACCCGACTTTGCCGGTGCATCTGGTCTATGCCTCCACGGGCAAGGCCGCGCGGGCGGAGCCGGTGTCGTTCCTCTATGCGCAGGGACGGGTCTGGCACGGCCGGGGGTTTCCCGCGCTGGAGGATGAATTGTGCGGGTTGGGCGTGGCGGGGGCCTATGAGGGGCCCGGCCGCTCGCCGGATCGCGCGGATGCGCTGGTCTGGGCGCTGACCGAGCTGATGCTGTCGGGACGCGGACCGCCGGGGATACGGAATTTGTGAGCTGATCCTCCCCGGAACGGGGAGGGGGACCGCCGCGAAGCGGTGGTGGAGGGGGATCGCCGCTGGGCGAGTCCTGTGTGGAAGCCCCCCTCCGTCAGCGCTGCGCGCTGCCACCTCCCCGTACCGGGGAGGAGTGATTGAGGAGCAAGACGATGAGGATGTTCGGTCGCAAGACCGGGCGGGGGGCCGCGCGTCCGCTGCTCGGGTTGGGGTTGGCGCGGTCGGGGGTGCCGCTGACGGGCTCGGCGCCGTCCTATGAGACGCAGGTGCGCGAGGGTTACTTGCGCAACCCGGTGGCGCAGCGCGCGGTGCGGATGGTCGCGGGCGGGCTGGCCGATGCGCCGCTCGCCGCCTCGCATCCCGAACTGGTCGCGCTGGTCGCGGCGCGCAGCGAGGGGCAGGCGCTGCTGGAGACGGTGGCCACCCATCTGCTGCTGCACGGCAATGCCTATGTGCAGATCCTGCGCGATGCCGAGGGGGATGTCGTCGAGCTGTTCGCGCTTCGCCCCGAGCGGGTGACGATGGAACTGGACGCGAGCGGCTGGCCCGCCGCCTATCTCTACCGGGCGGGCGGGCGTGCGACCAAGCTGTCGGTCGATCCGGTGAAGCCGCAGGTGATTCACGTTAAAAGCTGCCACCCGCTCGACGACCATTATGGTCTGGGTTGTCTGGGCGCGGCGGCGGGGGCGATCGCGATCCACAATGCGGCCGCCGCCTGGAACCGCGCGCTGCTCGACAATGCGGCGCGGCCGTCGGGGGCCCTGGTCTATGATCCGGGCGACGGATCGACCCTGACGCCCGACCAGTTCGAGCGGTTGCGCGCCGAGATGGAGGGATTCGCGGGCAGCGGCAATGCCGGGCGTCCGCTGCTGCTGGAAGGCGGGCTGAAGTGGCAGGCGATGAGCCTGACCCCGGCGGAACTGGATTTCATCGCGGCCAAGGCGTCGGCGGCGCGGGAGATCGCGCTCGCCTTCGGTGTGCCGCCGATGCTGCTCGGCCTGCCCGGCGACAATACCTATGCCAATTACCGCGAGGCGAACCGCGCGCTGTGGCGACAGGCGATCCTGCCGCTGGCGGGCGCGATCCTGAGCGGCTTGGCGCAGGGGCTGGCGGGCTGGTTCGAGAATGCGAACCTGTCGGTCGACATCAACCGCGTCACCGCACTGGCCGAGGAGCGCCAGATGCTCTGGGCGATGGCGGGGTCGGCGGACTTTCTCGATCCGGCGGAGAAGCGCGCCATGGTGGGGCTGTCATGAGCGGTGACGTTCTGGCCCGGCTGCTGGCGCAGGCGGCGGATAGCGGCGCGGACCTGGTGACACTGCGCGCGGTCGCCGAGGAGGCGGGCGAGCTGGGCGCGACGCGTGCGCTGACCCGGCTCGGCCTCGCCGATGCGGATGCGGCGGAGGATGTCGCCGAGTTGCGCGAGCTGCTGTCGGCCTGGCGCGAGGCCAAGTCGTCGGTGTGGAAAAGCGCCATGGGCTGGCTGACGCGGCTGCTCGGCGCGCTGCTGCTCGCGGGGATCGCGATGCGGCTGGGGATGGAGGACTGGCTGAAATGAGCCTGACCTTCACCGGCTATGCCGCGATCTGGGATCGGATGGACCGGGCGGGCGACGTCATGCGGCGCGGCGCCTTTGCGGGTGCGCCGCTGGTGCCGCTGCTCTGGCAGCATCGCGGCACCGCGATGGGGCGGGTGGTGAGCCTGAACGAGGACGATACCGGACTGGCGGTCGAGGGGACGGTCGACGATCCGGCGCTCGCCGCGATGGTGCGTGCGGGCACGGTGGCGGGTCTGTCGGTCGGATACCGCCCGCGTCGTGTCCATCAGGGCGCCGCCCGCGCGATCCTGTCGGCCGAACTGGTCGAGATCAGCCTGGTGGCGGTGCCGATGCAGCCGCTGGCCCGCGTGAATCATGTTGCAACCAAGGGGGACTGATATGGACGTGATCGAACGACCCGTGCTGGACGGCGCGGGCCCGAAGACGAACACCGCGTTCGACGGCTATGTGCGCAGCGGCGCCACCGTCGAGCTGAAGGCCTTTACCGGCACCACCGGCGACAGCGGCGGCTATGCCGTCCCGCGTGAGATCGATGCGACGATCGCCTCGGTCCTGCGCAACGTCTCGCCGATCCGCAGCATCGCCAATGTCGTGACGGTCGGCTCGGCGGGCTATCGCAAGCTGGTGACCACCGGCGGCACGCCGTCGGGCTGGGCGAGCGAGACGGCGGCGCGACCCGAAACGGCGACGCCGAGCTTCGTCGAACTCGCGCCGCCGATGGGCGAACTCTACGCCAATCCGTCGGCCAGCCAGGCGATGCTCGACGATGCGGCCTTCGACGTCGAGGGCTGGCTGGCAGGCGAGATCGCGACCGAGTTCGCGCGCGCCGAGGGGCAGGCCTTCGTCAACGGGTCCGGCGTCAACCGGCCCAAGGGCTTCCTCGCCAATCCCGTCTCCAGCGCCAAGGACGGCGTCCGGGCGTTCGGGACGCTGCAATATCTGGCGACGGGGACAAGCGGGGGTTTCGGCGACTCGCCCGAAGAGCGGCTGGTCGACTTCGTCCAGACGTTGCGCGCACCCTATCGCCAGGGCGCGTGCTTCGTGATGAACGCGTCGACGGCGGCGCGCATCCGCAAGATGAAGACGCTCGACGGCCAGTTCATCTGGGCACCGAGCCTGGCGGCGGGGCAGCCGACGACGCTGCTCGGCTATCCGGTGATCGAGGCGGAGGAGATGCCCGATATCGCCACCGACGCCTGCGCCATCGCGTTCGGCAACTTCCAGGCGGGCTATCTCATCACCGAGCGCGCCGAGACCGCGATCCTGCGTGATCCGTACAGCAACAAGCCGTTCGTCACCTTCTACGCGACGCGGCGCGTCGGTGGCTGTGTCAGCGATTCGGAGGCGATCAAGCTGCTGAAATTCTCGGCGGGCTGATCGGAAAAAATGCGGGGCAGCCGGCAGGGGGCTGCCCCGTAGTTCAGGGAGAATGCCGGACCCTGCCGGGGGAGGCGCTGGGTCGACATGGCCGGTGCCCAAGGGGGAGGCGGGCAGCGGCTGTCCGATCATCTGCCTGACAAGTGTGACGGCCATGTGTCCGGCTTGTCGCAACTTGTATCGGTGAAGGAGAATTCATCATGATGAGCGGGACGATCGAGCCCATTCCCGCCGCGGCGCTCTCCGCGGCGGCCGGGGCGGTGCGCCGACTGTTGCGGCTGGACGAAGGCAATGAGGCGGAACTGGTCGAACAGGTCGCGGGAGTGGCGCTCGGGCTGGCCGAGTCGTTCTGCGGCCGGGTGACGATCCGCCGGGTCGTCGAGGAATCGCTGCCGGGTGCCAGCGGATGGCAAACGCTGTCGATGGGGCCGGTGGTCGCGATCCTGTCGGGCGGCGAGGGCGAGATCGATCGCGATGCGCGCGGCTGGATCCGCACGCGCGTGGCGACGACGGTGCGCTACCGCGCGGGGATGGCCGAAAGCTGGGCGACGCTGCCGCCCGGGATCGCGCACGGCGTCGCGATCATGGGGGCGCATCTGTTCGACAATCGCGACGCCGCCGCCGTGCCGCCCGCCGCCGTCGCGGCGCTCTGGCGGCCCTGGCGGTCGATGCGGATCGATATGGCGAGGCGGGCATGACCGCGCGAGAGACTTTGCGCGATGCGATGCTGACGGCGTTGCGGGACGCGCTGCGGCCTTTGGCGGTGGCGGTGTTCGATGCCGTGCCGGTGCGCGCGGGGGTGCCGCACGCGGTGCTGGGCGAGCCGAGCGACAGCGACTGGGGCGCGGCGGGGATCGAGGGGCGCGAGATGCGCGCGACCGTCACGCTGGTCGACGAGGGCGAGAAGCCGCTGCGGCTGCGCGGCACGATGCGCGCGGCGGAGGACATCGTGCTGCCCGATCCGCTGGCCGGGGGCTGGCGGGTCGCGGGGCTCAGCGTCGTGGCGACGCGAATGGCGAAGACGGGCACCCGCTGGACGGCGGTGATCGAATGGCGCGCGCGATTGTGGCGCGTGGGGCAATAGGGGGGAGACGGACATGGCGATCGAAAAGGGAAGTGCCTTTCTGCTGAAGATCGGCGACGGGGCGGAACCGCCGTCCTTCGCGACGATGGCGGGGCTGCGCACCACGCAATTGTCGATCAACGGCGAGACGGTGGTGGTGACCAACAAGGATTCGGGCGGCTGGCGCGAATTGCTGTCGGGTGCGGGGGTGCGGCATGTCAGTGTCGCTGGCGCCGGCGTGTTCACCGGATCGGCGGCGGAGGCGCGGATGCGCGGCCATGCGCTCTCGGGCACGATCGAAACCTATCGGTTGAGCTTCGAGAGCGGCGGATCGATGACCGGCCGCTTCCTGGTCACCCGCCTCGACTATAGTGGGGATTTCGGGGGCGAACGGACCTACACGCTGGCGCTGGAGAGTTCCGGCCAGGTGGTGGCGGCATGAGCGCGGCGGCGAATCCGTTGCGCGGCGAGGCGGCGTTGCACATCGGCGGGGCGGAGATGGTCGTCCGGCCGAGTTTCCAGGCGCTGGTCGCCGCCGAGGGTGAGCTGGGCCCGTTGTTCGAACTCGTCGAGCGCGCCGGGGAGGGGAAGCTGTCGCTGCGCGAGGCGGCGGCGCTGATCTGGCATTGCCTGCACGACGTGCCCGAGGAGCTGAGCCGGGAGCAACTGGGCGAGGCGTTGATCGAGCTGGGGCTCGGCGCGCTGGCGCCGGTGCTGCGGCAATTGCTGCGCCAGATCCTGGGCGGGCGGTGAGCTTTTCGGACGAGGCGGGTCAGCTTGCGGGCATGGCGGGCGCGGTACTGGGATGGTCGCCCGACCGCTTCTGGCGTGCCACGCCCGCCGAGCTTCGCGCGGTGGTGACGGCGATGACGGGCATGGCGGGGATGGGCGGCGATCCGCCGTCCCCCGACCGCCTCGCCCGGTTGCGGGAGATGTATCCGGATGGATGAGCAGGAATGGGCGCCCCGCATCGACACGCGGGGCATCGCCGCCGACATGGCGGCGATGCGTGACGAGCTGTCGCGCGGGCTGGGCACGGCGGCGGAGATCGGCGCGCGGGCGGTCGAACATGCGCTGCTCCGCGCGGCGCGGACCGGCAAGTTCGGTTTCGAGGAGCTGAAGGCGACCGCGCTGTCGGTGCTCGACCAGATCGCTCGCATGGCGCTGCGCGACCTGCTCGGCCTGGCGCGCGGCGGCGGGCGGGGCGGGGAGGATGGCGACCGGGGCAGCGGCTGCTTCGGGAACGATGTGTTGAGCGGGCTGCTGTCGGGCCTGCCCGGCCGCGCGACCGGCGGGCCGGTGGCGCCCGACCGACCCTATCTGGTCGGCGAACGCGGTCCCGAGCTGTTCGTGCCGACCAGCAGCGGGCGGGTCGAGACGCTAGGCCCCGACGGCGGCGGTGGTTCGCGCGAGGTACGCGTGGCGATCACGATCAACGCCGGGGCAGGGCAGGCGGGCGACGTCCTGCAACGCTCCAGCCGCCAGGTCGCGCGGGCGGTGCGGGCGGCGCTGGCGGAGGATTGAGGGCGGGGGACCGCCGCGAAGCGGTGGTGGAGGGGCTTCCCCGGCACAGGTTCAGGAGACTAACCAGATGCAATGGTGTCTGCACGACCAGCGGGACGCGCAGCGGAGCGATACGCTTTCGCGGTTCGACCCGCGCTACTGGACGGTCGATTTCCCGCGCCCGATGATGGCGGCGGTGGTCGCCACCGCGCCCGACGCGCTGCGGGTCGACACGGTGTTCTACCGCGCCGACGATCTGGCCGGACTGATCTGGGAATCGGCGGATCGGCACGATCATCCGCTGCTCCGCTACGACACGGCGCGCGACTATCGCGATTGCCGGTTGCGGTTCCGCTGGCGCTCGGGGGGAATCAAGCCGCTCGACGCCGTCTACGGCCCTACCCTGACCATTGAGGGGCGCGATGCCGGGGGGCGGGCGCGCGCCTGGTATGTGCGACTGTGGAACTATGCCAGCGGTTCGGCCGAGGATGCCGAGATCGTGATCGACTTCGCCGACCTGGCGGGCGGGTTCCGCTTGCCCGAGGATCGCGACCCGGTCTGGGCGGGGGGATGTGGACCGCATGTTCGTCTCGCTGGTGGCGCGCGATTACGATGCGGGCGCCACGATGCTCGACCAGCCGCAGGAGGCGTGGGTCGAAATGACCGGGATCGCCTGCGACGGGCCGGGCGCGGTGATCGGCGTCGGCGCGGCGGTGCTTCCCGAGCAGGGTTTCCGGATCGCGACCGGCTATGACGACAGCTATCACCTGACGCCGCAGCGTTTGCTGCGCAACATCCTGCACCTCGGCTATCGCGGCGGGATCGTCCACTATGTCGGGATGAGCCATTATTTCAGGCTCGAGCGGAATGGCGACGGGCTCTACGCCAGCCTGCGCGGCGGCACGCTCAACACCGCCTGCGCCGCCTGGCATGGCGGGTTCTCGCGCGAGGCGCGGGCGCTGGGCTATGAGCTGATCTGGTCGCTGTCCTACGAGCTGTTCGACGCGCATTGCTGGGGCGACTGGAAGCAGCGGGCGGCGGATGGCGGGCCGGCACTCACCGGCTGGTCGCCACCCTCGACGCTGCTAAGCCCGGCGCATTCGGGAGCGATGGCCTATCTCCAGTCGGTCGCGCGAGCATTCCTGGCGATCGGGCAGGCGGCGGGGCTGGCGCCGCGCTTCCAGATCGGCGAGCCCTGGTGGTGGGTGCGGCCATCGGACGGTGCCCCGTGCCTGTACGATGCGGCGGCGGTCGCGGCCTTCGCCCCGGTGCCGATCGCGACGATGAGCGGCGCGAAGACGCAAGGACAGCGCGACACGCTCGACCGGGCGGGGGCGTGTCTGGCCGCGTCGACGGCGGCGCTGTGCGCGGCGGCCAAGGCGGCCGCACCGGGCTGCGTCACCCATCTGCTCACCTATCTGCCAACGGTGCTCGACCCGCAGGCGCCCGAGGCGGCGCGCGCGAACATGCCGGTCGGCTGGGCGAGCCCGGCCTTCGATATGCTCCAGCTCGAGGATTATGACTGGGTCACCGCGGGCGATACCGCGTCGACGCGAAAGGCCGTGGCGCTGGCCGAGGCACGGCTGGGCTATCCGCCGGAGCGGCAGCATTATCTTTCGGGCTTCGTGCTGCGCGCCGATCAGCGCGCGCAATGGGGATGGATCACCGACGCGGCGGAAACCGCGCGGTCGCGCGGTGTCGCGGCGACCTATGTCTGGGCGATGCCGCAGGCGATGCGCGACGGCTTCGTCTGTTGGGAGGGGGGCGAGGACGACATGCAGGCTTTCGACGATGTGCTGTTCCCACTGGCGCTGGGGCGCGAGGCGGAGGTGACGCCGGGCTTCTCCACCGCGATCCTGACCAGCGCGGGCGGACGCGAGGCGCGCAATGCCGCCTGGGCGGAGGCGCGGACCACCTATGACGTCGGGCCGGGTATCCGTTCGGCGGCGGATATCGCCGCGCTGCTGGCCTTCTATCGTGCGCGGATGGGTCCGGCGCGCGGATTTCGCCTGCGCGATCCGTTCGACAGCATGGGCACCGACGAGGCCTTGGGAACCGGCGACGGCACGTCCCGCCGCTTCGCGCTGGTCCGCCATTACGGCGCGCAGTCGCGCCGGATCACCCGGCCCGTGTCCGGCAGCGTCTCGGTCCGCGTCGGCGGCACCGGCGTGACCGCGTTCGTGGTGGAGGCGGGCGGCTGGCTGGTGTTCGACACCGCCCCGGCCACGGGCGCGACGATCACCGCGAGCTTCAGCTTCGACGTGCCCGTGCGCTTTGCCGAGGACAGGCTGAGCGCGGCGCTGGCGGGGTTCCAGGCGGGCGCGGCCCCCTCGGTCCCGCTGGTCGAGGTGCGCGAGGCATGAGCGCCGACACGCTGACCGCGCGCGTTCTCTGTTGGCGGCTGGACCGCCGCGACGGGGTAACGATCGGGCTGACCGGGCATGACCGTGATCTATGGATCGACGGCCTCCGCTATCGCGCCGCGCCGGGCCTGACGCCGAGTGCGATCCTGCGCGGCGACGGGCTGGAGGCGGAGCTGATGGAAGCCTCGGGCGCGCTGACCAGCGCGGCGATCGCCGAGGCGGATCTGCTCGCGGGGCGCTGGGACGGCGCGCGGGTGACGGCGATCGCGGTCGACTGGAGCGGCGAGGCGGCGCCGGTGCCGCTCGGTGTCGGGGAAATCGGCGGCGTGGAGCTGGGCGAGGGGGGCTTTACCGCGGAACTGCGCGGCATCGCGACCGCGCTCGATCGACCCGTCGCGGAGGAAACCTCGCCAGATTGCCGCGCGTCGCTGGGCGATCGGCGCTGTCGGGTCGCGATGGCGGGGCGGCGGCCCATGTGCCGCGTCACCGCCTGGGACGGTGGGCGCGAACTGACGCTGGATGCGACCGAGCCGGTCGACAATGCCTATGGCCAGGGGCGGCTGATCTGGTTCGGCGGTGCCAATGCCGGGCTGGAGGCGATCATCGTCCGGTCGGAGGGAAATCGCGTGTCGCTGTCGGTCGCCCCGGCCTTCGCGGTCGAGGGGACGGTGCTCGTCGAGCTGGTCGAGGGTTGCGACAAGCGGCTCGACACCTGTCTGTCGCGGTTCGGCAACGTCGCCAATTTTCGCGGCGAACCGTTCCTGCCCGGCATCGACCTGCTCACGCGGTATCCCGGCGCATGAGCCGGGTGGCGGCGGCGGCGCGCGCGCTGGTCGGCGTGCGGTTCCGGCTACACGGTCGCGACGTGCGGCATGGCCTGGATTGCGTCGGGTTGGTCGCTGCGGCGACCGGGCGGACGGCACCCACCGGCTATGGCGGGCGAAGCGGTGACGATGCGCGGGTGGCGGCGATGCTCGATGCGGTCTTCGTGCGCGGCGGCGACGAACCCGGCGCGGTGCTGCTGTGCCGTGCGGGGCCGGGACAGCTCCATCTGGCGATCCGGGTCGAGGACGGGATCGTCCATGCCGATGCGGGGCTGCGCCGCGTCGCCTGGCGGCCGGGTGCGCCGCCCTGGCCGGTCTTGGGATTCTGGAAGGGGGAGGGGTGATGGCGACCTTGGTCTTGGGCGTGGTGGGGCGGGCGCTGCTGGGCCCGGTGGGCGGCGCGATCGGCGCGCTCGTCGGCAATCGCGTCGATCACGCCGTGCTGGGTTCGCCCCGGCGGCAGGGCCCGCGCCTGACCGAGCTGTCGGTCCAGGGTTCTGCTTATGGCACGCAGATGCCCGCCATCTTCGGCACGATGCGAGTGGCGGGACCGGTCATCTGGGCGACGGACCTGGTCGAGACGCGGGGCGTGAGCGGCGGCGGCAAGCGACGGCCGAGCGTCGAGAGCTACAGCTATTCGGCGAATTTCGCCGTCGCCCTGTCGGGCCGGACGATCCGGCGGGTGGGGCGCATCTGGGCCGATGGACGATTGCTGCGCGGCAGTGCTGGCGATTTCAAGGTGGCGACCGCCTTCCGCCTCCACCCCGGCACCGAGGCGCAGGCGGTCGATCCGCTGATCGCGTCGGTCGAGGGGGAGCGGGCCCCGGCGTTCCGGGGGCTCGCCTATGCCGTGTTCGAGGGGCTGGCGCTCGCCGAGTTCGGCAACCGCATCCCGCAACTCACCTTCGAGGTGGAGGCGGATGCGACCGACATGGACAGCGGCGCGATCGCGCAGGCCGTGTCGCCTGTGGTCCGCGCGGGGAGCCAGGGCACGACCGTCGCGGGCTTCGCGGCCAGTGGCGGCAGCGTGCGGGCGGTGCTGGCGATGCTTGCCGACATGAGCGGGGGGCAATGGATCGCGGACGGCGCCGGGATACGGATGATCGTGCCGGGTTACGCCACATCCGCAACGTCGATCGTCGACGAGGGCATGGCGGCGCGCGGTGCGGGCCAGCGGGGGCGTCGCGCGGTGACGGCGGACGCGGTCCTGCCCGCCAGCGTGACCGTCGCGCATTACGATCCCGCGCGCGACTACCAGATCGGAACCCAGCGGGCGCGCCGCGTGGGCGGGGTGCGGGACGAGCGCCTGGACCTCGCCGCCGCGCTCGACGCCGCGACGGCGCGGACGCTGGCCGAGGACCGGCTGACCCGTCGCCTCGCCGAACGGGTGCGGCGCACCGTCACGCTTGGGCCCGAGGCGCTGGCCATCGGTCCGGGTGACGTGATCGGCATCGCGGGCGAGACGGGACGCTGGCGCGTGGTCGAGGCCGCGTGGGAAGCGATGGCGGTTCGGCTGAGCTGCGTACCGGTCAGCGGGGCCGCACCGGTGCTCGGCGCCTCGTCGGGCCGGATCGCGCGCGCGGCGGACCGGACGGTCGGCGCGACGCGCCTGATCGCGTTCGAGGCGCCGCCGCTCTCCGACGAGCTGCTGTCCGCCCCGCGCCTGACGATCATCGCGGCGGGCGGACCGGGGTGGCGCCAGGCGAACCTCGCCTATAGCCTCGACGACGGCGCGAGCTGGATCGCGATCGGCACCACCGCGCTGCCCGGCGTGATCGGCAGCGTGACGGCGGTGACGCCGGGCGGTGGCACCGCGCTGGTCGATCGCCGGGGGTCGCTGGTGGTGAGCGTCGACGACGACCTGGCCGATGCCGACGCGGCGGCGATCGATGCGGGCGCCAATCTCGCCTGGGTCGGTGGCGAACTGCTGCAATTCGCGCGCGCCGAGCCGCTTGGCGACCGGCACTGGCGGTTGAGCGCGCTGCGCCGGGGCTTGCGCGGAACCGAGGCGATGGTCGGCCAGGCGGTTGCCGGAACGCCCTTTGCGCTGGTCACGGCGGAAACGGTGCGGACGCTCGACCTGCCGATCACCGCGCTCGGCGCGCGGGTGACGTTCCTCGCGCACGGCGTCGCCGATGGCAGCGAGGGGGTGGCGACGGCGGCGACGGTCACCGGCTGCTCGGTCCTGCCACCCGCACCCATCGGCCTTTGGAGCCGACATCAGTCGGGCGGCGAGGTCGCGATCGGCTGGACCCGGCGGAGCCGCATCGGCTGGCGCTGGCTCGACCGGGTCGACGCACCGCTGGGCGAGGAGGGCGAACGCTACCGCGTGACGGTGGGTGGACGAGAGGCGATCGTCACCGAACCGCGCTGGTCCGGCCCCGCGCAGGCGGGGGAGCGGGTCACGATACGCCAATTGGGGACCTGGGGCGCATCGCCGCCGCTGGTCGGATCTATCGGGGAGGGATGAGATGACCGCAGAGACACCGCGCTGGACGCTGCCGCTGCTGACCGCCGGACAGGCGCAGAAGGAGATGACGCATAACGAGGCGCTGACCTTGCTCGACCTGATCGTTCAGCCCTGTGTCGAGGCGGTGGGCCTCGACACCCCGCCCGCATCGCCGATGGTCGGACAGGCCTGGGTGATCGGCGACCAGCCCTTCGGCGCCTGGCAGGGCCGGGCCGATATGCTCGCCGGCTGGACCGATGGCGGATGGCGGTTCCTGTCGCCGCGAGCGGGGTTGTCGGTCTGGAACGGGGCGGAGCAATGCCGGTCCGAATGGGACGGGACGGCATGGCGGACGGGGCGGGTGGCGGCCCGTGAGGTAACCGTCGGTGGAAAAAAAGTTTTGGGCGCGCAACAATCCCCCATCTTAGTTCCGACTGGTGGCCAAGTCGTTGATATCGAGGCGCGTTCTGCCCTTGAGGCGGTGATCGGGGCGCTCCGGAGCCATGGATTGGTCGCCTCCGGCTGACCGAAAATCTGTGCTTTTAATGCCACAGTGCCGGGCTTTTGTTCGCTTGCGTGGAAACCAACGCTCCGATAGTGGGTTTGCGCTGTCCGTAGTGACAACCAAGAAAGGGGACTATGATGCGGAAGCTTGCCATTGTTCTGGCACTCGCCTCCACCGCTCTGGCTTCGCCTGCCCTCGCCCGCGACAAGTCGTGGTACGTCGGCATCGAAGGCGGCGGTATGATCGTCGAGGACATCAACTATGACGTCACCGGCACGCGCACGGGCGTTGCCACCGTCAACCATGACTATGGTTATGACGTTGACGGCGTGATGGGTTACGACTTCGGTGGTTTCCGTCTGGAAACCGAAGTCGGCTATCGCCGCGCGACGGTCGACGGCTTCAGCTCGACCACGCTGACCAACACCGGCATCGGTGCTGGCACGGTTGCCGCTGGTAACTACGACTATGCCGGTGGTTCCACCTCGGCGCTCAGCTTCATGCTGAACGGCTTGCTGGACTTCGGTGCCGACGACGGCATCCAGGGCTTCGTCGGTGGCGGTGTCGGTGTGGCTCGCGTCAAGGCGAACTACAAGCTGAACAACCAGGCCGATTTCCTGAACGACTCGGACACCGTGTTCGCGTGGCAGGCTCTGGCGGGCATCCGTGCGCCGCTGACCGACCACATCGACGCGACGCTGAAGTATCGCTTCTTCAACGCCGAGAACGTCAAGCTGGTCGACGTCGCGAACAACACGTTCGACGGCCGTTTCCGTTCGCACTCGATCCTGGGTGGCGTGGCGTACAACTTCGGCGAACCGGCTGCTCCGCCGCCGCCGCCGCCGCCTCCGCCCCCGCCGCCGCCGCCTCCTCCCCCGCCGCCGCCGCCCGCTCCCGAAGCGGTGACGTGCTCGCCGGGTCCGTTCATCGTGTTCTTCGAATGGGACAAGTCGGACGTCACGCCGGAAGCCGCGTCGATCCTCGACAACGCGATCACGCAGTATCAGAGCTGCGGCAATGCGCGCGTGATGGTTGCCGGTTACACCGACACCTCGGGTACGCCGAAGTACAACATGGGCCTCTCGCAGCGTCGTGCCGACGCGGTGAAGGCGTACATGACTTCGCGTTCGATCCCGGACGGCTCGATCGCAACGGAAGCGTTCGGCGAGCAGCGCGACAAGCTGCGCGTTCAGACCGCGGACGGTGTCCGCGAGGTCCAGAACCGTCGCGTCGAGATCACCTACGGTCCGGGCGCTGGCCAGTAAGCCACGCTCAGCCAAGGCTGATTACGAAAGAGGGAGGTCGGCGAAAGCCGGCCTCCTTTTTTATTGGGCGGGTGACATCGTGACCGGGTGGCCGCGAACGACAAAAGCCGCCCTGATCCGGTAGGCCTCCAAAGTCGACATTCGCTTCGGCTTCGTTGAAATCTGACGAAATCCGTCAGGCTGAGCGCCCGGCTGCTTTCGCGACGGTCGTTGATCTTTCGCAACGAGGACCGGCTGCCCGCGATATTTGCGCCACGCCGACATCGCCTTTGCCGATTCACACTTTCTTCGTGGGTGGCCGTTATGGTCACTCGCTCGACGGGAAAGGATCGCCATGTTGCGGGCGGGGGCGGAATACAGGAAGCGCGAACAACGCCGACAGGTGTTGATCCCCTGTCGTATGAAGTCGGCGCGTGGCTGGGGCGATGCCTGCATCCATAACATCTCGTCGCACGGGATGATGGTGGCCAGCGACGACCCGCTGGCGGCCGGGGAATATGTCGATATCCGGCGCGGGCGTCAGGTCGTGATCGGCCGCGTCATCTGGCACAGGGACCGGTTTTCCGGAATCCGGACGCAGGACGTGATCAGCGCCGACGCGCTGGTCAGCGAACCACGGCTCGAGGGAAAGCCGCTATCCACCGCCGCGCGCGACGATCGCCGCGATGTTCGGAACCGACTGGTCAGCGAAATCGACGCGGCCCGCCGGATGGAACGCAGCCGCTCGATTTCGAGCGCGCTGCAATTCGGAACGCTCTGCCTGTTCGGGCTGGCGGCCGCCGCGACGATCGCGGTGCAGGTCGGCCACATGCTGACCGCGCCCGGCTCCCGGATCCAGCAGGCCTTGTCGATCGAGGCCCACGCCACGCACTGAGCGTCAGTCGCGATCGTCCTGCGCCAACGCGTCGACCAGCCACTGGGGACGAACGGCGTCGCCCAACGCCTCGACGCGGCGATGCTCGACCATCACACCCAGTTCCGGATAGCGGGCACGCGTCCGGTCGGTGGCCTCCGCCAGCGGCACGACGACCAGCCGCCGGTTGACCTTGGACCGGTGGTGCATCCGCGCGGTGTTTTCCTGCCCGACATAGCAACCCTTGGTGAAGCTGACGCCGTTAAGCTCGCGCGCGTTACACTCGAGCCACAGCGTCTCCCCCGCGCCCAGTTCGCCGACCCCCTCGGTCACGCCCAGCGACAGGCGATGTCCGGTCCACCCCGCGGCCGAAGCTCCCGGAGGCGCCAGCCAGCGCTTCCCCAACGCCGCCAGTCGGGGATCGTCGGGCCGCCCGGCCGCGTCGGGGCTCCAGTGAACGGCCATGGCGTCGACGGGTTCGATCGTGATCGCCCGGCGCAACCGGTACATGGCCAGCCGCCGGGCCAGTGCCTCGGCCTGTTGGGCCTCCGCATCAATCAGCACCGCCTCGCCATCGTCCCACAGGATGAAGTCGAACAGCGCCTTGCCCTGCGGTGTCAGCAGGCCGCCCCAGCGGGGCGCCTCGGGCGACAGGCCGACGACATCCTGCGTGACCAGACCTTGCAGGAAACCCCGTACGTCCTCGCCCGCGACCCGGATCATTCGTCGGTCGGCCAGCGTCGTGGCGGGCATGGCGTCGGCGGTGGCGGTCGGGGTGGTATCGGTCATGCTGGCAAGGTAGGAAGGCGCGATCCCTCGCGAAAGGCCCGTTTGTCATGACCTTCGACCTGCTACTCTCCGGCGGCACCGTCCACACGCCCGGCGGCCCGGTCCGCGCCGATGTCGGCGTGCGCGACGGCCGGATCGTTCAGATCGGCGCGGTCGGCGATGCGGGTCGGGTGATCGACTGCACCGGTCTCGACATCCTGCCGGGCGTGATCGACAGCCAGGTCCATTTCCGCGAGCCCGGCCTGATGCACAAGGAAGACCTGGCCAGCGGTAGCCGCGCGGCGGTGATGGGCGGCGTCACCGCGGTGTTCGAGATGCCCAACACCAAGCCAAACACCGATTCGTCGGACGCGATCACCGACAAGCTGACGCGCGCGAAGACGATGTTCTGCGATCACGCCTTCTATGTCGGCGCGACGAACCACAATGCCCGCGACCTGGCCGAGCTGGAGCGGATGCCGGGCACGGCGGGGGTCAAGATCTTCATGGGCGCCTCGACCGGCGACCTGCTGGTTTCGGAAGATGCGCGCCTGGCCGAAGTGCTCGCCTCGGGCCACCGCCGCGTCGCCATTCACGCCGAGGACGAGGACCGGATGAATGCGCGCACGGCCGAGCGTATCGAGGGCGATCCCGCCTCACATCCGGTCTGGCGTGACGACGAAAGTGCGATGCTCGCCACCCGCCGCATCCTGCGCCTGGCGCGCGAGGCCAATCGTCGCATCCATATCCTGCATGTCACCACGCCTGCCGAGCTGGAATATATCGGCCGGAACAAGGACATCGCGACCTGCGAGGTGACTCCGCAACATCTGACGCTGGCGGGCGAAGAGGCCTATCCGCGCCTCGGCACGCTGGCGCAGATGAACCCCCCGATCCGCTCGGGCGCGCATCGCGACGGCCTGTGGCACTGGCTCAACCAGGGCGTGCCCGACGTGATCGGATCGGACCATGCGCCGCACACGCTGGAGGAAAAGGCCAAGCCCTATCCCGGCAGCCCCAGCGGGATGCCCGGCGTGCAGACGCTGCTGCCGCTGCTGCTCGACCATGCCGCGCATGGCCGTCTGTCGCTGCAGCGGGTGATCGAGCTGACCAGTGCGGGCGCGCAGCGTATCTTCGGGATCGTCGGCAAGGGACGGATCGCCGCCGGGTACGACGCCGACTTCACCATCGTCGACCTCAAGAAGCGCTGGACGATCGAGGAACAGTGGCTCCAGTCCAAATGCGGCTGGTCGCCCTTCACCGGCATGGAACTGACCGGCAAGCCGATCGGCACCATCGTGCGCGGTCAGGTGGCGATGTGGGAGGACCGGATTGCGGACGCCCCGACCGGTCGGCCGATCCGGTTCGAGGCGGTCGATTTCGGATGAGCCTTACGCGGCGGGTGCGGGATATCCGGGTCTATTGCCCGGTCGCGCCCGCCACGCTCGCGGCCCTGATCGCGGGCGATCCGAACGCGGTGGAGCGGGACGACACCGCCGCCGCGCTCCTCGCCATAATGCGCACCCCGCCGCTCGGCGACTTCGGGCGCTATCACGACGTGGTCGAACTGGCGATCGGCTATGAAGGCTTTCGACCGGGCGAGGGCGCGGTGCCGACACTGGGCACGCTGGGCGAGGCCAGTTGGTCCCCGACGGTCATCCTGACCGCGATCTTCGATGCGGAGGCGGAGGTGGACATGCTGGCGGAACGGCTGCTGGCGGCGCACCCCTGGGACGTGCCGGTGATCGCGGTGAGCGAGCCTTATCGCATGTTGGTGCGGGAATAGGGTCGGCCGTGGGTTTCAACTTCGCTCAGCGGGAACGGCTGTCGAGAGCTGACCCGTTCCCAGACCCCCATTCAGCCTGAGCGACGTCGAAGGCCGAGGACAACCCCCGGCCCCCAAGCCCCATCAGAACGGCAACCACCGGGCCTTGTGGGTGAAGTTCATATACCCGACATTGACGCCCGCGCGCCAGCCGACGCCGAGCCGCACGGGGATCAGAACGACATTGCCACGCCGCAGATAGGTCGCGGCGAACCCGCCGACGAAATACAGCCGACCCTCGGCCGCCGGGAAGCGATGGAACAGCTCCTCGGTGTCGTAGAGGTTGTAGACCAGCACGAACACCTTGTTGGCATCGCCGCCGATGTCGAAGCCCAGCGACGGCCCGGTCCAGTAGACGGGCATCTGCCCCTCGACCTTGTGGGTCATGATCCCAGAGCCATAGCGGAGCCCGACTACGAACGCGCCAGAGGCTTCGCGCCCGGCGATATAGGCGTTGGGGCGACCCTGCTCGCGCAGGATCCGCTCGATCATTCCGGCGAGCCCCTCGGCACCCTTGCCGAACACGCCTTCGCCCGCCGCGAGCAGGTCGTCGCGCTCGAAGGTGTCGGCGGCCTGGGTGGTCTGGGTCGCGCGCGTCTCCGGGGTGTTCGCGGGCGGCGTGGTGGTGACGGGCGGCTGCTGCACCGGCGGGGTGTAGGGGGGCGGCGCATTGTCCTGCGACGGCTCCTGCACGGGCGTGCTGCGCGGGGCGGGGCGTGAGGGCTGGGTGCCCAGATCGCTGTCGATGCCCTGATTGGGATCGATGGTGCGGACCTGTGCGGCCAGCGGCGCGGCGGCGACCATGGAAAGACCGCCGAGCACCGACAGACCCAGACAGACGAGACGCATGACTTCAAACTCCCCCGGCGGACCGATTGGCCACGTTAACCAGCCCGCGCCTTGCAGCGCAATGAATGACGGGAAACGCCCTAGTCGATTTTCCCGATAAAATCCCCTCCGGACCCGGTTGATTGCCTCCCCCGGTCCCGCTATAGCCGCCCCTCGCCGCAACCGGAGACGTGGGTGAGTGGCTGAAACCAACGCTTTGCTAAAGCGTCGTACGGGAAACCGTACCGAGGGTTCGAATCCCTCCGTCTCCGCCATATCCCCTCGGGCCGAGGCCAGGGGCAGGGCGCTTCCAGCCGAATGACGATCAACCCGGTGGTGCGATCCTCGTCGCTCGTCGCCGGAATGTCTTGGCCGGAATGTGTTGGAAAGTCAGACGGGCTCGGCGGCCAGGACATAGTCGCTGCCGCAGGCGAGCGCACCTTGCGTCTCGATCAGCGCCAGCGCCTCGTCGCGCAGCGTCGCGGCCTGTCCGGCCAATGCGCTGGCCAGCGTCCGGTCGGCCAGCCGCGCGAGCCGGGGCGACAGCATCGCGATCTGCGATTCGACGAAGCGCGTGCCGTAGCGGATCGGGAAATGCTCCTCCGACAGCAGGCGAAAGCCCGCGCGATCCAGGGCCCGCTTCACCCAATCGGCGGGATATTCGCGATAGGGCCGCTCGCCCGCCAACAGCAGGCAGGCGTCGCGCAGCCGCCCGATCCGCCACACCATACGCGCCGCCGGATCGCCGGGCGGGGTGGCGGTGACATAGGGTTCCAGCCCGACGACATAGAGCCGCCCAGTGGTCAGCGGACGTAGCCGCGCGAACAGGCTTTCCTGGAAATAGGGCGCGAAACCGTCGATCGCGCCCAACAGATAGTCGGCGAGGACCGTGTCATAGCGCTCGCCGGCCAACAGGCCCGGATCCGCCCAATCGCCCAGCAGGATGCGGTCGCCCGGTCGGCGGGTGGCGCGGGTCTGCTCGCGCAACTGCCGGGCATGGCCTGCCGCGCCCGTCACCGCGGTCCAGCGCTCGGTCGCGAGCGTGGTCATCCAGCGCAGCGATCCCGCCCCGGTCCCCGCATCGAGCATCGTACCCCAGGGGCGGTCGCCATGAAGCCGTTGGATATGGCCGAACAGGCCGGGGGTCGGGGACGTCATCGGGAAAACAGGACCTCGGGATCGATAGGCGGGGTGGCATAGGGCGACAGCGGTGCGCGGCCAAGTTCGCGAGGGTCGCCGATGCGAAAGGGGCTGACAGGACCGGTCGTACATGGTCTTTGCACCGCGAGGCGGGGAATGCCGCGTTCCGTCATCGGCCCCTCCCGCCCTTTCTCCGCGCCCGACCAAGGATCGCCCATGCCCGTCACCGACATCGCCACCCGCGTCTATAATCACGGCTGGCGGCTCGATCCGGTGGTGCGCAGCCTGCTCGACACCGATTTCTACAAGCTGCTGATGCTCCAGATGATCCGGCAACTCCATCCGGAGGTGACGGCGACCTTCTCGCTCATCAACCGAAGCCGCTCGGTCCGGCTGGCCGAGGTGATCGACGAGCAGGAATTGCGCGACCAGCTCGACCATGCGCGCACGCTCCGCTTCACCAAGAAGGAGTTGATCTGGCTGGCGGGCAACAGTTTCTACGGCAAGCAGCGGATGTTCACGCCCGACTTCATCGACTGGCTCGCCCGGTTCCGGCTCCCCGACTATGACTTGCGCACCGTCGACGGCCAGTTCGAGCTGCATTTCGATGGCCCCTGGGCGCAGACGACGATGTGGGAGATCCCCGCGCTCGCCATCGTCAACGAACTTCGCTCGCGCGCGGCGCTCAAGGGCAAGGGGCGGTTCGAACTCGACATCCTCTATGCCCGCGCCAAGGCCAAGCTGTGGGACAAGGTCGAGCGGTTGCGGACGCTGCCCGATCTGGTCCTTTCCGACTTTGGCACGCGGCGGCGGCACGGCTTCCTGTGGCAGCGTTGGTGTGTCGAGGCGTTGAAGGAGGGGTTGGGCGACCGCTTCATCGGCTCGTCCAACGTACTGCTGGCGATGGACAATGACCTGGAGGCGATCGGCACCAACGCGCATGAACTGCCCATGGTCATGGCCGCGCTCGCCCCCGACGATGCCGGGGTGGCCGCCGCGCCCTATCGCGTGCTGGCGGAGTGGCAGGCGCTGTACGACGGCAATCTGCGCATCGCGCTGCCCGATGCGTTCGGGACCAGCGGCTTCCTGCGCAACGCGCCCGACTGGCTGGCCGACTGGACCGGTTTCCGCCCCGATTCGATGCCACCGATCGAGGGCGGCGAGCAGATCATCACCTGGTGGCGCGCGCATGGCCGCGATCCGAAGTCCAAGCTGCTGATCTTCTCCGACGGCATGGACGTCGACAGCATCGAGGCGACCTACCGCCACTTCCATGGCCGGGTACGGATGAGCTTCGGCTGGGGGACCAACCTGACCAACGACTTCCGGGGATGCGATCCGGCGGGCGAGGCGGGGCTGGAACCGATCTCGCTGGTCGCCAAGGTCATCAGCGCCAACGGTCGACCCGCGGTCAAGCTGTCCGACAACCCAGCCAAGGCCACCGGCGAGCCGAGCGAGATCGCGCGGTATCTGCGGATATTCGGCGAGGACGGGCGGCAGGCCTCGGCAGTGACGGTGTGAGCGATCCGATCCTCCCCGACGCAGGGAGGTGGCAGCGCGCGAGCGCTGACGGAGGGGGGCTCACGGGGAATCCCCGGGGCGGCCGTCCCCCTCCCCGTGGCGGGGAGGACCCCATCGACCTTAGTCTATGATGGTGGTGCCCGTGGGGCGCACATGATAACTTCATGAAATGGCGGGACGACATCGCCTGGCCGGATCAAGGGAGAAGACCATGCGCAACGCCGATCGTCGGACCGTCATCGCGGGGCTGGGAGCCGGGCTGGCCCTTGCCGCGGGCAATGCCTGTGCCGCGCCGCGTGGGCGCAAGATCGGCTATGCGATCGTCGGGCTGGGAAGCTATGCCGAGCTGATCATGTCCAAATTCGCGGAGTGCGAACAGTCGCGGCTGGTCGCGCTGGTCAGCGGCACGCCCGACAAGCTCAAGCGTTTCGGCGAGAAATACGGCATCCCCGAAAGCCATCGCTACAGCTACCAGACCTTCGACCGCATCCGGGACAATCCGGATATCGACGTCGTCTACGTCATCCTGCCCAATTCGATGCATGCCGAATATACGGTCCGCGCGGCACAGGCCGGCAAGCACGTCATGTGCGAAAAGCCGATGGCGGTATCGGCCGCCGAGTGCCGGACGATGATCGAGGCGTGCCGCAAGGCCGGGCGAAAGCTGATGATCGGGTATCGCTCGCGGTTCGAGCCCTATAACCGGCTGGCGATCGACCTGGCGAAGAAGGGTTTCGTCGGACCGACCCAGATCATCACCGCCGATCATGGATTCAACGCGCGGCCCAACCAGTGGCGACTGGACCGGGCCCTGTCGGGGGGCGGGTCGTTGATGGACATCGGCATCTACAGCCTCAACGCCGTCCGCTACCTGACCGGCGAGGAACCGGTCGAGGTCAGCGCGGTCGAGTCGACCGACCGCAACGATCCGCGTTTCCGCACCGTCGAGGATCGGATCAGCTTCCTGATGCGCTTTCCTTCCGGCATCGAGACGACGTGCGTGTCGAGCTACAGCTCCAACCACAACATGTACCGCGTGACCGGGACCGAGGGGTGGATCCAGCTCGAGCCCGCGACATCCTATGAGGGGCAGAAGATGTGGATCCGGCGCGACGGCCGGACCGAGGAGCGACAGGTCCCGGCGGGCAAGGGCCAGCATGCCGGGCAACTCGATCATCTCGCCGAATGCATCCGGAACGACACGAAGCCGCTGGTCGGCGGCGAGGAAGGGTTGGCGGACATGCGTCTGATCGAGGCGATCTATCGCTCGGCGCGCGAAGGGCGACGGATCAGCCTGACCTGATCTCCGGCGCTGGCGTGGCGGTGGCGGTCGCCCCGCCAATCGCGGTGGCCGCGAAATCCTGTCGCGTCGGGAAGGTTAAACTCCTATTGCAGGTTAACCTCACGGCCGGATGGACCATGTGGTGCATAGGATCGTCGACCCCCGCATGACCCCGGTTACCCGTTTTCGTGACAGCCTGCGCAGCGGCGGCATCTGCGGCGCGCTGATGGCGCGGCGTGACTGGTCGGACGGGGCGCTCGGGCCGATCGAGGGATGGAGCGCCGCGCTCCGTGCCGCGGTCCTGCTGATGCTGCGGACACCGGTGCCGATGGCGATCATGTGGGGCGGGCAGGGCGTCCTTCTGTACAATGACGCCTATGCCGCGATCGCACGAGGGCGGCATCCCGAGGCGATGGGGCGGCCGGTGGCGGAGGCCTGGCCCGAGATCGCGGCGTTCATCACGAATGTCCTGCACGTCGGAATGGCGGGCGAGACGCTCAGCTATCGCGACCATCCGCTGACCCTTTACCGCGACGGTGTCGCCGAACAGGTCTGGCTGAACCTCGATTACTCTCCGATCACCGACGTCGATGGTCGTCCGGGCGGAGTGCTCTGCGTGGTGGCGGAGATGACCGATCGGGTCACCGCGCAGGCGGCGCTGGCCGATAGCGAGACGCGGTTCCGCCTGATGGTCGATACCGTGCCGCAAATCGTCTGGATCGCCGATGCGGATGGCCAGATGGAATTCCTGAACCGGCAATTTTCCGATTATACCGGCGCGGCATTCCGGTCGATGTCGCCCGCCGAGATCGCGGGCGCCTATATCCATCCCGACGACGTGGCCCATGTCGTCGCCTCGTTCCAGGCCGCGCGTGACGGCGGCGGTGTCCACAAGTGCCAGCATCGCATCCGCTCCGCCTCGGGCGAATATCGCTGGTTCCTCGACCGCGCGCATCCCTACCGCGATCCGGACAGTGGCGAGATCGTCCGCTGGTTCGGTTCGTCGATCGACATCCACGATCGCAAGCTGGCCGAGGACCGGCTTCACCAACTCAACGCAACGCTCGAGCAGCGGGTGGCGGAGCGGACCGCCGAGCGCAACATGCTGGCGACGATGGTCGAGAATACCGACATCATGGTGATGGCGGTCGATATGAATTTCGACATCCTGGCGCTCAATCTCGCCCATGCCGATGAGTTCGAACGCGTCTTCGGCGTCCGCCCGCACACCGGCGACAACATGCTGGCACTGCTCGCCGACCGGCCGGGCCTGCGTGACGAGGTCCGCGCGGGCTGGATGCGCGGGATGCAGGGCGAGCATGTCAGCTTCGTCGACGAATATGGCGACCCCAACCATATCCGCCGCTGCTATTCGGTCAGCTTCCACCCGCTGTTCGACGAGGCGGGCGTGCAGTTCGGCGTCTATCAGTTCGTCACCGACGTCACCGACCGGCTTCGCGGCGAGGCCGAACTGGTCGAGGCGCAGGCCGCGCTTCGCCAGGCGCAGAAGATGGAGGCGATGGGACAGCTCACCGGCGGCGTCGCGCACGACTTCAACAACCTGCTGACCCCGATCGTCGGTACGCTCGACCTGTTGCAGCACAAGGGGCTGGGCGGCCTGCGCGAGCAGCGGCTGATCGCCGGGGCGGCGCAGTCGGCGGAGCGCGCCCGCATGTTGGTCCAGCGCCTCCTCGCCTTCGCGCGCCGCCAGCCCCTGCAGCTGATCGCGGTCGACCTGGCCGAGCTGGTCGCCGGGATGGGCGATCTGGTCGCCAGCACGACCGGGCCGACGATCATGGTCGAGGTCGATGTCGCCTTCGGCCTGCCGCCCGCCGATGCCGACCCCAACCAGCTCGAAATGGCGCTGCTCAACCTGGCGGTGAACGCGCGCGACGCGATGCCGGAGGGCGGTCGCCTGCGCATCGCGCTGGGCCAGGAGCGGGTGGATGAGGGACGGGGGCTGCCCGTCGTCGCGGGCGACTATATCCGCCTGTCCGTCACCGACACGGGCAGCGGTATGGACGCCGCCACGCTGGCCCGCGCCGTCGAGCCCTTCTTCTCGACCAAGGGCGTCGGCAAGGGAACCGGGCTTGGCCTGTCGATGGTCCATGGGCTGGCGTTGCAACTCGGCGGTGCGCTGACGATCCGCAGCGAACCGGGAGAGGGGACCGAAGTCGCGCTGTTCCTGCCGGTCAGCGGATCGGTGCGGCAGGAGCCGGTGGTCGCGCCGACCTGCGCGGGACCGGCGCGGCGAAGCGGTCGCGCGCTGCTGGTCGATGACGAGGATCTGGTGCGCCACAGCACCGCCGATATGCTTGCCGATCTGGGCTATGACGTGATCGAGGCGGCATCGGGCGAGGAGGCGGTCGCGATGCTCGACGACGGGGTGGCGTTCGACCTGCTGGTGACCGACCATCTGATGCCGGGCCTGTCGGGGACCGAACTCGCCCGACTGGTCCGGGCCCGGCGACCGGGCGTCGCGATCCTGCTGGTGTCGGGCTATGCCGAAACCGACGGCGTCGCCTCCTCGCTCGCCCGGCTGACCAAGCCGTTCCGCCAGCGCGAACTCGCCGAGCGGCTGGCGCAGATCACCGCGTCGGCGGACGTGGCCTGAACCCATTCCTCCCCATCTCCGGTGGGGTGGGGGCGTTCGCGCCAGCGAGTGGTGGAGGGGTGGCGTCCGGGCGGGCCGATCCCGCCCTGTCGAATCCGACGCCGTCGTCCTTCAACCGGCGTAGCCTGCCCCGGCAACCGACTGGCATCGCCCCTCCGTCAGGGCTGCGCCCTGCCACCTCCCCAAGCACGCTTGGGGAGGAATGGAGTGTCCGAACGCCTCCCCATCTCCGGTGGGGAGGGGGCGTTCGCGCCAGCGAGTGGTGGAGGGGCGGCGTCCGGGCGACGCGATCCCGCCCTGTCGAATCCGACGCCGTCGTCCTTCAACCGGCGTAGCCTGCCCCGGCAACCGACTGGCATCGCCCCTCCGTCAGGGCTTCGCCCTGCCACCTCCCCAAGCATGCTTGGGGAGGAATGAGGTGCCCGGACTCCTCCCCATCTCCGATGGGGAGGGGGACCGCTCGCGCGAGCGAGTGGTGGAGGGGTGGCGTCCGGGCGACGCGATCGCGCCGGTCAGTGGAGTTTGGCGATCGCCAGCCCGTCTTCCTTGGCGCGCGCCTTCACCGACTCCTCGCTGCGGGTCAGCGCCTTGGCGATCGCCTTCAGCGCCATGCCCTTTTTGGCCAGCGTGTGGAGTTTCTGAATCTCGTCCTGCCGCCAGGGCTGGCGATGTCGCTCAAATTTCTCGGCCATGCCGTTCATATAGGATGACGGATCGCCGCTGGCCATGCCGGGCCATGCGCCGCCCGGTCGATGATGGCTCGCTTACAAATGCGTCATGGAGCGTCACCGCGCTTGCCTTCGTCACGCCGCGCGGCGAAGCAGGCGGCCTGTTGTGACTTTGTATCATGCGAGTATGCCCATGCGTCTTTCCGCCCTGCTCTGCTGTGTCGCGTCCTCCGCCCTCGCCGTTCCCGCGCTCGCCCAGACGCGCGGCGTGCCCGCGTCGGAGACCGATCAAACTTCGCCGGGTGACGCCGGTAGCGGCAGCGACATCGTCGTGACCGCCAAGCGCCTCGACGAGGCGCGCGCGCATATCCAGCCCAGCCTGGGCGCGTCGAACTACGAGATCACCAGCGCGACGATCAAGGCGCTGCCCGGCGGCGAGAATCAGCAGTTCAACCAGATCCTGCTCCAGGCGCCAGGCGTCGTGCAGGACGGCTTCGGCCAGTTTCATGTCCGCGACGACCATAACGGCCTGCAATATCGCATCAACGGCACCATCCTGCCCGAGGGGCTGGCGGTGTTCGGCCAGACGCTGTCGCCGCGACTGGTCGACAAGGTCAACATCCTGACCGGCGCGTTACCGGCGCAATATGGCCTGCGCACTGCGGGCGTCATCGACATCACGACCAAGAGCGGGCTGTTCGACAATGGCGGCACCGCGTCCATCTATGGCGGCAGTCACAATACCATCCAGCCGAGCCTGACCTATGGCGGCTCGACGGGCAGCACCAACTACTTCGTCTCGGGCGATTATCGCCATAGCGGACTGGGGATCGAGAGCGTCGACGGCCGCTCCAACCCGGTCCACGACGATACCGACCAGTATCAGGGCTTCGCCTATGTCGACCATATCCTGGACGACCAGAACCGGGTGTCGTTCGTCGGCGGCTATTCCAACCAGTGGTTCCAGATCCCGAACCCGGTCGGACAGCAGCCGGACGGCACCTGGACCATCGGCGGGCAAAGCGCCTTTCCCAGCGAGAAGCTGAACGAGACGCAGCTCGAGAAGACCGGCTTCGGCCAGGTCGCATTCCTCCACGATGCCGAGCCGCTGACCGTGCAGGCATCGCTTTTCGCCCGCTATTCGTCGCTGCGCTACCGTCCCGACATAGTGGGCGAGCTGCTCTACAACGGACAGGCGCAGCAGGCCTATAAGCAGGATTTCGCGATCGGCGGACAGGTCGATGCGGTCTACCATATCGGCACCGCGCACACGCTGCGCGGCGGGTTGCTGGTGACGCGCGATCGCTCGACCAGCGACACCACGACCAGCGTCTTTCCGGTCGATGCCAATGGCAATCAGGCGGGCGAGCCGATCGCGGTCGTCGACAATGGCGGCAAGACCGCGACCAGCTTCAGCGCCTATCTGCAGGACGAATGGAAGCTGCTGCCCAAGCTGACGCTCAACTACGGCGCGCGCTACGACCTCTATAACGGCTATCGTCGCGAGGGGCAGCTGTCGCCGCGCGTCAATCTGGTGTGGCAGCCGGACGGGGTCTACACGCTCCACGCGGGCTATTCGCGCTATTTCGTGCCGCCGCCCTTCGAACTGGTCGCCAGCACCAGCATCGCCAAGTTCGTCGGGACCAGCGCCTATCCCGCCAACCCGCTCAACGACGTGCCCTTCGCCGAGCGACAGGATTATTTCGACGCCGGGTTCCAGGCGCGGCTCAGCCGATACTTCACCTACGGCATCGACGCCTATTACCGCATCTCGAGGAACCTGATCGACGAGGGGCAGTTCGGCGCGCCGATCATCCTGACGCCGTTCAACTATCGCCAGGGGCGGATCGGCGGGATCGAGGCGAATATGAGCTATGCGCGCGGCGGCCTGCTCGCCTATGCCAATTTCGCCGCGGCCAAGGCGAAGGGGCGCAACATCGTCTCCAGCCAGTTCAGCTTCTCGCCCGACGACCTCGCCTATATCTCCGGACGATATATCTATCTGGACCACGACCAGACCTTCACCGGTTCGGCGGGCGTGTCCTATGCCTTTGCCGAGGGGACGAAGCTGGGCGGCAGCATGATCTACGGCTCGGGGCTGCGGCGCGACGACGACGTCAATTCGATCCCCAACGGCGCCAAGCTGCCCCCCTATGCGCAGTTCAACCTGACCGCGAGCCAGCACCTGGCGGGGCCGAATCTCGATATCCGGTTCGACGTGATCAACCTGTTCGACCACAGCTACGAAATCCGCGACGGAACCGGCGTCGGCGTCGGCGCGCCGCAATTCGGCCCGCGTCGCGGCTTCTTCGTCGGCCTGTCCAAGGCGTTTTGATCGTCCTCCCCGTACCGGGGAGGATCGTCTCACGCGATGCCGTATCTGGCGATCAGCTCGGGCAGGCGCCTGTTCAGCGCGGTCGCCAGCGCACGGTCGTGCGCGGCTTCGGTCGTCATGCCCAGATGCGTCTCGGCCAGCGACCGACCGTACAGCGCCCAGGGGCGCTTCGGATCGATCGCCAGCGCGGCGTTGAAGTCGGCGAGCGCGTTCTTGTCGTCCTTCTGGCGGAGATGGACGAAGGCGCGGCTGTCGAGGAAGCTGGGATTGCTCGGCACCGCGCGGACGGCGGCGTTGCAGTCGCCCAGCGCCTGGTCGAGATCGCGATCGGCAAGCATCCTCGCCCAGCAGCGTCCGTTCTGCGCGGTGCTTCGCCGCGAATCGTCGCGATGCGCGGCGAGCCACAGGCCATATTGCGCGACCGCCTGGTCGAACGCGTCCGCCCCGGCATAGAGCTGGCCCATCTGCAACCGTGCGCCATCCTCGCGCGGCAGGGTGGCGGCGATCTGGTCGAGGTCGGCGATCGTCCCCGCCGGATTGCCCGCGCGCAGCCGCAGTTCGGCGCGCAACAGCCGCGCGCGCAGGTCGCCGGGATCGAGCGCCAGCGTGGTGTCCAGATCGTCGATCGCCAGCACCGGCCGCCGCTGCTCCAGATAGGCGAGCGCGCGTTGCCGGGGGAAACGCGGATCCTTCGGCGCCAGGGCGATCGCCTTGGTGAAGGACTCGATCGCATGGGGCAGGTCGTGCTGGGTCTGGAACATCGCGCCCTGGCGACTGAAACCGTCCGCATCGCTCGGCGCGGGGCCGGCATCGGCCTGTACCAGCGCGGCCGTGGCGGCATCGGCATGGGCGACCGCGTCGAACAGCCGCCCGCCGGTATAGGTGAAATAGAGGCGGTGCTGGAGGTTGGACACATAGATGCGGTGCGACACGAAGTAATCCGCACCCAGCAGCATGTCGGTATCGACCGGCCCCAGATCGGCGATGTGCAGCCGCACATTGTGCAGCTCTTCATTGCCGATCTTCAGCAGCTTGAACGGCGCGGTCCAGCCCTGGACGACATGACGGCCCAGGCCGCGCTCCCACCCCGCCGCGATCACGCCCGGATCGCCGGGATGCACGCCCGCACGCGCGGCGGCGCGCAGGCTGATGACGGTTTGCGGTGCGCCGGTGTCGAAGGTGATGTTCAGCCTGGCGCCGTCCAGCTCGCCCGTGCCCACCGTATGGCTGTTCCCGGCTTCCTTGGACTGGATCGCCATTTCGAAAAAGGGCTTGCCCCCGGTCCAGTAGGCCATCGCCGCCTTGCCGCAATTGCTCGGCCGGAACAGCCGGACCATGCCGCCCGGCAGGTCGTATTCGACATCGGCCAGCCCCAGGACATTCTGGCCGAGCAGCCCGGTCTGGCCGATATCGCTGCCGCTGACGACGAACTGGACATTGGGCACGTCGAGCCCGGCAAGCCCGAAATGCCGCACCGTGGTGACCGAGGCATCGGTCGTGCCGCCGATGCCGCTGACCCGGAAACCGAAGGGAAGCGGCCGTTCGCTCAGCCTGCGCTCGCGCGCGACCGACGGCCAGATATTGCTGAAGAACGCGCCGCTATCGAGGATGAAGGGCGCGGGAACCCCGTTGATCTGCGTCTCGACGATGGGGCGGAGGCCCTGCATCGTCACCGGGATCGCCGCCATCTGGCCGACCTTGCACCCGGCAGGCGCGGCGAGCGCCGCACCCGGCATCAGCGCGATGCCCGCCACCGCCGCCATGCCCCAAGCCGCCATGCCCCGCATCCGCATCGTCGCCCCCCGCGTTCGTGCGACCGCGCCCCGGGATCGCGAGGTCGGAGCATAAGCGCCGATCCGCCGCGCGATCATGACATTTGCCTGAAATCGATGAAATCCGGCGCGGCATTGGAGCCGGATCGGATCGTTTGTATCGCTGTCGGGTTGGGAGCGCGATCGTTCGTGGGCGAGCGTCGGGCGGCCGTTGCCACGGCTCGCATCGTTCGCCTATCGCACGACGGGATCAGGGGGCCGCAGGGCTCGCAGGGGAAAGAGACGCGATGGTGACGCTGGCAACGGGTACGACCTGGGCGATTGCGGGGCTGTCGACCGCAGGCGTCATCGCGCGACCGATGCGCTGGCCCGAATGGATCTGGGCGGTGGCGGGGGCGGTGCTGCTGATCGTGCTCGGCCTCATGCCGCTGTCCGAAGCGGGGCAGGCGGTCGCCAAGGGCCTCGACGTCTATCTCTTCCTCACCGGCATGATGCTGCTCAGCGAGACCGCGCGGGAGCAGGGCGCGTTCGACTGGATCGCGGCGACCGCGGTCAACATGGCGGGTCGCTCGCGCGCCAGGCTGTTCGTGCTGGTCTATGCGACCGGAGTCGTCGTCACGACCTTCATGTCCAACGACGCGACCGCCGTCGTGCTGACCCCCGCCGTGTTCGTCGCCGCCAAGAAGGCCAAGGCCGATCCGCTGCCGCTGCTCTTCGCCTGCGCGCTCATCGCCAATGCGGCCAGCTTCGTGCTGCCCATCTCCAACCCCGCCAATCTCGTCCTCTATGGCGGGCACATGCCGCCGCTGGGGACATGGATGGCGGCGTTCGCGCTGCCGTCGATCGCGTCGATCGCGGTCACCTATGCGGTGCTTCGCTGGACGCAGCGGGCACGGATCGCGGGCGATTGCGAATCGGACGTGGCGCGCGATGCGCTGTCGACCGGCGGCAAGCTGGCGATTGCGGGGATCGTGCTGACCGCGCTCCTCCTCCTCACCATGTCGGCGCTGGACGAGCCGCTGGGCCTGCCGACCGCGCTTGCGGGGATCGCCACGGCGGTGATCGTATCGCTGCTGGCGGGGCGGTCGCCGGTGACGCTGGCGCGCAGCGTGTCCTGGGGCGTGCTGCCGCTGGTCGCGGGCCTGTTCGTGCTCGTCGAGGCGCTCGACCGGACCGGCGTGATCGCCTGGGTGGCGCGCGGCCTGCGCGACATGCTGACCGATCCGACCCGCGCGGCGGCGGTGTCGGGCACCATTCTCGCCTTTGTCAGCAACGCGATGAACAACCTGCCCGCGGGCCTCGTCGCCAGCAGCGCGATCCAGCAGGCCCATCCGCCGCAGATCGTGACCGACGCGCTGCTGATCGGCGTCGACCTCGGGCCCAACCTGTCGGTTACGGGCTCGCTGGCGACGATATTGTGGCTCCAGGCGATCCGGCGCGAGGGGGAGGATGTCAGCTTCCTCGCCTTCCTGAAGGTCGGCGCGGTGGCGATGCCGCTGGCTTTGGTGGCGGCATTGGGGATTCGGTTGTTGATCGGGTAGCCCTCCGACACCCTCACCCTTGCGGCGCTTTGCGCCTCCCTCCCTCTCCCGGTGGGAGGGTTGAGGGTGGGTTTACAGCGCCGCCAGGTCGATCGCCCCGTCCTTGTCCAGCCACTGCCCCGCCTCGGGCATCGGATACTTCAACCCGGTGGCGCAGTTGAACAGCACCACGCGCTCGTCCTCATCGACCAGATTGTCGCGAACCGCCTGGTTATAGGCCGCCAGCGTCGCGCCGCCCTCGGGACACAGCAACAGTCCGTCCCGCTTCGCGCAATCCTCGACCGCCCTCAGGATCGCGGGGTCGCCCACCGCCAGCGCCGCGCCGCCCGATTCGCGCACCGCACGCAGGATCAGGAAGTCGCCGACCGCCTTTGGCACGCGGATGCCCGCCGCCACGGTGGCGGCATCCTCCCAGCGCTCGGCATGCTCCTCGCCCGCCTCATAGGCGCGGACGATGGGGGCGCAGCCGCTCGCCTGCACCGCATACATGCGCGGGCGCTTCGACCCGATCCAGCCCAGCCGCTCCATCTCGTCGAACGCCTTCCACATGCCGATCAGGCCGGTGCCGCCGCCGGTCGGGTAGAAGATCGCATCGGGCAGTTCCCAGCCGAGCTGCGCGGCCAGTTCCAGCCCCATCGTCTTCTTGCCCTCGATCCGGTAGGGTTCCTTCAACGTCGAGAAGTCGAACCAGCGTCCCTCCGCCGCACCCCGCCCGACGATCGCGCCGCACTCGTCGATCTGGCCGTTGACTCGCCAGACGCGCGCGCCCTGCGCGGCGATCTCGCGGACATTCACTTCCGGCGTTTCCTCGGGGCAGAGGATAACCGTCTCGATCCCGCACCGCGCGGCATAGGCGGCCAGCGCGGCGCCCGCATTGCCGTTGGTCGGCATGGCGATTCGGGTGACGCCCAGCTCGCGCGCCATCGCCACCGCCATGACCAGCCCGCGCGCCTTGAACGATCCGGTGGGCAGCCGCCCCTCGTCCTTGACCAGCACCGACCCGCCGCCCGAACGGGGAATGGGGATCAACGGCGTCTCGATCTCCCCCAGCGAGACGATGCTGTCCGTATGCCGAACGGGCAGAAGCTCGCGCCAGCGCCACAGATCGGTTTCACGCCCCGCGATCGTCTCACGCGACACCGCCTTGCCAAGTGCCTCGAGATCGTAGCGCACCAGCAGCGGGCGGCCCGCCCGCGACAGGCCGTGGAGCCGGTCCGCCTCGTACCGCTCGCCGGTCAGCGAGCATTCGAGATGGGTGACGAAGGTGGGGCGGTCTTCGGTGAGGTTGCGATTCATCCGGGCAGCCTATCGGCGGCGGTCGCCGGGCACCATAGCCTTGCGATAGCGGCCGAATTCATGACGACCCGGTTTGCTTGCCCAGCCGCGCGATCTGTCGGTCATGCAAGCGTGACAGCGTCAGGAGCGAGGTTGCCGCGCCGACCAGGCACATCAACATGTCCCACTGCGTATCCCAGGGATCGCCCTGCGTGCCGAGAAACTCGTCCGCGCCCTGGCCCAATGCCATCGCCGCGCCGAACTCGATCAGCTCGTAGGCGGCACTGACCGCCAGGCAGCAGGCGATGACGAGCATGGTCAGCAGGCGGCCGCGCGCCAGTCCGCCGCACCGGATCAGCGCTTCGCGAAAGACGATGGCGGGTACGAAGCCCTGCGCGAAATGCCCCAGCCGGTCATAGGGGTTGCGCGCCAGGTGAAGCCAGTCCTGCACCCAATGCCCGGCGGGCACGCGCGCATAGCTGTAGGCGCCGCCGAGCATCAGGATCAGCCCGTGGATCCCGACCAGCATCAGCGCCAGGCCGGTCAGCGGAAAGCGTCTTCGCAGGCCCCAGAGCAGCGGCATCACGATCAGGACCGGTGCGACCTCCATCCACCAGGTCGCCCGGTCGAACGGATACCGTCCCGAGGCGAGCAGTCCGGCCGCCCACACCGCGCCGAGCAGCGCCAGTCGTCGCGTCGTCCATTCCATGGCGGCAGGATAACGCCGCCCCCCGCGTCGACAACCCCACCCCAGCCGATTGCCCCCGCCCCGCCGCAATGCGAAGGACGGCGCTCAGCACAGGAAGGCGCGCCATGATCATACGCAGCGACGAGTTCCAGGATGTCGAGGTGCCCGGCAGCGGCACGATGCGGATGCACCTGTTCCGCCCCGCGATCGAGGGACGCTTTCCGGGTATCATGCTGTTTTCCGAAATCTATCAGGTGACGGCCCCGATCCGGCGGCTGGCGGCGATGCTCGCGGGGCAGGGCTATGTCGTGGCGGTGCCCGAGGTCTATCACGAATATGAACCGGCGGGCACGGTGCTCGCCTATGACAAGCCGGGGACCGACCGGGGCAACGACCTGAAATTCACCAAGCCCGTCGCGGCCTATGATGCCGACGCGGCGGCGGGGCTGACGGCGCTCGCGGCGCATCCGGCGTGCAACGGACGGCTGGGGACGTTCGGCGTCTGTCTGGGCGGGCATCTCGCCTATCGCGCCGCGCTCGACCCGCGCGTTTCGGCGGCGGCCTGTTTCTACGCCACCGATATCCATTCGGGTACGCTGGGCGAGGGGCGGAGCGACGACAGCCTGGCACGCATGGACGAGTTGAAGGCCGAGACGATGTTCGTCTGGGGGCGGCAGGATCCGCACGTGCCCTTTGCCGGGCGGGAGGCGATCCGTGCCCGGCTCGAAAAGGTCGGCGCATCCTATGAATGGCATGAAGTCGCCGGGCAGCACGCGTTCCTGCGCGACGAGGGGCCACGCTATGATCCGGCGCTGTTCCTCCAGGCGATGAGCTGGACGCTGGCGCTTTACGGGCGTGCCCTGCGAACCGCCTGAGGCTCGGCGGCCTCGGTTAAAACCTTTGCTTTTCTCAACCGCGTTTGCCGAAGTTTAACGCATACTGACCATTATGGGCGGGAAAGAGACTCGCCCAGCCATGTTGTTCATGCCCTTTCCCCGCCGACGGACCGGCCCGCGCCGTCCCATTCTCTCCGATCGGCGGGGTGCGACGGTCGTCGAGTTCGCGCTGGTCGCCACGCCGTTCGTCGCGCTGCTGCTCGCCATCCTTCAGGCCAGCCTGGCCTTTCTCGCGCAGGAATCGCTGGAAAGTGCGGTCGAGATCGCGGCGCGCAGCGTCATCACGGGACAGGCACAGGCCAGCGATATCCAGGGCGGCGGGACCGGCATGACCAAGGCGCAGCTCGCCGAACGCTTTCGTCAGCAGGCATGCGCCGCGCTGCCCAGCTTCATGGCCTGCTCGCGCCTGTACGTCGACGTGAAGAGCGCGACGACCGGATCGGGGCTGGGCGGCAATGCCATGGCGCTGACCTTCGATGCCAGCGGAAAGCCGACCAACAGCTTTTCCTATGATCTCGGCTCGCAAGGATCGATGGTGATGATCCGCTTCATCTATCTGTGGCCGATGCAGGTCGCGCCCAACGCCGACCTCACCGCGCGCGGGACCGGGCAGACGGTGCTGATGGCGACGTCGGTGTCCAAGTCGGAGGCCTTTTCGTGATCCGCCGTCCTTGGCCTCCCGGCATGGTCTGGCGCGACACGCGCGGCGTCGCGATGGTCGAATTCGCGCTGCTCCTGCCGGTGATGCTCGTCCTCTATCTCGGCGGCGTGCAGCTTCAGGACGGCATCGCCTGCAACCGCAAGGTGACGATCGCGGCGCGTGCGGCGGGCGACCTGATCGCGCAGAATACGACCGGCAAGATCTCGGCGAGCGAGGTCGACGACAATCTCCAGGTCGCGACCCAGGTGCTGCTCCCCTATGCCGCGAGCAATGCGACGGTGCGCGTGACCGAGGTCGGCACGATGAACAATGTCAGCACCGTGATGTGGAGCCGAGGGCTCAACACCGCGGCGAACAAGCGCGGCAGCGTCGTCACGCTTCCCGCTGCGATGCGGATCAACGGCACCTATTTCCTGCTCGCCGAAGTCACCTACGCCTACACCCCGCCGAGCGCCTTCGGCGCGATCGGTCCCCTGATGCTGAAGGACTCGATCTATATGATTCCGCGCAACAGCGATCAGATCGACTGCTCGGACTGCCTGTGATGACGCGCCATCCGCTTCGCGCGATCCTGTCGCTGCTGCGTCAGCGTCGCGGCAACGTCATGATGATGTTCGCGCTCGCGCTGCCGGTGCTGACCTTCGCGATCGGCATGGGCGTCGACTATGCCCGCGCGATGAAGGCGCAGACCAAGCTCAATGCGGTCGCGGACGCGGCGGCGCTCGCGGCGGTCAGCAAGATGGCGATGCAGGCCCCCGATGCGCTGGCCACCGTCTATGCGCAGCAATTCTTCATGCTGCAATCGGCGGGGCTGACCGGGTCCGGCGACGTCACGCTGACCGGCCTGTCGATCCAGTCCCCGACCGACGCCAATGGCCGCCGGACCGCGACGGTGAGCTATGTCGCCAAGTCGAACAACGCCTTCGCGCGCATCCTGGGCATGAACACCCTGACCATATCGGGCAGGTCGGCGACGACCAACGCGATCGCGCCCGATATCGACTTCTACATGCTGCTCGACGTGTCCGGGTCGATGGCGTTACCGACCACCAGCGCCGGGCTGGCCAAGGTCGCGGCTAGCAATAGCAAGAGCTGCAAATTCGCCTGTCATTCGACGAACGACCTGAACGGCAGGGATGCCAATGGCAAGATGACCGACCTCTACGGCGTCGCCAAATCCTATGGTCTGACCCTGCGTATCGACGACGAAGGGACGGCGGTATCGAAGCTGACGGCCAACGCGACCAATACGTCGAGCAAGAACGGCGCCGACTATCGCATCACGATCGCGTCGTTCCGGGGGCGGGGGGGCTATTCCGTTCTTCAGCCCAAGACTGCCAACATGGCACTGGCAGCGCAACAGACCGCCAACCTCACGCCGTCGCTATACTATAGCAATGGCTGTCCGACAAAGGCCTGCCAGCCGACCGAGGTCGGCTATAACGACCAGGATACCGGCAGCAGCGATGCGATGGACAATATGAACGCCACCATCAATACGCCGGGCACGGGGATCAACAATGCCACGCCGCAAGCGGTGTTGTTCATCATCACCGACGGGATGCGCGACGAATATCGTCCAGGCGGGCGACCTGAGGTCGCCTTCGACACCACCAAATGCGACATGATCAAGAATCGCGGCGTGCGTATCGCGGTGCTCTATACCGAATATCTGCCCGAATCGATGGACGGGGATTCCTGGTCGCAAACCAATGTGAAGCCCGTGCTCTACAAGGTCGAACCCGCGCTACAGGCCTGCGCCTCGCCCGGCCTATATACCAAGGTCACGACCGACCAGGACATCTACACCGCGCTCGACGCGCTGTTCCAGAACGCCGTGGCGACCGCGCGCATCACCAACTGACGCACGGGGCGGCACGTGGGCGCGGCGGGATCAGCCCGCCAGCGCCTCCACCTGCTCGGCCAGTTCCAGCCAGCGCATCTCGGCCTCGTCCTTTTCGTCGCGCGCCTTTTCGATCGCCTTCATCAGCCGGTCGAACTGGCCCGGATCCTTGGCATAGAGATCGGGATCGGCCAGCTTGGCCTCGTCGCGCGCGATCCCGGCCTCCAGCTCCTCGATCCGCTTGGGCAGCAGTTCATAGTCGCGCTGATCCTTGTAGCTCAGCTTGGTCCGCGCCTGGACCGGGGCGGGGGGCGTCGGCGTCGTCTTGGCCGGGGCCTTGCGCGCCTCGGCGGGCTGCTTGCGCTTGGCGACCCAGTCGGCATAGCCGCCCGCCACCACATCGACCGTGCCCGAACCGTCCAGCCCCAGGGTGACCGTCACCGTGCGGTCGAGGAAGTCGCGGTCATGGCTGACGATCAGGACGGTGCCGTCATAGTCGCCGATCACCTCCTGCAACAGGTCGAGCGTCTCGAGATCGAGGTCGTTGGTCGGTTCGTCCAGGACCAGCAGGTTGGATTCGCGCGCGAATTCCCGCGCCAGCAACAGCCGCGACCGCTCGCCGCCCGACAGCGTCCCGATCTTCGCCTCGGCCAGCGAAGGATCGAACAGGAATTCCTTCAGATAGCCGTGGATATGCTTGCGCGTGCCCCGCACGTCGATCCAGTCGCCGCCATCCGCGAGCACCTCGCGCACGCGCTTTTCGGGTGCCATCAGCTTGCGCTGCTGATCGATGATGACGCCGTCCAGCGTCTTGGCGAGGAAGACCGTGCCTTCATCGGGCTGAATCTCACCGGTCAGCAGCTTGAGCAACGTCGTCTTGCCCGCGCCGTTCGCGCCGACCAGCCCGATCCGGTCGCCGCGCGTGACCTTCAGGCTCAGGTCCTTGATGATCGTGCGGTCGCCGTAGCGCTTGGTGACATGCTCGGCCTTGATGACCTCCTTGGTCTTCACATCGTCCGACGCGATGCCGAGCTTGGCCGCGCCCTGCGGCCCGATCATCGCGGCGCGGCTGGCGCGCATCTGGACCAGCTTTTCCAGGCGGCCCTGGTTGCGCTTGCGGCGCGCGGTGACGCCGCGGTGGAGCCAATGCTCTTCGATCTTGAGCTTGGCGTCGAGCTTCTCGGCGGCGCGCTGTTCCTCGGCATAGACCTGCTCGGTCCATGCATCGAAGCCGCCGAAGCCGACCTCGTTGCGGCGCATCTGCCCGCGATCGAGCCACAGGGTCGACTTGGTCAGGCGGGTCAGGAAGGTGCGGTCATGGCTGATGACGACGAACGCGCCGGTGAAGCGCTTCAGCCAGTCCTCCAGCCATTCGATCGCGGCGAGGTCGAGATGGTTGGTCGGCTCGTCGAGCAACAGCACGTCGGGGTTCATCGCCAGCGCGCGGACGATCGCCGCGCGGCGCTTCTCGCCGCCGCTCGCGGTCGAGGCGTCGCGGGTCAGGTCGATGCCGAGCTGTCCGGCGATAGCGTCGGCCTCGTAGCTTTCCGGCGCACCCTCGCCCGACAGGACATAGTCCATCAGCGTGGCGCAACCCGTCAGGTCGGGATCCTGCTCCAGATAGACGACATGCGTGCCCGGCACGATCATCCGCCGTCCCTCGTCGGAATCGACGATCCCGGCGATCAGCTTGAGCAGGGTCGACTTGCCGGCACCGTTGCGCCCGATCAGCGCCAGCCGGTCGCGCGGACCGATATGGATGTCGAGATGCCGGAAGAGCCAGCCCGAGCCTTGTACGAGGCCCAGGTCTTCGTAGGAAAGAACGGGTGCTGCCATGATGAAGCAGCAGTTAGGCGTCCATGGGGAACCCGGCAAGCGGCTCACGCGCTGTCGCGCCGCTGTATGATCCATTCAGAGGCTGTTCAACGGTATCCCGCTATGCCAATTTCATGTCGATGACCGTTCTTCTGGCTCTGCTCGCCGCACCGCTGGGTTCGCCGCCGATGATCGAGCCACCGATGGGAATGGCCTCCGATCAGCGTCGCGGCGACCAGATGCGCGCGTTCCAGGCCCGCAAGGAAGGCAATCTGTCGCTGCGCGAGATCGAGCAGCGGGTCGTGCCCACCATGCGCGATTCGCAATATATCGGTTTCGACTATGATGCCGGGGCGCAGATTTACACGCTGAAGTTCCTGCGCAATGGCACGGTCATCTGGGTGGAAGTGGACGGTCGTACCGGTAAGATCATCGGGCGGACCGACGGCTGATCGCCGCCGCTTTCGTCGAAGGGGAATAGGAGTTTTGCGATGCGCGTTCTGATCGTCGAGGACGAGCCCAATCTCGGCCAGCAGCTCAAGTCCACGCTGGAGGGCGCGGGCTATGCCATCGATCTCGCCACCGATGGCGAGGAGGGGCATTTCCTGGGCTCGACCGAAAGCTATGACGCGATCGTCCTCGATCTGGGCTTGCCCGAGATCGACGGGCTGACCGTGCTCGACCGCTGGCGCAAGGAGGGGAAGGTGACCCCGGTGCTCGTCCTGACCGCGCGCGACAGCTGGTCGGACAAGGTGGCGGGGCTGGACGCGGGGGCGGACGATTATGTCGCCAAGCCCTTCCAGACCGAGGAGCTGATCGCCCGCCTCCGCGCGCTGATCCGCCGTGCCAGCGGCAACGCCTCGTCCGAACTGACCGCGGGCGACGTCCGCCTCGACACCCGTTCGGGCAAGGTCACGCGCGCGGGCGAGCCGGTCAAGCTGACCGCGCAGGAATATAAGCTGCTCAGCTATCTGCTCCACCACAAGGGCAAGGTGGTCAGCCGTACCGAGCTGATCGAGCATATCTACGACCAGGATTTCGACCGCGATTCGAACACGATCGAGGTGTTCGTGACGCGCATCCGCAAGAAGCTGGGCCAGGATGTGATCACCACCATCCGCGGGCTGGGCTATAGCCTCGACGATCCGGCGGCGGGCGCGGTCGCCTGAACGCCGGCCCGAATGCTGGAACGCCGGTGAAGGACGCTCATACCTCGCGCGCGACGCGGCGGACGGGATCGCTGTCGCGCCGCATGATCCTGATCGCCGCGGGGTGGATCATGGTCCTGCTGACCGGCGGGGGCTTCGCGCTCGACCGGGTACTGGTCGCGGCGGTCACCCAGAATTTCGACGATCGCCAGGCCTATGTCCTCCAGTCGCTGCTCGTCTCGGCGCAGATCGTGCAGGGCGAGGTCTGGTTCAGCCGCGAACCCGCCGACCAGGCCTTTCTGGAGCCTGGCTCGGGCGTCTACTGGCAGGTATCGGCGCCGGGGCTGGAGCCCTATCCCTCGCGCTCCCTCTGGGATCGGCGGCTCGCCTATGGCGCGCGGCACAATGACGATACGATCCACGTCTATACCAGCACGCAATTCCCCGACGAGAAACTGCGCATCGTCGAACGCGATGTGAAGCTTCCCGGCTCCGACGTGCGCTGGCGGTTCCAGGTGGCACAGCGGACCACCGGGCTCGATGCCCAGGTCGGCGCGCTGCGGCGGACGCTGGTGCGCAGCTTCGCGCTGCTCGGCGTCGGGTTGATCCTGATGGCGGCGATCCAGACCTTTTACGGCCTCTACCCCTTGCGTCGCGTGCGCGAGGAGATCGCGGCGATGCGCGCGGGGCGGGCCAATCGCATCTCCGACGCGATGCCCAACGAGGTCGCGCCGATGGTCGAGGAACTCAACGCGCTGATCGAGCATAACGAGAAACAGGCGGAGGAGGCGCGGCGCCATGCGGGCAATCTCGCACATGCGCTCAAGACGCCGCTGACCGTCATCATGAACGCCGCGACCGCCAAGTCCGAGGATCTGGCCGAGACGGTGATCCGCGAGGCGCGGACGATGCGACGCCAGGTCGACCACCATTTGGCGCGCGCCCGCGCGGTGGGACGGCGCGGTTCTGCGCATAGCCGCGCCGATGTCTGGCCAAGTCTGGAATCGGTCGAGCGCGCCGTGGGTCGCCTCTATCGTCATGTCCGCATCGACATCGACGGTCCCAAGGACCTGGCGGTCCATGTCGAGCGCCAGGATCTGGACGAGATGCTGGGCAATCTGGTTGAGAACGCGGCCAAATATGGCGGCGGTAGCGTCTTCGTGACGGTCGGCGCGCAGGCCGGGTTCGTCGAGATCCTGGTCGAGGACGACGGCACCGGCATCCCGGAGGGCGAACGCGTGCGAATCTTCGATCGGGGGGTCCGGCTCGATACCGGCAAGCCGGGCACGGGCCTGGGCCTCGCCATCGTTCGCGACGTGGCGGAGATCTACGGCGGCACCGTCGCGCTGGAGGAGAGCGAGGATTTGGGCGGGTTGCTCGTGCGGCTCAGGCTTCCGGCGGCGGTGGGATAGGCCGTCGATCCTCCCGCATCGTCGCCCCGGCGACGGCCGGGGCCTCAGGCCGCGACCGCCTCCAGCCCACGCATCGCCTGCGCCGCGATCCCGACGGAGCGCTTGCGTGCGTCATGGTCGAAGATCGAGCTGACGATCATGACCTCGTCCACCCTGGTCCGCTCGACGAACGCCGCCAACCGACGCTCGACCGTGGCGGGTGAGCCGATCGCCGAGCAGGACAGGACATGGTCGAGGATCGCCGCCCCTTGCGCGCCGAGGCTTTCGCGATAGCCGGGGAGGGGTGGCGGGAGCTTGCCCGGCCGACCGGTGCGCAAGGCGACGAAGGCCTGTTGCTGCGAACTCGCCAGCAATTCCGCCTCCTCGTCCGTATCGGCGGCGAACACGTTGAAGCCCGCCATCGCGTGCGGCCTGTCGAGCATCGCCGAAGGGCGGAAGTCGCGGCGATAGATGGCCAGCGCGTCGTCCAGCGCGTCCGGCGCGAAGTGCGAGGCGAAGGCATAGGGCAGGCCGAGCGCGGCGGCGAGTTGCGCGCCATAGAGGCTCGATCCCAGGATCCACATGTGCGGCTTCGCGCCCGCGCCCGGCGTCGCGACGATGCCCGTCTGGCCGTCATCGGCGAAATAGCTTTGCAGCTCCATCACGTCGCGCGGAAAGGCGTTGGCGTCGCTGTCCAGCGTCCGGCGAAGCGCGCGCGCGACCCGCTGGTCCGACCCCGGCGCGCGACCCAGCCCCAGGTCGATCCGGCCGGGGAATAGCGCGTCGAGCGTGCCGAACTGCTCGGCGATGGTCAGCGGCGCGTGGTTGGGCAGCATGATGCCGCCCGCGCCGATCCGGATACGGCTGGTCGCGGCGCCGACATGCGCCAGCACCACCGCCGTCGCGGCGGAGGCGATCCCGGCCATGCCGTGATGCTCGGCGGTCCAGTAGCGGTGATAGCCGCTTGCCTCGGCATGGGCGGCCAGGTCGGCGGCGTTGGCGAGTGCCTGGGCCACGGTGCCGCCCTCGATGACGGGCACCAGATCGAGCAGGGAATATCGTGTCATGATAGGGAGATGGGGACCGTGACCCGTCTCCGCCAGCCAAGACCGTGTATCAGAAGCGCAAGCCATATTTGATTGCCATGCCGCGCTCGGGGGGCAGCGCGGCGATATGGCCGGGGTCGCGCCGCCAGAAGAGATGCGTCGACAATTGCCCGGCGCCCAGCGGCACGGCATGGCGCGCCTCGACCAGCAATTCCCGCCCGGTCGGGGCCAGCGACAGGCGATCGGTCGTCCAGGCGTCGACCCGTCCCCCCGCATAATCCCAGTGAGCGGGCAGCCGCAGGTCGAGCCCGCCCGCCGTGACGCGCAAGGGCTGCGACACGCGCAGGTCGAGGCGGTCGCCGCCGAACAGCCCGATCTTGCCCGCCTCCACCGACCAGGACCGGCTGGTCAGCAACCCGCCGCCCAGACCGCCGACCGCATGGGTCCACCCGCTCCGCCAGCGCGCCGCCATCGTCCAGCCACCCGTATCGCTCCACCGCGCGGCGGTATCGGCGAACCAGCTCGTGCCTTGCGCCTGGCCCAGCGCGCCGCCGAACCAGCCGCCCAGCACGGTCGACCGTTCCGCCAGCCGGGTCATGCCGATCGACAGCGCCACCGGCCCGACCGGATGGTCGAGCGTCAGGCTCGCCTGGTCGTAGCCGGGCGGGACCATGCCCGGCGCGGGCGTGGCGAAGCGGCCATTCTCGGCCATCACGCTGATCCCCAACGAACCCAGCCGGTGGTGTACCGCCGCCGAGGCGCGCGGCGCGCGATCGATGCCGAAGCCGGGATCGGTCAGCAGGAAGGGGACGCCCGACTGACCCGTCCAGTTCGCGACCAGCGCGTCGCCGCCGCTGGCAAAGCCGAAGCCGATCGCCGTATCGGGGTCGAGCATCTGGGTGACGCTGCCCGCGACGATCTGGCGGACCGGGCCGACCGCATCGCCGGGGACGACCGCGCGCAGCCGCGCCTCGCCCGGCGACTGGATCGCGCTGGTGAGCGAAACCGACCGCGTGCCGTCGCCGACCGCCACCCCTTCGATCCGGCCGAGCAGCGCGGGGGCGAGCAGCGCGCGGGGGCTCGCCTGCGCCACCGTGCCGGACAGGTCGACATGATAGGCACGCGCATAGCCGTCGAGCGCGACGAGGTTCAGCCCCTGTGCGCGTGCATCCCCCATGGCGGGCGAGAGCCGGGCGTTGATCGACATGGACAGCGCGGCGGTGCTCCCGGCGACGCTCATCGCGCCGACCGGTTGGAAGGCGGCGGTCAGGTCGAGCGTGCCCCGACCATAGACGCTGTCGGTGCCGCCGCTGCCCCCACCGCTGCCCGCACCGCGCGCGGTGCGCAGCAACAGGTCGGCGATCTGCGCGCCGGTGAGGTTGGGAAAGGCCTGGGCGAGCAGCGCGGCGGCGCCGGTGATCTGCGGCGCGGCGAAGGACGTGCCCGACCAGAGCATCCGCGTGCCGCTGGCATCGGGGGCCTCGACCTGTTCGCCGAGGGCGGTCAGATAGTGCGCGGCCGACTGTCCCGCGCGGTTGCTGAAGGCGGAGATGGTGCCGCTCAGCCCGACCGACCCGGCGACGATCACCTGCCCGCGCGCGACACCGCTATTGTTGGCGATCTGCGCGAGCAGCGAGGGATCGGATTCGCCGTCATTCCCGGCGGCGATGACGATCACCATTCCGGCGGCGGTGGCGCGGTCGATCGCGGCGAGCAGCGCAGCGGGCGGCGTTTCGTTGGAGCCGAGCGAGATGTTGGCCACCCGTGCTCCCGCCAGCCGCGCGGCGTCCAGACCGCGCGCGATCGAGGTCGAGGAGAAGGAGCATTTGCCACCCAGCCCGCCATCGCTGCCGCCGCTCGAACCGCAACTGCCCGGCTGATCGGCGCGCAGGATCAGCAGCGTCGAATCGAACGCGACGCCCTGCGCCCGGTCGCCGCTGCGTCCGCCCGCCGCGGTGAAGGCGACCGCGGTGCCGTGCCCGTCATCGTCGCCGGTGCCGCGCATCCCGGCGACGTCGGTCGATGCGGCGGAAATCCGTCCCGCGAACAATCCGGTGCGCGTATCCAGCCCCGAATCGATGATCCCCATCGTGACGCCCGCCCCGGTCGCGCCGCGCTGATAGGCGGCAAGCGCGTTCATCGACACCGCGCCCTTCGTCGCGCGGTAGCCCGCCGTGTCGTAATTCTGGCTCGGGGAGGGCGTCGGGGTCGCGCCCTGCGATGGGGAGGGCGTCGGGGAGGGCGTCGGGGTCACGATCGGCGGCGCGGGGATCGACGCGACCCCGCCACCGCCTCCGCCGCCACAGGCGGACAGCAGCGCGGCCAGGGTACAGGCCGTGCCCGTGCCGAGCCCCGTGCGGCGCATCGCCCCCATCCTCGCCGTCACCCCCATATGCCCCGCATTTCTGGCTTATCGGCTTGTCATAGAGCCGGTTGCGCGCGACGCGAAGGAGAAGTTGATTCGCAAGTGACATGATGATGGACAGTCGCGCGACGCGCGGCTTGCGGGGCTGGGGCGGCGCGCCTAAACGCTGCCCGATGCTGCCAGCCCTTGCCCATATCGACGCGTGGATCTTCGATCTGGACAATACGCTCTATCCGGCGAGCGCCAATCTGTTCGCGCATATCGACCGGCGGATGACCGCCTTTGTCGGTGACCTGCTCGGACTCGAGCCCGCCGAGGCGTTCCGGGTGCAGAAGGCGTATTTCCACGCGCATGGCACGACGCTGGCCGGATTGATGGCCGAGCATGACGTCGATCCCGCCGCCTTCCTCGCCTACGTCCATGATATCGAGATGGACGTCCTGGAACAGGACGCGCCGCTCGCCGCCGCGATCGCGAAGCTGCCGGGGCGCAAGCTGGTCTTCACCAACGGCGACAAGCCCTATGCGCTCAAGGTCCTCGACCGGCTGGGGCTGGGCGGGCACTTCGAGGCGGTGCACGACATCACCGCGATGGGCCTGGTGCCCAAGCCGCAGCCGTCCGCCTATGCGGGCCTGTGCGCGGCGTTCGACATCGATCCGACCCGCGCGATCTTCTTCGAGGACATGGCGCGCAACCTGATTCCCGCCAAGGCGATCGGGATGACGACCGTGTGGGTCGACAACGGCTCCGAGCAGGGGCCGGAGGCCGCCCGCGACCATATCGACTATACCGTCCACGCGCTGACGCCGTGGCTGACCAGCATATTGGAGGAATGACCATGAGCCAGGATTTGGCCGCCACGATCGACGCCGCCTGGGAAAACCGCGCCGAGCTGGGCTTCGCGACGCAGGGTGAGGCGCGGATCGCCGTCGACCGTGCGCTGGCGCTGCTCGACCGGGGCGAGGCGCGAGTCGCCGAACCCGACGGGCAGGGCGGCTGGACGGTCAACCAGTGGCTGAAAAAGGCGGTGCTGCTGTCGTTCCGCCTGAACGACAACGCCCTGATCGACAATGGTCCGGGGGCGGGCCACTGGTTCGACAAGGTGCCGTCGAAGTTCAGCGGCTGGTCCGAAGCCGATTTCCGCGCCGCCGGCTTCCGCGCGGTGCCGGGCTCGGTCGTGCGGCGCGGTGCGCATGTGGCGAAGGGCGCGATCCTGATGCCGAGCTTCGTCAACATCGGCGCCCATGTCGGCGAGGGCACGATGGTCGACACCTGGGCGACGGTCGGCAGCTGCGCGCAGATCGGCCGGAACGTCCATCTCTCGGGCGGTGCGGGGATCGGCGGCGTGCTCGAGCCGCTCCAGGCCGATCCCGTCATCATCGAGGACGGCGCGTTCATCGGCGCGCGCGCCGAAGTCGCCGAGGGTGTCCGCGTCGGCGCGGGCGCGGTGCTGTCGATGGGCGTCTATCTGGGTGCCTCGACCAAGATCATCGATCGCGAGACGGGCGAGGTCTTCCGAGGCGCCGTGCCGCCCTACTCGGTGGTGGTGCCGGGCTCGACCCCGTCGGTCGACGGCAAGCCGGGGCTGTATTGCGCGGTGATCGTCAAGCGCGTCGACGCGCAGACCCGGTCGAAGACCAGCATCAACGATTTGTTGCGCGATTGATCTCGCAAGACGGCTGACCCAGGCACGCTCCTCCCGCAGGCGGGGGGGATGGGGGAGGGAAAGCCACGGGCGATGGTCTCGGTGAGACCCGATGCCCTCCCCAAACCCCTCCCGCTTGCGGGAGGGGCTTACCGATGGTGGCGGGGGATTCCCCTTACAACCCCACCCGCTTGGCCAGCCACCGCGCCGCGGCCTCCGGACTTTCCTTCGCCGCATCGTCGCGGTCGACCCGGTAATTGGCCTCCCGCATCGCCTCCACCGGGATTCGATTCAGCATCGGCCGTAGCGCCTGCACGAACTTGGCATCCCCCGCCCGCTCCTTCGCCACCAGCAGCACGGCGTCATAGCCCGGAATCGCCCGCTTCGGATCGCTCAGCACCGTCAGCCGGTCCGCCGCGATCCGCCCGTCCGACGAAAAGGCCGAGATCACGTCCGCCCGCCCGCTCGCCAGCGCGCGGTACATGAAGGTCGGGCTGTACGGCGTCATGCTCGCGAACCGCAAACCATAGGCATCGCGCACCGCCGCCCATTCGGGCCGGTCGAGAAATTCGAGGTCGCTGCCAAGCTTCAGACCCGGTGCGACGCGTGCGAGGTCGGCGAGCGAGCGAACGCCCATCCGGTCCGCGAGCGGCGTCTTCATCGCGAAGGCATAGGCATTCTCGAACCCCAGCGGCCCCAGCATCTCGACGTCGCGCGTCGCCGTCCAGTCCTTCAGCGCGGTCAGCATCGCGCCGCGCGGCGGCGAATCATGCCGGTGCATCGCGGTGGTCCACAGCGTCCCGGCATAATCGACATAGACATCGACCCGGCCCCCCGCCGTCGCCTCGAACGCCACCGCCGAGCCAAGCCCGTCGCGATAGCTGACCGAATAGCCCGCCTGAGTCAGCCGGTCGCTGATCAGTCTGGCGAGGATATATTGTTCGGAGAAATTCTTCGCGCCGATCACCACCTGGCGCTGCGGTTCCCCCTGGCGGGGCCAGAGCGGCCGGGTCGCCAGCGCGCCCCCCAGCGCCAGCGCGACCAGCCCGCCGATCCACATCCACCGGCGCCGCGTCGCCAGCCCGCGCTCGATCAGCCCGATCAGCGCATCGACACCCAGCGCGAGCGCGGCGGCCGCGAAGCAACCGGCCAGCACCAGCGCCCAGGCCTGGGTCTGGAGCCCCGCGAAGATCAGGTCGCCCAGCGACGGCTGCCCGACGGTGGTCGACAGCGTCGCCGCGCCGATCGTCCAGACCGCCGCCGTGCGAATCCCCGCCGCCAGCACCGGCGCGACCAGCGGCGCCTCGACCAGCCGCAGCTTCTGCCCGCGCGTCATCCCCACCGCATCGGCGGCCTGCAACACCGCCGGATCGAGCCCGATCAGCCCGGTGACGCCGTTGCGCAGGATCGGCAGCAGCGCATAGAGCGTCAGCGCCAGGAGCGACGGCAGGAAGCCGAGTGCGGGGATGCCGCCGCCCACCCATCCCGACAGGCTGAGCAGCACCGGATAGAAGAGCGCGAGCAGCGCCAGCGCCGGAATGGTCTGGACCAGGCTCGCCAACCCCAGCGCGACGCGCGACAGCCCCGGCCGCCGTGCGCAGGCGAAGGCCAGCGGCACCGCGATGGCGATACCGAGCAGCAGCGCCGCCATGCTGACCAGCACATGCTGGGCGAGCAGCGGTGGCACGCGTGACAGGGCGTCGAGGAATGCGCTCATCGGGCGAGCGCCGCCAGCCGCTCGGCCTGATGCCGGGGAACCGCCATCAGCGCCTGTGCCGCCGCACCGCCCCCACCGGCGACGAGCTGCGACGGCGTGGCATCGGCGACGATCCGCCCCCGCTCCATCACCAGCACGCGGTCGGCCGTCAGCAGCGCCTCCGCCATGTCGTGCGTGACGAGCAGGGTCGTCAGTCCGAGCCGCGCGTGCAGCGCCACCAGCCGCCCCGCCACCGCATCGCGCGTCACCGGATCGAGCGCGCCCAGCGCCTCGTCGAGCAGCAGGATCGGCGGTTCGGTCGCGAGCGCGCGGGCGATGGCGACCCGCTGTCGCTGCCCGCCGGACAGTTCGTCGGGCATCCGATCGGCCAGCTCGCGCGGCAATTCGACGAGATCGAGCATGACGCCGACCCGATCGCCGATCGCGCGTCCCGCCAGCCGCAACCCGATCGCGATGTTCGACGCGACGGTCATGTGCGGGAACAGGCCATGCTGCTGGAAGACATAGCCGATCCGTCGGCGAAGGCCGGGCGCCGGTTCTTCGGTGACATCCCGTCCGTCGATCAGGACATGGCCCCGATCGGGCGTCTCGAGACGGTTGATCATCCGCAGCAAGGTCGACTTGCCCGATCCCGACGCGCCGACCAGCGCGACGAACGCACCGCGCGCGATGGTCAGCGACACATCGTCGACCGCCGTGACCGCGTCATAGCGGCGGGACAGATGGTCAAGCGCGATCATCGGGTTCGGCATGGTCCGGGATCATGGGGATGCAACATGAATGGGTCAAACGCGGCAATCCGCCTTTCCGTCCCAACCGCCGGAGCTTTCGGACTATTCCTTCGTCCGATGGCAGGGTATGGCATGTAAAACATGTTCAACGCGGGCCCGTCCGCGCCAGGAGAGTTATGAGCCAGATCGATCCACAGATTGCCAGCCATGTCCTCGACCGCGTCCTCGTCCTCGAAATGGTGCGCGTCACCGAAGCGGCGGCGATCGCCGCCTCCACGCTGGTCGGGCGCGGTGACGAGAAGGCCGCCGACGCCGCCGCGGTCGAGGCGATGCGCGCCGCGCTCAACGAGCTGGACATGGACGGCACCGTCGTGATCGGCGAGGGCGAGCGCGACGAGGCACCGATGCTGTTCATCGGCGAGAAGGTCGGGACCGGCAACGGCCCGGAGATCGACATCGCGCTCGACCCGCTGGAGGGCACGACGATCTGCGCCAAGGCGGGGCCCAACAGCCTGGCGGTGCTGGCGATCGCGGAAAAGGGCCAGCTGCTCAACGCGCCCGACGTCTATATGGAAAAGATCGCGGTCGGTCCGGGCTATCCGGCGGGGGTGATCGATCTCGACCGCAGCGCCAGCGACAATATCCGCGCCATCGCCGAGGCCAAGGGCGTTCAGCCCGGCGATATCGTCGTGTGCGTGCTCGACCGGCCGCGGCACGAGGCGCTGATCGCCGAGCTGCGCGGCCTGGGCTGCGGCGTGGTGCTGATCGGCGACGGCGACGTGGCGGGGGTGATCGCGACCACCGACCCGGAAACCACCATCGACGTCTATATGGGCTCGGGCGGCGCACCCGAGGGGGTGTTGGCCTGTGCCGCGCTGCGCTGCGTCGGCGGGCAGTTCAAGGGGCGGCTGCTGTTCCGCAACGATGCCGAGCGGTCGCGTGCGCACAAGTGGGGCGTGACCGACCTCGACAAGCAATATGACCTGACAGAGCTGGCGCGTGGCGATTGCATCTTCGCGGCGACGGGGGTTACGGACGGCTCGCTGCTGGCGGGCGTCAAGCGGCGCACCAGGGTGATGACGACCGAGAGCGTCGTGATGCGCGCCTCGTCGGGCACGGTACGCTGGGTGAAGGGTCAGCATCGGCTTTGATCGTCGGGGCGTGATGCGCTTTCCGGACCGCCGTTCCGCCTTGCCCGAGATCGCCGAGACGCGAACGTCGGACATGCGCTACGATATCGCCCGGCGAGAACGGACGGTTGAAGAAGCATGGGCGGTGAAGCAGGAATGGCCGTCATGCCCACCTCTGTAGCCGCCACCCTGCTCCTGCTTGCCGCGCTGGCGGGGGTGTGGTGGTTCGAGAAGGGCGATCTGGGCGAGTATCGACGGTTCAAGTCGTTGAACGACAGCCATTCGCGCCGGATGCGGTTCCGGCTGTGGCTGGTCCGCGCGGCGCTGGCCTTCCTCGCGCCGGTGCTGGTCGGGCTGGCGCTGATCGGGCGGCTGGACGCCCTGACGAGGATGCCGGAGGAATTCGCCGGGGCGTCGGCGGCGCTGCCATCGGTCTTCGCGGGCGGCGCGGCGATGCAGGGGATGCTGGCCGGGGGCGCGGTCGGCGGGCTGATCGCGGGCGCGGTCATGGCGCGGCTGCGGCGGCGCAAGCCGATCGGCGACGTCTCCGCATTGCTGCCGCGTGACCGGCGCGAGCTGAAATACACCGCCGCGCTCAGCGTGATGGCGGGGGTGACCGAGGAGGCGTTCTTCCGCCTCTATCTGCCGCTGCTGATCGCGATGCTGACCGGCCGGGCCTGGATCGGCTTCGCCGCCGCGCTGGCGCTGTTCGGGGCGCTGCACCGCTATCAGGGGCGGGTCGGCGTCGCCGCGACCACCGCGCTGGGCGCGGTGATGACCGGGCTCTATCTGATGACGGGCGCGCTGTGGGTGGTGATGCTGGTCCATGTGCTGGTGGACCTGAACGGGCTGGTCGTCGCGCCCGTGATGCGCGGGGCGCTTCGCAAAGATCCTCCCCTGTAGAGGGGAGGAATCATGGTCAGTTCTTCAGCCGCCAGCCGGTGCGGAAGATCCAGCCGATCCACGCCAGGCATACCAGCAGGAACAGCCCCGTCACCCCCAGGCTGACCCCCGGCGTCACGTCGGACGTGCCGAAGAAGGTCCAGCGGAACCCGTTGATCAGATATACGACCGGGTTGAACAGCGTCACCGTCCGCCACGGCTCGGGCAGGATCTTGACCGAGTAGAAGGCGCCGCCGAGGAAGGTGAGGGGGGTGACGATCAGCAGGGGCACGACCTGCAACTGCTCGAACCCGCGCGCCCAGATGCCGATCGCGAAGCCGAACAGCGAAAAGGTGACCGCGACCAGCAACAGGTAGAAGAGCATCGCGACCGGATGCAGGATGGTCAGGTCGACGAACAGATGCGCGGTGCCGAGGATGACGAGGCCGATCACCATCGACTTGCTCGCCGCCGCGCCGACATAGCCCAGCACGGTCTCGATCGGCGACAGCGGCGCGGACAATATCTCGTACATGGTGCCGGTGAATTTGGGCATGTAGATGCCCAGGCTCGCGTTCAGGATGCTTTCCGAAAATATCGACAGCAGCATAAGCCCCGGCACGATGAACGCGCCGTAAGGCACGCCCGAGACCTGGTTCATCGCCGAGCCGATCGCGGTGCCGAACACCACGAAATAGAGCGTCGTGGTGATGACCGGGACCATCAGGCTGGTCCAAACCGTCCGCCGGAAGCGCGCCATTTCGAAGCGGTAGATCGACCAGATGCCATGCAGGTTCATGCGCGCGTTCCCTCGACCAGATCGACGAAGATATCCTCGAGCGAGGATTTGTAGGTTTCCAGATCGACGAACGCGATGTCCATGTCGCCCAGCCGACGCAGCAGCGAGGGGATGCCGGTCCGCTCGGCGCGCGCGTCGAAGATGTAGCGCAGCCGCTTGCCCTCGTCCTCCAGCGACACATTCCATTCGGCCAGCGCCGCCGGGACCTCGGTCATCGGCTCGGCCAGCGTCAGTACCATCTCGCGCTTGCCGAGCTTCTTCATCATCTCGGCCTTTTCCTCGACCAGCAGCAGCTTGCCCTTGGCGATCACCCCCACCCGGTCGGCCATCTCCTCGGCCTCTTCGATGTAGTGCGTGGTCAGGATGATGGTGACCCCGCGCTCGCGAAGCCGGTGGACCAGCTTCCACATGTCGCGGCGAAGCTCGACATCGACGCCCGCCGTGGGTTCGTCGAGGAACAGCAGGTCGGGTTCGTGGCTCAGCGCCTTGGCGATCAGCACCCGGCGCTTCATCCCGCCCGACAGCTCCATCAGCTTGGCATGGCGCTTGTCCCACAGCGACAGGTCGCGGAGCACCTGTTCGACATAGGCGGGGTTGGGCGCGCGGCCGAACAGGCCCCGGCTGAAATTCACGGTGTCGATCACCCGCTCGAACATGTCGACCGACAGTTCCTGCGGCACCAGCCCGATCTTCCGCCGTGCGCCCTTATAGTCGCGCAGGGCATCGTGGCCGTCGACCCGGATCGTCCCGCCCGATGGCGTGACGATGCCGCAGACGATCGAGATGAGCGTCGTCTTGCCCGCACCATTGGGCCCCAGCAGCGCGAAAATCTCCCCGCGCCGGATGGCCAGGTCGACCGGCTGGAGCGCGGTGACCCCGCTCTTATAGGTCTTGGTCACGCCCTCGACGGACAGGATCGGGTCGGTCATGCGGCAGTCCCCCGTAACAGGACTGCCGCTGTATCAACCGTTTCGCGCGGCGGCGATGGCCTTTTGCAATTCCTCGATCGGCAGCGCGCCCGACAGGATGCGATTGCCGACGATCCAGCTCGGCGTGCCGGTCAGCCCAAGCCGACCGGCCGCCTCCAGATTGCGGGTGATCTCGGCATCGGCCTGCGGCTGGAATGCCGCCATCCTGGCCATGTCGACACCAGCCTTGGAGGCGGCGGCGGCGATCGTCGCATCGCTGACCGGGCCACCGGCATAGAGCGCGTCGTGAAAGGCGGCGAACTTGCCCTGGGCGGCGGCGAGCAGGCTGGCACGCGCCGCCGCCTTGCTCGACGGTGCCAGGATCGGCAGCTCGCGATAGACGATGCGGAGTTTGGGATCGGCCTGCGTCAACTGTCGGAGCAGCGGCAGGCTGGCGCGGCAATAGCCGCAGTTATAGTCGTAGAATTCGACCAGCGTGACATCGCCGCGCGGATTGCCGGTATAGGCGTTGCCGAACGGCCTGGTCAGGTCGCCACCGATCGCCGCGACCGCCTTGCCCTGCTCGCGGTCCTGCAGGCGCTGCATGGCCTCCGGGATGACCTCGGGATGGTCGAGCAGATAGGCGCGGACGCTGTCGCCCGAAGCGCCGCCCCCCGCCACCAGCGGCGCGAGCGCCAACGCGGCACCGCCGCCGACCAGTCCACCCAGGACCGCGACGGCGGCCAATGTCTTCACACCCATCAGCGGCGCTTCTTCTTCGAACTGGCGGCGGCGTCGGCAGAGGTCATGGCGATATCCTGCGCCCGAATCCATTCGGACGTGTTGGGGGTGAGATTGGCGAGCGCATAGCGCGCGCTCTGGATGGCGGTGCGATCGTCGCCCATCATGGCGGCCCGCTCGGCGGTGGCCAGTGCGGCGCGGGGCGTGTCGCCCATCTGTTCATAGGCGGTGCCGAGCTGGACCCAGCCAAAGGGGTTGTCCTCGTCCCGCTGTACCGCGACCTTCAGGACCTTCACCGCCTCGGGCAGGTTGCGCTTGTCCTCGGTCGCGATCAGCGCGTGGCCGAAGGTGGTGGCGATCAGCGCGTTCTGGCCCGATCCCATCGTCGCGGCGCGCAGCGGGGCCAGCGCTTCCTGTGGCTTGCCCGCCTCCAGCAGGATCTGCCCCTGGATCTCCTGGAAATAGGGGTCATGCGGATCCTTGGCGATCAGCGCGTTCGCCTCGGCATCGGCTTTGTCGGGATAGGCGGCCTTGTGATAGGCATAGGCGCGCGCATAATGCGCATAGACCGACTGATCGGTCTCCGGAAATTTCTGCAGCGTCGTCTCGGGCGGCGAGACATAGCCGAACAGCTTGGCCTTCACCCGGAGGAAGCGTTCCTGCAATTTGGGATCGATCGGCTTGTTCCAGGCGGGCGAGGCTTGAAGATCGGCGGTCAGCGCCTGGATACGCGTCGCCGACAGCGGGTGGGTCTGGGCGAACGGATCGATATTGACGTAGCCATAGCGATATTGCTGATTCTGGAGCTTCTTGAAGAAGCTGAGCATCCCCTTGCCGGTCACGCCGGAGGTGGTGAGATAGCGCGCGCCCGCCGCGTCCGCCGCCGATTCCTGGTTGCGACTGAAGGCGAGGACCTGGCTCATCGCGGCCTGTTGCCCCGCCGCCATGACGCCCATGCCCGCCGCCCCGCCGCCCATCGCGACGGCGGCCAGGCCGAGGACCATCGACAAGAGCTGCATCTTCATCGCGGGCTTCATCGCCTGCTCGCTCAGGATCACATGGCCGTCGGCGATATGGCCGAGTTCGTGCGCGACGACGCCCTGGACCTCGTTCACATTGTCCGCCGCCTGGATCAGTCCCGAATGGACATAGACGATCTGTCCCCCCGCCACGAAGGCGTTGATCGAATCGTCGTTGATCAGGACGACCTTCACGTCGCGCGGCGACAGTCCGGCGGCCTTGATCATCGGCGCCGACATGTCGGCGAACAGCGATTCGGTTTCCGCATCGCGCAGGATCGACTGGGCGGCAGCGGGTTGCGCCCAGAGCAGGATCGTGGTGGCGAAGGCGGCGATCAGTCGCTTCATGCTTCCTCTATCGGCGGGTCGGTGTCGGGACACAACCGGCTTTGCCGCTTATGATGCGACGGACCGGCCTTGCCACTGGCTGGCTGAACGCGCGGCGAACGAAAGGGGTGACACCATGATGATGATCGACGACATACCGGCCCATCTGGCGGCGCCGATGCCCGCCCTGCCGCACTGTACGATCGCGGGGGCCGCCCCCGAAACGCGGCGGATGGCGGACCTGCCGCCGCCGGTCCGAAGGGCGCTGCAGGGCGCGGTCGGTGGCCGGATCGCCGAGGCGGGGGCGCCGTTCAACGTCTCGGACATCGTCAAGTCCGACTCGCCGCCGCAAACGCGTTTCCTGCGCGCCTATCGGGTCCGCAGCCTCTGGCTGGTCTGGGTGGAGCAGGGCGGAATCGGACACCGCTATCGCGTGCTGGCGTTCCGGGACGTGGCGCATGGCGGGATCGCGCCCGTGACGGTGCCGGATACCAGGCCGTCGAATTTGTGCGCGGCGTCGCAAGTCCTGGCCCGTAGGTAACAGGCTCTCGACACCGGCGCCATTCCTACCCGTCCGACGCTCCGCGCCGGCGGGCGGGAGGGGTGAGGCCCGCGAATGGCCGATATCCTACAAATGAGAACGCCCTCCTTCCGCTGGGGAAGGAGGGCGTTCTGTAGCCTGGTGCTGAAAGCGATCAGGCGCCGAAGGTACGCTGCCACCAGCCGCGACGCGGCGCTTCGCCGGTCGCGCCATCGGCATCGGCCGGTTCTGCCGGGGCGGCGGGTTCGGCCTCGAATTCGGCGGCAGGAGCCGCTTCGGCGACCGGCTCGGCGGCGACCTTGGGCGCGGCCTTCTTGCGGACGCGCTTGGGCTTGGCCGGGGCTTCCGCTTCGGCGGCGGGAGCGGGCGCTTCCTCGGCGACCGGCTCGGCGGCGACCTTGGGCGCGGCCTTCTTGCGGACGCGCTTGGGCTTGGCCGGAGCCTCCGCCTCGACGGCAGGTGCCGCCTCGACCGCCGGAGCCGCTACCGGCTCTTCCACCACCGGCGTCTCGACCGCCTCGGTCACCGTCGGCGCGGCCTTGCGGGCGCGCGGGCGGCGGCGGGTCTTGGGCGCTTCGCTCGCTTCGGCCTCGGCAACCGCCAGCGGGGTCGTCACCGGCGCGGCATCGCCCGCCTCGATCGGCTCTTCGATCGACAGCGGCGCCTCGCTGGCATCGTCATCGGCCTCGGACGCGGCCTCGATGGCGTCGTTGGCGCCGGTCTCGTTGCGACGGCCACCACGACGACCGCGACGCCCGCGACGACGGCGACCGCCCTCGCGCGGCTCGGCGTCGGTCGCCTCGACCGGCTCGCCAGCCTCTTCCTCCACCGAGTCCTCGGCTTCGTCGGTTTCGGCGTCGTCGGCCAGTTCTTCGCCCTCGGCCTGCTCGCCCTCGGCACCGCCACGATTGCGGCGTCCGCGACGACGACGGCGGCGCTTGCGGCCACCGCCTTCGCCCTCTTCGCGCGGTTCGCGCGGGGCGGCGGCTTCGGTCGCGGTCTCTTCGACCTCTTCCTCGTCCTCGTCTTCCTCGATCTCGTCGATCAGATCGTCCTCATCCTCCTCGACCGGAATCAGCGAGTCGATCTTGGGCGCATAGGCCGGCGGCGGGCCAGACGCCTCGACCGTCATGCGCGCACCCTCTTCCTCGCGGTCGGGGATGATCTCGACGGTCACGCCGTAGCGATCCTCGATCTCGGCAATGTCGGCGCGCTTGCGGTTGAGGACGTAGACGGCGGCTTCCTGGCTGGCGCGCAGCGTCAGGATCGAACCGCGACCGCGCGCGGCCTCGTCCTCGATCAGGCGCAGTGCCGACAGGCCCGAGGACGACGCGGTGCGGACCAGACCGGTGCCCTCGCAATGCGGGCAGGGACGCGTCGAGGCCTCGAGCACGCCGGTGCGCAGCCGCTGGCGGCTCATCTCCATCAGCCCGAAGGACGAGATGCGGCCGACCTGGATGCGGGCGCGATCGTTCTTCAGCGCCTCCTTCATCGCCTTCTCGACCTTCCGGACATTGGAGTTGTTGTCCATGTCGATGAAGTCGATGACGACCAGACCCGCCATGTCGCGCAGGCGAAGCTGGCGCGCGATTTCCTGCGCGGCTTCGAGGTTGGTCGCGGTCGCGGTCTGCTCGATATTGTGCTCGCGGGTCGAACGGCCCGAGTTGATGTCGATCGAGACGAGCGCTTCGGTCGGGTTGATGACCAGATAGCCGCCCGACTTCAACTGCACGACCGGATTGTACATCGCGGCGAGCTGATCCTCGACATGCGCGCGCTGGAACAGCGGGACCGCGTCGGCGTACTGCTTCACCCGGCGGGCATGGGTCGGCATCAGCAGACGCATGAATTCCTTCGCCTGGCGATAGCCTTCCTCGCCCTCGACGATCACTTCCTCGATCTCGCGATTATAGATATCGCGGATCGCGCGCTTGATCAGGTCGCTGTCGCCATAGATCAGCGCGGGCGCCGAGGAGTGCAGCGTCTTTTCGCGGATGCCGTCCCACAGGCGCGCTAGATAGTCGAAGTCGCGCTTGATCTCGGTCTTGGTGCGCTGGAGCCCGGCGGTGCGCACGATGCAGCCCATGGTCGAGGGCAGCGCCATGTCGGCCATGATCGACTTCAGCCGCTTGCGATCGGCCGCGTTCGAGATCTTCCGGCTGATGCCGCCGCCGTGCGACGTGTTGGGCATCAGCACGCAGTAACGACCCGCCAGCGACAGGTAGGTGGTCAGCGCCGCGCCCTTGTTGCCGCGCTCTTCCTTGACGATCTGGACCAGCAGCACCTGGCGGCGATGGATGACGTCCTGGATCTTGTAGCGGCGGCGCAGATTCTGGCGACGCTGGCGAAGCGCCTCGACCTGGTCGTCGTTGACGGTCGACTTGCGGGCACGCGGCGCCGCCTCGCCATCCTCGTCGTCGTGATGCTCGTCGGCGTGGTCGTCCTCGCCCTCGCCGTCGAAATCGCCGTGATCGTCGTCATCCTCGGCGTCGAGCTCGGCGCGCAACGCAGCCTCTTCGGCGGCATGCTCGGCCTCTTCGCGCAGCAGGGCTTCGCGATCTTCCTTGGGGATCTGGTAATAGTCGGGGTGGATTTCCGAAAAGGCCAGGAAGCCGTGACGGTTGCCGCCGTAATCGACGAACGCCGCCTGGAGCGACGGTTCGACGCGGGTCACCTTGGCGAGGTAGATATTGCCCTTGAGCTGCTTGCGCTCGGCCGATTCGAAGTCGAATTCCTCGATCCGGTTACCCTTGACGACGGCCACCCGGGTCTCTTCCCGGTGGCGTGCGTCGATCAGCATACGCGTGGTCATTATGGAGTCTCCACGCGCGCGTCGGGCCCTGTGGCAGCCGTCGCGCGCGGTAAATAAGGTGGGCGGCGGCGCGGGGCGCCGGTCCGCTGGAAAAAACGGAAAGCGTGTCGGCCACAGCCGCAGCACCGGCAACGGGGCCGGTGCGGACCCACGACACCGCGATCCCACCGGCAAAGGCCGGTCGGTCAGCGGGGTGGATCATATGCGTCATGCGAGCGTCAACCTGGTTGGTCCGGGCGAATCGAATCGCCGTCCCGGTCCATTTTGGGGATGGCCCCGCCCCCGATCGGTTGGGAGAGGTGATCGGAGCCGGGGTCCACCGGATTGCTAGCATCATCGGAACGTTTGCGCAACAGGCGGAAATCTGCCGATTTTGGCGGCCAAAAAATGCCGAATTGCCGATTAACCATTGCCGGAAAGGCCCGAGACAGCGGTCGCGCGTTATCCCCGACGGCCGATCCACAGGATCGCCAAAAGGGGTGTGACGTGATGGCTTTTCGCTGGACCGGCGGCGGGCGGACGCGGCAATATGGCCGTGTCGTGTTGATGCTGTTCGCTTTTCTGATCGGGCTCGCCGCGCCCGTCAGCGCGTTTGCCGCCACAGTCCGTTCGGTCGTGGTGAAGGGCGCGCAACTGGTCATTCGGTTCGATTCGCCGGTCAGGCGCGCGCGCAGTGTCGCGCTGGACGCGCCCCGCCGGATCGCGGTCGACGTCACCGGCGCGACGCCCGCGACGCTGGCGGTCCATGACGGCGCGGTGCGCGGCCTGACCCAGGCCCAGGTCAAGCCCGGCGTCACCCGCCTGACCTTCACGCTGGCGCAGGATGCCGCGATCTTCGACGGCGGCTTCGACGACGAGGCGCGGCAACTGACGCTGACCCTCAAACCGCTGAACCAGGGCTTCACCCAGGCGAGCTTCGCGGGCGCGCTCGACTTCCTGCCGTTCCATTTCCAGCGCAAGCCCGCCTATACCCTGACCGTACCGGTGCCGAGCCGCAGCCATGCGCTGCCGCTGCCGCGCGTGCGTGGCGCCGACAACCGCCCGCTGGTGGTGATCGATGCCGGGCATGGCGGAGTCGATCCGGGCGCGATCAACCCGGTCACCGGCCTGCGCGAAAAGGACGTGACGCTCGCCATCGCCCGGCAGATCCGCGACACGCTCGTCGCCAGCGGCCGGGTACGCGCCGCGCTGACCCGCGAGGACGACCGCTACATCCTCCACCGCGAGCGCTACGGCATCGCGCGGCGGCTGCATGCCGACCTGTTCATCTCGATCCATTGCGACAGCGCCGGTGCGGGCGAGGCACGCGGGGCGACCGCCTATACCCTGTCCGACGTCGCCTCCGACAAGGAAGCCGCGCGGCTGGCGGCGCGCGAGAACAAGGCGGACGTGATCGCGGGCGTCGACCTGGGCGGGAACAGCGACGTGTCCTCGATCCTGATCGACCTTACCCAGCGCGAGACGATGAACGCCTCGGCCAGCTTCGCGCGCCTGCTGGGGCGCGAGGCGGAGCCGCTGATCCCGGTCAAGCCGACCTTCCACCGCATGGCCTCGCTAATGGTCTTGAAGGCGCCCGACATGCCGTCGATCCTGTTCGAGACGGGCTATATCTCGAATATGCAGGACGCGGCGTTCCTCGACAGCAAGGAAGGGCGCGAGCGGATCGCCAAGGCGGTTTTGCAGGCGGTGGAGGTCCACTTCGCGCGGCGGATGGCGGCGCGGTAGGGAGGTTGCCGTCCTTCTCGTTTCTCCACCGACATCGGCCATTTCGGGAATTGCGAAGCGGGAACGGGTTTCGGGAAAGCAGCCGTGCCCTAGAGTGTCACCATGAAGATCATGTTCGCCATGCTGCTGGCGTCGGTTGCAGCCGGGGCGCAGGCAAAGGCAGCGCAAACACAGCCGAGTGAGAGTACAGCGATGAACAACGCCGCAGCCGTGATTACGGTGGATCACACGGGCTTTGCCGTATCGTCGCTGGACGAAGCCATTCGGTTTTGGACGGGAGCGCTCGGCTTCACACTTGAGCGACAATCGGAGATGGGGGGCGACTTCCTGCATCAGGTGACCGGTGTCGACGATCCGGGTGTGAAAACGGCAATCGTCAGGGCACCAGGCGGTTACGCGATCGAATTGTTGCAATATTCAAAAGGGCGGCAGAACGGGGCGGTGCCTTCCAGCGCGGGGGCGATTGGCGCGGCTCACCTGGCTATGACCGTGGAAGACATTCATGCCGCCATTGGCCGCGTCGAAGCGGCAGGATGGAAGGCCAAGGGTAGTCCTCTGCCAATCGCGGGTGGTCCACGGAAGGGGACTTTGGTGGCCTACGTCTCAGGCCCCGATCATATTACGATCGAGCTTATGCAGCCGCCAGCCCGGTGATGGGCCTTTGGGGGGAGCTTTCCCATTGGGATCCTTTTCGGGAGACGCGCCTGAGCCCCCGGGCCGGGCATCTGGCTCCTTCCGCCCGATCGGCGTAAAGGCGCGCCCATGATCCGCGTCTGTGCCCTTTACCGTTTCGCCGCCTTCCCCGACCCCGCCGCGCTGCGCGAACCGCTGCTCGCCGTGGCCGAGGCGAACGGGATTCGCGGCACGCTGCTGCTCGCGGAGGAGGGGATCAACGGGACGGTTGCGGGAACGCATGACGGGATCGAGGCGCTGCTCGCGCATATCCGCACGCTGCCCGGGTGCGCCGATCTGGATTACAAGGACTCGACCGCCGAGACGATGCCGTTCCACCGGATGAAGGTGCGGTTGAAGCGCGAGATCGTGTCGATGGGCGTCGACGGCATCGACCCCACGCGCGAGGTCGGCACCTATGTTTCGGGCGAGGACTGGAACGCGCTGATCGCCGACCCGGACACGCTGCTGATCGACACGCGCAACGATTACGAGGTCGCGATCGGCACGTTCGATGGCGCGGTCGATCCGGGGACGAAGAGCTTTCGCGACTTCCCCGGCTGGTTTCGCGAGCATCGCGACGAACTGATGGCGGGCAAGTCGAAGGTCGCGATGTTCTGCACCGGCGGCATACGCTGCGAAAAGGCGACCGCGTTCCTCAAGGCCGAAGGCGTGGCGGATGTCTTCCACCTCGACGGCGGCATCCTGAAATATCTGGAGACGATGCCCGAGGAGCGGAGCCGCTGGAACGGCGAATGCTTCGTCTTCGACGCGCGGGTCGCGGTCGGGCATGGGCTGTCGCAGGGGGTTCATAGCCTGTGCCATGGCTGCCGGATGCCGGTCGGGCCCGAGGACATGGCCTCGCCGCTCTATGTCGAGGGGGTGAGTTGCCCCGCCTGTCACGGCACGCGGGGTGCGGAGCGGCTGGCCGCCTATGCCGAGCGGCACCGCCAGGAGGCGCTGGCGGCGGCGCGCGGGGTGGCGCATGTCGGCGCGCGTTATCCCGATCGCGACGAACCGCCCGCGTCGTGATGCGCAACTGAGCCCAAGCGGGTGGCAAGCGGGGGCGAACCTGCTACACGGGCCCGCGTAAAATCATGGCCGTCGAACCTTTTTCCCCGCCCGAGACCCCCGAAACGCCGCGTCGCCCGCTCTGGCGGCGCTGGTGGCTGAGGCTGCTTGCCGCGCTGGCGCTGCTGCTGGCGATCGGGGCGGGCGTCTTCTGGCTGGTGTTCATGCGCGACCTGCCGTCGGTCGATGCGCTCAAGGCCTATGAGCCGCCGCTGCCCACCCATGTCCGGGGCAGCGACGGCGCGCCGATCCAGTCCTATGCGCGCGAGCGCCGGGTCGAGCTGTCGTTCCAGGAATATCCGCCGCTCCTGATCCGCGCCTTCCTGGCGGCGGAGGACAAGAGTTTCTTCGAACATGGCGGCGTCGACTATCCGGGGCTGGCGGGCGCGGTGCTCGACTATGCCAAGAAATGGGGCACCGGGCGGCGCGCGCGCGGCGGATCGACCATCACCCAGCAGGTCGCCAAGAACCTGTTGATCGGCAACGCCTATTCCCCGACGCGCAAGGTGCGCGAGGCGATCCTGGCCTATAAGATCGAGAGCGCGCTCAGCAAGCAGCAGATCCTGGAGCTGTATCTCAACCAGATCGCGCTGGGGCGCAACGCCTTCGGCGTCGAGGCGGCGTCACATGCCTATTTCGACAAGGAACTCAACGAGCTGACGCTGGCGCAGATGGCGTATCTGGCGCTGTTGCCCAAGGGCCCGTCCAATTACGATCCGGTCCGCCACCCCGACCGCGCGCTGGGCCGCCGGGCCTATGTGCTGGGCGAGATGCTGCGCAACAACTTCATCACCCGCGCGCAATATCAGGAAGCGATGACGGAGCCGCTCGGCACCGTGCTGCGTCGGACGCCCAAATATGCGCAGGTCGGCGGCTATTTCGTCGAGGAGGTCCGCCGCGCGCTCATCAAGCAGTTCGGCGAGACGGCGAAGACGGGACCGCACAGCGTCTATGAGGGCGGACTGTGGGTGCGCAGCTCGCTCGATACGCGGTTGCAGGACCTGGCGACACAGGCGCTGCGCGACGGGCTGGTCCGGTTCGAGGGCGGGCGTGGCTGGGCCGGGCCGCTTCGCCATGTCGACCTCGACGGCGACAATTGGCAGCAGGCGCTGCTCAACACCAATATCGGGCTCGACTATCGCGACTGGCGCGCGGGGATCGTCACCGCCAAGTCGTCGGCCGACGCGACGATCGGCTTCGCCAATGGCCGCACCGGCACGCTGCCCCGTTCGGGCGCGCAGATGCCGCGCCGGGGCAGCGCCGCGACCGCGTTCAGCGCGTTGCAGGTCGGCGATATCGTCGCGGTCGCGCCGGAGGGCAGCGTCTTCGGCCTTCGTTCCGTCCCGCGTATCTCGGGCGGGTTCGTGGTCGAGGAACCGGCGACGGGCCGCGTGCTGGCGATGCAGGGCGGGTTCGACGCACGGCTCCAGGCGTTCAACCGCGCGACCCAGGCCGAGCGCCAGCCGGGCTCGACGATCAAGCCGATCGTCTATTCCGCCGCGCTCAACCAGGGGATGACGCCCGCCTCGATCATCGTCGACGGACCCTTCTGCGTCGACCAGGGGGCGGGGCTGGGCACCAAGTGCTTCCGCAACTTCGGCAATTCGGCGGGTGCCGGGCCGCACACGATGCGCTGGGGCATCGAGCAGTCGCGCAACCTGATGACCGTGCGGACCGCGTCGACGGTCGGCATGAAGAATGTCGTCGCGACGATCAAGCAGATGGGGATCGGCGACTTCCCGCCCTATCTCGCCTATGCGCTGGGCGCGGGCGAGACGACGGTGGGGCAGATGGTCAACGCCTATGCCATCCTCGCCAATAACGGGCGTGGCGGCGCGCCCTCGCTGATCGACTTCGCACAGGACCGGCATGGCAAGGTGATCTGGCCGGAGAACTGGCATGCCTGCGACCGCTGCAACGCGGCGGATTATGACGGCAAGCCGATGCCGCGCCCGGTCTCGCATCAGCGTCAGGTGCTCGATGCGATGACCGCCTATCAGATGGTCCATATCACCGAGGGCGTGATCCAGCGCGGCACCGCGACCGGCCTGCGTGACCTGGACCGCCCGATGTTCGGCAAGACCGGCACCAACAACGGCCCGACCGATGTCTGGTTCGTCGGCGGCACGCCGCAGTTCGTCGGCGGGCTCTATATCGGCTATGACCATCCGCGCTCGCTGGGCGGCTATGCGCAGGGCGGCACGGTCGCGGTGCCGATCTTCCGCCAGTTCGCCGAAAAGGCCTATGAGGGGCTGGAGAAGCTGCCCTTCCGCGCGTCGCCGGGCATTCGGATGGTGCGGATCGATCGGGCGAGCGGTCGACCGGTCTTCGGCACCTTCCCCACCGGCGACGATCCCAAGCCCGCCGTCATCTGGGAAGCGTTCAAGCCCGAGAGCGAGCCGCGCCGCCGCGCCCGCCGCAATGCCGAGGCGGCCACCACCGCCCCGGCGACCCCCGCCGGGCCCGCCACGCCCGCGCCGCCGCGCGACAGCGATTTCTTGCAAAGGGAAGGCGGAATCTACTAGCCCGCTTCCCATATTGATTTCCTCCGCCCGCCAATGGGCGGTGTACGACCGATTCGGAGAATATTCATGCGCGCTGAAGCGCAGGCTCATGTCGACACGATCAAGGACGCCCTGGAGCTGCTGCGCCGCTTCCTCGACTGGGACCGCGCGCTGCGCCGCCTGGACGAGCTGAACGCGCGCGTCGAGGACCAGGCGCTGTGGAACGATCCCAAGCAGGCGCAGGCCGTGATGCGCGAGCGTCGTCGCCTGGACGAGGCGATCACCGCCACCCGCGCCATCGAGAACGAGCTGTCGGGCACGGTCGAGCTGATCGAGCTGGCCGAGATGGAGGGCGACGAAGAGCTGGAGAAGGAAGCCGTCTCCAGCCTGGGCGAACTGGCGCGCAAGGCGGAGGGCGACAAGGTCAAGGCGCTGCTGGCGGGCGAGGCCGACGCCAATGACAGCTATATCGAGATCAACGCGGGCGCTGGCGGTACCGAGAGCCAGGACTGGGCCGGGATGCTCCAGCGCATGTATACGCGCTGGGCCGAGCGGCACGGCATGAAGGTCGAACTGATCGACTATCATGCGGGCGAACAGGCGGGGATCAAGTCGGCCACGCTGCTGGTCAAGGGCGAGAACGCCTATGGCTACGCCAAGGTCGAATCGGGCGTCCACCGGCTGGTCCGGATCAGCCCATACGACTCCGCCGCGCGTCGCCACACCAGCTTTTCGAGCGTGTGGGTCTATCCGGTGATCGACGACAATATCGAGGTCGAGATCAACGAGAGCGAGCTGCGCATCGACACCTATCGCGCGTCGGGTGCGGGTGGTCAGCACATCAACACCACCGACTCGGCGGTGCGCATCACCCACTTGCCGACCGGCATCGTGGTGCAGTGCCAGAACCAGCGTTCGCAGCACAAGAACAAGGCCGAGGCCTATAACCAGCTTCGCGCGCGGCTGTACGAGCGCGAACTGGCCGAGCGCGAGGCGGTGGCCAATGCGGAGAACGCGACCAAGACCGATATCGGCTGGGGTCACCAGATCCGCTCCTATGTGCTCCAGCCCTATCAGCTGGTGAAGGATTTGCGCACGGGGGTGACCTCGACCGCGCCGGGTGACGTGCTCGACGGCGACCTCGACACGTTCATGGCGGCGGCGTTATCGCAGCGGGTGACCGGTGAGGCGGTCGCGGTGGAGGATGTGGACTGAGATGCGGAGGCGGGGGCCTGTGCTGGCGGCGGCCGCGCTGTTCATCGCGCTGGGGGGCGCGGTGGCGGGATGCGACGGTTCCAAGCCGCTGATCCAGCAGCATGACGACGAGGAGCAGCCGGGGCCCTTCCCGGCGGCGGACCGCCCGGTCGCCGATGTCGTGTCGTCGCGCTGGTCCAACGAGGATGCGCGCGACCGGCTGCGCGAGGCGGATCAGGTCATGAACCGGGCGAAGATCCGTCCCGGCATGACCGTCGCCGATATCGGCGCGGGCGAGGGTTACTACACCGTTCGCCTGGCTCAGCGGGTCGGCAAGAACGGCCGCGTGCTGGCCGAGGACATCGTCGCCGCGTGGCGCGACCGGCTTGCCGAGCGCGTCTCGCGCGAGCGGCTGGACAATGTCAGCGTCCGGCTGGGCGAGCCCGCCGATCCAAAGCTCCCGCCCGACAGCTTCGACCGCGTGATGATGGTCCACATGTATCACGAGATCGAGCAGCCCTATGAATTCCTCTGGCGGCTCTTCCCCGCGCTGAAGAAGGACGGGCTGGTCGTGGTGGTCGATGCCGATCGCCGCACCAAGGCGCACGGCACGCCGCCCGCGCTCCTGAAATGCGAGTTCGAGGCGGTCGGCTTCACCCAGGTCTCGTTCGAGAACATGCCTTCGGCTGGCGGCTATCTGGCGACCTTCCAGGCCACCGGGCCGCGTCCCGAGCCGGGCGCGATCCGCCCGTGCCGTATGCAGGAAAACTGAGCCGCCCGGTCGCCCCCGGCTGCGGGACGGATTTGCAACCTGACAGCTTTGTCATGCATTGATCCGGTATCGGCCCGCCTCGGTGCCGATACGCCACCGGCCAGCATGGGCCGGGGCCCGCAGAAGGAGATGATGATGAATACGCTTCTGGTCGTCGGACTGTTACTCGGTGGCGTGGCGGCCTCCGATGCCGCACTCGAACACCGGGTTCAGCTCGACCATCATTCGGGGCCGGTCGCGGTCCGCTACAGCGCCGATGTCGGCGTGACCCACAAGCAGATCGGCGCGGTCACCACCGGTGGTCGTCCCTCGACCCTGCGTTGCCAGTGGAGCGCCAACGTCACCGTCCACCGCGAGGCACGCGCGGGCAACGGCGCCGCACTGCTCCGCAGCGCCAGCAGCGACGGCGTGATGCAGGGCAGCCGTCCCGGCTGGTGCAGCGCCAACCGCAACGCCATTGCGCAGGAAGTCGCCGAGCGGCAGGACTCGGTCCGCGACCACCTTCAGGCGGTCGCCCAGGAGGACCATGGCTTGCTGCGCGCCGAGATGGACCGACTTCATGCCGAGACGCGCGCTGGATGAGAATGGATATGAAGATCATGTGGGCCGCCATCGTCACGGTGGCTCCGATGCTGGCCGCGATCCCCGCCGCCGCGCAGCAACGCCCCGCGATCGGGGTGGAACTGGATAGCGATGAGAACCGGCGCGGCCTGAGCTGGAGCGGGGGGCGGGTGTCGCCCTCCGCCGACATCTTCGTGACCAGCGGCGCGCTCGAGGCGAGCGGCCGGATCGTGTCGCTGCGCGATTCGGACCGGCACGGCGGCGCGGAGGTGGTGGGGGATGTGAGCCTTGGCGCCAGCACGACGCTGGGCCTCGTCACGTTGCGCGGCCGGGTGACCGGGCATCTCTTCGGCGGAGCGGGCTTCGACGCCGATTATTATGAGCTTGGCGGATCGGCGGCCTATACGCTGGGCCCGGTCAATGTCGATGCGGGCGCCGACTATGCGCCGTCGCAGGATTCGATCGGCGGCGACAATCTCTATCTCCATGCCGGCGCGCAGGCGGGCATTCCCGGCACGCCCTGGACCGTGCTGGCGGGCGTCGGCCACTCCTCGGGCAAGACCGACGATCCGTTCCGCGCGGCGCGGCTTCGTCCCGGCGGCGACTATAGCGACTGGCGGCTGGGCGTGGAGCATGTGACGGGACCGATCACGCTGGGGCTCGACTATATCGGCACCGACGTATCCGAACGCGCCGCCGCCCCCTTCCTGCTCGCCGACGCGCGGCATTCGGGCGACCGTCTCGTCGGCCGCGTCCGGGTCAGTTTCTAGGCCCGCTCGACATTCAACCATGCCCGTCCTTCCCTCTCGCCTGTCCAGGAGAGAGGGGGGGAATGGAATCCTCACAACAAACCCTGCTCGTGCAGGCTGATGATCCCCGCGCCGGTGACGATCAGATGGTCGAGCAGCACCACGTCCAGCGCGGCGAGCCCTTGCGACAGTCGCCGGGTCAGCGCCAGGTCGGCGGCGCTGGGCCGGGTGTCGCCATCGGGGTGGTTGTGCGCGATCAGAACCGCCCGCGCGGCGAGCAACAGGGCATCGCGGGCGATTCGCGCGAACGGGACCGCGACCGAATCGTTACGGCCCCAGGCATGACGCAATCCCAATATGGTCCGTTCCCGACCTAAAAAAGCGACCCCGATCGCCTCCTGTCGCCCGCGGCCCAGCCCCGCGAACAGTCTGTGCGCGTCGTCTCTGGTACGAATCTGGCGGGGATAGGGGGGCATGAACGGCATGGGCCGCTCTGCCGCGTGTCGCTCGTCCGGGCATCTTCGTCCCGCTCCGTTCCGGCGCGACTTGGCGGCGGGGCCGTGCGGCGCTAGGCGAAAGCGATGCGGCAATATCTCGACCTCATGGACCGGGTGCTGACCCAGGGCGCCCAGCAGATGGACCGGACCGGCACGGGCACCCTGTCGGTTTTCGGCCACCAGATGCGCTTCGACCTGGCCAAGGGCTTTCCGGCGCTGACCACCAAGAAACTCCACCTCCGTTCGATCATCGTCGAGCTGCTGTGGTTCCTGCGCGGCGACACCAATATTCGCTGGTTGCAGGATCGGAAGGTCAGCATCTGGGACGAATGGGCCGACGATCAGGGCGATCTTGGTCCGGTTTATGGGAAGCAATGGCGCGACTGGGCGACGGCGGACGGCCGCCATATCGATCAGATCGCCGAACTGATAGAGCAAATCCGCACCCAGCCCGCGTCGCGGCGACAGATCGTGTCGGCGTGGAATCCGGGCGACCTGCACGCCATGGCGCTGGCACCGTGCCACTGCCTGTTCCAGACGCATGTCGCCGATGGGCGGTTGTCGCTGCAACTCTACCAGCGCTCGGCGGACATCTTCCTGGGCGTGCCGTTCAATATCGCCTCCTATGCGCTGCTCACCCATATGCTCGCGCAGCAATGCGATCTGGAAGTCGGCGAGTTCATCTGGACCGGCGGCGACTGCCACCTCTACCTCAACCATCTCGACCAGGCGCGGACCCAGCTCGCGCGCGAGCCCGGCCCGCTGCCGCGGCTGGAGATCATACGCCGCCCGCCCGCGATCGACGCCTATGAGCCCGAGGATTTCGTGCTCCACGACTATGTCGCGCAACCGCATATCAAGGCGGCGGTCGCGATATGATCACCCTGGTCCTCGCCCGCGCGCGCAACGGCGTGATCGGGCGCGACGGAGGGCTGCCCTGGCACCTGCCCGCCGACCTGAAGCGCTTCAAGGCGCTGACCATGGGCCAGCCGATGATCATGGGGCGCAAGACCTTCGCGAGCTTCCCCGCGCCGCTTCCCGGGCGACGGCATATCGTGCTGACCCGCGATCGCGACTGGAGCGCGCCGGGCGCCGAGGTCGCGCATGATGTGGCGGGCGCGCTGGCCCTGGCCGGGCCGGGGGACGTGTCGGTGATCGGCGGCGCGGAGATTTTCGCGCTTTTTCGCGGCCATGCCGATCGGGTCGAACTGACCGAGATCGATCTGGATGCCGAGGGCGATACGATCGTCGCGCCATTCATCGGTTGGCACGAAGTTAACAGAAAGCATTATCCCGCATTGGACGGCCGACCTGCCTATTCCTTTGTGACACTGGCGAGGCAACAGAAAAACACAGCGGTAAATCTGAGTTAACAATCGTATGAAAATTTTGTCCTTTGCCGCTCTTCATTTGGCAGGGGAAGCGCCTTAAAGATCCGAAACAGGAGAAGGATTGCGGTCGTGCATCGCAGTCATCTTGAGGGTGGGCGCCACGCGATGATCATGGATTGGGAAAACGACGGTCGAACCCACCCGAATATCGATCCGCCGGGGTTGTTCGATGCCAGCCGCGAGGCATTGATGTTTCTGGACCGGCATCGACTGGCGCGCACGACGAACAGCTATGCGCTGGCGCTTCAGGCGGTCCTGCATCCCTATGGTCCGCTGGGAACGGCCGTCGCCGACCGCACCGATGGCGGTATCCGCCTGACCGAGGACGATGTCGCCGAACTGATGCCGCTCGTCCGCCAGCATGAGGCGATCGACCTTCCGCCGGACCGGGCCCAGCTCGATCGCGACCTGAGCGACCATGCCGAGGCGCTCGACTCGCTGACCAGCGAGGCACGGCAGATCACCAGCGATTTCAGCAACGACGTCTCGGCACTGTCGCACGCGCATGGACGCGACAACGATCTGGGCCCCAATTCGAGCGCGATCGCGCTGCTGCTCGAACAGCTGATCGCCCGCATCTCGAAGACCGAACGTCATCTCGAGGAATTGTCGGGCAGCATCTCCAGCCTGCGCGTCCGGATCGAGTCGGTCCCGCAGAACGAGGATGTCGATCCGCTCACCGGGGTGATGAGCCGGACCGGCGCGCGCAGCCTGATCGAGGGGCTCGCCTCCGACTCGCATGGCTATGTCGTCGTGGCGTGCAGCCTCGACGATCTCGAGGGGATCAACGAGCGTTATGGTCGCTCGGTCGCGGACAATGTCCTGCGCGCCTTCGTCGCGACGCTGCGCCAGTCGGCCGAGGGTGCGGAGATCATTCGCTGGCAGGGCAATCTGTTCGTCGTCGTGCAGCGCGGCCGGCCGCTGTCGACCGTCGCGGGGATGATGGAGGACGCCCGCACCGCGATGCAGGCGCGGACGCTGCGGCTGCGCGGCTCGGGCGAGCCGATCGGGGTGGTGACCATGTCCGCCGGGATCGCGGTCGGTATCGGCGTTCCGATGGAGGAGACGTTCGATCGTGCCGAGGCGCTGCGGGTGATCGCGGGCGATGGGGTCGGCAACCGCGTCATGTCGCGCGCCTAGCCAATTCGGTGCGGCCTGTTATAGCGCGCGCCCATGCAGCGAGTTGATGGCGCGGGTCCGATCCCGGCGCATCTGGCGGGCGGGATCGTCGCGCTGGGCAATTTCGACGGTTTTCATCTGGGGCATCAGGCGGTGGTCGGTGCCGCGGTCGCGCGTGCGCGGGCCGAGGGGCGTCCGGCGCTGGTCGCCACCTTCGACCCGCATCCGATCCGCTATTTCCGGCCCGACGCCGCCCCCTTCCGCCTGACCACGCTCGACCAGCGCGAGCGGCTGTTCGCGGCGGCGGGTGTCGACGCGATGATCCTGTTCCGTTTCGATCCCGAACTGGCCGCGCTCTCGGCACAGGATTTCGTCGAGCAGCGGCTGCTGGCGGCGTTGCGCGTCGGCGGGGTAGTGACGGGCGAGGACTTCACCTTCGGCCGCGCGCGGAGCGGCGATGTCGACGCCTTGCGGGCCTGGGGCGTCGCCAGGGGTTTCTCGACCGATGCGGTCGCCCCGGTGATGCTCGATGGCGAGACGATTTCGTCCAGCCGGATCCGCGCCGCGCTGGTCGCGGGCAAGCCGTGCGAGGCCGCCCGCCTCCTGACCCGCCCCTTCACGATCGACGGCGTGGTGCAGCATGGTGACAAGCTGGGGCGGACGATCGGCTATCCGACCGCCAATCTCGACATGGGGCATTATCTGCGGCCCGCTTACGGCATTTATGCGGTGCGGGGGCGGCTGGCCGACGGGCGGGTGCTGAACGGTGCCGCCAATCTGGGTATCCGGCCCAGCTTCGACCCGCCCAAGGAATTGCTCGAGCCGCATTTTTTCGACTTCACCGGCGATCTCTACGGCCAGCACCTGGCGGTCGAGCTGGTCGAATATCTGCGGCCCGAAGCGAAGTTCGATTCGCTCGATGCGCTGGTCGTGCAGATGGACGCCGATTGCGCGCGGGCACGCCGTCTGCTGACCACGCATAATCCGGCATGACGTGGTAATCCAAACCCGCTAAGGGCGTGTCCCCTATGACCGACGCGCCCGATTATCGCGACACCGTCTTCCTGCCGAAGACCGATTTCCCCATGAAGGCGGGGCTTGCCGCCAAGGAACCGGCGATCCTGGATCGTTGGGCCAGGATGGGGCTGTACGACCGTCTGCGCCGCGAGCGCGAGGGGCGCGAGCGGTTCATCCTCCACGATGGTCCGCCCTATGCGAATGGCGACATCCATATGGGCCATGCGCTGAACAAGGTGTTGAAGGACATCATCGTCCGTTCGCAGACGCTGATGGGCAAGGACGCGCCCTATGTTCCCGGCTGGGACTGTCACGGCCTGCCCATCGAATGGAAGGTCGAGGAAGCCTACCGCGCCAGGAAGCTGAACAAGGACGAGGTGCCCGTCGCGCAATTCCGTGCCGAGTGCCGCGCCTATGCCGACACCTGGGTGGGTACGCAGAAGGCGCAGTTCGAGCGGTTGGGCGTGATGGGCGACTGGGCCAATCCGTACCTGACCATGACCTATGATGCCGAGGCGGTGATCGCGGGCGAGCTGTTGAAGTTCGCGGAGTCGGGCCAGCTCTATCGCGGCGCCAAGCCCGTCATGTGGTCGCCGGTCGAAAAGACCGCGCTGGCCGAGGCGGAGGTCGAGTATGAGGACATCGTCTCGACCCAGATCGATGTCGGGTTCGAGGTCGCGTCCTGCCCCGAATATCCCGATCTGGTCGGCACGCTGGCGGTCATCTGGACCACGACCCCCTGGACGATCCCGGTCAACCAGGCGCTGAGCTATGGCGAGGCGATCGACTATCTGCACTTCGAGAGTGCGGGGCGCCGCTATCTGGTCGCCGAGCCGCTGCTCCCCGCCTTCACCAAGCGGACCGGCATCGCGATGGAGACGTTCATCGGTCTGGTGAAGGGCCCGGTGCTGGAGGGGGCGACCGCCAGGCATCCGATGCACGAGCTGGGCGGCTTCTTCGCCAGGCCCCGGCCGTTCCTCGCGGGCGACTTCGTCACCACCGAGGCGGGCACGGGCCTCGTCCACATGGCCCCCGATCACGGCGAGGACGACTTCCTGCTGTGCAAGGCCAACGGCATCGATCCGGTCTTCGCGGTGCAGGGCGACGGCACCTATCGCCCCGACTGGGCGTGGCTGGGCGGCCAGGGCAGCGTCATCAACAAGAAGTTCGTCTCCGCCGACGGCCCGATCTGTTCGGACCTGCGCGACGTCGGCGCGCTGCTGTCCGCCTCGGACGATTTCCAGCACAGCTACCCGCATAGCTGGCGCTCCAAGGCGAAGGTCATCTTCCGCGCCACGCCGCAATGGTTCATTCCGATGGACCGCGCCGACGCCACGCTGGTGCCGGAAATGGCGATGGCCAGTGTCGACCCGATCTCTGGCGTGACGCCGCTGCTGACCGTGCCGCTGGGCAATGGCGCGACGCTGCGCGAGACCGCGCTCGACGCGATCGAGCGGACCCGCTGGGTGCCCGAGCGCAGCCGCAACCGCATCCGTGCGATGGTCGAGGGGCGTCCCGACTGGGTCATCAGCCGCCAGCGCGCCTGGGGCGTGCCGATCGCGCTCTACGTCAACCGCCAGACCGGCGAGTATCTCGCCGACAAGGACGTCAACGCCCGGATCCTCGCCGCCTTCCGCGCGGGCGGAGCGGATGCGTGGTTCACCGCCGATCACCAGACGCTGCTCGGCCCCGACTATGACCTCGCCGATTTCGAGCCGGTCAACGACATCCTCGACGTGTGGTTCGACTCGGGTTCGACCCATGCCTTCGTGATCGAGGCGCGCTATGGCGAGGGCACGCGCGCCAACCTGTATCTCGAAGGGTCGGACCAGCATCGCGGCTGGTTCCAGTCCTCGCTGCTCGAATCCTGCGGCACGCGGGGGCGGGCTCCCTATGACGCGGTGCTGACCCACGGCTTCGCGCTCGACGGGCAGGGGCGCAAGATGTCCAAGTCGCTGGGCAATGTCGTCGATCCGTTGAAGATCATCGGCGAATCGGGCGCCGACATCCTGCGCATCTGGACCGCCTCGACCGATTATTTCGAGGATGTCCGCATCGGCAAGGAGGTGCTCGCCACCGCCTCGGACAGCTATCGCAAGCTGCGCAACACCTTCCGCTACCTGCTCGGCGCGCTCGACGGGTTTACGGAAGAGGAGCGCATCTCGTTCGATGCGATGCCCGAGCTGGAGCGCTATGTCCTCGCCCGCCTGACCCAGCTCGACACCGAGCTGCGCCGCGCGGCGGACGCCTATGAGTTCAATCGCTACCTGCGCGCGCTGACCGATTTCGCGAACGAGGACCTGTCGGCCTTCTTCTTCGATATCCGCAAGGACTCGCTCTATTGCGACGCCGCGACGGATCCGAAGCGGCGCAGCTATCGCACCGTGCTCGACATCCTGTTCCACGCGCTGGTCCGCTATGCCGCGCCGATCCTCTGCTTCACCGCCGAGGAAGTGTGGCAGTCGCGTTTCCCGTCGGAGGATGGCTCGGTCCATCTGCTCGAATGGCCGGAGCTGCCCCAGTTGGGCGAGGACGAGGCGCTGATGGCGCGCTGGACCGAGGTTCGTTCCTTGCGCGCGCAGGTGACCGAGGCGATCGAGCCGCTGCGCCGCGAAAAGACCGTGCGTTCGTCCAACGAGGCGGAGGTGACGGTGCTGTCGCTGCCGCTCGAACCCCATGCGCTGGCCGAGGCGTTCATCGTCGCGGACGTGGCGCGGGCCGATGCGGTGAGCGTGACGCGGACGACCAAGCACAAATGCGGCCGCTGCTGGCGGCACCTGCCCGACGTGGTCGAGGACGGCACGCTGTGCGGACGTTGCACGGAGGTGGTCGCGCATGGCTGATCTGCCCCGGCGCGGTCTTGCCACCGCCGCGATCCTGTTCATCGTCGACCAGCTCGTCAAATGGGCGATCACCGGACCGCTCGGCCTGCGCGCGCTGGGCGACGTGCGAGAGGTGGTCGGCATCTTCAATCTGCGCTTCGTGCCCAATTACGGCATCTCGCTGGGTCTGTTGACCGCCGACAGCAACGCGTCGCGCTGGGCGCTTGTCGCGATGACCGGGGCGATCGCGCTGGCGGTCGGTTTCTGGATGACGCGGGAGCGCAATCCCGTCGACCAGGTCGCGCTCGGCTGTGTGCTGGGCGGCGCGCTGGGCAATATCCTCGACCGGGTGCGGTTCGGCTATGTCGTCGACTTCGCCGATCTGCACTTCGGCGAGTGGCGCCCCTTTTTGGTCTTCAATGTCGCCGATGCAGCGATTACGATAGGCGTTCTGGTTCTGCTGGCGCGCGCGCTCCTCGTGCGCGACCGGCCTGCTCCCGTGGAGAAGAGCAATGCGTAAGTTGGTGCCCGTCATCGCAGGTCTGTCCTGCGCCGCGTTGCTGACGGGATGTGGGGCCGGGCGTGGCCTGGACCGGGCGCGTCCGGACGAATTCGCCGTCGCGCGGCAGCCCTCGCTGATCATCCCGCCCGACTTCGCGCTGGTCCCGCCCCAGCCGGGCGCCGCGCCGGTCCAGGCGCGCAGCGGGCAGCAGCAGACGCTGGACGCGCTGTTCGGCGGTCAGGCGGCGCGCAGCCAGTCGGAATATGGCCTGGTGCAGAATGCCGGGGCCGACAATGCCGATCCGGGCATCCGATCCTCGGTCGGCGATCCGGGGACGAACGTGGTCGACAAGGGCGCGACCACCCGCGACATCGTCGCCGCGCCCGAAGGCGACGGCCAGGACGCCCGCGCCGCGACGAAGTAAGGTCGCACGACCGATGACGCCAGGGGGCCGGGGCGAAAGCCGTCCGGCCCCTTGCTCGTCGGGTCAGGCGGGCGGCACCGGTGCGCCGCCCTCGCCCCCGGCCTGTGGCGATGTAGGCGGTGCCATCTTGAACAGCACGCGGTCGACACAGCCCGTATAGCCCTGGCCGCTGGTCGGCAGTCGCGCGGCGCGCAGCAGGGCGATCGCCTGTGTGCCGAACGCGTCGGCGGGTTGCGCCGCGATCACCTTCAGATTGCCGGTCTCGCCCCAGGGCGCGACGTCGTAGCTGACCACGGCCCAGCCCTCGATCGAGCGCTGGCGATAGGGCTCGGGAAAGCGCAGCTGGGGCGGAACCGCCCAGCCATGATCGTCGGGGCAATTGCCGCCCTCGACCCGGCTCAGGCGGATCGCCTCGGGCATCTCGGGGGCGGGCAGGATCGCCGCATTGCGCCAATAGGGATAGAGGCATCCGGTCCGCGCGCCCCTGGTGAAGCGGGCGCCCCGGATCGCCTTCAGCGCGGCGGCATCGAGCGCGCGATTGCCCGTGCCGATCAGGACGCCGGGGTGACGCACCTTGCCCGATGCATCGAGGTCGTAGCGGACCATCGACCAGTCGCGCACCCCTGTCGTGGCGGGAATGGTCGAGAAATCGGGATAGACGCGCACCAGCGGCTGCGGCTGCGGATCCTGGAGACAGGTGCCGCCCATGCTGCGGATGCGTGTCCAGCCGTCTTCGGGCAGCCGTCCCGAGAGCGGGTGGACGGTATAGGACATCAGCTCCATCGCATCGGCCTGCGCTGGCGGGGTGCCGCGCATCCGGTAGGTGATCGTGCATCCGCGCCGCGGCGCACCGGCGGCGAAGCGGCTGGCGGCCAGCGCGGGTGCGACGTCCTCGGCGAACGGGATGAAGGCCTTGTCGTCGCGCGCGATCGAGACGGCGCGCCCGGTCGCGTCGATCGCGAAGCCCAGCGTCACCTCGCGCGGCGCCGTGTCGGCGATCCATCCCAACTGGTTCCACGGACGCCGAAGCGGCTGGCCGACCGCCGGGCCGCCCTCGCAGCGGACGGCACCCGCCTCCCACTGGATCAGCATCCGGACATTGGCCGTGCGGATCTCGACGATCGGCGGCGGCGTCTGGAGCGACCATGCCGTGGCGGCGGGGAGGGCCAGCGCGCCGAAGGCACCGAACGAAAGCAGGAGGTGAAACCGAGGCATCCAACGCACTCCACAGCCGAAGACGCCAGCTTAGAGCGGTTTCGGCCGGAAGCGAGGGACATTGGGTCCCATCTGGCGATGCATCGCGTGAAAGCCGTCGGGAAAGGCGGCGGCGCCACCCCCGGCACCGCCCCTTAGCCCCGATCGTGCGGCGTTCAGAAGGCCGCGGTCAGTCCGAACACCACGGTCGCCCCTGCGATGGTGTCGCCGCCGGGCACCTGCCCCTTGGAGAAATTGGGCTGGAGATAGGCCGATTTGGCGCGGCTGATGTCGGTGTCGATGTACGACACGTTGAAGGTCAGGTTCTTGTACGCGGCGACGTCGGCGCCCAGCGACCAGTCCCAATATTGCCCGGTCGGCGACAGGCTGGTGCCGTTGGGGCCGAGGCCCGGATTGCCCTTCGAATAGCCGATATGCGCCTTGGCGGTGATCGGCGTCCCGGGAATGGCCGCGACGCCGTCACCGGTCAGGTAGATATTGTCCCAGCGCTGGCCCCGGCTGTACGACGTGTTGGAGAAGTTGCCGAGCGAGGTCTGGTTGGGCGCGTAATAGGCACCCGCCGTCAGCGTCGCCGGGCCTGCCGTGCCGGACACGCGGGCGAAGAACTCGACTACGTCCGATTCGGACGCGCCGCCCGGATAGGTGTACCAGGTGACGCCGATATCGCCGGTCGCGGAGCCCGCAGTGTGCTTGTACCCGACGATGCCGTCCAGCTCCATATTGGCGCCGCCGAACGTGCCCCAGCCCGCCAGGTTGGAGGCGAAGGTGCCGATATAGAAGCCGCTTTCATGCGCGACGGTCAGCGCGGCCTGTACCGCGGCGTTCTTGTTGGTCTGCGACACGCCGCGCAGGCGATAGTCGGTCAGGATCGCGGCGCTGCCGGAGATGGTGATGGGAGAGGGGGGGGCCGTCGGCGCCGCATCGGCGGTGGCACCCGCCGCGCCGCTGTCCTGTGCGAAGGCGGGCGTGGCGGCGACCAAGGAGAGGCCGCCAAGAAGGATCGTGGAGAAGCGCATCGTTTCCCTTTCAAACGGAAATTCGATGTTCTCACCTGCAACCCCGCATCGGTGCGGCCTCTATCGTGTCGGGTCAAACCCGGCGGACCGTCTGCCGTAGCGAGGTCCGAATGATTGGCAGGCCGTGGTGCACTGCACAAGCACAATCTGTCTTATGGCGACATTCATCGCACAGGATGTTGCGCGAACAGCACAGGTCACGAACGGAGATTTTCGTGACGCTCGCCCGTCGGCAGCGAGCGGATATGGATGTCCCGCTGCGGATAGGGCAGGCCGATGCCATGCTCCTTGAACAGGAACCATAGCCGGTTGAGCACGTCGGAGCGGACATTGCCGACGCCGCTCTCGGGATCGCTGATCCAGGCCAGTATCTCATGCTGGAGCGCGTAATCGCCGAAGCTCATCAGCCAGACATTGGGCTTGGGACTCTTCAGCACGCGCGGCGATTCGTTGGCGGCGCGCAGCATCAGCTCCTGCGCGAGGCGCAGGTCGCAGTCGTGCGCGATCGAGACGGGAATGCGGACGCGGACGTTGCGGTCGGAATAGGACCAGTTCTCCACCTCCTGCGTCATCAGATTCTCGTTGGGGATCAGATGCTCCTTGCCGTCGCGCGTGATGATCGAGACGGCGCGCACGCCGATCTTGTTCACCCAGCCGATCTCGTTCTGGAGCGCGATGACGTCGCCCGGCTTGATCGAGCGATCCATGAGGAGGATGATCCCGGCGATCAGGTTGCCGATCGTCTTCTGCAACCCGAAACCGATCGCGAGGCCGAACCCGCCCGAAAACAGCGCGAGGCTGGTCAGGTCGATCTCGAGCAGGTCCATCGCGAAGAAGAAGGCGATGACGACGATGGCGATGCTCGCCAGCTTCTGCGCCAGCAGCTTCTGGGTCGGGTCGAGCCCGCGTGCATGGCCGATCCATTGCTCGGTGATGCGGGTGACCGCGCGCGTGACCGCGAGGATGGTGACGACCGTGACCAGCATCGTCACCAGCAGCATCACCGAGAATCGCCGCGACCCGACGGTGAAGCCGATCTGCTCGGCCAGTCGCGTGACCGGGTCGAGGCCGCCGATCTCGCGGCTGAACAGTCCGACGAAGCAGACGATCGCGAAGACCCAGGCCAACCAGCGCGGCAGGCTCAGCCCCCGCAGGAGCTGGAACCCCGCGCGCGCCACCGACGCGCCCAGCGCCAGCCCGATCGGCACGCCCGCGAGCGATTCCCACGGCCAGATCGCGCCCAGCGTCATCAGCAGGAACGCGGCGGCGACATGCCGGGTGATCGCGCAGATCCGCGCCTGCAGCACCTCCCCCTTGGCGATGGCGAAGCGCTGCACCATCTGCGCGATGCGGGGCCCCAGCCTGCGTCCCGCCACCACCCCGCCCGCCAGCATCGCCAGCGACAGGGCGGTCGCGACCCCGGCCTCCATGGCCTCCATGCGATCCGGCAGTTCGATGCCGCTCGCCTGAAGCCATTCGAACAGCGTCATCCGCGCGCGGCCCGGAAGCGGGCGAGCCCGCGGTCGAGATCGGCGATCAGGTCGTCGGTATCCTCCAGCCCGATCTGGAGCCGGATCAGCGGACCGGCGAATTCGCGTTTGGTCACGCTGCGATAGCGATGCGGATCGGCGGGGATGGCGAGGCTTTCATAGCCGCCCCAACTGAACCCCAGCCCGAACAGCGCGAGCCCGTCTAGCATCGCGGTACGCGCGGCGTCGTTCCCGCCGTCGAGGACGAAGGCGAACAATCCGCTCGATCCCAGAAAGTCGCGCGCGAAGACCTCGTGGCCGGGACAGGAGGGCAGGGCGGGGTGGAGCACCCGCGCGACCCCCGGCTGTTCGCCGAGCCACCTGGCGATGGTCAGGGCGCTTCGCTGATGCTGGGCAAGTCGGACGCCCATGGTGCGCAGGCCCCGGCTGCCCAGATAGGCGTCGTCGGGGCTGGCGACCTGGCCAAGCTGGAAACTGGTGTCGCGTAGCGCCGCCCAATGCGACGGGGCCGCCGTCACCGACCCCAGCATCGCGTCGGAATGGCCGACGACATATTTGGTGCAGGCCAGCACGGTCAGGTCGATGCCCTTTTCGATCGCCGGGAAGAACAGCGACGTCGCCCAGGTATTGTCGAGGATCGTCGTGATCCCGCGTGCCTTGGCCACCGCGACGATGGCGGGAATGTCCTGCACCTCGAAACTCAGCGAGCCGGGGCTTTCCAGGAAGATCGCGCGCGTGGCGGGACCGATCAGCTCGGCGATCCCCGCGCCGACCAGCGGATCGTAGAAGCGCGTCGTGATCCCCATCCGCGCCAGCAACCCGGTGGCGAGCCCGCGCGTCGGGTCATAGGCGCTGTCGACCAGCAGCAGTTCGTCCCCCGGCGACAGCACCGACAGCAAGGCCGCCGCGATCGCCGCCACGCCCGAGGGGTAGAGGAAGGTCGCCTCCGCCCCCGGCTCCAGGCTGGTCAGCGCATCGGCGAGCGACCATTGGGTGGGCAACCCCTTGCGACCGTAGAACAGCTTTTCGTGCAGATCGCCCGAACCGACTCGGCGCATATGCGCGACATCGTCGTACAGCACGGTTGATCCGCGCCAGACGGGGACGTTGACCACGCCCTTCGTCCATTCCGCGCGGCGGCCCGCCTGGACCAGGCGGGTGGCGGGCTTGATGGGCAGATCGTCGTCGGTCATCGCGGTCAGATGTCTTTCGCTTTGGGGGTGCTGGGGTCGGAGCCCCATTCGGTCCAGCTTCCGTCATAGACCGGCATCATCGCGCCGATCCGCTCCGCGCCGAACGCCAGGACGCTGGCGGTGATGCCGGAGCCGCAGGTGCCGACCATCGGCACGGTGGGATCGACCCCGGCGGCGGCGAAGGCGGCGGCGATGGCGTCGGGCGATTTCCACCGGCCATCGGGTTCGAACAGCTTGGCATAGGGCAGGTTGCGCGAACCCGGGATATGGCCCGGCTCGACGCCGGGGCGCGGCTCGGGCTCGGCGCCCGCGAAGCGTCCGGGCGAGCGCGCGTCGACCAGTTGCGCATCGCCCGCCTCGACATGGGCACGGACTTCGCGAAGGCTGCGGACGCGCGACAGGTCGGGCTGCGCGACGAACAGGCCGGGCGCGTCGATCGCGTCGGCGGGGCCGACCAAGACCGGTTGCCCGGCGGCGCGCCATGCCTCCAGCCCGCCGTCGAGCAACGACACCGACTTCGCCCCGAACAGGGTGAGCAGCCACCAGACCCGCGCCGAACTGTGCAGCGGCGAGCGATCGTAGAGGACGATCCGGTCGGCATGACCGATGCCCGCCGCGCTCATCGCGTGGGCGAAATGCTCGGCGGGGGGGAGCGTCATCGGCAGGTCGCTCTCGGGATCGGCGAGCCCGCCCAGCGCCACGAAACGTGCGCCGGGGATATGGCCTTCCTCATAGCCGCGCCGCGCGGTCGCGCCATCCGCGTCGTCGAGGAAATAGGTGACGTCGAGGATGCGGACATCCGCCTCGCCCGCGATCGCGGCGAGTTCGTCCGGCGTGATGAGTGGCGGCATCATGGGGCTCCTCGGTCGGTTCGGTCCGTACCTAGGCGCGTTGATGGCGGCGTCGCAAGCGCGGGCGCGGTAAGCCCCTCCCGCAGGTGGGAAGGGTTTGGGGAGGGCAGGGCGGCAAGCTATGGTCCCGGTGAGGCTCCAGGCCCTCCCCCATCCCCTCCCGCCTGCGGGAGGGGAGCGGCCAGGGGTGAGGGTTCACCACACCAACCCCCGTTCCGCCTGAGCGGAGTCGAAGGCCAAGGAAATCCGGCTATTCCAACCCCTTCAGAAACCCTGCCGCCTGCGCCCGGATCGCCTTCTGGTCCTCCGCCGCCATCCGGTTCCAGTTGCGATAGGGCATCGCCATGCGCGGATTCTCGCCGAACCTCTTCTCGTGCCGCGCCAGGAAATCCCAATAGAGCGCGTTGAACGGGCAGGCATCCTCGCCCACCCGCTGCTTCACGTCGTACCGACACGATCCGCAGTAATCGGACATGCGGTTGATATAGGCCCCCGACGAGACATAGGGCTTGGACGCGATGATGCCGCCATCGGCGAACTGGCTCATGCCAACGACGTTGGGCAACTCGACCCATTCATAGGCGTCGACATAGATTTCCAGATACCAGCGATGCACCTCCGCCGGGTCCGCGCCGATCAGGATGGCGAAATTGCCCGTCACCATCAGCCGCTGGATATGGTGCGCGTGCGCGGTCGCCAGCGTCTGGCCCAGCGCCTCCGCCATGCAGTGCATGTCGGTCTCGCCGGTCCAGTAGAAGCCCGGCAGCGGCCGCGTCGCGCGCAGGAAGTTGCGGTCTACGTAATCGGGCCCGACATGCCAGTAGAGCCCGCGCACATATTCGCGCCAGCCGATGATCTGGCGGATATAGCCCTCGACCGAGTTGAGGCTGGCATTCCCGTCCTCATATTCGCCTTCCGCCATCCGGCAGAGGTCGAGCGGATCGAGCAGCCCGGAATTGATATAGGGCGACAGGACCGAGTGCCAGAGCTGGTGCTGGCCCGTCAGCATCGCATCCTGATAGTCGCCGAACTTGGGCAGCGCGTGCGCCATGAACGCCTCGGCCTGTTGCTGCGCCTCCTCCGCCGTCGTCGCATAGGCAAATCCGTCGAGCGAGCCGGGATGATTGTCGAACCGCGCCGCGACCAGCGCCAGCACGTCGCGGGTGATCCGGTCGGGCGCGAAGGCCAGCGGCTCGGGCGGCTTGTCCTTCCTGGGTGCGGGCTTGCGGTTGTCCGCGTCGTAATTCCATTTGCCGCCCTCGGGCTTGTCGCCCTTCATCAACAGCCCGGTCTTGCGGCGCATCAGGCGATAGAAAAATTCCATGCGCAGCTCGTTGCGGTCCTTCGCCCAGTCCTCGAACTCGGCCTGCGTCGCGATGAAGCGGGTGTCCGGGCGGATGTCGACGGGGATGCCGAACATCGTCTCCCACGCCTCCAGCATCGCGGCGACGCGCCACTCGCCGGCTTGCGTGACGACGATGCGTTCGGGGGAATGCCGCTCGACCGCGCGCGCCACCTCACCGGTGAAGCTGCCCGCATTGTCCGCATCGTCCAGCTTCACATAATCGACCGTCCAACCGGCCTTCCGCAAGGCCGCGGCATGGTGGCGCATGGCGGACAGGATATAGGCGATCTTGGCCTTGTGATGGCGGACATAGCCCGTCTCGTCCTCCACTTCCATCATCAGGAGTACGGTGCGCTTCGGGTCCGCGCCCTCCAGGCTGGACAGGTTCATCGACAATTGATCGCCCAGGATGGGGATCAGCGTTGGCGCTTTGGGCATGGCTGTCCTACATGGCCTTTCATGAAGCATCTCGGCCAGACCAGCGCGCTGCCCGCTTCCCCGGAAGAGGCGGTGCTCGATTATGTTCCCAACCCCCGTCCGGGGCGTACCTATCTGATCCGGTTCGCCGCGCCGGAGTTCACCTCGCTATGCCCGGTGACCGGCCAGCCCGACTTCGCGCACCTCGTCATCGACTATGTGCCCGGCGAGACGATCGTGGAGTCCAAGTCGCTCAAGCTGTTCCTCGGCAGCTTCCGCAACCATGCGGGGTTCCACGAGGATTGCACCGTCGGCATCGGCGAGCGGCTGTTCGACGAGATGAAGCCCGTCTGGCTGCGCATCGGCGGCTATTGGTATCCGCGCGGCGGCATCCCGATCGACGTGTTCTGGCAGTCGTCGGCACCCCCCGCCGCCCTGTGGCTGCCCGACCAGGGCGTCGCGGGCTATCGCGGACGCGGGTGAACGGCGCATTCGATTTCGCCTATCCAGCATTTTGCCAAGTCGTTCTGAATAGCCCGTTTTCGGGCCTTTCGGTCGCTGTTTCCGGTTGCAGTGCAGCGAAAATGTAACACTGGGTGCAACCATCGTGCCGACCACGTGTTCATGGTATACGAGAGGGGACGTGCGGATCGCCGCCATCCCTCGCGCCTGCAAGGACAAGCAAAATGGTGGATGCGAACGGAACCGTGATCGAACGTCTGGCGCTGATCGGTAATTTCCTGCCCAGGCAGTGCGGGCTCGCGACCTTCACCACGGACGTTTACTCCGCGCTCTGCAATCGCTTCCCCGACCTGAAGGTCGATGTCTACGCGATGGACGACCACCCCGGCCGCTATGCCTATCCCCCCGCCGTGACCGCCGCGATCCCGCAGAACGAGCGGGCGGCCTATATCGACATGGCCCGGCGGATCGAGGCGAGCGGCGCGCAGGCGATCTGGGTCCAGCACGAATACGGCATCTATGGCGGGGCCGCGGGCGAGCATCTGCTCGCGCTGCTCGACCGTACCACGCTGCCCGTCATCGCGACGCTCCACACCGTGCTCGAAAAGCCCTCGGCGGACGAGCGCCGCGTCATGGAGGGGCTGCTCCGCCGCTGTGCCAAGATCATCGTCATGGCCGACAAGGGCCGCGACATTCTCCAGCGCGTCTACGGCGCCGATCCGCGCCAGATCGCGATGATCCCGCACGGCGTTCCCGATCGCGCGCTGCTGACCCCAGACGCGTTCAAGCCGCGTTTCGGCTGGGAAGGACGCAAGGTCGTTCTGACCTTCGGCCTGCTCGCGCCCAACAAGGGGATCGAGACGATCATCGAGGCGCTGCCCGCGGTCGTCGCGCATCATCCCGAGCTGCTCTATGTCGTGGTCGGTGCGACCCATCCCAACCTGATCGCGCATGAGGGCGAGGCGTATCGCGACCGGCTGAAGGCGCTGGCCGACGCGCGCGGCGTGGCGGACAACATGGCGTTCGTCGACTCCTTCCTCGAGCATGACGAACTGCTCGACTATCTCCAGGCGGCCGACATCTACGCCACCCCCTATTCGAACCCGGCGCAGATCACGAGCGGCACGCTGTCCTACGCCATCGGCGTCGGCAAGGCGGTGATCTCCACCCCCTATGTCCATGCCACCGAGATCCTCGCGGACGAACATGGCGTGCTCGTGCCGTTCGGCGACGTTGCGGCCTTCGCGCGCGAGATCGACCGGTTGCTGAGCGACGAGGCGGCGCGCAATCGCCTGTCGAGCCGTGCCTATGCGCGCGGCCGGACGATGATCTGGCCACGTCTGGCGGAGGCGGCGGTCGCGCTGATCGGGACCGCGATCAACGCCCGCCCCCGCCGGATCGCCGCCAGCCAGCATAGCGCGATCACGCCGCTGGCCCCGGACCTGGCGGCGGTCGAGCGGATGAGCGATTCGACCGGCATGTTGCAACATGCGATCTATTCGGTGCCCGATCGACGCCACGGCTATTGCATCGACGACAATGCCCGCGCGCTGATCTTCATGACCCAGGCGCCCGACATCGATCCGGTGGCGCGCGACAAGTGGACGACGATCTACGCCTCGTTCCTGCAATATGCCTGGAACCCGGAGGCGCGGCGCTATCGCAACTTCATGCGCTTCGACCGTAGCTGGTGCGAGGATGTCGGGTCGGAGGATTCGAACGGCCGTACCCTCTGGGCGCTGGGCGTGACCGCACGCGACGCGCAGCTCGCCAAGCATCGCGACTGGGCGCAGATGTGGTTCGACGCCACCGCGTCGCTGGCGCTCGACCTGGGTTCGCTTCGTGCGCAGGCCTTTGCCATGCTGGGTGCCGCCGCGATGCTGGAGGCCCGGCCGGGGCACCAGCTCGCCCGCTCGATCCTCGAAAAGATGCCCGACCTGCATCTCGCGCTGCTCGAAGAGGCACGGCGGCCGGAATGGCAGTGGTTCGAGATCGTGCTCGCCTATGACAATGCCCGCGTTCCGCAGGCGTTGATCGAGGCGGGGCGCGCGCTGGGCCGCCAGGATCTGATCGACTGCGGCATCTCGACGCTGGAATGGATCGTCGGCAAGCAGACCTCGCCCGAGGGGCGCTTCCGCGCGGTCGGCAGCGAAAGCTTCGGTCGTCCCTATGCCGAACCGTTGCAGTTCGACCAGCAGCCGCTGGAGGCACAGGCGACGGTCGAGGCGTGCCAGTCGGCCTATGTCGCGACGCGCGACCCGCGCTGGATCGCGGAGGGCGAACGGGCCTATGGCTGGTTCCTGGGCGCCAACGACCTCGACCTGCCGCTGGCGACCGCCAATGATGGCGGCTGCTTCGACGGGCTGATGCCGACCGGGCTCAACCGCAACCAGGGCGCCGAATCGATCCTGGCGCTGCAACTCGCCAATTGTGCGATCGCTAGCCTTTGCCAATCCGGTGCATCCATGGCAGGAGCCGATCGTCACATCGCCTGACGCGCTCATGCGTAACGGGGGATGGGACGAGCGTTTTAGGTAAAATGGCGAGACGGTAGCGCGATGGATTTGTTCAACCACCGGCTGCGGCTTCATGCCGATCCTTCGCGCGTCGTGGTGCGGCCCTTCCATATCGCATGGGCGGGTGGCAACGGCGCGCCGCCGAGCCGGACCGAGCGTCTGGTGGGCGAGGTCCTGGCGATGACGCCGGCGGAAGCGCGCGACCAGCTGGAAACCGTGCTGAAGGATTTCGAGGCGCGGCACTGGCAGACGCGGCGGGTCTTCATGACGCGCTATGACCAGATCGAGGATATGCTGAAGCTCGACGGGGCGAAGATCAGCGACGAGAAGCGCCAGCTGATCGGCGCCTATTTCTGCCACGAATACAGCTATGCCGCCGCCGCGCTGATGAATCCGTCGGCGGTGCCGCACTTCGACCAGACGGGCATCCAGCCGGGGTCGCAGCGCATCCTGATGTCGATGCGCGCGGTGGGCGAGGGGCACATCTCCTCGGTCGCGTTCCGCGAAGGCATCATCAACGATCAGAACCAGCTTCGCCTCGCGCCCGAGCCGCCCTTCGCCACCGCGACCGACGTCCATGGCTGGGGCGAGGACGATGCGCCGAGCGGGCCGATCACCGTCTACCGGCACCGCGACTCGACCCTGTCGGGCACGGTCATCTTCCCGATCACCCATGCCCAGTCCAAGGGGCTGGAGGACATGCGGATCGTCCAGTTCACGCATGACGACGGCGCGGTCGAGTGGATCGGCACCTATACCGCCTATGACGGCTCGGGCATCCAGTCCGAGCTGATGCGCACCCGCGATTTCCGCGCGTTCGACCTGGTGCCGATGACCGGCTCGGCGGCGCGTAACAAGGGCATGGCGCTGTTCCCGCGCAAGGTTGCCGGGCAATATATGATGATCGGGCGGCAGGACGGCGAGAATCTGTTCCTGCTCAAGTCCGACTCGCTGACCCATTGGGACGAGGGGGTGAAAATCCTCACCCCGGTCTTCCCCTGGGAGCTGGTCCAGATCGGCAATTGCGGCCCGCCCATCGAGACGGACGAGGGATGGCTGCTGCTGACCCACGGCGTCGGTGCGATGCGCAAATATTCGATCGGCGCGGCGCTGCTCGACAAGGACGATCCGTCCAAGGTGCTCGGTCGGACCAAGCTGCCGATCCTCGCCGCCAAGGATCAGGACCGCGAGGGCTATGTGCCCAACGTCGTCTATTCGTGCGGCGCGATCCGCCACGGCGACTCGCTGTTCCTGCCCTATGGCATCGCGGACAGCTCGATCGGTTTCGCCTTCGTGAAGATCAGCGAGCTGCTGGCGGCAATGTGATGACCTGGCGGCGCGTATTGCGATACAGCGCCGCCACCAGCCCCAGGAAGACCAGCGTCCCCCCGATCAGCGCGGGGGTGGCGAAGCCGTCGCCGACCAGCGCCAGCGGCGCGTCCGAGTTGGTCAGGTAGACGATCCCGGCAAAGGCGACACCCCACAGGCTTTCGCCGACGATCAGGCCGGTCGCGGCGAGCACGCCCAGCCGCTCGGCCGCCTCCGGATTGGCGCTCTGCCTCGCCCAGCGGTCATAGACATGGCCGATCGTGGCGCCCAGCACGACCGGCAGCGTCGCGGTCATCGGCAGATAGATGCCCAGCCCGACCCCCAGCGGCGGCAGGCGCAACCAGCCGAGCTTGCCGCAAATCTCGTCGACGACGATCACGCCCACGCCGACCAGCGCGCCGATCCCGATCATCCCCCAGTTGAGGTCGCCACCCAGCACGCCCTTGGCCAATGCCGAGATCAGTGCGGCCTGCGGTGCGGACAGCGCGTTGGGCCCCGCACCCGGCGTGCCCGCGAAACCCAAGGTCGCGTTGAGCAGGTCGAGGACGGGCGGGATCACGAGGCTGCCGAAGACGACGCCGATGACCAGCGCCACCTGCTGCTTCCACGGCGTCGCACCGACCAGTTCGCCGGTCTTGAGGTCCTGAAGATTGTCGTTGGAGATGGTCGCGACGCCGAACACCACGCCCGTGACGATCAGCGCATAGGCGACCAGCGCCTGCGTCGTCTCCGGCGGCGTACCACGCCCGAACAGGCCGACCAGCAGGAGCGCGGCGGCGAGGACGGAGAGGATGCCGATCCCCGACACCGGGCTGTTCGACGCGCCGATCAGACCGGCCATATAGCCGCATACCGCCGCGATCACGAGGCCGATGAGCAGGATGAACAGCAGCGCGCCGCCGATCAGCGCGACGCCGGACGCCGCCAGCGGGCCACCCGCGATCACCGACCAGAGCAGCCCCGTGATCGGGACCAGGGTCGCCAGCGCCACGGCCGCGACGATGCCGATCGGCAGGTCGCGCTCGCCGATCGCCAGCACCGCGCCGTCGCGCTTGGCCGAAGCGGCGGCAAGCGACGAGCGGATGCCGCCGATGACGGGGCCGATGATCTTCAGGAGCGTCCAGATCGCCGCCACGCCGATCACGCCTGCACCCAGGAAGCGCACGTCCCTGCTGAAGATCGCGCCCGCCCATTCGGCGATGGGCGCGGTCGACGGGGCCATGGCGGTGAGGATGGGCAGCGCCACCCACCAGCCGATCGCGATGCCGAGCAGCATCGCCAGCCCGACCGACAGGCCGACCAGATGCCCGACCCCGATCAGCGCGAAGGACAAACCACCCGCGATCCCGCTCGCACCCGCGCCGGTGCGAAAGAAGATCGCCGCCTCGGCTACCGCCAGCTTGGTCTGGGTCAGGATCGCGAACCCGGCCGAGGCGATGGCATTGACCACGATCAGCCGCAGCCCGACCGCGCTCTCCGCCTCGCCCTCGCGGCTGCCCGCGCCGACTTTCAGGACCTCGGCGGCGGCGCGACCTTCCGGGTAGGGCAGGTCGGTGTCGACGACCAGCGCACGGCGCAGGGGGACCGAGAACATGACGCCCAGGATACCGCCGGTCGCGGTGATCCCTGCGGTCAGCAGGTACGGGAAACCCTGCCACCAGCCGATCATGACGAGCCCCGGCAACACGAAGATGATCGCGGCCAGCGTCCCGGCCGCCGACGCGACCGTCTGCACGATATTATTCTCCAGCACCGAGCTGTTCGGCAGATAGCGCAGGATCGCCATCGAGATGACCGCCGCCGGGATCGAGGTGGCGAAGGTCAGCCCGACCTTGAGACCCAGATAGACGTTCGCGGCGGTGAACAGCAGCGTGATGATCCCGCCCAGCGCGATCCCGCGAAGGGTGAGTTCGGCGACGGGCGCGGCGGTCGTTGGAGTACGGCTCATGCGCGCAGATGTGACAGAGTGTGGGGCGTGCGCCTAGAGCATGATGACGTCGGATTGATTTACCCCTCCCCTTCTGGGGAGGGACTCGGCTTGGGGTCGACCCCATGTCATCCCAATCCAAGACCGACCGACATTCAACCATGCCTGTCCTTCCCTCGCCCCTCTCTGAGGGGAGAGGGGGGGCGCAGTCAGACCCTCATCCCCGGAACAGATTCCCCAACACGCCCCGCACCACCGCGCCGACCAACCCGCCGCCCGCGCCGCTCGACCGGCGTCGCGATCCGCCACCGAACACCTGCTTGCCGATCTCGTTGGCGACCTGCCGCCCGATCGACGAGCTGGCCGAGCGGGCGGCGCTGGTCGCCATCTTGGCCCAGGGCGAGTTCGCCGATTCGCGCTGTTCCGCGATCCGCGCGCGCTCGGCCTCCTTGGCGGCCTTTGCGTCCGCCTTCGCACTTTGGGCCGCCTGCTTGTCGGCCTCGGTCTGCGCCTTGGCCTCGGCGGCGGCGGCGGCGGCTTCCTGCGTCTTGGCGGCGAGCAGTTCCTCGGCGGATTCGCGGTCCACCGCCTGATCGTACCTGGTCCCCACCGCATCGGTCTCGACCAGCAGCTTGCGCTCGTCCGGCGTTACCGGGCCGACCCGGCTGCGCGGCGGCGCGATCAGCGTCCGTTCGACCGGGGAAGGCGAACCGTCCGCCTGCAACAGCGACACCAGCGCCTCACCGACCTTCAGCTCGGTGATCGCGGTCGCCACGTCGACGCCGGGATTGGCCCGGAACGTCTCGGCGGCGGAGCGGACCGCCGCCTGGTCGCGCGGGGTGAAGGCGCGCAATGCGTGCTGGACCCGGTTGCCCAACTGCCCGGCGATCTTGTCGGGTATGTCGATCGGATTCTGGGTGATGAAATAGACGCCGACGCCCTTCGACCGGATCAGCCGCGCCACCCGCTCGATCGTATCGACCAGCGCGGGCGCGGCCTCGTCGAACAGCAGATGCGCCTCGTCGAAGAAGAAGACGAGTTTGGGCTTGTCGGGATCGCCGATCTCGGGAAGCTGTTCGAACAGTTCGGACAGCAGCCACAACAGGAAGGTGGCGTAGAGCTTGGGGCTCGCCATCAACTGGTCGGCGGCGAGGATGTTGACCACGCCGCGCCCCGTCTCGTCGGTGCGGATCATGTCGGCGAGCTCTAGCGCGGGCTCGCCGAAGAAATGCTCGGCGCCCTGCGTGCGCAACTGGAGCAGTGCGCGCTGGATCGCGCCGACCGACTGTTTGGAGACATTGCCGTAGCTCGTCGTCAGCTCGTCGGCGCGCGCGGCGCAATCGGCGAGCATCGCCTGGAGGTCGTCCAGGTCGAGGAGCAGCAGCCCTTCCTTGTCGGCGACATGGAAGGCGATGGTCAGCACCCCTTCCTGCGTCTCGTTCAGCCCCATCATCCGCGCGAGGAGCAGCGGCCCCATCTCCGACACGGTGGCGCGCACGGGATGCCCCTGCGTGCCGAACAGGTCCCAGAACTGCACCGGCGATGCGTCATAGGACCAGTCGGTCAGGCCAAGCTCTGCCGCGCGGGCGGAAAAGGCGGCATGGGTCTTGCCCATCGCCGATCCCGCCATGCCGAGTCCCGACAGGTCGCCCTTCACGTCGGCGACGAAGCTGGGAACGCCGGCGCGGGAAAATCCCTCGACCATGGTCTGCAGCGTCACCGTCTTGCCGGTGCCGGTCGCACCCGCGATCAGTCCGTGCCGGTTGGCCCGCTTGAGGTCGATCGCCTGTGGCTTGCCGCCACCCATGCCGATGAAGATTCCGTCCATGCCCGCATCTTATCGCGGCATTTCGTGACGGGAATAGGAAAAGGCCGCCGCACCCGGTGGATGCGACGGCCTTTTGCCTTGAGGTCCGGTCGTTACTTGATGCGCAGCGGGATCAGCGCGCCGGCGATGCGGGCGCGGGTGATCTGGGCTAGCACCTGCGGGCGACCCGCCGCCTTCGCCTGGGCAACAATCTGCTGAATGTCGGCGGCGCTGCGGACGGCGGTGCCGTTGATCGCGGTGATCACGTCGCCGCGCTTGAGCTTGGAGGCGGCGTCGCTCGATGGATCGACGGCGGCGACGACCACGCCCTGGGTCGAGGGATCGACGTTGATCGCGCGGGCGATCGCCGGGGTCAGCGCCTGGACCGACAGACCCAGCCCGCCACCCGCGGTGGGCGCGACCTGCGCATCGTCGTCATCGTCCGGGAACGCGTCGGAGCCATCGCCCATCGTCGCGCGAAGTTCGTCGTTCGACGGACGGGTCGCGGCGGTCGCGGTCAGCGACACCGGCTTGCCCGCACGAAGCACCTCCATCTGGACCCGGCCGCCCGGCGGCACGTTGGCGATCAGATAGGACAGCGTCTGTTCGGGCGTCACGAGCTGGCCGTTGACCTTGGTGACCACGTCGAACGCCTTCAGACCGGCCTTGGCGGCGGGACCATCGGGTTCGACCTTGGCGATGATCTCGCCCTGGCCCTTGGGCACGCCCAGCGACGCGGCGACATCGTCATTGACCGGGCCACCGATCTGGACGCCCAGATAGCCGCGCTCGATCTTCTGGCCCTTCATCAGCCGATCGATGATCGGCTTGGCATCCTCCGCCGGAATGGCGAAGCCGATGCCGATGTTACCGCCCGACTGCGAATAGATCTGGCTGTTGATGCCGATGACGTTGCCGTTCATGTCGAACATCGGGCCGCCGGAGTTGCCCTGGTTGATCGCGGCGTCGGTCTGGATGAAGCGGTCGTTGGCGCCGCCCTGACCGGTGACGCGGTGCACCGCCGAGACGATACCCGCGGTCACCGTGCTCGACAGGCCGAAGGGCTGGCCGATCGCCAGCACCCAGTCGCCGGGACGCGCACGCGACGAATCGCCGAAGCGGACGAATGGCAGGTTCTTGCCATCGATCTTCAGGACCGCAAGGTCCGAGGTTTCGTCACGGCCGACGACCTTGGCGGTATATTCCTTGCGATCGTTGAGCGTGACGGTGATCGAGTCGACCGAGGCGCCCTGCGCGCCGGGTGCGATCACATGGTTGTTGGTGACGATATAGCCGTCCGGCGAGATCAGGAAGCCCGAACCCAGCGAGGCGCCTTCGCGCTTCTGCGGCTGCGGTCCGCCCTGGCCGCCGAACTGGCCGAAAAAGCCCTCGAACGGCGTACCGGCGAACGGGTTCGCCTGCTGCTTCACGGTGATCGACTGCTTGGTCGAGATGTTGACGACGGCGGGCTGGAGCTTGGCGACCATGTCGGCAAAGCTCATCGGCGCACCGGCGCGCGGCGCGACGGCCTGGATCGCACCCGGTTCGTTCTGCGCGACCTGCGCGGTGCCGGGCTGGAGGGCCAGGGTCGCGGTCGCGCCACCGAGGAGGAGCGCACTGGTAATGGCGTAGGCGTAGCGCACTGGGCTAAAGTCCTCTCAATGAAGAAAATTCGGTTTGACCGTGGCCTATATGTCACGGTTTGGCTGAACGACGCTTGAATATGAACGGGTCGAAAGGTGGAAAATGCCACTATCGACCCGGCGCGGTGAATTCCTTCAGATAGCTGTTCTCGGGCGACAGAATGATCTGCGTGCTGCCATGTCCCTGGTTGCTGCCATCGGCGGCGAAGGTGTGGCGATAGGACTGCATGGCCCGATAGAAGTCGTAGAAGCCCGGATCCTTGCCAAAGGCCTGCGCATAGATTTGCGCGGCCTGGCCATCGGCGTCGGCCCGCACGATCTGCGCCTGCTTCTGCCCCTGCGCGGTAATGGTGATCGCCTCCTGCTGACGCGCGGTCTGCATCCGGGCGAGCGCGCTTTCCAGCGGCGTGCCCGGCGGCAGTTCGGCCTCCTTGATGCGTACATCGACGATCTGGACGCCGTACTGGCGCGCGATCCGGTCGAGTCGCACCTGGATCGCGTCCATCACCTGGCCGCGCTCGGGGCTGAGCAGCTCGGTCGAGCGGCGCTTGCCCAGCTCGTTACGCAGCGCCGAGCCGAAGATCGGACGAAGCTGGTTGATGACGCCGTCCACGCTGCCCGCCGTCGCCAGCATCCGGCGCGGATCGACCACGCGGAAGCGCGCGAAGGCGTCGACATTCATGCGCAGCTGATCGGTCGACAGGACCTGGGTCTTCTCCAGGTCGAGGTCGAGCACCCGCTTGTCGACCCAGACGATCCGGTCGACGAAGGGAATGCGCGCGATCAGTCCGGCGCCGCTCGACCCCAGATCCTCGTCGGGGCGATAGCCGTTGACGATCCGCCGGGGCTGTTCGAACCGATAGATGACGGCCTGCTTGGTCTCGGGCACGATGGCGAAGGTCGCCGCCGCGACGATCACCGCGACCAGCAGGGCGACGCCCAGCACGATCGGGTTGCGAAGGGTCAGGCCGTTCACTGGCCGCCTCCCTGCTGCGGGGCGGGCGTCGGGGTCGCGACCTCGGGCGGTGGCGGTGCCGGGCGCGCCTTCGACAGCGGCAGATAGGGGACGACGCCGGGGGTCTCGACGATGGTCTTGTCCGACTTGGCCAGCACGGCCTCCATGGTCTCGTAATACATGCGGCGGCGCGTCACTTCGGGGGCGAGGCGATATTGCTCGTACATCTTGTCGAACTGCGCCGCTTCACCCTGGGCCCGCGCGATCACCTGCTGCGCATAGGAACGCGCCTGGTTCACATCGGCGACCGCGCGCTGCTGCGCCGCCGTCACCTTGTTGAAGTCGTCGACGATCTGCTGCGGCGGGGCGGCCTGCTTGATCGCGACGCCCTGGATGCGGACGCCCGAGCGATACTCGTTGAGGATCGACTGGGTCATCTCCTGGACGCGCTGCTCGATGCCGGTGCGGCCCGAACCCAGCGCCTGGTCCAGCGTCGTCTCGGCGATCACCGCGCGCATCGCACTTTCGGCGGCGGCGCGGACGGTTTCCTGCGGCTGCGCGAGGCGGAAGGCATAGTCGCGCGGATTGGCGATGTCCCAGCGAACCGAATAGGTCAGGTCGATGATGTTCTGGTCCCCGGTCAGGACCAGATTCGCGCCCGAGCCTTCCGGAAAATTCTCGGTACGGATCTTCTGCACGTCCAGCACGCGGACGCTGGCGATCGGGGCGGGGGCGGTAAGCTGGATGCCCGGTTCCAATATGCCGGTGTAACGGCCGAAATAGGTGACGACGCCGCGCTGTTGCGGCCCGATCGGATGGATCGAGGTGTAGAGCACCCAGATGCCGATCAGGATCGCCGCGCCGATCGCCCAGAGCGTTCGGCCGCCGGGCGCGCCGGGCAGGCCGCCAAAGCCGCCACCCGATCCGCCGGGACCTTCGCCCGGACCTCCGCCGCCCGATCCGCGCGCCTTGCGGATGAATTCATCCAGCGCGGTGGGCTTGCCCGGCGCCTTGCGGCCACCCGGCGGCACGGCCCAGGGATTGCGGGGACCGCCGTCGGAGTCCTCTCCGGACCCACCCCAGGGGCCCTTCGGCGTTTCGGCGGCTAGATTGGGGGGGCGTTGAAACCGGCCCGTCAGCTTTCTCATGAACATCGTTATAGGAACGGTTCGCCGACAAAAACAGTGCCAAGCCGTGTATCGCATCCTATCTGGCCGCCATGAGCATCATCGAGACGGTAAAGGCGGCGGTGGCCGCGGTGGCGGGCAAGCGCGCCAATGTGCGGATGGAGGGCGCGCGCGCGGGCGTCGTCCTCGACACGACGGGGCTCGACGGCGCGGGTCGACAGGCGCTGGAGGATGAGGTGAAGGCCGCCGCGATCCGGTCGGGGGCCGAGGATGTCCGCGTCGTCCTGACCGCCGAGAAGCGGGAACGGCGTATCGTCGCGGTCGCCAGCGGCAAGGGCGGGGTGGGCAAGTCGACCCTGTCCGCCAATCTCGCCATCGCGCTGGCGCGGGGCGGGATCAAGACCGGGCTGGTCGATGCCGATATCTATGGCCCCTCGCAGCCGCGGCTGATGGCGGCCGAGGGGGTGAAGCCGGTCGCGCAGGACGGCAAGCTGCAACCCGTGCCGACGCCCTATGGCGTGTCGCTCCTCTCGATGGGGCAGCTGGTCGAGCCGGACAAGGCGATCGCCTGGCGCGGGCCGATGGCGGCGGGGGCGCTCAGCCAGTTGGTCGATGGAGACTGGGGCGCGACCGAACTGCTCGTCCTCGACCTGCCGCCGGGGACGGGCGACGTGCAGCTCACCATGGTGCAGAAGCATCGTCCGGCCGGTGCGGTGATCGTGTCGACGCCGCAGGACCTCGCGCTGATCGATGCGCGTCGCGCGATCGACCTGTTCACCAAGGCGGGCGTGCCGATCATCGGCCTGGTCGAGAATATGGCGGGCTATCGCTGTCCGCATTGCGGCGAATATTCGGATCCGTTCGGATCGGGCGGGGCGGAAGCGGCGGCGGCGGAACTCGGCATCCCGTTCCTCGGTCGGGTGCCGCTGACCATCGCGATTCGCACCGCCTCCGACGCTGGCCAGCCGCCCGCGGCGGGGGAGGGGGACCTCGTCTTCGCGCCGCTCGCGAAGACGGTCGCGGACTGGCTCCGACACGGATGAAACCGGCGGGTCGGCGGGGCGTTGGAGCCCGGTAGACCGCCGGTATCCCGTCGATGCCACAAGCCGGACGGGCGGTCGTGCAAGGGGACCGTCCATGCCGTTGACCGATGACCAGGATATTCGCGCCTTGTTGCAGGAGGCACGGACCATCGCGCTGGTCGGCGCGTCGGACCGCCCCGACCGGCCGTCCTATGGTGTGATGAAGCGGCTCCAGGATCACGGCTACCGGGTGATTCCGGTCAATCCCCAGATCACCGGCGAGCATGTGCATGGCGAGTTCGTCTTCCGTGAACTCGGCCAGCTCGGCGACCCGATCGACATCGTCGATATCTTCCGCCGCTCGGACGCGGTCGGCGACGTCGTGGACGCGGCGATCGCGATGGGCGCCAAGGCGATCTGGATGCAGCTTGGCGTCGTCAACGAAGCGGCGGCGGCGCGTGCGGAGGCGGCCGGGCTGAAGGTCGTGATGGACCGTTGTCCCGCGATCGAGATCCCCCGGCTGCGGATCGCGCCGGTCGGACAGGATTGAGGCTCGCGCGGTCCAGCGAAAATTTTCAAGGCTCGACGGAAAGACAGGGGAGACTATCGATGGTGCCGGTGCCGATCCTGCTGCTGTTGGCCGCGCCGCATGGGGCGGGCGGTCATATGATGACGCTGCCGCGCCTGACCCCCGCCTGTATGCCGGGCAGCTGCCCGGGCCGGGCGCGTCCGTCGCCCTATCGCCTGTCGCAGGATCACCGCGTGCCGATCGATTCGAAGGCGCGCGCCTTCGCCAATGACGGCACCTATTGCGCGGTGGTCGGCGACAAATACTGCACCAGCAAGCCCCGCACGCTGTTCCGCACCCAGATCGATTGATGCCCTAAAAACGCCACAGGCGCAGCGATACTGGTCGTCGATCGTAGAAGGGGCACGGCGCCCCCGCCTCGGGCCAAGGCCGGGGGACTCGCGATGCCGGGAGGGTGTCATGGTGGCGACGATGATGGCCATGCTGATGATGGCGGTGCCCGGTCAGGCCCCGCCGCCGGTGCCACCGCCGCAGCCGGTATCGCCATCGCCACCGCCGTCGGTAGAGTCGATCATGACCCGGACTCGCGCGGCCAGCGGCGTCCAGACCCGCTGCGTCTATAATCCCGATTCGACCGACGTCACCGTCTGCGGCCGCCGCAACGCCGATCGCTTCCGCTATCCCTTCGAGGTCCGGCCCGAACCCGGCGATCCCCGCCATGAAGGGGTGTCCGAGGAACGGACCCGGCTGTTGGCGCGGAGCAATCCGGTCAAGGATATGTCGCCCTTCCTCGTCGGCGGTGGCTTCGCCGGGGTGACGATGGAGACCAACCCCCGCAGCGGCGGCGGCCCGACGCTGCGCAAGCCCGCGCCCTGACGGAGATGTGCCGATGCTCGCGCTGTTGCTGATCGCCCTGCAGGCGACCCCCGCCTCTCCCCCGCCCGCCGCGCCGGGGACGGAGCGCTTCTCGATCCTGGCGAAGGATCCCTGTCCGGCGTCCGCCGGAACCGTGGAGGACGTGGTCGTCTGCGGGCGTCGTCAGGCGGACGATCGCATCCCCGTCGTCCCGGACGAGGTGCCGGCGGGGCCCGTCCCATCCAATCCGGAGATGACCGGGGCCGGCGCGCTGCGGGCGTCGGGCACGCCATGCGCGGCGAGCCAGTGGGGATGCCAGACGGGGTTCAACATCCTCGCGCCCGCACTCTTGCTCGCCAACGAGGCGCGGATCGGGATCAGCAAGCTGGCCGACAAGGCCCGCGACAAGAGCAACCGCGTCCCCATCGCGCTCGACGGCCCGGGCCCCCAAGGGCATCTCGAACCCTGAGGCCGCCCTCCTCCCTCCCCAGGCGCGCCTGGGGAGGGGGACCGCCGCGCAGCGGTGGTGGAGGGGCGCGACGGACCGGCCCCGCCCCTCCACCACGCCCTGCGGACGCGGTCCCCCTCCCCATCTGACGATGGGGAGGAAGGGGGATCGCTTAGGCCCTCACCTGTCGCTTGGCGCGCGCTCTGGCCGAGGGCGGTGGGGTGAACCAGTCGGCCAGCGTCAGTCCGGTCTGCGCCATCGCGCGAAGCACCACCTGTCCCGCCGCGCGCGCGTCGCTCAGCGCGTCGTGATGCCGGTGTTCCAGTTCGAGGAAACCCGCCAGCGTATTGAGCTTGTGGTTGGGCAGGTCGGGCCAGGCTCGCCGCGCGATCGTCACGCTGTCCAGCCAGCGCGCGGCGATCGGAGGCAGGGCGTCCCGCTCGCACGCACGGCCCAGCGCGCCCTTGTCGAATCCCGAATGCGCGACGGTCACCCGCCCCGCCAGATGGCCCGCCAGTTCGGCATGAAGATGCGCGAACGTCGGCTTGCCCAGCACATGCTCGGCGGTGATGCCATGGATACCGATATTGAACAGGCTGAACTCGTCGCACGGGTCGACCAGCGTCTCATAGGCCAGCACCTCGACCCCCGCCGCATAGCCGACGATGCCGATCTGGCAGATGCTGCTGGTGCGCGAACAGGCGGTCTCGACGTCGACGACCACGAAATCGGGGGAGATCATCCCGCGTATTTAGCGAGATACGCCGCCTCAAGCAATAAAAGGTCGCGGTCAGGCTCGACAGCGACCATTTCTATCCGCTACCCGCCGAGGCTCTGTGAATGCTGAGGGTACGGGATTTCGATTATGGGTGACGCATTGCGGGTGGCATTGGCGGGACTCGGCACGGTGGGCGGCGGCGTCATCCGCCTGCTCGATGCGAACCGCGAGCTGATTACCCGGCGTGCCGGTCGCCCGATCGAGATCGTCGCCGTCTCCGCGCGCGACCGGACCAAGGACCGGGGCGTCGATCTGTCGCGCTTCGAATGGGTCGACGACACCGCCGCGCTCGCCGCGCTCCCCGATGCCGATGTGGTGGTCGAGCTGATCGGCGGCTCGGACGGCCCCGCGCTCACGCTGGCGCGGACCGCATTGGACGCCGGGCGCGGCTTCGTCACGGCCAACAAGGCGATGCTGGCGCATCACGGGCTCGAACTGGCGCGGAAGGCGGAAGCCGCGAACGCCGCGCTCAAGTTCGAGGCGGCGGTGGCGGGTGGCATCCCGGTCATCAAGGGGCTTCGCGAAGGCGCGGCGGCGAACGCCATCGCGCGGGTCTATGGCATCCTCAACGGCACCTGCAATTTCATCCTGTCCAAGATGGAGGCGGAAGGTCGCGACTTCGCCGAGGTGCTCGCCGAGGCGCAGGCGCTCGGTTATGCGGAGGCGGATCCCAGCTTCGACATCGACGGTGTCGACGCCGCGCACAAGCTGTCGATCCTGGCCGCGATCGCCTTCGGCACCCAGCCCGCGTTCAAGGATGTCGCGGTCGGCGGCGTCCGTCATGTGCTCGCCGCCGATATCGCGCAGGCGGCATCGCTCGGCTACCGCGTCCGGCTGGTCGGCGTGGCCGAGGAGGGGGCGAACGGCCTGTTCCAGCGGGTGCATCCCCATCTGGTGCCGCTCGACCATCCGCTGGCGCATGTCACCGGCTCGACCAATGCGGTCGTCGCGGAGGGCAATTTCGTCGGCCGCCTGCTGTTCCAGGGCGCGGGCGCGGGCGACGGCCCGACCGCCAGCGCGGTCGTCGCCGACCTGATCGACATCGCGCGCGGCGAATATGGCGCGTCCTTCGCCATGCCCGCCCATGAACTGACCGAGGCGGCCAGGGCGGACAGCGGCGAGCGGCGCGGGCGCGCCTATCTGCGCTTCACGGTGCAGGACAAGGTCGGCGTGCTGGCCGAGATCGCGGCGGCGATGCGCGACGCGGGCGTCTCGATCGAAAGCCTGATCCAGCGTGGCGAGGCGGCGGACGGCGGCGTGATGATCGCGATCGTCACGCATGAGGGGCCGGAGCGTGCGGTGGCGCAGGCGCTGGAGCGGTTGCGCGGGAGCCAGAGCCTGGTGGGGCAGCCCTTGTTGATGCATATTTTGGGGTGATCGCGGGGGAGGTCTCGGTGAGACCCCGTGCCCTCCCCCAACCCCTCCCGCTTGCGGGAGGGGAGTTTTAACGGGTGCCCCTCCCGCAGGCGGGGGGGGGGACTTTTAACGGGTGCCCTCCCGCTGGCGGGAGGGGAGCCTTGTTGGAAGAATTCGAAACCTCGGTCTTGCCGCTCCCCTCCCGCAGGCGGGAGGGGCTGGGGGAGGGCGGTGTCTCACCGAGCCCGCCCCCCGACACTCACTTCTTGATCAAACCGATCTCCACCAGCCGCTCGAACAGATAGTCGTGCGCGGTGATCGGCTCCGGATAGCGATCGTGATGCGCGTCGGTGATCGTCCCCGGCAGCGTCTTGATGAGGAAATCGGGCGCCGGATGCAGGAAGAACGGCATCGAGTAGCGCGAGAAGCCGCGCCGCTCGACCGGCGGGTTGACGACCCGGTGGGTGGTCGAGGGCAGGACATGGTTGGTCAGCCGCTGCAGCATGTCGCCGACATTGACGACCATCGCTCCCTCGGGCGGCCGGATCGCCAGCCACTCGCCCGAATCGCGGTCGAGCAGTTCCAGCCCCGCCTCCTCGGCTCCGAGCAGGAGGGTGATGAGATTGATGTCTTCATGCGCCCCCGCCCGCACGCCCTCGGCATCGGCGGGGATCGGCGGATAGTGGAGCAGGCGCAGCACCGAATTGCCGTCCTTCACCGCCGGATCGAACCAGTGCGGATCGAGCTTCAGGTGACACGCGATCGCCGAGAGCAGCCGGTCGCCCGCCTTGTCGAACGCGGAGAACAGCGCGATGAAATCCTCGCGGAAGCCCTCCGGCCGCTCGGGCCAGATATTGGCGGGCATCCGGTCGGCATAACCATGCCCCTCGGGCAGTTCGCGGCCGACATGCCAGAATTCCTTGAGGTCGACGACCTTGGCATCCTTGGCGATCTCGGTCTTGAACGGCGTATAGCCGCGCGCGCCACCGCCGCCGGGGACGTGATAGCGGCGCTTTTCGTCCTCGGGCAGGTCGAACAGCGCGCGGGTCTGCGTCCAGGCGCGGTCGATCAGGTCGGCGGGCACCCCGTGATCCGCGACGATGGCGAAGCCGAAGCGCTCGAAAGAACCCCCGAGCGCGGCGGCAAAGCCCTCCGGATCGCGGTCCTGATCGGCGAGGCTGAGGGTCGGAACCTCGGCGGAGCGGGTGTCGGTCATGGCAATATGTCCAGAAAATCCAGAAAACTGTCATCACTATAGCGCGCCCGGCCCATCGGAACAGGGTGCGTCATCCACCCAATGTCATGACCCCGGTCGATCGATCGCCGCCCGCCGGGCGCAGGTCGAGCCGGAAGGGCTTCTCCTCCGCCGTCTTGCCGACCAGCACGCCGCCGTCGTCGGTCAGGGTGAAGTCCGCCTCGCCCATCTTGTCCCGGAACCAGCTTCGCACGGTCGCCGGGTCCGCCGGGCTGTCGAAGGTCATCATGAACGCCTTGTCGCGGCCATTGCCGACATCGACGTTGCGAATGGTCGAGCCGGGATAGAGATGCACGCCGTTCAGCTCGAAATCATCGGCCTCCAGCGACATTTTCGGAAGCTTGAACGCGCCCTGGAAGCCCGGCAGCGCAAGCTTCACTTCGCCGGACTTGCCGTCGACGGACGCCAGTGTGTCACCGTCCGCGCTGTTGATCGTGACCGAGGTGCCCTGGGGGCGGTCGCAGCCCGACAGGGCAAGCGCGGCGAACAGCGGCAGGGCCGGTCCGATGCGGTATGGAAAGATCATGGCGGCAAACTCCCTTGCATACCCTGTTGATCCAATACGGCGATTTGCAGGTCTTGGGCCGGGGATGCTGTCGACGCGCTGAACGTCGCGCCGTTCCTGGGGGCATGACCTTTCCTGGCCAACGGGATCGCCCTTCGGATCGTTTCGCGGGTTCCCCTGGCGGTCCGATCCCACTAAGGGACAGCCATCATGTCCGAATCCCGTTCCGCTGCTCCGGTGGCGTCCGTCGTGGCGGAGCCGCCCGGCGCGCCGATCGGCTTTGTCGAGTTCGTCCTTCTCATCGCGGCGCTGATGGCGTTGACCGCGCTCGGCATCGATTCGATGCTCCCCGCGCTGCCCGCCATGGGGGAAAGCCTCCATGCGTCGCCCGCCGCGCGGCCGTTCGTCGTCACCGCCTTCCTGATCGGCTTCGGCGTGGCGCAGCTCGTCCATGGGCCACTTGCCGATCGCTATGGGCGGCGGCGGGTGCTGATCGTCGCGCTCGTCATCTACGTCATCGCCAATGGCGCGGCGGCGGTGTCGGCCAGCTTCCCGCTGCTGCTCGTCGCGCGGGTCTGCGCGGGTGCGGCGATCGCCGCCACGCGGGTGGCGACGGTGGCGCTGGTCCGCGACTGCTATCACGGGCGCGCGATGGCGCAGGTGATGTCGATCGCCTTCATGGTGTTCATGATCGTGCCGATCCTCGCCCCGGCATTCGGTGAGCTGGTCCTGCTGTTTGGCAACTGGCGGCTGATCTTCTGGACCATCGCGGGGCTGGCGACGCTGGTGCTCATCTGGTTCTCGGTCCGGATGCCCGAGACCCTGGCGCCCGAGGCGCAACAGCCCATCTCGCTGCCGCGAATCCTCGGCGGCTGGCGCGAGACGGTGAGCGACCGGTTGTCGCTCGGCTATACGCTCGCGGCGACCGCATTGATGGCGGCGCTCTACGGCTATCTCAATTCGGTCCAGCCGATCATGGCGGTGACCTTCGGGCGCGAGAAGCTGCTCGCGCTGATCTTCGCCACGACCTCGGTCACGATGGCGGCGGCGAACCTGCTCAACTCGCGGATCGTCATGCGGCTGGGCACGCGGGTGATCAGCCATAGCGCGGTCACCATCCTGATCCTCGTATCGGCGATCCATCTGGGCGTGGCGCATGTCCGGGGCGATTCGCTGATCGTCTTCGCGGTGCTGCAGGCGATCACCATGGCGTGCTTCGGCCTGGCGACCTCCAACTTCTCGTCGATGGCGATGGAGAATATGGGGCGGATCGCCGGAACCGCGTCGAGCGTGCAGGGCTTCACCAGCGTCACGATCGGCTCGCTGATCGGGGCGGGGATCGGCCAGGCGTTCGATTCGACCACGCGGCCGCTGACGCTGGGCTTCCTCGTCGCCGGGTGCGTGGCCTTCGCGGTGGTGTTCCTGACCGAGCGCGGGCGGATGTTCCGCCCGACCTGAGCGTGGCCAGCGGCGGGGAACCGCCCGGCCCGCCGCACCGTTCCTCCCCTGACACCGAGCACAGGAGGCAAAGATGGGCGGACATCAGGTTCCCAGCCAGGGACCCGGCGACGACGGCTGGGACGAGGAAGGCTATGACGAGAGCCAGCGCGCCGAAATCCTGGAGGCGACGCGCAACGGCCCGACCGATGGCGTGCTGCTGACCGATATCGAACCCGATCTGGGCGACGATACGGTAGAGGACGAGCCGATCGGCGAGCTCGACATGGACTCCGAAGAGGTCGGGACCAGCGACGCGTCGGTCGACATGGATGCCGACGACGTCGACGAGGACGATCTTCAGGAGGATTTCGAGGACGACACGGTCGCCGACGGCGATATCGACGAAGCCGACGACACCGCGCTTCGGCCATGACGCGCTTGCCCGTGGCCCTGGCGGCGGGCGGGATCGTGCTGGTCGGTTGCTCGACCATGCCCGATCCCCGCGCGGCCATGCCGCCGATGATCTCCACCACGTTCCAGTGCGAAAATGGCAGCCGCTTCTGGGTGCGGTTCGACAATCGCGACGATACCGCCTTGCTGCGTCTCGATGGCGATCTGGAGGTGCGGATGACCGGCGAACCGGTCGCCTCGGGGATCCATTACCAAGGTTTCGGCCATGACCTTCGCGGCAAGCGGGGTGAGGTGGTTTTGACACGCCCCACCGGCGATTCGCTTCGCTGCACCGCAATGCGTTAACGATATTCGGACAAACCCGGCCGAAAAATGGCGGAAATCCGCGGTCGCCTCATTCTGCCCCATTCTGCCCCAATTGGTTCATCCGGGTGACAGGAACTGTGGCATTTCCAACACAGCAGACCAGAAGCCGACCAAAAATCGCGTTTGGCGTGCAACCCCTGACGATTTGACCGGTTAAGCGGGCCTGGGCTGAGCGGTCGTACCGCCGCCCCACATAGAATAAGAGAAGGGTATCTCACATGCGTAAGCTTTCCCTCGTCGCCGCCGCGGCGGCTGCGTTCGTCGCCGTGCCTGCCATGGCGCAGGACATGAACACCACCGACACGACGGCGGCTCCGGCCCCCGCCGCGACCGCTCCCGACGGCACCCGCGCCTTCGGTATCGAGCCCTATGTCGCGATCATGGGTGGTTGGGAGCAGTTCGATCGCCAGTCGGTCGCCGGTATCCCCGCGCAGCCCAAGGGCTATAACCTGGACGGCGCGCTGGTCGAGGGCATCGTCGGCGCCAACATCCCGCTGGGCCCCGTGTTCGTCGGTGCCGAAGGTTCGGTCGCCAAGGGCGTGTCGGGCGACATCGACTGGCAGTATGGCGCCTATGGCCGCGCGGGCTTCCGCGCCGGTGAGAGCGGCCTGTTCTACGGCAAGGTCGGCTATCGCTGGAACAACTTCCACAACTTCGCGCCGGGCGTCGCGGGTGACCTGAACCGCGACTATCACGGCACCGTGTACGGCGTTGGCGCGGAAGTCGGCCCCAAGGACATCGGTCTGGGCGGCCTGACCGGCAATTCGGGTCTGCGCCTCCGTATGGAAGTCTCGACCTTCGACGACGCGCATTCGTTCCGCCCGATGGCGGGTGTCGTCGCACACTTCTGATCCCTGTCGGATCCAGTTGGCGTAAAGGAACGGGGTTCGGCAGCGATGCCGGACCCCGTTTTCTATGCGCGTCGCACATCCCATATCGGGGTCGATGGTCGGACGGGTAAAGCGCAAGGCGGGGCTGGCGGCCGCCGCCGAACGGGTCGAGCGGGGGGCTCTGCCGCACTGCGCGCTGTGCGGGCGGGCGCTGGGCGCGAAGGTGGAATGGCACCATCCGGTTCCCAAGAGCGAGGGCGGGCGCGAGACGGTGCCGGTGCATCCGATTTGCCACCGGACGATCCATGCCACGCTGTCCAATGCCGAACTGGCGCGGGACTATTCCGACTTCGCGGTGCTGCGCGCGCATCCGGATGTCGCGCGATTCGTGAAGTGGATCGCGGAGAAACCGGCGGACTTCCATGCGCCGACGCGCGGGGCGCGGTAAGGCTGGTTCACGCCGCGGCGCGGCTTCACGCGAACGAAAAAGGGCGGACCAAAGCCCGCCCTCTCGAAATCACTCGGCCGCGACACCCGCTGCCGAGAACATGTCGCCGGTCTCGCTCGGCTCCTCGTTGGCCGCCTTGGCGGTCTTGGCCTTCTGCCGCGTGTCGAACGCGTCCCAGACGTCGTTCCACTGACCGCGCGTCGCCGCCTTCGAATATTCGGTCGCGCGCGTTTCGAAGAAGTTGGCATGCTCCACGCCGTTGAGCAGCGGGGTCAGCCAGGGCAGGGGATGTTCGTCGATCATGTAGATCGGCTTCAACCCAAGCTGGCTAAGCCGCCAGTCCGCGATGTAGCGGATATATTTCTTGATCTCCTTGGGCTTCATCCCCTCGACCGGGCCCATCTCGAAGGCGAGGTCGATGAAATTGTCCTCCAGGCGGATCGTCGTCTGGCAGACGTCGGCGATGTCGTCCTTGACCGCCTTGGTCAGGCACTGGCGCTCCTGGCAGAAGGCGTGGAACATGCGGATGATGCCTTCGCAATGCAGGCTCTCGTCGCGGACCGACCACGAGACGATCTGGCCCATGCCCTTCATCTTGTTGAAGCGCGGGAAGTTCATCAGCATCGCGAAGGACGCGAAGAGCTGGACGCCCTCGGTGAAGCCGCCGAACATCGCCAGCGTGCGCGCAATGTCCTCGTCGCTGTCGACGCCGAAATTCTGCATGTAATCATGCTTGTCCTTCATCTCGGCATATTCGAGGAAGGCGCCATATTCGCTCTCGGGCATGCCGATCGTGTCGAGCAGATGGCTGTAGGCGGCGATGTGCACCGTCTCCATGTTGCTGAACGCGGTCAGCATCATCTTGATCTCGGTCGGCTTGAACACCCGGCCATATTTCTCGTGATAGCAGTCCTGCACCTCGACATCCGCCTGGGTGAAGAAGCGGAAGATCTGGGTCAGCAGGTTGCGCTCGTGATCGGTCAGCTTCTGCGCCCAGTCGCGGCAATCCTCGCCCAGCGGCACCTCTTCGGGCAGCCAGTGAAGCTGTTGCTGACGCTTCCAGAATTCGAACGCCCAGGGATATTCGAAGGGCTTGTACTGCTTTGAGGCTTGGAGGAGGGACATGAGGGTTACTCCGAACGAATGATGGAAATAGGGGTGAAGGCCGGTTCAGCCGCTGCTTGCCCAGGAGCGCAGAGCGGTCGCGAAACCGGCGAGGATGATCCCGCCCGTGGCGAACATGGTGCCCGCGATCAGCCGGGCATAGCGGCCCTGGTCCGATCGGGTCGTGCGAAGTTGCAGCAGCAGCGTCGCGCCGATCGCACCAAGTATTGCCGCGACGGCGTACATGATCGTCGCGCCCGTCATGCGACCAATTCCGGCTTGGCGCGTTCCGAAGCCGAACCCAACACAGGAGACGAACGATGGTCGATGTCAGCCAGATCAAGGAACATGCCGAAGTCATCGGCGCGGACGGCGTGCATGTCGGCACCGTCGACCATGTCGACGGCGACCGCATCAAGCTGACCAAGAACGACAGCCCCCAGACCCAGGACGGCCAGGGCGCCAAGCATCATTACCTGCCGCTCGGCCTGGTCGCCGAGGTCGAAGGCGACAAGGTCCGCCTGTCGGCCACCGCGCAGAACGCGCAGGACCAGTTCGAAGAAGCCGAGTGAGCGTCTGACCCCTCTCCCCTTGTGGGAGAGGGAGGGGCCCGCGGCCGCAGGCCGTGGGAGGGTGAGGGGGCTGTCCGTCACGGGCGGCCCTTTTGCTTGTCTGCAACCCGCGCGCCGATCACCGCCACGACACCGTCGAGATTGGTCATCACATCGGCATTGGCAAAGCGGATCACGGCATAGCCTTCATGTTTGAGGAAGCGGGTGCGTGCTTCATCGCGCTCCGGCTTCGCTGCATGGTCGTCTCCGTCGATTTCGACGATCAACCGTGCCGCGTGCGAGCAGAAATCGGCATGGTATGGCCCCATCGGAACCTGACGGCGAAACTTCAGGCCCGGCAAAGCCTCGCGCAGGGCGCGCCACAACCGGTGTTCGGGTTCACCGGCATTGCGGCGTAACTCACGCGATCGGGTGACGGTCGTGGCGGATAGCAACTGGCGCTTGGTCAGGCCCTGGGCGTTGCCCCTCACCCTTCCCACGGCCTGTGGCCGTGGGCCCCTTCCCTCTCCCACAAGGGGAGAGGGAGGTCCAGGGGCATGAGAGTCCACGACTTCGCCTTCCCGTCAGGCCATCACATCACTGACACGCCAGGCATTCGTCGTAATCGGTCGTTTCCCCGATTTCGAACTTGGGCGCGCTGATCGTGTTATCCGCCTCGACGCCGCCGCTCCCGGCGAACCCGGCGCGCTGCACCGACTTGGAGCGGAGATAATAGAGCGACTTGATGCCCAGCTCCCATGCGCGGAAATGGAGCATCAGCAGGTCCCACTTCTCCACGTCCGCCGGGATGAACAGGTTCAGCGACTGCGCCTGGTCGATATAGGGCGTGCGGTCGCCCGCCAGTTCGAGCAGCCAGCGCTGGTCGATCTCGAACGAGGTCTTGAACGTATCCTTCTCTTCCCGGCTCAGGAAGTCGAGATGCTGGACCGAGCCGCCATGCTCGAGGATCGAGTTCCACACCGAGTCGGCGTTCTTCGCCTTCTCGATCAGCAGCTTTTCGAGATAGGGGTTCTTGACCGAGAACGAACCCGACAATGTCTTGTGGGTATAGATGTTCGCCGGGATCGGTTCGATGCAGGCGCTGGTGCCGCCGCAGATGATGCTGATCGACGCGGTCGGCGCGATCGCCATCTTGCAGCTGAAACGCTCCATCACGCCGACATCCGCCGCGTCGGGGCACGGGCCCCGCTCGACCGCCAGGGTCATCGACGCCTGGTTCACCTGCGCGCTGATGTGCTTGAACATCCGCAGGTTCCACGACTTGGCCATCGCGCCCTCGAAGGGGATGTTGCGTGCCTGGAGGAAGCTGTGGAAGCCCATCACGCCCAGGCCCACCGAACGCTCACGGCTGGCGGAATAGGCGGCGCGCTCCATGCCCGGCTCGTGGCGGTCGATATAGTCCTGCAGGACGTTGTCGAGGAAGCGCATCACGTCCTCGATGAACTGCTTGTCGTCCTTCCACTCGTCCCAGGTTTCCAGGTTGAGCGACGACAGGCAGCACACCGCCGTGCGGTCCTTGCCCTTGTGGTCGATACCCGTCGGCAGGGTGATTTCCGAACACAGGTTCGAGGTCGACACCTTCAGCCCCAGCTCGCGGTGATGCTTGGGCATGTTCTTGTTCACATGGTCGGCGAAGACGATGTAGGGCTCGCCGGTCGCCAGGCGGGTCTCGACCAACTTCTGGAACAGCGCGCGCGCGTCGACCGTGGCGCGGACCTCGCCGGTCTTCGGGCTCTTGAGATGCCATTCGGCGCCGTCGCGCACCGCTTCCATGAAGGCGTCGGGGATCAGCACGCCGTGATGCAGGTTCAGCGCCTTGCGGTTGAAGTCGCCCGAGGGCTTGCGGATCTCCAGGAACTCCTCGATCTCGGGGTGTGAGATGTCGAGATAGCAGGCGGCCGAACCGCGACGCAGCGAACCCTGGCTGATCGCCAGCGTCAGCGAGTCCATCACGCGGACGAAGGGGATGATGCCGCTGGTCTTGCCGTTCAGGCCGACCGGCTCGCCGATGCCGCGCACCTGGCCCCAATAGGTGCCGATGCCGCCGCCGCGCGAGGCGAGCCAGACATTCTCGTTCCAGGTGGTGACGATGCCGTCCAGGCTGTCGGGCACCGAATTGAGATAGCAGCTGATCGGCAGGCCGCGACCCGTGCCGCCGTTCGACAGGACCGGCGTGGCGGGCATGAACCACAGCTTCGAGATATAGTCGTACAGCCGCTGCGCATGTTCGGCATTGTCGGCATAGGCCGAGGCGACGCGCACGAACAGATCCTGATAGCTTTCGCCGGGCAGGAGATAGCGGTCGTTCAGCGTTTCCTTGCCGAAATCGGTCAGCCGCGCGTCGCGGGCATGGTCGACCTCGACCGGATAGGGTTGCGGGCGCACCGACTTGGTGTCGGCGGGCGTCGGGGCGGGTGCGGCAACCGTGTCCGCCGCCATCTTTTCGAGCATATCAGTCGTCATGTCGCTATCCCGGCTATCCCTGAAATCCATCACTGATGCCGCTCCCTATGTTCTGGTCCCGTTCGGGTCGTCGGCATGGCCCCGGCACGACGCGCAGGCGTCGCGGCAGCATGGTCGGCACGGTTCCAAAAGCCCCGTTGTCGGGTCCCGATTCCGTTTCCCGTCACGCTGTATCAGCATGACCCCTGCTACCAGTGCTTGGGGCCGCCCCCGGCCTCTTCCACAATCCATAGTGGAAAATCCCGGCGAGCATCGCAAGAGGATAAAGCCCGGCGCGGGGGTTGGTTGCGACGAATGACGGGCGCGTGGGGCGGGTCGAAAGGCGCGACGCATGGATTGCCGCCGGGTTCGGGAAGCGCAAGCCCTTAAAAATTTTTTTCGTCGCGCTCGCTTAACCAAGCGCCAGCAGGAACAGCGCGATCAGACCGATCAGCGCGACCACCATCTGTGGGGGGCGGAGCCGTGCGAAATGGCGCGGCGCTCCGCCCCAGCGCGCGATCCAGGGATCGGTCAGCGCGATCGACGCATAGCCCAGGATCAGTAGCGCAAACCCCGTCAGCGGTCCCGCGATCAGTGCGACGAGGCCCAGCGAGAAGCGCAGGATCATGGTCAGCATCTGCGACACATGTGGCCCGCCGGGGGTGAAGAAGCTGAGCCCGCGCGCGACGCCCGCCAGGAAGATGAGGATCGCCGCGCCCCAGATCTGCCCGATCAGCAGCGCGAGCGGCACCCGTGCCCAGGCGGCGAGCGCTGCGAGCGGCAGGACCAGCACGGGTCCATAGCCGAAGATCAGGCTCAGCGCGGGCGCACGGGGCGAAGCGGCTTCGGGCGTGGGGGCGGGGGAGGTCATCGGGCGCGAACGTGCGGCGGGGCGTTCCTATCCCCGGAGGTGGACCGCACTTCGCCTCTCGACGTTCAAACATCTGCGTCTTTTCCCTCGCCCCTCTCTGAGGGGAGAGGGAAGAAGGGTCACCGTCTCCGTTCCCCCTCACGCGATCTGGCGCTGGTCCTCGCCCGTATCGCCGATGTCGAGCCAGGGATGATCCTCCGGCAGCGGGTTCGCGAACGCGATGCCGACCCGGCCTTCGCGTTCCCAACGGATATAGCCGCGCAGCGGCTTGTCCGTGCCGATCCGCATTCCCACCGCCGCGCCGCAGACGACATAGGCCGGGGGCAGCCCCTCGACCATCGTGCCGGTGCTCGACAGGTCGCGGATGCGCACGTCGATCGTCGCGCTGCCCGACAGGACTTGCGCGGCGCGCAGGATCTTGGCGCGCGGGCGGCGATTGGACTTGAGCCCGATCGGCTCGATGCGACCGTCCAGCTCGCCCAGGATGCGGTGGACCTCGCTCTGGCCCGCGGGGCGGCCATAGACGAAGCCCTGGATATGGCTGCATCCCAGATCGCGGATCAGCGCGATCTCGTCCTGGATCTCGACGCCCTCGGCGGTGGTTTCCATGCCCAGCGTGTCGGCCAGCGTGACGATCGCGCGGATGATCGCGGCGTTGCGGCTGCCGGTGCGGATCGCGCCGCGGACGAAGGACTGGTCGATCTTGATCTTGTCGAACGGCGCGTGGCGCAGATAGCCCAGCGAGGAATAGCCCGTCCCGAAATCGTCGAGCGCCAGCCGGACGCCCAGCGCCTTGAGCGCGGCGAACTGGCGTTCCGACTCCTGGCTGTCGTTCAGGAAGACACTCTCGGTGATCTCCAGCTCGAGCCGCGCCGGGTCCAGCCCCGACTGGGCCAGCGCCTGCGCCACCAGCGCGGGGAGATGCGGCTTGGCGAACTGGATCGACGAGACGTTGACCGCCACCCGCGCAGGGTGCGGCCAGCTTGCCGCCTCGGTACAGGCGGTGCGCATCACCCATTCGCCGATCTGTTCGATCAGCCCGCATTCCTCCGCGACCGGCACGAACTGTCCGGGCGAGATGGCGCCCTGGGTCGGGTGGTTCCAGCGCAACAGCGCCTCGAAGCCGACGACCTGCGAATCGCGGGTCGACACGACCGGCTGATAGGCGAGATGGAACTGCCCCTGCGCGATCGCGACGCGCAGATCCTCCTCCATACGCTTGCGGCTGCGCGCGCCCTCCAGCATCGCCTCGGCATAGAAGCGGTGGACGCCGCGCCCGTCGCCCTTGGCGGCATAGAGGCCCAGATCGGCGTTGCGGATCAGCGTCTGCGAATCCGCGCCGTCCTGGGGCGCGATGGCGATGCCGATCGAACAGCCGATCGTCACCTCGTTGCCCTGAATGTCATAGGGGTGCGACAGCGCCGCGATGATCTCGTTCGCCAGGCTGGCGAGCCGGTCGCGCGCGTCTATGCCCGGCAGCAGGATCTGGAACTCGTCGCCGCCCAGGCGCCCGACCAGCCCGACATCGCCGACCACCTGTTCCAGCCGCCGCGCGACCTGTTGCAACAGCAGATCGCCCGCCGGATGGCCCAGCGTATCGTTGACCGCCTTGAACCGGTCGAGGTCCATCAGGAACAGCGCGGTCGGGCGATAGGGGGTGACCGACTGTTTGAGGGTCTTGTCGAGCGACAGCTTCATCCGCTGGCGGTTGGCGAGGCCCGTCAGGCTGTCGAACAGCGCCAGGCGCGTGATCTCCGCTTCCGAACGCCGCTTCTCGGTCAGGTCGGAGCCGGACCCGATGAAGCCCCGGAACCGCCCGACGCTGTCGATGATCGGGCGGCCCGAGATCGACCACCAACGCTCGGTCACCGGGCCGTCGGCCACCGCGCAGACGGTATAGTCGGAAAAGCTGGTGCGCGAGGCCATGTGGAAGGACAGGGTCCGCTCGGACCCGGGCGCGGAGGAGTCCATCTGGAACAGGTCGGTCAGCAGCCGTCCGGCGCTGGCGATCCCCGACGCCGCCAGATCGTCGGCGACCTTGCGCGACAAATAGGTCAGCCGCCCCTGCCGGTCGGTTTCCCAGAACCAGCCGGTGCCATGTTCCTCGAACTCGGCGATCATCTTGACCGCCTGCAGGCCCTGGCCGAATTCCTGCTCACGCGCGCGGGCGGTCGCATAGTCGAGCTGCCCCATCCGGATCGCCTTGACGACCAGCAACAGCAGGGCGGGGACCACCCCCGCCAGGATCGGCAGGACCGGTATGCCCCAGGCGAGCGCGGCGATCGGCGCGAGGAAGGCGAAGCCGAAGGAATAGCCGACCATCGCCGCGCGCACCGGGTTCAGCATCGCGGCGGTCACCCACATGGCGCAGGCCAGCGCCAGCGCCGAGCCCCAGCCATCCGCGCCGTGATGATCGTGCGCGACGATGAACAGGAGTGGCCCGGTCGCGAGCGACTGGACCAGGCTCATCACGCCCAGCTGCTGCTTGAGCTGGTAGAGCGGCCTCTGCCGCGTGATGCCGTGATGCAGGCTGACCCCGATCACCACTGCGACCAGCAACGGCGCGGCGCAGGCGACCGACTTCTGGATCAGCATCTCGCGCGAATCACCCAGCAGGCTGAAGCCGAGAATCACCGCCATCGCCGCGACATTCTGCAGTATCGCCAGCGGCCAGGTGCGGCACAGCGTGCGCAACCGGTTGAGATGCAACGCGATCAGCAGCTCGTCATTATCTTCGACAAGGCCGATCAGGGCGAGCAGCGGTATTCGGTCGGTGGTGGCGGACGACATGCGCGGTTTGCGATCCCAGGGAATTGGGTCCGGTCGTGCCATGATCGGTGTTAAAAATGATTGAAGCCGGGTCGGGTCGGCCGCCGCGAGGTCACGTCGACGTTGCGTGCGGGCCGTGGCTGTCGCAAAAGGCGGCGCATGACGACCCTGATCCGCGATACCGACCTGATCGAGAGCGTGGCCGACGCGCTCCAGTTCATCAGCTACTACCACCCGATGGATTATATCCGCGCGCTCGGCAAAGCCTATGAGGCGGAGAAGAGCCCGGCGGCCAAGGACGCCATCGCGCAGATCCTGACCAACAGCCGGATGTGTGCCGAGGGGCATCGCCCGATATGCCAGGACACCGGCATCGTCACCGTCTTCGTCAAATGGGGCCAGGATTGCCGTCTGTCGGGCGACCGGTCGCTTCAGCAAGTGGTCGATGAAGGTGTGCGCCGGGCGTATCTGCACCCCGAAAACAAGCTCCGCGCCTCGATCCTGGCCGATCCGGCCTTCACCCGCCGCAACACCAAGGACAACACGCCCTCGGTCCTGCATGTCGAGATGGTGCCGGGCAACACGGTCACGGTCGATGTCGCGGCCAAGGGCGGCGGATCGGAGAACAAGTCCAAGTTCAAGATGATGAACCCGTCCGACTCGATCGTCGACTGGGTGCTGGAGATGGTGCCGCAAATGGGTGCCGGCTGGTGCCCGCCGGGGATGCTGGGCATCGGCATCGGCGGCACGGCCGAAAAGGCGGTCCTGCTCGCCAAGGAATCGCTGATGGGCGCGATCGACATGGGGCAGCTCAAGGAACGCGGGCCGCGCAACGATATCGAGGCGTTGCGCATCGAGCTGTTCGACAAGGTCAATGCGCTCGGCATCGGCGCGCAGGGGCTGGGCGGGCTGTCCACCATCCTCGACGTCAAGATCCTCGACTGGCCGACGCACGCCGCGTCCAAGCCGGTCGCGATGATCCCCAATTGCGCCGCGACCCGCCATGCGCATTTCACGCTGGACGGCTCGGGACCGGTCTATCTGGAAGCGCCCAAGCTGGAGGAATGGCCCAAGGTCGACTGGAAGCCGGACCTGCAGGCGGCCAAGCGCGTCGACCTTAACACGCTGACGCCGGACGAGGTGAAGAGCTGGAAGCATGGCGACCGGCTGCTCCTCAACGGCAAGATGCTCACCGGGCGTGATGCCGCGCACAAGCGGATCAAGGACATGCTCGATCGTGGCGAGGACCTGCCCGTCGAGTTCAAGGGCCGGGTGATCTATTATGTCGGACCCGTGGACCCGGTCGGCGAGGAAGTGGTCGGCCCGGCTGGCCCCACCACCGCGACGCGCATGGACAAGTTCACCCGCATGATGCTCGACCAGGGCCTGCTGGCGATGGTCGGCAAGGCGGAACGCGGACCGGCAGCGACCGATGCGATCCGCGAATACCGGTCCGCCTATCTGATGGCGGTCGGCGGCGCGGCCTATCTCGTCGCGCGCGCGATCAAGGGATCGAAGGTCGTCGGCTTCGAGGATCTGGGCATGGAGGCGATCTACGAGTTCGACGTGGAGAACTTCCCCGTCACCGTCGCGGTCGATTCCGAGGGCCAGAACGTCCACACGCTGGCCCCGCTGGTGTGGCGCGAGAAGATCGCGAAGGAAGGGCTGCTGACCCCGGCGTGATGACGGCGCAGTAACGCGCGCGAGGGGGGCGGCCCCTCCACCACCGGGCTATCGCCCGGCGGTCCCCCTCCCCAAGCCGAGCTTGGGGAGGATTCGGGATGTTCCGCGTCGTTCGACCTTTCCCAATCCTCCCCATCTTCGATGGGGAGGGGGACCATGCTTAGCATGGTGGAGGGGCGGGCAACGCCACGAGGCTTGCTCCTCCCCCTTTCGCTCAGGCTGAACGGGGGACCGAGGCAGGCGGCATCACTCGTCCTCCCGGTCCCACCGCACGGTCCAGCTGGCATGGGCGGTGGGCATGGTCGAGACGATCGTCATGAGCAGAAACCCGGTCGCGGTCAGGACCTCCGACATTCGCGGCATCGTCCATCCGGCGAAATTGGCCCATGCCCCCAGCAGGATCAGGCCGAGCGGTACGGTCACCGAAACGACGGCATAGGTGAAGGCGATGGCGCGGGCCCGCGTCGCCACGTCCCATTCATCGACCCGCTCCGTACTGCCGACCGGCTTGAGCGGTCCGAAGATCCGCATGAAGTTTCCCGCGGAGAAGCCGACGATCAGAATGACATAGCCCAGAAGCGCCTGTCGCGGCGACGCCAGCACCAGCGCAAAGCCAATCGCCGCCAGTCCCAGCGCGAGGGTGGCGGGGCCACGCAGCGGGCGACGTCGCGGTCGACCCTCGGCAAAGGCGGGAACACCCGTCCAGCGCACCATGGCGTCGAGGCGTTCGAAAAATCTCTGGTTCGTCACAGCGGTTCGTCCTCCGCATCGGGCATCGGAATCATGAATTCGGCGAAGGTCGCCGGCAGCGAAACGCCCGTAGCCACCAGCGCCGTGATCCACCCGACCCACTCCATCGGCCGGGTCGGTATCGGCCAACCTGTCTCCGGCGAAACCGCCAGCATACCAAACAGCAGTGCGGTCAGTACGATGTAAGTGGCGAAAGCCAGTGCGGTGGCGCGCAGCAGCGCGGTCTGTTCGAACTCGTCATAGGCGGCGAGCCCCCGCCTGGTCACCCAGTCGCCGCGGCCAAAAGGCGATATCGACAGGAAATAGGCGGGAAGCAGCATGACGGCGAAGGGTGGGTGATCGCCTCGCATCAGCAATCCGCTCGCCAACGCGACCACGGTCGATCCCGCCAGCCCCCACCGCACCCGATAACGCCGCCGCCGCTGCCTCAGGCTGGCGGCGTGCCATTTGCGAGCGTCATATCCGTCGCGATAGCCGGTCATGCGATATCCTCCCACGCGAGAAAGGGGATGGCGGTTTGGAAGGCGTATCGTCCCATCACGCGTCTCCATCCCGGCGCAGTGCGTCGGTGAGCGAGGGGAAGGGGGACAGGGAAAAGACCAGCTCGACCGGCGCATCGAAATAGGCGGCGATCTTCAGGCCCAGTTCCAGGCTGGGCTTATAGTCGCCGCGTTCGAGATAGCCGATCGTCTGCGGGTTGACGCCGACCGCCTCCGCGAGCTCGCGCCGGGATATGGCGCGGTCGTTGCGGAACAGGGCGATGCGGTTGTGCATATAGGTAACCTATATGCCCTGTTGTGTTTACACAACGATTCGTTTCGATGATGAACGATACCGATCCTAAATCACATCCTCCCCATCGCCCGATGGGGAGGGGGACCATGCGAAGCATGGTGGAGGGGCGGGCAACGCCAGAGAGGACACCGGCCCCTCCACCACCAGGCAGCCGCCCGGCGGTCCCCCTTCCCCAAGGCGAGCTTGGGGAGGAACGGGGATCAGTTCTTGTAGAGCGCGTCCAGCCGTTCGCCATACACCTCGCGCAGCACGTGGCGGCGGATCTTCAGCGAGGGGGTGAGCTGCTCGTTCTCGATCGCGAAGGGCTCGTCGGCGATGATGAAGCGGCGGATGCGTTCGGTGACCGACAGGTCGCGATTGACCCGGTCGATCGCCGCCGAGATGGCGCCCCGGAAATCGAGATCGTCGTCCAGCGCGGCGCGGTTGCAGCCGGTGCCCGACTTCGCGCACCATTCGGCGGTCCATTCCGCGTCGGGTACGATCAGCGCGACCATATAGGGCCGCCGGTCGCCGGCGATCATCGCCTGACCGATCTCGGGCTGGAGGGTCAGCATCCCCTCGACCTTCTGGGGGGCGACATTCTCGCCCTTGTCGTTGATGATCAGGTCCTTCTTGCGGTCGGTGATGCGAAGCCGCCCCGCCGCGTCGAACTCGCCGATATCGCCGGTATGGAGCCAGCCATCCTTGAGCACCCGGTCGGTCTCGACCGGGTTGCGCCAATAGCCGTGCATGACCAGCTCGCCGCGCACCAATATCTCGCCATCCTCGGCGATCCGAACCTCGGTATCCGCCAGCGGCGGGCCGACCGTCTCCATCCGCACGCCCGCCTTGGGACGGTTGCAGGCGATGACGGGCGCGGCCTCGGTCTGGCCATAGCCCTGCAACAGGGTGAGGCCGATCGAGTGGAAGAACAGTCCGATCTCGGGATTGAGCGGCGCGCCGCCCGACACCATCGCCTTCAACCGGCCGCCGAACTTCTGGGAGATCTTGGGCTTGAACAGCGTGTTGACCGCCAGTTGCGCGGGAAAGTCGATCAGTCGGCGCCTGCCGTCATAGCTCCGTGCACCCAGCGCCAGCGCCTGGTCGAGCAGGCGCGCGCCAAGCCCGCCCTTCTTCTCGATCGCCTTGGCGATGCGGGTATGCAGCACCTCGAACAGCCGGGGCACGACGAACATGATCGTCGGGCGCACCTCCTCGATATTGGCGGCGAGCTTGTCGAGCCCCTCGGCATAATAGATCTGCCCGCCCAGCGAGATGGGGAAATGCTGACCCCCGGTATGTTCATAGGCGTGGGAGAGGGGGAGGAAGGACAGGAACACCTCGTCCCCCCAGCCGAAATCCTCGGCGATGACGGCGCTGCACCCGGCGCAATTGTGCAGGATCGCGCCGTGATGCTGCATCACCCCGCGCGGCGCGCCGCCGGTGCCCGAGGTGTAGATGATGCAGGCCAGGTCCTCGCGGGTGAAGTCGGCCGCCGCCGCGACCGTCTCCGGCGCGGTCGGATGTTCGGCGATCATCGCGTCATATTGGCGGCATTCGATCTGCGACGGGCCCAGGCGGAGCGGTTCGAACCCGATCACCGTCTGGACATGGTTGGAACGCAGCGCCGCGGGCATCAGCGTCGTCGCCAGCTTCTGGGTCGAGACGATGATCGCGCGCGCGCCCGAATTCTCGATGATATGGGTGTGATCGCGCTCGGTATTGGTCGTGTAGGTCGGCACGGTGACGCATCCCGCCGCCATGATCGCCAGGTCGGCGATGCACCATTCGGGGCGGTTCTCCGACACCAGCATCACCCGGTCGCCACGTTGCAGCCCGGCGGCCTTCAGCCCCGTCGACAGGCTGGCGACCCGTCGTGCCGTCTCCGCCCAGCTGATCGCGTGCCAGGTGCCGCCCTGCTTGCGCCAGAGGAACGGCGCGTCGCCCTTCTCGGCGGCGCGCGCGAAGAACATGGTCACGAGATTGGGGAAATATTCGAGCGTTCGCATCATGCCTCTCCCACCGGCCCGTATCGCGCGAACTGGAACGCGCGACCGGGCTCTTTGTTTGCCTATTCCGCCGGGCGGTTCGGCTTGTCGCCGACGCGCCGGATGGCCGCCGTCCGGCCATTGATATCGATGGCCGTGCCCTCGCTGCGCGGATCGGCGGCACCGACCCAGCGACCCGCGACCCGCTCGATCGCATTGGCCTTCAACCCCAGCGGCGCGACCACGACCGTCTCGCCCAGCGCGCGCAGGCCGGGAGCCAGCGCCTCCAGCGAGGTGCCCTGTTCGACCGTCGCGACCTTGTACGGCGCGAAGAGCAATCCTTGCGCGATCGCGTCCTGCGCGCTCATCTTCCAGTCGATCACGCCGATGATCGCCTTGGCGACCTGCGCGATGATGGTCGATCCGCCCGCCGCGCCGATCGCCAGCCGGACCCGACCGTCGGGGCCATAGACGATGGTCGGCGCCATCGAGCTGCGCGGGCGCTTGCCGCCCTCGACCCGGTTGGCGACGAGATCGCCGTCCTTGACCGGCACGATGTCGAAGTCGGTCAGTTCGTTGTTGAGCATCGTCCCGTCGACCGACAGGCCCGAGCCGAACGACCCCTCGACCGTCGTCGTGACCTCTGCGACGTTGCCCGCGCTGTCCACGGCGACGAGATCGGTGGTGCCGGGCACCTCGCTGACCGGCGCGCGGACGCGTGGCGGCGCGCCCGGAGGTGTGCCGGGCGCGACCGAGGGCATGGTGCGATCGGGCGAGATCAGCGCCGAGCGGCTGGCGATATAAGCGGGGTCGAACAGCCCCTTGAGCGGTACGCGGACATAATCGGGGTCGCCCAGATACATGTCGCGATCGGCGTAGGCGAGGCGCGACGCCTCGGCGAAGAGATGCCATGCCTGCGCCGAATCCTTGCCCAGCCCGGCCATGTCGAAGCGTTCGACGAGCTTCAGGATCGACAACATGGTCGAGCCGCCACCGGAGGACGGCGCCATGCTGCACACCTTGTAACCGCGATAGCTGGCGCACAGCGGCGCGCGGGGCTTGGCGGCATAGGAAGCGAGGTCGCCGGTCGTCATCTTCGACGGATTGCGCGCGGCGGTGTCGACGGTGGTCACCAGCTTCTGTGCCTGCGCACCGAGATAGAAATGATCGGGGCCCAGCCTGGCGATCCGCTCCAGCAGCGCCGCCTGCTCCGGGTTGCGGATCGTGCTGCCCAGCGGCAGCACCTGTCCGTCGGGGCCGGTCAGCCGCGCACGCGTCGCGGCATCGACATGGCCGCCATAGCGGGTCAGCGCGGTCTGGAGGCGCGGGGTCAGCGCGAAGCCGTCGCGCGCCAGCCGGATCGCGGGCTGGAACAGCCGCGCCCAGGGCAGCGTGCCGCCCTTCGCATGGGCCAGTGCCATACCGCGCAACGCGCCGGGCACGCCGACGCTGCGGCCGCCGGGCACCGCCGCGGAATGGCTCAGCGGACGGCCGTCGGGGCCATAGAACCAGTCGGGCGTCGCCGCCATCGGTGCGGTTTCACGCGCGTCGATGCTGTCGGTCCGGCCTGTCCCCGCGTCGTGGCGCACCCAATAGCTGCCGCCGCCGATGCCGGAGCTTTGCGGCTCCACCACGTTCAGCGCCAGCATCGTCGCGATGGCGGCGTCGGTCGCACTTCCCCCGGCGCGCAGGATCTCCACGCCTGCCGCGGCGGCACGCGGATCGGCGGCGCTGACCATGCCGGTGGCGGGTGTTTTGGCGGGGTTTTCGGCGCGGCTTCCGGCGGGGGTCCTGGCGGCAGGCTGGCGCGCCTCGACAGGCGCGGCGAGCGGCAGCGTGATCGCTGCGACGGACAGGAGCCAGTGCTTCATGCCGCCGACCCTAGCGGCAGGCAGGCCCCCGCGCCAACCCGGAACGTCAGGCGCCCACCGCCTCCGCCACGCTCGCGAACCCGTCGCGCGCGAGCAGCGAGTCGAGATCGGCCAGGATGCGCGCGGCGAGGCCGGGCCCTTCATAGACCAGCGCGGAATAGAGCTGGACCAGGCTCGCGCCGCTGCGGATGCGGGCATAGGCCTCCGCGCCCGAATCGATTCCGCCCGCCGCGATCAGCGTCATCGCACCGCCGGTCGCCTTGCGGAAATCGGCGAGCCTTGCGGCGGCGAGCGGCGCCAGCGGGCGGCCCGACAGTCCGCCCGTCTCGGCGGCGTTCGAACTCTTCACGCCGGGACGGGTGACGGTGGTGTTGCCGATGATGATCGCGTCCATCCGGTTGTCGATCGCGGCGCGTGCGATCTCGTCGATCTGTGCGGGCTCGAGATCGGGTGCGACCTTCAGGAACAGCGGCACCGACCCCGCCGCCTCGCGCGATGTGGTCAGCAGTTCGGCGAGGGCGGGGCCATGCTGCAGATCGCGCAAGCCGGGCGTATTGGGGCTGGAGATGTTGATCGTGACATAGTCGGCGGTCGGCGCGGCGCGGGTCACGCCGTGGCGATAGTCCGCGATGCGATCGTCCGCATCCTTGTTCGCGCCGACATTGATGCCCAGCACGCCCTTGCGCTTCGCCGCCCCGGCCCGCGCCAGCCCCGCGTCCAGCCCGGCATTGTTGAAGCCGTAGCGGTTGACCACGCCCTTGTCCTCGACCAGCCGGAAGAGCCGGGGTTTGGGATTGCCGGGCTGGGGCCTGGGGGTCAGCGTGCCGATCTCGACCATGCCGAAGCCCAGGCCGAAAAAGCCGTCGATCGCCTCGCCATTCTTGTCGACCCCCGCTGCCAGCCCCAGCGGATTGGCGAAATCGATCCCCGCCACGCGCGTCGCCAGCCTGGCAAAGCGCGCCGGATCGGCCCCCAGCGGCGCCCCCAGCGCTCCCCAGCGCGACAGCATCGCCACCGTCAGGCCATGGGCACGTTCGGCATCGAGGGCGAAGAGGAGCGGGTGATACAGGGCCATGGCGGCGGCGGTAGCGGATTGACGGGGCAGGGGGAAGGTGCGTGACCTGGCGATACTGCGCCCTTCTCGCTCCCGCGCCTGCGGGACGGTGCCCCTTCTTACGCCCCTCCCGCAGGCGGGAGGGTGTCCCTTCTTGCTCCCCTCCCGCAGGCGGGAGGGGTTGGGGGAGGGCAGGGTGTCTCACCGAGACCATCGCCCGTGGCCTTCCCTCCCCCATCCCTCCCGCTTGCGGGAGGGGCGTGCCCGGACCGAAGGGCGTGCGCCTACGCAGGAAGGAACGCTATGACATAACATGGGTTTGTGGAGGCCTATAGGGAGAGCCCCCGATGAAGACCCCCGTCCGTTACACCCCCCAGGTCGAAGACGTGAAGCCCGAGGAAGGCGACACCGTCACCCAGATGAAGCAGTCGTTCGAGCACATCCTCGACACCACGTCCAAGGACTATGGTCACGGCGTTCGCGCGGTCCATGCCAAGGCGCATGGCATCGTCCGGGGCAGGCTGAGGGTTCATGACGGCCTGCCGCCCGAACTGGCGCAGGGGCTGTTCGGGCGTCCCGGCGAATATGACGCGGTGGCGCGCATCTCGACCAATCCGGGCGATATCCTCGACGATGCGATCGGATTGCCGCGCGGGCTGGCGCTCAAGGTGATCGGGGTCGAGGGCGAACGGCTGCCGGGCGCGGAGGGCGATGCGACTCAGGACTTCGTCATGGCCAACGCGCCGGTCTTCACGGCGCCGACGGCGGAGGCCTTCGCCAAGAACCTGAAGCTGCTCGCCTCGACCACCGACAAGGCGGAGGGCGGCAAGAAGCTGTTGTCGGGCATATTGCGCGGGATCGAGGCGACGCTGGAGACGGTCGGGATCGAAAGCGCGACGCTCAAGACGCTGGGTGGCGCCAAGCAGGTCCATCCGCTGGGCGAGACCTATTACAGCCAGACGCCGTTCCGCTATGGCGACCACATCGCCAAGTTCGCCCTGTTCCCGGTCAGCCCCGCGCTCACCCAGCTGACCGGCGACACCGTCGATACGCATGACCGCCCCGACGCGCTGCGCGAGGTCGTGCGCGAGGTGATGATCGAGCAGGGCGGCGAGTGGGAACTGCGCGTCCAGCTCAACCGCGATCTGGACGAGATGCCGATCGAGGACGCGACCGCCGAGTGGAGCGAGGAGGACAGCCCCTATGTCACCGTCGCGACCTTCACCGCCGCGCCGCAGATCAGCTGGCAGGATGGCGAGACCAATGCGATCGATGACGCGCTGTCCTATAATGTCTGGCATGGCCTCGCCGCGCACCGGCCGCTGGGCAATATCAACCGGGCGCGCAACGCCACCTATCGCTTCTCGGCGGCGTATCGCGGCCGCGTGAATGGCTGCCCCATGCACGAGCCGCGTGCGATGGCCGAGTTGCCGTGACGGTGACGCAAGCGCTAGGACGTGCCGCATGATCCGTCTGTTTCATGTCAGCGACGTGCATTTCGGTGCCGAAGATCCCGCCGCGCTCGCCTGGTTCGCCGAGCGGGTGGCGGCGGAAAGGCCGCACGCGGTCATCATGACCGGCGACCTGACCATGCGCGCCACCAAGCGCGAGTTCCAGGCGGGCGGAGCGTGGCTGCAATCGCTGGGCGTGCCCGTGACGGTCGAGGTCGGGAATCACGACATTCCCTATTATTGGGATCCGTTCCGTCGGCTCTTCGCGCCCTATCAGCGCTATGCGGCGGTCGAGCGGATGATCGAGAAGCCGCTCGACCTGCCTGGCGTGACGGTGGTGCCGCTCAAGACGACGGCGCGGGCGCAGTGGCGGTGGAACTGGTCGAAGGGGCGGGTCAGCTCGGGCTCATTGCGGCGCGCGCTCGCGCTCATCGCCGACGCGCCCAGGGATCACCTGATCCTCGTCGCGGCGCATCATCCGCTGATCGAGGGGCCGACCAGGGGCACCGCCAAGACCCGCAACGGCGACGCGGCGCTCAGCCAATTGGCGGAGGCGGGCGCACATGCGGTGTTGAGCGGTCATGTCCATGACCCGTTCGACGTGCCGATCGATCGCGACGGCCGGATCATCCGCATGATCGGCGCGGGCACCCTGTCCAAGCGCACCCGCAAGACCCCGCCCGCGTTCAACGAGATCCGGGTCGACGGGCTGGCCTTTGAGACGCTGGTCCGCAGCTTCGGCGAGACGGCGCCGCATGTCATTACCGAGGATATGCGGACAGGGTGATGGGTCGGGCGGGGCGTGGCCTCACCCGAACCCGGCTCAGCCCTTCATCACATGCGGTCGCGCGGCGACCTGATCGAACATGCGCCCCGGCTGGTCGAGCCAGATGGGCGACAGCTTGGCCGAATCGACCCGCTCCAGCCCGACGGCATAGGCGCAGCGCGAGACGCCCCAGTCGGTGTGCGCGGCGGCGGCGAGGATGGGGACGAACATCGGGCGGCCCGCCGCGTCGATGACATGGATGGCCTCGCGCGGGAGCGCGGTGACGCCGCGCACGGTGCGGCTCTCACCCGCCGCCAGCGCGAAGGGCGGGACGATCGGGCGGCCTTGCGGCTGGCGCGCCAGTTCGATCAGTTGCGCGTCGAGCCCGGCATGGGCGCTCAGCAGTCGCAGGTCGACCGCGACACGCCCGATCGGCGTCGCGCCGGTGTTGCGCACCGTCACCTCGGCCTCGATCGTCGCGGTCAGCATGTTCAGTCCGACGCGCAGGGGGCGGGCCTCGACGGTCAGGAAACTGGGTTCCGGCGGCAGCGGCGGACTGGCGGGCTGGGATGGGATAGGCGGCGCCGCGGGCTGGGGCACGCGCGGCGGGGCGGGGCGGTCGCCATCCAGACCGGCGGGCGGCGAGGCCGGTGCGACGACCGGCGCGGGCAGCGCCTGCGGGCGACGGCTGCGTCGGCCGAGGAACAGGCCGATGGCCAGCGCGGCAACGCCCGTGCCGATCAGCAGCGGCCAGAAGGGCAGGTCGCGCTCGGCGTCGATCGCCTCGGGCGCGGTGGTGCCCGGCGCGACGATCGCGGGCGTCGTCGTCTGCGCATTGGTGATCGTCATGCCGTCGACCACCGGATCGGCGCGATTGGCGATCGGCGTCTCCGGATCGGGCAGGCGGGTCGCGGGCGGCTCGGGCGATGGCGCGGGTGTCGGGGCGACGATCGCGCTCGCCGCCGGGGTGGCGCGGGGAGTCGGTGTCGGGGTCGGCGAAGGACGCGGGGTGGGGCGCGGCGTCGGTGTCGCGCGCGGGGTCGGCGTCGCCTCCGGCGTGGTCTGGCTCGGCAGGATCAGGCGCGGCGTAGCGGGGGTCGGCACCGGCGTCTGCGTGGCGGAGGGCCGCGGGCTCAGGCTGAATCCGTCCAGGCCGCTGGTGGAAGGACGGCTGGCGGCGTCGCCGTCCTGCGGGGCGCTCTGGGCCAAAGCGGGCGCGGTCGCCATGGGAGCGATCACCGGCGCCAGCGTCAGGGCAAGAAGGCGCGCGATGCGTCGCGGCCCGGACGATGTCATGAACTGCATTCCTCGTGGCAACTACTAACTTCACCGGCCGTTCGGGCCAGCGGCCCGACTGCCAAGCCGTGCCCGGTGGGACCGGCGGATGCAACCCCTTGTGTACCGCGATATGCGGCCAATATATGGCAGAGCGGGCTGGCCGGGAACTTTCCCCGCCTGCGCGCGTGCGCGGGGCGCGTCCCCGTTTGACACCGGGGGTGGCTGTGCCTATATCCGCCCCATCCACCACAATCTTCGGGAAATGATGCGCCTTCGCGCAGCGTGTCGGTCGAATGGAAGATTGCTGGTTCAACGGACGCCGGATGCCGCCGCAGAGACTTGCGCGCGGCCTTTCGGCGTCTGTCGTTGCGTCTCGTCCGGAGGCATCCGGGCAGTGATTTACGGCTGACGAGGCAGACAGACCCATGGCAACCAAGGCGATCGACAGCGGCTCCGCCCCCCGCAAGGGCGATGGCGGCACCGCCAAGCGGCGTATCCGCAAGGTGTTCGGCGACATCCACGAAGTGGTGCAGATGCCGAACCTGATCGAGGTTCAGCGCGAAAGTTACGAGCAGTTCCTGCGCTCGGACAAGTCCACGGGCCATGTCTCGGGGCTGGAAAAGACGCTGCGCAGCGTCTTCCCGATCCAGGATTTCGCCGGCACCGCCTATCTCGACTTCGACGATTACGTCCTCGAGGATCCGAAGTTCGACGTGGAAGAGTGTCGCCAGCGGGGCATCACCTATGCCGCGCCGATGCGCGTCACGCTGCGCCTGACCGCGTTCGAGGTCGATCCCGATACCGAAGCCAAGTCGGTCATCGATATCAAGGAGCAGGACGTCTACATGGGCGACATGCCCCTGATGACGGAGAACGGCACCTTCTTCATCAACGGCACCGAGCGGGTCATCGTCAGCCAGATGCATCGTTCGCCGGGCGTGCTGTTCGACCATGACCGCGGCAAGACCCACGCCTCGGGCAAGTACCTCTTCGCCGCGCGCGTGATCCCGTATCGCGGCTCGTGGCTGGACTTCGAGTTCGACGCCAAGGACATCGTCAACGTCCGTATCGACCGCAAGCGCAAGCTGCCGGTGACGGCGCTGCTCTATGCGCTGGGCATGAACTCCGAAGAGATCCTCAACTATTTCTACAACCGCCTGACCTTCGTTCGCGGCGACGGCGGCTGGAAGATCCCGTTCCAGGCCGAGAACTGGCGCGGTGCCAAGCCGATGTTCGACATCGTCGACGCCAGCTCGGGCGAGGTCGTGTTCCCGGCCGGTCAGAAGATCAGCCCGCGTGCCGCCAACAAGGCAGCCAAGGACGGCCTGTCGCAGCTGCTGATCCCGACCGAGGAAATCTTCGGCCGCTATTCGGCCTATGACCTCATCAACGAGCAGACCGGCGAAATCTATGTCGAGGCCGGTGACGAGATCAGCGCCGAGAATCTCGAAGCGCTGGACAAGGCGGGCGTCGACACGATCGAGCTGCTCGACATCGACCATGTCGCGACCGGTCCGTGGATCCGCAACACGCTGAAGGCCGACAAGGCCGAAGAGCGCGAGCAGGCGCTGTCGGATATCTACCGCGTGATGCGCCCCGGCGAGCCGCCGACGCTGGAAACGGCGGAAGCGCTGTTCGCCGGTCTGTTCTTCGATCCCGACCGCTACGACCTGTCGGCCGTGGGTCGCGTCAAGCTGAACATGCGCCTCGACCTCGACTGCCCGGACACGGTGACGACGCTGCGCACCGAGGATATCCTGGCGGTCGTCAAGACGCTGGTCGACCTGAAGGACGGCAAGGGCGAGATCGACGATATCGACAATCTCGGCAATCGCCGCGTGCGTTCGGTGGGCGAGCTGCTGGAGAACCAGTATCGCGTCGGCCTGCTGCGCATGGAGCGTGCGGTCAAGGAGCGCATGTCGTCGGTCGACGTGTCGACGGTGATGCCGAACGACCTGATCAACGCCAAGCCCGCGGTCGCCGCGGTGCGTGAGTTCTTCGGTTCGTCGCAGCTGTCGCAGTTCATGGACCAGACCAACCCGCTCTCCGAAGTGACGCACAAGCGTCGCGTCTCGGCGCTCGGGCCGGGCGGTCTGACGCGTGAGCGCGCGGGCTTCGAAGTCCGCGACGTTCACCCGACGCACTATGGCCGCATCTGCCCGATCGAAACGCCGGAAGGCCCGAACATCGGTCTGATCAACTCGCTGTCGACCTTCGCCCGCGTCAACAAGTATGGCTTCATCGAGACGCCGTACCGCAAGGTGATCGACGGCAAGGTCACCGACGAGGTCGTGTACCTGTCGGCGATGGAAGAGCAGAAGCACACCGTCGCACAGGCGTCTGCCGCGACGGATGCCGACAACCGCTTCACCGAGGATCTGGTCTCGGCGCGTCAGGCGGGCGAATTCCTGATGGCGCTGCCCGATCAGATCACCCTGATGGACGTCAGCCCCAAGCAGCTCGTCTCGGTCGCCGCTTCGCTCATTCCGTTCCTGGAAAACGACGACGCCAACCGCGCGCTCATGGGCTCGAACATGCAGCGTCAGGCCGTGCCGCTGGTGAAGGCGGAAGCGCCTTTCGTCGGCACCGGCATGGAAGAGACGGTGGCCCGCGATTCGGGTGCGGCGATCGCGGCGAAGCGCGCCGGTATCGTCGACCAGGTCGATGCGGCGCGTATCGTCGTCCGTGCGACCGGAGAGGTCGATGCGGGCAAGTCGGGCGTCGACATCTACACGCTGATGAAGTTCCAGCGTTCGAACCAGTCGACCTGCATCAACCAGCGTCCGCTGGTGAAGGTGGGCGATGTGGTCAACGCCGGTGACGTGATCGCCGACGGCCCCTCGACCGAGTTCGGCGAGCTGGCGCTGGGCCGCAACGCGCTCGTCGCGTTCATGCCCTGGAACGGCTACAACTACGAGGACTCGATCCTCATCTCCGAGCGGATCGTGAAGGACGACGTGTTCACGTCGATCCATATCGACGAGTTCGAGGTGATGGCGCGCGACACCAAGCTCGGGCCGGAAGACATCACCCGCGACATTCCGAACGTGGGTGAAGAGGCGCTGCGCAACCTCGACGAGGCGGGCATCGTCTATGTCGGGGCCGAGGTGGAGCCGGGCGACATCCTGGTCGGCAAGATCACGCCGAAGGGCGAATCGCCGATGACGCCGGAGGAAAAGCTCCTCCGCGCAATCTTCGGTGAAAAGGCCAGCGACGTGCGCGACACCTCGCTCCGCCTGCCGCCGGGCGTTGCCGGTACGATCGTCGACGTGCGCGTCTTCAACCGTCATGGCATCGACAAGGACGAGCGCGCGATGGCGATCGAGCGCGAGGAGATCGAGCGTCTGAAGAAGGACGCCGACGACGAGCGCACGATCCTCAACCGGGCGACCTGGAGCCGCCTGCGCGAGATGCTGCTCGACCAGACCGCCACCGCAGCGCCCAAGGGCGTGAAGAAGGGCATCGTCATCGATGCCGAGGTGCTGGAATCGGTCGATCGCCACGAATGGTGGAAGTTCGCCGTCGCCGACGATGCGCGCCAGAGCGATCTGGAAGCGGTCAAGGCGCAGTATGACGAAGCCGCCAAGCGGATCACGGACAAGTTCCATGACCGCCGCGACAAGCTGGAGCGTGGCGACGAGCTGCCGCCGGGCGTGCTGAAGATGGTCAAGGTCTTCGTCGCGGTGAAGCGCAAGCTGCAGCCGGGCGACAAGATGGCCGGCCGTCACGGCAACAAGGGCGTCATCAGCCGCATCCTGCCGCAGGAGGACATGCCCTTCCTCGCGGACGGTACGCCGGTCGATCTCGTGCTGAACCCGCTGGGCGTGCCGTCGCGCATGAACGTCGGTCAGATCTTCGAGACGCATCTGGGCTGGGCGGCGCGCAACCTGGGTATGCAGGTCGCGGCGCAGCTCGAGGATTGGCGCGAAGCCAACCCCGACGCCAAGCCGGGCGCGGTGCCGGAAGCGGTGAAGTCGCGGCTCGTGGAAATCTACGGCGATCACTATGCCGCGGACATCCAGAACCGGGACGACGAGGAAGTGGCCGAGCTGGTCCAGAACATCCGCACCGGCGTGCCGATGGGGACCCCGGTGTTCGACGGCGCGCGCGAGAGCGACGTGTCGGAGATGCTGGAGCTGGCGGGTCTGCACACCTCGGGCCAGTCGGATCTGTTCGACGGGCGCACCGGCGATCAGTTCGACCGCAAGGTGACCGTGGGCATCATCTACATGCTGAAGCTCCACCACCTGGTCGACGACAAGATCCACGCGCGCTCGATCGGGCCGTACAGCCTCGTCACCCAGCAGCCGCTGGGCGGTAAGGCGCAGTTCGGTGGCCAGCGCTTCGGTGAGATGGAAGTGTGGGCGCTGCAGGCTTATGGCGCGGCGTACACGCTCCAGGAAATGCTGACGGTGAAGTCGGACGACGTGGTCGGCCGCACCAAGGTCTACGAAGCGATCGTCAAGGGCGACGACACCTTCGAGGCGGGCATCCCGGAGAGCTTCAACGTGCTGGTCAAGGAAATGCGCTCGCTGGGTCTCAACGTCGATCTCAAGACGATGGAAGACACCCAGGACGACGGTCTGGCCGAGGCGGCGGAGTAAGACAGGTGACGCCGGTGGGGCCACCCGCCCCACCGGCGCCTTGTCTGCCTCGCCCGATGAATTTTCCCTCCCTGTGAGGAAAGCAAGATGAACGAACTGACCAACTTCGCCAATCCGGTGGCCAAGCCGGAAACCTTCGACCAGATTCAGATCGGCATCGCGTCGCCCGACAAGATCCGTTCCTGGTCGTTCGGCGAGATCAAGAAGCCCGAGACGATCAACTACCGCACGTTCAAGCCCGAGCGTGACGGCCTGTTCTGCGCGCGCATCTTCGGTCCGATCAAGGATTACGAATGCTTGTGCGGCAAGTACAAGCGCATGAAGTACAAGGGCATCGTCTGCGAGAAGTGCGGTGTCGAGGTCACGGTGTCGAAGGTCCGCCGCGAGCGGATGGGCCATATCGAACTGGCCGCCCCGGTCGCGCACATCTGGTTCCTGAAGTCGCTGCCGTCGCGCATCGGCCTGCTGCTCGACATGCAGCTCAAGCAGCTCGAGCGCGTGCTGTACTTCGAAGCCTATATCGTCATCGAGCCGGGCCTGACCCCGCTGGAGAAGTATCAGCTTCTCACCGAGGACGAGCTGCTCGACGCGCAGGATGAATATGGCGAGGACGCCTTCTCGGCCGGAATCGGCGCCGAGGCGGTTCGCATCATGCTTGAAAGCCTCGACCTCGAGGGCGAGCGCGTGCAGCTTCTGGAAGAGCTGGCGACGACCAAGTCGGAGCTGAAGCCCAAGAAGATCATCAAGCGCCTGAAGGTCGTCGAGAGCTTCATCGAATCGGGCAACCGTCCCGAATGGATGATCCTGGAAGTGATCCCGGTCATTCCACCCGAGCTGCGCCCGCTGGTGCCGCTGGACGGCGGTCGTTTCGCGACCTCGGACCTGAACGACCTGTATCGCCGCGTCATCAACCGCAACAACCGCCTCAAGCGCCTGATGGAGCTGCGTGCGCCGGACATCATCGTCCGCAACGAAAAGCGCATGTTGCAGGAGGCGGTCGACGCGCTGTTCGACAATGGCCGTCGCGGCCGCACGATCACGGGTGCCAACAAGCGTCCGCTCAAGTCGCTGTCCGACATGCTCAAGGGCAAGCAGGGCCGCTTCCGTCAGAACCTGCTCGGCAAGCGCGTCGACTATTCGGGTCGTTCGGTCATCGTGACCGGCCCGGAACTCAAGCTGCACCAGTGCGGCCTGCCCAAGAAGATGGCGCTCGAACTGTTCAAGCCGTTCATCTACGCCCGTCTGGACGCCAAGGGTCTGTCGATGACCTTGAAGCAGGCGAAGAAGTGGGTCGAGAAGGAGCGAAAGGAAGTCTGGGACATCCTGGACGAGGTGATCCGCGAGCACCCGGTCATGCTGAACCGCGCGCCGACGCTTCACCGTCTGGGCATCCAGGCGTTCGAGCCGGTGCTGATCGAGGGCAAGGCGATCCAGCTTCACCCGCTGGTCTGCTCGGCGTTCAACGCCGACTTCGACGGCGACCAGATGGCCGTGCACGTCCCGCTGTCGCTCGAAGCGCAGCTGGAAGCGCGCGTCCTGATGATGTCGACCAACAACATCCTGTCGCCCGCGAACGGCAAGCCGATCATCGTGCCGTCGCAGGACATGGTGCTGGGCCTGTACTACCTGTCGCTCCAGAAGGAGAAGGAGCCGGGCGAAGGCATGATGCTGGCGGACATGGAGGAGGTCCATCAGGCCCTCTTCGCCGGTGCCGTCACGCTGCACACCAAGATCATCAGCCGCGTTCCGCAGACCGATGAGCAGGGTAACCAGTATCTCAAGCGCTTCGAGACGACGCCGGGCCGCATGTTGCTGGGCGAGACGCTGCCGAAGAGCCACAAGGTGCCCTTCGACATCGTCAACCGCGTCCTGACCAAGAAGGACGTCGGCGAGGTGATCGACGAGGTGTATCGTCACACCGGCCAGAAGGAGACGGTGCTGTTCGCCGATGCGATCATGGCGCTGGGCTTCCGTCACGCCTTCCGCGCCGGCATCTCGTTCGGCAAGGACGACATGATCATCGCGCCGGACAAGGACCGTCTGGTCGACGAGACGCGCGAGCAGGTGAAGGACTTCGAGCAGCAGTATCAGGACGGCCTGATCACGCAGCAGGAGAAGTACAACAAGGTGATCGACGCCTGGAGCCGTTGCGGCGACCAGGTCGCGAACTCGATGATGAACGAGATCAAGGCGGTCCGTCATTACGAGGACGGCCCGATGGAAGGCCGTGAGAAGCCGATCAACTCGATCTACATGATGGCCCACTCCGGCGCCCGTGGCAGCCCCGCGCAGATCAAGCAGCTGGCGGGTATGCGCGGCCTGATGGCCAAGCCGTCGGGCGAGATCATCGAGACGCCGATCATCTCGAACTTCAAGGAAGGTCTGACCGTCCTTGAGTACTTCAACTCGACCCACGGCGCGCGTAAGGGCCTGGCCGACACGGCATTGAAGACGGCGAACTCGGGTTACCTGACCCGCCGTCTGGTGGACGTGTCGCAGGACTGCGTCATCATCGAAGAGGATTGCGGCACGACCCGCGCCCTCGAGATGAAGGCGATCGTGCAGGGCGGTTCGACCATCGCCTCGCTCGGCGAGCGTATCCTGGGCCGCACCACGGCCGAGGACATCGTCAACGCCAAGACCGGCGAAGTCATCATCGCATCGGGCGTCCTGCTCGACGAGCCGATGGTGGCCCGCATCGAGGCGGCGAACACCCAGTCGGTCAAGATCCGCAGCCCGCTGGTCTGCGAATCGAAGATCGGTGTCTGCGGCAAGTGCTATGGCCGTGACCTCGCCCGCGGTACGCCGGTGAACATCGGCGAAGCGGTCGGCGTCATCGCGGCGCAGTCGATCGGTGAGCCGGGCACGCAGCTGACCATGCGTACCTTCCACATTGGTGGCGCGGCGCAGCTGAACGAGCAGTCGAACCTGGAAGCGGCGGTGGACGGCACCGTCCAGTTCCGCGACCTGCGTCTGATCGTCGACCAGCGTGGCCGTCGCGTGGTGCTGAGCCGTTCGGGTGAGATCGCGATCGTCGACATGGACGGTCGTGAGCTGTCGGTCGACCGTATTCCTTACGGTGCCTATGTCCTGTTCGACGATGGTCACATCGTGTCGAAGGGCGACCGCATGGCCGAGTGGGATCCGTTCACCATGCCGGTGATTACGGAAAACCCCGGTACGGTGAAGTTCCAGGACCTGATCGAGGGCAAGACCCTGACCGAGCAGGTCGACGAAGCCACCGGTATCGCCCAGCGCGTCGTCACCGAATATCGCGCCTCGACCAAGTCGAAGGAGGATCTGCGTCCGCGCATGACCCTGCTCGACGACAATTCGGGCGAGGCCGGTCGCTACATGCTGGCACCGGGTGCGACGCTCTCGGTCGAGGACGGGGCGCAGGTCCAGGGCGGTGACGTTCTGGCGCGTGTCGCCCGCGAGTCGGCCAAGACCCGCGACATCACCGGCGGTCTGCCGCGCGTCGCCGAACTGTTCGAAGCGCGCGTTCCCAAGGACTCGGCGATCATCGCCAAGGTTTCGGGCCGTGTCGTGTTCGGCAAGGATTACAAGGCGAAGCGCAAGATCGGCATCCAGCCCGAGGATGGCGGCGAGGTCGTCGAGTATCTGGTCCCGAAGTCGAAGGTGATCGACGTTCAGGAAGGCGACTACGTCAAGCGTGGCGACAACCTGATCGGCGGCTCGCCCGATCCGCACGACATTCTGGAAACGATGGGCGTGGAGCCGCTGGCCGAATATCTGGTCAGCGAAATCCAGGAAGTCTATCGACTCCAGGGCGTGAAGATCAACGACAAGCACATCGAGACGATCGTTCGTCAGATGCTGCAGAAGGTCGAGATCACCGACGGCGGCGACACCACGCTGCTGAAGGGCGAGCAGGTCGATCGCGAGGAAATGGACGCGATCAACGAGAAGCTCGGTGCCAACGAGGCGCGTGCGCAGGGCAAGCCCGTCCTGCTCGGCATCACCAAGGCGAGCTTGCAGACCCGCAGCTTCATCTCGGCGGCGTCGTTCCAGGAGACCACCCGCGTCCTCACCGAGGCGGCGGTCCAGGGCAAGCAGGACACGCTGATGGGCCTGAAGGAGAATGTCATCGTCGGCCGCCTGATCCCGGCGGGCACCGGCGCGGGCATGAACCGCCTGCGCGTGGCGGCGTCCAGCCGTGACGCGGCGCTCCGCGCGCAGCAGCGCAAGCTGGCCGAGGCGATCATCGCACCGGTCAGCGCCGCCGAAGAGCGCGCCGCCGAGCAGGCTCGTTCGGCGCGTGACGCTGGCGGCACGGGCAACGATCCGCTGGCCGAAGTCGCACCGTCCGGTCATGGCACGGATGCCGATGCCGGTGAGTATCTGAACGACTGATCCGTCTGACGGATTGGTGTTGAAAGGCCGTCGTCCGGGCAACCGGGCGGCGGCTTTTTACGAAGATCGACAAGCTATGTGAATCGATGCCGCGGGTCCCGTCTTGCGACACCGATGATGCGATAAAAACGACGGTTTTGCGCCGAATGGAGGGTGCGCGAAGCCGTTGCGCGGGAACTCAAACGCCCTCCCAACCATATACGAACATTGGAGAAGATCCCGGACGCGTGCGGGTTGTTGGCACGCCGATGGGACCCCGGAGACCTGAAATGACGTCCCCCGAGATTGACGAAGACTATTTCTACCAACGTGCTGAAACGGAACTCGAATTAGCCCAGAAGGCCACCCACCCGGCAGCGGTTCGAGCGCATTACATCATCGCCAACCACTATCTCGACCGGGTCTATAGCCAGTCCGAGAAACCCGACGTGATCGAGGCGGCGGAATAAGACGGGGGCCTTCGGGCCCCTTGTTTTTGGGGCGACCCGGCGATTGCTCTTCATCCGACGTCGAGCAGCATTCGGTCCGCCCTCGCCCCTTACGAGGGAGGGGGAGGGCATCGCAACCAGCCAGATGGTCGGGGCCCTTCTTTGAAGGCAAAAATTGTCATCGATGACAAGCGTCTGAAATAGCCTGACAAGCCGCATCGCGTCAGCGCATCTGCAAGACCGGGCTGCTCGACAGTCCCCGCCATTGTCCCTTAACGCGCCGGGATGGCGACGCTCAATCCCGGCCTGGCGACTGTCCGATCCCTGCCTGTCAGATGGGCGCGGACAGGCATCGATATCCTTCCGCTGGTCCTGACCTATGCCGTGGCGATGATGGTCTTCTTTCGCGTGCCGATCGCCAGCGGGTTCGATCTCGGCTTCGGCGAGCGTGGCGACGCGCTGATCGAGATGACCATCCTCGAACATTGGCGCAATGTCTGGGCGGGGGTGTCACCGTGGGACGGCGCATTCTACTTCCACCCTTATGGCGGGACGCTCGGCTATAATGACGGCTATGTCCTCTATGGTCTGTCCTATTCCTTCTGGCGGTTGTTGGCCGATCCCTTCCACGCCGACACGCTCAATATCCTGACCTTCAAGACGATCGGTTTCTTCGGCGCCTATGCGCTGGTGACGCGGACGCTTGGATGGGGGCGGATGGCGGGGCTGTTCGTCGCGCTGGCCTGGACGATCGCAAGCAATATCGCGTTGCAGGCGGTCCATGCCCAGTTGCAGAGCGTCGCGCTCCAGCCCGTGGCGATGATGCTGTCGATCGCCTGCGTCCGGGCCGAGGCGGCGGGGCGGCGGATGCGCGCCAGGCTTCTGGCGGTGGCGCTGGCGGCCTTGATGGCGGCCTGGCTGCTGACCGCCTATTACATGGCCTGGTTCACCATTTTCTCCGCCTGCCTGTTCCTTTTGTTTTGGGGCGTGTTGAGCGGCGATGCCGCCCCGGCCGCCGTAGCGCGGCTGGTCCGGCGTCATGCCGGGACGCTCGCCATCGGTGGCGGGGCCTTCGGCGTCCTCATCATCCCCTTCCTGTCCGTCTATCTGCCCAAAATGCGCGAAACGGGCGGCGAGGGCTATTATGAGATGCTCGGCTATCTCGTGACGCCAATGGTCGACATGGTGAATGTCGGGCCCGACAATTGGCTATGGGGGTGGATGTTCCGCCCTCTCCTGGCGCTGGTCCATGCCGTCCTGCCCGACGATCCGGCCCTGGCGGGGCGGGTGTTGCGCGGCGAGCATGAGGCGGGGTTTCCGCTGCTTCTCTGCGTCTTGCTGATCGTGGCGGCGTGGCGGATCGTCGTCCGGCGCGAGCTGGGCGATGGTGAGGCGCCGGTCATATGGCGCGCATTCACGCTGGCGATGATCGTCGCCTGGGCGCTGACCCTGCAATTCTGGGTCACCTCCCCGTGGAGCCTCGTCTTCTACCTTGTCCCGGGAGCGAAGGGGATGCGGGTCGTTTCGCGCTATCAGCTATGGCTGGCGCTGCCCTTCCTGTTGATCGTCGTGGCGAACTGGCGGACGCGCATGGCGACGCTACTCCGGTCCGGACCCGGGTGGGCGGTCGCGATCATCGCGCTGCTGCTGGCCGAGAATCTGAGCGCCGAGACCGCCGCGCAGCTTAGCCGACGGGTTCAACGGATCGCGCTCGACGGGATTCCGGCGCCGCCCGAGGAGTGCCGGATATTCTACGCCGTTGCGACGCGGGTTGGTGAGCGTGTCTACATCAATGCCGAACTCAACGCGCTGTATCCGCACAATGTCGATGCGATGTTTCTCGCGGAGCGGTGGCGCGTGCCGACGGTGAACGGCTTCTCGACCTTCAACCCGCCCGACTGGGCATTCGGTGATCCGTTGGCCGCCGATTATGATGCGCGGGCGATGGCCTATGCCCGACGCCATGCCCTGACCGGCCTGTGTCGGCTGGACATGCGTGACGGCGAGCCCTGGCGACGGGTGCGATAGCGGCGAGGGGACGCCGCCCAACAGAAAAGGGCGACCCCCGTGAAGGGGCCGCCCTTATCCTTGGCTCGCCAAGCGAACGGGTGCGGGGTTGCCCCCGCAGTCCGATTACTTGAGCTCGACGGTCGCGCCGGCTTCTTCGAGCTGCTTCTTGATCTTCTCGGCCTCGTCCTTGTTGATGCCTTCCTTGACGGGCTTCGGAGCGCCTTCGACCAGCGCCTTGGCTTCGGTCAGGCCCAGGCCGGTGATCGCGCGGACTTCCTTGATGACGTTGATCTTCTTGCCACCGTCGCCGGTGAGGATCACGTCGAACTCGGTCTTCTCTTCAGCGGCCGGAGCGGCAGCGCCGCCAGCGGCAGGCGCAGCGGCAACAGCCGCGGCGGCCGAGACGCCCCACTTCTCTTCGAGCATCTTCGAGAGCTCAGCGGCCTCGAGGACGGTCAGCTCGCTCAGCTGGTCAACCAGCGCGTTCAGGTCTGCCATGTTCTTATCTCCAATACGGGCCGGATGAAGTGGCCCGAGTGTGTCAGTTCAATCGTGTACGCCCGAAGATCAGGCGGCTTCCTTGTCCTTGTCGGCATAAGCCGCGAGGACGCGGGCGATCTGCGCCGCGGGAGCCTGGGTGATGGTTGCCAGCTTCGTGGCGGGTGCCACGATGAGGCCGACAATCTTCGCCCGGAGCTCGTCCAGCGAGGGCAGAGTCGCCAGCGCCTGAACGCCTGCGACATCAAGGACGTTCGCACCCATCGATCCGCCGACGATCTCGAACTTGTCGGTCGTCTTGGCGAATTCCACGGCCACCTTGGCGGCGGCCACGGGATCGATCGAGCTGGCAATGCCGACGGGACCCGTCAGCATGTCAGCGACACCGGCATAGTCGGTGCCCTGGGCTGCGATCTTGGCAAGCCGGTTCTTCGAGACCTTGTAGGTCGCGCCGGCTTCCCGCATCTTCGTGCGCAGGGCCGTCGACTGGGCGACGGTCATGCCGTGGTTGCGGGTGATGACCACCACGCCAACCTCGTTGAAGTTGCGGTTCAGTTCGGCAACGGCCTGGCTCTTTTGATCGCGATCCATGCCATTCTCCATGGTTGGAACGACCGCGAACGGTCATCCCGGTTGCTTGACCGGGGGGTGTGACCACCCCTCGGGGTGTCCAGCGATGGGGAATGGGCAACCGACGCGTGAGAAACGCGGGGCAGACCGGGCGGGGCCAGCGAGTGGCACGACCGGCAAAATCCTTTTCCCCGTCTCGGCAGGAGATTAAGCCAGGGCATATTCCCCGGCACCTGCTGTCTTGGACGGAATCCGATGGGACGAGCCCTTCGGATGCGGGGGTGCGCCTACCCGGATCGCGTCAGCGAGTCAAGTGACGGCCCAAAATGACACCAATGTCATCTAAGCGTCACGCTTAAGTCACTGGCATGACGCGGAAATGAAGCGAGCATGACTTGTTGGTTCGGCAGACGGCGGTTGGAGAGACCGCGCTGTCCCCGCGCGGTGCCGGGGGATTTTCCATGTCGGATATCAACAACCTGGTCGCCTATGACGATGGCGACATCGATACCAACCGTTCCGCCAACACGCATATGAGCGAGCTCATCGCCACCCGCCTGTCGCGGCGCCAGACGCTGCGTCACGGCGTGTCGGCGATGACGACCGCGCTGTTCGGCGGCGTGTTGCTGGCCGGGTGTGACGACGAGAATCCGCAGGCCGTCACCGCCACGGCGGCGGGCAGCACGGCAAGCGTCGCGGCGGGCCGTGCCGTCACGCTGACCGGCACCGTGGGCAGCGGCCAGGTGGCCAACGTCAACTGGAGCCAGACGGCGGGCCCGTCGGTCACGCTGACCAATGCCAACCAGCTCGTCGCCTCGTTCCGCGCGCCCGCCGTCGCCACCGCGACGCAGCTCGCCTTCAACCTCGAGATCACCAGTCGCGACGGGCTGGTCACCAATAACAGCGTGACCGTCGCCGTCACGCCGATCACGCTCGACTTCACCGCCGTGCCGCACAGCCTGGCGGACGTGGTGACGGTGCCCTCGGGCTATAGCGTCACCGTGCTCTACCGGCTGGGCGATCCCATCGCCTCGGGCGTCGCGGCCTATGCGAACAACGGCACCGACGGCAATTTCGCGCAGCGTGCGGGCGACCATCATGACGGCATGAGCTATTTCGGGCTGTCCGCGTCGGGCAGCAATCCGGACGCGAACAACAGCACGCGGGGCCTGCTGGTCCTGAACCACGAGAATATCAGCGAGCAGTATCTGCATGTGAACGGCATGTCGCCGGTTCCCCGTCCCGAGAGCGAGGCGATCAAGGAGATCGAATGCCACGGCGTCTCGGTGATCGAGGTCACCCGCACGAACGGCAATTGGAGCTATGTCCAGGGCTCGTCGCTCAATCGCCGCATCACACCCAACACGCCGATGGCGTTCAGCGGCCCGGTGAAGGGCAATGCCTGGCTGAAGACCGCCTATTCGACCGATGGGAGCGGCGGGCGCGGCACGATCAACAACTGCGCCAACGGCACGATGGCGTGGCACACCTACCTCACCAACGAAGAGAATTGGGCGGGCTATTTCCGTCGTCTCAGCGGAGATGCGGCGGTGCGGGCCACCACCAATCCCAGGCAGAATGTCTCGCTCGCCCGCTATGGCATCAGCGAGCCGCGTACCGGCAACTACAACTGGGCGACCGTGACCCCGTCCGATTCGTCCAGCACGGTCTTCCGCCGCTGGAACGCGACCGCCGATGCGGCGCTCGCCGCCGATGGCACCGCCGATTTCCGCAACGAGCCGTTCCAGTTCGGCTGGGTGGTCGAGATCGATCCGTTCAACCCGGGTTCGACCCCGCGCAAGCGTACCGCGCTGGGCCGCATGAACCATGAAGGCTGCCAGAGCGGCCGGATGATCGCGGGCGTCCGCCCGGCCTTCTACATGGGCGACGACGCGCAGAACGAATATGTATATAAATTCGTCTCGGCGACGCCGTGGAGCGCCTCGGACGCCAATGCGACCGATCGCCTCGCGGTGGGCGACAAATATCTCGACACTGGCACGCTCTATGTCGCCAGGTTCAACGCGGACGGGACCGGCACGTGGATGCCGCTGGTGTTCGGGCAGAACGGGCTGAACGCCTCCAACAGCGTCTATCCCTTTGCCGATCAGGCCGATGTGCTGATCAACACCCGCCTCGCCGCCGACGTGCTGGGCGCGACCAAGATGGACCGGCCCGAATGGACCGCCGTCAACCCGGCGACCGGCGAGATGTATTGCACGCTGACCAACAACGCCTCGCGCCGTCCGGTCGCCTCGGGCAGCAACACCGGCGTCGATGCGGCCAATCCGCGCGCCTATGTCGATCCGCCCTCCACCTCGGTCGGCAATCGCAACGGGCACATCATCCGTCTGCGCGAGACGAACGATACGACCGAGGCGACCGGCTTCACCTGGGACGTCTATGCGTTCGGCGCGGGTGCGGACCTGGATCCGGCCAATATCAATCTGTCGGGGCTCGACGCGACCAACGACTTCTCCTCGCCCGACGGCCTGTGGTTCAGCCTGCCGAGCAACGTCGCGGGCCAGCAGACGCCGGTCATGTGGATCCAGACCGACGATGGCGCCTTCACCGACGTCACCAACTGCATGATGCTGGCCGCGATCCCCGGCCGGGTCGGCGACGGCGGCACGCGATCGGTCACCAGCAGTGCCGGCGGTTCGACCGCGACGGTCACCACCCGGATCGGCAAGGCGCCCGGCGTGACGCTGAAGCGCTTCCTGGTCGGGCCGAAGCAGTGCGAGATCACGGGCATCCATTCGACACCGGACGGCACCTCGGTCTTCGTCAACATCCAGCATCCGGGCGAAGGCGCGACCAGCCCGAGCGCCCCGACCAGCAACTGGCCCGACAGCCAGGCGGGCAGCGCGGCGGCGACCATCCGTCCGCGCTCGGCCACGATCGTCATCACCAAGAATGACGGCGGCGTGGTCGCGATCTGATCGGCTGACCGCAGGCAGGGCCCATCGGGGGCGGGAAGGTGATTGCCTTCCCGCCCCCTTTGTCGTTTGAAGGGAAGGAGAAAAGGGGACAGGCATGACGACGACACGGCGCGAGATCATGATCGGGGCGGCGGCGATCGGGCTGGGAAGCGCGATCGGCCCCGCGCTGGCGCAGGGACCGGGTGGCGACCGGCTGATCGCGGGCACCTATGCCAATGAGGGCGGCAAGGGGCTGTACCCGATCGTCAACGGGCGGCTGGGGCAGCCGGTGGCGGGGATCGTCAACGCGTCCTTCGGGGTCGGCGACGGTCCGGGCGGCGCCTTCTACCTGCTGCGCGAACAGACCGAGGGGCGGGTCGCCGGATATGGCCCCGGCTGGCACGTCCGGGGCGGGGCCTCGACCGGCGGCGCGGACCCGTGCCATGTCGCGCTCGACCGCAGCGCCGCATGTCTGGCGGTCGCCAATTATTCGAGCGGTTCGGTCGCCTTCTATCAGCTCGACCGACGCACCGGCGCGCCGGGCGAACCGACCGTCTTCCAGCATCGCGGCAAGGGCCCCAATGCCGAACGCCAGGCGGGGCCACATGCGCATTGGGTGGGGTTCAGTCCCGATCGGCGCTGGCTGCATTCGATCGACCTCGGCGCGGATGCGATCTTCGCCTATCGCTTCGACCCCGCCGCCCGGACGATCGCCGAGCATGGCATCGCCTGGTCCGCGCCCGCGGGCGTCGGGCCGCGTCATATGGTCCGCCATCCGACCCTGAAGCGCGCCTATGTCGCCTGCGAATTGCAGCCCCGGCTGTTCGTGCTCGACATACGCGACGATGGCCGGTTCCGGACGGCGGGCGAACGGGCGCTGGTGCCCGAGGGCGGTCCCGCCTCCTTCGCCGCGCATATCGCGATCGATCGGGCCGGGCGGACGCTCTACGTCTCCAATCGCGGAGCGAACAGCATCACCGTGTTCCGCCTGGATGCCAGGGGCGAGCCGACGCTGATCCAGCATGTGCCGACCGGTGGCGACTGGCCGCGCTTCTTCCTGATGCGCGAGGGGCGGGGGGAAATGCTGGTGGCCAATGAGCGGTCGGGGACGGTCGTGACGTTCCGGATCGGCAAGGACGGGCGGCTGACGTCGACCGGGCAGAGCCTCGCCATTCCCGGCGTGGTCTTCCTGGCCGAAGCCTGAGCCCGCCATACCGCTCCCGTCCGGCGGGCGGGAGGGGGTGGGGGAGGGCAGGCCCCGATTCCGATCGCGCAAGCCCTTGATCAAGCCACCCCATTCACCCCCATACTAAAAAGCAACGATGCGCCTTTTCCAACCTCTACTCGCCGGCGCCACCTTGCCCGGCCGTCTCGTCGCCTGTGTCGGGGCGGTGATCGGCATCGCCTTGACGATCATCGTCTGCGGGGGCTTGCCGCTGCTCGGGCCCGACCTGCCGATCATCGTCGCGCCGCTGGGCGCGTCCGCCGTGCTGGTCTACGCCGTGCCCGCCAGTCCGCTGGCCCAGCCCTGGTCGGTGGTCGGCGGGAATGTCCTCTCGACGCTGGTCGGGGTGGCGGCCTTCCAGGCGATCCCGTCCCTGCCCCTGGCGGCGGGATGCGCGGTGGGGGGAGCGATCCTGGTCATGTCGCTCGCGCGCTGCCTGCATCCACCGGGGGGCGCTGCCGCGCTGACCGCCGTCATCGGCAGCCAGGGCATTCACGCGGCGGGCTTTGCCTTCGCCTTCGCGCCGGTGGCGATCAACTCGATCGCGCTGGTCGCGATCGGCATGTTCTTCCACCGTGCGACGGGCCGCAGCTATCCGCATGAACCGGCGGTGATGCCGCCAGGCGCGGACGCCTCCCGCATCCGGCCCGAGGATGTCGACGCCGCGCTGGCCGACATGCACGAAAGCTTCGATATCGCGCGCGAGGACCTCGATACGCTGCTCGCCCATGCCGAGCGTCATGCGCGCGGGCGGGCGGTGCCGGTCCGGCGGGCGCGGTTCCTGCGGGGCGGGTGAGGGGAGCGTGGCCCTCAACTGTGCTCGGGCGGAACGCGTGGAATGAAAAAGGCCCGCCCCTCAGCCTGAGGGACGGGCCTTTCCCATCATCCGGTCACGCCGATCAGCGATACTTGCCGCTGAACGAGATGCCGATGATGCGCGGCTCGTTGAACACGGCCGCCATGTAGTTCTCGATCACACCCTTCAGGTTCTTCTCGTTGGTGATGTTGCGCGCGAAGAGCGACAGGCTCCAGTCGTCGCCCGGCGCGGAATAGCCGATGCTCAGGCCACCCTCGAAATTACCGTTCGAATAGAACTCCTTGGTCCGGTACAGGACAAAGTTCGTATAGCCCTGGATATTCCAGTCGGTGGAGATGAACGCCTTGCCCTGGTTGGCGAGCGGGATGTCGTACTTGGCCGCGACGTTGACGTTGTATTCCGGCGCGTTGGGCAGCGGGTTGCCGTCGATCTGCGCGAAATAGGCGTTGGCGCCGAACACTGTGCGGGTGACGAACGGGTCGAGCACGGTGCACACCTGCACCCCGTTCAGGCCGCAGGTCTGCGCGAAGACGCGCTTGTCGCGGATCTCCGAGTGGAGCAGGCTGACGCCCGCCGAGAAGGCCAGGTTGCGCACCGGCAGCCACTGCGCGTCGGCTTCCAGGCCATAGGCGATCGCCTTGTCGGCGTTGAACAGTACGCCGTTGCCGTCCGAGTCGTTGCCGTTCAGCTGGATGCCCTTGACCCGATAGGCGAAGGCGGCGGCGTTCAGGCGCAGCGTGTTGTCGAACAGCTTCGACTTGAAGCCGGTCTCGAACGACAGGTTGGTCTCCGAATTCGCCGTGGTGAAGTCCGAGTTGAACACCGCCGACCGGCCCTGAATGGTGGGCCCGCGGAAGCCGCGCGCGGCGCGGACATAGACGTTCAGGTTCGGGTTGACCTCATAGAGCGCCGACAGGTCCCAGCTCGGCTGGGTGTCCGACAGGCGCACGTCGCGGCGACCGCGATAGGTGGAAACACCGGCGGCGCTGTCGGCGGTGCGCAGCAGCTGGGTCCGCTTGGTATCCTCGCTGATGCGGCCACCGGCGGTCAGGGTCAGGCGATCGGTCGCCTGATAGCTGACCTGGCCGAACACGCCCCAGCTCGTGTTGACGTCGTGCAGGCGAACCCAGTTATTGGGGTTCGCGCCGATCAGGAACGCGCGCTGGTAGAAGTCGGTGATGTCGCGGCTGTCGAAATAGATGCCGCCGAGCTGCCACTTGAAGGGGCCGCCGCCGGTCGAGGCGAGACGCACTTCCTGCGTCCACTGGTCGAGCCCGCGCACCTGGCCCTGGCTGAGGCCATAGCCGTTGGGCACGCCGTTCACCCGGAAGTTGGTCGCCGCGCCGCCATCGGTGTCGCCCTTGCTGAAGCCCGCCGTGGTTTCATAGGCGGTGATCGAGGTCAGCTCGGCCGGACCCATGTCCCAGGCTGCGCGCAGCGAGGCGCCCTGCGTGTCATAGGATTGCGGATTGTCGCGGCCCTCGTCCAGCGCGACCTGATCGCGCGGTTCGGCGGACACGTCGTTCGACCCCTTCTTGAGCGCGCCCCGATGGAACAGCGTCGAGGTGCCGTCATACCAGCGCGCATGGCCCGCCAGGTTGAAGGACAGCGTGTCGGTCGGCGTGAGGAGCAGCTGGAGCCGCACGTCGCGCTCGGTGAAGCCGCCCATCGCGTCCTTCTTCGGCGTCAGCGTGCCGTCGGCGCTCGGGCCCGAATAGACGTTGTCGACCCAATTGTCGCGGTGCTGGACCAGCGCCGACAGACGAAAGGCCAGCACGTCGCGGATCAGCGGGCCGCCGACACCGGCGTCCATGTTGATCGTGTTGTAGCTGCCGATCGAGGCGGTCGCGCGGCTCTGGAACTGCTGGGTCGGCTTGATCGTGTCGAACTTGATGATGCCCGCCGTCGTGTTGCGACCGAACAGCGAGCCCTGGGGGCCGCGCAGCACCTCGACCTGGTCGACGTCGAACACCGGGTTCGACTTGAGCACGACATGCTCGAGCACGACATCGTCCTGGATGATCGACACCGGCTGCGACGCGCCGAGGTAGAAGTCGATATTGCCCAGGCCACGAATGTAGAAGCGCGGGAAGATGCGGCCGGTGGTGGTTTCCGCATACAGGCCGGGCACGCGACCCGACAGCGCCAGAATGTCCTCGCCGCTCTGCTGGAAGGTACGCAGGTCCGTACCGCTGACCACGCCGACCGAGACCGGCACGCGGTTCAGGTTCTCCGAGCGACGCTCGGCGGTGACGGTGATCTCGCCCAGGCCCTGTTCGGGGCCGTTGTCGGCCGGGGTGACAGCACCCTGATCGGCGACCTGTGCGATGGCCGGTGCGGCCGCGAGCGTTCCCCACGCAGCGCCCAGCAGCGCCGCGGTCTTGATAACCGACTTCATAATGTTCCCCAGCTCCGGCGGACGGTACGTGCCGTCCAGCGATTTGATTCTCCCGGTGAAACGAGCCGGTAGGGGCGCATTATGGCGCTTGCGTGACAGAGGTGATGCACCAAAGGCACAATGTCGCCGGAAAACTTCCCTATTGGGCAAGCGATCCTCGTATCGCCCAGGACGGGTGGGATTGCAGCTTGCCGATACTGACGAGTCCGATCGCGGTCGTTGGCTAAGCGGAATGAAAATCATCCTTTCTCATGCGATCGGTCGTCACGACCCGGTCCATTGGCGGCGTCGATTGTCTGCCGGATTGCCTGTCCCGCCGTGACGATGCTGTCACATTGGTGTAACAGGGTTTTGCTTGACGTGGGGACCGTGGCTGGTCAGGGGGGCGACGTTCGTGCAATCCTCGGTTCATGGCCTTTTGGTGGTCCGGCGTTTCGCCGTGGCCCGATCGGCCATGCGCCAAAGGCGCGCGGCATAACAGATCACTATCGGGGTTTACCGACTGATGTTCGCCTGGTTCCAACGCCTCCTGCCGAAGACGGGAAATTTCTTCGAGCTGTTCGAGGCGCAAGCCGCCACCATCCTGGCGGGGGCGGAAGCCACCGTTCGGCTGTTCGATACGCAGGGCGACACCGCCAACGAGATCGCGGTGGTCTCGGCGCGCGAGCATGACGCCGACGAGATCACGCGCCAGGTGCTGATCGCGGTGCGCTCGACCTTCCTGACGCCGTTCGACCGCGCCGCGATCACCTCGCTGATCGGTTCGCTGGACGACACGATCGACGAGATGCACGCGGCCGCCACAGCGATCGGCCTGTACCGGCTGACCCGCTTCGCGCCCGAAATGCGCGAGATGGCGGCGGTCGCGGTCGAGGCCGCCAAGCTGACCGTCGAGGCGATGCCGCTGATGCGCGACGTCGCCCGCAACGGCGACCGGCTCCACGCGCTGACCGAGGAACTGGTCCGGCTGGAGGGCCGCGCCGACGACATCCACGCCGCGGGCCTGAAGCGCACGCTGGAGGAATGCGGCGAGCGCGACACGATGCGCTTCGTCATCGAGCGCGAGGTCTACAAGCATCTGGAGCGCATCCTCGACGCGTTCGAGGACGTCGCCGACGAGATCGACGGCATCGTCATCGATCACGCCTGAGGCGCGGGGTCATGCACGAACTCGCCTTTCCGCTTCTGGTCGGCCTGATCCTGGTCGCACTGGCCTTCGATTATCTCAACGGCCTGCACGACGCGGCCAATTCGATCGCGACGGTCGTCGCGACCCGGCTGTTGTCGCCGGTCGCGGCGGTGGCCTTCGCGGCCTTCTTCAACTTCGCCGCCTATTTCCTGACCGTCGCCTTCCCCAGCCTCCACGCGGTCGCCGAGACGATCGGCAAGGGCCTGATCGACCAGAGCATCGTCACGCCGGCCGTCATCTTCGGCGCGCTGGGCGGGGCGATGGCGTGGAACGTCATCACCTGGCTTCGCGGCATCCCCTCTTCGTCCAGCCATGCGCTGGTCGGCGGGCTGGTCGGTGCGGGCGTCGCCCATGCGGGCATGGACGCGGTGAAGTGGGCGGGGCTCAACAAGACGCTGCTCGCCATCGTGCTGTCACCGATGCTGGGCATGGCGCTCGCCATGCTGGTCATGCTGATCAGCAGCTGGGCGCTGCGCAAGTCGAGCGCGGGGCAGGCGGAGCGCAGCTTCCGCGCGATGCACCTCGTCTCCTCGGCGGCCTATTCGCTCAGCCACGGCCTCAACGATGCGCAGAAGACGATGGGGATCATCACCGTCCTGCTCTATTCGACCGGCCGCCTGACGGGGCCGTTCGAGGTGCCGCACTGGGTCGCCATCTCCTGCTACATCGCGATCGCGCTGGGCACGATGACCGGCGGCTGGCGGATCATCGAGACGATGGGCACGCGCATCACCAAGCTGTCGCAGCATCAGGGGTTCAGCGCCTCGACCGCCGGGTCGATCGTGATCTTCCTGGCCTCGGCGCTGGGGATTCCGGTGTCGACCACGCACACGATCACCGGATCGATCATCGGCGCGGGCGTCGCGCGGCGCGCCACGGCGGTACGCTGGGGCGTCGCGGGCAATGTGGTGATCGCCTGGATCATCACCATCCCCGCCTCCGCCGTGATGGGCGCGGGGTTCTACATGCTGACCCGGCTGTTCTCATAAGGGGGGCGACAGCCGCCCCATTTTCGCATCTCCCACCGCCGTTCGGCCTGAGCGAAGTCGAAGGCCAGCGGGGGAGAATGCTCCTTCCATTCCTATGCCGTCCACCCCGGCGGAGGCCGGGGTCCAGTCGCGGTGCGCCGTCATGAAGGGGCCGTCCGCGCCTCCCACGCCCCGGCGCAGCGCACCATCGACGTGGGGATAACTAGGCCGGATCGACATTCAGCTTATTCTTCCCTCTCCCCTCTCCCCTCTCCCCTCTACGAGGGGCGAGGGATGGACAGGCATAGTCGAATGTCGATCGGGCCTAGCCCGGGCCTTCGCCGGGGTGCCTCTCTCAACCCGAACGGACGGTGGGGGGGCTCGCCGCCTCCCCCTAATCACGACCCCGTAACCGGGCCCCCGGCGGCCTGGAACAGCGCCACCGTGTCGGTCATCCGCGCCGCCTTGGCCTGGATCAGCTGCGAGCGCGCCTGTGCGTCCGTCACCGTCGCGTTGAGGAGCTGCAACGTGCCGACATCGCCCAGCGCCAGTTGTCGGCGTGCGAAGGTCAGCGCCTGGCCAGCCGCGTTGCTCGCCCGCTGCGCCGCGTCGAGCGCCTGCGCATCGGTGGTCAGCCCGGTCAGCGAATCCGCGACGTTGCCGAACGCCTGGAGCACGGCGCTGCGATACTGCGCCTTGGCCCCCTCCAGTGCCGCCTCGGCCGCCTTTTGCTGGTGGCGCAACGCATTGGCGTGGAACAGCGGCTGGGTGATGCCGCCGAGCAGCGCCCAGAAGGGATTGCCGCTCTTGAACATGTCGGCGAAATTCTGCGCCGAGCCGCCCGCGTTGGCGGATAGCTGGATGCTCGGCAGCCGTGCCGCGATGGCGGCGCCGACATCGGCGCCCGCCCCCTGCAACTGCGCGGCGGCGGCCAGGACGTCGGGACGACGATGGACGAGTTCCGACGGCACGATGGCGGGCAGTTCGGTCGGCAGGGTCAGCTGCGCGAGGTCGGGCAAGGGCGGCAGCGCCGACCCCGCCGGACGCCCGATGAGCGTCGCGATGATCGTCCGCTGCGCCGCCTCGGCCCGGATCAGCGGGGGGAGGGCCCCCTCGGCGGTGGCCAGCGCGGCCTGCTGGGTCGAGACGTCGGACGCGCCGACCGCGCCGAGCCTCTGACGCTGTTGCAGCGCGTTCAGGATGTCGCGGTTCACCTGGACGGCGGTCTGCGCGGCGGCGACCTGATCGGCCAGGCTCGCCCGCTCGATCAGCGCGGTGACCAGGTTCGCCGCCACCGTCATGCGCGCGGCGTCGAGTTGGTGCCGCTGAACCTCGGCACGCGCGACGGCGGAGCGGACCTGGGCCCGGTTGCCGCCGAACGCGTCGACGTCATAGGAGACGCTGACCTGCGCGGTGTGCAGCGTGTAGAGCTGCTGGTTCTGGTCGGCGACCGCCGGGGACAGCGCGTTGGATACGCGGGTCCGCTGCACGTTGTAATTGAGCCCGCCCTGCGGAAACAGCAGCGAGCCGCGCGTCGCGCGCGCCTGTTCCTGCGCCTGGCGCAACGAAGCTTCCGCGACGGCGACATCGTTGTTGTGGGCCAGCGCCTCGGCGACCAGCGCGTCGAGCTGGGCGTTGCCGAAGGCGTGCCACCATTCGGGGGCGATGTTGGCCGACACTGTCTGGGCAGGACCGGCGGCCGGGGCGATCACCGGTGCCGGGGCGAGCGGCGGCAGGCTGGTATGCGCATCCAGATCATGCGGGCCGACCGCACACCCGGAAATGCCCACGGAAACACATGCCAGCAGCGGCAGGGTCAGGAAACGCTTCATGCCGTAACCCCAGAGTCGGAGATGGTGGTGTCGTCCTGGTCGTCGACCATCGGATCATGCTTCTTCTTGCGCTGCGACAGCGGCAGGCGGGTCGAATAGCGACTGATCAGCACCGGCAGGACCAGCAGGATCAGCACCGGGGCCAGCGTCATGCCGCCGACCACGACCAGCGCCAGCGGCTTCTGCACCTGGCTGCCGATACCGTGCGAGAGCGCGGCGGGCAGCAGGCCGATGGCAGCGACCAGACAGGTCATGACCACCGGGCGCAGGCTGTTCTTGACGGTGGTGGCCAGCGCATTCTCACGCGGGGCGCCTTCGTCGATCGCGTTGTTGAAGGTCGTGACGACCAGGATGCCGTCCATCACCGCGATGCCGAACAGCGCCACGAAGCCGATCGCCGCCGAGATGCTGAACGCCGTGCCGGTCAGCGCCAGCGCCAGCACGCCACCCACGATCGCCATCGGAATCGCGGAGAAGGCGAGCAGGCTGTCCCGGAGCGAACCGAAATTGGCGTAGAGCAGCAGCAGGATGAGCACGAGGCTGATCGGAACCACGATCTCCAGCCGGGCGATCGCGTTCTTCAGGTTGTCCAGCTCGCCCGCCCATTCCAGGTGATAGCCCGGTGGCAGGTGGACATTCTGGTTGATCCGCGCGCGCGCCTCCTCGACCGCGCCGCCCAGGTCGCGGCCGCGCACCGAGAATTTGATCGGCACGTAACGCTCCTGATGCTCGCGATAGATGAACGAGGCACCACTGGTCAGCTTGACGTTGGCGACCTCGGACAGCGGCACCTGGATCGTGCCGTTGCCATCGGGCGAGGGCGCGCCGATCGTGATGGCGCGGACCGACTCCAGCGAGTCCCGCTGGGCGGGCTGCAACCGCACGATGATCGGGAAGTGGCGGTCGGTGCCGGGCTCGTAGAGATCGGCGGTCGACTGGCCACCGATGGCGGCGGCGACGGTCTGGTTGATGTCGTCGGGCGTCAGGCCATAGCGGGCGGCCTTGGCGCGATCGACGTCGATCCGCACGGTCGGTTGACCCAGGATCTCGAACACGCCGAGATCCTCGATACCCTTCACCTTGGCCATCTGCGCCTTGATCTGGTTGGCCAGCTTTTCGAGTGTCACCAGGTCGGGGCCGAACAGCTTGATCGAATTGGCGCCCTTCACGCCCGAGGCGGCTTCCTCGACGTTATCCTCGATGATCTGCGAGAAGGAGAAGTCGACGCCAGGATATTTCTTGGCGAGTTTGGTCGACAGTTCGTCGATCAGCTTCTCCTTGGTCATGCCGCTCGGCCATGTGTCGAACGGCTTCAACGGCACGAAGAATTCGACGTTGAAGAAGCCGGTCGCATCGGTGCCGTCGTCCGGGCGACCATGGGCGGACAGGACCGCCGTGGTCTCCGGATAGCTGGCGATGATCTTACGCACCTCGTTGGTCACCTTCTCGCCCGCCTCGAGGCTGATCGAGGAGGGGAGGGTGGCGCGGATATACATGTTGCCTTCTTCGAGGTGCGGCAGGAACTCGATGCCCAGCGACCGCACGCCGACGACCGCCAGCACCATCATCAGCGCCGCGCCGCCGATCGTCACGATCTTGTTGCGCAGGGCAAAGGACGCGGCGGGCTCATAGACGCGACGCAAGCGGCCGACGATGAAGGTTTCCGTCTCGGCCAGCTTGTCCGGGAGAAGCAGCGTCGAGAGCACCGGCGCGACGGTGAAGGTCGCGAGCAGGCCGCCGCTGATCGCATAGGCATAGGTCTTGGCCATCGGGCCGAAGATGTGACCCTCCACCCCGGTCAGGGTGAACAGCGGCAGGAAGCTGGCGATGATGATCGCGGCGGCGAAGAAGATGCCGCGGCTGACCTCGCTGGAGGCGCCCAGCACCGCGCCGAAGCGGCTGGCCATGGTGTAGCGACCCTGGCCGTTCTCGACGGCGGCGGAGCGTTCGACCATGTGGCGGAAGATATTCTCCACCATGATGACGCAGGCATCGACGACGAGACCGAAGTCCAGCGCACCCACCGACAACAGGTTCGCACTCTCTCCCTGCAACACCAGGATCAGGATCGCGAAGGCCAGCGCGAAGGGGATGGTCGCCGCCACGATGATCGCCGAGCGCAGATTGCCGAGGAACAGCCATTGCAGCGCGAAGATCAGGAGGATGCCGACCACCATGTTTTCCATGACGGTGTGGATGGTCAGGTTGATGAGGTCGGAACGGTCGTAGATCCGCTCCAGATGGACGCCGGGGGGCAGCACGCCGCTGTCGTTGATGTTGGCGACCTCGGCCTGCACGGCCTTGATCGTCGGCATCGACTGGGCGCCGCGCTGCATCAGGACGATGCCCTGCACGATGTCGTCGTCGTTGTTGTACCCGGCGATGCCCATGCGCGGCGCGTTGCCGACCTTGACGGTCGCCACGTCCTTGATGAGCACGGGCGCGCCGCCCGCCTGACCGACCAGCACGTTCTGGATCGCGTCGGGCGACTGGATCAGGCCGATGCCGCGCACGATCGCGGCCTGTTCGCCGAAGTTGATCGTCTGGCCGCCGACATTGCCGTCGCTCTTGGACAGCGCCGCCAGCACCTGTGCCACCGTCACGCCGTGCGCGTTCAGCCGGTTCTGGTCGATCACGACGTCATAGGCGCGCAGCTTGCCGCCCCAGCCGGTCACGTCGATGACGCCCGGAATCCGCTTGAACCGGCGCTGGAGCACCCAGTCCTGCAGCGTCTTCAGGTCCATCACCGAATAGCCCTTGGGCGCGACGATGCGGTAGCGATAGACCTCACCCACCGGCGAGGTCGGCGACAGCGTCGGCTGTGCGCCACCGGCCAGCGGCGGCAGCTGCGACAGGCGGTTGATGACCTGCTGGCGCGCCTGTTCGTTGGTGTAGTCGTAGGTGAACTGGATCTTGATGTCCGACAGGCCGAACAGGCTGATCGCGCGGATCGCGGTCAGGTGCGGGATGCCCGCCATCTGGACCTCGATCGGGATGGTGACGTTGCGCTCCATCTCCTCGGCCGACAGGCCTTGGGTCTGGGTGATGACCTCGACCATCGGCGGGACGGGATCGGGATAGGCTTCGATGTTGAGGTTGATGAAGCCGATGACGCCAGCGACGATCATCGAGAAGAACAGGCCGACGATCAGCAGTCGCTGACGCAGCGCGAAGTCGACGATGCGGTTCATTATTCGCCGATCCCCGCCTCGTTGACGAACAGCGCGCCCGAGGTGACGATCTTCTCGCCCGGCTTGAGCCCCGAGGTGATGGTGACCAGCCCATTGGCCGAATCGCCGGTCTGCACGTCGCGCGCGACCAGCAGGCCGTCGGGACGGACCACCCAGACGCGCGCGGTATCCCCCTCATGGATGACGGCGGGGGCGGGGACGCGGATCGCCTCGCCCGCGTTCAGATGCTGGATCGCGAAGCTGGCGAACATCTGCGGCTTGAGCAGATGGTCGGGATTGGGGATCGAGGCGCGCACCGGCAGGCGGTGGGTCTCCGGATCGAGCGCGGCGCCGACCAGATCGATCGTCGCGTGGAAGACGCGACCGGGCAGCGCGGGCGTCGTCACCTCGACGGGATCGCCGACGCGCACATTCTCGGCATCGCTTTCGGCGACCTGCGCGACCAGCCAGACTCGCGAGGGGTCGGTGATGGTCATCACCGGCTTGTCTCCGCCCTGCGAGACATATTGCCCGGCGGCGACGTCGCGCGAGGCGATGACGCCGCTGATCGGCGCGACCAGCGTGGTGATGTCGTGGATGCCCGAACCCTGGCCCGAGGTTTCCAGCCGGTTGATCTCGCCCTGCGACTTGCCGAGGATCGCCAGCTTGTCGCGTGCGGCGCCCAGCGCGGCGGCGGCGGTGCGCGCGGTCGCCTGCGCGGCGGCGAGGTCGACCTTGGCCTGCTGATAATCCTTCAGCGCGCCGCCGGCCGTCTCGTAGATCTGCTGCTGGCGGTCGGCGTTGCGCTGGGCCGCGACGAGCTGCGCCTGCGCATTCTGATACGCCGCCTGCGCGGAGAACAGGCCGGAGCGCGCGTCGACGAAGTCGCTGGTCTTGATGAGCAGCAACGGCTGGCCCTGGCGGACCACCTGGCCCGCCTCGGCGAGCACGCGTACCACCTGACCCGCATAGGGCATCAGCACCGGGGTCGAACGGGTCGCATCGACGGTGATCGATCCGGTCGCGGTGGTCTGATCCCCCGACGCGCCGAGCCCCACGCGCATCATCGGCATCGCGGCCAGCTGGTCCTTCGACAGGCGCAGCGTGCCGGGCGGCGGCGGTGCGGGCGGAACCTCTTCCTTGTGCGTCAGTTTGCCGATCACCGATATCAGGATCAGCGCCCCGACCAGCACGGCGGCCGCGATCCCGACCCAGCGCCATTGCTGCGCGGAGGAGAGTCGACGGGTTTCGGGAAGCGTTTCGTCGGCAGGGTTGGCGTGCATCGGCTTCTTTCGGCGCGAGAGGCTGAGATATTGGCGCCGGGCGATAGGGACTGCGCCCTGACGCACCCCTTACGGAAATCTTACGAGACGTTCATGAATCACCCGGCGGAACGCTGCGTCGATCATGCGACGGGTCAGGTTTGCAGAGTGTAAATGCCAGGGCCAACCGGCCAGGATGCGATGACCTTCCTGTCATCGCAGGGAACCAAATCCCCCATTCATCGTTAAAAACCAACGGTTCAACAGGAGGGGGTCATCATGGCCAGTCATATGCCGCCACCGCGGATTTCCGATCTTCCCCGCGAGGAACGCCTGGATGCGCTCTATCGGCGCTTCAACGACGATCGTGCGCGCTACCAGGCCTTGCAGATGCGTCGGCCCGGATTCCTCCACCGACTCCTGCACCTGGTCTGAATCATTCGGAGGGCGGGACCCGACTTCGGTCGGCCCGCCTTAACCTTGTCAGCGCGGGGCGTGCCGCCGGGCATATTGGGGCCTGCGTGGCGGCCGGGATCGCGTCCGCGCCCGGTGATCCACCCGTAGATCGCTATATCCGATCGCCATGCCGATGATGGCAAGCGAGGACAGCGCGGACACCGACAGCCATATCTCCAGAACCGTACCGGCCATGCATCCTCCCCGAGCCTGAGCCGACCCAACGCGCCGTCGGCCGATCCGATCCGGCCATTCCGGATTCGCATGTTGAGCGAGCGTCCGACAGCCAAAGCTTCCATGTTCCCCCGCGAAGGCGGGGGTCCAGTGTTCTTGACGTCGGCCATTGTCCTGCGTGGCCCTGGACCCCCGCCTGCGCGGGGGAACGGGGCTTTACGGTTCCGCAGGGCGTTTCTTCGGGAATGGCTGGCAAGGAGGAGCTGGGGGACAGGTCGCCCATCCGCCCCGGGGATGGCGGCAGGCGCGGGCGCTGCTAAGACGGGTGGCATGATCCGGTCCGATCGACGCTTCTGGCCCCTCGCAACGGGATTGGCGATGCTGGCGGGCTATGTCGATGCCATCGGATTCCAGCATCTGGGCGGCTATTTCGTCTCGTTCATGAGCGGCAACGGAACCATGCTGGCCGTCCGGCTGGTCGAACCCGATGGGCAGGGGGCGGTGGCGGTCCTGGCAACGTTGCTCGGCCTGTTCGTCGCGGGCGTGATGCTCGGCACGCTGGTCCGGCTCAGCCTGCCGCATCACGGACAGGGCGTCCTGCTGTCGCTGGTCGCGGCATTGCTGGCGGTGTCGGCGGTGTCGGGCGGGGCGGGCGCCCTGGCGATGGTGGTGGCCATGGGGGCGCTCAACGCGACCTTCGAGCGCGATGGCGAGGTGAGCATCGGGGTCACCTACATGACCGGCACCCTGGTCAAGATCGGCCAGCATCTGGCGCGGATGGTCGCCGGGCGGGCGCGCTGGGACTGGCTGCCCTATCTGGCGCTCTGGCTGGGCTTCGTGATCGGGGCGGCGATGGGTGCGTGGCTGTTCCCGCGCTGGGGCATGGCCGCACTCGCGGCGGCGTCGGGGGCGGCGTTGTTCGGCGCGGGCGCCTCCTGGCGGTTGCGAAAGGCGATCTGACGCGACGCCGGGGAGCTTGGCCGCTTTTGTTCGCACCCGACTTGGATTTCACGCGCGAGCAATATAATTACAAGCACAAGAGTCGGGCTCCAGACCCGCCACAGGAGAGCATATGCGCGTGATCGATCACTGGGTCGCTGGCGGACAGACCGCGACCAACGCCGATTCCCCCGTGCCGGAAGGCCGCCACGGCGACGTCTTCGACCCCAATAGCGGTCAGGTGCAGGCGCGCGTCCCGCTCGGCGATGCCGCCCTGCTCGAACGCGCGGTCGCCGCCGCCCGTGCCGCGCAGCCCGGCTGGGCCGCAACCAACCCGCAGCGGCGCGCGCGCGTGCTGTTCCGCTTCAAGGAGCTGGTCGAGCAGAATATGGACGCGCTCGCCCATCTCCTCTCTTCCGAACATGGCAAGGTGGTCGCCGACGCCAGGGGCGACATCCAGCGCGGGCTGGAAGTGATCGAGTTCGCCTGCGGCATCCCGCACGCGCTGAAGGGCGAATATACCCAGGGCGCGGGCACGGGGATCGACGTCTATTCGATGCGCCAGCCGATCGGGATCGGCGCGGGGATCACCCCGTTCAACTTCCCCGCGATGATCCCGATGTGGATGTTCGGCGTCGCCATCGCGTGCGGCAACGCTTTCATCCTGAAGCCATCGGAGCGCGACCCGTCGGTGCCGGTCCGCCTCGCGGAACTGATGCACGAGGCCGGGCTTCCCGAGGGCATCCTGCAGGTGGTGCATGGCGACAAGGCGATGGTCGACGCGATCCTCGATCATCCCGCGATCGGCGGGATCAGCTTCGTCGGCTCATCCGACATCGCGCATTATGTCTATCGACGCGGGGTCGAGGCGGGCAAGCGCGTCCAGGCGATGGGCGGCGCCAAGAACCACGGCATCGTCATGCCCGACGCCGATCTGGATCAGGTGGTCGCCGACCTGTCGGGCGCGGCCTTCGGTTCGGCGGGCGAGCGGTGCATGGCGCTGCCCGTCGTGGTGCCGGTCGGCGACAAGACGGCGGATGCCCTTCGCGAAAAGCTGATCCCCGCGATCGACGCGCTGCGGGTCGGCGTCTCGACCGACGATCAGGCGCATTACGGCCCGGTCGTCAACGCCGCGCACAAGCGCCGTGTCGAGGACTGGATCCAGACCGGCGTCGACGAGGGCGCGGAGCTGGTCGTCGACGGGCGCGGCTTCCGCTTGCAAGGCTATGAGGAAGGCTTCTTCATCGGTCCGTCGCTGTTCGACCGGGTGACGCCCGCAATGCAGAGCTACAAGGAGGAGATCTTCGGACCCGTCCTCCAGATCGTCCGTGCGCCCGATTTCGAAACGGCGGTGCGGCTGCCCAGCGAGCATCAGTATGGCAACGGCGTCGCCATCTTCACCCGCAACGGCCACGCCGCGCGCGAGTTCGCCGCGCGGGTCGAGGTCGGCATGGTCGGCATCAACGTGCCGATCCCGGTGCCGGTCGCCTATCACAGCTTTGGCGGCTGGAAGCGCTCGGCGTTCGGCGACGTGAACCAGCACGGCATGGAGGGCGTCCGCTTCTGGACCAAGGTGAAGACCGTGACCCAGCGCTGGCCGGATGGCTCGCCCGATGGCGGCAATGCCTTCGTGATCCCGACGATGGCCTGAACCTTGGCACGCCCCTCCCGCACGCGGGAGGGGATGGGGGAGGGAATGCCCCAGGCGATGGTCTCGGTGAGACCCTATGCCCTACCCAAACCCCTCCCGCTTGCGGGAGGGGCTTAAAGAAACGAGAGATTTCGATGACCCAATTCGACCTGACCGACGAGCAGCGCGAGATCCAGGAACTGGCGCGCCGCTTCACCGCCGACCGCATCACCCCCTTTGCGGCCGAGTGGGACGAGAAGCATATCTTCCCGCGCGACACGATCAAGGAAGCGGCCGAACTCGGCTTCGCCGCCATCTATGTGTCCGAGGAGTCGGGCGGCATCGCGCTCGGGCGGCTGGAGGCGGCGCTCATCATGGAGGCGATGGCCTATGGCTGTCCCTCTACGTCCGCCTTCATCTCGATCCACAACATGGCGTCGTGGATGATCGACCGCTTCGGCGATCCGGATGTGAAGGGGCGCTACCTCCCCGACCTTGTCACCATGGACCGCATGGCCAGCTATTGCCTGACCGAGCCGGGTTCGGGTTCCGACGCCGCCGCGCTCAAGACCCGCGCGGTCCGCGACGGCGACCATTATGTCGTCTCCGGCTCCAAGCAGTTCATCTCGGGCGGTGGTGAGAACGAGGTGTACGTCACCATGGTCCGCACCGGAGAGGAGGGGCCGAAGGGCATTTCCTGCCTGGTGATCGAAAAGGACATGGCAGGCGTCTCGTTCGGCGCGAACGAGCGCAAGCTGGGCTGGCATTCGCAGCCGACGCGGCAGGTGACGTTCGACAACGTCCGCGTGCCGGTCGCCAACCGGCTGGGCGCGGAGGGCGAGGGGTTCCGCATCGCGATGATGGGTCTCGACGGCGGACGGTTGAACATCGGCGCCTGCTCGCTGGGCGGGGCGCAGCGCTGTCTGGATGAGTCGGTCGCCTATGTGAAGGATCGCCGCCAGTTCGGCAAGGCGATCGCCGAGTTCCAGAATACGCAGTTCACCCTGGCCGACATGGCGACCGAACTGGAGGCGGCGCGAGCGCTGCTCTACCTCGCCGCCGCCAAGGTGACCGACGGTGCCCCCGACAAGACCCGCTTCGCCGCGATGGCCAAGCGCCTCGCGACCGATACCGGATCGTCGGTGGTCGACCGCGCGCTGCAACTCCATGGCGGGTACGGCTATCTGATGGACTATCCGATCGAGCGCTTCTGGCGCGACCTGCGCGTTCATTCGATCCTGGAGGGGACCAACCAGGTGATGCGGATGATCGTCGGGCGGGATTTGCTGAGGGACTGACCATCCCACCGGCACCACCCCGGCGACGGCCGGGGTCCGGTTGCCAACCGGCCGCTGGCGCGCCACGTAACGCGCGGCATCTGGGCCCCGGCCTCCGCCGGGGTCGAAGAAGATAGAAGGACGGGCATGACCCAGGATCTGATCGTCACCCGCGAAGGCCCGGTCGGACGGCTTCGGCTCAACCGGCCCAAGGCGATCCACGCGCTGACCCGCGACATGTGCGAGGGCGTGCTGGCCGCGCTGGAGGACTGGCGCGGCGATCTGGGCGTCGAGGCTGTCATCATCGACCATGCCGAGGGGCGCGGCTTCTGCGCGGGCGGCGACATCCGCCTGCTCGCGACAAGCGGTGCTGGCGATGGCGAGGCGGCGCGGGGTTTCTTCCACGCCGAATACCGGATGAACCACCGGCTGTTCACCTATGCCAAGCCGGTCGTCGCCTTCATGGACGGCATCACCATGGGCGGCGGGGTCGGCATTTCCGCCCCCGCGCGGTTCCGCGTCGCGACCGAGAATACGCGGTTCGCCATGCCAGAGACGGGGATCGGCCTGTTCCCCGATGTCGGCGGCGGCTGGTATCTCTCCCGCCTGTCGGGGCGGATGGGCGAGTATCTGGCGCTGACCGGCCACCGGCTCGACGGGGCGGAGGCTTATGCGCTGGGCCTGGCGACCCATTATCTGCCCGCCTCCGCGCTGGAGGAGGCGAAGGCCGCGATCGTCGCCGCGCCGCAAGGTATCGCGGCCACGCTCGACCGGCTCTCCACGCCCGCTCCGCAAGCGAAGATCATGGCCCATGCCGCCGAGATCGACCGGCTCTTCGCCGCCGACACGCTGGAGGAGATCATCGCCGCGCTGGAGGCCGATGGCGGGCAATGGGCGACGCAGCAGCTCGCCGTGCTGCGCACCAAATCGCCGCAAGCCTGCAAGGTCTCGCTCCGCCTGCTCCGCGAGGGACGGCTGACCACCGACTTCGCCGACGAGATGCGCCGCGAATATGGCATCGCCGCCCATGTGGTGCAGCGGCCCGACTTTATCGAGGGCGTCCGCGCGCTGATCGTCGACAAGGACAACGAACCCCGCTGGAACCCCGCCACGCCCGAGGGCGTGACCGACACGATGATCGACCATATCTTCGCAGCCCTCCCCGAGGGGCAGGCCTGGACTCCCGACGACCGCTGAGAAGGACGCCGCATGACCGACTATACCACCCTGATCGTCGAGCGCCGCGAGGCGGTGACGCTGGTGACGCTCAACCGGCCGCAGGCGCTGAACGCGCTCAATGCCGAACTGCTGTCCGAACTGCTGGACGTGATGCGCGCCTATGACGCCGACCCGGAGCAGCGCTGCGCCGTCATCACCGGCAGCCCCAAGGCGTTCGCGGCCGGAGCCGACATCAAGGAGATGCAGGAGATGGACTTCGCCGCCATGTATGGCCGCGACCATTTCTCCGGCTGGGACGCCTTCACCCGTACCCGCAAGCCGGTCATCGCGGCGGTGGCGGGCTATGCGCTGGGCGGCGGGTGCGAGCTGGCGATGATGTGCGACTTCATCCTCGCCGCCGACACCGCGAAGTTCGGCCAGCCCGAGATCAAACTGGGCGTGACGCCGGGCATGGGCGGCTCGCAACGCCTCGCGCACGCGGTCGGCAAGGCCAAGGCGATGGAGATGTGCCTGACCGGCCGGATGATGGATGCCGAGGAGGCCGAGCGCGCCGGGCTCGTCGCGCGCATCGTCCCCGCCGCCGACCTGGTCGAGGAGGCGCTGAAGACCGCCGCGACGATCGCCGGCATGGCGCCGATTGCGGTCAAGGCGAACAAGGAAATGGTCAACGCCGCCTTCGACATGGGGCTGGCGCAGGGCGTGCAGTTCGAACGGCGCTTGTTCCACGGGCTGTTCGGCTCGCCCGATCAGAAGGAAGGCATGGCCGCCTTCGTGGAGAAACGCAGCCCCAACTGGACCAACCGCTGATGGGTCCCACGCCCCTCCCGTAAACGGGAGGGGATGGGGGAGGGCAGGGAGTCTCACAGAGACCATCGCCCGTGGCCTTCCCTCCCCCAACCCCTCCCGCCTGCGGGAGGGGAGCAGAAGAAAAAGAACGAGCTAGGAGAGAGCATCATGGCGCGAATCGCGTTTATCGGCCTGGGCAATATGGGCGGCGGGATGGCCGCCAATCTGGCGAAGGCGGGGCATGACGTCCGCGCCTTCGACCTGTCGGCCGACGCGCTGGCGGCGGCGAAGCAGGCCGGCTGCCTGCCCGTCGACAGTGCCATCGCGGCGATGGACGGGGTCGAGGCGGTGGTCACCATGCTGCCCGCCGGAAGCCATGTCGAGCGAGTCTATGCCGAGGCGGTGTTCGCCGCCGCGCCGCCCTCGGCGATCCTGATCGACTGCTCGACCATCGACGTGGCGACCGCGCGGCGGGTGGCCGAATCCGCGCTCGCCAAGGGCATGATGGCGGTCGACGCCCCCGTTTCCGGCGGCATCGCGGCGGCCAGGGCGGGAACGCTGACCTTCATGGTCGGCGGCCCCGAACAGGCCTTTCAGCGTGCCGAGCCCTTCCTGTCCGCCATGGGCCAGGCGGTGATCCATGCCGGGGGCAACGGCGCGGGCCAGGCGGCCAAGATCTGCAACAACATGCTGCTCGGCGCGACGATGATCGCGACCTGCGAAGCCTTTGCGCTGGCCGAGAAGCTGGGGCTGGAGGCGCAGACCTTCTACGACATCGCCTCGGTATCGTCGGGCCAGAGTTGGTCGATGACCAAATATTGCCCCGTCCCCGGCGTCGGGCCCGAAACGCCCGCCGACCATGATTATCAGGGCGGCTTCGCGGCGGCGCTGATGCTCAAGGACCTGAAGCTGGCGATGGAGGCCGCGCGCGACGCGGGCGCGACCACACCGATGGGCGAGCGGGCGGCGGAACTCTACGCCGCGTTCGTCGGCGAAGGCCAGCAGCCGGTGGACTTCTCCGGGATCATCCGCACGCTTCGGTAAGAGGGCCTGCGCTTTCCCCTGGCCGTCGACAACGCTCGAGCCGAACGGGGGCGGGGGATAGGCGGGAAATAGCCAACCCGCCTTTTCCCTCCCGCCAATGCGGCCTAAAGCCGGGCGGGTGATGGATATTGCCGCTCCCCTCCGCCTGCGTGTCGACCGCGATGCGCTTCGTTCCAACTGGCAGGCGCTCGATCGGTTGAGCGGAACGGCGGCATGTGGCGCGGCGGTCAAGGCCAATGGTTATGGCCTGGGCGCGTCGCTGGTCGCCGAGACGCTGGCGGGTGCGGGATGCCGCGATTTCTTCGTCGCCAACTGGGCCGAGGCGCTGGCGCTGGCACCGCTGGGCCTCACCGTGTCGGTCCTCCACGGTCTTCGCGCCGAAGACCTCCCCGCGGCACGCGTCGGCGTGGCGCGTCCCGTGCTCAACAGCCCCGAACAGGTGGCGCGCTGGCGCGACGGCGGCGGGGGGCGGTGCGACGTGATGGTCGATACCGGCATCAACCGGCTGGGCGTGTCGGTCCAGGCGGTAGGCGAAGGGCTGCTCGACGGGCTGGAGATCGACACGCTGCTCAGCCATCTCGCCTGCGCCGACGAGGATGTGCCGATGAACGCCGCACAGCAGCGCGCCTTTGCCGGGCTGGCGGGCCGGACGTCGGCACGGCGCATGAGCCTCGCCAACTCGGCTGGGATCGGCCTGGGGGCGGACTATCATTTCGACCTGACGCGGCCGGGGCTCGCGCTTTATGGCGGCGTACCGCGCCCGGACATGGCCGGGCATCTGCGGCAGGTGGGCATTCCCGAAGCGCAGATCCTGCAACGCCGCCGAGTCCCCGCCGGGGAGACGGTCGGCTACAACGCGACCTGGACCGCCCCGGCCGAGACGGAGGTGGCGATCATCAACCTGGGCTATGCCGATGGCTATCGTCGCGCGCTGTCGAACAAGGGGGCGGCGGTCGTCGACGGTCTGGAACTCCCCGTGCTGGGGCGCGTGTCGATGGACCTGATCGCGGTCGACGTGACCGCCCTGCCGGACCTGGGCGAGGGCGACTGGCTGGCCATGGCCTATGACCTGGCGGAGGCGTCCGCGCTATCGGGTGTGTCGCAATATGAGCTGCTGACCGGGTTGGGCCAGCGCTTCGCGCGCGGCTGAACGCCGCTTTTTGCGGTGACCCATAAAAAAGGGCCGACAGTTTCCTGTCGGCCCCAGGGGACAATATTGCGACGCTTAGAAGCGCGCCTGGAAGCCCGCATAGAATTTGCGGCCCAGCGGTTCGAAGATGCCGCTGCCCGCGCCGACGCCAGTGGCGCCCAGCGGCGGCAGACGATCGGTCACGTTGTCCACACCGAAGTAGAAGTTGGTGAACTTCGTGATGTTCACGCCGAACTTCAGATCCATGTAGAAGACATCCGGATAGAAGGGGATGTCGAAGTCGTCCATGTTCTGCGGCGGACGACCCTGGAACGTGATGTGGTTCTCGATGGCGCCGACCGACTGCTTGGTGAGGTAGCGCATCTGGACGTTGGCGAAGACCGTACCGAAGTCGGCACCGATGTTCCAGTTTACCTGATCGCGCGGCGCGCCCAGTTCACCAACGACCGTGTCGGCGAAATCGGGACGGGTCGGGTCGATGAACTGATCGTTCTGCAGAACGTGCGTGTAGATGATGTGGTTGGTCAGCAACACGTTGCCGAAGCGGCGGTCGTAGTTCAGCGAGAAGTCGATGCCACGAACCTGCAGCTTGGCGTAGTTCAGCAGGGTCTGCTGAAGGCTGCCCTCGATGATACGATACGGCTCTTCGCCGTTCGGCCCGGTCTGACCAGCGGCAACGCGCTGGAAGAGCTGGCAGAACTGGTTGTTGGCGCTCGGCGAATCGTAGCACGAGTTGATGATCCCCTGCGCGCTCGGCGCAGTGATCACGTTGTTGACCTTGATGTTGTAATAGTCCGCCGAGAGCGAGAGGCCCGGAATGAAGCTCGGCTGGAACTGCACGCCATAGGTGTACGAGTCGGACTTCTCGACCTGCAGGTCGGGATTGCCGCCGCTGACGATTTCCAGCGTCTGCGCGTACACATAGTCATAGGTGCTCGGGATACCCGCCGCGGCGCAGTTGGCGGCGCGGAACTGGGTGCCGCCCGCGATGTTGCGCGCCGAGCAGGGGTCGCCGACCGACGCGAAGTTCTGCGACTGGGGCGAGTAGAGGTCGGCGAGGTTGGGCGCGCGGACCGAACGCGAATAGTTCGCGCGGAAGCGGATGTCGCGAACCGGAGCCCAGACCACGTTACCGCTATAGGCCCAGACCGTTCCGGCCGATCCCTTATAGTCGGAAACGCGGGCCGCGCCATCGACCGACAGCTGCTTGATCAGTGGCAGATCCTTCAGCAGCGGAATGCGCACTTCGCCGAACGCTTCCTTCACCTCGAAGGACGGCGGATCGAACTTCGCGATCGCGTTGTAGAAGGTGTAGCCCTGCTCGACCAGCGGATCCTGCTGGTAGAAGGCGGTCTCGCGACGATATTCACCGCCGATCGAGAAGCCGATATCGCCGCCGGGCAGCGTGAACAGCTGGCTCAGATCGCCGCTGACATAACCCATGACGTCGAGCTGCGTGATCTTGCCGCGGGACACGGTGTCCTGCAGCACATAGTTCTTCGCCGCCTGCGAGATGCTGCCGACGCCGAACGGGTTGATCGGCTGACACGCCGCGATGTCGGCGGCCAGCGTCGCGGCATTGCCCGCGGTGTCGGGATATGCGCGGGTAGGATCGATCTGCGAGCCGCAGACGATCTGGCCCGCGGAGTTGCGCACCGCGTCGAGACCCAGCAGCGCACGCTGGACGTTCAGGTTGCCCAGCACCCTGGTCTGTTCGGTGAACTGACCATAGTTGACCGACAGTTCGTAGTTCCAGTCGTCGTTGAAGTCGCCACGAACGCCACCGACGATGCGGAAGGTTTCGCGACGTGACGCCTCGGTGCGAACGCCCAGATCGGTCAGGTTCTTGCGCAGGATGAAGCGATAGGACCCGTTGTTGATCGCGTTGACCGCATTGGCCTGGACCTGCGCCGCCGTCAGCGTCGAGGTCGCCTGGAAACGTTGGCCCGTCGTCGGGTTGAACCCGGCATTGGCGAGACCCAGCGCCTGTGCCGCGATGGTGGAGCGGGCATCCGCGCTCAGATACGGGTTGTCGAGACGCGGACGCTCGTAAAAGCCGTCCAGCGTGCCGCCGGTGAAGAACGCCGGACCCGACGAACCCTGACCCAGCGCGTCGGTGCGCGAATATTTCGCCTCGACGAACGGGACGAAAGCGTCGCTGACCGTGAAGTGACCGATCAGGTTTGCCGAATAGCGATCGAGGCGCGGCAGGATCTGCAGCAGCTGGCCTTCGCGACGGGTGTCGCCATTGCCACCGATGAACGAGCCGGTCGGGGTGCTGCTGGCCGCGATCGGGTTGGCCGCCGAGCCGCTGCCGACCGTGGCGCCCAGGCCGACGCGCGTGCCGGTCTGCGCCGCCAGGCTGCCGCCCGGCTGGAACAGATAGTTGCAGGTGAAGGGACGACCTGCGTTGCCGAACGCGGCGGTGGGGGTGTTGTCGCGACCGCAGGCGCCGTTGGGGCTGGCGAAGGCGACGGTGCCGCCCGCCGAGAAGGTGCCAACACGGATGTCGCGGAAGAAGACGGAATCGGGAACGCCGTCATAGTTGATGAAGCGCTGTCCGGGGGCGAGGCCCGCCGAATCCGAATCCACCGCCACGAAACCATCGGTCTGACGCAGATAGTCGCGCTGCGAGGCGTAAAGCTCGTTCTGGTGCGAGTATTCGAGGTTGACCGCGACGTTGCCGCGACCTTCCGCAAAGTTCTTACCCGCCAGCAGGCTGGTGAAATAGCTGCCCGCATCGCCACGCGAGCTGACGGCGCCCTGGCCACGGAGCTGGAGGCCCTCGAAGTCGTCGCGCAGGATGAAGTTGACGACACCCGCCAGCGCGTCGGAGCCATAGGTGGCCGAGTTGCCGCCGGTGACCAGGTCGACGCTCTTGATGAGGTCGGTCGGGATGGTGTTGATGTCGACCGACACCGCGTTGACCAGGATGTCCGAGCCGACGTGACGGCGGCCGTTGACCAGCACCAGGGTGCGCTGCGTACCCAGTCCGCGCAGATCGAGCAGGTTGAGGCCCGCCGTACCCAGGAAGCGGGTCGAGTTCGCCTGGCTGTAGGTGCTCTGCAACTGCGGCAGGTCGTTCAGTACGTCGCCGATCGCGGTGCGTGCGGTGACGCCCAGCTCGGTTGCCGACAGGGTGGTGATGGGAACCGGCGATTCGTCGTTGGGACGGCGGATGCGCGAGCCGGTGACGACCACTTCGCGGCCAGGATCTTCCTGTCCGTTCGCCTGCGTATCGCTGTTGGCATTGTTGTTATCGACCGTCTGGCCGCCGATCGTCGGCTCGGAAGCCTGGGCGTCGGCGGTCTGAGCATTCGCCGGGAAAGCGAGTGCAAGGGTGCTGGCCAGTGCCGAAACACCCAAAAGTGCCCGAAATTTCATTTAGGTTTACCCCCTTATGACCGGACTTTCATGTCCGTTCACGTCAGGGAAAGAAATTTCGCTTTGGAAAACAAGGCTTCGTTAAACCGCGGGTTAAATTAGTGTCATCGTTGTTGCAGGAATGTGACATGATCGACACATCCCTGCAATCTAACGGTTAATCGCGCAATTTTCGCAAAGAGGCGTGTTTACCGCTCAACACACATGGCGATGCCCATGCCGCCGCCGATGCACAGCGTCGCCAGACCCTTCTTGGCGTCGCGCTTCCGCATTTCGTAGATCAGCGTGGTCAGCACCCGCGCGCCGCTGGCGCCGATCGGATGGCCCAGCGCGATCGCGCCGCCATTGACGTTGACCTTGTCCGGATCGAAACCCAGTTCCTTGCCGACCGACAGCGCCTGCGCCGCGAACGCCTCGTTCGCTTCGATCAGGTCGAGATCGCCGACCGTCCAGCCCGCCTTTTCCAGCGCCCGCTTGGTCGCGGGGACCGGGCCGATACCCATCACCGACGGATCGACACCCGCCGAGGCCCAGCTCTTGATCGTGGCGAGGATCGTGCTGCCGCGCTTCTCGGCCTCCTCGCGGGTCATGAGGACGAGCGCGGCGGCGCCGTCGTTCAGGCCGGAGGCGTTGGCGGCGGTCACCGTGCCGTCCTTCTTGAACGCGGGGCGGACGCCCGACACGCTCTCGATCGTCGCGCCCGCGCGGATATATTCGTCGTCGGCGACGACCGTGTCGCCCTTGCGACCCTTGATGGTGACCGGCGCGATCTCGTCCTTGAAGCGACCCTCGCCGCGCGCCTTTTCGGCCAGGTTCTGCGAGCGGACCGCGAACTGGTCCTGATCGTCGCGGGTGACCTGATATTGCTCGGCGAGGTTCTCGGCGGTGATGCCCATGTGATAGCCGGCAAAGGCATCGGTCAGGCCGTCATGAACCATCGTGTCGACCATGGTCAGCGGGCCCATCTTGGTGCCGCCGCGCATCGTCTGGGCGTGCGGCGACAGCGACATGGATTCCTGTCCGCCAGCGACGACGATGGTCGCGTCGCCATTGGCGATCGCCTGCAGGCCCAGGGCGACCGCGCGGAGGCCCGATCCGCAGACCTGGTTGACGCCGTAGGCGGGGACCTCCTTCGGGATGCCGGCCGCCATCGATGCCTGGCGGGCGGGGTTCTGACCCTGCGCGGCGGTCAGTACCTGGCCGAGAATGACCTCGGACACGTCCTCGCCCTTGATGCCCGCCTGTTCCAGCGCGGCGGTGATCGCCACCCGGCCCAGCTCATGCGCGGGGGTGGCGGCGAACGCACCCAGGAAGCTGCCCACGGGGGTACGCTTGGCGGCGGTAATGACGATATCGGTCATGAAGGCTCCTCTCGACTTTCACTCTATCTAGGTGCGGGCAGCGCGGCGATCCAGTCGGCCAATGGTTGCCAGAGCTGGTCCCGCGCGCGCCCGCCGACGACCATGCCGACATGGCCGCTGCCCCCGGCCCGCCGATCGGACAGCCCGATCGCGGTGGCGGCGGGAACGATCCGGTCGGCGGCGGCGACGAATTCGACGCTAGGGGCGTCGCATTGCGCGGGTGTGACGGCCGAACCGGCGACTCGCCATTGTCCCGTTCCGGGGCGATCCTCGGCGATCAGCGCCTCGAACAGCTCGCGGCCGAAAGCATGGGGCAAGGGTGCGCCCTGATTCGCCCAATCCTCCAGCCGGATGAAGCGCCGTGCCGCCTCGCTGCGCGGATCGAGATCGGCGAAGGCGGCGTATTTGGCGATCGTCCGTGTGGGATCGAGTTGCCAGAACCCCGCTTGCAGCGCCTCCATCGGGACCATGCCCAGCGCTTCGGACGTCGGCTTGATTCCGGCCCATTGCGCGGCCATCGCGGCGCGCGCTTCCTCGCCATAGCCGGTGAAGTGCCACGGCGCGGCGATGGCGGCGAGCCCGGCCACCCGGCTCCGCGCGGCGGCGGCCATGGCGAGTGTGCCGCCGAGGCAATAGCCGACCAGAACCGGCGGCTCGGGAAAGGTTGCGATCAGTGGCAGCAGGAAACGTTCGACATGCCCCGCCACGTCGATGTCCCGGTCCTTCGCCCCCGGCGTGCCCCAGTCGATCAGCCAGGGATGAAAACCCTGGTTGCGCAGCCAGCGGATCAGTGAGCGATCGCGGGAGAGATCGAGGATCGAGGGCGGGTTGATCAGCGACGGCACGAACAGCACCGGTCGTCCGTCGCCTCCCGCATCGCGCAACCGGACGCGTCCGCGCCGCCGACGGACGGGGAGGGGGCGCATCGGACGCTCTCGCTTCGCAACCTGGAAGCGTCGCAATCCCTCCATGGCGCGCTGCACCAGATCGGGACTTTCCGCGGCTTCGCTGCGCAGCATCGCGAGGAACAACGGCAAAGGGCGTGGACCGTGTTGCGATGCGAAATCCATGGCGTTAGGCTGCACCAAAATCATGAAAGGCGGGGGTCGATGAAGAAGCAGGCGGCGGACGGCATTGTGATCGTCAAGAAATACGCGAACCGGCGGCTCTACAACACCGAAACCTCCTCCTACATCACGCTCGATCACCTGGCGGCGATGATCCGGGCGGGGCGCGACTTCAAGGTGGTCGACGCCAAGACCGACGAGGACATCACGCATAATGTCCTGACGCAGATCATCATGGAAGAGGAAAGCCGGGGCGAGACGATGCTCCCCGTCAATTTCCTGCGCCAGCTGATCGCGATGTATGGTGATTCGATGCAGGCGGTCGTGCCGGGCTATCTGGAGGCGTCGATGGACAGCTTCCGCCGCAACCAGGAGCAGTTCAAGTCGGCGGTCGAGGGCGCGTTCGCCAATACGCCCTTCGCCGACATGGCCAAGCGCAACCTGGCGATGTTCGAGGCGGCGACGCAGGGGTTCAAGCCCGGTGCGGCGATGCCGACCCCCGCGCCGACCCCGGCACCCGCCGCGGGCAAGGATGCGGAGATGGCAGCGCTGAAGGCGGAGCTCGCGGCGCTGAAGGACAAGATCGAGAAGCTGGGGGAGTAATCCCCTCGCGCCGTTCGGCCTGAGCATCGGCTGGCGCGTGCGGAGCGTGCGCTTCGACGTCGCTCGGGCCGCGCGGCGATGGGGAGCCGGACATGCCCGGGACTCCCCAATTCCCTCCATTGAACCCGCCGCCCCCCAACTCCATATCGCCGCGCATGAGCGGGAATGAACACGCCATGCCCACCTGGCATGGCACGACGATTTGCTCGGTGCGCCGTGGCGGCCGGGTGGTGGTGGCCGGGGACGGCCAGGTTTCGATGGGCCAGACGGTCATGAAGCCCAATGCGCGCAAGGTCCGGCGGCTGGGCGACGGCTCGGTCATCGGCGGCTTCGCGGGCGCGACGGCGGATGCCTTCACCCTGTTCGAGCGCCTGGAGGCCAAGCTGGAGCGCCACAACGGCCAGTTGCTGCGCGCCGCGGTCGAGCTTGCGAAGGACTGGCGGACCGACAAGTACTTACGCAACCTGGAGGCGATGATGATCGTCGCCGACAAGGACGTGACGCTGATCCTGACCGGAAACGGCGACGTGCTGGAGCCTGAGAACGGCATCTGCGCGATCGGATCGGGCGGCAATTACGCGCTGGCGGCGGCCCGTGCGCTCGTCGACTATGAACAGGATGCCGAGACGATCGCGCGCAAGGCGATGGCGATCGCCGCCGATGTCTGTGTCTACACCAATGACCGCGTCACGCTCGAAGCCATCGACGGCGCGCAGTAAACCAAGGTTGCCATGAACGACCAGCTGACCCCCAAGGCGATCGTCGCCGCGCTCGACGCGCATATCATCGGCCAGGCCGACGCCAAGCGCGCCGTCGCGGTGGCCATGCGCAACCGCTGGCGTCGCCAGCGCCTCGGCGCGGATCTGCGTGACGAGGTGACGCCCAAGAACATCCTGATGATCGGCCCCACCGGTTGCGGCAAGACCGAGATCAGCCGCCGTCTGGCCAAGCTGGCCGATGCGCCCTTCGTCAAGGTCGAGGCGACCAAGTTCACCGAGGTCGGCTATGTCGGCCGCGACGTCGAGCAGATCGCCCGCGACCTGGTCGAGGAGGCGATCCGGCTGGAGAAGGAGCGCCGCCGCGTCGCGGTGAAGGACAAGGCGGAGGAGGCGGCGATGAACCGCCTGCTCGACGCGCTGGTCGGCAAGGATTCGAGCCAGGCGACGCGCGAGGCTTTTCGCCAGCGCTTCCGTGACGGCCATCTCGACCAGACCGAGATCGAGATCGAACTGGAACAGGCTCCCGCCATGCCGTTCGAGATCCCCGGCGCCGCGCCGCAGATGATCAACCTGTCCGAGATGATGGGCAAGGCGTTCGGCGGCGGCCAGCCGCTCAAGCGCCGCAAGCTGACCGTCTCCGCCGCCTGGACCAAGCTGGTCGAGGAAGAGGCCGACAAGCGGCTCGATCAGGACGAGGTCAGCCGCGCCGCGCTGGCCGATGCCGAGGCGAACGGGATCGTCTTCCTCGACGAGATCGACAAGATCGCGGTCAGCGACGTGCGTGGCGGCTCGGTCAGCCGGGAGGGTGTGCAGCGCGACCTGTTGCCGCTGATCGAGGGAACGACGGTTTCGACCAAATATGGGCCGATGAAGACGGACCATATCCTGTTCATCGCGTCGGGCGCCTTCCACGTCGCCAAGCCGTCCGACCTGCTGCCCGAGCTCCAGGGGCGGTTGCCGATCCGTGTGGAACTCAAGGCGCTGACCGAGGGCGATTTCGTCGCGATCCTGTCGGATACCAAGGCGTCGCTGCCGCTTCAGTACAAGGCGTTGATCGGCACCGAGGGGGTGGAGGTGACCTTTACCGAGGACGGCATCGCCGCGATCGCCAGGATCGCCGCCGAAGTGAACGGACAGGTCGAGAATATCGGCGCGCGGCGGTTGCAGACGGTGATGGAGAAGCTGCTCGAAGAGGTCAGCTTCGAGGCGGAGGATCGCCAGGGGACGACGCTGACGGTCGATGCCGCCTATGTGGACAAGCAGTTGTCGGCGGTGGCGCGGAATACGGATCTGAGTCGGTTCGTCTTGTGATGGGGGTGGGGGCTCGGTGAGACACCGGCCCTCCCCCATCCCCTCCCGCTTGCGGGAGGGGCGTGCCAGGGGTCATCGTCGGGACTGGACAGAACCGTCCGATCTTGCCGCTCCCCTCCCGCTGGCGGGAGGGGATGGGGAGGGAAGGCCCCAGGCTACGCAGCCCGAAACCGTCCCTATTTCTTCCCACGCTCATACGGAACGAACCTGTCGAAGAAGCAACCGAAGTGAACGGACAGGTCGAGAATATCGGCGCGCGGCGGTTGCAGACGGTGATGGAGAAGCTGCTCGAAGAGGTCAGCTTCGAGGCGGAGGATCGCCAGGGGACCACGCTGACGGTCGATGCCGCCTATGTGGACAAGCAGTTGTCGGCGGTGGCGCGGAATACGGATCTGAGTCGGTTCGTCTTGTGATGGGGGTGGGGGCTCGGTGAGACACCGGCCCTCCCCCATCCCCTCCCGCTTGCGGGAGGGGCGTGCCAGGGGTCACCGTCGGGACTGGACAGAACCGTCCGATCTTGCCGCTCCCCTCCCGCTGGCGGGAGGGGATGGGGAGGGAAGGCCCCAGGCTACGCAGCCCGAAACAATCCCTATTTCTTCCCCCGCTCATACGGGACGAACCCGTCGAAGAAGCAATATTGCGACGGGATCGACATCCCCTGTTGCAGCACCCGGAACCGGTCGTTCCGGCAGAGCTGCGAGCCCCAGCGCTCGACGATCAGCGTGTTGAACGGGCGCAGGCCGGGACATTGGCCACGCACCTTGGCCTTCCACATGCGCTTGCCGCCGGGATTGATGACGATGACATTGTCGTCATAGATGGACGGCCCGGTCATGGTGACGCTGGTATCCACGCATTGGGCGGCGGGCCCGGCGACCCGGCCTTCGAACGGGTCGGACTTGGCGGCCGAGAGGGTGAGCGCCAGCGCCAGGCTGGCGACGGTAGCGAGACGCGCGTGCATCATTGTGCCTTCCGATAGGGGACGAACTGGCCGAAGCTGCAACTGCCGGTGAAGAAGCCGGAGGACCGGTCGACCGTCTGTGCGATGTCGCCCGAGCAAAGCTGCCCCGTGGGGGTGCGCGTGACCAGTATGTCGCCGCGCGACCGCTGTCCGATCCCTTCGCAGCCGCCCGCCGTCTGGCTGACGTACTTCAGGCGCGGGCTGATCGTGTAGACGATGGTCGGGCCATAGGCATTGACCTGGCGGGTCGGAAATTGGCCGATACACTGGGTCGGCTTGTCCGGGCTCAGACCGCGCAGCGCGGCGGCGAGATCGGCCTGGTCGGTCGCTGCGGCCTGCTGCATCTGCGCGCGTTCGGCGGGCGTCGGCGTACAGCCTGCGATCGCCATGGCCATGATGGCGAAGGGGAGAAGGGGTCGGATACGCATATTTCAGCCTCCATCACGATATTCCCCCGTAGCAGGGACTCAACCCTTGAACGCGTCCTTGGCTGCACGCCGCTGCGCCAGTTCGGCGGGATCGACCGAACGGAGAAAGGGATTGGTCGCACGCTCCAGCGCGATGGTCGTCGGTATGGTAGGCTCTCCCTGTTCGCGCATCGCCGTCACCTCGACCAGCCGGTCGGCGACCGCCTCGTTTTCGGGCTCGGCCACCGCCGCGAAGCGGGCGTTGGACAGGGTATATTCGTGACCGCAATAGACGCGCGTGTCGCCGGGCAGCGCGGCGAAGCGACGCATATTCACATGCATCTGTTCCGCCGTACCCTCGAACAGTCGTCCGCAGCCCATGGCGAACAGCGTGTCGCCGCTGAAGATCACCGCGCGGTCGGCGAAGTGGAAGGCGATATGCCCCGCCGTATGCCCCGGCACCGACCAGATGGCGGCGCGCGCGTCGCCGATGGCGATCTCGTCCCCCTCGACCAGCAGCGTATCGAGTCCGGCGATCTTCTCCGCCTCCGTCGCCGGTCCCGCCACCCGAGCGCCCTGCGCCTTCAGCGCCTCGGCTCCGCCGACATGATCGGGATGCCAGTGGGTCAGCCACACCTGCTCGATCGTCCAGCCGCGCGCCGCGGCGGCGGCGGCGACCGGCGCCGCCTCGCCCGGATCGAGCGCGACCGTGCGGCCCGCATCGTGGATGAGCCAGGCATAATTGTCGGAAAGGACGGGGACTCGGACGATTTCCATGGCGCCCCCCTTACCAGCTTCCGACATTGGGCATCGAGGCCCATGGTTCGGCCTGGGGCAGCGCGCCGTCCTGCAACAGCTCGATCGAGATGCCGTCGGGCGTCTTGACGAAGGCCATATGCCCGTCGCGTGACGGCCGGTTGATCGTGACCCCCGCGTCCATCAGCCGCTGGCATGTCTCGTAGATATTGTCGACGCGGTAGGCCAGATGGCCGAAATTCCGCCCGCCGGTATAGACTTCCGGATCCCAATTGTGGGTCAGCTCGACCTCGGCACGCCCCTCGTCACCGGGTGCGGCGAGGAAGATCAGCGAGAAGCGCCCCGCCTCGTTGTCGATCCGGCGAACCTGCTTCAGGCCCAGCAGATCGAAGAAGCGGATCGTGGCGTCGACGTCGCTGACGCGGATCATGGTGTGAAGATAACGCATGGGCGCTCCTGGCTCTGGCGTGGGGGGGTGGGGCGCGCCCGGCGCCGCCCCGATCGATCACTGGCCATCCTACCCCCGACGCGGTCGGAGGACCATGACCTGGATAAGGTTCAGCGCGACGGGAATTGCGCCAGCGCCCTGGCAGTTTCGGCGCGGATCGGGCTGTCGGGCGGGGCGAGCCGCGCGGCCTCGCTCCACGCCTTGCGCGCGTTCGCCTCATCCCCCGCGATCGCGGCGATATTGCCCGCCTCGAGCTGGACGCTGGGGTCGTCGGCGGCGCGGGCCAGCGCCTGGCCGATATCCTTCTGCGCGCGCGGCAGATCCTTCATCCGCCGCGCCAGCGTTGCCGACAACAGCCAGGCGAGCGGATCGGCGGGCGCGTTGACCAGCGCGGCGTCCAGATCGACCCGCGCCGCCATCGGCTGTCCCGCCGCCACCAGCGCGCGGGCGCGGTCGAGCTGTGCCTCGCCCTGCGCGAAACCGGTCAGATCGCCGGAGGCCAGCGCCGCGTCGAGCGCGGTGCGCGCCTGGGTCGCGTCCCCCGCCGCCAGGAAGGCATTGCCCGCCTGTGCCCAGTAATTGCCCGCGCGAACGTCATGCGCGGTCTCGGCGGACCGGGCGGCCTGCTGGAAGGCGCTGGCCGCCGCCGCCCATTGCCGCTCGGTCGTGTAGGCGAGGCCCATGCACTGCTGTGCGAAATACCCCCCGCCCGCCAGCGTCCAGCTACTCGCCTCCATCCGCGCGGCGGCGGGGCTGCGCTCGGCCATCGCGACGCAGCGCTCGTAGCGCGCCTCGCGCGGATCGGCGGGCAGCTGGACAGGCTGGGCGGCGGTCCTGGGAGGGGGCGTCCGGGTCGCGGGCTTTGGCGCGGTCTGGACGGCGGCGGCGAGCGCGAGGGGGAACAGGATCATAAACGGCTCGACACTTCCTCGACGGCGCGGATCAACAGCGCGATATCGCTGTCGCGCGACAGGCGATGGTCGCCATCCTTGATCAACAGAGTCTGCACATCGGCTGAACGAAACAATTGCGCCAGATGCGTGGTCCGGTGCCAGGGAACGTCCTTGTCCTCCATCCCCTGGAGCAGCCGGACGGGGCCATCGAAGGCGATGGTCGCGAAGGTCAGTCGGTTGGCCTCGCCCGACGACCAGAAGCGGCGGGTATAGACGGTCGGCGCGGGGCCATAGGGATTGGGCCGTTCGAGCTTCCCGGTCTGGAGGATCGCCATCTTCTCCTCGGTCGAAAAGCCCCAATCGGTGAAGTCGGGCGCGGGGGCGATGCCGACCAGCGCCTTGACCCGATCGGGCCGGGCGCGCGCGGCGAGCAGCATCAGCCAGCCACCCATCGACGACCCGACCAGCACCGCCGGTCCCCTGACGACATCGTCCAGCATCGCGACCACATCGTCGCGCCAGTCGGCCAGCGCCTGATCCTCGAACGCGCCCGGCGACTCGCCGCAACCGCGATAGTCGAAACGCAGGAAGGCCCGTCCGCTTTCGCGCGCCCAGGCTTCGAGCGCCAGCGCCTTCGACCCCTGCATGTCCGAGGCATAGCCGGGCAGGAAGACGATCGCGGGACCGCTGCCGTCGGTCCATCGATAGGCGAGCCTGGGGCGCGGGGCGGGGGGCGTATCTGTCATCACGGGCATTTAGGGGCCGCACGGTGCGATGGAAACCCGTACCCGTCCTCCCCATCTCCGATGGGGAGGGGGACCGCCGCGAAGCGGTGGTGGAGGGGCGGGGCGGTCGCCAGCTTTCCCGCCGTTCGCGGGAAGGCCCCACCACCACGCTCTGCGAGCGTGGTCCCCCTCCCCATCGGAGATGGGGAGGAATGGGGATGCGCCTCCTGACTGAACGCGATTCCTCTCCAAGCTCGCTTGGGGAGGGGGACCGCCGCGAAGCGGTGGTGGAGGGGCGGGGCGGTCGCCAGCTTTCCCGCCGTTCGCGGGAAGGCC
>NZ_CAKASM010000003.1:0-148671 GCF_916858675.1 Sphingomonas sp. Leaf21
GACGGCCTGTTGCTGCGCCTTGGCGGCGGTGCGTTCGGCGGCGGTGGCGTCGGCGACCTGGCGTTCGGCGGCATCGGCTTCGGTCCGCGCGGTGGCCGCCGCTTCGGCCGCGTCGCGCCAGCGGGCGAAGATCATCCGCGCTTCGGCGACGCGGATCTGGTCGGAGATGAGGCGATAGCGTTCCGCCGCGCGCGCCTGCCGCCGCAGGGTGGCGATGCGGGCGTCCTGATCGGCGATCGCCTCGTCCAGCCGGGTGAGGTTCGCCTCGGTCGCGCGAAGCTTGCCTTCCGCGTCGCGGCGGCGGACGTGCAGCCCGGCGATCCCGGCGGCCTCCTCCAGCATCGCGCGGCGTTCGGCGGGCTTGGCCGAGATGACCGCGCTGATCCGGTTCTGGCTGACCAGCGCGGGCGAGTGGGCACCGGTCGCCGCATCGGCGAACAGCAGCGCGACGTCCCTGGCGCGCACGTCGCGCCCGTCGATCCGATAGGCGGACCCGGCCCCGCGCTCGATCCGGCGGACGATCTCGGTCTCGTCGCCATCGCGTTCGGCCAGGATCGTGACTTCGGCGAAGTCGCGCGGGGGGCGGGTGGCGGTCCCGGCGAAGATGACGTCTTCCATCCCCGCGCCGCGCATCGACCGCGCGCTGTTCTCACCCATCGTCCAGCGCAGCGCTTCGAGCAGGTTCGACTTGCCGCAGCCATTGGGGCCGACGACACCGGTCAGCCCCGGCTCGATGACCAGATCGGCCGGATCGACGAAGCTCTTGAAACCCGAAATGCGAAGCCGCTTGATCTGCACGGACCCGGTGCCGCCCCCCGACGTCGTTGGACCTCAAGCGATAGCGGATGGGCGCGCGTTGTCGAGGGAAGTGTTGGGATGACGCCCAGGCGACCACGACCTGGATCGCATGGGGACGTGGGGCGCGCGCATGGGGGGTATTGGCCGGATCGGTCGACAAGCGCCGTTTCCGGCCGCTTTCATTACACGACAAACAACGGCATGATGCCGCCCGCCGTCCGGGAGATGGGGTGATTATGCAATTGATCGACAACCTGCGGGGGAGTCATTCCCGCACATTGCGGAATGTCGTCTGGGCGCTGTTGGCCTGTCTATTGCTCGCGCCAGCGCTGGCCATGCGATTTACCAGGGAAGTCGATTGGGACGCGATCGACTTCGTATTCGCCGCTATATTGCTCGGGACGATCGGTATCGCCTGCGAATGCGCGCCGCGTTTGTCGGCGCCGCCGGTGGTCCGTGCCCTGCTCGTCATCGGAACACTGGCGGCGGTGTGCGTGATCTGGGCTGATGCGGCGGTTGGTATCTTCGACTAGCCTCCGCCCGATATTCCCCCGGATTATCCGAACCGCTGCAATTCGAACGGCGAGGTGGGAACGGGCGCCGGCTCTCCGTCCAACATCGCCGCGACCAGTTCGCCGGTAACGGGCGCCAGCGTCAGCCCCAGATGGTTGTGCCCGAACGCATAGGACACCCCCCGCGTCCCCGGCACCCGCCCGATCGCGGGCAGGTAGTCCGGCAGGGTCGGCCGCGCGCCCATCCAGGGCTTCGCGTCCGCACCGATCGGCAGGCCGAGCGCGGCGATGTGGTGGCGCAGGCGGTTCCACTTGGCGGGGTCGGGCCGGGCCTCGGCGCGGGCGAACTCGACGATGCTGGCGGCGCGCAGGCCACCGGCGAAGCGGGTGACGATCATCGAGCGGTCCTCGAACACCACCGGCGGCAGGTCGGCGGGCCAGTCGACCTCCGACCCCGTCTGGAGGTGATAGCCGCGCTCGGCGATGATCGGGGCGCTAAGGCCGAAGGGGCGGAGCAGCGCGGCGCTCGCCACCCCCGCCGTCACCACGATCTGATCGGCGGACAGGCGGCGGTCGTCGGTCAGGCGGACCTCGCCATCGCCGACTGCCTCGACCCTGCCGACGATCCGCGTACCACCATCGGCGATGAAGCGCGCGGTCGCCGTATCGGCGAGTCGGGTCGGATCGGCGATCTGTCCGCTGCCCTCGAACCGGATGCCGCCCGCGATCGGGCTGCGGACGCGGGTGCGCCAGTCTTGCAACTCCGCCTCGGTCAGCGGGCGGAAGCGTGCGGTGCCGGTATCCGCCGCTTGCCAGTTGGCCAAGCCGCGCGCGGCGCTCTCCGGCGTTTCCCATAGCACGACATGGCCGTGGGCGCGGAGCAGATCGGGCGCGCCCAGCGCGGCGACGTGCCGCTGCCAGGCGGGCATGGCCTGGGCGAGCAGCGCCGCCAACGCCTGATGCGAACGCGCGTAGCGCACGGGGCGGGCGGCCCTCAGCAGGCGCAGCGAGAAGGGCAGCCATGTCGCGATCTCGCGTGGCGGCAGGGCCAGCGCGCCGCCGCGCCAGAACAGCCTTTTGGCGAAACCGCGCACCATTGCGGGCGACGCGATCGGCTCGGCCTGCTCGGTCGCGATATGGCCCGCATTGCCCCAGGAGGCGGCGCGGGGGCTTTCCTCCGCCTCGACCAGCGTTACCGCCCACCCCTTGCGCTGAAGTGCCAGCGCGGTGGTCGTCCCCACGACCCCGCCGCCGATGACGATGGCGCTGCGACGATCCGACGCTGATGCGTGATTTTCCGGCTTGGGCATGGGGGCGGTCATATCGTATACCGAATTCCTAGCAAGGGAATCCCGATGACGTCACCCACGATCCGCCATACCTTCTTCTGCATCGATGGCCATACGGCGGGCAATCCCGTGCGACTGGTGGCGGGGGGGGCTCCCTTGTTGCGCGGGGCCAGCATGGCGGAACGGCGGCTGGATTTCCTCGAGCGGTTCGACTGGATCCGCACCGGGCTGTGCTTCGAGCCGCGCGGGCATGACATGATGTCGGGCGGCTTCCTCTATCCACCCTGCGAGCCCGACAGCGACGCGGCGATCCTGTTCATCGAGACCAGCGGCTGCCTGCCCATGTGCGGGCATGGCACGATCGGGATGATTACCTTCGGTCTGGAACACGGCCTGATTACCCCGCGCGAGCCCGGCCAGCTGAAGGTCGAGGTGCCCGCGGGCACCATCCATATCGAATATGAGAAGGAGGGTGCGAAGGTTACCGCCGTGCGAATCCGCAACGTCCCCGCCTATCTGGCGGCGGAGGGCATCCGGATCGACGTGCCGGGCTTCGGGCCGCTGACGTTGGATGTCGCCTATGGCGGCAATTACTATGCGATCATCGAGCCGCAGGGGGCCTATACCGGACTGGACGATCTGGGCGCGTCGAAGCTGGTCGAGCTGAGCCGGACGATCCGCGAGCTGGTGCGCGAGCAGTTCGAGCCGGTCCACCCCCTCGAACCCTCGATCCGGGGGGTCAGCCATGTGCTCTGGGCGGACAAGCCCTCCGCCGAGGATGCCGACGGACGCAACGCGGTCTTCTACGGCGAGCGAGCGATCGACCGTAGCCCGTGCGGCACCGGCACTTCGGCACGGCTCGCGCATCTGGCGGCCAAGGGACGGTTGAAGGTCGGCGACCGCTTCGTCCACGAAAGCTATATCCGCAGCCGCTTCATCGGCCGGGTCGAGGCGCAAACCGACCTCGCCGGGCAGGTGGCGATCGTACCCTCGATCCAGGGCTCGGCGATCGCGACCGGGTTCAATACGATCTGGATCGACCGCGAGGATCCGTTCTGGGCCGGGTTCACGGTGGTGTGAAGCGGTCGTTCGCGCGAAGCCGCGCGAACCCACTGCCCCGGCCCTCACCGGGGCGAAGCTTTACCCCAGATCGTCGATCGCGGGCTGCGGCTGGGTAAACCAGGCAGCGCCCGTCTCGGTCACGTAAAAGTGATCCTCCAGCCGCACGCCGAAACGGTCCGGCACCACGATCATCGGCTCGTTGGAAAAGCACATGCCCGGCGCGAGGGGAGTCGTGTCGCCGCGCACCAGATAGGCGGGCTCGTGGATCGACAGGCCGATGCCGTGCCCGGTGCGGTGGGGCAGGCCGGGCAGGCGGTAATCGGGGCCCAGGCCGGCTCGCTCCAACACCGCGCGCGCCGCGTAATCCACCGCCTCGCATGGCTCGCCCGGACGGACGGCGGCGAACGCGGCTCCTTGCGCCTCCTTCTCGATATCCCAGATGCGGCGGACCTCATCGCCCACTTCGCCGAACGCATAGGTGCGGGTGATGTCGCTGTGATAGCCGTCGACCAGCGTGCCCGTATCGACCAGCACCAGATCGCCGTCACGCAACACGTCGTCCTGCGGCAGGCCATGCGGGAAGGCGGTCGAGCGGCCGAACTGGACCGCGCAGAAGGTGTTGCCGGTCGACGCGCCCAGTGCGCGGTGCGCCTGGTCGATGAAGCGGATCACCTCGGACGCGCGAATGCCCTCGTGCAGGATACGCGCGGCGCGGCGGTGCACCTCCAGCGTCATGTCCATCGCCTGCTGCATCAGCGCGATCTCGGCGGGCGACTTGATCTGGCGGCAGCCATCGACGACTGGCCCGCCATCGACCAGCGCCACGCCCGGCGCGGCGGCGCGGATGCGTTCGACGAACAGGAACGCCATGGCCGGATCGATCGCCAGCGTCTTCGCGCCCTTCAGGGAATCGGCGACGAGGGCGGAGGGGCTTTCATCTTCCTGCCACAAGCGGATATCGGCCGCGGGAACGGCCAGGCTCGCCTCGAACGAGCCGAGTTCGAAGGCGGGGCAGATGAAGATCGGATCGCCCACGACCGGCAGCAGCATCGCGACCAGCCGTTCGGTCGCACCCCATGCGACGCCGGTGAAATAGCGCAGGCTCGCCCCCGCGCCGACCAGCAACGCGTCGGCTCCCATGCGGCCCATCAACTCGCGCGCCCGGTCGAGGCGGTGGGCGCGCTCCCCGGCGGTGATGACGGGGGCAGGGTTCGTCCAGGGCGACAGGCTCGCCAGTTCGCGTTCCGCCGTCGATCCGCCGATCATGCCCGCCATGCGATTTCCTCCATTTCGTATACGGTCGGGCGTGTAGCGCGGGCCGGGGCGATCGTCCAACGCAATACCCGCCCTCCGTTCGCCCGCACCTGACGGTGGGCCGTGGGATTCGACTTCGCTCGGCCCGCACGGATAGGGGATCGCTACTCATCCCCCATACATGGCCATCGCATCCCGTCGGAACGCCGCCCCGCTGTCCGAGCGGCTGTAGAACATGTGCCCGCCGGGATAGACGTTGAGCCGCACCCGCTGTGCCACGCCGTAGCTCGGCATCTGGTCGACGATCAGCCGCGACGCGAAATAGGGGCAGGACAGGTCGTCCCAGCCATGGACGATCATCACCTTCATCTTGGGATCATTGGCGATCGCCTTGCGCAGGTCGGTGACGGGGGTGTCCTCGGGCTTGCCGCGATCCCAGGCGCTGTTGACCTCGTAGGACAGCGCGTGGAAGCGCGCGTCGGTTTTCCAGCCCACCTCGCGGGTGACGAAATCGACCATCGCGCTGGTCGTCGGTGCGATCAGCGAGTCGAGCAGCGGATCGTTCGACCGCTGCTGCGAGGACCAGGGGAATGGGTCGAAGGCGGTGACGTTGGAGTCGTAGATGCTGCCGATCGTCGAATCGTTGCGATGGATCTCCCGCAGATAGGTCCGCGTGTCGATCCGCCCGCCCAGTTTGCGGACCAGCGCCGGGTCCAGCCCGGTGAGCTCGGTGACGCGGGTCACCATCCGGTCGACCGCCTGCGTGTCCGACCGCCCGCGCATCAGGTCGCGCAGATAATCGCCGCGCGCATAGGCCTCGACCCCCGCCATCGCCTCGGGGGTCAGCTTGCCCTGCCGCTCGAGCTGCGCGGCGGCCATCGAGGGCAGGTCGATCATCCAGGGCAGCGGCGACAGCGCGGTGGCATCGTCGCCCGAGGCGGGGTCGAGATAGGGCGACACCATCACGATGCCGTTGACGCCCACGCCGATCTGCGACTGGAGTTCATAGGCGATGCGCGGCGCGCGGTAGCCGCCATAGCTTTCGCCCATGACATATTTGGGCGAGCGCAACCGGCCTTCCTTGACCAGCCAGTCATAGACGACCTTGGACAGATATTTGATGTCCGGATCGTTGGCGTAGAAATCCTTCTTGGTCTCCGCCTCATCGACCAGGCTGCGGCTGAATCCGGTGCCGATGGGGTCGATGAAGACCAGGTCGGTGAAGTCGAGCCAGCTATTGGCGTTGTCCGTCGTGACCGGCGAATCGGAGGGGGCGTCACCCTGCGTCCCGAACTGGACGCGTTTCGGCCCAACCGCGCCCAGGTTCAGATAGACCGATGCCGCGCCCGGTCCGCCGTTGAACGCGAAGGTGACGGGCCGCCGCACGTCGCCACCGGGTACGGTATAGGCGGTGTAGACGACCTGCCCGATCTCCTTGCCCTTGTCGTCGCGGACCGCGATCTTGCCGATCGTCGCCCTGTAGTTGATCACCCGGCCACCGATCCGCGCGCTCTGGCTGATCGTCTTGTCGGCGGGCAGCGGCGGGCGCTTGCTGTCGTCGTCCTTGGTTTCGGTGGTGGTCTTGGTTTCGGTCTTCTCGGCCTTTTGCGCGGCGGCGAGCGAGGGGGCGATGGCGGCGCTGCTGGCCAGCAGCAACAGGGCGGTCAGGTGCAAGGTCTTCGGCACGTTGGAAACTACTCCCCCTCGAACAGCGGTAAGATGGGATCATGCGCCGGACTTCCGCGTTCCCGCAAGCCTGTCGCCGCCAAAACCGGCCCCTCGAAACCGACCCCTCCGCACCCTATCTCACCTCTGGCCTTTCCCCTGGAACAGAAGTAGAACCCGCTTCATGCTGACCAAGATTTCCGTCCGCGGCGCGCGCGAGCATAATCTCAAGGATGTCGATATCGACATTCCCCGTGACACGCTGACGGTCATCACCGGCCTGTCGGGGTCGGGCAAGTCCAGCCTCGCCTTCGACACCATCTATGCCGAGGGGCAGCGGCGTTACGTCGAGTCGCTGTCGGCCTATGCGCGCCAGTTTCTGGAGATGATGCAGAAGCCGGACGTCGATCATATCGAGGGGCTGTCGCCCGCCATCTCGATCGAGCAGAAGACGACCAGCCGCAATCCGCGCTCGACCGTGGCTACCGTCACCGAGATCTACGACTATATGCGCCTGCTCTGGGCGCGGGTCGGCATTCCCTACAGCCCCGCCACCGGGGAGCCGATCGCGGCGCAGACGGTCAGCCAGATGGTCGACCGGGTGATGACGCTCCCCGAGGGGACGCGTCTCTACCTGCTCGCCCCCGTGGTGCGCGGCCGCAAGGGCGAATATCGCAAGGAAATGGCCGAGTGGCAGAAGGCGGGCTTCACCCGCGTGCGTATCGACGGCCAGCTCTACGAGATCGACGAGGCCCCGGCGCTCGACAAGAAGTTCAAGCACGATATCGAGGTGGTGGTCGATCGCCTCGTCGTGCGCGAGGATATCGCCACCCGCCTGGCCGACAGTTTCGAGACGGCGCTGAAGCTGGCCGATGGCCTCGCCTATGTCGACCCGGCCGATCCGGTCGAGCCGCACACGCCCAAATCGGCGGTGCTGGGCGACAACGCACCCGATGGCCGTATCGTCTTTTCCGAGAAGTTCGCCTGCCCGATCAGCGGCTTCACCATTTCCGAGATCGAGCCGCGGCTGTTCTCGTTCAACGCGCCGCAGGGGGCTTGCCCGGCCTGTGACGGGCTGGGCGAGAAGCTCATCTTCGACGAAGATCTCGTCGTCCCCAATCACGAACTGTCGATCAAGAAGGGCGCGGTCGTGCCCTGGGCCAAGTCCAATCCGCCCAGCCCCTATTACATGCAGGTGCTGGGCAGCCTGGCGCGCGAGTTCGGTTTTGCGCTGGAGACGCCGTGGAAGGATCTGGAGGACAGTGTCCGCGACGCGATCCTGTACGGGACGAAGGGCAAGGCGGTCACGCTGACCTTCGTCGACGGCAAGAAGTCCTATGACGTGAAGAAGCCGTTCGAGGGCGTGATCGGCAATCTCAACCGCCGGATGCTCCAGACCGAGAGCGCCTGGATGCGCGAGGAACTGGCCAACTACCAGTCGTCCCAGCCCTGCGAAGTCTGCCACGGCGCGCGGTTGAAGCCCGAGGCGCTGGCGGTCAAGATCGCGATGCAGGACATTTCCTACGCCACGCATCTGTCGGTGGTCGATGCGCTGGCCTTCTTTACCGGCCTGCCCGAGCATCTGACCGACCAGCAACGCGCCATCGCGCAGCCGATCCTGAAGGAGATTGTCGAGCGGCTGGGCTTCCTCAACAATGTCGGCTTGGATTACCTGAATCTCGACCGGACCTCGGGTACGCTGTCGGGTGGTGAGAGCCAGCGGATTCGCCTGGCATCGCAGATCGGATCGGGCCTGTCGGGCGTGCTGTACGTGCTGGACGAACCGTCGATCGGGCTTCACCAGCGCGACAACGACATGCTGCTCGCGACGCTGCGGCGGTTGCGCGACCTGGGTAACACCGTGCTGGTGGTCGAGCATGACGAGGATGCGATCCGCACCGCCGATTATGTCATCGACATGGGGCCGGGCGCGGGCGTGCATGGCGGCCAGATCGTCGCGCACGGAACGCTCAAGCAACTGCTCAAGTCCAAGACGAGCGTGACGGCCGATTATCTGAACGGCACGCGCGAGATCGCCGTGCCCGCCAAGCGGCGCAAGGGGTCCGGCAAGAAGCTGACCGTGCACAAGGCCACCGCCAACAATCTGCAGGGCGTGACCGCGAGCATCCCGCTCGGCACCTTCACCTGCATCACCGGCGTGTCGGGATCGGGCAAGTCGAGCTTCACCATCGACACCCTCTATGCCGCCGCCGCGCGCACGCTGAACGGCGCGCGCATCCTGGCGGGCAAGCATGAGAAGATCAGCGGGCTCGACCATCTCGACAAGGTGATCGACATCGACCAGTCGCCGATCGGCCGCACCCCGCGTTCGAACCCGGCGACCTATACCGGCGCCTTCACCCAGATCCGCGACTGGTTCGCGGGGCTGCCCGAGGCGCAGGCGCGCGGATACAAGCCCGGCCGGTTCAGCTTCAACGTCAAGGGCGGCCGGTGCGAGGCGTGTCAGGGCGACGGCGTGCTCAAGATCGAGATGCACTTCCTGCCCGACGTCTATGTGACCTGCGACGTATGCCACGGCGCGCGCTACAATCGCGAGACGCTGGAGGTGAAGTTTAAGGGGCATTCGATCGCCGACGTGCTCGACATGACGGTCGAGGATGCGGCGGAGTTCTTCCAGGCGGTGCCGCCGATCCGCGACAAGATGGCGATGCTGGTCGAGGTGGGGCTGGGTTACGTCAAGGTCGGCCAGCAGGCGACGACCCTGTCGGGCGGCGAGGCGCAGCGGGTGAAGCTGGCCAAGGAACTCTCGCGCCGGGCGACGGGCAACACCCTCTACATCCTCGACGAGCCGACCACGGGACTGCATTTCGAAGATGTCCGCAAGCTGCTCGAGGTGCTCCACGCGCTGGTCGAACAGGGCAATACGGTGGTGGTGATCGAGCATAATCTCGACGTCATCAAGACCGCCGACTGGATCGTCGACCTCGGACCCGAGGGCGGCGTCAAGGGTGGCGAGATCGTCGCGGTCGGTACGCCGGAAGTGGTCGCGGCGGAACCGCGCAGCTTCACGGGGAAGTATCTCAAGCCGCTTCTGGACAAGGGGCAGGCGCAGGCGGCGGAGTGATCGGCCCGCGGTATCCGCGCGGCCTTCGACTTCGCTCAGGCTGGACGGGGTAGGGGGGGCTAGGGCCGATCGACATTCAACTATGCCTGTCCATCCCTCGCCCCTCGTAGAGGGGAGAGGGTTGCGAAGACTTGGTCTTTGCGAAGCAAAGGCCTAGTCGGAGCCGGGTGAGGGGTGAAGCGCTCGAAGAGCGCGCGAGCCTTGAGGCTCGCTCAACCCCTCACCCAAGCTGCGCTAGCCAGCACGCTGGCAAGCTTCGCTAACCTTTCCCCTGTCCGGGGGAGGGGAGAATAAGCTGAATGTCGATCCGGCCCAGGCCATCGTCCCCGTTCGCACTGGGCGGACTCGAAGTGCAGGTGCGACCTGTCCCACCGCGCCACCCGACCCATCGCAACTTTTCTGCGCCCGAAACGATTCCCTCGCATCACTCATGAGGGAGGATCTGATGCGTGCACTCACTCTTGGCATGGTAGCGGCGGCGACGTTGGTGTCGGGCTGCTCGACCTATGGCGGCGGTTACGGTGGCGGCTATGGCGGGCCGCGCTACGCCTATGACTATAACCGGCCGGACCCGGCCTATGGCGGCTATTATGCCGATCGCTATTATGTCGACAACGCACGCTACCGCGAGCGGCGGCTTCGCGACAACGACCGGGTCTATGTCGGGCAGGACGGCCGCTATTACTGCCGTCGCAACGACGGCACGACGGGTCTGATCGTCGGCGGTATCGCGGGTGGCGCGCTGGGCGCGGCGATCAGCTCGGGCGGATCGCAGACGCTGGGCACGCTGCTCGGCGCCGCCGGTGGCGCGCTGGCGGGTCGCGCGATCGAGCGGAGCAACGTTCGCTGCCGTTAAGGCCCATGCCCTTCCTCGCAAGGGGGAGGGCATAACCCCTGGTCGTCGATGACCGCGAAGATGAACGAAGCGTCACATGTTGCGACACTTGGTGACATATTCGTTAAGTGTCTGGGACAGCTTTGCGATCATCGGTCCCCATATTGGGGATCGGGCCAGTAATCGCCCGCTTAGTTATGGGAGTAACGTTATGAAGGCCATGATTCTCGCAGGGCTGGGGTTCGCCACCATTGCCGTTCCGTCGGTCGCCGATGCGCAGCGCTGGACCCCGATCGCCCAGCGGCAGGGCCAGCTTCAGAGCCGGATCGACCAGGGCATCCGATCGGGCGCGCTCAACCGGCGCGAGGCGGTTCGTCTGCGCACCCAGCTCCGCGACCTGAGCCAGCTCGAATATCGGTATCGCCGTTCGGGCGGCGGGTTGAGCGCGTCGGAGCGCAACGACCTCGACCGCCGCTATGCCGTGCTCAGCCGTCAGGTCCGCTTCGAGAAGAACGACCGCAACTATCGCCGCTGATCGGCGACGGGGGTCGCGCCGGGCGTCGCCTGGCGCGACCCTTCGGGGCGCTCGATCATGCGGCCGCTATCCTTCCATTTGTCGAGGATATCGCCCGACCGGCTCAGCCTTTCGCTGAGAACCGGGGTGACCGGAGCGGCGGCTGGCGGCGGACTGGCCGGATCGCGTGAGAGCGATGGCGAGGCGGCCATGGCGGCGGCGATCGGGGTCGGTGGCACGGCGAAAGCGGCGGCTGCTGGCACGTCCCCCGCCGCGACCGATGACAGGGCGGGCAGCGCGGGCATCGCCTCCCCGCCGCGATAGACGCGGTTCATCGCCGCGGCCGTACCCCAATAGCCCTTCCATCGGTGGAACAGGTGTGCGCCGACCATGTCGGTCATCACCATCGCTCGGTTCCAGGCGGGGGCCACCGCGAACGTATGGTAATGGGTGGCGAGCCCGACCGGCGTAAAGACGCTGCCCGACAGCGCCGCCGCCGCGATACGGGCGGCGCGCGACCAGCCTGCGACGGACGGTCCATGGGACAGCGCGCCGTCGCAGGCGAAGCTGAACTGGCAATGCGCCCGTTCCACGCCCTGATAGACCACGCCGCAGATCGTCGCGGGAAAGGCGGGGTGACGCGCGCGATTGAGCACGACCTGCGCCACCGCGCGCTGGCCATCGATGCTTTCGCCGTTGGCCTCATAGTAGATGGCGGCGGTCAGGCACTCCATCGCCCGCGCCCGGTCGGAGGCGTCGGCCGGGCCCCAGGCGAAGGGGCGCGCGGCGGTCATCCCGTTATCAGTCAATCGCGCGCCGGGCGGAATGGGCAGCGTGGGTAGCGCAACGGTGCCGGTACTGCCGTCCATGGCGGGCAGCACGTCCACGGGGACGGGCTTCGCAGCGCCGAAGGGACCGGGCGCCGTCGCGGCGGTCCGGGGGGGGCGCGCGCGCCACGCGGCTTGCGCGGCCAGCATCAGGCCGACCGTCAGCATCAGGCCCAGCAATATCAGCCAGACCTGCACCATTCGCCTTACCGTCCGCCTCGCCACCCGCAATGTCGGGAATCCTCCAGCCGCGATCATGCCAGTGCACGGCCTATACCCCAGAGGGTTAAGGATTTCGCGTATCCCGTAATGCGGGGCGATCCCCCGGGCGCGGCCCGGGGGATCGCGATCAGCGTAGCTTCGGCGTGTCGAGATTGACGGCGTCGGCGGGGATCAGCTCGACCTCGGGATGCGTCTGGCGCAGCGCGGGCAGGAACTGCTTGGCGTCGCCGACGATGACGATGCTCGCCGCCTTGGGATCGAGCAGCGCGGCGGAAGCGGACTGGACCGCCGCCGAATCCACCGCCTGGACGCGTGGGATGTAGCGGCTCAGCTCGTCCAGCGGCACGCCCTGCAGCGTATAGCTGGCGAGGATGTCTGCGATACCGTCGGTGGTCTCGATCGTCCGGCCGAAGCCGCCGACCAGCACCGCCTGTCGTGTCGTCAGTTCGTCCTGCGGTACGGCGGTGGTGCCGAGCCTGGTCATCTCCGCGTCGATCAGCGAGCCGACCTCGGCCGCCGAGGGGTTCTTGGTCTGGGTGCGGGCGGAGATCAGGCCGATATCGCGCCCGGTCGCCACCGAACTTCCCGCGCCATAGGCTAGGCCGCGCTTGATCCGGATTTCCTGATTGAGCCGCGACGAGAAGCCGCCGCCGAGCACGGTATTGGCGACCGCGAGCGGATAATAGCGGTCGTCCGCGCGGCGGATGCCCGACCGCGCGACGACGACGCCCGCCTGTCCGGCGTCCGGCATGTCGACGACGATGACGCGCGGTGCCGGGAAGGCGGGCTCGCTCGCCTTCGCCGCCGACGCCGCCCCACCCGTGACGCGCCAATCGCCCAGATGCCGCTTGGCAAGCGCCTGCGCTTGGGCGGGCGTGACGTCGCCGACCAGCAGCAGGGTCGCCTGTCCGGGCTTCCAGCTTCGCGCATAGGCGGCGGTCAGGTCGGCGCGGGTCAGCGCCTTGAGCGAGTCGGGCGTACCCGACAGCGGTTGCCCATAGGCGCGCGTGCCATAGACCACCCGGTCCGCGACCATCGCCGAAAGCTGCGCCGGGTTCTTCATCGCGACGTTCAGGCTGTCGATCGACTGGGTCCGGGCGCGGTCGATCTCGGCCTGCGCAAAGGCGGGATGGGTGGCGACATCGGCCAGGATGGTCATCGCGGTATCCGCCTGCGCCGATGGCACGGTCAGGTCGAGGCTGGCGCCGTCATCGGTCGCGCTGCTGGCGATCGATCCGCCCAGGCTTTCGACCGCGCGGGCGATCTCGGTGGCGGAGCGGGTCTGCGTGCCCTTGGTCATCACCTCCGCGGACAGGCTGCTCGCGCCCGCCTTGCCCGCCGGATCGGTCGCCGCGCCGCCCAGCGCGACGAGCGACGCGGTGACCAGCGGCAAATCATGCCGCTCGACCGTGACCACGCGCAACCCGTTGGGCAGCGTCGCGACCACCGGTTGCGGCAGGGTCGGGGCGATCGGCGCACCGGGGGCGGGGGGCAGGATTCGTTGCCCCTCGGGCGCGGGGGTGACGACCGGAATGTTCGCGGGCGGCGTGAGCGCGGCGACCTGCACCGTCGGAGCGATCTCGATCGGCATCTCGCGGACGTTCGCCGGGCGCGCGCCGTCGGGCATATAGCGGATGGTCGCCCCCTGGCGATCCGTCAGATAGGCGCGCGCCACCCGCTGGATATCGGCGGCAGTGACCTTCTGCACGGCGGCGATCTGGCGATCGGCGGCACTGGGATCGCCGTCGATGATGACGCTGTTGGCGATCAGGTTCGCCTTGCCCTCGGCGGTCTCGCGCTGCTTGAGCGCGGCGGTCAGCAATTCGTTCTTCGCCTCGGCCAGTTCGGCGGCGGAGACGGGCGCGTCACGCAGCCGGGCGACCTCCTTCTTGAGCGCGGCTTCGCCCTCGGCAACGGGCTTGCCGCTAGCCATCATCGCATAGAGGACGAGATTGCCCGTCGACTGCTTGGTGTCGAGGAAGGTCGACGCCGATTGTGCCAGCTGGTCGCGATAGACCAGGTCCTCGTAAAGGCGCGAACTCTCGCCCGCCGACAGGATCGCGTTCAGGACCATCAGCGCGGGCGTGTCGGCGCTCCGGTCGGGCGGGATGTGATAGCTGACGAGGACGGCGGGCAGGGGCGTATTGGGCTCGTAGACCGTGCGCGACACCGCTTCGGTACGCGGCGGCTCCTGTACCGTCACGCGCGGGATCGGGTTGCCGGGTCGCTGGATGTTGGCGAAATACTGATCGACCCAGCGGTCGAGTTGTGCGGGATCGAAATTGCCCGATACGACCAGTACCGCATTGTCCGGCCGGTAATAGGTGGCGTGGAACGCGCGCACGTCGTCGATGCCCGCCGATTCCAGCTCCTCCAGGCTGCCGATGCCGGGGCGCGCATAGGGATGCACGCTGTACGCCAGCTTGGGATAGTAGATGGAGAACAGCTTGCCATAGGGCTGGGCGAGGGTGCGCTGGCGCAGTTCCTCCTTCACCACGTCGCGTTCGCTGGCGAAGCTCTTGGGCTCGACGACCAGCGAGGCCATGCGGTCCGCCTCGGCGAAGAGCAGGCGCTGCAGATGGTTGGCGGGGACCACCTCGAAGTAATTGGTATAGTCGTCGGCGGTCGAGGCGTTGTTATAGCCGCCGACATCCTCGGTCAGGCGATCCATCTGTTCGGGGACCAGATTGCGCGTCGCCTTGAACATCAGATGCTCGAACATGTGCGCGAAGCCCGAACGGCCCTTGGGATCGTCCTTCGACCCGACGTCGTACCAGACCTGGACCGAGACATTGGGCGTCGCGGTGTCGCGAATGGCGTAGACGCGCAAGCCGTTGGGCAGGGTGCGCGTCGTGAAGTCGATGGGCTTCACGCTTTCCGTGCGCGCTGACGGTGCAGCGGTCTGTGCCCCTGCCAGCGAGGGAAGGGCGGCGACGCCGAGCAGAAGCGCGGCACGGAAAAGGCGCATGAAGACCCTCTTTATGGAAAGATGTTACTTGGACTTGTTGCGCGTGCCGTAGAGCACCGCCGCCGCGACCGCGGCCGAACCGATCCCGACACCCAGGCCGATCTTGCCCAGCGGCCAGTTGCGCGTCCGCTCCTTGATCGACTCGGCGGTCGCTTCGGCGGCCGCGACGGCATGGTCCTTGGCCTCCTTGGCGGCGGCGAGGATCTCGTTGGGCGCGTCATCGGTACGATCGGTCATGGTTACTCTCCTACTGTCCCGCAGCGTAGCGCGCCCGGAAGTCGTCCGCAAAGGCTGTCAGCCGTCCTTCGCCGATTGCCGCGCGAAGATCGGCCATCATCTGCTGATAGAACCAGATGTTATGCTCGGTCATCAGCATCGCGCCGAGGATCTCGCCCGCACGGACCAGATGATGGAGATAGGCCCGGCTCCAGGTCGAACAGACCGGACAGCCACAGGCGGGGTCGAGCGGCCCCTGATCCTCGGCGAAGCGGGCGTTGCGGATATTGATCGGGCCCTGTCGCGTAAAGGCCTGCCCCGTTCGGCCCGAGCGGGTCGGCAGCACGCAGTCGAACATGTCGACCCCGCGCTCGACCGCGCCGACGATGTCGGTCGGCTTGCCGACGCCCATGAGGTAACGGGGTTTGTCGGCGGGAAGCTGGCCCGGCGCGAAGTCGAGGCAGCCGAACATCGCCTCCTGCCCCTCACCGACCGCGAGGCCACCGATCGCATAGCCATCGAAGCCGATATCGATCAGCGCGTCGGCGGAGCTTTTGCGAAAGCCTTCGTCCAGCGCGCCCTGCTGGATGCCGAAGATCGCATTGTCCTCGGCATGTTGGCCGCCTGCGTCGAAGGCATCGCGGCTGCGGCGGGCCCAGCGCATCGAGCGTTCCATCGCGCTGGCCTGCACCTCGCGCGTGGAGGTCGTCGGGACCAGTTCGTCGAACGCCATGACGATGTTGGAGCCGAGCAGACGCTGGATTTCGATCGATCGTTCGGGGCTGAGCAGGTGGCGCGTCCCGTCGAGATGGCTCTTGAACGCCACCCCGTCCTCCGAGCGCTTGGTCAGCTCGGCCAGGCTCATCACCTGATAGCCGCCCGAGTCGGTCAGGATCGGCCGGTCCCAGCCCATGAAGCCGTGCAGCCCCCCCAGCCGGGCCACCCGCTCCGCACCGGGGCGCAGCATCAGGTGGTAGGTATTGCCCAGGATGATGTCCGCGCCGCTCGCGCGCACGTCGCCCGGCTTCATCGCCTTGACGGTGGCGGCGGTGCCGACCGGCATGAAGGCGGGGGTGCGGATTTCGCCGCGCTTCATGCTGATCGTGCCGGTGCGGGCGCGGCCATCGGTGGCGTGGATCGCGAAAGAAAAACGGGCGGTCATGGTCTTCTGCCTCGGGGCGCGAGCGGGCCGGTTGGGCCGTTGGCATCGGCCGGAATGGTACGGATGGTCAAAGCCTCCGCGCGGCTGATCGCGCCGTCATGGTCGCGGTCGAAGCGCGAGAACAGGCGGGAGAAATGCGCCTGCAACTCGGCCAGGGTGATCCGGTTGTCGCTGTTGCGGTCGACGTCGAACGGGCTGGGCAGCGCGTTGCGGTCGCCCAGCCAGCGCTCGGCCCAGTCGGCGAACTGGAGATAGCCGATCGATCCCTGATGCGCGGTGTCGATCAGGTCGTAGGAGCGCTTGACCCCCGCTTCCATCTCCTCGCGGCTGGTCTTGCCGTCGCCATCGCTGTCGAACGCGGCGATCATCATCGCCACCGGCTCGACCACCATCGTCGCGGGCGTCTGCGCGAAGGGCGTGGGGCGGGCGGTGACCGTCACCGTCTCGTTGCTCCCCGGCGTCGCCGCCTGGAGCAGCAGCGCCAGGAGGATCATGTCGCGCGTTCCGGCAGCAGCAGCGAGGCGTCGCCATAGCTGTAGAAGCGATAGCCGTTCGCGATCGCATGGGCATAGGCCGCCTGCATCCGATCCAGTCCCATCAGCGCGGAGACCAGCATGAAGAGGGTCGAACGGGGAAGATGGAAATTGGTCATCAGCCCATCGATCCCGCGAAAGCGATAGCCGGGGGTGATGAAGATCGCCGTGTCCCCCTCGAACGGGCGGATCAGGCCGTCCTCGCCCGCCGCGCTCTCGATCAGGCGAAGCGAGGTGGTGCCGACCGCGATGACCCGGCCGCCCCTGGCCCTGACCGCGTTGAGCCGCTCGGCGGTGGCGGCATCGATCCGCCCCCATTCGGCGTGCATCTTGTGATCGATCGTATCGTCGGCCTTGACCGGCAGGAAGGTGCCCGCACCGACATGGAGGGTCAGCGTGGCATGTCCGACCCCGGCCGCCTCGAGCGACGCGAGCAGCTCCGGCGTGAAGTGCAGCGCGGCGGTGGGTGCCGCGACCGCGCCGGGCTCGTTCGCGAACATCGTCTGATAGTCGTCGGCGTCCTGCTCGGTCACGCCGCGCTTCTGCGCGATGTAAGGGGGCAGGGGCATGGTGCCCGCCCGCTCCAGAAGCAGTTCGACGGGTTCGTCGCCCGCGAAGTCGAGCGCGAAGCTGCCATCCTCCGCCCGGTCGCGCGCGGTCGCCGAGACGCCCGCGCCGAAGTCGATCACGTCGCCGTCGCGCAGCCGCTTGGCATTGCGGATGAAGGCGCGCCAGCGACGGCTGCCCTCACGCTTGTGGAGCGTCGCGCCGATCCGCGCTTCGCCCCGTACCCCCTCGAGCTGCGCGGGAATGACGCGGGTGTCGTTGAACACCAGCAGGTCGCCGGGGCGCAGGCAGGTCGGCAGGTCGCCGACCCGCTCGTCGCGGGTCGCGTCGCCTTCGAGGACCAGCATCCGCGCCGAGTCGCGCGGGGATGCCGGATGGAGCGCGATCCGCTCGGGCGGGAGCGTGAAGTCGAAGAGATCTACGTTCACTTGGTGGCCGTTGCCGCCTTCTTGGCCGGGGCCGCCTTGGGGGCGGGGCGACGGATCGTCATCGCGGGCTTGGCGGGCGCGGCACCCGGCAACGTCACCGGTGCGCCGAGATTGGGCGCCGCAACGGGGGCGAGGGGGACATAGGCCGGGGGATTGTCGGCGGCGATATAGGCATGGACGATCTTGCTCGGGTTCGCGGGCGGCTCGCCCCGCTCGATCCCGTCGACATATTGCATGCCGTCGATCACCCGGCCGAACACCGTATATTTCTTGTCGAGCGAGAAGCGCGGCTGGAAGACGATGTAGAACTGGCTGTTGGCGCTGTTCGGATCGTCGGCGCGGGCCGCCGCGACCGATCCGCGCACATGCGGCAGATAGTTGAACTCGGACGGTATGTTGGGCAGGTCCGAGCCGCCGGTGCCGTCGCCCTTGGGATCGCCACCCTGCGCCATGAAGCCGTCGATCACGCGGTGGAAGGTCAGGCCGTCATAGAAATGGCGGCGGGTCAGCGTCTTGATCCGCTCCACCATCTTGGGCGCGACGTCGGGACGCAGCCAGATCGTCACCCGCCCGCCGGTCGACAGGTCGAGCAGCCAGAGATTCTCCTTGTCGGTGACCGGCGGCGGGGTCGCGCGGCCGGTGACATTGGCCTCCAGCACCTGCGCCGCCTTGGCGGGGGTGCTGAACTTGGGCTGGACTTCGGACTGTTTCTGCGCCTGCGCCGGAACGGCGATCAGGCTGGCCATCATCATGGCAAGAGCGGCGAGAACGCGCATCATATCTCTACGACAAGGGAAGGAATGGGGTGGCTGTAGAGCAAATCGCCCCTTGCGCCAATCTGAACCTTATCGAGGAAAAAATCCTCCCCGCGAGCGGGGAGGATATCAGGCCGGATCGACATTCAGCTTATTCTCCCCCCTCCCCTCTACGAGGGGCGAGGGAAGGCCAGGCATAGTTGAATGTCGATCGGGCCTAGCTGCCCTTGCGCCCGATCGCCTCGACCCGCTGGGCGACGTCGGTCGCCACGGCGGGGGTGACGAATTTGGCGATGTTGCCGCCATAGATCGCGATTTCCTTGACCAGCCGACTGGCGATCGGCTGCAGCGCGACGTCGGCCATCAGGAAGACCGTCTCGACGCGCGGATTGATCTGCTGATTCATCCCCGCCATCTGATACTCATATTCGAAGTCGGCGACCGCGCGCAGACCCCGGACGATGACCTTGGCCCCCTCGCGCTCGGCGAAATCCATCAGCAGCGAATCGAACGCGACGACATGGATCTCGCCCGCCACGTCCGCGACTTCGCGCCGGACCATGGCCATCCGCTCATGCAGCGTGAACATCGGCGACTTGGACGGGTTGGTGGTGACGCCGATGACCAGCCGGTCGACCAGCTTCGCGCCGCGCCGGATGATATCCATATGGCCCAGCGTCACGGGATCGAAGGTGCCGGGATAGACGCCGATCCGCGTCACCGGTCGCGCTCCACCACATAGGCGGCGATGGCGCGGAGCAGATCGGCTTCGGGTCCATAATCGCGCAGGTGCGCGACCGCCTGGTCGACCAGCATCCGGCATTGTTCGCGCGCACGCTCGACGCCGAGCAGGCTGAGGAAGGTGGCCTTGCCCGCATCCTCGTCCTTGCGCAGCTTCTTGCCGGCCGCCGCCTCGTCACCCTCGGCGTCGAGCAGGTCGTCGGCGATCTGGAAGGCGAGGCCAAGGTCGTGCGCGTAGCCGCGCAGATGCGTGCGCCCCTCCGGCGCGACACGGCCGAGGATCGCGCCCGCCTCGACCGCCGCGCAAATCAGCGCGCCGGTCTTCATCTGCTGAAGCCGGGTGACGGTGGCGAGATCGAAGACCTGCCGCTCCGCCTCCAGATCCATCTGCTGACCGCCCGCCATGCCGCTGGGCCCCGACGCCCGCGCGAGGTCGAGGATCAGTTCGGAGCGGACGAAGGGATCGGGATGCGTCGCCGGATCGGCCAGGATCTCGAAGGCCAGCGCATGGAGGCAGTCGCCCGCCAGGATCGCGGTCGCCTCGTCGAACGCCTTGTGCACCGTGGGCTTGCCACGGCGCATATCGTCGTCGTCCATCGCGGGCAGATCGTCATGGATCAGCGAATAGACGTGGATCGCCTCCAGCGCGGTCGCGACCCAGCCCGCGCAGTCGCGATCGACCGCGAACAGGTGCGACGTCGCGAACACCAGCAGCGGACGCAGCCGCTTGCCGCCGCCGATCGCGGCATGGCGCATCGCGGCGTAGAGCGAGGCGCGCGGGTCGCCCGGATCGGCGAGCAGTTCGGCGAAGCGTGCGTCGATATCCTCGGCGACTTCGGCCAGCGCGCCGCGCAGATCGGTGTTGGTGAGCGTCACGCCTCAGCCCGCCTGAAAGGGGCGGGTGCCGCTGGGCTTGCCCTCGGCATCCAGGCGGATCGCCTCGATCCGGGCCTGCGCCGCGTCAAGCCGCTCGGCGCAACGCTGACGCAGACGGTCGCCGCGCTCATAGAGGCGGATCGATTCGTCGAGCGTCGCTTCGCCGCTTTCCAGTCGGCCGACGATCCTCTCCAATTCCTTGAGGGCGTCCTCGAACGTGAGTTCTTCGATGGGCGTATCCATGGGGCCGCTATGCGACACGGGCCCGGCGGGCGCAAGGACGCTCGCACGATCGCGACGCGGCTTATCGCAGGCGGTGGACCGTCCAGGTGTAGAGAATCGAGACGCCGAACAGGCCCAGATCGACCGCGGCCTGGACCCGGCGCGGCGAACGATCGGCGATGTCATGGGTGATCAGGCGGATATCGGCCGTGGGATGGCGATAGGCCAACGCGACGAGCGCCAGTACCGCCATGCCGATCATGATCCGCCGCTCGCGCAAATGCCCTTCTCCCCAACGCGATGTCTAGGCCGGGTGCGGTCGATGGGCAAGGGGGCGCTGGGCAAGGGGGCGGCGGAGCGGTCGACGGCGTTGCCGGAGGGCGGCTGGGCACCGGGCGGGGACACGCCCCAGCAGGCACGGTCGCGGCCGCCGTTCTTGGCGGCGAACAGCGCCTGGTCGGCCTCGCGATAGACGTGGCGCCAGTCCTCCTCGCTCTCCATCGGACCGGTGCACAGACCCAGGCTCGCCGTGACCTTCGCGCCGGTCGGATAGGTCGCGCCGCGCAGTCGGGCGAGCAGCAACTCGGCATGGGGTGCCCGCGCGGCATCGGCGAGCAGCGCGAATTCCTCGCCGCCGATCCGCGCGACCAGCATGTCGGGGCCGAGCGAATCGGCCAGGGCCTTGGCGAAGATGCGCAGCACCTCGTCGCCGCCGTCATGGCCCAGCGTGTCGTTGATCCGCTTGAAATGATCGATATCGGCCAGGATCAGCGTCTGCGGCCCGCTGCGCCCGATCGCCTGGTCGAGGAAGGCGCGGCGGTTGAAGAGGCCGGTCAGCGGATCGGTGTCCGCCAGCCGCCGCGCGACCCGCTCGTCGGCGCGCGCCACATCGCGTTCCCGGCTGAGCAGATAGATTCGATAGGCGACGCCCAGGCTGGCGCACAAAGCCTCGGCCCCCATCGACAAGACGGTCGACTGGTCGATCCACGGGCGCCAGGCGATCAGATGCGCGGCGTTGAGCACGCGGAACATCGCCAGGACGATCGGGATGCTCCAGCCGATCGCGAAGGCCCAGAGGAAGTTGCTCCGCCGTCGCCAGGCCTGGACCAGCACCGCGATCAGGAAGGCGAGCAGGATCGCGAAGCCCGCGACGACCATCGCGTCGAGTGTGCGGATCCACAGCGGCGCGAGGAGCGCGAAGGCCAGATTGGGGACGGCGATCAGCACGAAGACCAGCACCGCCGCGCGGTCCAGCCAGCCCCGGAACACCGCGCGTTCGAAGAAGAAGCGCGCGAAGATCACGATGGTCAGCGCGACACCGCCCAGCATGATCGCGTTCCACCGGTGCCGCTCGTTATTGTCGAGCCAGGGGAGCCATTGTCCGATGAGCCCCGACGAACAAAGGGCATAGCCGGTGATGAAGAACAGGAGCAGGCAATAGACCGGCTGCAAGGGCTGGCGCAGCGCCGGCCACAGGACGAGGTTGTAGAGCGCGAGCGCGACGACCATTCCCATGAGGATGCCGTATAACAGGCTGAGTTGCGCCTCGACCGCCAGTGCGTCGCCGTGATGCTCGAGCCTTGCGCCGCGAACGACGCCGCGCATGTTGGCGGCGCCGCGCGCTTCCCAGAGGATACGGACGGGGCGTGCCGTGGTGCGGGGCAGGGGGACCGCGATGACGGGGCCGAGCAGCAGATAGCGCGAGGTCGTGGCGCTGGTGAAGGCGATGCGCCGGATCTGTCCGTCGGAGTAGAGGATGTGAAGCGTCGTCGCATCCTGCCACGTGCTGGCGAACGCGATGCTCAGCCGCTCGCGCGGATCGCCCGCCACGGGGCGAAGCGGTTGAGACAACACCCAGAAATCGCCCGCGCCATATGCGGACTGGTCATCGCGGCAATCGAACCCTTGCGGCTGCGCGAGCATCGCGGGCGCGGTCTGGCCCGGCTGGATCGGGCGAATGCAGGTGGCGACGGCCTCGCCGATCTGCGCATGTGCGGAAGCCATCGGCCAGATGACCGTCAGCAGCGCGAGCACGAGCGCCAAGATCCTGATCCGACCCATGCCGTCCATGGCGCGCCATCTGCCGGTAAAAGACCAAAAATACGGTTAAAGATCGGGTTAAATTGACCGAATCCGTCTCATTCCCCTTGTGCGGGGATTTGTCCGCGAATGCTCCGTTCGTGGTTGCGCGGGGGAATATGAGTGGGTTGGGGACGCTTGCCAGCCATACATCGGGATGACGCCTGATTGGAACGGGAGGAACCAGGCGCTAGCGCACATAGGGCTGGGGCGAGCGAGCCCAGCGCAACTCCCCTTCCGCAACAACGGGCGAGGGAGGAATGAAAAAGGCCGGGCGTCGCCACCCGGCCTCTTCCTATGCATCCTGGCAGTGCCCGATCAGCCCGCGTCGACCGAGGCGGGCTTGCCGCCCTTCTTGCGCGGCTTTTTGGGGGCGGCGGGTTCGATGGCGAAGGACAGCGCGCCGTCCTTCATCCGCACCGTGACCTCGCCGCCATGGACCAGCTTGCCGAACAGCAGTTCCTCGGCCAGCGGCTGCTTGATCTTCTCCTGGATCAGGCGGCCCATCGGACGCGCACCGTAGAGGCGGTCATAGCCCTTCTCGGTGAGCCAGCTCTTCGCCGCCTCGTCCAGGCTGATATGGACGTGACGGTCGGCGAGCTGGAGTTCGAGCTGTAGGATGAACTTGTCGACCACCCGCGCCACGACTTCGGGCGGGAGGTAGCCGAAGGGCACGATCGCATCCAGGCGGTTGCGGAATTCCGGCGTGAACATCTTCTGCACGGCCTGCTCATCCTCGCCCTCGCGGGTGAGGTTGCCGAAGCCGACCGTCTCGCGCGCCATGTCGGCGGCGCCCGCATTGGTCGTCATGATGATGATCGTGTTGCGGAAATCGACCGTCTTGCCGTGATGATCGGTCAGCTTGCCGTTGTCCATCACCTGCAACAGGATGTTGAACAGGTCGGGATGCGCCTTCTCGATCTCGTCGAGCAACAGCACGGAATGCGGATTCTGGTCGACCGCGTCGGTCAGCAAGCCGCCCTGGTCGTAACCGACATAGCCCGGAGGGGCGCCGATCAACCGGCTGACCGAGTGACGCTCCATATATTCGGACATGTCGAACCGCTGGAGCGGGATGCCCAGGATCGTCGCGAGCTGGCGCGCCACCTCGGTCTTGCCGACGCCGGTGGGGCCGGTGAAGAGGTAGTTGCCGATCGGCTTGTCGGGGTCGCGAAGACCCGCCCGGCTCAGCTTGATCGCCGAGGACAGGTTCTCGATCGCGGCATTCTGGCCGAACACCACGCGCTTCAGGTCGGTTTCCAGCGTTTCGAGCTGCTGGCGATCGTCGGTCGACACGCTCTTCGGCGGAATGCGCGCCATGGTGGCGATCACGGCCTCGATCTCCTTGGGCGTGATCGTCTTCTTGCGCTTGCTGACCGTCACCAGCATCTGCATCGCGCCGACCTCGTCGATCACGTCGATCGCCTTGTCGGGCAACTTGCGGTCGTTGATGTAGCGCGCCGACAGCTCCACCGCCGACTTGATCGCGTCGGGGGTGTAGCGGACCTGGTGATGTTCCTCGAACGCGGTGCGAAGCCCGGCGAGGATCTTGATCGTGTCCTCGATGGTCGGCTCGTTCACGTCGATCTTCTGGAACCGGCGGAGCAGCGCGCGATCCTTCTCGAAGTGGTTGCGGAACTCCTTGTACGTCGTCGAGCCGATGCAGCGGATCGTCCCGCCCGACAGCGCGGGCTTGAGCAGGTTCGACGCGTCCATCGCCCCGCCGCTGGTCGCGCCAGCGCCGATGACGGTGTGGATCTCATCGATGAAGAGCACCGCGTGCGGAAGCTTCTCCAGTTCGTTGACGACCGCCTTCAGCCGCTCCTCGAAGTCGCCGCGATAGCGGGTGCCCGCGAGCAGCGCGCCCATGTCGAGCGAGTAGATGACGGCGTTCTTGAGCACCTCGGGCACGTCGCCCTCGATGATCTTGCGCGCCAGCCCCTCGGCGATGGCGGTCTTGCCGACGCCGGGATCGCCCACATAGAGCGGATTGTTCTTCGACCGGCGGCACAGGATCTGGACGGTGCGATCCACCTCGGGCCCGCGCCCGATCAGCGGATCGACCTTGCCCGCCTTGGCCTTTTCGTTGAGGTCGACGGTGAACTGCTTGAGCGCGCTCTCACCCTTGGCCTTGTCGGCGGGCTTGGCGGGCTTTTCCTCCTCCGCGCCCTTGGGCGGGGTCGATTCGCTGGTCGCGCCGCCCTTGCCGACGCCGTGGCTGATGAAGCTGACGGCATCCAGACGGCTCATGTCCTGCTGCTGCAGGAAATAGACGGCGTAGGATTCGCGTTCGGAGAACAGCGCGACCAGCACGTTCGCGCCGGTCACTTCGTCGCGGCCCGAGGACTGGACGTGCAGGATCGCGCGCTGGACCACGCGCTGGAACCCGCTGGTGGGCGAGGGGTCGGTCGCCGCCTCGACCTTCAGTGCATCCAGTTCGGTGTCGAGATACTGGGCAACCGTCGCCTTCAGCTCGCCCAGGTCGACATGGCATGCCTCCATCACCTTGGAGGCATGTTCGTCGTCGATCAGCGCGAGGAGGAGGTGCTCCAGCGTGGCATATTCGTGGCGCCGCACGGTCGCGGCTTCCAGCGCCTTGTGAAGCGTGGTCTCGAGCGCGGGGGCGAAAGATGGCATCTATGATACTCCTGGCGAAGCACTTGGGACTGGCGCTTCGTTTCGACCAATGTCGGGATGGGGAGCCCCGGCATCAAGCGGGGGTAACGCACGGGCGTGCAACAAACCGGGCGACACAGCGCGTCGTCCGGACGATGACGATCGGACAGACCGGCGAAGCGCGTGGAACCGCTCGGCCGATCCCGCGCGCGTCACCGCTTGAACAGCGCGTCGGCGCTGGCGCGGTGGAGCGAGGCGCGCTCCATATGCCGACGCGTTCGATCGATCTCGCCCTGAAGCACGGCGATCCGCGCCTCCAGCTCGGCGAGCGAGAGCGGGTCGAGATCCGCCTGGACCAGCGCGGTCAGGGCGTCGTTCGTGCGAAGGGGGGAATCATCCTGTTCCATCACGGGATGCAGCGTTGACCCGGTGGCCGCCGATGTCAATAACGGCGGGGACGGTGATTGGGCGAAGGGGCGGTGATCGGTGCAAGCTGACGGCGAGAAGACGGGGACCCCCGAAGTCCCCGCGATGATGACCGCGATCGATCCGCAGGTGGCGGGCGGGCCCGAGGTGCTGGTTCCGGCGCAATGCCCGACGCCCGAGCCCGGCGAGGGCGAGGTGCTGATCCGTGTCGCCGCGGCCGGGGTCAACCGGCCCGACGTGATGCAGCGCCAGGGACTCTATCCGCCGCCGCCCGGCGCGCCGTCGATCCCCGGACTGGAGATTGCCGGGCACATCGCCGCGGTGGGCGAGGGCGTCGGCTTCGAGATGCTGGGCCAGCCGGTCTGCGCGCTGATCGGCGGCGGCGGCTATGCCCAATATGCGGTCGCGGTCGCCGAACATTGCCTGCCGGTGCCGCACGGCCTGTCGATGGCGCAGGCGGCGGCGCTGCCCGAGACGCTGTTCACCGTGTGGACCAACGTGTTCGAGCGCGCCTATGCCCGACAGGGCGAATCGCTGCTGGTGCATGGCGGGACCAGCGGTATCGGAACGATGGCGATCGCGCTGGGCAAGATCTTCGGGCTGACCGTCTTCGTGACCGCCGGGTCGGACGACAAGTGCGCCGCCGCCGAGCGATTGGGCGCGGCCAAGGCGATCAACTACAAGTCGGCCGACTTCGTCCAGGCGATCAAGGACGCCACCGACGGACGCGGCGTCGACATCGTGCTCGACATGGTCGGCGGGGACTATCTGCCGCGCAACCTCCAATGTCTGGCCGAGGACGGGCGCCACGTCTCGATCGCGGTGCAACGCGGCGCCAAGGCGGAGATTCCCATCTGGGAGGTGATGCGCCGTCGCCTGACGCTGACCGGCTCGACCCTGCGTGGGCGCGACCGCGAGTTCAAGGCGATGGTCGCCGACGAGATCGCGCGCATCGTCTGGCCGCATGTCGAGGAAGGGCGGTTGCGCCCGGTCATGGACCGCAGCTTTCCGCTGGCCGAGGCGGCCGAGGCGCATCGGCGGATGGAAGCGGGCGACCATATGGGCAAGATCGTCCTGACGCTTTCCGACTGATCGCCGGACCTCTCTCGTTGCAAAAGATTGCAACGCTCCGCACGGGCCTTAAGATGGTTTCGTATACCGATGGCGAGAGGATATGGGATGGTGCAGGGCGGCGGTCGGCGGGCGGGGCTGGCCATGGCGATCGGCATCGCGGTGGTCGCGGTCGGCGCACCGGCGCGCGCGGAAACGGCGCGCGACATCCTGATCCAGGCTTCGTTCGTCGATACCGATGAGGCCAGCGCGCTCAAGCGCGTCTCGAACGCCTATGCGGCCGCGGTCGCCGCGTTGCGCCGCGCGCCGGAGGATCATGAGGCGCTGCTGATGCGCGCGACCGCGCTCGGCTACCGCGCCAAGCTGACCGGCAACCGCACCGACGCCGTGTCCGCGCGCCGCCAGCTCGAGGCGCTGACCACGCAGAACCCGCGCGATGCCGAGGCGCAGCTCGCGCTCGGGGCGTGGCATGTCGGAGCGGTCAAGAAGCTGGGGATGTTCGTCGGGCGCGCGGCGGTGGGGGCGCAGCGCGGCGTCGGTCTCGCGGCGCTCGACAAGGCGGTGGCGCTGGGCGGTGATCGTGCGCTCTATCCGGGGCTCGCCGCGCTGTTGCGGCTGGAACTCGAACCGGGCGACCCGCGCGGCCGGACCCTGGCCGAACAGGCGACCCGTGCGGCGACGCCGACAGCGCTCGATCGCATCCTTCAACGGGGAGCCGGGCAGGTGCTCGTCCCGCTGCGGACCGGCGATATGCGGACCGTCCGTCGCCTTTCGTCGCAGCTGCTGCCGTTCGGGCGATTCGACGACGATTGACGGGCGGCCGCGCCGCCGATCCATGGGCAGTCACGCGCTTGTCGGTTCGCGATAGGCTGTTTATACGGGCGCACCTTGCTCTTCGGAGCGGCTTTCTCTAGATTTGACGCCGCTACGGCCGCTCCGATGAGGGGCGGCCCTTTTATTTTCCGACTGGAGTGATCTTCGTGGCCCAGCCGCTCATGCCCCATGCGACCGCTTCCTGGCTGGTCGACAATACATCGCTCTCGTTCGAGCAGATCGCGGATTTCTGCGGTCTCCACATCCTGGAGGTGCAGGCGATCGCCGACGACACCGCCGCGACCAAGCTGACCGGCCGCGACCCGGTTCGCGCGCACGAACTGGCGCAGAGCGAGATCGAGAAGGCGCAGGCCGATTCCGATTATCGCATGAAGATGATCAAGGGGCCCGAGCAGGTCCGCCGTACCAAGGGCCCGCGCTACACGCCGGTCAGCAAGCGGCAGGACAAGCCGGACGGCATCGCCTGGATCATCCGCAACCATCCGGAAATCTCGGACGGTGCGATTTCGAACCTGATCGGCACCACCCGCACGACGATCGCGGCGATCCGCGACCGCAGCCACTGGAACATCGCCAACATCACGCCGAAGGATCCGGTCACGTTGGGCCTGACCACCCAGCGCGAGCTCGACTCGGCGGTGGCGAAGGCGGCGAAGTCGACCGGCGGCAATGCCGACGCGCAGCCCACCGACACCCGGCTGGAGGGTGACCGCGAAGCACTGCTCGCCTCGCTGCGCGCCGAGCGCGAACAGGCGAGCCGCGACACCGATTCGATCGGTCATGGCGACGACGTCATCGATCCGCACTCGCTGTTCCGTAGCTGATCGGGCTTCTGCCGACACGAAAGGGGCGTCCGCCGAAAGGCCGGGCGCCCCTTTCGCGTTTTGGGGAACGGCGGCCCTCCTGTCCCGTTGGGACGGGGCAGAGGAGATTTCCATGGCCGACACCGACAAGCGTTCGCCCCAGCCCTTCGATCGCGACAGCGGCTATTCGGGGCAGGGCTATCATCGCGCCGACGAGGACGCGATGGGCCGCGCCGAACCGGCGGGCAGCGTCACGACGACTGTTTCCAAGCCGCGTGACGGCAATGCGGCTACCAGCCTTCCCGAGGATAACGGCGAGCGCGCCTGGGTCGATCCCAGGACGGGGGAAGTGCATGGCAGCGGGGCGGGGGCCGGTGGCGGCAATCGCGGCGACGAGATCGACGAGGTCGACCCCGCGACTCCACCGGGCGTCGGGCCTCGACCGGTGAATTGATCGATCCTCCCCGGCACGGGGATATTCGATGAGGCAGCCGCAACCCGCGGCGCGACCGATCCGACGATGTCAGGAAAAAGTGGCAGGAGTGCACGGACTCGAACCGTGGGCCCTCGGTTTTGGAGACCGATGCTCTACCAACTGAGCTACACTCCTGCGAGGCGGCCGCCATTAGCCCGGCTGATCGGGCAGGGCAATAGGCTGTTATGCGATTTTCGCATATTCGATCGACGTCGCCTGTCCATGAAGGGCAGGGGTCGTTGACCGACCGGGCCGATATGCGTATAGCCCGCCGCTGCACGAAGGGAATTTCTCGGGATTCGGGACTTATCCGTCGGGCAAGCTTGAACATTGCTGGATGCGAATAGGGCCGGGCGAAAGCCGCGATGGCCCCTTTTTGTATTCCGAAGTGCTGTGATGGCTCCAGCAAAGTAACCTCATGGAAAGGTGAAGGCTTCAATGCCGACGATCAACCAGCTGGTCCGCAAGGGCCGCGAACTGCAGAAGGCCAAGTCCAAGGTCCCTGCAATGGAGCAGAACCCGCAGAAGCGCGGCGTTTGCACCCGTGTCTACACGACGACCCCGAAGAAGCCGAACTCGGCGCTTCGCAAGGTGGCCAAGGTCCGTCTGACCAACAGCCGCGAAGTCATCTCGTACATCCCGGGCGAAGGCCACAACCTGCAGGAGCACTCGGTGGTGCTCATCCGCGGCGGCCGTGTGCGCGACCTTCCCGGCGTGCGCTACCACGTGCTGCGCGGCGTCCTCGACACGCAGGGCGTGAAGGATCGCAAGCAGTCCCGCTCGAAGTACGGCGCCAAGCGTCCGAAGTAAGCCGGTCGGGCCTGTCCGCAGGCTCCTCGACCATCCAAGGCTGAAGTTTTGTAAGGAAATACGAGAATGGCTCGTCGTCGTCGTCCCGAAAAGCGGGAAATCCTGCCGGACCCCAAGTTCGGAGATGTGGTCCTGTCGAAGTTCATGAATTCGGTCATGCTGGACGGTAAGAAGTCCGTCGCCGAATCCATCGTCTATGGTGCTCTGGAAACCGTCGAGACGCGCGCCAAGCGCGATCCGATCGGCGTGTTCCACGACGCGCTGAACAACATCAAGCCGGGCATCGAAGTCCGTTCGCGCCGCGTCGGCGGTGCGACGTACCAGGTTCCGGTCGAAGTCCGTCCGGAGCGTGCGCAGGCGCTGGCCATCCGTTGGCTGATCGGCGCGTCGCGTGCCCGCTCGGAGAACACCATGGCCGCGCGTCTGTCGGGCGAGCTGATGGACGCCGCGAACAATCGCGGCAACGCGGTCAAGAAGCGCGAAGATACGCACCGCATGGCGGAAGCGAATCGCGCCTTCTCGCACTACCGCTGGTAAAGGCCTGCGGCGGGACCGGATTTATTTCCGCCCTGCCGCAACCTTTTCGGAGCGCGGTGCCGGCGGTCTTCCGCTGGTCACGCAAACAGCCTATATAAGGGGGAGCCGTGCCAACCGGCTCCCCCCTACGCTTGAGGAAGATCGATCATGGCCCGCAGCCATCCGCTCGAGAAGTATCGCAACATCGGCATCATGGCGCACATCGATGCCGGCAAGACGACCACGACCGAGCGCATTCTTTATTACACCGGCAAGTCCTACAAGATCGGCGAAGTGCACGAAGGCACCGCCACCATGGACTGGATGGAGCAGGAGCAGGAGCGCGGCATCACCATCACGTCGGCCGCGACGACCTGTTTCTGGAACGACAATCGCATCAACATCATCGACACCCCCGGGCACGTCGACTTCACCATCGAGGTGGAGCGTTCGCTCCGCGTGCTCGACGGCGCGGTCGCCTGCTTCGACGGCGTGGCGGGCGTTGAGCCGCAGTCGGAAACCGTGTGGCGTCAGGCCGACAAGTACGGCGTGCCGCGCATGTGCTTCGTCAACAAGCTCGACCGTACCGGCGCCGACTTCTACTTCTGCGTGAACTCGATCATCGAGCGCCTCGGCGCGCGTCCGGCGGTCCTGTATCTGCCGATCGGCATCGAGGGTGGCTTCAAGGGTCTCGTCGACCTGGTCGAGAACCGCGCGATCATCTGGCTCGAAGAGTCGCTGGGCGCCAAGTTCGAATATCAGGACATCCCCGATGACCTGAAGGAAAAGGCCGCCAAGTATCGCAGCGACCTGATCGAAATGGCCGTCGAGCAGGACGATGCCGCGATGGAATCGTACCTGGAGGGCAACGAGCCTTCGGTCGAGGAGCTGAAGAAGCTGATCCGCAAGGGCACGCTGGAAATGGCGTTCGTCCCCGTGGTCTGCGGCTCGGCGTTCAAGAACAAGGGCGTCCAGCCCCTGCTCGACGCGGTCATCGACTATCTGCCGTCGCCGCTCGACGTTCCGGCCATCAAGGGCGTGAAGCTCGACGGCGAGACGCCGGACGAGCGTCCTTCGTCGGACAGCGAGCCCTTCTCGGCGCTGGCGTTCAAGATCATGAACGATCCGTTCGTCGGCTCGCTCACCTTCGCGCGCATCTACTCGGGCAAGCTCGAGACGTCGTCGCAGGTCCTGAACTCGGTGAAGGACAAGAAGGAAAAGATCGGCCGTATGCTGCTCATGCATGCGAACAGCCGTGAGGACATCCAGGAAGCCTATGCGGGCGACATCGTCGCGCTCGCGGGCCTCAAGGACACCACGACCGGCGACACGCTCTGCGCGCAGAACGCCCCGATCATCCTGGAGCGCATGGAATTCCCCGAGCCCGTGATCGAGCTGTCGGTGGAGCCCAAGACCAAGGCCGACCAGGAGAAGATGGGCGTCGCGCTCAATCGTCTCGCACGCGAGGACCCCTCGTTCCGCGTGACCTCGGACGCCGAGTCGGGCCAGACCATCATCAAGGGCATGGGCGAGCTCCATCTCGAGATCCTGGTCGACCGCATGAAGCGCGAGTTCAAAGTCGAGGCGAACGTCGGTGCGCCGCAGGTGGCGTATCGCGAATACCTCAAGAAGCCGGTCGACATCGACTACACGCACAAGAAGCAGTCGGGCGGCACCGGCCAGTTCGGCCGCGTCAAGGTCAAGCTGACCCCGGGCGAGCGTGGTTCGGGCTTCGTCTTCAAGGACGAGATCAAGGGCGGTAACATTCCGAAGGAATATATCCCCGCGATCGAGAAGGGCTTCCGTGAAACCGCGGAAACCGGTTCGCTGGTCGGCTTCCCGATCATCGACTTCGAAGTCCTGCTGTATGACGGCGCGTACCACGACGTCGACTCGTCGGCGCTGGCGTTCGAAATCTGTGCCCGCGGCGCGATGCGCGAAGCGGCCCAGAAGTCGGGCATCACGCTGCTCGAGCCGGTCATGAAGGTCGAAGTCGTGACCCCGGAAGATTATCTGGGCGACGTCATCGGCGACATGAACAGCCGTCGTGGCCAGATCCAGGGCACCGACACGCGCGGCAACGCGCAGACGGTCGAGGCGATGGTGCCGCTGGCCAACATGTTCGGCTATGTGAACGCGCTCCGCTCGTTCACCCAGGGTCGTGCGCAGTACTCGATGCAGTTCTCGCACTATGACGAAGTTCCGCAGAACGTTGCGGACGAGGTCAAGGCGAAGTTGGCCTAAAGGCGTGTATCGCGCCCCCGGGGCAACTGGGGGCGCGAGGACGCTAGGGGCTGGCAATCGCTTCAAACACCCGCTATGGGGCCGCGTTCGCGTGGCCTCGGATGCGGCACCGAATTCGATTCAGAAGGTAGGAAAATGGCAAAGGCAAAATTCGAGCGGAACAAGCCGCACCTCAACATCGGCACCATCGGTCACGTCGACCATGGCAAGACCTCGCTGACCGCCGCAATCACCAAGGTTCTGGCCGAGACGACCGGCGGCACCGCCGTCGACTTCGCGAACATCGACAAGGCTCCGGAAGAGCGTGAGCGCGGCATCACCATCTCGACCGCGCACGTCGAGTATGAGACGACGAACCGCCACTATGCGCACGTCGACTGCCCCGGCCACGCTGACTATGTGAAGAACATGATCACCGGCGCGGCGCAGATGGACGGCGCGATCCTGGTCGTGTCGTCGACCGACGGCCCGATGCCGCAGACCCGCGAGCACATCCTGCTCGCCCGTCAGGTCGGCGTGCCCGCGATGGTCGTGTTCATGAACAAGGTCGATCTGGTCGACGACGAGGAAATCCTCGAGCTGGTCGAGCTGGAAATCCGCGAGCTGCTCAGCTCGTATGAATTCCCGGGTGACGACATCCCCGTCATCAAGGGTTCGGCGACCTGCGCTCTGTCGGGTTCGAACGACAAGTTCGGCAAGGAAGCCGTCCTCGAGCTGATGAAGGCCGTCGACGACTACATCCCGCAGCCCGAGCGTCCGCTCGACAAGCCGTTCATGATGCCGATCGAAGACGTGTTCTCGATCTCGGGTCGTGGTACGGTCGTCACCGGCCGCGTCGAGACCGGCATCGTCAAGGTTGGCGAGGAAGTCGAGATCGTCGGCATCAACGACACCCGCAAGACCACCGTCACCGGCGTCGAAATGTTCCGCAAGCTGCTCGATTCGGGTGAAGCCGGCGACAACATCGGCGCGCTGATCCGTGGCGTTGCGCGCGACCAGGTCGAGCGTGGCCAGGTGCTCTGCAAGCCGGGTTCGATCAAGCCGCACACCGACTTCAAGTCGGAAGTGTACGTCCTGTCGAAGGAAGAAGGCGGCCGTCACACCCCGTTCTTCGCGAACTATCGTCCGCAGTTCTACTTCCGCACCACGGACGTCACCGGCACCGTCGAGCTGCCTGAGGGCACCGAGATGGTCATGCCGGGCGACAACGTCGCTCTGGGCGTGAAGCTGATCGCTCCGATCGCCATGGACATCGGTCAGCGCTTCACGATCCGTGAAGGCGGCCGCACCGTCGGCGCCGGCGTCGTCAGCGCGATCGACAAGTAAGTCTCGGGCGAAAGCCTGTCACTGCTTAGGAAAGGGCCGGCCCCGGCGACGGGGTCGGCCTTTTTCGTTTGCGGGTGGGAAAATAACATCCTCACCCTCCCGGCGCTGACGCGCCTCCCTTCCTCTCCCGCTGGGAGAGGGAAGGGGCCCGCCCGCCATAGGCGGGTGGGAAGGGTGAGGGTGTTCCGATTGCCCCCTCCGGTCGCACTGGGCGAAGTCGAAGCGCACGTCCGGTGGCCCGGCCAAAGCGTGGCCTTCGACTTCGCTCGGGCTGGACGGAGGGTGGGGTTTAGGGCGATCGCCGCCCGGTTCCATCCCCTCCAACAAAAACCCTTCGCCACCCCCTTGCGGCGCCACCGGCATATGCGTATAGGCACGCGTCTTGAGGGAATCGGCTGGCACCGGAAACACCGGAGTCGGCCTTTTGCTTTTAGTGAGGGCAGGGGCGGTTCGCCGCCTTTGTCGTAACCCAGAGTTTGTTTCGGCCCAAGGTCGCCTTAACGGCGGATGGTCGAGTGCCCGGTCGGATAGCCGATCGCACTCTCCCTCCGCCCGACGGGAAACCGGAAAGCCCGCTCTTTCGCATCGGTAGGGATCATGGACAGCAATATCCGCATTCGTCTGAAGGCGTTCGACCATCGCGTGCTCGATCAGGCGACCGGCGACATCGCCGACACCGCGCGCCGCACCGGCGCTCTTATCCGCGGTCCGATCCCGCTTCCGACGCGCATCGAGAAGTTCACGGTCAACCGCGGTCCGCACATCGACAAGAAGTCGCGCGAGCAGTTCGAGGTCCGCACCTACAAGCGGATGCTCGACATCGTGCAGCCGACCCCGCAGACTGTCGATGCGCTGATGAAGCTCGACCTCGCCGCAGGTGTTGATGTCGAGATCAAGCTGGCGTAAGAGGGCCAGCGTTCCCGTGGTCGACGATTCCGTCCCACGGGATTTTGGCGTTTCCCGGTTCTGAAGTAGCCAGGAAACGCGCCGAGGTCGCTCCCGTGATCCGGCACTCTTAAGGGATACCTCCCGGTGGTTTCGCGCAAGCGAGATGGTGCCGGGGCAGCGTCCCCCGTCTGACCGGCTTGCCGGTCACCAGCCCGGGACGGGGGCTCGTTTCGCTTTATCCGGGCTGGATATGCCCCCCTTGAATGGTTCTTGGGGGCCTCTGTCGAGGAAGGAACAGGATCATGCGTACCGGCGTGATCGCGAAGAAGCTGGGGATGACCCGCCTGTTCCAGGACGATGGTCGGCACGTGCCGGTCACCGTTCTGGCGCTTGAAGGCGTACAGGTCGTCGCTCGCCGCGAGATGGATCGTGACGGCTACACCGCCGTCCAGCTTGGTGCAGGTGTCGCCAAGACCAAGAATGTTGCCAAGCCGCAGCGTGGCCACTTCGGCAAGGCCGAAGTCGAGCCCAAGCAGGTGCTGGTCGAGTTCCGCGTGAACGAAGACGGCCTGCTCGACGTCGGCGCGGAAATCTCCGCCGACCATTTCGTCGCCGGGCAGTATGTCGATATCCAGGGTCGTACCCAGGGTAAGGGCTTCGCCGGTGCGATGAAGCGCTGGAACTTCGGTGGTCTGCGCGCGACCCACGGCGTCTCGGTCTCGCACCGTTCGCATGGTTCGACCGGTAACCGTCAGGATCCGGGCCGCGTCTTCAAGAACAAGAAGATGGCCGGCCACATGGGCGACAAGAACCGCACGCAGCAGAATCTGGAAATCGTGTCGACCGACGTCGAGCGCGGCCTGATCTTCGTCAAGGGCTCGGTGCCCGGCTCGAAGGGTGGCTGGCTCATCGTCAAGGACGCGGTCAAGGTTTCGCGCCACGCGGACGCCCCGTTCCCCGCCAGCATCAAGGCGGCCGCCAACAATAACGCTTCTGCCGAGCCTGCTCCGGAAGCCACCGAGAGCCAGGAGGGCTAAGTCGTGAAGGTCAAGGTTCAATCCTTCGCCGGCACCGATGCGGCGGATATCGAGCTCAACGACGAGGTCTTCGGCCTCGATCCGCGCGCCGACATCCTGCACCGCGTTGTGACCTGGCAGCTGGAAAAGCGTCGCGCCACCGCGCGCGGCACCCGCGAGCGCGCCGATGTCGCCCGCTCGGGCAAGAAGCTCGGTCGCCAGAAGGGCGGCGGTGTCGCTCGTCACGGCGATCGTCGGGCTCCCGTCTTCATCGGCGGTGGTAAGGCGCACGGCGCTCGCGTCCGCGACTTCAACCCCGGTCTGAACAAGAAGGTTCGCGCCCTGGGTCTGAAGATGGCGCTGTCGAGCCACGCCAAGGCGGGTTCGCTGATCGTGATGAACGATCTGGCCGTCGAGGGTCACAAGACGAAGACGCTGCAGGGCGATCTGGTGAAGCTCGGCTTCGGCAAGACCGCGCTGGTCATCGATGGCGACGCCGTCGAGACGTCGTTCGCACTGGCCGCAGGCAACCTGAAGGAAATCAACATCCTTCCGGCCGCTGGCGCCAATGTCTACGACATTCTGAAGCATGACACGCTGGTGCTGACCCGCTCGGCTGTCGAGAAGCTGGAGGCCCGTTTCCATGGCTAAGCAGCAGAAGGCGATCGATCCGCGTCATTACGACGTGATCGTTGCGCCGCACATCACCGAGAAGGCGACGCTCCTGAGCGAGCACAACGCCGTGGTGTTCAAGGTCGCCTCCGGTGCTTCCAAGCCCGAGATCAAGGCGGCGGTCGAGGCTCTGTTCGACGTGACCGTCACCGGCGTGAACACGATCGTCCAGAAGGGCAAGACCAAGAAGTGGAAGGGCGCTCCGTACCAGCGCTCGGACATGAAGAAGGCGATCGTCACCCTCAAGGACGGTCAGTCCATTGACGTGACGACGGGGATCTGAGGCGATGGCACTCAAGCATTATAACCCGACGAGCCCGGCCCGCCGTGGCCTGATCCTCGTCGACCGCTCGGCGCTCTGGAAGGGCGCGCCCGTCAAGGCGCTTACCGAAGGCAAGCGCAAGACCGGCGGCCGTAACAACAAGGGCCATGTGACCAGCCGCGGTATCGCGGGCGGCCACAAGCAGCGTTACCGCTTCATCGACTTCAAGCGTCGTCAGTGGGACGTCGAGGGCACCGTGGAGCGGATCGAATATGATCCCAACCGCACCGCCTTCATCGCGCTGATCAACTACGGCGCCGACGAGGCGGGCAAGGACAACGTTGCCTACATCATCGCGCCGCAGCGTCTGGCCGTCGGTGACAAGGTCATCGCGGGCAAGAAGACCGACGTGAAGCCGGGCAACGCGATGGAACTGGGCCAGATGCCGGTCGGCACGATCGTCCACAACGTCGAGATGAAGCCCGGCAAGGGTGGTCAGATCGCACGTTCGGCCGGCACCTATGTGCAGGTCGTGGGCCGCGACAAGGGCATGGTCATCGTCCGCCTGAACTCGGGCGAGCAGCGCTACATCCATGCGAACTGCATGGCGACGGTCGGCGCGGTGTCGAACCCCGACAACGGCAACACCAACCTGGCGAAGGCTGGTCGCAACCGCTGGAAGGGCCATCGTCCGCTTACCCGTGGTGTGGCGAAGAACCCGGTCGACCACCCGCACGGCGGTGGTGAAGGCCGGACCTCGGGCGGCCGTCATCCGGTCACCCCGTGGGGCAAGCCGACCAAGGGTGCGCGCACTCGTCACAACAAGGCGACGGACAAGATGATCATCCGTAGCCGCCACGCCAAGAAGAAGGGCTAACACGCAATGGCTCGTTCCGTTTGGAAGGGTCCTTTCGTGGACCTCCATCTCCTGAAGAAGGCCGAAGTGGCTCAGGATGCCGGCAACCGCGCAGGTCCGATCAAGACCTGGTCGCGCCGCTCGACCATCCTGCCGTCGTTCGTCGGTCTCACCTTCAACGTCTACAATGGTCGCAAGTTCGTTCCCGTCTCGGTGAACGAGGACATGGTCGGCATGAAGCTCGGTGAATTCGCGCCCACGCGCTACTTCCCCGGCCACGCTGCCGACAAGAAGGGTAAGCGCTGATGTCCAAGCCCGCATCCCCCCGCAAGGTCGGTGACAAGGAAGCGCTGTCGGTCGGCACGCAGATCCGGGGTTCGGCGCAGAAGCTGAACCTGGTCGCGGGCCTGATCCGCGGCAAGAAGGTCGGCGACGCGATGAACATCCTCGCCTTCTCGACGAAGGCGATGGCCGTCGACGCGCGCAAGGTGCTCGCCTCCGCGATCGCCAATGCCGAGAACAACCACAACCTCGACGTCGACGCGCTCGTCGTCGCCGAGGCGTCGGTCGGCAAGTCGATCACCATGAAGCGTTTCGCGACGCGCGGTCGTGGCAAGTCGACCCGCATCCTGAAGCCGTTTTCGCGGCTCCGCATCGTCGTCCGCGAGCAGGAAGAAGCATAATGGGTCAGAAGAGCAATCCGATCGGCCTGCGTCTCCAGATCAACCGTACCTGGGACAGCCGCTGGTTCGCCGAGGGCCATGACTATGGCCGCCTGTTGCTGGAAGATCTGAAGATCCGCCAGTTCATCATGAAGACGCTGCCGCAGGCCGCGATCTCGAAGGTCGTCATCGAGCGTCCGGCCAAGCTGTGCCGCATCTCGATCTTCGCGGCGCGTCCGGGCGTGATCATCGGCAAGAAGGGCGCCGACATCGAAAAGCTTCGCAAGAAGCTGGGTTCGATGACCTCGTCCGAAGTGTCGCTGAACATCGTCGAGATCCGCAAGCCCGAGATCGACGCCAAGCTCGTCGCGCAGGGCGTGGCGGACCAGCTCGAGCGTCGTATCGCCTTCCGTCGCGCCATGAAGCGTGCGGTGCAGTCGGCGCTCCGTCTGGGCGCCGAGGGCATCCGTATCACTTGCGGTGGCCGTCTGGGCGGCGCGGAAATCGCGCGGACCGAATGGTATCGCGAGGGTCGCGTGCCGCTGCACACGCTGCGCGCGAACGTCGACTATGCCGAGGCACAGGCCCACACCGCTTACGGTGTGTGCGGCGTCAAGGTGTGGATCTTCAAGGGCGAGATCCTGGGCCATGATCCGATGGCGCAGGACCGGCTGATGATGGAGGCTCAGACCTCCGGCGTGCGCCCGGCGCGCGACGATCGCCGCTAAGGACCAAAGAACATGCTGCAACCAAAGCGCACCAAGTTCCGCAAGGCCTTCAAGGGCCGCATCCACGGCGATGCGAAGGGCGGCACGAGCCTGAACTTCGGTTCCTATGGCCTGAAGGCCATGGAGCCGGAGCGGATCACCGCTCGCCAGATCGAGGCGGCTCGCCGCGCGATCACGCGTCACATCAAGCGCCAGGGTCGTCTCTGGATCCGCATCTTCCCGGACGTGCCCGTCTCGTCGAAGCCTGCCGAAGTCCGCATGGGCTCGGGCAAGGGTTCGCCGGAATTCTGGGCCGCCCGCGTGAAGCCGGGTCGCATCCTGTTCGAACTCGACGGCGTCGAAGGCAAGATCGCCGCCGAAGCGTTCGAGCGCGCCGCGATGAAGCTCCCCATCAAGACCAAGGTCGTTGCCCGCCTGGGCGACACCTCGCACCTCGGAGGCGAGTAATGGCCAAGACTGAATATACCGGCCAGAGCGACGACCAGCTCGTCGAGGCGCTGGGCAACCTGAAGCGCGAGCAGTTCAACCTGCGCTTCCAGGCGGCCACGAGCCAGCTCGAAAAGCCCAGCCGGGTCAAGGAAGTCCGTCGCGACATCGCGCGGATCAAGACCATCCAGGCGCAGCGCACCGCTGCGGCTGCCAAGTAAGGACCGAGACTCATGCCGAAGCGCGTGCTGACCGGGGTGATTGTCTCGGACAAGACCGACAAGACGGTCGTCGTCAATGTGGAGCGGAAGGTTAAGCACCCCCTCTACGGCAAGATCATCCGTCGGTCGAAGAAGTATCATGCCCATGACGAGGGCAACGAATACAAGGCCGGTGAGACGGTGCGGATCGAAGAGACCGCCCCGATCTCCAAGCTGAAGACCTGGAAGGTAATCGAGCGGGTCAACACCCACTCGACGCCCGAGCGGGCTTCGGCCGAGGGCTGACCTCTCTGATTTCGGGCCCCGCGTCTCCGTTAGGGAGGAGCGGGGTTCGGACTGAGGAAACGCCCTTTCGGGGGTGACGAGCGGATTGGCCAGAGGGCGGCCTTGTGCTTGCCTTTCGGACCAGGAGTGGCTAAGGTGCCTCTCCCCCTGGCGCGGTAGCCCGCGCCGGGGGTCGTTTTTTAAGGCGGGGTAGGGTCGGTATCCTCCCCAGAAGAGAGAAGGAAGCGGATCCATGATCCAGATGCAGTCCAATCTCGACGTCGCGGACAACAGCGGCGCGAAGCGGGTGCAGTGCATCAAGGTGCTGGGCGGCTCGAAGCGCCGTACCGCATCGGTCGGCGACATCATCGTCGTCAGCGTCAAGGAAGCGCAGCCGCGTGGCCGCGTGAAGAAGGGCGACGTTCACCGCGCGGTGATCGTGCGTACCGCCAAGGACATCCGTCGCGCCGACGGTTCGGTGATCCGTTTCGACGGTAACGCCGCCGTGCTGGTCAACAAGAACGAGGAGCCGATCGGCACCCGTATCTTTGGCCCGGTCGTGCGTGAGCTTCGCGGCAAGAAGCACATGAAGATCATCTCGCTGGCGCCGGAGGTTCTGTAATGGCCGCTGCACGCATCAAGAAGGGTGACAAGGTCATCGTCCTGTCCGGCAAGGACAAGGGCAAGACCGGCACCGTGTCGCTCGCCATGCCGAAGGACGGCAAGGTCGTCGTGGACGGCGTCAACATCGCCACCCGTCACCGCAAGCCGACCCAGGCGAACCCGCAGGGTGGCCTGGAGCGCACCGCCGCTCCGCTGCACATCTCGAAGGTTGCGCACGTGACCGCCGATGGCAAGCCGACCCGCGTCCGTTTCGAGACGCAGGATGGCAAGAAGGTCCGCGTGGCCGTCAAGACCGGGGAGAAGATCGATGGCTGATTACAAGCCCCGCATGAAGGCTATCTATGATGATAGCATCGTCAAGGCGATGACCGACAAGTTCGGTTACAAGAACGTCAACGAGATCCCCCGGATCGAGAAGATCGTGCTCAACATGGGCGTGGGCGAAGCGACGCAGGACAAGAAGCGCGTCGACCAGGCCGCGTCCGAGATGGAGCTGATCGCGGGTCAGAAGCCCGTCATCACCAAGGCGAAGAAGTCGATCGCGCAGTTCAAGCTGCGTGAAGGCATGCCGATCGGTGTGAAGGTCACGCTGCGTCGCGAGCGCATGTACGAGTTCCTGGACCGCTTCATCACGATCGCGCTGCCGCGCGTTCGCGACTTCCGCGGCCTGAACCCCAAGTCCTTCGACGGTCGCGGCAACTATGCCTGCGGCATCAAGGAACAGATCATCTTCCCCGAAATCAACTATGACCGCATCGACAAGGTGCGCGGTATGGATGTGATCGTGACCACCTCGGCGAAGACCGACGACGAAGCGCGCGAGCTGCTGCGTCTCTTCGGCTTCCCGTTCCCCAAGGAAGACGCTGCCGACGAGAAGAAGGCGGCGTAACCGGACTGCCCCCTCTCCACGCCGGGGAGGGGGTCCTTACAGAAAGAGCTTAAGTCCATGGCGAAACTGAGTTCAATCAATAAGAACGAGAAGCGTCGTGCTCTCGTCAAGAAGTATGCGGGCAAGTACGCGAAGCTCAAGGCGATCGCGAACGACCAGAGCCTCGATGAGACCGAGCGTCTGATCGCGCGCCTGAAGATGGCCGAGATCCCCCGCAACGGCAACCCGACCCGTATCCGCAACCGTTGCGAGATCACCGGTCGTCCGCGTGCGTATTACCGCAAGTTCCGTCTCGCTCGCGTCATGCTGCGTGAACTGGCCAACAAGGGCCAGATCCCCGGCGTCACCAAGTCGAGCTGGTAAGGACCATTTGAGATGGCAGTGACCGATCCCCTGGGTGACTTGCTCACCCGCATCCGCAACGGCCAGCGCGCGCGCAAGGACTCCGTCCTGACGCCCGCGTCGAAGCTGCGCGCCCGCGTGCTCGACGTGCTTCAGCGCGAGGGCTATATCCGTGGCTACAGCGAAGAGCAGATGGGCCCCGCGGCCGGCATCCGCATCGAGCTGAAGTATTTCGAAGGCCAGCCCGCGATCAAGCATGTCGCGCGCGTGTCCAAGCCCGGCCGCCGTATCTATTCGGGCGCGCAGGAGCTTCCGCGCGTTCGCAACGGCCTGGGCATCACCATCGTGTCGACGCCGCGTGGCGTTCTGTCGGACGCCGAGGCGCGCGAGCAGAATGTCGGTGGCGAAGTCCTGGCGGAGGTGTTCTGATGAGCCGCATCGGTAAGAAGGCGGTCCCGGTTCCGGCCGGTGTCACCGCGACCATCGCCGACAAGGTGCTGAGCGTGAAGGGTCCCAAGGGCACCCTGTCCATGCCGCTCGCCGACGAGATCACCTATGACGTCCAGTCGGACGCCATCGCGGTGCAGCCTGCCAACGCCACGAAGCGCGCCCGCGCGTTCTGGGGCATGCAGCGCACCATGGTGCAGAATCTCGTGACCGGCGTGACCGCAGGCTTCTCGAAGAAGCTGGTCATCACCGGCGTCGGCTACCGCGCCGCCGCGCAGGGCAAGAACCTGAAGCTGCAGCTCGGCTACAGCCACGACGTCAACATCGAGGTGCCCGAGGGCATCGAGGTGAAGACGCCGGACGCCACCACCGTCGAAATCAGCGGTGCGGACAAGCAGAAGGTCGGCCAGCTGGCCGCCGAGATCCGCCGCTGGCGCAAGCCCGAGCCGTATAAGGGCAAGGGCATCAAGTACGACGGCGAGTTCATCTTCCGCAAGGAAGGGAAGAAGAAGTAATGACCAAGGGTCTCTCTCTTTTCGAGAAGCGCCGTCGGCGCAACCGTACCGCGCTGCGTGCGCGTGCGGGCACCCGTCCGCGCCTGTCGGTGCATCGCTCGGGCAAGCATATCTATGCCCAGGTGATCGACGACGAGGCAGGTCGTACCGTGGCTTCGGCCTCGACGCTGGAGAAGGACGCACGCGGCCAGTCGGGCGCGAACGTCGCAGCGGCGACCGAAGTCGGCAAGCGCGTGGCCGAACTGGCCAAGGCCGCCGGCGTCACGCAGGTCGTTTTCGACCGTGGCGGCTTCCTGTTCCACGGTCGCGTCAAGGCGCTGGCCGAGGCGGCACGCGAAGCGGGATTGGAGTTCTAATATGGCTGACGAGAACAACGTGGCCGTTGCCGGTGCCGAAGGCGCCGCGCAGGACGCGACCCAGGGTCGTGGTCCCCGGGGCGGCCGTGGCCGTGGGCCGGGCGGCGGTGACCGCGGCCGTGGTGGCCGTGACGGCAACCGTGGTCGTCGCGACGATCGTCGCGGTGGCACCGAAGACCAGGGCGAAGAGCTGATCGAAAAGCTCGTCCACATCAACCGCGTCTCGAAGACCGTGAAGGGCGGTAAGCGTTTCGGCTTCGCCGCGCTCGTCGTGGTCGGCGATGGCAAGGGACGTGCGGGCTTCGGTCATGGCAAGGCGCGCGAAGTGCCGGAAGCCATCTCGAAGGCGACGGCCGCCGCCAAGAAGGCGATGGTCCGCGTTCCGCTGAAGGACGGTCGCACGCTGCATCATGATGGCAACGGCCATTTCGGTGCGGGCCGCGTGACGGTGCGTTCGGCGCCGCAGGGCACCGGCATCATCGCCGGTGGTCCGATGCGCGCGATCTTCGAATCGCTCGGCGTTGCCGACGTGGTGACGAAGTCGGTCGGTACGTCGAACCCGTACAACATGATCCGCGCCACCTTCGAAGCGCTTGGCGAGCAGACCTCGCCCAAGTCGGTGGCGCAGCGTCGTGGCAAGAAGATCGCCGACCTGCTGGGTCGCGGTCACGGTGCCACCCAGCAGACTGCCGAGGCGGAAGCCGCGGCCGTCGTGGAGTAAGCGACCATGGCAACCATCAAGATCAAGCAGACCGGTTCGCCGATCCGCCGCACCAAGGACCAGCGCGCGACCCTCGTCGGCCTGGGCCTGAACAAGATGCACAAGGTCTCCGAGCTTCAGGACAGCCCTGAAGTCCGCGGCATGATCCGCAAGGTGCAGCACATGGTTCAGGTGGTGGACTGAGGCACTTCGGGATCGCTCCCGCCCCGTTCGCATCGAGCGAAGTAGAGATGGAGGCCCCTGGCCTTCGACTTCGCTGAGGCTGAACGGCGGTCGGGGGCAGTCCCGGTCTCACATCCGTCACATTGAACAGTGACAAACACGGGGAAGGGGGCTATGCGGCCCCCTTCCTTTTATCCAGCGGCCGTGATTCTCGACGAGTGACGGCCATGCGCGAAACAAGCGAAAGCGAGTGCAAATCATGAAGCTGAACGAACTTTTCGACAACCAGGGTGCCCGCAAGTCCAAGATCCGCGTCGGTCGCGGTATCGGTTCGGGCAAGGGCAAGACCGGTGGTCGCGGCGTCAAGGGCCAGAAGAGCCGTGAGGGCGTGTCCATCGCGGGCTTCGAGGGCGGTCAGATGCCGCTCCACATGCGTCTGCCGAAGCGTGGCTTCAACAACATCTTCGGCAAGGACTATGCCGAGGTGAACCTGGGCGCGATCCAGAAGGCGGTCGACTCGGGCAAGCTGAAGACCGACGGCACGATCGACCATGCCGCGCTGAAGGCCGCTGGCCTGGCGCGTGGCGGCAAGGACGGCGTCCGTCTGCTCGGCAAGGGCGAACTGACCACCAAGCTGTCGTTCGTCGTGCAGGGCGTGTCGGCGTCGGCGCGCGAAGCGGTCGAGAAGGCCGGTGGTTCGGTCGACGTGCCGCATGTCGTGCCCGCCGCCGAGAAGGCCGCCGCGAAGAAGGGCAAGACCCGCGCCGCGAAGCTCGCCGCCAAGGCCTGAGCCGGACAGGATCCGCCGCTGTCGGCTGGCCAACGCCACCATGACAGCGGCGGATTTTTCCATCCGGATTAGACAAGCGCGTCATCGCGCCTATATGAGCGGCGGGGCGGTTCAAAACGCATCCCGCCGTTTTTCGTTTCCAGGATAACGCAACAGCTATGGCATCCGCAGCCGACCAGATGGCGCAAAGCATCAGCCTGGCGAAATTCGCCAAGGCCACCGACCTCAAGAAGCGGCTGTGGTTCACGATCGGTGCGCTGATCGTCTTCCGCCTGCTCAGCTATGTTCCGCTGCCGGGCGTCGACCCGACCGCGCTGGGCCTGCTGAGCCAGAAGACCACGGGCGGCGTGCTCGACTTCTTCAACACCTTCTCTGGCGGTTCGCTCAGCCGCATGTCGCTGATCGCGCTGGGCGTGATGCCGTACATCACGGCCTCGATCGTCGTGCAGCTCGCGACCTCGCTGAGCCCGCAGCTCGCCGCCATCAAGAAGGAAGGCGAGAGCGGCCGCAAGAAGCTGAACCAATATACCCGCTACGGCACCGTGCTACTGACGGCGATCCAGGGCTATTTCATCGCCGTGGGCCTCGAGACGCTGGGCGCCAGCCAGGGCATCCAGGCGGTGATCGAGCCGGGCATGACCTTCCGCATCGCGGCGGTCATCTCGCTGATCGGCGGTACGATGTTCCTGATGTGGCTGGGCGAGCAGATCACCAGCCGGGGCATCGGCAACGGCGTCTCGCTCATCATCATGGCGGGCATCGTCGCGCACCTGCCGACGACGCTGGTCAACCTGCTCGAAGGCGGCCGCACCGGCAGCATCGATCCGGTCCGTCTGATCGGCATCGTCGTCGCGGTCGTCGTGCTCGTCCTGTTCATCTGCTTCATGGAGCGTGCGCAGCGCCGCATCCTGATCCAGTATCCCAAGCGCGCGACGCAGCGCGGGATGCAGGCCGATCGCAGCCACCTGCCGCTGAAGATCAACACGGCGGGCGTGATCCCTCCGATCTTCGCGTCGTCGCTGCTGCTGATGCCGTTGACCATCTCGCAGTTCGCGGGGCAGCGCGTCGCGGGCGAGAGCCGCTGGGGCGACTTCATCATCAGCCTGAACCAGTATCTGCAGCATGGCTCGCCGGTCTATATGCTGCTCTACGGTGCGGGCATCGTGTTCTTCTCGTTCTTCTACACCGCGGTCGTGTTCAACCCGGAAGAGACGGCGGACAATCTGAAGCGCTATGGCGGCTTCATCCCCGGCATCCGTCCGGGCAAGAACACCGAGACCTATCTGGACTATGTCCTGACCCGCATCACGGTCATCGGCGCGGCCTATCTGACGATTATCTGTCTGCTGCCCGAATATCTGGTCTCGGCATTGCAGATCCCCTTCTATCTGGGCGGCACCAGCCTGCTGATCGTCGTGAACGTGACGATGGACACGGTGACGCAGATCCAGAGCCATCTGCTCGCGCATCAATATGGCGACCTGATCAAGAAGGCGAAGCTGAAGGGCGGCCGCCTGCGTTGATCGCGCGGCAGCTTGACGAGAAAAAGGGGAGAGTGACGTGGGCGTGAACATCATCCTGCTGGGTCCGCCGGGCGCGGGCAAGGGAACCCAGGCGCAGCGGCTGGTGGCCAATCGCGGCATGGTGCAGCTGTCGACCGGCGACATGCTGCGCGCGGCGGTCAAGGCGGGCACGCCCGTCGGGCTTCAGGCCAAGGCGGTGATGGACGCGGGCGAACTGGTGTCGGACGCGATCGTCTCGGCGCTGATCGGCGAGCGGCTGGATCAGGCCGAAGCCGAGAGCGGCGCGATCTTCGACGGCTATCCCCGCACCGCCGCGCAGGCCGAGGCGCTGGACGTGCTGCTGGCCGAGCGCGGCAAGGCGCTGGATCATGTCATCGAGCTGGCGGTGGACGAGGATGCGCTGGTCGAGCGGATCACGGGACGCTTCACCTGCGCATCGTGCGGTACGGGCTATCACGACAGCTTCAAGCCGACCCGGGTCGAGGGCGTGTGCGATGTCTGCGGCGCGACCGAGTTCAAGCGGCGGCCCGACGACAATGCCGAGACGGTCCGCACGCGGATGGCCGAGTATCGTGCCAAGACGGCGCCGATCCTGCCCATCTACGAGGCGCGCGGGATCGTGACGCGGGTCGACGGCATGGGCGCGATGGATGCGGTCGGTGCGGCGATCGATGCGGTGCTGGATCGCTGATCCTGCCTGGCGATGCGAAGGGGGCGTTCCCGCGAGGGAGCGCCCTTTTTTTGTTTAGGCTGGCGTTGGTCTCGGTGAGACACCGTGCCCTCCCCCCGCCCCTCCCGCCTGCGGGAGGGGCGGGGGGAGGGGAGGGCGGTCCTGCGAAACCGGGCGCTGCGCTGAAGCCCCTCCTCCCGGCAGGGGGGAGGGGTTTGGGGTGGGGGGCGGGCCACGGGCTGCCGACCTGGTGATGGCACGCGAAACCCCCTCGTGCTGGGCCGTCCACGCCACTAGACCTTGAACCATGACCGCGCTGATCGCCGACTATTATCGCCACCTGACGGTCGACCTTCGCCGATCCGACCACACGGTCCGCGCCTATGTCGCGACCGCTGAGCGGCTATGCGGATTCCTCGCGGAGCATTGGGGCGCGGCGGTCGATGGTGCGGCGCTTGCGCACATCACTGCCGCCGACCTGCGCGCCTATCTCGCGCATCGCCGGGGAAAGGGACTGACCCCTGCCTCGACCGCGCGGGAATTGTCGGCGGTCCGCACCTTCCTGCACTGGGCGGGCGTCGAGCCACCCGCGCTGAAAGGCCCCCGCCGCAAGCGAAGCATCCCTCGCCCGCAAGCCCCCGCCGACATCATGGCCCTGTCGGAGGAGGTGGCCGAAAGTGCCGCCCAACCCTGGATCGCGGCGCGGGATTGGGCGGTATTGCTGCTGCTCTACGGCGCCGGGCTGCGGATCGGGGAGGCGATGATGCTCCCGGCCAGCGTCCTCCCGCTCGGCGAGACGATGCGGGTCACCGGCAAGCGCGGCAAGACGCGGATCGTGCCGCTGTTGCCCGAGCTGCGCGAGGCGATCGAGCGCTATGCCGCGATGGTGCCATTCGTGATCGAGCCGGGCGAGCCGCTGTTTCGCGGCGCCAAGGGGGGGCCCCTGTCACCTGCGATCATCCGGCGGTCGGTGCAGGGGGCGCGAGACCGGTTGGGGCTGGGTGCGCGAGCGACGCCGCACGCCCTGCGCCACAGCTTCGCGACGCACCTGCTGGGGCGCGGGGCCGATCTGCGCCAGCTTCAGGAACTGCTCGGCCATGCGAGCCTCAGTTCGACGCAGGTCTATACGGCGGTCGACGCCGCCCATCTGCTCGACGTGTACCGGACGGCTCACCCGCGCGCCTGACGTCAGCGATCGCGGTGCGGCTTCCAGGTGGCGACCCGCCAGAGATAGCCGATGACGATGGCGGCCGTCATGACGATCGCGGCGGGGCCGACATAGCGGTTGATCGCCTCGAAATTCGCTCCCAGCCACAGCCCGGCATAAGCGAGGATCGCGTTCCAGATCGTACTACCCGCAAAGGTCCACAGCAGGAACTTGCCCAGCGGCATCTTCGTGATTCCGGCGGGGAGCGAGATCAGCGTGCGGAAGGCGGGCATGAACCGGAAGACGAACACGACCCAGCCGCCATGGCGGACGAAGAACAGGTGCAGCCGCTCGACATCGCGCCATTCCATCGTCAGCCAGCGGCCATGCTTGTCGATGAACGGGCGGAACCGTTCATAGCCGATGTGGCGGCCGACCGCATACCAGGCATAATTGCCGGCCGTCGTACCGGCGGTCCCCCACAGGATCAGTGGAATCATCTCCATCCGCCCGCGCGCCACCGCCATGCCGCCCAGGCCCATGATGACCTCCGACGGAATGGGGGGCACGATATTTTCCAGCGCCATCAGCAGGAAGATGCCGAAATAGCCGCCCCAGGCGATCAGGTTCAGGATGAAATCGGTCATGCGTACAGGGATGTACCGATGAGGGGAGGGGCGGTTCCCCTATCGCGTGCCGCCAGGTGACGGAAGGGGGAAGCCGCTTGACGGCGCGCGGCGGTTGCGCGAACCCCAAACCATGGCCGACACATCCAAGACATCGGAGACGAAGGACACGCTGCGCTTCCTGCTGAAGCTGGCGCTGTTCGTCTTCATCCTGCGCAGCTTCATCGTGACGTCGTTCGTCATCCCATCGGAGTCGATGCTGCCGCGTCTGCTGGTCGGCGACTATCTTTTCGTGACGAAATGGAATTACGGCTATTCGCGCTGGTCGCTGCCCTTCGGCGTGCCGTTGCTGCCCGGCCGGATCCTGGGCCGCGATCCCGCGCGGGGCGATGTGGTGGTGTTCCGTTCGCCGGGGCCCGACGATCACGACGTCATCAAGCGGGTGATCGGGCTGCCCGGTGATACGATCCAGGTGACGAACGGCCAGGTGATCCTGAACGGTCGCCCGATTCCGAAGCAGCGCCTGGCCGATTTCGTCCTGCCGCTGACTCCCAATTTCAATGCCGACAAATGCGGGCCGTTCCTCGACACGGTCGCGGGCAAGCCGGTCTGCCGCTATGCGCGGTTCCGCGAAACGCTGCCCAACGGCAAGAGCTATGAGGTGCTCGACCAGGGGAATTTCCCCGATCGCGACGACACCGTCGTCTATAAGGTCCCTGCGGGCAGCGTCTTCCTGATGGGCGACAATCGCGACGACTCGGCGGACAGCCGCTTCGCGCCGCCGATGGGCATGGGCTATATCCCGATGGAGCGGCTGGAGGGGCGCGCGGCGATCGTGTTCTTCTCGACCGATGGCTCGGCCGAATGGATCAAGCCCTGGACCTGGGTGTCGGCCGCACGCTGGAACCGTGTCGGAGGCGGATTTTGAGCGGCTTCGATGAGTGGCTGACGAAGATCCTTGGCCGCGCCCCCACGGATACCGGTCCTTTCCAGCGCGCACTGACCCATGGCAGCCAGGCCGCCGAGAATTACGAGCGGCTCGAGTTTCTGGGCGACCGGGTCTTGGGCCTGATCATGGCCGAATGGCTGTGGGAGCAGTTCCCGAACGAGCCCGAGGGGCAATTGTCGCGGCGGCTCAACACGCTGGTGACGGGTGCTGTGTGCGCGGACGTGGCGCGCGACCTGGGCGTGCGCGACCATTTGCGGCTTGGCAAGCAGGCGCGCGACGATGGCGCCTCGGACAGCGACAATGTGCTGGGCGATGTGATGGAGGCGCTGATCGGTGCCTGGTATCGCGAGGCGGGGCTGGAGGCGGCGCGCGCCTTCGTCCGTTCGGCCTGGGGGGACCGGGTGCACGCGCAGGGCAAGGCGCCGCAGCATCCCAAGTCGGCGCTGCAGGAATGGGCCGCGGCGCATAACCGCAAGGCGCCCGAATATGTGGTGACGGACCGCTCGGGCCCGCATCACGCGCCGCGCTTTACGGTGACGGTGCGGATCAACCGCTCGGGTGAGGCCAGCGCGATGGGGGCCAACAAGCAAGAGGCGGAGACGGCGGCCGCGAAGGCGTTGTTGGCGAAGTTGAACGGGTGAGAGGGGGACGTGGGCCCCGACTTGGCTAAGCCTGAACGGGGTTTGGATAAGCGGTGATGTCTAGCCGGGGACGGATGCGGGGGAGTAATCCCCCGACATCCGCCCAGGCCGACCGTCCCGGCTTAACGCTTGGCCGCCGCAGCCGCCTTCCGCGCCTGGACCTTGGCGTGGTGGTGACCGACCGCGCAGCCCGCCGCCGCACCCAGAACCGCATGGCCCTTGCCGACGAAATGTCCGCCGACGCCGCCCACGGCAGCGCCCTTGAGGCAGCCCTTGGCCGAAGCGGGACCGGCGACGGTGAGCAGCGCGGCGGCCGACAGGGCGGTGAGAAGGGTCTTCATGGCATCTCTCCTTGCACTGAAATCGTGGGGCGAAAAATGCGCGCACCGCGGTGGCCGTTCCGTGATGGCCCCATTACATTCTGTCCATGCTGGCTTTCCCTTGCCGGGGAGGGGGCATGACCTGTACCGCTGGAGCATGACTGAACAACGTTGCGGCCTCGTTGCCGTCGTCGGCGCGCCCAATGCCGGCAAATCCACCCTCGTCAATGCGCTGGTCGGCCAGAAGGTCGCGATCGTCAGCCCCAAGGCGCAGACGACCCGTGCCAAGCTGCTCGGCGTCGCGATGGAGGGCGATGCGCAGATCCTGCTGGTCGATACCCCCGGCATCTTCGAGCCCAAGCGCCGCCTCGACCGCGCGATGGTCGCCGCCGCCTGGGAAGGCGCGGAGGGCGCCGACATCCTGGCGCTGGTCGTCGACGGCAAGGGCGGGATCGGCCCCAAGGTGACCGCGATCGCCGAGTCGATCGCGCACCGTCCCGAGCCCAAGCACCTGATCCTCAACAAGGTCGACATCGCCGACAAGGCGCGGCTGCTGAACCATGCCGAGAAGCTCAACGCGGTGGCGACGTTCGACGAGATCTGGTTCGTCTCCGCGCAGACCGGCGACGGCCTGCCCGAGCTGAAGGCGCATTTCGCCAGGCTGATGCCCGAGGGGCCGTGGCATTATCCCGAGGACCAGGTGTCCGACGCCACCGAGCGCGCGCTCGCCGCCGAGGTGACGCGCGAGCAGATCTATCTCCAGCTCCACGCTGAACTCCCCTATGCCAGCGCGGTCGAAACCGAGGCCTATAAGGAGCGCGAGGACGGATCGGTCGAGATCCACCAGCAGATCCTGGTCGAACGCCCGACCCAACGCGCCATCGTGCTGGGCAAGAACGGTATCCGTATCAAGGAGATCGGGGCGAAAGCGCGCGAGGAGCTGGCGCGGATCCTGGGGCACAAGGTGCATCTGTATCTGCACGTCAAGGTCAAGCCGGGCTGGGACGAGGATCGGTCGGTCTACCGGGATATCGGGTTGGACTGGGTGGATTGATCGTTTTTTTGGGGGGGGGCTCGGTGAGACACCGGGCCCTCCCCCATCCCCTCCCGCCTGCGGGAGGGGTGCGTTGCTTGGCTGGTATCCGGCACATGCGACACGATCATCGCCTGCGGAAGCGCTTACCCTTCGGGCTTGGCACGCTCCTCCCGCAAGTGGCGGGGGTGCGTTGCTTGGCTGGTATCCGGCACACGCAACACGATCATCGCCTGCGGAAGCGCTTACCCTTCGGGCTTGGCACGCCCCTCCCGCAAGCGGGAGGGGATGGGGGAGGGCAGGGGCTAGGCGATCCCCTCGCCAAGACGCGCCAAGGCCCAGCCCGCTGCCTCGACCACCACCGGATCGGCATCCCCGAGCAACCCCCGCAACACCGGCACCAGCGCCGCAGACCCGCTGTTGCCCGCCGCGATCGCGGCGTTGCGCACCATGCGATTGCGCCCGATCCGCTTGATCGGAGACCCCGCGAACACCTGCCGGAACTCCGCATCGTCGAGCGACAGGATATCTCCCAGCTCCGGCGCGGTCAGCTCGGCGCGGGGATGGAAGGCCATGTTCGCCTGTGCCGCCGCCGCGAACTTGTTCCACGGGCACACCGCCAGGCAATCGTCGCAGCCATAGATGCGGTTGCCGATCGCGGCTCGGAATTCCTCCGGGATCGGCCCGGCATGTTCGATCGTCAGATAAGAGATGCAGCGCCGCGCATCCAGTTGATAGGGCGCCGGAAACGCATCGGTCGGGCAGGCGCGTTGACAGGCGTCGCAGCGTCCGCACGTGTCCCTTGCGACGGGATCGGACTCCAGTGCCAGGGTCGTGTAGATCGCGCCGAGGAACAGCCAGCTCCCATGGTCGCGGCTGACCAGATTGGTGTGTTTGCCCTGCCACCCCAACCCCGCCGCCTCGGCCAGCGGCTTTTCCATCACCGGCGCGGTGTCGACGAACACCTTCAGGTCGCACGCCGCCTCCTGCGCCAGCCAGCGACCCAGCGCCTTGAGCTGGCGCTTGACCACATCGTGATAATCCGCCCCCTGCGCATAGACCGAGATGCGGCCGATCCGCTTTTGCCCGGCGAGGCGCATCGGGTCTTCGGCGGGGGCATAGCTGACGCCGAGCGAGATGATGCTCTTCACCTCGGGCCACAGGCTGGCGGGGCTCTGGCGCTGATGCGCGCGGTCGGCCATCCAGATCATCGAGCCGTGCCGCCCCTCGGCCAGCCATTGGTGCAGCCGCGCGACGGTCCTGGGCGCGGCATCGGCATGGGTGATGCCGACCGCCGCGAAGCCCAGTTCGGCCGCCTTCGCCTTGATCCGGGTTTCCAGCTTGTCTTCCGCCACGCCCGCCCGCTACCACAATGGCTCAGGGAGGAACAGTTGCGTGGATAATCAGTGGGCGGTCACCGCCTCGGGCCTCGCCAAGCGATTCGGTGAGCGCAATGTCGTCGATGGCGTCGACATCGCGGTTCCGACCGGTGCGGTGTACGGCGTGCTCGGCCCCAATGGCGCGGGCAAGACGACGACGCTGCGGATGCTGCTGGGCATCATCGAGCCCGATGCCGGGCACCGCACGCTGCTGGGCCACGAACACCCGCGCGACGCCAGCGACCTGGTCGGCTATCTGCCCGAGGAGCGCGGCCTCTATCCCGCGATGAAGGCGCGCGAGGCGATCGCGTTCATGGGCGCGCTGCGTGGTCTCGACTGGGCGACCGGGCGGGCGCGGGCGATCGAACTGCTCGACCAGGCCGGGCTGGGCCACGCCGCCGATACCAAGATCCGTAAATTGTCGAAGGGCATGGCGCAGTTGGTCCAGCTGCTCGGCTCGGTGGTGCACCGGCCCCGGCTGCTGGTGCTGGACGAACCCTTTTCGGGGCTCGATCCGGTCAACCAGGAACGGCTCGAAGGGTTGATCCTCGGGGAGCGGGACCGGGGGGCGACCATATTGTTCTCCACCCACGTCATGGCCCATGCCGAGCGGCTGTGTGACCGCCTCGCGATCATCGCGGGCGGGCGGCGGCGGTTCGAAGGGACGGTCGACGAGGCGCGCGGCATGTTGAGCGCGCGTGTCCGCTACCGTCCGCGCGACCCCGACCGGGTGTCCCCCGAATTGCTGCCGTCCGACGCGACGCGGGAGGGCGCCGATTGGCGCTTCGTGCTGCCGGAGGATGGGATAGAGCCGGTGCTGGAGCGGCTGCTCGCCGGTGGGGCGGGGATCGTGAATCTGTCGATCGAACGCCCCAGCCTGCATGAGGCCTTTGTCCGCATCGTCGGCGAGCCGGTAGAGGAGAAGGCGGCATGAGCCCGTCGCGTCGACTGATCCGCCAGACGATGACGATCGCGCGCCGCGATTTCGTCGCGACCGTCTTCACCCCGATCTTCCTGCTCTTCCTCTTCGCGCCGCTGATCATGGTCGCGTTCAGCACCATCGGTGCGATGGGCGCGCAACAGGCGGCCGATCACGGCTCCGACCGGGCCAGGATCGTCGCGATCGTTCCCGACGCGCTGGCAAGCGCGGTCGTCGACGCCGATCGGCGCGCGCGTACCGTCTTCCGTCGGGACGAGGAACCGCCCGCCCTCATCCTGCTCACCCCGGCGGCGGAGAGTGCCGTTCAGGCGCGCAAGACGTTCGAGGCCAAGGATTATGACGCGATGGCGGTGCTTTACGGTCCGCTCGACCGGCCGACCATCCTCTATGGCCCGCGTGGCGCGCGCGCGGCGGACTATCTCACCGTACTGGCCGCCAGCGCGCTGTCGGCCGAGCGGCTGGGCGGCACCCTGCCCAAGGTCGATGTGAAAAGAATCGCGTTCAGTCGCCAGCGTGCCAGCCTGGGCGGGCAGAACCAGACCGCGTTCCTGGCGGTGTTCGGGGTGTTCTTCCTGACCCTGTTCCTCGCGGGGCAGGTTGTCGGCACCATGGCGGAGGAACGATCCAACAAGGTGATCGAGGTGCTGGCGGCCGCGGTTCCGCTGGAGGCGGTGTTCCTCGGCAAGCTGCTCGGCATGTTCGGCGTGGCGGTGCTGTTCATCGGCTTCTGGGGCACGGTACTCGGCCAGGTGACGAGCGTGCTGCCGCCGTCATTCAGCGGCATGGTCGGGGAGCTGTCGCCTGCCATCGGTATGCCGATGTTCACCCTATTGTTCGTGACCTATTTCACCATGGCCTATCTGTTGCTCGGATCGGTCTTCCTGACGATCGGTGCGCAGGCCACGACGATGCGCGAAATCCAGATGCTGTCGCTGCCCATCACCATCGTCCAGGTCGGGATGTTCACCCTGACGCTGAGCGGCCTGTCCAAGCCCGATAGCTGGCTGGCGGTGATCGCCGAGGTGTTTCCGCTGTCGTCCCCCTTCGCGATGGCGGGGGTCGCGGCGGCGAGCGATTCGCTCTGGCCGCATGCGGTGGCCCTGGCGTGGCAGGCGCTGTGGGTGGCGATCTTCGTGACGCTGGGTGCCCGGTGGTTCCGGCGTGGGGTGCTGCAATCGGGCAGCATCCGGCCGTTCTGGCGGCGCAAGGGCGGATAGCGCGCAAAGTTCGGCAGGATCGATGCGGAGCCCTTATCGGGTGCGGGCTCCATTCCTATCTTGGGTTTATGACCGCATCGTCCTCTGATCGCCGCGCTTTTCTGTCGCTCATCGGACTGGGTGCCGTGGGCGTGGGGCTCTCCGCCTGTGGCCGCCAGGCCGAGGCGGCGGAGCGCTATCCCGTCGCGATGAGCGATGCGGCCTGGCGCCAGAAGCTGGGCCCGGCGGCGTATGACGTCCTGCGGCAGGAAGGAACCGAGCGGCCCTATTCCAGCCCGCTCAACGATGAGCATCGCAGCGGCATCTTCGCCTGCAAGGGCTGCGCGCAGCCGGTCTTTTCGTCAAAGACCAAGTTCGAGAGCGGGACCGGCTGGCCGAGCTTCTGGGCGCCTTTGCCCCGCGCGGTCGGCACGAGGAGCGACCGGTCGCTGATGATGGAGCGGGTCGAGGTGCATTGCAGCCGGTGCGGCGGGCACCTCGGTCATGTGTTCGATGACGGGCCGAAGCCTACCGGCAAGCGATACTGCATGAACGGTGTGGCGATGACGTTCCGGGCGGCGTGATCGCGGCTCGGGCGCGTGGGCCCCGACTTCGTTCACGCTGAACGGGGCGGGGATTATCGGCCCTCACCGTCGCTCGCACGAAGCGAAGGGGACGCGCACGTCCCGCGCCTGCTCCGGGAAATTACTCGACCGGTGCCGCGAAGGTCAGGATACCGCTGACGCGGCCATCGGTGCGCGAGGCGATCTGGGTGGTCGGCAGGTCGGCGACGTTGCTCTTGTGACCCGAGTAGATGAAGCCCTTGGTCGGATAGGCCGAGGTGCCCAGGTCGCCGTTCGGGCCGTACCACACCTTGACCATCGACCAGTCGTTGTTGGGCGAGACGTCGACCGCGCGGACGTCGCGCTCGATACCGCCGCGACGCGACCAGTTGGCGTGGGTCAGCAGGACTTCGCGGTCGCTGACGACCCGGCTGACCATGGCGACATGGCCGACGCGCATCCGGCGGGTGGATTCGAACGCGAGGACCGAACCGGTCTGGGGGGTGTGGCCACGCTCGTAGCGGCCCTCGGCCTGGCCCCACCAGGTGTTGGCGTTGCCATGAAGGTCGATGCCCGACACTTCACGGGCATAAGGGGCACACTGCCAGAACTGCGCGGCAGCAGGGGTGGCCATCATCAGGCCGCACGATGCCATCAGCGCGAATCGCACTGCAAACGCCTTGAACTTCACAGGACCCCCCGGTCGGAATGTCGGTGTGAGCTTCGATTAACCGGGGCTTTATCCGTTGGAAAGCGCGGCCGGAACCATATCCGGTGAACGGTGTTCGGGCGGCGGTGACCTGAAAAATCGGCGGCGAAACGAAAATTTCGTTCCTCGTTTCACCGCCGATTGGCCTCGGTTCAGCGTCCGAGCAGGCGATCGACCGTGACCTGGGTCACGGCATGATAGCCCGGACGGGCCTTGTCATAGATTCGCTTGGCCAGCGCCTTGCCCCATTCGCCCTGTCCCTGAAGCTGCTGGAAAAGCGGCGCGACGAACTTGCGGCGCCCCTGCGAGGTCAGGAACCGCTCGGCCGACGCTTCGGCCGGTGCGTAGCGGTTGGCGAGCGCCAGGCGCAGCCATGCGAAGCGGATTTCGCTGTTGCCCGTCTCGTTCCAGTGGAAGCGTCGGTCGAGCGCGCCGAGCCGTTCGACCGACAGCTTGCGGGGAAGCTGGTCGAGGAAGCGGACATATTCCTGCGTGGTGACCTTGTCTGGCACCGCCGAGACCGGGCCCCCGGCGGCGAATGCCTTGGCCGCCGCGTCGATCGCGGGGAAGGCATCGGAGCGGACATGGACCGCGTTGGCGGGGATGCCGGGCTGATAGACCCACGCATCGACGCCGATCTTCTCCGCCTCGCCGGGCTTGAGCAGATTGGCCTTCAGGTCGCGGAGGAACCCCGCGCTGGTCTGCGGCTGGAAGGCATGGCGATCGAAATAACCGCGCAGATAGGCATCCCAGCGCGCCCGGCCGACGACCGATTCGATGGTGCGCAGGAACGTCGCGCCCTTGTCATAGGCGATCTGCGTCATGCCGTCGTCGGGGTCGCGCGCGGCATCGAGGTCGAGGTGCAGCTTGGTGTCGGCGGACTGCGGGCCGCCGGCTTCCTTCACCGCATTCTGCATGTCGGTCCATGCGAGATCGGCCTCCATGGCGGCACGGCGCTTGCCATACATCGCCTCCATGATCCGGTTCTCGAAATAGCTGGTGAAGCCTTCGTTCAGCCAGAAATCGTCCCAGGTCGCGTTGGTGACCAGATTGCCCGACCAGCTATGGGCCAGCTCATGCGCGATCAGGCTGACGAGGCTGCGGTCGCCCGCCAGCACGGTCGGCGTCGCGAAGGTGAGGGTGGGGTTCTCCATACCGCCGAACGGGAAGCTCGGCGGCAGGACCAGCACGTCGTAGCGACCCCAGCGATAGGGTCCGTACAGGCCCTCGGCGGCGGTGACAAAGGTGTCGAGCCCGGCGAACTCCCACGCCGATTTGTCGAGCATCGCGGGCTCGGTCCAGATGCCGGTATGCGCGCTCAGCGCCTTGAACTTCAGGTCGCCGATCGCGAGCGCGATCAGATAGGGGGCGACGGGCTTGTCCATATGGTAGCTGGCGGTGTGGCGGCCATCGGTGCAGGGCGTCTCGCCCGTCCGCTCGCCGCTCATCACGACGGTCAGCGCGCAGGGGGCGTTGATCGTGGCATCCCAGGTCTGGCGGATGCCCGGCGAGTCCTGGGTCGGGATCCAGCTACGGTTGAGGATCGCTTCGCCCTGGCTGAACAGATAGGGCTGCTTCTTTCCCGCCGTCTGTTCGGGCGACAGCCATTGCAGCGCCTTGGCGCCGGGCGCGGACGCATAGGCGATCCGCACGGTCTTGTTACCGTTCAGCGTGATGGACAGCGGGGTGCCATGCACCGCATCGCCGCCGCCGACCGAATAGGGCAGGGGGCGGTTTTGGCCGTCGGTCACCGAGACGATCCGCAGGCCGTTGTCATCGACGACCAGCGTTCTGGCATCGGGCCTCGCGTCGACCGACAGGGTGGCGATCCCGCGCATCACATGGGTCTCGAAATCGGCATAGAGATTGAGCGAGACATGCGTGACCCGCGCCTCCAGCGGTCGCGCGAAGCTGTGCACGTCGCGGGCGTCCGGGCTGGTCAATATGGGCGCGATCGTCGGCACGGACGACGTGGCGGAGGCAGGGGCTTGGGCGGCGAGCAGCATCGCCAGGGCGGCAACGGACATGGACACTCCGAATGGAAAAGGCCGAATGGAAAAGTCTGAATGGGACAGGATGATTGCACCATAACCGTATCGCGGCGGAATGTTAGGGCTCTGGACGCAGGCGCGCGGCGTCACCAGCTAGAGCATATGGATGAACTGACGCTGGCGGTGGTGGGGATCGACTTTCCCAACGAGGACAAGGCGCGAAGCAATCGACGCTTCGAGGCGATGGCGTCGGCGATCGGCGACCCGGTGACGCTCCGGCCCGACCCGCGCAACCGGCACGACCCGCAGGCGGTCGCGGTCTTCAGCCAGCGGGACGTGCAGCTCGGCTATCTCTCCGCCGAACGCGCGTCGATGATCGGTGCGCGGTTGCGACGCGGCGAGGAAGCCGTCGCCATCTATCAGGGGCTGAAGGGATCGGTCGCCTATATCCGGGTGCGATTCGGCGGCGGCGCGCCGACCCTGCCGCCGGTTCGTGCCGATGATGCGCCCGCGCCGGTCTCGCCCGATGACGGCTTCTATCCCGATCCGGACGGGCCCGAATGGGGGGCGTGACGCCGTTGTGGTCGCCGCGCAAAAGAAAAGGGAGCCGAAACCGGCTCCCTTTCCCCGCATGGTTCGCCATGCGGTGATGGTCGGGGCGGCGTTTCCACCGCCCCCGACGATCAGTTGCTGTCCGCGTTGTCGTCCTTGACGATCGCGACGACACCGATGGCAACGACGCCAGCGGCGATCAGCGCGGCCAGGATGCCGCCGCCGGCCAGCTTGTTGCTCTTGGCGGTCGGAGCCGACGCGCGCACCGAGTTCGACACCGACAGGCTCGAAGCCGGGTTGGCCGGAGCAGCAGCGACCGGAGCAGCGACCAGAGCGGTGGCGGCGACAGCAGACAGGAACTTCATCATAATCATTCTCCCATGGCGAACGACCGCCAAGACGCGGTGGTGTTCTTCGTCCCGTTAGCGCATACGCGCACAAACGTAAAATTGTTCCTGCACCGCATCAATTTTTTCGCAACCGCAGGGAACATTCTCGAAAAGTAAAAATTCGTTAACCAATTCAGTAGGGATGCTGGCGCGGTTACTGTCGTTCGGCGCCGCATCGTGGCGGTCGCCAGCCCCAGGTCCGGGCGCATCATCGGCCGCCGTCGCGCCGGGTCAGCGCCGCGACGCAGCTTGCCCGGTCGATCGCGCTGCCGTCCGGCTCGCGCGCGTCGAGATAGGTGACGCGCGGCTCGCCGCCGTCCTTCGGGTAGAGATAGGCATCGAGGACACAGAAGCTGCCCTGGAACTGCAATTTGCGCGCGGCCCCCTCGCGGACATCGGCGTCGGGCGCGCCGAACAGCGCGGTGAGCCCGGCCGCATCCTGGCCCAGGACGCGCTCCAGCCCGACCTTGGTATAGGGCACAGCGACCGGGGCCATGCCGCCGCTTCGCACCGGTGCGGCGGTCTGCGGCACGGTACAGCCCGCGACGAGGATGAGGAGCAGAAGCAGCAGTAGCGCGGGGGACCGGATCATGCCTGTCGTCTCATGTGGAAGAAATGGGTGGCCATGCTCGCACCCAGCACGGGGGCCAGCAGGTTGAGGCCGGGAACCACGAAAAGCGCGGCGGCGGCAAGCCCCAGCAGGAACCGCGCGGGTCCGGTCGCCTTGCGCCAGCGACGCATCGCGGCGCCGTCCATATGCCGCGCCGCGACCATGTCGCCCAGGTCGCGGGACAACAGCCAGGCATTCACCAGCAGGAACGCCGCCGCGGTGCCGACGCCCGTCGCCAGCAGCACGATATAGACCGGCAGGAGCAGCAGGTTGATCCCCACCACGCGCAACCCCGATCCCAGCCCCATCGCCATGCTGCGTGGCAGCGCCACCGGTCGCGCGCTTTCGAGCGCCTGGGGATAATGCCTGGCCTCCACCGCTGCTACGATATCGTCGGCGAAGATGCCGACGACGGCGACCGCGACCGCGCGAAAGGCGAGCCATAGCGCCAATATCTCGGCCACTAGGGTCAGCGCGGTCGACCAGCCTCCCGCCTGCGTGCCCAGCCAATCCGCCAGTGCGGCGCGCACCCCCCACCACAGGCCGATGCCAGCGATCGCGAACAGCGCGAAGGTCACGGCCAGCGAACGGACGAGCACCCGGCGGATCGCGGGATCGCCCAATTGGGACAGCGACAGAAAGAAGGCGCGGAACATCCCGGTGGGATGGCGCGGCGCGGGCCCCCAAGTCAATGTGGTGCAGGGACGCGGTGGCATGTCTTGCGCGGGGCAAGGGCGCTGACTAGGGCGGCGATATCATCTGAATGTTCCGGAGCCCGTTACTTGACCAACCCCACTTATGACGTGGTGGCGATCGGCAATGCGATCGTCGACATCCTCAGCCCCGCCGAAGACGATTTCATCGCCGAACAGGGTATGACGAAGGGGGCGATGCAGCTCGTCTTCTCGCCCGAGGAAGCCGATGCGCTCTATGCCAAGATGGGTCCGGGCCGCGAGATTTCGGGCGGCTCGGCGGCGAACACGCTCGCCGGTATCGCCGCGCTGGGCGGCAAGACCGCATTCATCGGCCAGGTCGCCGACGACCAGCTCGGCGAGGTCTTCGCGCACGACATCCGCGCGGCGGGCGTTCGCTTCGACACGGCCGTCCGTCCGGGACAGCCGACGACCGCGCGCTGCATGATCTTCGTCAGCCCCGACGGGCAGCGGACGATGAACACCTTCCTGGGCGCGTCGCACTACCTGCCCGCCGAGGCGCTCGACCGCGCGCTGATCGCCGATGCGGCGTATCTGTATATCGAGGGCTATCTCTGGGATCCCGAGGAGCCGCGTGCCGCGATGCGCGCCGCGATCCAGGTCGCGCGTGAAGCGGGCCGCAAGATCGCCTTCACCGCCTCGGCCGAGTTCGTGATCGACCGCCACCGCGCCGATTTCCACGCGCTGATCGATGGCGGGATGATCGATGTGATCTTCGCCAACGAGACCGAGATCGTCGCGCTGACCGAGACGGCGGATGTCGAGGCCGCGATCGCCGCGCTCCAGGACAAGGTCGAGACACTGGTGGTGACGCTCGCCGAAAAGGGCGCTCTGGCGCAGCGCGGCGACGAACGCGTGACCGTGCCCGCGCACCCCGTCGACAAGGTGATCGACACCACCGGTGCGGGCGACCTGTTCGCGGCGGGCTTCCTCTATGGCCAGACCCATGGCCAGGACCTGAAGGCCTCGCTGACCCTCGGCGCGGCCTGCGCGGCCGAGATCATCAGCCATTTCGGCGCGCGGCCCCAGGTCGACCTGAAGGCGCTGGCCGCCAGCCTCTGATCCCTGTCCTCCCCAAGCGCTGCCTGGGGAGGGGGGGCAAGAAGCCGGGAAACGCAAAAAGGGCCGGGGGATCGCTCCCCCGGCCCTTTTTCGTGCCCGTCCCTTCGATCAGCGATCGAGCGGCCTGGCGGTTTCCGGCTGCATGGCGGCGTCGTCGACCACGTCGATCACCCCGCGACCGACATGGCTGCGGCTGCGGCTATAGCCGAAATAGATGACCAGCCCGATCGCGCCCCAGATCGGCAGCACCAGCTTGGCCGTCAGCGGCAGCGACAGATACAGGACGACGCAGCCGATGATCGCCATCGGTGCGACGATAAAGACGGCGGGCGTGCGGAACGGCCGATGCCGTGACGGATCGGTCCGACGCAGCACCATCACCGAGGTCGCCACCATGAAGAACGCGAACAGCGTGCCCGCGTTCGAATAATCGGCCAGCTTGCCGACCGGCAGGATCGCCGCCGCGATCCCGGCGGCCAGCCCGGTCAGCAGCGTGACGACGTGCGGGGTGCGGAAGCGGGGATGGACCGAGGCGAGCCTGGCGGGCAGCAGGCCGTCGCGCGCCATGGTGAAGAAGATGCGCGTCTGGCCGAACATCATCATCAGGACGACCGACGGCAGCGCGAGCACGGCGGCCAGGCCGACCAGGCGGCCGATCATCGGCCAGTTGATCGTGTCGAGCACATGGACCAGCGCCTCCTTCGAGCAGACCAGCGGCTCGATGGCGCCCGACGCGACGATCGCGGCACAGCGGCCCGCGATTTCGGGCGTACCCGGCGACAGGACCTGACCCGTCAGCGAGGCGACCGGCTGTGCGCCGATGGCACCGATCGCGCCACCGGCGACCAGCAGGTAGAAGACGGTGCAGATCGCCAGGCTGGCGATCAGGCCGATCGGCACGTTGCGCTGCGGGTTCTTGGTTTCCTCCGCCGCCGTCGACACCGCGTCGAAGCCGACATAGGCGAAGAAGATCGACGCCGCCGCACCCAGCACGCCGAGGCCCGACGAGCTGAACGGATTGCCGATACCGGTCGGCAGGAAGGGGTGGAAATTGTCCGCGTTGGCGACCGGGATGGTCAGCAGGACGAAGGCGGTCAGCGCGGTGATCTTGATCGCGACCAGGATCGCGTTGACCCGAGCGCTCTCGGTGGTGCCGATGATGAGCAGCCAGGTGACGAACGCCACGACGATGACGGCGGGCACGTTCACCCAGCCGCCGACCGCCATCGCCTGGGTCAGGTCGGCGCTGGGCGCCGCACCGAAGGCGAGATACATATGCGCCATCAGCGCATCGGCGTTGCTGATCGCGGCGGGGACGTGGAATCCGATGCCGTTGAGCAGCCCGACCGCATGGTTGGACCAGCCGACCGCCACCGCGCTCGCGCCGACCGCATATTCGAGGATCAGGGCCCAGCCGACCATCCAGGCGAGGATCTCGCCGGTCACGGCATAGGTGTAGGTGTAGGCCGATCCGGCGACCGGCACCATCGAGGCCAGCTCGGAATAGCAGAGCGCCGCGACGGCGCAGATGAAGCCCGCGACGATGAAGCTGAGCATCATCCCCGGCCCCGCCTTCTGCGCGGCTTCGGAGGTCAGAACGAAGATGCCCGTGCCGATGACCGCGCCGATACCCAGCATGGTGAGCTGGAACGCGCCCAGCGATCGTTGCAGCCCCTTCTTCTCGGCGGTCGCCAATATGGCGTCCAAAGGCTTAACGCGCCCGAAAATCATGAATCTCCTATCCCCCCAAGGGAAGGGCGGCCCCGATACGGCGCGCACCCGGCGTTCAGTGAATGATGTGGAAGGTTAGCTGCAATTTTATTGCGCGCAATCCCTAAGACGCCGGGATGCGGTCAGGGGAGGGGAAGGGCGATGATAGTTGAACATTTTTCTTCGTAAGCCCCTCCCGCAGGCGGGAGGGGTTTGGGGAGGGCAGGGTATCTCACAGAGACGGCCGCCCGTTGCCTTCCCTCCCCCATCCCCTCTCGCCTGCGGGAGGGGCGTGCCTGGATCAGCGCGCCAGCATCGGCCCCAGCGGCTTGCCCGCCAGGATATGGACATGAAGATGCGGCACTTCCTGACCCGCGTCCGGGCCGATATTCGCGAGCAGCCGATATCCCGGCCGGACCGCCCCGGCCTCGCGCGCGACATGGCCGACCGCGCGGACGAAGCCGGCGATCTCCGCCTCGCTGCCCCGCGCCGAGAAATCGTCCCACGACACATAGGGGCCGCGCGGGATTACCAGGATATGCGTCGGCGCATGTGGCGCGATATCGTGGAAGGCGATCGCCCATTGGTCTTCATAGACGCGGGTCGAGGGAATTTCGTCGCGCAGGATCTTCGCGAAGATATTCTGGTCGTCATAGGGCAGGGTGGCGTCGATCGGCATGGTCGATACTCTCCGAACGGGAATTCAGCGCGGCCGCGTGGCCTTTTCATCATGCCCCGACACGCCCTCGCGCCGCGCCAGTTCGGCACGGACGTCGTCCAGCGAATGCCCGGCATCGGTCAGCAGAACGATGAGGTGGAACATCAGGTCGGCGGCCTCCGACACGATCTTGTCCGGCTGTGCCATCGCGGCGATGACCGTCTCGACCGCTTCCTCGCCCAGCTTCTGCGCGATCTTCGGGCGGCCCCTGGCGAAAAGGCTGGCGGCATAGGAAGCGGCGGCGTCGCCCTCGTCGCGGCGGGCGCGGATCGTGGCTTCCAGGCGGTCGAGCATGTCCATGCCCGCGTGGGTGCCGCCAGACGCCGCTCCCGTCAATCCTTCCGGTTGCGGCGGCGCAACGCGCGTCGCAGGAACCAGATCGCACCGATCGCCACGACGAACAGCGCGACGTCCGACAGCTCGGGATGGGTGCGGACGTTGACGACATCGCTGTGGCCATTGGCGGCGGTCATGACGGTGAGCGGCATGGCGCGAGTTTAGCAGCGTCTCGCTTGTGGGTCATCCGGGGGATTTCGGTTCACGCGAAGCCGCGATGCCGCGACAGTCTTCTGGATTTGGGCGGAGGCGCGGGGGGGGGGGGGGGGGGGTATTGGGACGCCGGTTTACCCGCTCGTCGAAAAGGCGCGGTCTCCCGATCGCGCATTGCCCGGATCCTTCGCGTCTTCGCGCGAAAATCAATGCGTCCGAACCGGCACCCCCGCCGCGGCGAGCGCCCGGTGGGCATCCGCGATCGACGCATCGCCGAAATGGAAGATCGACGCCGCCAGCACCGCCGAGGCATGACCGTCGCGCACGCCCGCGACGAGATCGTCCAGCCCACCGACGCCGCCCGACGCCACCACCGGCACGCTGGTCCGGTCGGCGATGGTGCGGATCAGCTCCAGATCGTACCCACCCCGGGTCCCGTCCCGATCCATCGAGGTGACCAGCAGTTCGCCCGCGCCCAGCTCGGCCAGCCGCAGCGCATGGGCGACCGCGTCGATCCCGGTCGCGCGCCGTCCGCCATGGGTGAACACCTCCCAGCCATCCGCCGTCCGCCTCGCATCGACGCTGGCGACGCAGCACTGGCTGCCGAATCGCTCGGCGATGTCGGAGACGGTTTCCGGACGGCTGACCGCGGCGGAGTTGACCGCCACCTTGTCCGCGCCCGCCAGCAGCAGCGCGCGCGCATCCTCCGCCGTGCGCACCCCGCCGCCGACGGTCAGCGGCATGAAGCATACCGCCGCCGTCCGCCGCACCACGTCCAGGATCGTGCCGCGCGCCTCAAGGCTGGCGGTGATGTCGAGGAAGCAGAGTTCGTCCGCGCCCGCCGCGTCATAGGCGCGCGCCTGTTCGACCGGATCGCCCGCGTCGATCAGGTCGACGAAGTTGACGCCCTTGACCACGCGCCCATTGGCGACGTCGAGGCAGGGGATGACGCGCGCGCGAACGGTCATGCGGCGGCCGCCACCGACAGCGCCGCCGCCAGGTCGAGCCGCCCGTCATAGAGCGCGCGGCCGGTGATGACGCCCTCGACACCCTCCTGATGATGAAGCGCGAGCATATGGATGTCGCCGATCCCCGCGACGCCGCCGCTGGCGATCACCGGAATCCGCACCGCACGGGCGAGGTCGACGGTCGCGGGCACGTTGCAGCCCTTGAGCATCCCGTCGCGGCCCACATCGGTGAACAGCAACGCGGCAACGCCCGCATCCTCGAACCGCCGCGCCAGATCCTCGACCGAGACGTCCGACACATCGGCCCATCCGCGAGTCGCGACCATGCCGTCCCTGGCATCGACCGCGACGACGATCCCGCCGGGATAGGCCTTCGCCATATCGCGGACGAAATCCGGATCCTCCAGCGCCGCCGTGCCGATCACCACGCGCGACACGCCCAGATCGAACCAGCGCTCGACATTCTCCGGCTTGCGGATGCCGCCGCCGAGTTGGACGTGGCCGGGAAAGGCCTCGACGATCGCCTGCACCGCTTCGCCATTGACCGATTGGCCCGCGAACGCACCGTCCAGGTCGACGACGTGGAGATGTTGCGCGCCCGCTTCGGCAAAGAGCAGGGCCTGATGCGTTGGATCGTCGCCATAGACGGTCGCGCGGTCCATATCGCCCTCGGCCAGGCGGACGACCTGGCCGCCCTTCAGATCGATGGCGGGGAAGACGATGAGGCTCACGGATGCCACTCCAGGAAACGGGTCAGGAACGAGAGGCCGTAGCGCTGGCTCTTCTCGGGATGGAATTGCGCGCCGACCACGGTGTCGCGGCCGATCGCGGCGGTGACGGGGCCGTCATGGTCGGTCGTCGCCAGCACATGCTCGCCGGTAAAGGCATAGCTGTGCAGGAAATAGGCCTCGCCCGGCACGATCAGGGGATGCTCGCGAGAGGGCCGGACATCGTTCCAGCCCATATGCGGCACCTTCGCCGCCGGGTCGCGGGGCGCGAGGCGCGAGACCCGGCCGGGGATCCAGCCGAGCCCGCGATGCTCGCCCATCTCCTCGCTGGTCTCGGCCAGGAGCTGCATACCGACGCAGATTCCCAAGAAAGGCCGCGTGCGGGTGAGGGCGGCATCGCGCAATGCCTCCTCGAGCCCGTCGACGCTGCGCAGATGCGCCGCGCACGCGCCGAACGCGCCGACACCGGGGAGGACGACCCGATCGGCCCGGGCGATCACGTCCGGGTCGGCGGTGATGACCACATCGCTCGCTCCCGCCGCGCGCAAGGCGTTTTCGACCGAGTGGAGGTTGCCCGATTCGATATCGACCAGCGCCAGCGTCACAACATGCCCTTGGTGGAGGGGATGGCGTCCGCCTTGCGCGGGTCGATCTCGACCGCCATCCGCAATGCGCGGGCGAGGCCCTTGAAGATGCTCTCGGCGATGTGATGGTTGTTGTGGCCGTGGAGCAGTTCGACGTGGAGCGTGATCCCCGCTTCCAGCGCGAAGCTGTGGAACCAGTGCTCGATCATCTCGGTCTGGAGCGTGCCCAGCATGGGGTTGGTGAACGGCACCTTCCACACCAGCCAGGGACGACCCGAAATGTCGAGCGCGGTGCGGGTCAGCACCTCGTCCATCGGCGACAGCGCCTCGCCATAGCGATAGATACCGCGCTTGTCGCCCAGCGCCTTGGCAAAGGCCTGACCGATCGCCAGCGCGCTGTCCTCGGTCGTGTGGTGGCCGTCGATATGCAGGTCGCCCTCGACCTTGACCGACAGGTCGATCAGCGAATGCCGCGACAGCTGGTCGAGCATATGGTCGAGAAACCCGATGCCGGTGGCGTTCTGATAGACGCCGGTGCCGTCGAGATTGACGGTGACGTCGATGACGGTTTCCGCGGTGGCGCGGTGGACGGAGGCGGTGCGCATGGCCTCTCCCTTAAACACCTATCCGTCCCATGCAATCTTGACCCGCGATCAAAGGCCGCTAGTCCATGGCGCATGACCGAAGGATTGCCCGACAGCCTCATCCCCTATGACGACATCGTGCAGGAGGCCCTGCGCGCCGTGGTGGGGCGTGTGCTCGGCCCGGTGGCGGAGACGGGGCACCTGCCCGGCACCCACCATTTCTATATCACATTCAAGACCCAGGCGCCGGGCGTGGACATTCCACAGCGGCTGATCGAGCGTTTCCCCGACGAGATGACCATCGTCCTGCAGAACCGATTCTGGGATCTGACGGTGGACGAGAATCGCTTTTCGGTGGGGCTAAGCTTCAACCAGGTGCCCTCGAAGCTGGTCATCCCCTATTCGGCGATCACCCGCTTCCAGGATCCCGAAGTCCAGTTCGAGCTGGGCTTCCACGTCGCGGACGATCCCCAGGGCGATCCCGATCCGCATGGCTCGGCCGAGAATGACGAGCCGGTGGGCAAGCCCGTCGAGGACGGCAGCAACGTCGTCGCGGTGGATTTCAAGCGGAAGAAATAAGGGACGACGGAGGCGGCGCGCTTTACACTCACCGGGAACACAATCCCCACCCGGTGAGTCCCTGTCCCCATGACCGAAACCCGTACCGAAACCGATTCGATCGGTCCGATCGCCGTTCCCGCCGCCGCCTATTGGGGCGCGCAGACCGAACGCAGCCTGGAAAACTTCCCTTTCGGCGCGCGCGAGCAGATGCCGGTCGGCATCGTCCACGCCCTGGCGATCGTCAAAAAGGCCGCCGCGCGGATCAATCGTGGCCATGGCCTGGCCGCCGAAAAAGCCGATGCCATCGAGGCGGCGGCGCAGGAAGTGATCGACGGGCGCCACGACGACCAGTTCCCGCTGGTGATCTGGCAGACCGGCTCCGGCACCCAGTCCAACATGAACGCCAATGAGGTGATCGCGGGCCGCGCCAACGAGATGCTGACCGGCGCACGCGGCGGCAAGTCGCCGGTCCACCCCAATGACGACGTCAATCGTGGCCAGTCCTCCAACGACACCTTCCCGACCGCGCTCCACGTCGCGGCGGCGCTCGCCGTGACGAAGCAGCTCCTCCCCGCGCTCGACCGGCTCCGCGCCGCGCTGGAGGCCAAGGCGCGCGAATGGGATTCGATCGTCAAGATCGGCCGCACCCATTTGCAGGACGCGACGCCGCTTACGCTGGGCCAGGAATTTTCGGGCTATGTCCAGCAGCTCGCCAATGCGCGCGACCGGATCGAGGGGACGCTCCATCGCAACATCCTGCCCTTGGCGCAGGGCGGGACGGCGGTCGGCACGGGGCTCAATGCGCCGAGCGGCTTCGCCGAGGCGATCGCGGCGGAGATCGCGGAGGCGACCGGGCTCGACTTCGTCACCGCGCCCAACAAGTTCGAGGCGTTGGCGAGCAATGACGGGCTGGTCGACCTGCACGGGACGCTCAACGTGCTGGCGGTGGCGCTGACCAAGATCGCCAATGATATCCGCCTGCTCGGCTCGGGCCCGCGCTCGGGGCTCGGCGAATTGGAACTGCCTGCCAACGAGCCGGGCAGCTCGATCATGCCGGGCAAGGTCAATCCGACCCAGTGCGAGATGCTGACCATGGTCGCCGCACAGGTGATCGGCAACAACGCCGCCGTGACGGTGGGCGGGTTGCAGGGGCATCTCGAACTCAACGTCTTCAAGCCGTTGATCGGTGCGAATGTGCTGCGATCGATCCACCTGCTGGCGGTCGGCATGGAGAGCTTCGCGACCCGGACGGTCGATGGCATGACCGTCAATCGCGAACGGATCACCGACCTGCTCGACCGGTCACTGATGCTGGTGACGGCGCTGGCGCCCGAGATCGGCTATGACAATGCGGCCAGGATCGCCGAACATGCGCATCAGAAGGGGCAGACCTTGAAGGAGGCCGGTCTCGAACTCGGGCTGGTCGACGAGGCGACCTTCGACCGGGTGGTGCGACCGGAGCTGATGCTGGGACGGTGATTCCCGTGGCCGTCGACTTCGCTCAGGCTGAACGGGAATTCGGGACCAAGCCCTCACTCCCGTTCAGGCCGGGCATAGTCGAAGCCCAAGGGACTTACCCCCGATCCTCCCACCCCTTGGCCGGATAAGCGGGCAGGGCGATCCGGTAATGGATCGCGGCGCCGCGCAGGACGAATCCGGCCAGCGCCGAAATCGGACCCGCCAGCGGCACGCCCAATTGCATCAGCACGACATAGCTGGTCGAGGACAGCGCGGCGGCGGTGACGTAAAGTTCCGGGCGCATCAGGATCGATGGCTCGCCCGCGATCACGTCGCGGATGATCCCGCCGACACAGGCCGACATCACGCCAAGCATCGCCGCCGGGATGGGCGAGATACCATAGCTGCTCGCCTTGGCCGCGCCATAGACGGCATAGGCCGCCAGCCCCGCCGCGTCGAACCAGTCGAGCGTGCTGCCCCGCCACCAGCGCTCGGGCGTCGCCCATACGGTGATCGCGGCGATCAGGCAGACGACCGGGACGCGGGGGTCATGCACCCAGAAGACCGGCGCATCGATCAGGAGGTCGCGCAGCGTGCCGCCACCGACGCCGGTGATCAGCGCGAAGAAGACCAGGGTCACCATCGTCTGGCGATGCCTGGCCGCGACCAGTGCGCCCGACACCGCGAATACCGCCAGTCCCGCCAGATCGAGCCAGGGCATCACGGCAGGCAGCATGGCGGTCGGTTCGGGCAGCATCGCGCCGGACCCTATAGCGCCCGTCCCCTCTCGGAAAGGCCGTCCCGGAAATGAACGGCACGTTATCTCGCGTTCATGCAACGGACAGTAGAATACGGACGTTACGGCACCAGATCATTTCGAAAGGAACATTGTCATGCGGAAATTGATGCTCGCTTTGGGGTGCACGGCGATGGTCGTCCCCTCGCTGGTCCTGCCCGCGACCGCCGCCGATGCGCAGCGTCGCTACAAGTATCGCGAGTGGCGCGATGACCGCGGCCGCGTCCGCTGCCGCAAGCCCGACGGGACCACGGGTCTGGTCGTCGGTGGCGTGGCGGGTGCGCTGCTGGGTCGGACGATCGACACGCGCGGCGACCGCACGCTGGGTACGCTGGGCGGCGCCGCCGTCGGCGCGCTGGCGGGTCGCGAGGTCGAGCGCAGCACCAGCAATCGTCGCTGCCGCTAACCTCACGCGACGCGCACCGTCGCGGCGGCATGAAGGGCGTCACCGTTTCGGTGGCGCCCTTTTGCTGTGCGTGGAGTCCGGGAAACTGTCCCGTCCGTGAACGCAAGGTAGTTTTCAGTTAACGCAACGTCGCCACCAAGATGGGCGTTAAACCCACATCATAGACGGGAGAATAGTCATGCGTATCGCTCTGTTGTCGGCGACGATCGCCGCCACCGCATTTACCGCCATGCCTGCCGCAGCGCAGCGTAATGGCTATGAGGCACGTCAGGAATATCGCGAAGACGTGCGGGATGCCCGCCGCGACTATCGCCGCGATGTCCGCAACGCCGATTCGCGTCGCGACGTCCGTGAAGCGCGCAAGGAGTATCGCGAGGACATTCGCGACGCGCGCAAGGACTATCGCCGCGACATGCGCAACGTGGCCTGGCGCAACTACGACTATAATCGCTTCGAACCGGGTCAGCGCGGCTATTATGCCGAGCGCTATTATCGCGACGGCCGCTATTATCAGCCGCGCGCATTGGGACGCAACGACCGCATCTATCGCGGTATGAACGGCCGCTTCTACTGCCGCCGCAATGACGGGACCACCGGGCTGGTGATCGGCGGACTGGCAGGCGGTGCGCTGGGCAACGTCATCGCGGGCGGCGGGTCACGCCTGCTGGGCACGGTGATCGGTGCGGGCGGCGGCGCGCTGCTGGGGCAACAGATCGATCGCGGTCAGGTTCGCTGCCGCTAAATCATCGACGTTCGAGGGGACGGCCCGGCGGGGAGACTCGCCGGGCCGTTCGCCGTTCAGATGAAGCCGCCGCCGAGCATCAGTCGAAGGCCGAAGATCAGGATGAGGATCAGGTTGAGGTTGCGCCCGCTGTTGCGCGATGACAACGCACCCACCGCCGCGCCGACGATCGCGATGGGGATGACGAACCAATAGCCCCAGGCGAAGAACGGCAGGAACGGTACGATGCCGAGCAGAAGCGCGACCACACCGATGACGATCGAGAACAGGTTCAACATGCGGGCAAGATGGCGTCGCGGCGCGCGTTGCACAAGCGGCGACGCGACGATCCCGCACCGGGACGCGCGGCCGGGGCGGGTGGTACACGGTTAACGATCGGGTTGCATCCCCATGCTAGGGAAGGGGGCATGAAGGCACTATCCCGACATATGCTGATCCCGCTCGGATGTCTGATGCTTGCCGGTTGCGGGGGCGCGAATGACGACGATGCGCAGCTCAACGCGCTCGACAAGGAACTCGCCGCGATGAACGACGGCAGCCCGGCGCGCGATCCGCAACTGCGCGAAGCGTTGGGCGGACAGATCATGGTCGACCCCGGCCTGACCCAAAGCGCCAACGCCAATGCGCTGCGCCCGCCGAACCAGCCCGCGAGTGACAAGGTCCCGTCGCTGCCGCTCGCCCCCGATCCGGTCGATGCCAGGTCGCTGAAGTCCGCGCCGCCCGCGTCGCGCGACTGCCCCGAATGCCGCGCCTCCGCGAGCGCGTTCACGCTCGCGGCCAAGGCCGGGCAGCAGGCGGGCAACGCGGCCTGCCTGTCTGGGCTGCGCTATTCGGCGGCATGGGCGCAGCGTCTGCCGGGCGCCTTCGCACCCTATCCCGCCGCGCAGGTGGCGGAGGCGGCGGGTAACGACGCGGCCGGTTGCGGTCTGCGCATCGTCAGCCTGCGGACCTCGGCCGCCGCGAGCAAGGTCATCGATTATTACTACACCCATGCCAGCGGAGCGGGCTATTCCGCCGAGCACAAGATGGACGGCGCGCAGCATGTCCTGGGGGGCACACGCGGAGATGCCGCCTATATGGTCTATGCGACCCAGCGCTCGGGCGGCGGCACCGATGTCGATCTGGTGGTGAAGGGCGGGTAGGGGGCGACGCCACCGCCAGCCTTTCGGGGGCGGAATCCGATGCTTCAACGCCCGTCCAACTCGAATCGCTTGTCCTTTGCGCGAAACGTCGGCTTACGCTAGGGGAGCGGGATTATGTCACCGCTTCTACTCGTGATGCTGGGCGGCGCGCTGGGCTCGGGGGGACGGTATCTGACGGGGCGCGTGCTGACCGAAGCACTCGGCTCCGGCTTTCCGTTCGGAACGCTGGCGGTCAACTGGGTCGGCTGTCTCGCCATGGGCGTGCTGGCGGGCGTGCTCGCGCGGATTGGCGGGCATGAGGGGTGGCGGCTGTTCATCGGCGTCGGCGTACTGGGGGGCTATACGACCTTCTCCGCCTTTTCGCTGGACACGATCACGCTGATCGAGCGCGGGCAGAGCGGCACCGCGCTGGCCTATGTCGCGCTGTCGCTTTTGGGTTCGCTGGCCGCGCTATGGGCGGGGCTATGGATGACGAGGATTTTCGCATGACGGACTTTGTCCGCCAATTCACGGTCGGCTATGACGACGACGGTATCCGGCTCGACCGCTGGTTCAAGCGGCATCTGCCCGACACCAGCTTCACCCTCGTCGCCAAATGGGCCCGCACCGGGCAATTGCGCGTCGACGGCGCGCGCGCCACGCCGGGCGACCGGATCCAGGCGGGGCAGGTGTTGCGCGTACCCCCCGCCGAGCCCGCGCCCGCCGAAAGCGCCAAGCCCAGCCGTCCGCGCAATTCGCTGACCGAGGACGAGATCGCGTTCGCGCGCGAACTGGTGATCCACAAGGACCGCGACGCGCTGGTCCTCAACAAGCCGCCGGGCCTGGCGACGCAGGGCGGGACCAAGACGACGACGCATGTCGACGGCCTGCTCGACGCCCTGCAGTTCGAGGCGGAGGGACGGCCCAAGCTGGTCCACCGGCTCGACAAGGACACGTCGGGTGCGCTCCTGGTCGCGCGCAACGCGCGTTCGGCGGCCTTCTTCGCCAAGGCGTTTTCGGGGCGCACCGCGCGCAAGATCTATTGGGCGCTGGTGGTCGGCGTTCCCTCGATCGACGACGGCACGATCGAACTGCCGATCGCCAAGCAGCCGGGCACCGGCGGCGAGAAGATGCATGTCGACGAGGAAAACGGCCAGTCGGCGCGCTCGCGCTACCGCGTGATCGAGCGCGCGGGCAATCGCTGCTGCTGGGTCGAGTTGCAGCCGTTCACCGGTCGCACCCACCAGCTTCGCGTCCACATGGCGGCGATCGGCCATCCGATCGTCGGCGACGGCAAATATGGCGGCGCGGCGGCGTTCCTGACCGGCGGGATCAGCCGCAAGATGCACCTTCATGCGCGCCGCATCCGCGTCGATCATCCCGATGGCGGGCGCATCGACCAGACCGCCGAGCTGCCGAGCCATTTCGCCGAATCAATGAACCAGCTCGGCTTCGACGAGATTCGCGGCGACATCCTGCCCCAGGACGAGGATCGCGGCCCCCCGCCCAAGGAGGTGCTCAAGCAGCGCGCCAAGGCGCACGCCAAGCAATATCGCAAGGAACGGCGCGGCGAACGGCGGGGTCGCGGCGAGCGCTGACGCCGCATCCGGCCGCTGGCGGACACGGCAAACCCCGCCGACCTTTCGGCCGACGGGGCTCCGTGACGAAGTCGGGGAGGGGGCGGCGCCCCCTCGAAGCTTCGGATTAGCGGCAATAGCCGGGGTTGTTCGACTTCTCGATCGCATGACCGGCCAGCGCACCGGCGCCACCGCCCAGGATCGTGCCGAGGGTACGGTCACCACGGGTATCGATGGTGCGGCCCAGCAGGCCACCCGCGATCGCGCCGACGATGGTGCCCGTCGTGCCGCTGTTGCAGCGCTGCGGACCACGGTTGTAATAGCCGCGATCATAGCCGCCGCGACGGTCGTAATAGCCACGGTCATAGCCGGGGCCGCGATTGTAACCGTCCGAATAGGCGCCGCCATAGGCGCGGTCGTAGCGGTCGTAATAACGCTGCGCCGAAGCGGCGGTCGGAACCATGGCCGTGGCGCCGACAGCAAGGGCAGCGGCAGCGAGCGAGAGCTTCTTGAACATCACAATCTCCCTTGATCTTTTAACCGGCGGCGGCGGGGCGATCCCGTCGTCGTTGGAGCCCTTATGGGTGATTCGCGATGTTCCGATGCTGAATGCGCCTGTTAGCTGTCGTTCATGCAAAACGTCATGCTTCCCCCACGCCGCCGGTGCCGATAGGAGGGGGCGATGACGCGACCGCGCCTTGCCCTGTTCGATTGCGACGGCACCCTTGTCGACAGCCAGGCCAATATATGCCTCGCCGCGATCGAAGCGTTCGATCTCGCCGGCCTGACCCCGCCCCCGGCTTCGGCGATCCGCCGCATCGTCGGCTTGAGCCTGGTCGAGGCGATGCGCGTCCTGGCCCCCGCCGAGCCCGAGGACATGCATCGCCGTCTGGCGGCCGATTACAAGGCCGCCTTCTTCCGCCTGCGGACCGAGGGCGCGATGGAGCCCGAACCGCTGTTCGAGGGGATCGCGGCACTTCTCGATCGGTTGGCGGCGGATGGCTGGCTGATGGGTGTGGCGACCGGCAAGTCGGATCGCGGGCTGGCGCGGGTGCTCGCCGAGCATGGTCTGTCCCATCATTTCGTCACGCTGCAGACCGCCGATCGTCACCCGTCCAAGCCCGACCCGTCGATGGTCCTCGCCGCTATGGCGGAAACCGGCGTGGCGGCCGGGGACGTGGCGATGATCGGGGATACGAGTTTCGACATGGCGATGGGCAAGGCGGCGGGCGCCTTCCCGGTCGGTGTCGCCTGGGGATATCATGACGTGCACGAACTGGTGAAGGCAGGCGCGGCGGTCGTCGCCGACGAGGTATCGGACCTGCCCAGGCTTCTGGCGCGGCCATGAGCGAGGATGTCGGATGCGCGCGGCGGCGCTGGCTGGTCATCGTCCTCGTTCGGCTGATCGGTGTGGCGGGCGCGGTGTTCGGCATCGTGCTCGCCTCGCGCGGGGTGCATTGGCCGCACAAGGTGCTGGGGATGGCGATCGTCCTGTCGGCGCTGGCGATGATCGCGATCGTCCCCGCCGGGCTGGCGCATCGCTGGCGGAGTGGCGGCGAATGAAGCGGTTCTGGCAGGCGGTGACGGTGGACGCCGACCGGGTGGTGCGGCTCGACGATCGCCCGGTCCGCACACCCGGACGCACGCCGCTGTCGCTTCCGACGGTTGCCCTGGCCGAGGCGGTGGCGGAGGAGTGGCGCTCGGTCGGGGAGACGGTCGATCCACGCGCCATGCCGCTGACCGGGCTCGCCAATGCCGCGATCGATCGGATCGCGGCGGATCCCGCGCCCTTCGCGGACGGGCTGGCGCGCTATGCCGAGAGCGACCTTCTCTATTACCGCGCCGATTCGCCGCCCGAGCTGGTGGCGCGGCAGGATGCGGCGTGGAACCCGCTACTCGAGTGGGCGCGCGACCGATATGATGTGCATTTCACCCTTGTGACGGGAATCATGCATCAGCCCCAGCCCGACGCGACCGTGGCGAGGCTGGCGCAGGCGGTCGTGGCGCTCGACCCGTTCCGGCTCGCGGCACTGTCGCCGGTGGTGACGATCACCGGGTCGCTGGTGCTGGCGCTGGCTTTGCTGGAGGGGGCGGCGGAGGCCGACGCGATCTGGACCACGGCGCATGTCGACGAGGATTTCCAGGCCGAACAATGGGGCGAGGATTATCTTGCCGTGGAGGCGCGCGAGGCGAAACGGCGTGAGTTCGACGCCGCGATCCGGTTTTTGCGAGCGCTCCAGAATTAGGCCGGATCGACATTCCGCTTATTCTCCCCTCTCCCCACTACGAGGGGCGGGGGAAGGACAGGCATAGGTGAATGTCGATCGGGGCTAGGACATGCCGTGCGTTGGCGCTGGGCGAAGGCGAAGCGCACGGGATGGCGCGCGCCGAAAACGCGGGACAGCGGCCGGGCTGGCTCGTTACTTCGTCGTCAGTTTCCGAATGAATCCGATGAGCCCGGTCTGGCGCGACCGCTTGAGGCGTTCGGCCTGGAGGATCGTCTTCACGCCCTGGAAGCATTGCTCGACATCATCGTTGACCAGGACATAGTCGTAGCCGTCCCAGTGACTGACCTCGTTGGTCGCGCGTGCCATGCGGGCGTCGATCACCGCCGCCGAATCGGTCGCGCGGCGCTCGAGGCGCTGGCGCAGTTCCTCCATTGAGGGAGGGAAGATGAAGACGCGGACCACGTCGCCGCCCGCGATCTGGAAAAGCTGTTGCGCGCCCTGCCAGTCGATATCGAACAGCACGTCCTTGCCCGCGGCCAGCATCGCCTCGACCTGCGCGCGCGGGGTGCCGTAGCGATTGTCGAAGACATGCGCCCATTCGAGGAATTGGTCATTCGCCACCATGCGGCGAAATTCCTCGAGATCGACGAAGTGATAGTCCTTGCCGTCGACCTCGCCGGGGCGGATGCCGCGCGTCGTCGCCGAAACCGACATCTGCAATCCGGCGTCGTCGGCCAGCAGCTTGCGCGCGATCGTGGACTTGCCCGCACCCGATGGCGAGGACAGCACGAACAGCATGCCGCGGCGCTTCAGCTTGTGGAGATCGTCGGAATGGGCGGGCGAGTTGGGCATGTCTGCCTTTGACGCACGCAGTCGCAGCGCGTCAAGACATGCCTGACGCGCTGCGTTACGCCGATGCTGTCAAACGTCGGTCAGTAGCGGCTGCCCGCGACCTTGCCCGCCTTGTGCCGGTCATAGGCCTTCTTGGCCGCATAGCCGCCGCCGAGCAGCAGGCCGAGCGGCCCCAGGCGGCGCATTCCGCCGACCGCCAGCGCACCCAGCGCCGCGCCCTTGAGGCCGCTATTGCCGTCGCGCCGACTCACTTCGCGCCCGACCAGCGCGCCTACAATCCGTCCGATCATTGCACCTCTCCAAAAACCCGGTCCTTCAACTCGCCCGCGCCGCGCAGCACCGCCCAGCCCACCGCGTAGGTGATGGCGAGCGGCAGCACGAGTTTCAGGACATTGGCGGTCACCGCACCGACGATCGCGCCGTCGCCGACGCCGTCATCGCCCGACATGCCGTCGATCGCAGCGCCGACCAGCGCGCCGATTGTCGTTGCACCCATGCTCATGCCCTTCGTTGCTCTGGGCAGGAAAAGCATGGGGAGTGGGATGGGTTCCGAAAAGTCTGTCCGCCCCGTACCGGGGAGGAACAGCTTACCCCTTGGCGGCGATGCGTGCCTCGATCGCGTCCCAGATCAGGCCGGCGACATCGGTGCCGTCGAATTTCTCGATCGCGACGATGCCGGTCGGGGAGGTGACGTTGATCTCGGTCAGCCACTCGCCGCCGATCACGTCGATCCCGACGAACAACAGCCCGCGCCGCTTGAGTTCGGGACCGAGCTCCGCGCAAATCTCGCGTTCGCGCGCGGTCAGTTCGGTCTTTTCCGCCGATCCGCCGACCGCCAGGTTGGAGCGAATCTCGCCCTCTCCCGGCAGGCGGTTGATCGCGCCCGCGACCTCGCCGTCGATCAGCACGATCCGCTTGTCACCCTTGGCGACGGCGGGGAGGAAGGCCTGCACCATATGCGGTTCGCGATAGGCGGTGTTGAACACCTCGATCAGCGCGGACAGGTTGGCGCCGTCGCGCCCGACCTTGAAGATCGCCTTGCCGCCATTGCCATGGAGCGGCTTGATCACGATCTCGCCATGCTTGGCCAGGAACGCGCGCGCCTCGTCCAGCGAGCGGGTGACCAGCGTCGGCGGCATGAAGTGCGGATAGTCGAGGACGAAGACCTTTTCGGGTGCGTTGCGCACGCTGCGCGGATTGTTGACGACCAGCGTCTTCTCGGCGACGCGCTCCAGCAGATGGGTCGCGGTGATATAGCCCAGGTCGAAGGGCGGATCCTGCCGCATCAGAACGACATCGGCCTCGTCACCCAGATCGAGCCGGACGGGTTCGCCGAACGCATAATGGTCACCCGCCACCCGCTGCACGGTGACCGGATGCGCTTTGGTCCAGAGATGCCCGTCGGACCAGTTCAGGTCGCCCGCATCATAGTGGAAGAGCCTGTGCCCGCGCGCCTGCGCCGAGAGCATCAGCGCGAAGCTCGAATCGCCCGCGATGTTGATCTGGTCCATCGGGTCCATCTGGACGGCGACGGTCAGCGGCTTGGACATGGGATTTCCTTCCTTCGGACGGGTCTTTGCGCGCGGAATTAGTCGTTCGCCCGGCCGCTGTCACCCGATCCAGGCATTTTCGATATGGCGTGGCCGGGTGCCGGGTGCGAGCAGGATCACGTCGACGCGGATATCGTCGCCCGGCCCGGCATAGCGCGGCATCAGCGCCTCCGCCGCCGCCGCGACCCGCGCGAGCCGTCGTTCGTCGATCGCGAAATCCAGTTCGACGGCCGATTTGCGCGTCTTGACCTCGACGAAGGCGACCAGCGATCCACGTCGCGCGATCAGGTCGACCTCGCCCGCAGGCGTTCGGACGCGGCGGTCGAGAATGCTCCAGCCCTTGAGCCGCAGCCACCATGCGGCCAGCCGCTCGCCGCGTCGGCCCGTTTCCTCGGCAGCACGACGATTGCGAAGCGTGTCGGCGCGACGGGGGCGGGCAGGCGGGAGCGACATGGCAGCGGACGATAGCCCATCGCCCGGCGTCAGGCGAATGCTTCCTCCGGCGCGGTCAGCCAGGCCAGGCTGTCTTCCGCCGGATCGAACACGCGCAGATAGGGCTGGGTCATCAGCCGCCGGATCTGCTGCCGCCCGACCGCGCTGCCGTTGATCATCGCGATGCGGCTGGCGCGGGGAAAACCGTTCAGCGCCTCGTGCACGGTCATGATCGCATCCTTCGGCTGGACGCCGATCGCCGACATGTCGATGCGCAGGCGATAGCCGGGACGAAAGCCGCTGCGGCGAAACGCATCGACCAATTCACGGGCATAGCGGCGCGCGACATCGGGCGTGAACAGGCCGGTCCAGCGGATATCAAGAAGATTCAGGTCGTCTCGAAATTCAAACGCGTACATCGTCCCACTCCCCGCGCCGGAATGTGGCGTCGAAGGTTTGCCGAATTGCTAACGGCACGACCTAATTCCCTGAATTCGCGTCCTTCATCGCCAGCGCGCGGGTGTAGAGCGCCTTGCGGTCGAGGCCCAGCGCCCTGGCGACCTCGCTTGCGGCGCGTCCGACCGGCAGGCGGGTGAGCGCCTCGGCCAGCGCGGCGTCGGCATCCTGATCGGAGGCGGGCGGCGCCTCGCCGGGCGGCGCGACGACGATCGCGATCTCGCCCCTCGGGCCACCCTCGGCATAGCGTTCGGCGAGGGTGGAGAGGGTGCCGGTCACCGCCTCCTCGAACTTCTTGGTGATCTCACGCGTCACCGCCGCCTCGCGGTCGCCCAATCCTCGGGCCAGCGCGGTCAGCGTCGCGGACAGGCGCGGCCCCGATTCGTAGAGGACGAGCGTGGCGCGAATCGCGGCGATTTCCGCGATCGCGTCGGCGCGCGCCTTTTCCTTGGTCGGCAGGAAGCCTAGGAACAGGAAGCGGTCGGTCGGCAAGCCCGCCAGGGTCAGCGCGGCGATCGCGGCGCAGGGGCCGGGGATCGTCACCACCATATGACCCGCCGCGCGCGCATCGCGCACCAGCTTGTAACCGGGATCGGAGATCAGCGGGGTGCCCGCGTCGGACACCAGCGCCACCGCCTGAGTCGCCATGCGCGCGATCAGGCCGGGGCGGACATGCTCGGCATTATGGTCGTGATAGGGCTGCATCGGCCGCTTGACGCCGATATGGCGGAGCAGCCCGGCGGTCACCCGGCTGTCCTCCACCGCGATGACATCGGCCATTGCCAATATGTTGGCGGCACGCGGCGACAGATCGCCGAGATTGCCGATCGGGGTCGCGACGATGTACAGCCCGGGTTCGAGAGTGTGTTCGGATTGGGTCACGGGGATCGTCATGACAGAGGCAGGGCTGTTCGTACAACCGGGGGTCGTCATTCCGGGCGCTTCCAAATTGGGGGTGAGGCGGCTTGGCCGCGCGGTGGCGCTGGCGGCGACGCTGGTGCTGGCGGCGTGCCAGACGATCGTCCCGCGCGCGCCGGTGGAACAGCCGCAGTCGCGGCCCGAACCCACCACGCAGCGTCCTTCGACCGACGTCGAGCCCGGTCTGCCCCGCGACACCGCGCGGCATCGCATCGCGCTGCTCGTACCGCTGTCGGGCAGCAATGCGGGGGTCGGCCAGTCGATCGCCAACGCGACGATGATGGCGTTGCTCGATGCGCAGGCGGACACGATCCGAATCACCAACTACGACACCACGCCCGGCGCGGCGGCGGCGGCGCAAAAGGCGATCGCGGAGGGCGCGCAGCTGATCCTCGGTCCGCTGCTGTCGGAGGATGTGCGCGCGGTGGCGCCCGTCGCGCGCGCCGCCAAGGTGCCGGTGATCAGCTTCTCCAACGACGCGGGCGTGGCCGGGAACGGCACCTATCTGATGGGCTATACCCCCGCTCAGTCGATCGACCGGGTGGTCGATTATGCGCGCGGGCGCGGCGTGACGACCTTTGCCGGACTTGTGCCCAACGGCCTGTATGGCGAGCGCGCCTCGACCGCGTTCCTTCGCGCGGTCGAGGGGGCGGGGGGGCAGGTCGTCTCGCTCCAGCCCTATGGCCGGGTCGCGGACGGCATCGCGGCGGCGGCGCAGCGGCTGAGCGCGAAGGCGCCCTATGACGCGGTGCTGATCGCCGATGGCGGTGCGGCGGCGGCCGCGGCGGCGCCGATGCTGAAGCGTGGATCGGGCGCGACGACGCGGTTGCTCGGCACCGAATTGTGGAATTCCGAATCGGGGATCGCCGCGCGCGCGCCGCTCAACGGCGCCTGGTTCGCCAGCGTGTCGAATACGCTCTACCGCCAATATGCGACGAAATATCGGGCGCGGTTCCGCGCGGCGCCCTACCGCCTGTCGAGCCTGGGCTACGACGCGGTCCTGCTGACCGTGCGCATCGCGCGCGACTGGCGGATGAACGCGGCCTTCCCCGAGGCACGGCTGCGCGCGTCGGACGGATTCTCGGGGATCGACGGCGCGTTCCGCTTCGGTCGCGATGGCGTCGCCGAACGCGCGCTGGAGGTTCAGGAGATCCGTGACGGGACCGCGATCACCGTATCCCCCGCCCCGACCGGCTTCGGAGGGTAGGCGCGGCATCCTTCCCTCTTCCCCGAAAAGGGGCAGAGGGAAGGGGGTTACGAAGACGGGTCCGCCACCACTTCGCGCAGGATCGCATCGAGTAGCAGCGCGCCCGCGTCGGTGACGATCAGCCGCTCATCGTCCAACCGCACCAATCCTTGCCGCGCCATCGTCGCGATCGCCGCACGGTCGACCATGTCGCGGCCATCGGCGAGCGCGGTGACGCGCCTCAGGTCGACGCCTTCGGCCAAGCGAAGGCCCATGACCAGCGCTTCGGTCGCGCGGGTGACGGGGGGAAGGCTTTCCTCGACTTCGATGCCGTGGCCGTTGCGGTCCACCGCCGCCATCCAGTTCTCGGGCTTCTTGCGCCGTGCCGTCGCCACGCCCTCTCGTCGGCCATGAGCGCCGGGGCCGATCCCGGCATAGTCGCCATAGCGCCAATAGGTCAGGTTGTGGCGGCTCTCGGCACCGATCCGGGCGTGGTTGGATGTCTCGTAGGCGGGCAGACCGGCGGTCGCGGTGATCGCCCGCGTCGTCTCGAACAGGTCGGCGGCGGCGTCGCCGTCGGGAATGACGAGCCGCCCGGCGGCCGCCTCGGTATGAAAGCGCGTGCCGGGTTCGATCGTCAGCTGGTAGAGCGACAGATGTTCGGTGCCATAGCCGAGCGCACGGGTCAGTTCGGCCTCCCAATCGGCCAATGGCTGGCCGGGACGGGCGTAGATCAGGTCGAAGCTGACCCGGCCGAACAGCGCCTGGGCCGTCTGGAGCGCGCGCAACGCCTCGTCGACGCCGTGCGCGCGGCCGAGGAAATGCAGCGCCTGATCGTCCAGCGCCTGCACGCCCAGCGACGCGCGATTGACCCCGGCGGCGGCGAGGTCGGCGAAGCGCGCCGCCTCGACCGAGGAGGGATTGGCCTCCAGCGTGATCTCGATCCCCTCGGCAAAGCCCCAATGGCGCTCGGCGGCATCGAGGATCGCGGCGACGGTGGCGGGCGGCATCAGCGACGGCGTGCCGCCACCGAAGAAGATCGAGGTCAGCCGCCGTCCGGGCAACGCCTCCGCCTCATGCGCAAGGTCGGCGAGGAGGGCGTTTGCCCAGGCCGCCTGATCGACCGATTCGCGGACATGGCTGTTGAAGTCGCAATAGGGGCATTTGGAGACGCAGAAGGGCCAGTGGACATAGAGCGCCAGCGGGGTGAGGGCCGGGGCGCGGGCCGGGGACGAAGCCGAAGACGAAACGGGCGATATTGCGGAGGACATGATGCGCCACGATATGGCGGCGATGGTCGCACTTCGCCATCTCTTATCGCTGCCCGTTCTCGCCGCGCTGCTGGCGGGATGCGGTCCCATGGTTTCGGCGCAGGGCGGCTCGGCCGAGCGGGCCCCGGCGCGGGTCGTGGAGGAGCGGACGTCCGATACGCCCGCCGCGCGCGGGGCGGGGCTGCTCCGCCAGGCGATGCTGGACGGCCACCGCGCGGCGCGTGCCGAGGTGGGGTTGCCGCCGCTGGACTGGGACGAAGGGCTGGCGGCGAGCGCGCGGGCCTACGCGCAGGAGATGGCGCGGACCGGACGCTTCCAACATGCCGAGCAGCCGATGGGCCCGACCCGGCAAGGCGAAAACCTCTGGACCGGAACGCGCGGCGCCTATCGCTACGACGAGATGATGGGGCATTGGGTCGCGGAGAAGCGCGACTTCGTCAACCTGCCCATCCCGCAGGCGAGCCGCACGGGGCAGTTCGGCGACGTGGCGCACTATACCCAGATCGTCTGGGCGCGGTCGACGGCGGTCGGCTGCGCGATGGCGAGCAACAAGCGCGACGACTTCCTCGTTTGTCGCTATAGCCCGACCGGCAACGTCGTCGGCGAGCGGGCATTCTGACTCGCGCGGAACGGCGGGAAGGTAATGACCGATGGCGAATCCCTATGATCCGATGGCCTGGCTCGCCTTCTGGACCGCCCCCGCGCGCTTCGCGATGATGGCGAGCGAGGCGATGCTGAGCGCGCAGAGCGTGATCGCCACCCGGATGGGTGCGATGGCGAACGGCACGTCGTCGGCGGCGGAAATGACGCTGATGGTCAGCGAGAAAGTCAAGGCCTTCGACCAGTCGGCCAAGCTTTGGAACCGCGATTCCGCCGCGCTGTCGAAACTGTCGCACCATGATCCGCGTGGCGGCATTCTGGACGCCTGGGAGACGATGGCGCGCGCCATGCTGATCGGTGCGTCGATGCCGGTCCAGGCGATGACGCCGGTTCACAAGGCGGTGACGGCGAACCAGAAGCGGCTGGCCAAGCGGTAACCGCGTGTCCCCTCCCCAAGCGCGCTTGGGGAGGGATGGGCAATCAGAACACCGCCTTCACCAGCTGTCCGAACGCATCGGCGCGGTGGCTGATGCGGTTCTTTTCGTCCTGATCCATTTCGGCGAAGGTCTCGTTGCCGCCGATCGGCTGGAAGATCGGGTCATAGCCATGGCCCTTCTCGCCGCGTGGCGGCCACACGATCGTCCCGTCGACGCGCCCCTCGAACCATTCGACATGACCATCGGGCCAGCCGATCGCGAGCGCGCAGATGAAATGCGCCGACCGCGCCATGTCGGGTTCTTCGGTCAGCCGATCCTCGACCGCGCGCATCGCCATGGCGAAGTCCTTGTCCGGCCCCGCCCAACGCGCCGAGAACAGGCCCGGATCGCCGCCGAGCGCCTCGACGCACAAGCCGCTATCGTCGGCGAGCGCGGGCAGACCCGACAGGTCGGCGGCGGCCAGCGCCTTCAGCTCGGCATTCGCGACGAAGGTCGTGCCCGTCTCCTCGGGCTCGGGCAGGTCGAGGTCGCCCGCCGCGATCACCTCCATGCCATAGGGCGCGAGCAGTTCGCGGAATTCGACGATCTTGCCCTTGTTGTGGCTGGCCAGCACCAGCTTGCCGGGCTGGAGCTTGCGGATCGCCTGGCGCCCGTTTCCTTCGCCGCTCATGCGCGAACCGCCCGCTCTTGCGCGGCATAGATCTCGGTGCAGCCCATCCGCGCGAGGCGGAGCAGGCGGAGCAGCGCCTCTTCGTCATAGGTGGCGTGCTCGGCGGTCGCCTGGACCTCGGCGATGTGGCCGTTCTCGATCAGCACGAAATTGGCGTCGGCATCGGCGGCCGAATCCTCGATATAATCGAGGTCGAGGACGGGCGTGCCCTGGTGGATGCCGCACGACACGGCGGCGACCTTGTTGCGGATCGGGTCGGCGGTCAGCCTGCCTTCGGCCAGCAGCTTGTTCACCGCGATGCGCAGCGCGACCCAGGCACCCGAGATGGCGGCGGTGCGGGTGCCGCCATCGGCCTGGATCACGTCGCAGTCGAGCGTGATCTGCCGCTCGCCCAGCGCCTTCAGGTCGCAGACGGCGCGTAAGGATCGGCCGATCAGCCGCTGGATCTCCTGGGTGCGGCCCGATTGCTTGCCCTTGGCGGCCTCACGGCTGCCGCGCGTGTGGGTGGCGCGGGGGAGCATCCCGTACTCGGCCGTCACCCAGCCCTCGCCCTTGCCGCGCAGGAAGGGGGGCACGCGCTCCTCGACGCTGGCGGTGACGAGCACTTTGGTATCGCCGAACCCGATCAGTACCGATCCTTCGGCGTGGCGGGTGAAGTTCGGCTCGATGGTGATGGGACGCATCTGGTCGGGCATCCGGCCGGACGGGCGCATAGTCTTCTCCTTGTTCCTTGACCCAGCCCTAACCGCCCCCCGCGATTAGCGCCAGAGACCAAGGCGGCGATCCGAAGACACTCTTCTTCTCCGCGTCCCCTCCGCGTCTCCGCGTGAGCCAATCTTCTTTTTGCGCGCAGAGGCGCAGAGGACGCAGAGAAGAAGTCGGTTGTCTCCCGATCGCTTGAGCCGGTGCGGGGTGATGCCTACATTTGCCGAATGGTCACCCCACCGATCACCGAACTGACCGACCGGGCGCGCGATATCTTTCGTGTGGTGGTCGACAGCTATCTGACCAGCGGGCAGCCGGTGGGGTCGAAGACGATCGCGCTGTCGGGGATCAACCTCTCGCCCGCCTCGATCCGCAACGTCCTGCAGGAATTGGAGGAGCGCGGGCTGCTGGCGGCGCCGCACACCAGCGCCGGGCGGATGCCGACCGATATGGGGTTGCGGCTGTTCGTCGATGGCATGATGCATGCGATGGAGCCCAGCGCACAGGAACGCGCCGCGATCGAGGCGCGCGCGGCGCGCTCGGGCCCGGTCGAGGAGGCGCTGGCGGCGACGACGGCGGTGCTGTCGGGCCTGTCGGCCTGCGCGGGCCTCGTCATGGTGCCCAAGCGCGAGATGAAACTTCGCTCGATCGGCTTCGTGCCGATTTCCCCGGCCCAGGCGCTCGCCGTGCTGGTGGCGGAGGACGGCGCGGTGGAGAATCGGGTGCTCGAACTGCCATCCGGCATGACGCCCTCGGCGTTGGTCGAGGCGGGCAATTATTTGTCCGCGACGCTCGCCGGGCTCACGCTGGGGCAGGCGCGCGAGCGGCTGGAGCGGGAACTCGCGGCCGGGCGCGATGCGCTCGACGGGGCCGCGCGGGCGCTGGTCGAACAGGGGCTGGCGATCTGGAGCGAGGATGGCGAGCGCCGCCCGATCCTGATCGTGCGGGGGCAGGGGCGGCTGATCGACGCCGCCGCCGCCGCCGATCTGGAACGGGTCCGCGATCTGCTCGACGATCTGGAGGGCAAGCAGGAGATCGCGCACCTGCTCGATTCGGCGCGGGCGGGCGATTCGACCCGCATCTTCATCGGCGCGGAGAACAAATTGTTCGCGCTGTCCGGTTCGTCGGTGATCGCCCGACCCTTTCGCGGCCTGGACGGCCAGGTGGTCGGTGTGGTCGGCGTAATCGGGCCGACGCGGTTGAACTATGCCCGCGTCGTGCCCATGGTGGATTTCACGGCGGCAACGCTTGCCCGAATGATGGGCTGACAGGGATTATGATGAGCGACAACAGGACGAACGAAACCGAGACCGATCTGCGCGAGGAAACCGCGGAGGCCGCGCCCGAAGTGGCCGGTCAGGACCGTCTGGCCGAGCTGGAGAACCAGCTGGCCGAGGCGAAGCAGCAATATCTCTACGCCCAGGCCGAGAACCAGAATGTCCGCCGCCGCGCCGAGAAGGAAGCGGCCGATGCGCGCAACTATGCCGCGACCTCGTTCGCGCGCGACGTGCTGTCGGTCGCCGACAATCTCCAGCGTGCGCTGGCGGCGATCCCCGCCGACCTGCGCACCGACGACAAGTGGAAGGGGCTGGTCACCGGTCTCGACGCCACGGGTCGCGAACTGGATAGCGTGCTGGGCCGCCACGGCATCACCAAGATCGAGGCGATGGGTCAGGCGCTGGACCCCAACAAGCATCAGGCGATGATCGAGATGCCCTCCGACCAGGAACCGGGCACGATCGTGCAGGAGATGCAATCGGGTTACATGATCAAGGACCGTCTGCTGCGTCCCGCGCTGGTGGCGGTTGCGAAGAAGCCGGACTGATCCGGCTCTTGCGACGCGAAAATGGAAAGGGCGGTCCTTCGGGGCCGCCCTTTTCTATTGGCCGAGCAGTTTCAGCACGTCCTGCTGGCTGCGATTGGCCTGGGACAGCATCGCGGTCGATGCCTGGGACAGGATCTGCGCGCGGGCGAGCTTGACCGTCTCCTCCGAATAATCGGTATCGGCGATGCGCGAACGCGCCTCCGACAGGTTCGTCGATCCGCTGGTCAGGGTGCTAACCGCTGATTCCAGCCGGTTGCCCGTCGCGCCGAGCTGTCCCCGCACGCGCGCCACCGTGCCGAGCAGTTCGTCGGCGCGCTTCAGCGTATTGTCGGTGCGATAGCGATTGGTGACGTTCAGTTCATCGGGCAGCGCGAATTCGCGGCGCTTGAGATAATCGTCGAAGCTGTAACCGCTGTTGTAGGTCGCGCCATTGGGATCATACCATTGATCGCCCGGCCGTTCATAGACGATGCGCCCGATATCGGCGCGGTCGATATCCGCACCCGCGATCCTGCCGCCCGCCATATAGTCGTCGAACGTCACCAGATGCGACCGGACATTGTTGGTCGACGGGTCATAGGGCTGCGGCGGGGTCAGGCGCGCATTGTAGCCCGATGACCAGTAATAGCCGATATCGTCGCGGATATAATGGGTCGCGATCGGCGGGATGGCGACGGGGATGGTGTCGTCGACATTCGGCCCGGCCTGGATGTTCAGCGTGATGCTGGCATCGACCAGTGTGTTGTCCCTGTCGTAGATGGGGGCGTTGTTGTTGAACAGCGCCACGCCGTTGAACGAGGCGTTGCGCATCGTCTGTTCGATCTGCGTCGCCAGTGCGGTGACCTCCAGCTGCAGGGCGGCGCGGTCGTTGGCGCTATAGGTTCCCGACCCCGCCTGTACCGCCAGTTCGCGCACGCGCTGGATCATGTTGGACACCTCGCCGAGCACGCCGTCGGCGGTCTGGACCAGCGAGACGCCGTCCATGGCGTTGCGGATGCCCTGCGACATGCCGCGAATCTGCGCGGTCATCGCGCTGCTGATCGCCAGCCCGGCGGCGTCGTCCTTGGCGGTGTTGATCCGCTGCCCCGTCGAAAGCCGCGCCATGGCCTCACCCAACTCATGGCTTGAGCGTTGGGTGGCAGCCATGGCGCGTAGCGCGGCGCCGTTCGTGTTGATGACCGTCATGGTTACTCCCATCCCCAGACGAGCACGCGACCGGCGCGCGCGATCACATGGCTATGGGAGGATTAACCATGGCGGGGCCATCCGGGTTTTTCCCGGTGTTTGTAGTGGGATGCCGTTGCGAGGGGCGGGGGCGCGCCGCTTTCCCTCCCCCATCCCCTCCCGCTTGCGGGAGGGGCGTGCTTGTGGTGGGCGCGGGGCATCGCATCGGAGGTGCGCGTGACATCGCGGCGGGCACGCCCCTCCCGCAGGCGGCAGGGGATGGGGGAGGGCCCGGCCGCAAGCGAGACGGCCTCAGCCTGTCCCCCGAAACGGCACTAACGTCTCATATTGCGCCAGCGGCGGCGCGCCCGCGACGACAGCGCCGCGTTTCAACAGGAACGCGTGACGGACGATCTCCGCCTGCTGTTCGAGGCCGTAGCGGCGGAACGCCTGTCCCGGCTTCATGGCGTAGCTGTAACGGCAAAAGGGATGGCGTTTGAGCGGCAGGAAAATGCCCTGCTGGTGTTGCCAGATATGCACCATCTCATGCACGAACAGCCCCTGTTCGTGGAGCGGGCAGCCGCCGAAATCCTCGCGCCACAAGCCGCCCTTCGGATGGAAGTGGATGCAGCCCGTCGGCGCCATCACCGTATCGCGCGGTTGGAAAAAGGCCCATTTGGTGGGCGACAGCCGCACCCGGTCATAGTCGATGGCGTCCCCGAAGACCGAACGCGCCAGCGTTTCCTCGGCATCGGTGAGCGAACGCCTGGTCACGACGCGTCGGGCGCCGGATTGCCCGCGCCGATCACCCGTGCGCCCTGGCGCAGCCGCGTGCCGTCGGAGAAGGTCAGCAGCAGTGACAGGATGCGCCCCGGCTTCACCCCCGGATTCATGTCGTAGAGCATGACATGCCGCCCGCCGGGCTGAAAGCTGACGGTCGCACCGGCGGGGATCGGCACGCTGTCCACCTTGCGCATCGCCATGCCGCCCTCGTGCATCTCGGAAGTGATGGCGACGTCGCTGCCGACCGAGATCAGGTTCAGCGGGGTCGGACCGCCGTGGATGACGAAATAGGCGGCCGCCGGGCGTCCCGGTACGGCGGCGAGGCGGACCCAGCCCTCTTCGCTCGACAGCTCCGGCCTCGACGAGCAGCCCGTCAGGGCGAGTGCCCCGGCGAGCGCGCAAAGGCCCGGAAAAATGGCGCGGCGCATGACAATCCCTCCCGTTTCGGCAAATCCCGAAACGACCCTAGGTTCCATCCAATCTTGCGGCAACGGATCGCCCACCTATATCCGGCGAGTGAACGGGGTTTTCGGGTCGCCGCTTTCGGGACCGGACGACCCCGGCATCTGACTTCCGGACTATGTTCTTGAGGGGCATTTAGAGACTTATGGCAAAAGTGATCGGCATCGACCTCGGCACCACCAACAGCTGCGTCGCTGTCATGGAGGGTGGCAAGCCCAAGGTCATCGAAAACGCGGAAGGCGCGCGCACCACGCCGTCGATCGTCGCCTTCGCCAAGGATGGCGAGCGCCTGATCGGCCAGCCCGCCAAGCGTCAGGCGGTGACCAATCCCGACAACACCATCTTCGCGGTGAAGCGCCTGATCGGCCGCCGCTTCGACGATCCCGTCACCAAGAAGGACACCGAGCTGGTTCCCTATGCGATCGCGCGTGGTCCGAACGGGGACGCGTGGGTCAATGCGGGCGGCAAGGATTACAGCCCGTCGCAGATCTCGGCCTTCACGCTGCAGAAGATGAAGGAAACCGCCGAATCCTATCTCGGCGAGACGGTGACCCAGGCGGTCATCACGGTTCCGGCCTATTTCAACGACGCGCAGCGCCAGGCGACCAAGGACGCCGGCCAGATCGCCGGCCTCGAAGTGCTGCGCATCATCAACGAGCCGACGGCGGCCGCTCTGGCGTACGGCCTGGAGAAGCAGGACGGCAAGACGATCGCGGTCTATGACCTTGGCGGCGGCACCTTCGACATCTCGATCCTCGAGATCGGCGACGGCGTGTTCGAGGTGAAGGCGACCAATGGCGACACCTTCCTGGGCGGCGAGGACTTCGACAACAAGATCGTCGACTTCCTGGCGTCGGGTTTCCAGAAGGACGAGGGCATCGACCTCACCAAGGACAAGCTGGCGCTCCAGCGCCTGAAGGAAGCGGCCGAAAAGGCGAAGATCGAGCTGTCCTCGGCCCAGTCGACCGAGGTCAACCTGCCCTTCATCACCGCCGACCAGAACGGCCCGAAGCATCTGGTGAAGACGATCACGCGCGCCGACCTGGAGCGTCTGGTCGAGGATCTGATCCAGCGCACGCTGGAGCCCTGCAAGAAGGCGCTGGCCGATGCGGGCATGAAGGCCGACGAGATCGCCGACGTGGTGCTGGTGGGCGGCATGACCCGTATGCCGCGCGTCCGTGAGGTGGTGAAGAACTTCTTCGGCAAGGAACCGCACACCGGCGTGAACCCGGACGAGGTCGTCGCCATGGGCGCGGCGATCCAGGCGGGCGTGTTGCAGGGCGACGTCAAGGACGTGCTGCTGCTCGACGTCACCCCGCTGTCGCTGGGTATCGAGACGCTGGGCGGCATCATGACCAAGATGATCGACCGCAACACGACGATCCCGACCAAGAAGAGCCAGGTCTATTCGACCGCCGACGACAACCAGAATGCGGTGACGATCCGGGTCTTCCAGGGCGAGCGCGAGATGGCGGCGGACAACAAGATCCTGGGCCAGTTCGACCTCGTCGGCATTCCCCCGGCGCCGCGCGGCGTGCCGCAGATCGAGGTCACGTTCGACATCGACGCCAACGGCATCGTCAACGTCTCGGCCAAGGACAAGGGCACCGGCAAGGAGCAGCAGATCCGCATCCAGGCGTCGGGCGGCCTGTCGGACAACGACATCGACCAGATGGTCCGCGACGCGGAGAAGTTCGCCGAGGAGGACAAGAAGCGTCGTGCGGGCGCCGAGGCGAAGAACAACGCCGAGTCGCTGATCCACACCACCGAGCGTCAGCTGGCCGACAATGGCGACAAGGTCGACGCGTCGCTGAAGTCGGAGATCGAGGCGGCCGTGGCGGAAACCAAGACCGCGGTCGAGGGTGGTGATCCCGACACGATGAACGAAAAGGCGCAGGCCCTTGCCCAGGTCGCGATGAAGCTGGGCCAGGCGATCTACGAAAAGCAGCAGCAGGCCGAGGCCTCGCCCGCTGCCGACGCTGGTGCGCCGAAGCAGGACGATGTTGTCGACGCCGAATTCTCGGAAGTCGACGAGTCCAAGTAAGGCGCTTGGCCTGGCCTGCCTTCGGGTGGGTCGGGCCATGGCCTTTGGTGTTGGAATACCGCCCCGGCGAATATGGCCGGGGCCCATGACGAAGCGCTTCGCGGTGTCGCTCCGTCCGGCCTGATGGCGCGGTCGGCCAGCGAGGCGCGCACGGGCGGACGGGGCGAGACCGGGCATGAGCACGACGATCGATTATTATGAGCTGCTCGAATGCGAGCGCACGGCGGACGATGCGACGATCAAGTCGCGCTACCGCAAGCTGGCCATGCAGTACCACCCGGACCGCAACGCGGGCTGCAAGGACTCGGAGGCCAAGTTCAAGGCGATCAGCGAAGCCTATGACTGCCTGAAGGATCCCCAGAAGCGCGCGGCCTATGACCGCTACGGCCATGCCGCCTTCCAGCAGGGCATGGGCGGCGGTGGTGGCGGCGGGGCACAGGATTTCGGCGCCTTTTCCGACATTTTCGAAAGCGTCTTCGGCGAATTCATGGGCGGCGGGCGTGGCGGCGGTGGGCGACAGGCGCCCCGGCGCGGCGCGGACCTGCGCTACGACATGGAAATCACGCTCGAGGAAGCGTTCCATGGCAAGCAGACCGAGATCACCGTCGATGTTTCGGCGGCCTGTGACACCTGCGATGGCTCGGGCGCCAAGGCGGGGACCAGCGCCAAGACCTGCCAGCAGTGCGGCGGCCATGGCAAGGTGCGCGCGCAGCAGGGCTTTTTCGTGGTCGAGCGGACCTGCCCGGTCTGTCAGGGTGCAGGGCAGATCATCGCCGATCCCTGCCCCGACTGTCGGGGCGACGGCCGGGTCGAGAAGACCAAGACGCTGTCGGTCAACGTGCCTGCGGGCGTCGACGAGGGCACCCGCATCCGCCTGTCCGGCGAAGGCGAGGCGGGCGCGCGCGGCGCACCTGCGGGTGACCTCTACATCTTCCTGCACGTGAAGCGGCACGCGATCTTCGAGCGCGAGGGCACGACGCTGTTCGCGCGCGCGCCGATCAGCTTCACCACGGCGGCGCTTGGCGGCTCGCTGTCGATACCCGGTCTCGACGGTCGCACGCACGACATCAAGATTCCGGCGGGCATCCAGTCGGGCAAGCAGCTCCGCCAGCGCGGCGCGGGTATGCCCGTGCTCCAGGGGCGCGGCACCGGCGACCTGGTCATCCAGATCGAGGTGGAGACGCCCACCCGCCTGTCCACCCGCCAGCGCGAACTGCTCGAACTGTTCCGCGAGACCGAGACGGGCGACGAGTGTCCCGAAAGCCAGGGCTTCTTCGCCAAGTTGAAGAGCGTGTTCGCGGGGGAGTGATTCGCACCCGGACCGTGGAGTGTCGGGAAGGGCGCCGGTGACACGCCCTCCCGTTCAGGGCTTGGTGCTGGCGGCCTTCATCCGATCCAGCTTCCTGACCTGCTCCGACTGTACCGGCACCCCCAGTGCCTGTCGCAGGCTGTCCGGGATCAACGTGCGATCATAGGGATCCATAGTCGGCCCGGTTTCCTTCGACTGGCTATATTGCGTGCCATAGATTTGCGGCTGTCCGATCTTCATCAGATAGCGGTCGAGCGTGGCCGCCGCGATCCAGCTCGATTCGGCCTTGCCACGCGCCACCGCCGCGATCGCCAGAGAATGGGCGAGCAGATAGTCCGCGGCGTCCGAGCCATGCTGGAAGATGAAGGCGGCGTGGTAATAATCCTCGGCGGTGATGATCCGCCCTTGTGCCAGCATGGTCCGGGCTTCGACCCGGCGTGCGGCGTCCTCTGCGATCATGCGTCGGATCGCCATCATGTCGATCGGCTTGGCCGGATCGATGGTGGCCCGGATCGCCTGATCCGCATCGAACATCGCGGTCAATTCGCGATTGTCCTGCGATGCCGGAGCCTGTGCCGACAGTTGCGCCGGGCCGAGGGCCATGCTCGCCACCACGATCCACCATGCTATCCGCATTGCCCCGTCCCCTTTTGCAGAGGCAGCATGAGTTGCATTTGAAAACGCTGCCCGCAAGAGCAAGGCAAAGTTGCGATGCGCGGGGCATCGCTTGCTTGCCAAAAGCGGGTTTTGCAGGTCCATTGGCGGTGTCCGATGGAAGGAAGACGATATGATCCCCCGGCTGCTTGCCCTGTCCCTGATCGCCGCGTCCGTTACGCTCCCCGCCGCCGCGCCCGTGTCCGCCCCGCGCATCGGCGTCGCGAGCTTCGAGGCCTTGGCCAAGCCGCTGCCGCTTCCCTACCATGCGGGGAACGCCAAGGCGGAGATCGCGGCGGCGCGGGCGCGGGCGGTGAAGGCGCACAAGCGCGTGCTGATCGATCTGGGCGGTAACTGGTGCCTGGACTGCCGCCTGCTGGCAGGGGTGATGGAAACGCCCCAGATGCGCCCCTTCGTCGCGAAGCATTTCGAGGTGGTGACGGTCGATGTCGGCCGGTTCGACCAGAATATGGATATCCCGGCGTCCTACGGCATTAAGGGCCGTTTGCAGGGGGTGCCCGCCGTGCTGATCGTCGATCCGAAGACCAACACGCTGGTCAATGCGGGCCGTGAGACGGCGCTGGCCGATGCGCGGGCGATGACGCCGCAGGCGGTGGCGGACTGGTTGGCCGGTTGGGTGGGGTGAGCCGCATCAGCCTTCCGGCCCGGTGACGTCGGGCGTTCCCTCCCCCAACCCCTCCCGCCTGCGGGAGGGGAGAGAAGGTGGACAACCGCTTCCCCACATAGCTCCTCTCCCGCGGGCGGGAGGAGTTGGGGGAGGGGAGTCCCCAGCGGCACTAACGGCGCCGATGGGACTCCCCCCATCCATCACGCGTCGCCGAACACCCGCGCGAAGATCGTGTCGACATTCTTGTAATGATAATCGAGGTCGAACCGCGCCTCGATCTCTTCCGGCGACAGCGCGGCGGTCACGTCCGCATCGGCCTTGAGCAACTCCATCAGCGACAGTTCGCCGTCCGACTCCCACACCTTCATCGCATTGCGCTGGACCAGCCGATAGCTGTCTTCGCGGCTTACGCCCGCCTGGGTCAGGGCCAGCAGGACGCGCTGCGAATGGACCAGGCCGCCCATCTTGTTGAGGTTCTTCTCCATCCGTGCCGGATAGACGACCAGCTTGTCGATCACGCCCGTCAGGCGGGCCAGCGCGAAGTCGAGCGTGATGGTTGCGTCGGGGCCGATATAGCGCTCGACCGAGGAATGGCTGATGTCGCGCTCATGCCATAGCGCGACATTCTCCAGCGCCGGGGTCACGTAACCGCGTACCATACGGGCCAGGCCGGTCAGGTTCTCGGTCAGCACCGGATTGCGCTTGTGCGGCATCGCCGACGAACCCTTCTGGCCGGGCGAGAAATATTCCTCCGCTTCCAGCACCTCGGTACGTTGCAGGTGGCGCACCTCGGTCGCCAGGCGCTCGATCGAGCTGGCGATGACGCCCAGCGTGGCGAAGAACATCGCATGGCGATCGCGCGGGATGACCTGGGTCGAGACGGGCTCGACGGTCAGGCCCATCTTCTCGGCGACATGGGCTTCGACGCGCGGGTCGATATTGGCGAAGGTGCCGACCGCGCCCGAGATGGCGCAGGTGGCGATATCGGCGCGCGCCGCGACCAGGCGGGCACGGTTGCGGTCGAACTCGGCATAGGCCTGGGCCAGTTTCAGGCCGAACGTCACCGGCTCCGCATGGATGCCATGGCTGCGCCCGATGGTCGGCGTCAGCTTGTGCTCCAGCGCGCGGCGCTTGATGACGGCGAGCAGCGCGTCAAGATCCTCGAGAAGGATGTCGGAGGCGCGCGCGAGCTGCACCGCCAGGCAGGTGTCGAGTACGTCGGACGAGGTCATGCCCTGATGCAGGAAGCGCGCTTCCGGACCGGTGCGCTCGGCGACATGGGTCAGGAAGGCGATGACGTCGTGCTTCGTCTCCGCCTCGATCGAATCGATACGGTCGATGTCGAAATCCCCGGCGGCCTTGTCGGCTTCCCAGATGCGCGCGGCGGCTTGCCTGGGCACGACGCCCAGTTCGGCGAGCGCGTCGGTGGCGTGCGCCTCGATCTCGAACCAGATGCGGAAGCGGGTCTGCGGATCCCAGATCCGGGTCATGGGGGCACGGGAATAGCGCGGAATCATGGGGCACCTTCAGGTCGTGGAAACGGCACAGCTCACCGTGCACTCCCTCTCGGAATCACGGTGTGTCGTGCCGTTAGCAGGGACGAGCCGAGCCTTCAAATCCTGGAGCATCATACCCATATGGCAAAATGCAGATTGGGAACGTATCTCTAACAACGAAGATGCTTTTCCGATCTTCATAGTCATCGTTCGACCAGAGTAAGGGAGAGACGAGATGATGAAATACGCTTTTCTTGCCGGTGCCATGATGGTGTCGGCCCCGGTGTTTGCGCAGACCACGACGGCGCCTGCCCAAACCTCACCCGCCCCGGCACAGGCTGCGCCCGCAACCACAGCGGATCCGGCACAGGCGGCGCAACCCGCGACCGACCCGGCCGCCGCGACTCCGGAGCAGGGCCAGGTCCAGGCGACCGGCAGCCAGATCGCCCAAGTCGTGGACACGCAGTTCCCGACCTATGACAAGAATGGCGACGGGCAGCTCAGCAAGGCCGAATTCTCGCAGTGGATGGTCGCGCTGAAGTCGCAGACCGACCCGTCGACCAAGGCCGAGGCGCCCGCGACCAAGAAATGGGTCGGCACCGCCTTCGCCCAGGCCGACACGGACAAGAACAAGTCGGTGTCCAAGTCCGAACTGACCGGGTTTCTGAGCCAGGGCCAGGGCTAAACGCCTAGTCGGGACATCCCTCCGTCCCGACAGCATCCCCGAGCGGGGAGAAGCGGGGCCGCCGTACCATCGGGTACGGCGGCCCTTTTCCGTTTAAATCCTCCCCATCATCGATGGGGCGGGGGACCGACCGGCGCAGCCGGGTGGTGGAGGGGCGGCGGCGTCAGCCGCCGTCTGCGACGGCGCTCCCATGCCCACGCTGGCGCGATGGTCCCCCTCGCCAAGCAAGCTCGGGAGGAATCAGTAGGGCACGAAAAAGGGCAGGGGCGTTGCCGCCACCTGCCCTGATTTCGTCCGCTCGCTCGTGCGAGGGAGCGAGGCCCGATCAGGCCTCTTCCGAACCTTCGGCCTGGGCCTCGGCGTCGGCGGCTTCGTCCGCGGCGGTCGGAACCGTCGGCGGAACGATCGTCGCGATCGCGAAGTCGCGGTCGTCGATCGCCGGGGTGGCGCCCTTGGGCAGCTTCACGTCCGAGATGTGGATCGCGTCACCGACTTCCAGACCCTTCAGCGAGATGGCGATCTCGGCGGGAATGTCAGCGGCGTCGACGACGATCTCGATCTCGTGGCGGGTGATGTTCAGGACACCGCCCTGCTTGATGCCACGGCTTTCCTCTTCGTCGGTGAAGACGACCGGAACGGCGACGGTGACGGTCTCATGCTCGCCGATGCGCAGGAAGTCGACATGCAGCGGGCGGTCGGAAACCGGATGGAACGCGACGTCCTTCGCCAGCGTGCGCTGGCCGTCCACCATGATGACCGAGGTGAAGAAGTGACCGGTCATCAGAGCCTTGACGAGGGCCTTCTCTTCGAGATGGATCGACGCGGCGGCCTGGTTACGGCCATAGATCACGGCGGGGACGCGGCCTTCACGACGCAGCGAACGGGAGGCTCCCTTGCCAACCTGATCGCGCGTCTCGGCGGCGAGCGTAAGGGTGTCGCTCATTCCAGTTACTCCGAAACAAAATGGATATGGTTTTCCCGACCACGCCTCCAGGGATGACCATGACCGGAAGCGGCGGCGCATAGCGGCAAAGTCTGCAAAAGACAAGCCATGCGCCCCCGCCACCTCAAAAGCGGATGGGCAGGCCGATCAGGATGCGGCCGTGCTTGCTTCCGCCCTGTGCGCGCAGACGGACACCGACATTGCGGCCGATCTGCCGTTCGATGCCGATTCCGCCGACCAGCCCGCTGGGACCGTTGCCGTCGTCGTCGATGACGTTTCGCGACAGCCGGACGTCGTAACGATAGCCGCCATAGCCCGCCTCGGCGAATACCATGGTGCGTTCGCCGAGGACATAGCCCGCCCGCGCGGTCACGCTATAGCCCCAGCGCGCCTTCTGTTCGTAGAAGGCGAAAATTTCCTGGCTGCGCACGGTGCCGCCCCCGGCTTGGACCGCCACTTCGCCCCCCAGGCGCAAGCGGTCGCTGACGGGCAGCATGATACCGGCAAAGCCACCCCCGGCCAGCCCCGCCCCCACATATTTGCGGCTGTTGACGTCATCGCCAAGGCGGAAGCCATGGATCAGGACCCCGGCCTCCGGTCCCGCATAAGGGCCAGCAAAGGCGGGCTTGTCCTGCGCGAAGGCGGTCGCGGGCAGGCAGATCAGCAGGGCGGCGGCAAACAGGAGGCGCATCGGAAACGTCCTTTGGTCATAGGGGCTCCCCATCGATTCCCTATCGAGGTTGATGTATGATGATTATGAATTTCTGTAAAACAGAAAGAATGTGATGCTGGGCAGATATTTCATAAGCCGTGGGCGCGCGCGGGTGGTGCGGGTGTTCGCGCTGCTGTGCTTCCTGATCGCGGGGGCGGGGGCGGCGACGCTACCGACGATGCTGGTGGGTCCGCAGTGGCAGGCCTTCATGATCGACTGCGATGACGGATGCCGCCCCAAGCCCCAGCCGCTCGATCAATTGTCGCCGGAGGTCCGACACGTCATCGCCAGCTTGCCCCGGGCCCCGGAACGAATGACCGCCGCCATGGCGGACCCCTATTGGTGGTGGCGGTTGTTCGGCATCCAGACGCTCAACGTCTTGCCCTTCGCCATTTTGTTCTTTTCCGTCGGCATGGCGCTCTGGCGGTTTAGCAGCCGTCAGGAGCATCGCGACTGGAGCGGGATACGATGGTTGCAGCGGGCAACCGCCGCCGGGATCGTGATGGCCGTCGCCGAACCCGTAGCGCAGGTGCTGCGTGATGCGGTCTATCTAACGGCGGTTGCGGATATCGAGACATTTTCCCATTCGATCGACTTTACCGAAATTATCGACAACCTGCTGTTCGCCGGTGCCGCCTGGGCCGCGATCTGGGCGCTGGCGGCGGGGTTGCGCGCGCGGGGCGACCTGGCCGAGATCGTCTGATGCCCGTCACCGTCAATCTCGATCTCATGCTGGTACGGCGCAAGGTGAAGTCGAAGGACCTGGCCGAGGCGATCGGGATCACCGAATCGAACCTGTCGCTGCTGAAGTCGGGCAAGGTGAAGGGCGTGCGCTTTTCGACGCTGGCCGCCATCTGCCGCTATCTGGAATGCGAGCCGGGGGACATATTGGGCTATGAGCCGTCGGACGACGATCTGACGGCGGAGGAATAGGCGATCCGCGCCGCCGATCCTGAGGGATGGCGGCGCGGGGGACGCCGGATTCAATAGGCGATCCGCTGCGCCTTGATCCCCTGCTTGGCGAGCTGCGCCTGGACACTGTCGTTGCCCGCCAGATGGCCCGCTCCGACCGCGATGAAGATGGTGCCGGGCTTGGCCATCCGCTGCTTGATCCACGTCGCCCAGCGGGCGTTGCGGTCGGTCAGCAGGGTCTTGGTGACCTCGGGCGAGTCCTTCAGGCTGTCGTTCATCGTGCGGGCCAGCGCGTCGGGATCGCCCTTGACCCATTCGTCGACCATCTCGGCCATTTCCTCGCCCGCCTTGGGCAGGTCGTCGACGGTCGAGGTCAGGAAGTCGATCTGCGCCTTTTGCGACAGCCCGTTGAAATAGCCGATCTGCTGTTCGGCGGTTTCCAGGCCCGCGACCGGCTTGCCCGCCGCCTTGGCCGCATCGGCGAGTACGGTTTCCGGTCCGTTCTTGGGGTCATAACCCAGCTTCTGGATCGGCGCGATCGACAGGGTGACGCCCGCCAGCCACGGCTTCATCCGGTCGAACGCCTGCGGCGGCAGCCCCGCGTCGGTCAGCGCCTTCAGATAGGCGCCACGCTTGTCGGCGGGCAGTTGCTCGGTCAGTGTCGGGCCAGCGGTGATGATGCCGTTCTTCAACACGATCTGCTGCATCGTCGCCTGGTCCGGCTGGACCATTTCCAGGACGAGCTGGTCGGACTTGTCGAACGCGGTCTTCACCGCCTCGTCGAACCAGGTCAGGCCCGGCTTCAGGACATGGATGGTGCCGAACAGATAGATGGTGGTGTCGGCATCCTTGACCACCCACAGCGCGGGATCGGCGTCGTTCGGATTCTGGGCGGGTTTGGTCTGCGCGCAGGCCGGTAGCGCCAGCATCAGCGCGAGCGAGGTGAGGGCGGCTTTCATGATCGTCTTCATGGGATCAGGCTTTCGGAAAGAAAAGGGCGGAGAGGCAAGGGGATCAGCGATATTTGCGCCACGCCCAGACGATGCCGCAACTCAGCATCAGCGCGCCATAGACCCATTCGAACTGCACCGGGGGCACCAGCCCGCCACGCCACAGGAACCACCAGACGGGTACGCCCAGGCTGACGACATAGAAGGCGGCAAGAGCGCCGTCGCGATAGGCGCGGCTTTCATGCTCATCCACCACGCGGTGCCAGCGCCACGAGATGAACGGGACCACCAGGCCGCAGATCATCGCCATCAGGACCGCGAACCATGTCGGCAACGGCGTGGTCCACATGTCGAAGGGACCATGTTTCACCCCTGGCGGCGTGGCGCCGAACGCCATGAGCGACATGGCCATGCCCATTACGCCGCCGACAGCGGCGGAGACGCCGAGCAGTCGATGATTGGCCCGCTCGCTGGGGCCCTTGGTGGACGGCTGGGTACTCATGGTCGCACCTCGATGGACAGGTGGATGGAGACATGGGGCGCATGGGACAGCTGCGCTGCGACGGGGCCGGCGGGATCGATCGCCCGGAGCGCGACCTGACCGATCTGCCCGGCGCCCCAGCCGAGCAGCGACAGGGTGATGCCTGCGCCGATCGCCGCATGGACCAGACGGCGGCTCATGCGCGCACCCGCTGGATGACGTAGAAGCCCAGGCCGGTCGCCGCCGAGATCAGCCAGGCGACATAGCCCGGATTGGACAGCGGGACATATTTGGCCGCGATCGTGACCGCCGCCTGCAGCAGGAAACCGCTGAATCCGATCACCGCCCAGGTCTGCACGGCCAGCAGCCGCTGCACCTCGTCCGCGTCGCGCCAGTTGCGCCACGACACGATGATCGCCAGCGACAGGACCGGGATCAGCGACGCATCGACGATCCAGTCCGGTGTCGGATGGCGCTGACCGCCGCGCACGCCATCGATGACACCGTCGATAAAGGGAAGGCCCATCATCACGGCCGCGGTCACGCCCGCCAGCGCCACGCGCCGCCGGTTCTTTCGCGCCGTGCGCTCGGCGAACCGCGCCTCGCCCCAACCGGCGCCCTTACTCACCGTCATGCTCGTCATCGAAAATCTCCTCGATCGGCATTTCGAACAGGCGGCCGATGCGGAACGCGAGCGGCAGCGACGGGTCGTATTTTCCCGTCTCGATGGCGTTGACGGCCTGTCGCGACACGTCCAGCCGCCCGGCCAGCTCGGCCTGGCTCCAGTTGCGTTCGGCGCGCAGCACCTTGAGGCGATTTCTCATCTCGACCTCCTCTGGCATGGCTGGCCTCCCTTGTCATCACTCCATGACCTTATGTCAGGTGACCATGACAAAATGACAGTGAGTCGCGACCATGTCAATAACACCTGACAAAATATCATGCGTCGCTGACTTGGAGCCGATGAAGACGCTGCGCTCGCCTTGACCGCGAAGGGGGCATCCGCCAAAGCCTGCGCCCATTATGCAGACCCGGAACGGACCCCCGGAAGGACCACTGTCCTTCCAGCGCATGATCCTCACCCTCCATGACTATTGGAGCGAGCGGGGATGCGTGATCCTGCAACCCTATGACATGGAGATGGGGGCGGGCACCTTTCACCCGGCGACCACGCTGCGCGCGCTGGGCCCGGACAGCTGGAACGCCGCCTTCGTCCAGCCCTGCCGCCGCCCGACCGACGGCCGCTATGGCGAGAACCCCAACCGGCTCCAGCATTATTACCAGTATCAGGTGATCCTGAAGCCCTCGCCCGCCGACCTGCAGGACCTGTATCTGGGCAGCCTGGCGGCGATCGGCGTGGACATGGCCAAGCACGACATCCGCTTCGTCGAGGATGACTGGGAAAGCCCGACGCTGGGCGCCTGGGGACTGGGCTGGGAAGTCTGGTGCGACGGGATGGAGGTGACGCAGTTCACCTATTTCCAGCAGATGGGCGGATACGACATGAAGCCGGTCGCGGGCGAGCTGACCTACGGGCTGGAGCGGCTGGCGATGTATATCCAGGACGTCGACAACGTCTACGACCTGCGCTTCAACGATCAGGGCGTGTCCTATGGCGACGTGTTCCTCGAAAACGAGAAGCAGATGTCGACTTGGAACTTCGAGGTCGCCGACACCGACATGCTGTTCGACGCGTTCCGCAAGGCGGCGGCCGAGTGCGAACGGTGCCTTGAGAGGAAGCTGCCCATCCCCGCCTATGAACAGGCGATCAAGGCCAGCCATACCTTCAACCTGCTCCAGGCGCGCGGCGTGATCTCGGTGGCGGAGCGCCAGGCCTATATGGGCCGCGTCCGCGATCTGGCGAAGGGCGCATGCGGCGCCTGGATGGACAAGAACGGATGGGCGGCGTGACCCTGCACCCCCTTCCTCCCGGCGCAACGCGCGGGGAGGGGGACCATTGCGTCGGCAATGGTGGAGGGGCCGCCGCGCCAGCGGCGGGTGCCCGCCGCCCCCTCCACCGGCCCCTCCAAGTTTTGGGCCGGTCCCCCTCCCCATCGTTGATGGGGAGGAATTGAGAGTGACCATGACCGATTTTCTGCTCGAACTCCGCTCCGAAGAAATCCCCGCCCGGATGCAGCCGGGCGCGCGAGAGACCCTCGCCAGGCTGTTCGCCGCCGAACTCGCCAAGACCGGGCTGTCGGCGGGTGAGATCGTCACCTATGCGGGGCCGCGTCGCCTCGCGCTGATCGCCAAGGGGCTGCCCACCGCGACCGAGGCGGTGTCCGAAGAGGTCAAGGGTCCGCGCGCCTCGGCCCCGCTGCAGGCGCTGGAGGGTTTCCTGCGCAAGACCGGGCTGACCCGCGAACAACTGACCGAGCGTGACGGCGTGCTCTTCGCGATCACCGAAAAGCCGGGCCGCGCGACCGCCGAGGTGCTGGCCGAGGCGATCCCCGCCATCGTCCGCGCCTTCCCCTGGCCCAAGTCGATGCGCTGGGGCGCGGAGTCCGCCTCGACCGAGTCGATGCGCTGGGTCCGCCCGCTGCACGCCATCGTCGCGCTGTTCGGTGGCGAGGTGGTGCCGTTCGCAATCGCCGGGATCACCAGCGGCAACGTCACGCGCGGCCACCGCTTCCACGCGCCCGCCGAGATCGCGCTGACCGGCGCCGACACCTATGTCGAGCAACTGCGCGCCGCCAAGGTGCTGGTCGACCAGGACGAGCGCGCCGCGATCATCCGCGCGCGCGCATCGGCACTGGCCGCCGAGGCCGGGCTGGAACTGGTCGAGGACGAGGGGCTGGTCGCCGAGAATGCCGGGCTGACCGAATGGCCGGTGCCGCTGCTCGGTCGCTTCGACGCGGCGTATCTCGACGTGCCGCCCGAGGTCATCCAGCTGACCGCGCGCGTGAACCAGAAATATTTCGTCTGCCGTTCCGCCGACGGCAAGCTGGCGAACGCCTTCGTCTGCACCGCGAATATCGAGGCGAGCGACGGCGGCGCGAAGATCGTCGAGGGCAATGCCAAGGTGCTCGCCGCTCGGCTGTCCGACGCGCGTTTCTTCTACGAGACCGACCGGAAGACCAGGCTCGACGATCTGCGGCCCAAGCTGGAAAAGATCGTCTTCCACGAAAAGCTCGGCACCGTCGCCGACAAGGTCGAGCGGGTGGCCAAGCTTGCCCGCTGGCTGGTCGAGGAAGGTATCGTCACCGAATTCCCCTCCCGCAGGCGGGAGGGGCCAGGGGAGGGCAGTGCCCCAGGCGACGTCGCCCGTGGAGACGTCCCCCCCCCATCCCCCCCCCCAAGCGGAGGGGGCGAGCTTGCCGATCTGGCGGAACGCGCCGCGTACCTGGCGAAGGCCGATCTCGTCACCGGCATGGTCGGCGAGTTCCCCGAATTGCAGGGCCTGATGGGCGGTTACTATGCCGCCGCGCAGGGCGAAGACCCGCGCGTGGCCGAGGCGGTTCGTGATCACTACAAGCCGGTCGGGCAGGGGGACGATGTCCCCACCGCGCCGGTGACGGTGGCCGTGGCGCTGGCGGATAAGCTGGATACGCTGGCACAGTTCTTCTCGGTCGGGCTGAAGCCTACCGGGTCGAAAGATCCCTTTGCGCTTCGGCGTGCGGGGTTGGGGATTCTGGAATTGCTGAGCCGTAATGGGCTTCGCGCACATCTGTTCAGGGCGGTAAACGCGGCAATGTTGGCGCGTATAGAGGGCCCTAACCCGGCTCAGGTCGATGAGGTGATGCAGTTCCTCATCGACCGCCTCAAGGTCCAGCAACGCGAAGCGGGCGTCCGGCACGACCTGATCGACGCGGTGTTCGCGCTCGGCGGCGAGGACGATCTCGTCCGCCTGCTCGCCCGCGTCCGCGCGCTGCAAGCCTTCGTCACCACCGACGACGGCGCCAACCTTCTCGCAGGCTACAAGCGCGCCGCGAACATCCTGAAGAAGGAAGGCGTCGAGGGCTACCAAGGCTGGACCGCGCCGACCTACACGCTCGAGGCCGCCGAGGCCGATCTGATCGCCGCGCTCGACGTCGCCGAGCCCAAGGCGGCGGACGCGGTGAAGGCCGAGGATTTCGAGGCCGCGATGGCCGCGCTCGCGTCGCTGCGTGCGCCGATCGACCGGTTCTTCGACGATGTGACCGTCAACGACGCGGATCCGGCCAAGCGGACCGCGCGCCTTGCGCTGCTCGCCCGCGTCCGGGCCGCCGTCCACACGGTGGCCGATTTCTCGAGGATCGAGGGATGACCTAAGCCCCGGATCGGGAAACGGAATTTGACGTTCCTGTCTTCCTCTCCGGCGAAACCGCCTTATTAAACCCGACGCCTGTGTCCCCAGGGCGTCGGACGTGACGACCAGTAAAGGATCGAACCGATGACCTATGTGTACCGTTTCGGCGGCGGCGTTTCGGACGGCGGCAAGGGGGACAAGAACCTGCTCGGCGGCAAGGGGGCGAACCTGGCCGAGATGGCCTCGATCGGGCTGCCGGTTCCGCCGGGCTTCACCATCTCGACCGCGATGTGCACCCGCTATTACGAGGATGGCGAGCAGTTCCCGCAGGATCTGCGCGACGAGGTCGCTGACGGCATCGCACATATCGAAACGGTGACGGAGAAGCGCTTCGGCGATCCGGAAAATCCGCTGCTGGTCTCGGTCCGCTCGGGCGCGCGGGTGTCGATGCCGGGCATGATGGATACGGTGCTCAACCTGGGTCTCAACGACGCGACCGTCGAGGGGCTGGCGAAGAAGGCGGGCGACGAGCGTTTCGCCTGGGACAGCTATCGCCGCTTCATCCAGATGTATGCCGATGTCGTCCTCGAGCTGGATCACGGCGCGTTCGAGGAAGCGCTGGAGATCGCCAAGGAGGATAACGGCTTCACCCTCGACACCGAGATGTCGGCCGGCGACTGGAAGGCGCTGGTCACCGTCTACAAGGGCCTGGTCGAGGAGCAATGGGGCAAGCCGTTCCCGCAAGACGTGCAGGACCAGCTCTGGGGCGCGGTCGGCGCGGTGTTCGGTTCGTGGCAGTCGGAGCGCGCCAAGGTCTATCGCCGCCTGAACGACATTCCCGCCGACTGGGGCACCGCCGTCAACGTGCAGGCGATGGTCTTCGGCAATATGGGCGACACCTCGGCGACGGGCGTGGCGTTCACCCGCGATCCCTCGACCGGTAACCATGCCTATTATGGCGAGTTCCTCATCAACGCGCAGGGCGAGGACGTGGTCGCGGGCATCCGTACGCCGCAATACCTGACCAGAGCGGCGCGCGAGGAAGCCGGGGCCAAGCCCGCCTCGATGGAAGAGGCGATGCCCGAGGTCTATGCCGAGCTGGCCGCCGTCTTCGACCGGCTGGAAAACCACTACCGCGACATGCAGGACATCGAGTTCACGGTCGAACAGGCCAAGCTCTGGATGCTCCAGACCCGCTCGGGCAAGCGCACCGCCAAGGCGGCGCTCAAGATCGCGGTCGATATGGCGAATGAGGGCCTCATCACCCGCGAGGAAGCGATCGCGCGGGTCGATCCGGCGGCACTCGACCAGCTTCTGCACCCGACGCTCGACCCCGATGCCAAGCGCGACGTGCTGACCAAGGGCCTGCCCGCCTCGCCCGGCGCGGCGTCGGGCAAGGTGGTGTTCGACGCCGATGCCGCCGAGCGCGCGGCGGCGGCGGGCGAGGCGGTGATCCTCGTCCGGGTCGAGACGTCGCCGGAGGACATTCACGGGATGCACGCGGCCAAGGGCATCCTGACCGCGCGTGGCGGCATGACCAGCCATGCGGCGGTCGTTGCGCGCGGCATGGGGCGGCCTTGCGTCTCCGGCGCTGGCAGCCTGTCGATCGACAGCAAGGCCAAGCTGCTCCGCGTGGGCAGCCGCGAGGTTCGCGAGGGCGATATCCTGACGCTCGACGGTTCGACCGGCGAGGTGATGGTCGGCGCGGTCGCGACCGTACAGCCCGAGCTGGCGGGTGATTTCGGCACGCTGATGGAATGGGCCGATCAGGTCCGTCGCCTGAAGGTCCGGGCGAACGCCGAAACCCCGCTCGACTGCCGCACCGCGCGCGAGTTCGGCGCGGAGGGCGTCGGGCTCTGCCGGACCGAGCATATGTTCTTCGACGCCGCGCGGATCACGGCGGTTCGCCAGATGATCCTCGCGTCGGACGAGGCGGGCCGCCGCGCCGCGCTCGCCAAGCTGCTGCCCGAACAGCGCGCCGACTTCACCGCGATCTTCGAGGTGATGGCGGGCCTGCCGGTGACGGTACGCCTGCTCGACCCGCCGCTGCACGAATTCCTGCCGCAGCAGGAGGCCGAGTTCGCCGAGGTCGCCACCGCGGCGGGCGTGGACGTGGAGACGCTGAAGCGCCGGGCGAACGAACTGCACGAGCTCAACCCGATGCTCGGTCATCGTGGCTGCCGCCTGGGCGTGACGTACCCGGAAATCTACGAGATCCAGGCGCGCGCCATCTTCGAGGCGGCGCTGGACGTCGCCGAGAAGTCGGGCGAGGCGCCGATTCCCGAGGTCATGATCCCGCTGGTCGCCACGCGGCGCGAGCTGGAGCTGATGAAGACGGTGGTCGACAAGGCCGCGCAGGCGGTCTTCGCCGAGCGCGGCAGGACGGTCGACTATCTGGTCGGTACGATGATCGAGCTGCCGCGCGCCGCGCTGAAGGCGGGCGAGATCGCCGAGGTGGGCGAGTTCTTCTCCTTCGGCACCAACGACCTGACCCAGACCACCCTGGGCGTCAGCCGCGACGATGCGGCGCGGTTCCTCGGCGCCTATGTGGAGAAGGGCATCTACGCCAAGGATCCGTTCGTCAGCCTGGACGTGGACGGTGTCGGCGAACTGGTCAGCCTGGCCGCCGAACGGGGTCGCGCGACGCGGCCCGGGATCAAGCTGGGCATTTGCGGCGAGCATGGCGGCGACCCGGCTTCGATCGCCTTTTGCGAGCAGGTCGGGCTCGATTATGTCTCGGCCAGTCCGTACCGCGTGCCGATCGCGCGGCTCGCGGCGGCGCAGGCGGCTTTGAAGGCGCGGTAACGCCTGGGGGTGAGCCATGGCCGGTGTCGCCTGTGGCTTTCCCTCCCCCATCCCCTCCCGCTTGCGGGAGGGGCGTGCCTGGTGCGGAGGTTTCGTGCAGCAACAGGCCGCGCCGTTTGCGGTCAGCGTAGGAATCCGGCCCCAGGCCTCTCCCCTCCCGCAGGCGGGAGGGGCTGGGGGAGGGCAAGGTGTCTCACCGAGCCCACCACCCCATCCAGAAATCACCCGTGCGTCGTCACCCGGTTGCCGAAATCGAACCACCCACGACGCTCACCCACCGGATAGGCCGGACGTGCGGCACTCGCCGCCACGGGACGATAGGCGGTTGCGGGCGCGACCCGATCCACCACCGGCGCGGCCGCGACCGGCTGCGCGCTGGCCAGCCGGTGGTTTTCGCGTTCCAGCTCGGTGATGCGCGCCTGCGCGGCGGACAGCTTGGCCTCGGTGTCCTTGACCTGTGCGGCATGGGCGTCGCGCTCGGTGGCGTAGCGGTTGCGCCACTTGCCACCGCCCGGATGGCTTGCCAGCCCGAAAAGCCACCCGGCGATGAGGACCAGCCCCAGCACGGCGAATTGCGTCGTCGAAGTGAACAACATCGCGTCGATCCCTGTCTGTTACGACCGGTCAACGACTGGCGGCGTAACGGGTTGCGCTACTGGCCGAAGGTGAGCGTATCCTTGATCGAGCAGGCGGCGGGGCCGAGGATGACGACGAACAGCGTCGGCAGGATGAACAGGATCAGCGGCACCGTCATGATCGCGGGCAGCCGCGCGGCCTTTTCCTCGGCGCGCATCATACGCTCGTTGCGGAATTCGGCGGACAGGACGCGCAGCGCGCTGGCGAGCGGCGTGCCGTATTTCTCGGTCTGGATCATCGTTGTGACCACGCTGCGCAGCGCCTCCAGATTCACCCGGACGGAAAGGTTTTCCAGCGCCTGGCGCCGATCGGTCAGGAAGCCCAGCTCGACCGAGGTAAGCTGGAATTCGTCCCCCAGCTCGGGATAGGCGCGGCGCAGTTCGCGTGCCACGCGGGCGAAGGCGGCGTCGACGGTCAGCCCCGCCTCGGCGCAGATGACCATCAGGTCGAGCGCGTCTGGCAGGCCCTTGCGGATCGCGGCGGTCCGCTTGTTGATCTGGTTGGTCAGCGCGATGTCGGGCGCCTTGTACGACAGCACCAGCGTGCCCGCGACGAGGAGGTAGCAGCTGAACCAGCTCCAGTCGGCAAAGCCGTCGGTGCCATAGACCCACAGCGCCATGCCGCCGCCCAGCACGATGGGAAGCGCCAGCCGGCCGAAGATCACCGCGACGGCCATCTCCTTGGACCTTATGCCCGCCTGCATCAGCTTGATCTGGACCGCCTTGACCTGTTCGTCCTGCAGCATCTTGAAGGTGCTGAGGACCGAGCGCATCCGTTCCAGCGTGTCGGTGCGATCGACCCATTGCTGGCGTCGCTTGGCGGGCGGGGTGATCCCGGCCTTGAGTTCCTCGCGCCGCTCGTTCAGCGCGCGCACCCGCCGCGTCATCGGATCGCGGCTGCCGACCAGCAGATAGCCGACGACCATCAGGGCGAAGACGCACACGCCCCAGAGCAGTGCGGCGACGGAGCCGGAATCGAGGCCGAGGATCGTGGGGGCGGGACCGGTCATTCAGATCTCGAAACTGATCATGCGGGACATGATGAACGCGCCCAGGCCGAGCCAGACGAAGGCGCCCAGCCCGATCAGGATCAGGCGCGGATCGGTAAAGAACTTCGCCATATAGGGCTTGTTGATCATCCAGATGATGCCGAACACGAAGAAGGGCAGCGAGCCGACGATATAGGCGGATGCCTTGGGCTCGGACGCCATCGCCCGGATCTTGAGCTTCATCTGCGCGCGCTTGCGCAGCACGTCGGCCAGGTTGGACAGGGTCTCGGCCAGATTGCCGCCCGTCTCGCGCTGGATGGCGATGGCGATGACGAAGAACTGGAATTCGGGAATGGCCAGCCGGTCGGCGGTATCCTGTAACGCGGCGTCCATCGTCCGGCCGATCCGCATCCGGTCGGATACGGCGCGGAACTCCTCGCCGACCGGGCCGGGGACCTCGTTCGCGACGACCGTCATCGTCTCGCCGATCGGCAGGCCCGAGCGGAGGCCGCGCACCAGAAGCTCGATCGCGTCGGGAAAGCGTGCCACGAACCGGTTGACCCGGCGGGTGATCAGCCGGTTGACGACCATGTGCGGGATCCACAGCCCCAGCACCAAAGCGACGATCAGCGCCAGGATCAGCGACAGGCCGAGCATCGTCAGCACCAGCGTGCTGGCCAGGGCGAGCCCCGCGCTGGCCATCCCATATTGCCCGACCGTCCAGTCGCGTCCCGTACGGTCGAGCCGCTTGCCGAGCTGCGCCGGATTGGGGAGCAGTCGCGCGAACGCCTTGTCCATCCGGGTATCGGCCGCCAGCGCGATGCCGCGAGACGTGGTCGCCGACGCCTGGGCCGGGCGATCGAGATCGAGCGCGACGCGGTTCCTGAGGCCCGACAGCCGCCGGGCCTGGCCGCGCGACGTGGCGGGCGACGAAAAGGCCGCCATCCCCAGGACGAGCGTCAGGAAGACGCCCATGGCCAGTATCAGGGTCGCCGTCATGCCCATGGCGTCAGTTCGTCCGCGTCCGCTTGGCGAGCAGCGCCTTCAGGTCGAAGCGGTCGAGCAGACCCCGACGGCTCGGCATGAGCAGGTCGCCCTCCGACGATGCGCAGATACGCTGCGACAGTTCGACCAGCGGCGCGATGGTGCGCGAGGTGCGGCCGAGCTCGGCGATCGGCTTGCCCAGCTTGGCGGCCTGCATCACCAGCTTCTGGTCATAGGGGACCAGCACGTCGAGCGGGCGTTCGATCGTTCCCTCGAAGTCGCTTTGCGCGATCTCGCTCTGGCCGCTCGGCAGGACGCGGTTGGCGACGGTGAGGACCGATGTCTGCGGCGCATGGGTCTTCAGCCACGACAGGATCCGGATCGTATCGCGCGCGGCGGCCAGGGTGCATTCGGTGACGAGCACCAGATTCTGCGCATTGGCGACCAGCATCGGCTGCTGGATCAGCAGGTTGCGTGGCAGGTCGACGATCGTCGTCTCGAAATTGAGCCGCATCTCGTCCTGCAATTGCGCGAAGGCGAGGCCGTCATTGACGATCGGTGCGCTGATCGGCGCCTCGGCCGACAGGATGGCGAGCTTGGGCGTCGCCTTGACCATCGCGCGTTCGAGGAACAACCCGTCGATACGCCCCGGATTGTCGATCGCGTCGACCAGCCCGCGTCCCGGCTCCAGGTCGAGTGCGAGCGCGGCGGTGCCGAAATGGACGTCTAGGTCGAGGATCGCCGTCGTCCGGTCGAGCCGCTCCGCCATCAGCCAGCCGAGCGAGGTCGCCACGGTCGATGCGCCGACGCCGCCGCGCACGCCGACCACGGCGACGCTGCACGGTGCCTTTTCGGGGGTGGCCTCGACCGTGCGGGGGGAATGCAGGATCGTGCGTGCCTGGGCGATCGCGTCGCGCATGGCATCGGCGTTGATCGGCTTGAGCAGATAATCGTGCAGCCCGCTGGCGATCAGCGTGCGATACAGCCGGACGTCGTTGACCTGGCCGACCGCGATGACGACCGTGCCCGGCTCGCACACCTCGGCCAGATTGTTGATCTCGGTGCCGGGATCGGGCGTGTCGCTGAGGTCGACAAGCAGGATCTGCGGGCTCGCGCTGACCGACAGCGTCTGGATCGCGCCGCGAAGCCCGCCCTTCACCACGCGGTCGGGCGACCATCCCTGCTCGACGATGATCGGACGGATCGCCTCGGCGGTCCAGTCGTCGCAGACATAGGCCTGGATGGGGTCGCGCTGGGTCATCACATGGGGCGTCCAGGGGGCGTTCACTGCGTCACCCCGCTGCTGCCGCCCAGGCCGCCACCGGGCGCGCCTCCGCCGCCCGCGGCGTTGGGATTGCGCAGCGCGGTGCCGCCATTGCCGGTCGGCGCCGCCGCGCGCAGCGCGTTGACCGCCCGGCTTCCGATCGCCGGATCGGCGGTCGCGGGACCATCGACGCCGTGGACGAGATCGTTCGGGTTGGCGACCATAGCGGCCAGGTTGCGATTGACCGCGCAGCCATAGTTGGACGAACTCTGCCCCGACCAATCGGCGGGGGCGGCGTCGCTGCTTGCGTCGGGGCATCCGGGAACCGACGCCCGCAACCGGGTCACGACGACGCGGACGGTCGACGGCGCCAGCGGCGCGCGCGCGATGTCGGCGGGCTGGCCGATCAGCAGGCCGTATCGCTCCATCACCGCCGCCACGTCGCGCCAGGCGCCGGGCGCATCACCCGCCGGATCCTCGATCGCGACCCGGTCGCCATAGCCGAGCCGCAGGTTGCGGGCCCAGCCATCGAGCCGCCGGTCTTCGTCGGCGGCAAGACGGCCGCCCGACACGGCGAGGTCGAGCGCATATTCGGTCGGCGTGACCACCGGCTGGTGGCTGCTCTCCAGTTGCGGCTGACCGGTGCCCATGCACCCGCCGGTCATCAGCGCGAGGCCGAAAGGGATCAGGGACAGGCGGGAGCGGCGCATGGGGCGGGAATTCCTTGGACGGGCGGTCATTCGGAGAAACCGGGCGTGGGCGTGCCCTTGCGCGCCGGGACGGGCGATCGCGCGGGCACGGGGGAGGGCGTCGCCGAGGGGGCGGCCGCCGGGTTGCCCTGAACGGGCGGCGCCATGCTGGGCACCGGGCGCGGCTGGTTGGTCGCGGCCCCCACCTGGCCCAGCAGGACACGCTCGGCATCGTTGGGCGCGCGCTGGCCATCGATCGGCAAGGCGATCTGCGACGGGGAATTGACCGGCTTGACCAGATAGGGGGTGATGATGATCACCAGCTCGGTCTCGTTCCGCTTGAACGCGTTGGACCGGAACAGCGACCCGATCAGCGGCAGGTCGCCGAGCCAGGGCGTCTTCTCGATCGAATTGTCGCGCGAGTTGGACAGCAGGCCGCCGATCATCATGCTCTGGCCCGAACCCAGCTCCAGCGTGGTTTCGGCACGCCGGGTGGTGAGCGCGGGGATCGACGTGCCGCCGACCGTCACGGCGCCGACGGAGGTGATCTGCGACACCTCCGGCCGGACGCGCAGCGAGATGCGGCCATCGGCGAGGACGGTCGGGGTGTAGGACAGGCTGACGCCATATTGCTTGTATTCGACCGAGACCGCGCCGAATCCGGTGGAGAGCGGAATGGGAATTTCGCCGCCCGCCAGGAAGGTCGCGGTTTCGCCCGACAAGGCGGTCAGATTGGGATTGGCCAGCGTCGAAACCTGCCCCAGCGTCTCGCCCAGATCGATCGCGCCGAGCAGGTCCATGCCCAGCACCCGGCCCGCCAGGCCCAGCGTGGTCCGCTGCGATCCGGCGACGAAGCCATAGTTGGTGACCGGATTGCCCGCCGCATCCGGCACGGTGGTGATGGTGCCGGGCGTACGGCCCGATGCGAGGCCGAAGGTGAACCCGCCGCTATTGTCGCGGTTGAGGAGGTTGACGCCGATCGTCTTGACGAAGTTGCGGTTCACCTCTGCGATGCGGACCTGCAAATTCACCTGAAGCGGCGTCGCCGTCTTCAACCGGCTGATGATCTTGGTGTCCTTGCCGACATAGGCCTGGACCAGCCGCTCGGCCTCCGCCGCGTCGTCGGGTGCGGCGACGGTGCCGGTCAGCAGGATCAGCCCGTTCATCGGCGTGGCGGTGATCGTCGCCTCGGGCATGGCGAGCTTCAGCATCCGCCCGATCGAGCCGATATTGTTGCCGACCCGAACGGTCGTCGTATAGACGACGCCGCCGCCCCGCCCGGTGGCGGAGATTGTCGTCTCGCCGGGCTTCTTGCCGTAGATGTAAAGCTGCGTCGGCGAGCGGACCTGCACGTCGGCGATGCTGTCGTCGGCGACGAACAGATCGGTCATCGGGCGGCTGAGCGTGATCAGCCGGGCGCGGCCGGTATTGAGCTCCAGCGCGCCCGATCCATCGCTGGCGACCGTCGAGTCGCCCGGATCGCCGGCGGCACGGGCCGGAGTCGGCGCGAGCAGCAGCGGCGCGAGGACCAGCGCGAAGGCCGAATCCCGCATCGTGCGCGAGAGGGTGAAGCGCGTCGCCATGTCAGTTCTTCTCCGCACTGGGCGCAGCGCCAGCCGCGCCCCCGCCGCCGCTGCCGCGCATGATCCGGACCGCGGGCCCCTGGGCGAGGACCGGCTGGCCCATGCCGGTCGCCGCGACGCCGGGGACGGTCATGCCGCCCGGTGCGCCGGGCATGGCGCCCTGATCGGCACCGGGGGTCGACTGACGCCCCGGCACGGTCCGTCGCTGATAGCGGGAAACGTCGCCGCCGGTGACATAGGAGGCACGGTCGATCATCGGCTGGGAGATCGCGCCCGGCTCGCCATCCGCCGCGTCCGGCCGCTCGGCGAGCGACCGCAGCGACAGGGACAGGGTGCCGACCGTCTGCGCCACGGCGAGCTGCTCGGCCATTTTCGGTGTTGCCTCGACGGTGACGGTGGTGAAGGTATGGACGGGAGTCTTGCCGTCGGCGGCGGCCTGGCCATCGGTGCGCTGGTCGGTCGCCAGCACCCGGACGTTGCGCATGATCGTTTCCGACACCTTCAACGGCGGTCCGTCGCCGCCGCCCGCGACATCCTGGGTCAGGACCACGTCGATCCGGTCGCCCGGAAATACGAAGCCCGCCACCGCCGTCTGTACCGAGACGGGAACGGTCACCGCGCGCATTCCGGGGGTCAGCGCCGCGGCCAGGAAGCCACGGTCGCCCGGACTCACCACCGCGCCCTGGGTCAGCGGCTGACCGGCGGTGATCGCATAGCGCAACACCGTGCCTTGCAGCTTGGTGAGGTCGGCCTGACCCTTCACATAATAGGCACCGGCGACCATGTCCTTGGGCCAGGGCTGGAATTTCAGCGCCGTCGCATCGATGATGGTGCCGACCGGCAGGGTGCGGGTGGCCACCAGCACCTCGGTGTCGGACTTGACGGGGGTCATGATGACGGCGGCCTGCGCTGGCGGCCCGCTGTTGCCGGACGTGATCGTCCGGGCGAATAGGGCGGTCATCCCTGCGATCAGCAGAGCCCCCACCAGCAACAAGACTTTACGACTGTCCATCCTGCGTTCTTCGGCCTCGGCGCCGGGCCCATTGCCCGGCCTGTATCCGTGGTTAAGTATGCTGGAAGGGGTTAAATATCGGTTCCCGCAGGATCAGCAGCGTGGCGATGGCGATGGCGACGCCGTAAGGTACTTCGATCGCGGCCGCTTCCTCGGGCCCCCCGGCGCGACGCAGGCGATGATCGACGAGCATCAGCAGCGTGATCGCCCCGCCCGCGATCGACATGGTCAGCAGCATCCGGAACAGCGACGGCAAGGGCAGCCACAGCGCGATCGCCGCGATCATCTTCACGTCGCCGCCGCCCATCATCCCGATGCGAAACGCCTGCGCGAACAGGAAGAACACGGCGATCGCGACGCCCAGCATCAACGCCATGTCGGGCCAGACGGCCAGCCCCGCCGCCCACCACCAGAGCGGGGCGAGCAGCGCGATGGCGATGTTCTTGCGATCGGCGATCTCGCGGGTCCGCGCGTCCTCGATCCCCGCCGATAGCAGCAGCAGGAAGAGCGCGACGAGCAGGGCGATGCGGACAATGGTCCATTCCATGCGACAACGCCCTAGACGGCAGGGCTTTCGAAACCGTAACCGGGACGCGGATGATCGACAGCCTTTCCCTTCGCCGAACCTTCCCCGCCGAGGCGCGGGTGACGCGGTGGACCGCCCCCGATGGCTGGGACCATCGCCGATTCGACTGGGCGGCGGCGCGACCCGTCGGGCGACTGCTGTTCCAGACCGGACGTGCCGATGTCGTCGAGAAATATCTGGAGGTCTTCGCGCATCTGGTCGCCAGCGGCTGGAGCGTCACCGCCTTCGACTGGCGCGGGCAGGGGGGATCGGGGCGGCTGCTCGTCGACCGCCATGTCGGGCATGGCGGCGACTTTTCGACTCTGGTCGCCGATTTGCGCGCCTTCTGGGACGAATGGCACGGCGAGGACGGGGGCGGTCGGCCGCATGTCCTGCTCGGCCATTCGATGGGCGGGCATCTTGCGCTGCGTGCGGTGGTCGAGGACATGGTCGCGCCCGACGCTTTGATCCTGGTCGCACCGATGCTGGGCCTGCGCCTGCCGACCGGCGCACTGCTGGGCGCGGGGATCATCGGGGCGATGAACCTGCTCGGTCGGGGCGAGCGATCGATCTGGCGCGCGGGCCAGGAGCCGGGCGTCCACACCCGCCAGCGCAACCTGACCCATGATGTCGAACGGTTCGAGGACGAGGCCTATTGGTATGGCCAGTCGCCCGATCTGGCGCTCGGGCCGCCGAGTTGGGGCTGGTTGCGATCGGCGGCGCGGTCGACGCGCGCGCTGCTCCGCGATCCACGGCTCGACCGTATGTCGGTGCCGACGCTGATGCTGGTGGCCGAGGCCGACCGGCTGGTCGATCCGCGCTGTGCCTTGCGGGTCGCCGCGCGGATCGGGGCGCAGGTCGAGCGATTCGGGCCGGAGGCGGCGCACGAGCTGCTGCGCGAGGTCGACCCGGTCCGCCTCCGCGCGCTGGCGGCGATCGATGACTTTCTGGCGCGGGCCGCCGCGTGACCTACGATATCGCGATCATCGGCGCGGGCATGGCGGGCGCCAGCCTTGCCGCGGCGATCGGGTCGCGCGCGCGGGTCGTGCTGATCGAGGCGGAGGACATGCCCGGCCGACACGCCACGGGACGGTCGGCGGCTTTCTGGTCGGAAACCTATGGCGGACCGGCGGTACAGCCGCTGACCACCGCCTCTGGCCCGGCGCTTCGTGACGGCGGCTATCTGACGCCGCTCGGCTCGCTGCATATCGGGCGGGCGGAAGACGGCGCGCGGATCGAGCGGCTGCTGGCCGATTTCGCAGGGACCGGCGTGGCCCTGTCCCCTGTTGATCCCGCCACGCACGTCCCCGACCTGCGCCCCCAATGGTGCCTGGGCGTGTGGGAGCCGAGTTGCGCCTATATCGACGTCGCCGCGCTTCATGCCGATTATCTGGCGGCGGCGAAGGCGGCGGGCGCGGTCGTGCTGACCGACGCCGCACTGCTGACGGCCGAGCGACGCGACGGCGCATGGCGGCTGGCGACCCGGGCCGGGCCTGTCGCGGCATCCTTGCTGGTCAACGCCGCCGGAGCCTGGGCGGATCGGGTCGCCGAAATGGCCTGCGTCGCGCCGGTCGGTATCACCCCCTATCGCCGCACCATGGTCCAGTTGCGCACCGATCCGCCCGCTCCGGCACGCCTGCCGCATGTCGTGGACATAGCGGGCGGCTTCTATTTCAAGCCGGAGACGGGGGGACGGCTGTGGCTGACCCCGCATGACGAGACGCCGAGCGTTCCTTGCGATATCGCGCCCGAGGAATGGGACGTGGCGGTGGCGATCGACCGGCTGGAGCAGGTCGTCGACTGGCGCGTCGACGCGGTCGAGCGTCGCTGGGCAGGCTTGCGCAGCTTCGCGCCCGACCGTGTGCCGGTCTATGGCTACGATCCGAGGGTGCCGGGCTTCTTCTGGTGCGCGGGGCAGGGCGGTTTCGGTATCCAGACCGCTCCTGCGGCGGCGGCGATGGCGGCGGCGCTGTTGCTGGGGGAGGGGGGCGTTCCCGAGGCGATCGATCCCGGACGCTACGACGTGGGGCGTTTCCCGGCCCGGTCCTGATGGGTCAGCCGACCGGCCTGGGCACGCCCGCGGTAACGGTCGTGCCCGTCGCGTCGGGGATGAAGGTCACCGGCACCTCGACATTCCGACCGCAGGCCGCGACATACCACGTCTCGCGCCAGGCCCGGCGCGCGGTGTCGGTGACCCCGTCATAGCGCGTATGCCGCACGTGAGGCGTCGCACAACCCGGCGCGGCGGCCTGGGCGGCGACACGGACATAGCGCAGCGCATCGGCTTGCAACGTCAGGTTCGCGTGGGTGTCTCCCGGAACGGCGACGATGCTTACGATCTTCTCGTTCGGCTGGCCTTCGAAGAAGATGTTGATGGTCGTGTCGTTGCCGCACCCTCGAACCGGAAAACTCTGCTTCCATGCGCCGGATATGGGATAGCCATCGGCTGCGAACGCGGGTGGTGACAGGACGGATACGGTCGATGCCGGAGCGACCAGCGCGGGACAGCGCTGGAACACATCGGCTGGCAGCGCGGCGAAAAGGCGCTGGATATTGGCCTGGTAGCCGGATGACAGGACAAGGGTCTGAAGCTGGGCCGAAGGCTGTGGCACGGGCGTGTCGCCGGAGGCGACGAGCGCAAGGGCGATGACTGCATTGATCGGCAAAACACGTCCCCTTCCTCACCCCGATCGGGCCGTCTGGCCCGGTCGTTATCCGCCCAGGCCCCCGCTTACCGCCTGAACGTCTCCGCCGCGTCGCTCGCCAGCTTGTCGGCGCGTTCATTGTCCGGGTGGCCCGCATGGCCCTTGACCCATTTCCATTCGATCTGGTGCCGCTCCGCCGCCGCGACCAACGCCTGCCAGAGTTCGGCGTTCTTGACCGGCTTCTTGTCCGCCGTGCGCCAGCCGTTGCGCTTCCAGCCATGGATCCACTTGGTCAGCCCGTCCATGACATAGCGGCTGTCGGTCGACAGGGTCACCGCGCAAGGACGTTTCAACGCGTTCAGCGCCTCGATCGCGGCCATCAGCTCCATGCGGTTGTTGGTGGTCAGCGGCTCGCCGCCCGACAATTCCTTTTCGTGGGTGCCCGAGCGGATCAGCGCGCCCCAGCCGCCGGGGCCGGGATTGCCCTTGCATGCGCCGTCGGTGGCGATCTCGACCGGAGTCACAGCCCCGCCTTCCCGTCGCGATAGGCCAGATAGCGCCGCCAATAGGCCAGCGGATCCTTGCGCGTCACCAGCGCGTCCGCAGGCGTGTTGAGCCAGTCCCAGGCCCGCGACAGCGCGAAGCGCAGGCACGCGCCCATGGCGAGGCGGGCAAAGCTTGCGCGTTCGGCATCGGACAAGGGGAAGTGTCGGCCATATCCCGCGATCAGCGCCGCGCCGATCTCGGGCGCATAGGCCTTCCCGCTCGCATCGAAGCTCCACGCCGAGTGCATGACCGCGAGGTCGTAGACGCGGAAATCGGTGCAGGCGAAGTAGAAGTCGATCAGCCCCGTCACGCGGTCGCCGAGCACCAGCACATTGTCGGGGAACAGGTCGGCATGGACGACGCACGTGTCGAGCGCCTGCGCGTCCCAGCCGTCCAGCACCGAGTCGAGCGCCTCGCCCATCGCATCGTGCAGGCCGGGCTGGATGCGATCGAGGTCGCGCCCGCATTGCGCGAACAGCGGGCGCCAGCTCGCGTGCCCCATCGAGTTGGCGCGGCTCTGCGCAAAGTCCGCGACCGCGCGGTGCATCGCGCCCATCGCCTCCGCCGCCGCCAGCGCCTGCGCCGGGGTGGGATGCGAGAGCGATACGCCGGTCAGGAACTGGATCAGGCAGGCGGGGCGTCCCGCCAGCGTCTGAATCTCGACCCCGTCCCGATCCTTGATCGCGGGCGGCACGGGCAAGCCCTTGGCGGCCAGGTGATCGAGCAGCGCGAGGAAGAAGGGCAGGTCGCCCGCCGCCACCCGCTTTTCGTACAGCGTCAGGATGAACCGCGCGGTCGTGGTGTCGACCAGATAGTTGCTGTTCTCGACGCCCTCCGCGATCCCCTTGGCGGAGATCAGCTCGCCCACGTCATAGCGCGCCAGAAACGCGGACAGCGCCTCGGCCGAAACCTGCGTATAGACCGCCATGGTTCAGGCGGCCGCTTCCAGCCCGCGGGGCAGCTTGAAGGCGATGGTCTCGCGCGTGGTTTCCTCCTCGCGCTCGCTGACCGCGAAACGCTCCGACAGGCGCTCGACCAGTTCGCGGACCAGCAGCTCGGGCGCGGAGGCTCCGGCGGTCAGGCCGAGCGTCCTGACGCCGTCGAGGAAGGCCCAGTCGAGATCGGCGGCGCGCTGGATCAGCTGCGCGCGCTTGCCCGCGCGTTCGGCCACTTCGACCAGGCGAAGCGAGTTGGAGGAATTGGGTGCGCCGATCACCAGCACCGCGTCGCATTCCGCCGCGATCGCCTTGACCGCCGCCTGGCGATTGGAGGTGGCGTAGCAGATGTCCTCGCCGCGCGGCGCCAGGATATTGGGGAAACGCCGGTGCAGCGCCTCGACGATCGCGGCGGTGTCGTCGACCGACAGCGTGGTCTGGGTCAGGAAGGCGAGATTGTCGGCGTCGGCGGGCGTGAAGGCGTCCACATCCTCGACCGTCTCGACCAGCGACATCGCGCCCTTGGGCACTTGTCCGAAGGTGCCGATGACCTCGGGGTGTCCGGCATGGCCGATGAAGACGATGTGGCGCCCCATCTCGACCAGCCGTTCGGCCTGGCGATGTACCTTGGAGACGAGCGGGCAGGTGGCGTCCAGATATTCCAGGCCCCGGCTCTCGGCGTCGGCGGGCACCGACTTGGGTACGCCGTGCGCGGAGAAGACGACATGCGCGTTGGGCGGCACCTCGTTCAGTTCCTCGACGAAGATCGCGCCCTTGGCCTTCAGGCTGTCGACCACGAACTTGTTGTGGACGATCTCGTGCCGGACATAGACCGGCGCGCCATGCTTCTCGATCGCCAGCTCCACGATGCGGATGGCGCGGTCGACACCGGCGCAGAAGCCGCGCGGGGCGGCGATCAACAGGTCGAGCGGCGGCTTCAGCGTATCGGTCATGAGGCGGCTCTACGCCATTGCTTGCGCGCGTCCAACCCGGTTCCTATGCTGGCGGCCAAACCGGCATCCTGCTTCGGCATCCAGAATAGGCGTTTCGACCTGTGAAAGCATCGCTCCTCGTTCCCGTAGCCCTTGCGCTCGTTCTCGGCGGTTGCGCCCGCACCGGTGAGATCGACGCGTCGGGCGGCATCACCGCCGTGCGCTCGGCCTGCCCGGTGGTCGGAGTCGCGGCGGGCACGGGCGACATCACGCTGTTCAAGACGCCGGGTGCCACCGACGAACGCTCGATCGACCTGATCGCCAACATGACCAATGTCCGGGGCAATTGCGCGGATTCGGGCGCGGACATCGTCACCACCGTGACCTTCGATGTCGAGGCGCGGCGCACCGACACGACGGCGGCGCGCGACGTCGTTCTGCCCTATTATATCGCGATCGTGCGCGGCGGGACGAACGTCGTCGCCAAGCGGGTCAGCCGCGTCAACGTGCATTTCGACGCCGGCCAGGCGCGCGGGCAGGTGGCGGGCGAAGCCTCCACGACGATCTCGCGCGCGGCCGCGACGCTGCCCGACGACGTGCGCGAAAAGCTGACCCGCCGGCGCAAGGCGGGCGATGAGGATGCGGCGGTCGATCCGCTGACCAACCCCGCAGTGCGCCAGGCCGTGGCGAGCGCCAGCTTCGAGGCACTGGTCGGTTTCCAGCTGACCGACGCGCAGTTGCGCTACAACGCGACTCGGTGATCTTCGGCCTGTTCCTCCCCATCTAAGATGGGGAGGGGGACCGCCGCGAAGCGGTGGTGGAGGGGCATGGCCCCCAGCTTTCCACATCTTTGCGCCCCGCCTGGCCGTTCCCCGATTGACTTGAAACCACCTGCCCGGCAGAGGGCGCGGTGTCGATGTCGGACATATCCGGCATAGGCGCGCGCGGGAGAGCGTCGGGTTCATCTTTCAGGTGACGAAACCCGGCCGCCGAAGGAGCAACCACCCCGGAATCTCTCAGGCAAACGGGACCGCGATCGCCATCGACACTCTGGAAAGCGCGCGTCGGCCCCGGGTCGTCGCGCCACCGAAGGGGTAAGCCGGAATTTCCGGCGAAAGCTCTCAGGTTCCGTGACAGAGGGGGATCGTATCGGGTAGGAGACGCACGTCCCTAGCCGACACCCTTTTGACGGAGACCGGCCCCGTGAGCGACACCGCAGACCTGAATGTAGAAGACGCCCCCGAGGGTCAGGAGATCATCCAGACGCTGCCGCTGGACGCCTGGCACCGGGCGCGCGGGGGGCGGATGGTCCCGTTCGCGGGCTATCACATGCCCGTCCAGTATGAAGGCATCATGGCCGAGCATCTCTGGACCCGCGAGTCGGCCGGGCTGTTCGACGTCAGCCATATGGGGCAGGTGGTCTTCACCGGCGAGAACGGCCTGGGCCCGGTCATCGCCGCGCTGGAAAAGGTCCTGCCGGGCGATATCACCGGCCTTGGCGATCGCAAGAACCGCTATTCGCTGCTGCTCAACGAAGAGGGCGGCATCCTCGACGACCTGATGGTGACGAAGCGCACGCTCGACGGCGCCGAGGAGCTTTACATGGTCGTCAACGGCGCGACCAAATATGACGATATCGCCTATCTGCTCGACTTCATCCCCGACGATGCGACGCTGAACCTGCTCGACGAGCAGGCGCTGCTGGCGCTCCAGGGGCCGAAGGCGGTCGACGCGCTGTCGCGGATCGTGCCGGGCGTCGAGGCACTGGTGTTCATGACCGCCGCCGACTTCAGCTGGAACGACGTGCCGCTGTGGACCAGCCGCTCGGGCTATACCGGCGAGGATGGTTACGAAATCTCGATCCCGGCCGAACATGCGGCCGCCTTCGCCGACCTGCTTTGCGAGCAGGCGGAAGTGAAGCCGATCGGTCTGGGCGCGCGCGACTCGCTGCGCCTGGAGGCGGGGCTGCCGCTCTATGGCCATGACCTCGACCCAGAGACGACGCCGGTGATGGCCGATCTGGGCTTCGCGCTCGCCAAGAAGCGTCGCGAGGCGGCCGACTTCCTGGGCGCCGGGCGTATCCTCGCCGAGCGCGAGAACGGCCCCGCCGTCAAGCGCGTCGGCCTGACCGTCGCGGGCCGCCAGCCGGTGCGCGAGGGCGCGTCGGTGGTCGCCGAGGACGGATCGGTCATCGGCCGCGTGACCAGCGGCGGCTTCGCCCCCTCGATGGGCGCGCCGATCGCCATGGCTTATGTGCCGACCGGGCTGGCGACGCCCGGCACGACCCTCAAACTGCTTCAACGCGGCAAGACGCATGACGCCACCGTCACGGCGATGCCGTTCGTCCCCCATCGTTACGTTCGTTCAGGAGCCAAGTGACCATGAGCCGCTATTTCACCGAAGATCATGAGTGGATCGACGTCGACGGTGATGTCGGCACGGTCGGCATCTCCGATTACGCGCAGGGCGCGCTGGGCGATATCGTGTTCGTCGACGTGCCCGAGGAAGGCCGCGCGCTGTCCAAGGGCGACGAGGCCGCGGTGGTCGAGTCGGTCAAGGCCGCGTCGGACGTGTACGCGCCGGTGTCGGGCGCCGTGGTCGAGGGCAATGCCCAGCTCGCCGACGAACCCGCGCTGGTGAACAGCGATCCGGAGGGCGAGGGCTGGTTCTTCAAGATCACGCTGTCGGACGCGTCGGAGCTGGACGCCCTGATGGACGAAACCGCCTACGCCGCGTTCGTCGCCAAGCTGTGATCTGATGCCCCTCCCTGCATAGGGTAGGGGCCTTCTTCCTCCCCTCCCGCAGGCGGGAGGGGTCGGGGGAGGGGACTCGCTCTCCTCCAGCGCCATCGCCTGCCGAAGCCGGGTGCCCTCCCCCGGCCCCTCCCGCCTGCGGGAGGGGAGAAGAAGAAGCCCTCCGCTCGGCGGCGGGGGCGAAGAGGAGGGCGGAGAAATGGAACGCATGCGCTACCTGCCCCTTACCTCTTCCGATCGGGCCGAGATGCTCTCGGTCATCGGCGCGGGCTCGGTCGACGACCTGTTCGTCGACGTGCCCGAATCCGCGCGCCTGTCCGGCCCCATCGAGGGGCTGCCCAACCACGCGTCCGAACTGGCGGTCGAGCGGCACATGACCGCGCTCGCCCGCAAGAACATGGTCGCGGGCGACGTGCCCTTCTTCCTGGGCTGCGGCGCGTATCGCCATCATGTCCCCGCCAGCGTCGATCACCTGATCCAGCGCGGCGAGTTCCTGACCGCCTACACGCCCTATCAGCCGGAAATCGCGCAGGGCACATTGCAGATGCTGTTCGAGTTCCAGACGCAGGTCGCGCGTCTGCTCGGCACCGATGTCGCCAACGCCTCCATGTACGACGGCTCGACCGCCTGCTGGGAAGCGATCGGCATGGCGCGGCGCATCACCAAGAAGGCCAAGGCGATCCTGTCGTCGGGCCTGCACCCGCATTATGTTTCGGTCGCCAGGACGATGGCCAAATATACCGGCGACACGCTGGAGACGGCCGCGCCCGTCCTGACCGCCGAGACCGATATCGACCAGATGATCGCGGCGATCGACGCCGACACGTCCTGTGTCGTGGTCCAGTATCCGGACATTCTCGGCCGCATCGCCGACCTGACCCCGCTGGCGGAGGCCTGCCACGCCAAGAAGGCGCTGCTGATCGCGGTCGTGACCGAGCCGGTCGCGCTGGGCGCGATCCGCTCGCCGGGCGAGATGGACGCCGATATCGTCGTCGGCGAAGGCCAGTCGCTGGGCGTCGGGCTTCAGTTCGGTGGCCCTTATGTGGGCCTGATGGGCTGCAAGGATAAGTATATCCGCCAGATGCCGGGCCGCTTCTGTGGCGAGACGGTGGACGCGGACGGCAAGCGCGGCTTCGTGCTGACGCTGTCGACGCGCGAGCAGCATATCCGCCGCGAAAAGGCGACGTCGAACATCTGTACCAACTCCGGTCTGTGTGCGCTCGCCTTCTCGATCCACATGACGCTGCTGGGCGAGGCGGGCCTGCGCCGCATGGCGGGGATCAACCACGCGAACGCCTGCCGCGCGGCCGATCGTCTGGCGAAGGTGCCGGGCGTCAAGCTGGTCAACGACACGTTCTTCAACGAGTTCACGCTGGATCTGGGTCGCGAGGCGCGGCCCATCGTGCGGACGCTCGCCGAGCGCGGCGTACTGGCGGGCGTGTCGCTCGGGCGGCTCTATCCGGGCGAGGAGGCTCTCGCGAACGGACTGGTGGTGGCGGTCACCGAGACGGTGACGGCGGAGGATATCGAGACGCTTGCCCAAGCGCTTGAGGAGGTGCTGGCATGACGATCAACCAGAGCGGCTGGAAGCCCACGAGCCCCGAAGCCAACACGGGCGAAGCGCAGGCGACCTTCACCGGCAACCGCGCGCTGATGCTGGAAGAAAAGCTGATCTTCGAGATCGGCGATACCGACACCACGGGTGTCGACTTTGCGGACGGCGATGTCGCGGGTTCGCGACTGGGCGACCTGTCGCGCAAGAGCCCCATCGGCCTGCCTGGCCTGTCGGAGCCGGAGACGGTGCGCCACTATACCCGTCTGTCGAGGCAGAATTACGCGATCGACCTGGGGCTCTTCCCGCTCGGCTCGTGCACGATGAAGCACAATCCGCGCCTGAACGAGAAGATGGCGCGCCTCGGCGGTTTCAGTGACATTCACCCGCTCGCACCCGTCGACACGGTACAGGGCGCGCTGGAGGTCATTCACCAGCTGGCGCACTGGCTGGTCACGCTGACCGGCATGACCTCGGTCGCGATGAGCCCCAAGGCGGGCGCGCATGGCGAGCTGTGCGGTATCCTGGCGATCAAGGCGGCGCTGGAGAAGCGCGGCGAGGGCCATCGCAAGGTGATCCTGGTGCCCGAATCGGCGCACGGCACCAACCCGGCGACGGCGGCGTTCGCGGGCTTCTCGGTCGAGGATATTCCCGCGACCGCTGATGGGCGCGTCGACACGGCGGCGCTGAAAGGCCGTCTGGGGCCGGACGTGGCGGGCGTGATGATCACCAACCCGAACACCTGCGGCCTGTTCGAGCGCGATCTGAAGGACATTTCCGACGCGGTCCATGCCGCTGGCGGATACGTCTATTGCGACGGCGCGAACTTCAACGCGATCGTGGGCCGCGTGCGTCCGGGCGATCTGGGCGTCGATGCGATGCACATCAACCTGCACAAGACCTTCTCGACCCCGCATGGCGGCGGCGGGCCGGGTTCGGGGCCGGTCGTGTTCTCCGAGGCGCTGACGCCGTTCGCGCCGCTGCCCTTCGTCGAGAAGACGGGCGAGGGCTTCCGGCTGGTCGAGGAAGAGAATGCCGACGACCATCACGCCGACAGCTTCGGCCGGATGGTCGCCTTCCACGGCCAGATGGGCATGTTCACCCGCGCGCTGACCTATATCCTCAGCCACGGTGCGGACGGCCTGCGCCAGGTCGCGGAGGATGCGGTGCTCAACGCGAACTACGTCCTGCGCAGCCTCGAGAACACCCTCGACGCCCCCTTCGCCAAGAGCGGGCCGTGTATGCACGAAGCCATCTTCTCGGACGAGGGACTGGCCGAGGGCTTCTCGACGATCGACGTCGCCAAGGCGCTGATCGACGAGGGTTTCCACCCGATGACCATGTATTTCCCGCTGGTCGTCCACGGCGCGATGCTGGTCGAGCCGACCGAAACCGAGTCCAAGGCGGCGCTCGACCAGTTCATCGGCGCGCTGGCGTCGGTGGCGGAGCGGGCCAAGGCGGGCGACGCGTCGCTCAAGACCGCGCCGCACTTCGCGCCGCGCGCGCGGCTCGACGAAACGCTGGCCGCGCGCAAGCCCGTGCTGGTGTGGAAGGACAAGGCGGCCTGATCGGCGACACCTCCCCCCTTCCCATCCGCCAGAGGCATGGGAGGGTGGAGGGTGTTCTCGCTCAGAGCGCCGTGAACAGCGAAATCCCGCCCAGTATCACCCCCGGCGCGTTGGCGAACACGATCGGCCAGTCCCGCTTTTCGCGAAGGAAGCCATAGGCCACCCAGAGCGAACAGTTGATCATCGTCGCCAGCGGCTGGATCACCGACCCCTTTTGTCCCGCCAGATTGAGCTGGATCTGGTCGATATAGGACAGGTACATCGCGACCGCCGTTGCCGTCGCGATCCAGCCGAGCAACATCAGTTTCCGTTCGCTCACAGGCCCTTGGTCTCCTCGTTTGATGACAGATAAATCGATTGAAGCGCGGGCCTGCAACGCGCAAGCGGGGCGGGATGGTCCGAGCCGGGGAGGGGACAGACATGCGCTTCGACGCTGAGGTGGCCGCCACGCTCGAGGCCATCCTGCGCTGGCGACGGGACGTCCGCCACTTCCGGACCGATCCGGTCGATGAGGCGGTGCTGGCGCGGCTGGCCGATCTGATGGCGCTCGCGCCCTCGGTCGGCAATGCGCGGCCGTGGCGGGTCATCCGGGTGGAGGATGCCGCCCTGCGTGCCGCGGTCCGTGCGAATTTCCGGTGTTGCGACGAGGCTGCGGCGGCGGACTATGCGGGCGAGCAGGCGGCAGCCTATCGCGCGCTCAAGCTCGCCGGGCTCGATGCCGCGCCGGTGCAACTGGCGGTCTTCACCCATATCGATCCTGCCGAGGGTCATGGCCTGGGTCGTCGCACCATGCCCGAGACACTGCGCCAGTCGACCGCGATGGCGATCCATAGCCTGTGGCTGGCGGCGCGGGCGGTCAATCTGGGTATGGGAATGGTGTCGATCCTCGATCCCGCCGAGATGGCGCGCATCTTCGCGGCGCCGGAGGATTGGGTGTTCTCGGCCTATCTGTGCCTGGGCCATGCCGAATGGGACGACGACACGCCGCTGCTCCACCGGACGGGGTGGCAGGAGAATGCGCCGACCGGGTGGGAGGTTCGCTGACCCCATCCCCCCGTGCCAAGGAGGATCAATCCTCCGGCGCGGTGGTCATGGTCTGCTGCTTGCCCAGTCGCTGTTCGCGCCAGACGATGAACAGGCCGCTGGCGATGATGATCGGCGCGCCCAGCCAGGTACTGGTCGCGGGCAGCACCCCGAAGATCAGCCAGCCATAGACGGTCGCCCAGATCAGTCCCGAATAGTCCATCGGCACGACCGCCGCGACCGGTGCCAGCCGTGACGCCGCCGTGAGCGCGATCTGGCCGAGGCCACCGACCAGGCCGATCGACACCAATATCGCCCAGGTGGCCCAGTCATGACCCTGGATGTGAAAGGCATAGGGCAGCGCGATGCAGGGCAGGGTCAGCGTCGTGAAATAGAACACGGTCGTTCCCGCCGGTTCCTCGCGCAACTGGCGCAGCAGGATCGCCACGATCGCGACGAACATCGCCGCCAGCAGGCCGACGCCCGCCCCGAACAGCGACATGTCGTTCGCCCCCGGCCGCACGACGACCAGCACGCCCGCGAAGCCGATCAGCACCGCGCTCCAGCGCTGGATGCCGGTCCGCTCGCGAAGCACCAGCGCGCCGAGCAGGGTCGCGAAGATCGGCACGGTGAACTGGAACGTCGTCGCCTCCGCCAGCGGCAGCAGCAGCACCGCGCCGAAGGTGAAGACCATGCCGACCAGCCCCACCATCGATCGCGCCAGATGCCCCCTGAACCGCGTCGTCCGCAGCGACCCCAGCCCCGGCCCCGCCAGCACGAAGGCCAGCACGACGGGCAGCGCGCAGGCCTGTCTCCAGAACATGGTTTCGAACAGGGTCGCCCCGCGCGATTCGGCCAGCTTGATGAGCGCCGACATGGTCGACAGGAAGAAGATGGCGATCAGGCGCAGGCCGATGCCCTTGAGCACGCGGTCGCCGGTCATGCGGGCGTCCCTAAACGCTGGTCGGCCGCGACGTAACCCCGGACATGGTGAGCCCCTTGGCGAACCGCCCCCTTTGCCGCTATCGGGCGGGCATGAAGCACGCTCTGTCCGTCACCCGCGACGCGGATTTCTCCGCCTGGTATCAGTCCGTCATCGCCGAGGGCGATCTGGCCGAGGAATCCGGGGTCCGTGGCTGCATGGTCATCCGCCCCTGGGGCTATGGCATCTGGGAGCGCATCCAGCGGCTGCTCGACGACCGCATCAAGGCGACGGGCCACGAGAATTGCTATTTCCCGCTGTTCATTCCCTTGAGCTATTTCGAGAAGGAGGCCGAGCATGTCGACGGCTTCGCCAAGGAGATGGCGGTCGTCACGCATCACCGGCTGATCGGCGATGGCAAGGGCGGGCTGGTTCCCGATCCCGAGGCGAAGCTGGAAGAGCCGCTGGTCGTGCGCCCGACCTCTGAAACGGTGATCGGCACGGCCTTTGCCCGCTGGGTCCAGTCGTGGCGCGACCTGCCGGTGCTGATCAACCAGTGGGCCAATGTCGTCCGCTGGGAAATGCGGACCCGCATGTTCCTGCGTACCGCGGAATTCCTGTGGCAGGAGGGGCATACCGCGCACGCCACGGTCGACGAGGCGCGGGGCGAGACGCTCCAGATGCTGGAGGTCTATCGCAGCTTCGCCGAGGACTGCCTCGCCATGCACGTCATCGCGGGCGAGAAGCCCGAGAACGAGCGCTTCCCCGGCGCGGTCGAAACCTATTCGATCGAGGCGATGATGCAGGACGGCAAGGCGCTGCAGGCGGGGACCAGCCATTTCCTGGGCGACAATTTCGCGAAGGCGCAGAATATCCGCTTCCAGAATGCCGAAGGCGGACTGGACTTCGCACAGACGACGAGCTGGGGCGTGTCGACCCGGATGATCGGCGGCATGATCATGGTCCACGGCGACGATGACGGGATGCGCGTGCCGCCCCGGGTCGCACCGTGGCAGGTGGTGATCGTGCCCATGCTGCGCGACCAGCCCGAGGACGAGGCGCTGCTCGCCTATTGCCGCGACCTGCAAGGGGAACTGGTGGCGCAGTCGGCTCTGGGCGAGCCGATCCGCGCGATGGTCGATGCACGCGCGCAGAAGGCCGCGACCAAGCGCTGGGGCTGGGTCAAGAAGGGCGCGCCGGTCGTCATCGAGGTCGGCGGGCGCGACATGGCGGGTGGCAATGTCTCGGTGATCCGCCGCGACCGGCTGTACCGCGAGGACGGCAAGCTCGACTCGGTCGTGCAACCGCGCGGCGATTTCGTGTCGGGTGTCGCCGATCTTCTGGCCGACATTCAGGGCGAACTCCATCGCCAGTCGACCGAGCGCTTGAAGGCGCAGATCGTGCCGGTCGACGACTGGGCGGGCGTCGAGACGCATTTCGCGGAAGGGCAGAAGAACCCCGGCTGGGTCGATGTCCGCTGGGCCAAGCCCACGGGCGCGGAACTGGAGCAGGTGGTCGAGAAGCTGAAAGGCCTGAAGCTGACCATCCGCAACGCGCCGATGGGCCAGACGGGCTGTGACGACGGTCCCTGCGTGTTCACCGGCCGCGCGGCGGTGGAGCGGGTGTTGATCGGTCGGGCGTATTGATCAAGTTCCCTTCCTCCCACGATCGGTAGGAGGGGACCTGCGAACTCGCCACTAGCACGCCCCTCCCGCAGGCGGGAGGGGATGGGGGAGGGTTGGGAGTCTCACCGAGACCATCGCTTGCGGCCCTGCCCTCCCCCAACCCCTCCCGCCTGCGGGAAGGGAGCAAGAAGGAGGCGTCCCTCCCGCCTGCGGGAGGGGAGCAAGAAGGGGGCGTGCCTCCCGCCTGCGGGAGGGGAGCAAGAAGGGGGCGTCCCTCCCGCCTGCGGGAGGGGGTAGGAAAAGGGGCCGTCCTGCCTGCGGCAGGCGCGTTCCCTACCGCCGTTTGCCGTTATGGCGGATATTCGCGGGCCGCCCGCGTCGTTTCAGCACGCGGCGGGGTTCGGGCGCGGCGCCCTTGCCGTCGGGCAGTTCGAAGCGAAGCGCGCCCGATACCGGGTTCGCTTCGGCCAGCCGCAACGGCAGGCGCTGGCCCAGCCGGTAGATTTCCCGCGTCTTCTCGCCGAGCAACTGCTGCGAGCCCTCGTCATAATGGAAATAGTCGCCGCCCAGGTCGCGGATCGGCATCAGCCCGTCGCCGCCCACGCCATCGACGGTGGCGAAGAAGCCGAAATTGGTGACGCCGGTGATCCGCGTCTCGACCACCTGCCCGACATGCTCGGAGAGGTACGCCGCGACATAGCGGTCGATCGTCTCGCGCTCCGCCTCCATCGCGCGGCGCTCCATCTGGCTGATCGACGTACCCAGCCGCTCCATCTCATCGCCTTCGGGCAGCAGGCCGCCATCGCCCAGACTGTACGCCCCCACCAAAGCACGGTGGACGACCAGATCGGCATAGCGCCGGATCGGCGAGGTGAAATGGGCATAGGAACCGAGCGACAGGCCGAAATGCCCCTGATTGACCGGCGCATAATAGGCTTGCGTCTGCGAGCGGAGGATCTGCTCCATCACCTGCGGACGGAAGTCGGCCTCGCCGATCTGGTCGATGATCCGGTTGAAGGTCGCCGGGCGGATCACCTGTCCCATGGCGAAGGGGATATCGAAGGTTTCGAGATAGTCCTTCAGCGCGACCAGCTTGGTGCGGCTGGGCACTTCGTGGACGCGGTACATGACGGGGGCCTTCTTCGCCTCCAGCGCCTTGGCGGCGGCGACATTGGCGGCGATCATGTAATCCTCGATCAGCCGGTGCGCATCCAGCCGCGCGCGCGGCGCGACCGACAGGATGCGGCCATTCTGGTCGAGCACCACCCGTCGTTCGGGCAGATCCAGGTCGAGCGGCTCGCGCGCATCCCGCGCCTTGGCGAGCGCGGCCCAGCAATCCCAGAGCGGGCGCAGCGCCGTCTCGGTCAGCGGATGGGTGCGTTCGCCGTCGATCGCGGCTTGCGCGTCCTCATAGGCGATATTCGCCGCCAGCCGCACGACCGCGCGGGTGAAGCGAAAGCCCTTGAGCTTGCCGTCCTTCGCCACCTGAAGATGGCAGGCGAGCGCGGCACGGTCCTCGCCCTCCTTCAGCGAACAGACATCCGCGGACAGGATCTCGGGCAGCATCGGCACCACCCGGTCGGGGAAATAGACCGAGTTGCCGCGCCGCCGCGCATCCTTGTCGATCGCCGAGCCGGGGCGGACATAGAAGCTGACATCGGCGATGGCGATGATGGCGCGCCACCCGTCCGGATTGGCGGGATCGTCGTCGGGTGCGGCCCAGACCGCGTCGTCATGGTCGCGCGCGTCGACGGGGTCGATCGCGACGATCGGCAAGTCGCGCAAATCCTCGCGGTCGTCGCCCAGCGGCTGGCGCGCGACCCGTTCGGCCTCTTCCAGCGTCTCGGGCTGGAAGCGGTCGGGAATCTCGAACTTGTGGATCGCGATCAGCGAGAAGCTGCGCGGGGCGAAGGGATCGCCCAGCCGCTCGGTCACGCGCGCGGTGATGCGCGGCGGGCGGCCCGCCTTCTCCGCCATCACCAGATCGCCCGCTTCCGCACCGCCGGTGTCGGACACCAGCATCTCGCGCCGGTCCTTCTTGTCGACGCCGGTCAGCCAGAAACGGCCCGCTTCCTCGCGTAGCACGCCGAGTATCTGTTCGGAGGCGGGCGCGATCGTCTTCATGACATGCGCGATCCAGCCGCCGCCCGCTTCCTCGGTCCGCGCGAGCACCCGCTGGCCGATGCCGAGGCTGCCACGCTTGCGTTCGCGCACCCGGATGCGCGGGATGGGCGCGCCTTCCGCCTCCCAGCGCTCCGGTTCGGCCCAGACGTTGCCGCCGTCATCGACATCGACGATGCGCAGCACCGTCACCTTGGGCAGGCCCCCCATCTTGTGGAAGGCGCGGCCCGGCGCGCTGTCGATCAGCCCTTCGTCCGCCATGTCCTTCAGCAGCGCCTTCAGCCCGATCTTCTCCTGCGCGGACAGGCCGAAGGCGCGGGCGATCTCGCGCTTGCCTGCCGGTTGCTCCGACTGTTCGATGAAGGACAGGATTTGCTCACGGGTCGGCAGACCCGGCTTGGGCTTTTTCATGGCCTGGAGATAGGAGGTGGGGAGGTCTGCGTCACCCCTGCATCGCGGCGACATCCGTCATCCCGGCGAATGCCGCGATCTCCAGCGTCATATCGCCGATCGCAAAGGCCCCCGCCTGCGCCGGGGCGACGATCATACCGGGTTGCGCCATAATCCCAGCCATGGTCCAATATAGGACCAGTGAGCTTGGCGGGACGGGTGCAAGATGATGACGTTATGGGCTTTACCCGCGCTGCTGGCCGCAGTTCCGGCGGCGGGCGCACAGGCCGATCTGGATCGGATGGCGGCGGGTATGGGCTATCGCTACACGATCCTGACCAACCGTCCCGCATCATGTCCAGCCGCATCGCCGCGCTGTTTCGAGGCCGACATCGCGATCACCATCCCGAGCGTGCCTTCCGGCGTGCCGTTCGAGATCCGCTACAGCCTGGTCAATCCGGTGCTGGCGATCGACAGCGACCTGTTCGACAACCGGACGGTCAATGGCGATCTCAACATCCTGACGGTGAAGCCCGGCCGGACCCTGACGCCGGGCCAGACCTATCACATCAAGGTCGTGGCGGTCGGCGCCTTCTTCTCGCGCAACCACATGATGCCCAATGCGATGCTGGCCGCGCCGGGGCTGGAGCCACGCGTCATTGCCGCCACCCGCACGGGGACCGATGCCGAAACGGGGCTGGAGACGCTGCCCTTTGTCGGGCCGATGACGGACGAGGCGGCGCTCGCCCGCGGCGCGCCCGACGACCAGACCGTCTGGCGGACCCCCGAACGCGCCTTTGCCCTGTATGCGGAGCGTGGGGCGGCGACGCCGGTCGACGTGGCGATCCTGCCCAGGCCTTTGAAGGTGGCCCGACCCTCCGGCGCGCCGCTCGACCTGTCGAAGGGCGTGCGGATCACGACGCGCGGAATCGACCGTGCGGCCATCGCCCCCGCGCTCGCCGCCCTGCCGGTGGGGCAGGGTGGGGTGCCGGTGACGATCCGCCAGACGCCCGGCATCGCGGCCGAGGGCTATCGCCTGACCGTCGCCGGGGACGGCGTGTCGGTCGACGCCGGCGATGCGGCGGGCGCCTCCTATGCGCTGCGCTCGCTCGCCCAACAGATCGCGGCCGAGGGGACGAGTCTGCGGCCGCTCACCGTCGAGGATGCGCCGCGCTACGGCTTTCGCGGGCTGCACATCGACCTCGCGCGCAATTTCCACAGCAAGGCCGAAATCCTGAAGCTCGTCGAGCAGATGGCGGCCTACAAGCTCAACACGCTGCATCTGCATCTCGGCGATGACGAGGGATGGCGGCTGCAGATCGCCAGCTTGCCCGAACTGACCGAGGTGGGGGCCTATCGCTGCGCCGACCTGTCCGAACGGACCTGCCTGTTGCCGCAACTCGGTGCGGACCCGGCGCGGGACGCGGCCACCAACGGCTATCTGACCGCCGCCGATTACAGCGAGATCCTGCGCGCCGCCGCCGCACGACAGATCGCCGTGATCCCGTCCTTCGACATGCCCGGCCATTCGCGCGCGGCGATCCGGTCGATGGAGGTCCGCTATCAGCGCTTGATGGCCAGGGGCGACAAGGCGGGGGCGGAGCGTTACCGATTGGTCGAGCCGGACGACACCACCCGCTATTCCAGCGTTCAGCATTATACCGACAACACGCTGAACGTCTGTATCGACAGCACCTATCGCTTCATCGACCGGGTGATCGACGATATCGCCGCGCTTCACAAGGCGGCGGGGGTGCCGCTGACCACCTATCATATCGGCGCGGACGAGACGGCGGGCGCATGGACCGGCTCGCCCGCCTGCAAGGTGACGATGGCGCGTGAGGGGCTCCAGCCCAAGCAACTGGGCGCGCGCTTCATCGAGCGGGTGGCGGGCGATCTCGCCAAGCGGGGCATCGCGGTCGCCGGATGGAGCGACGGGCTGGGCCATACCGACCCCGCGCGGATGCCGCCCAAGGTCCAGACCAATATCTGGAGCGGCCTGCACGGCGGCGGCGTGGCCGAGGCGCACGGTCAGGCCAATCGGGGCTGGAAGACGGTGCTGTCGATCCCCGACCTGGGCTATTTCGACATGCCCTATGCCGCCGACCCCAATGAGACCGGCTATGACTGGGCCTCGCGCGGGGTGGACAGTTTCCAGGTGTTCGGCTTCATGCCGGGCAATCTCGCGGCCAATGCCGCGCTGATCCCCAATATCCTCGCACAGCCCAAGCCGATCGCCGACACCGTTCCGCTGCAACCCGGCCGGGCGATCGCGGGCATCCAGGCGCAACTGTGGAGCGAGACGGTGCGCCGGGACAGCCAGGTCGATTACATGCTCTTCCCCCGCCTGCTGGCTTTGGCGGAGCGCGCCTGGGCCAAGCCGGACTGGGAGCCCGCCTATGTCGCGGGCGCGGGCTATACGCCCGGCGACGCGCGGGTGGATCGTGCCAGGTTGCTGTCCGGCTGGGATGATTTCGCCGGGCGGATGGGCGTTCAGATGCGGCTGCTCGACCGGGCGGGCGTGACCTATCGCCTCGCCCCGCCGGGTGCGCGGATCAGCGGCGGCAGGCTGGAGGCCAATGCCGAATTCCCCGGTACGCCGATCGAATATCGGACCGGCGGCACCGCCTGGCGTCGCTATGACGGGCCGGTCGCGGTGACGGGGGCGGTGGACCTCAGGACCCGCACCCCCGACGGCCGCCGCGCCAGCCGGACGGTTACGGTTTCGCCCTGACCGCGATCAGGCCGGGGGCGTCGGCGATGAACCGGTCGAGCACGCCATCGGCGATCTTGATCGGTCCGTCGAAGCGGACCGCGCCAGGAATGCTCTGCACGGCGGCGGCCTGCGCGGCGATCCGCCTGGCATCCCCGAAATAGCGCGTCGCGGCCCCATTGCCCCGATCGGCGGCGTCGAGCCCGGCGGCGGTCAGTCGCAGCGAGCGACCCCAGAGCTGCATCGCGTCGAGCCACGGGCGCGCCTGTTCGGCGAAACCGGGATCGACCACGCCCGCGCGGATCGTATCGGGCGCGTCGGCGATCGCATCCGCCTTGCGGGTCAGCTCGTTGATCGCGGCACGCCGTTCCGCCGCGTCGCCACCCGCCAGCGCTTCGCGGACATGATCGAGCAGCGCCTTCAAGCGGGGCGCCTGCTCCTGCCAGGGCTGGCTGCCGAACGTGGGGGCGAGATGCTGGGTATCGAACAGCTCGAGCAGCGCCGCCGTCGCCCGCGCGTCGTTCCCCGCCAGATCACGCGCGGCGAAATGCCAGGTGCGGTCCGCGTCATAGCCCTTGTCGTTCCAGCCAAAGGCCAGCACGCCCGTCACCGCGACGCGGCTCGGCGCCTCCTGGTTCATCGGGTTGGACAGGATGCCGGTCAGCTCGGTCGAAAGCCCCGCCTCGCGCTTCGCATAGGGGGCGAGCAGCAGGCGTCCGGCCGAACTGGCATAGTCGTTGACCGGGTAATTGTCCCAGAGCAGCGTCTTGCGCCCGAACGCCTTGGTCGCCACCTTGGCATCGGGGACCGAAATGGCGGGCGGCACGACGTCGGTGCCGGTCCACTGCACGACGATGCGCGGATCCAGATTGGCGCGGAGCGCGGCCTTATAGGGGCTTTCCTTCGCATCATAATATTCGGTCGGCACCATGATCAGCGGCCTCGCGGCGGGGTCACGCCTGGCCAGATCGGCCTGCACCGCGTTCAGCAGCTTGGACTGGGCGATCCCGGCGGCCTGCGCCCCCGATGGGCCGAAGGCGGCCTTGTCGGCGTCGCAATTCCATTTCTGATATTCGATGTCGTCCAGCGCGACATAGAAGCTGCGCACGCCGATCCCGCGCAAGGCGTCGAACTTGCGGAGCAGCGTCCGTTCGTCCGCCGGATCAGAGAAGCAGATCGAGGGGCCGGGCGAGATCGCGTAGACGAAGTCCACGTGATTGGCGCGCGCGGTCGCGACCAGCGTGCCGAGTGCCGACAGCGTCGCCGCCGGATAGGGCTCCCGCCACTTGTCGCGGGCATAGGGATCGTCCTTGGGGCTGTAGACATAGGTGTTGGCCTTCATCCGGCCCAGGAAATCGAGGTGCCTGGTGCGGTCCTCCGTCGTCCACGGCTTGCCGTAAAAGCCCTCGATCGTGCCACGGATCGGCATGGCCGGGTGGTCGCGAATGACGAGTGCGGGAATCCGCGGGCGCGCGACGAGCTGGCGAAGGGTCTGCGCGGCGTGGAACAGGCCATCCGCATCATGCCCCGCAAGCGTGATAAGCCCGCCATTGCCCGACACGACCGTGGCGAGCGTATAGCCCTCTGCCTGGTCATCGGCGCTGGCTCCGCTGCGGGTGAGGGCGTCGCGGACCGGCACGGCGCTGTCCGGACCCAGGACGATCGTCGGGCGGTCGAGCGACGCGGGGAGGCGACTGGCGGTCGTGATGTCGCTGACGCCTGCCCGGTTGAGGATCGAGCGGACGAGCGCGACCGTCGCGGGATCGGTGCCGGGCGCGGCGATCAGGACGGCCGAGCGCCCCAGCGACATTTCGCCCTCGCCCAGCGTCATCGCGGTGGGGGCGGGGAAGACGGCCGGGAGCGTGGCCGTCTGGGCGATCGCGGCGGGGGAGGCTCCGGCCAGCATGACGGCGGCGACCAGCCCGTTCCTCCATTTTGTTGCTCGCGGCATCGTCGGCACTCCCCGGTATTACAATGGTATTGTCGGAGCCTAGGGGAGCGGGGGGCGGGTCGCAAGCGGGTTTGCTGATTATGGAAGCAAGGGGATTTCAACATGTTGCGAGATTCGCCCGTGCGCTTCGACTTCGGTCGGCCCGAACCGAAGTCGTGACAGGAGGTGCGCTCGCCGTGCCCCACTCCAAACATCCGTTCGGCCCGAGCGAAGTCGAAGGGCATGTTCCGCCCCCCACGATCGCACGCTCGCACACCCGAGTGGTACTAAACCGGCCCCATCAGTCGTGAAACTGAAGGCTCGCCAGCCGCGCATAGAGCCCGCCGCGCCCGATCAATTCGCCATGCCGTCCCTGTTCGACGATACGCCCGCCGTCCATCACCACGATCCGCTCCGCCGCACGGACCGTCGCCAGCCGGTGGGCGATCACCAGTGTCGTCCGGTGCGCCATCAGCCGCTCGAGAGCCTGTTGCACCAGTTGCTCGCTCTCGGCATCCAGCGCGCTGGTCGCTTCGTCGAGCAGCAGGATCGGCGCGTCGCGAAGCAGCGCGCGGGCGATGGTGATCCGCTGCCGCTGTCCACCCGACAGCCGCGCCCCGCCTTCGCCGAGAAAGGTATCGAGTCCCTGCGGCAAAGCGCGCAGGAAGTCGGCGGCGTTGGCGGCCTCCGCGGCGGCCCAGAGTTCGTCGTCGCCCGCCTCCCACCGGCCATAGCGGAGATTGTCGCGCGCCGACGCGCCGAAGATCACCGTCTCCTGCGGGACCATGGCGATACGCGCGCGGATCGCCGCCGGATCGGCATCGCGCAGTGACACGCCGTCGAGCGAGATCTGCCCCGCTTGCGGGTCGTAGAATCGCTCCGCCAACTGGAACAGCGTCGACTTGCCGGCGCCCGACGGGCCAACCACCGCGACGGTTTCGCCGGGTCGGATGTCGAGCGAGAAGTCGTTCAGCGCCGCGACCTCGGGTCGGGTCGGGTAGTGGAATGTGACGCCTTCGAACCGGAGCGCGCCGATCGGCACGACCGGCAGCACGGCGGGGGCGGGGGGCGGCGCGATCTCGGGCTGTTCGGCGAGCAGTTCGGCCAGTCGCTGTGCCGCACCCGATGCGCGCAGGATATCGCCCCATACCTCGGTCAGTGCCTGGAACGAGCCCGCGACGAGAATGCCCGTCACCACGAACGCGGTCAGTGAACCGCCCGACAGGCGGCCGCTCGCGACGTCGGCCACCGCTTCCCACAGCAGGAGGGTCAGCCCGCCGAAGAACAGCCCGATGACCATCGCCGTCATCACCGCGCGCAGCAGGAAGCGCTTGCGCGAGGTGGCGAAGCCGTTGCTGACCGCGAGTTCGAACCGTTCGGCCTCGCGACGTTCCTGTCCGAACGCCTGCACCACCTTCATCGCGCCCAGCGTCTCGACGGCGGTCGATCCGATGTCCGCGAGCCGGTCCTGGCTGTCGCGCGAATAGCCGCGCACCTTCTTGCCCAGCAGGACGATCGGCAGGACGATGAGCGGGATGCAGACCAGCAGCGACAGGGTCAGCTTGGGCGACAGCGCGAACAGATAGATGGTGCCGCCGATCCCGATCACCACGTTGCGCAGTGCGATCGAGACGGTGGAGCCGACCACCTGCTCGATGATCGCGGTGTCGGCGGTCAGGCGGCTGGCGATTTCCGAGGGGCGGTTCTCTTCGAAATAGCGTGGCGCGAGCCGGAGAAGATTGGCCTGCACCGCGACTCGGATATCGGCAACGGTGCGCTCGCCGAGCCAGGAGACGAAGTAGAATCGGAACGCGGTCGCGATGGCGAGCGCCAGCACCACCGCCAGCAGCCCCTGAAAATAGGGGGCGATGTTGCCGGTGTCGGCGGAGCGAGCGAAGCCGTGATCGATCACCTTCTGAAAGGTGCGCGGGATGAACAACGTCGCCGCCGCCGCGACCAGCAGCGACAGCGCGGCCGCCGCCAGATGCGTCGGGTATCGCAGGGTGAACCGCCATACCATCTTGAGATTGCTCAGACGGCGGCTGGGCGGAATGGCGGGCGTGGGGGTAGCGGCGGATTTGGCCATGATCGCGTGGGCCTAGCAGCGTGCGTGCACGGGCTCAACGGCGCGCTGGCCGGGGACGCATCGTTCGTGCCCTTCGAAGCGTTGAACCGTCGAGGCGACCGGGGACACTGTTACGCGATCGCCATATTCTGGTCATCTTGTGCAAACGGTTTCGTGATACACAAGCTGCAATCTTGGCTCCCGTTCGCGGAGCGATAGGAACTCGACGATGCTGTACGACGCCTATGAAATGCAACGCTCGATGCTGGCGGGGGCGAGCGCCCTGGCCAATTTCGGCGCGGGGCTGCTTCAGAACCCGGCCAATCCCTTCGCCTATTTCGGTGGCGGCGCGATCATGGGATCGGCGCTGGAGGTCTTCGCCCATGCCTCCGCACCGCGCGGCAAGCCCGCCTTCGGCCTGACCACGACCCGCATCGACGGACGCGACGTGGCGGTTCATGAGGAGATCGTCGCGCGCAAGCCCTTCGGCCAGCTGAAGCGCTTTCGCCGCGGGGGTGTCGAGGACAGCCCGAAGCTGCTGATCGTCGCGCCGATGTCGGGCCATTACGCGACCCTGTTGCGCGGCACCGTCGAGCGGATGCTGCCGAGCTGCGAGGTCTATATCACCGACTGGCGCGATGCGAAGCTGGTGCCCGTGTCGGAAGGGCGGTTCGATTTCGACGATTATGTCGATTACGTCATCGACTTCCTGACCGAGATCGGGCCGAATAAGGAACATGGCGGCACACATATGCTGGCGGTGTGCCAGCCTTCGGTGCCCTGCTATGTCGCCGCCTGCGTGATGAGTGCCGACAAGCATCCCTGCACGCCGCGCACCCTGACGCTGATGGGCGGCCCGGTCGACACGCGCGAGGCACCGACGTCGGTCAACCTGCTCGCGACCGAACGGCCGCACGCCTGGTTCGAGCAGAATGCGATCGCCACCGTCCCGATGACCTATCCGGGCGCGGGGCGGCGGGTCTATCCGGGCTTCCTGCAGCTTGCCGGGTTCATGTCGATGAACCTGGGCAACCACATGATTTCGCATTGGGAGATGTTCAAGCATCTGGTCGAGGGCGACGACGAGAGTGCCGAGGCGACCAAGCGCTTCTATGACGAATATCGCGCGGTGTGCGACATGACCTCGGAATTCTATCTCCAGACGGTCGAACTGGTGTTCCAGCGCCATGCGTTGCCCAAGGGCGAGATGCTGCACCATGGCAAGCGCGTCGATCCCGCCGCGATCACCGATATCGGCATATTGGCGATCGAGGGCGAGCGGGACGATATCTCCGGCCTGGGCCAGACCCGCGCCGCACTGACGCTGGCGACCTCGCTGTCGGACGATAAGAAGCGCTATTATATGGCCGAGAATGTTGGCCATTACGGCATCTTCAACGGCTCCAAATGGCGCAACCGGATCGCTCCGGTGGTCGAGGAGTGGATCAAGACGAACGGATAAGGGGGCTGGCTTCCCGCCTTCGTTCAGCCTGAGCGGAGGTGGCAGAAGGGCCGGGAAATAGGAAAACGCCCGGAAGCCATGGCCTCCGGGCGTTTCGCATTCCGGTCATATGAGTTACGCGACCGACCCGACCACCGCATGGCTCGACGACTCGTCCGGGCGGATGGTCCCGCCGAACAGCATCTTCACGCGACCCGACAGCGAGATGTCGGTTTCCCACAGCTCCGCCGAGTTGATGTCGAAGCGGAGCAGCGTCAGGTTCGGGTCCGACTTGCCCTGCGGGAACCAGGCCTCGACCTGATTGCTCCACAGCTTGTCGATCTGCTGCGGGTCGTTGTCCTTGGACACATGGCCCGCCAGGCACGCGAAGAAGTCATGCCCCTTGCCGACGAACTGCGCCATCGCCTGACCACCACCGGCGATGCGGTTGTCGCGACCAGCAAAGAAGAACAGCGTGTTGGGCTGATCGTCATCGATCTGCGCGGTCATCGGTTCGGAATGCTGGCCATCGTTCAGGCCGATCATGACGAACGGGCTGCTCTTCAGCTTGTCGAGAAACTTGGCGGCGATTTCCTGCGGGCTGTCCTCGGCCATCGTGGCTCTCCTTTCAGGGGTTTGGCTGGAGAACGACGTGAGGGCAGGGATGGTTGCGGGAAATGAGCCGAGACTTTCCCGCTGACAAACGCCGCACATGTTGGAACAAGAGCCACGACGGCAATTTCGCCGTCACTCACAGAAAGGACCACGGATGTCCGTTGCCGATCTGTGCCTGATCCTGGGCGTAGTCATCGCCTTCGCGACCTTGGTCGTGAAGATTATCGACGTTCGCAACAGGTAAGGTGCCCGGCGGGGCTCGGGTAGCAGCCTGAGCCCCAAAGGATTTGAGCCCCGGCCGTAGCAGCGACCGGGGCTCTACAGAAAGGCGGATGTCCTTCGCCTTCCCGAGATATACCCCAGCATCACCGAATTTTCAATTGCGACGGTCAGCCCGAACCGCGCGCCATATCGTATCAAACGATACCCTTTCGCTTCATTTCCCGCTAAGCGCGGGCCATCACAGCATCGCCATGCGGCTCACGGTGCGCCTCAATCGCGCCGGGTCGCCCGACCGGACCTAAGACCTATGACCTCTGCCGTTACCGCCGACGCGCGCAAGACCATGAAATCGCTGTATCGCGCGCCCGAGCCCGATGTCCTGAAGCCGCTGCTCGACCGCGCCGCCGCCACGCCGGAGATGCGCGAGCGGATCATGGGCCATGCGTCCGGCCTGCTCGCCGACCTGCGGGCGGCGCAGAATCGCGGCTGGGTGAACCAGTTCCTCCAGGAATATCGCCTCAATTCGTCCGAGGGCGTCGCGCTGCTCAGTCTGGCCGAGGCGTTTCTGCGGGTGCCCGATCCCGAGACGGCCGACCTGCTGATCGCCGACAAGCTGGGCGAGGCGGACTGGCGCGCGCATACCGGGCGCTCGGCCTCGAAGCTGGTCAATTCGGCCACATGGGGCCTGGTCGTCGGCCGCGCGCTGGTGGGTGAGGGTGAGGCGGGGCCGCTCAAGCGGCTGCTGTCGCGCGCGGGCGAACCGTTCGTCCGACAGGCGGTCGGCGCCGCGATGCGGATGATGGGCGAGATCTTCGTGATGGGCCGCACCATCGAGGAAGCGATGCGTCGCATGAAGAAGCCCGAGAACAAGGGCTTCACCGCCAGCTTCGACATGCTGGGCGAGGCGGCGCGCACGCATGAGGATGCCGAGCGCTATTTCCAGGCCTATGTGAAGGCGATCGACGCGGTGGGATCGGACCCGGCGGCGGGGCATTCGGTGTCGGTCAAGCTGTCGGCGCTCCATCCGCGCTACGAATTGCCGCGCGCCTATGAATGCGTACCCGCGCTGACCGACATGGTGGCGCAACTCGCCCGGCAGGCGGCGGACAAGGGTATTGCCCTCACTGTCGACGCCGAGGAGTCCGAGCGGCTGGAGATGAGCCTGGACATCATCGGCGGTGTCGCGGCGCTTCCCGCCCTCAAGGGCTGGGACGGGTTCGGCATGGCGGTGCAGGCTTATGGCAAGCGCGCACGGGCGGTCATTGCCTGGGCCAACGGGCTCGACCGGATCATGAACGTGCGACTGGTCAAGGGCGCCTATTGGGACAGCGAGATCAAGCGCACCCAGGTCGAGGGGCTGGCCGACTATCCGCTCTTCACCCGGAAGGCTGCGACCGACGTGTCCTATCTGGCGGTCGCCAAGGATATGCTGGCGGCGGAAAATATCCGCCCCGCCTTCGCCAGCCACAACGCGCTGACCGTCGCGACCATTCTCGAATGGGCGGGCAACAGCCACGACTTCGAGTTCCAGCGGCTGCACGGCATGGGCGATGGCCTGTACGAGCGGCTGGTGCGCGAGCATGGCCATAAGTGCCGCATCTATGCGCCGGTGGGCGGGCATCGCGATCTGCTCGCCTATCTGGTTCGCCGCCTGCTGGAGAATGGTGCCAATTCCAGCTTCGTCCACCAGCTCGCCGATGCGCGGCTGACCGAGGCGGAGATCCTGGCCGATCCGGTCGCCAAGATCGCGGCCGTGGGTGGCGCGCGGCACCCCAGCATCCCGCTGCCCGTCGAGCTGTTCGCGCCGGGCCATCGCAACTCGACCGGTATCGACCTGAGCGACATCGCGACGCTGGACGCCACGGTGAAGGCGGTGAACAGCCCCGCCGTGAAGCCGGTCGCCGCCACGGCCGACGTCGCCGCGCTGGTCGCGCGCGCCCATGCGGCGTTCCCGGCATGGAACGCGACGCCGCTCGACACCCGCGCGGGCGTGCTGGAAAAGCTGGCCGACCTGCTGGAGGCGGACCGCGAACGGCTGATGGCGATCCTGGTGCAGGAGGCGTTCAAGACCATCCCCGACGCGATCGGCGAGGTTCGCGAGGCCGCCGATTTCTGCCGCTACTACGCACAGCAGGCGCGCGCGCGGCTGGGGTCGGTCGAACTGCCCGGACCCACGGGCGAGCGCAACACGCTGCACCTCGAAGGGCGCGGCGTCTGGGCGACGGTCGCGCCGTGGAACTTCCCACTGGCGATCTTCCTGGGCCAGACGGTGGCGGCGCTCGTCACCGGCAACACCGTCGTCGCCAAGCCCGCGCCACAGACGCCCGCGATCGCGCAGGCGGCGATCGAGCTGGCCTACCGCGCGGGCGTACCGCGCGACGCGCTGCTGCTCGCGGTCGGCGGGCCCGATATTGGCCAGACGCTGACCGAGGATCACCGGATCGCGGGCGTCGCCTTCACCGGCTCGACCGCCACCGCCAAGCGGATCGCGCGCACGCTGGTGGCCGACGACGACCGCCCGATCGTGCCGCTGATCGCCGAGACCGGCGGCATCAACGCGATGATCGTCGACTCGACCGCGCTGCCCGAGCAGGTGGTGGCGGACGTCGTCACCTCGTCCTTCCGCTCGGCGGGGCAGCGCTGTTCGGCGTTGCGCCTCCTGCTGGTGCAGGCGGATGTGGCCGACAATGTCATCGCGATGCTGAAGGGCGCGATGGAGACGCTGGTGCTGGGGCCGACCGGCAACCCGGCCACGGATGTCGGTCCGGTGATCGACCGGGCGGCCTATGACAAGCTGATGGCCTATCGCGCGTCGATGGCGGGCAAGACCATCAAGACGCTCGACGCGCCAGCCGATGGGCTGTTCGTGCCGCCGACGTTGATCCGGCTCGATCGCGTGGAAGACCTGACCCAGGAATGGTTCGGCCCGATCCTGCACGTCGCGACGTGGGACGCGGGCACCCTGTCCGAGACGATCGCGAAGGTGAACGCCAAGGGCTACGGCCTGACCATGGGCCTGCACAGCCGGATCGCCCGCGCGGGCGAAGTCGCCGAGAGCGAGGCGGCGGTCGGCAACCTCTATATCAACCGCTCGATGATCGGCGCGGTGGTGGGCAGCCAGCCGTTCGGCGGCGAAGGCCTGTCGGGCACCGGGCCCAAGGCGGGCGGGCCGCATTACCTCTATCGCTTCTGCGCGGAGCGCGCGGTGTCGGTGGACACGACCTCGGCGGGCGGCAACGCGACGTTGTTGTCGCTGGACGAAGGCGGAATCTGACGATTATCCTCCCTCGTCCGCCACGGGAGGGCGGGCGAGGGGGGAATGATGAATTTGCGGGGAACGGGCGCCATTGCGGTGGCGCTGATGCTTGCTGTCGGGTGCTGGTCGGGTAGGGCCATTGCCGCCGATCCGGTGTCGGCAGCGAACAACGCGGAGGCGCAGGTCCGCGCCATCGAGCAGGCGCTGAGCAAGCAGACCGGCGATGTCGTGATCGGCCCGGCCAAGGCGACGCTGCATCTGGGCAACCGTTATTATTTCCTGCCTGCCGAAGATGCGAAGAAGGTGCTGACCCGGATCTGGGGCAATCCGGACATGGCGGTCAGCGATGTGCTGGGTCTCGTCCTGCCCACCGGAACCACGGCGTCCGACAGTGTCTGGGGCGCGGTCGTGACCTATGAAGACTCCGGCTATGTCAGCGACAAGGATGCCCACGAGCAGGATTACGAGAAGGTTCTGTCCGACCTGCGAGAGGGCACGGCCGAACGGAACGACGAGCGCAAGAAGCAGGGCTTCCAGACGGTCCAGATCGTCGGCTGGGCACAGCCGCCATCCTATGACGCCAGGGACCACTCGCTGGTCTGGGCGCGGCAACTGAAATTTGACGGCAGCACGGGGCCGGACTCGCTGAATTACGATGTGCGACTGCTGGGGCGGCGCGGCGTGCTGAGCCTCAACATGGTGTCCGACATGAGCCATCTGGCCGAGGTCCGCGCCGCGGCGGCCGATTTCGGGCGGGCGGCGAGTTTCGACAAGGGGGAGACCTATGCCGATTACAACGCCTCGACCGACAAGACCGCCGAATATGGCCTGGCGGGGCTGGTCGCGGCGGGTGTCGGCGTCGCAGCGGCCAAGAAGCTGGGGCTGCTCGCCATCGTGCTGGGTTTCGGCAAGAAGTTCATCGCGCTGATCGTTTTCGCCGGATTGGCCGTGGTCCGCTGGGGCAAGCGGCTGCTCGGCCGGAAGGAAGAGCAGCCGGTTGAAACGTTCGAGGACGCTCCGCCCGAAAGGCCTGCCGAGGATCAGCCCCCGGCGGTGTGATGCACCTCCACTGGCTGGACCTGCGGATAGGGCATGACCAGCGACCCGTCCGGCGCGGCGGTGTAGGTGGTCTGCGTCGGATAGGGGATCGAGATCCCCTCCGCCGCAAAGCGCTTCATCAGCGTGACCAGCACCCGGTTTCGCAGGTCGTGCGCGGTCGCCCAGTCGTCGCCGGGCACGTCGAACTGGAGTGCGAAGTCCAGGCTCGACGCGCCGAACGTCTCGAACCCGGCGCGCGCGACCTTGCCGCCTTCGCCCTCGACGATCTCGGTCAATAGCTGGGGCACCCGCGCCAGCGTATCGGGCGGGGTTTCATAGGCGACGCCGATCGTGAACGACAGGCGGACATGGTCGCGCACCGTCGTGTTCTGGATCTCCTTGTCGAGCAACTGGCGGTTGGAGATGATCCGCAACTCGCCGGTGAACGCCCGGATGCGGGTCGACTTCAGCCCGATCGCCTCGATCACGCCGCTTGTCGTGCCATAGCTGATCTTGTCCCCGCGCCGGAACGGCCGGTCGAAGATGATGGCGAGGGCGGCGAACAGGTCGCCGAATATGCCCTGCGCGGCCAGGCCGATCGCGATGCCGCCGACGCCCAGGCCGGCGACCAGCCCGGTGACGTTGACGCCCAGATTGTCGAGCACCACGACCAGCGCCACCGCGAACAGCACCGCCGTCACCAGCAGGCGGATCAGCCCCATCGCGGACAGCAGCGCCTCGCCCGAATAATGTTCGGACTGGGTGCGGTGTTCGATCGTGCCGAGGATCAGCTCGCGTGCCCAGATCGCCGCCTGGAACGCGCTGGCGATGGTGAAGAAGAAGCTGATCGTCTTGGCGACTTCGCCCGGCGTGCCCGCATAGCCCGAGACGAGTTGCGCGGCGAGCGTGACGATGAAGAACATGTTGGTCCGCGCGATCGCATGGCCCAGGATTACGCCCCAGCCGCCCGCGAAGCCCGGACGGCTGCAAAGCTTGTCGCCAAGCCTGCGGACCCACAGCAGCGCCAGCACGATGATCGCGCCGAAGCCGATCGCGATCAGCACTTTCAGCCAGTAGACCTGGACCCAGTCATAGGTCGCGTTGATGATGTTTCCCACCTGATCCGGTACGCGCGAGCCGTCGAAGATCGGTGCCTTGGGCGAGGTATTGCTCGTCGCCATGGGGACTCCTGAATGGATGGGCGGTCAGGCCGCCTTGCTGGCCGGGGTTCCGGCCTCGAGAAACGCGATCAGCCCGCACTCCACGCGGGACAGCCCGGCACGGGCGCGCGGCAGGCGAAGCGTCTGCCGGAAATCGGCCTGCCCCTCCTTCACCAGCGCGATCAGCGAGGGGTGGACATAGGATTTGCGCGCGATGGCGGGGGTGTTGCCCAGCTTTTCGACGACGGGCTCCAGCATCGCCTTCAGGCTGAGGTCCGCCTCCGCGAGCGCCAGCGCCTCGAACGCGGCGACGCTGGCGGCCCAGGTGCGGAAATGCTTGGCGGTGAAATCGCACCCGGTCGCCTCGCGGATATAGCAGTTCACGTCGGAGGAGGTGACCGGGTTGGCCTCGCCATTCTCGTCCACCCAGGCGAAGAGATGCTGTTCGTCCAGATCCTGGCAGCGCTTGACGAAGCTGGCCAGCGACCGGTCGGTCAGGGTCATGTCGCGCATCTTGCCCGACTTGCCGCGATAGCGCAGCCGAAGCGTCGTGCCCTTCACCTGGCCATGGCGCTTGCGCAGCGTCGTCGCGCCGAAACTCTTGTTGGTGACGGCATAGGCCTCGTTGCCGACGCGGATATGGCCGTTGTCGAGCAACCGGACGACGGCGGCGACCGCGCGTTCCTTGCACAGGCCGCGCTTCTTCAGATCGGCTTCGACACGTTTGCGCAAGGCGGGGAGGGCGTGGCCGAAGGCGGCGCAGCGCTCATATTTCGCTGCTTCCTGCGCTTCGCGGAAATCGGGGTGATAGCGATACTGCTTGCGGCCCTTCTCGTCCCAGCCGACCGCCTGGATATGGCCGTTCGCGCGGGGGCAGAACCACGCGTCCTTATAGGCGGGGGGCAGGCCGATGCGGTTCAGGCGATCGATCTCCTCGCGGTCGGTGATCCGGTCGCCCCTGGCATTCCAATACGCCCAGTGGCCGCGAAGCCTGGTTCGGGTGATGCCGGGCTTGGTGTCATCGCAATAGACTAAACGGGTCGCCATCGCACTCCCTCGGGTCACCTTTGCAAATGCGTCGCTGGTCGCTTCGTTCCGGAACGGCCGATGCGGTCGCGGGTTTTGGACGAGCCATCCCCCAGGCATCCCCCCGACAGGAGTTATCCCCATGGCCGATCTTTCCCAGGCACGCGTCCTGATGCTCGCCGCCGACGGCTTCGAGACCGTCGAGCTGTTCAAGCCCCGCCAGGCGCTGGAGGAAGCGGGCGCGAAGGTGACGCTCGCCTCGCTCAAATCCGATCCCATCCAGGGCATGGAAGGCGATATCAACAAGGCCGAGACGGCGACCCCCGACCTGACCGTCGATGAGGTCGATACCGACGACTATGATGCGCTGGTCATCCCGGGCGGCACCTGCAATCCCGACAAGCTGCGTCTCAACGAGCGTGCGGTGGAGATCGTCACCGAGTTCATGGAAGACGACAAGATCGTCGCCGCCATCTGCCACGGCCCCTGGCTGCTCGCCGAAGCCGACGTGATCGATGGGCGCCGCCTGACCAGCTATCCCTCGATCCGCACCGACCTGTCCAATGCGGGTGCCGACGTGGTCGATGAGGAGGTCGTGATCGACGGCAACCTGATCACCAGCCGCAAGCCGGATGACATCCCCGCCTTCAACAAGGCGATCCTGACCGCGCTGGAAGAAGAACTGGCCGACGAGGAAGAAACCGAAGAGGCGTGACTTCCCAATCCTCCCCATCGCAGATGGGGAGGGGGACCGCGCCCGCAGGGCGTGGTGGAGGGGCCTTTCCGCGAAGACGGAAAGGTTGGCGACCGATCCGCCCCACCACCACTCGCTGACGCGAGCGGTCCCCCTCCCCAAGCGAGCTTGGGGAGGAATGGCGTCGTAGCCTTCAGCGAAGAAGTGTGCCCCAATCCTCCCCATCTCCGATGGGGAGGGGGACCGCGCCCGCAGGGCGTGGGGGAGGGGCCTTTCCGCGAAGACGGAAAGGTTGGCGACCGATCCGCCCCACCACCACTCGCTGACGCGAGCGGTCCCCCTCCCCAAGCGAGCTTGGGGAGGAA
>NZ_CAKASM010000003.1:148680-263673 GCF_916858675.1 Sphingomonas sp. Leaf21
AAAGGTTGGCGACCGATCCGCCCCACCACCACTCGCTGACGCGAGCGGTCCCCCTCCCCAAGCGAGCTTGGGGAGGAATGGTATCGTAGCCGTCAGCGAAGAGGCGTGACTTCCCAATCCTCCCCATCTCCGATGGGGAGGGGGACCGCGCCCGCAGGGCGTGGTGGAGGGGCCTTTCCGCGAAGACGGAAAGGTCGGCGACCGATCCGCCCCATGACCACTCGCTGACGCGAGCGGTCCCCCTCCCCAAGTGAGCTTGGGAGGAATAGGCTTCATCCCGTCACGGGACATTCGCGGGCATCGCATCACCGCGCCATGCGTGGCAGGATGCGGTGCCCGCTTGTTATGTCAGGATATGTCGATGCGCCTCGTCCCGCTGCTGTTGATCGGTCTGACCTCCGGCGTCGCGCTGGCGCAGGGGGCGGCGCAGCCCTTCACCGTCGCCGGGCGGGGCTTTCCGACACTGCAAGCGGCGGTGACGGCGATAGGAGATGGTGAGGGGACGATCCGCATCGCCCCCGGCACCTATCGCGAATGTGCGGTGCAGGGGGCGGGGCGGATCGCCTATGTCGCCGCCGAACCGGGCAAGGTCGTCTTCACCCGCATCGCCTGCGAGGGCAAAGCCGCGCTGGTGCTGCGCGGTCGCGGGGCGCAGGTCGACGGCATCGTGTTCAGCCATATCGAGGTGGGTGACGGCAACGGCGCGGGCATCCGTATCGAGAAGGGCCCGCTGACCGTCAGCAATGCGATGTTCCTCGACAGCCAGTCGGGTATCCTGTCCGCCGAGGATCCGAACGGCACGGTGGCGGTCGATCACTCGACCTTTTCGGGACTTGGCAACGATCCCACCGGCAACGGCGCGCACGGCATTTATCTGGGCCGCTACAAGAGCCTGAGGGTCGTGGCCTGCCGCTTCGAGCGCGGGCAGGGCGGTCATTACGTCAAGACCCGCGCGCCCTATGTCGAGGTGCTGGACAGCAGTTTCGACGACAGCCACGGCCACTCGACCAATTATATGATCGACCTGTCCAACGGCGCGAAGGGCCGGATCGCGGGCAACGAATTCGTCTTCGGCCGCGACAAGGACAATCACTCGACGCTGATCTCGGTCGCGCCGGAGGGGGCGAAGAACGATTCGTCGGGACTGGTGGTCGAGAATAATCGCGCGCGGCTGGCACCGGGCGCGGATTTCAAGCCGGTCTTCGTCGGCAACTGGTCGGGCGAGCCGCTGGTGATCCGGGGCAATATCCTGGGTGCGGGGATCACGCCGACGGCGCGGAAATGGTGAGCCCGGCGCGGAGCGGCTGACGCCCGACCGCCGCCTTTTGCCGCCCCTCGCGCGTGCGCCGCGCCAGATAGGTGTCGAGCCCGATCTGCGCCGCCATCAACTGGTAGAGAAAGGGGTTGAACGCGATCCCGACAAAGGCGCCGCCGAGCAGATAGATCATGTGCGCATGCTGAAGCGCGCCCGCCAATTGCCCACCCCAGTGCAGTGGATCGTCAGGCTGGCGATAGCGACGGCGAAGCGATTCCATCCGCAGCAGCCCGGCGATGTTGATGCCCAGCCACAGGAACAGCCCCGGCCAGCCCTGCTCACCCAGCATCTCGAAATAGCTGGAATGATAGGCGCGGGCATGGTCGGTGGTGACCTTCTGCTCCACCTTGCTGTCATGCGCGGAGCCCTGCACCGTGGTGATGTCATAGCGAAGGCTGTTCTGGAGATAGGCGTTGAAGCCGCCGCCAAAGGGGTTGGAGCTGACATAGTCGAGCGTCCATCGCCATACCGCGAGACGCGTCGAGGCCGATTCGTCGCCCTGATAGGTGCGGATCGTATTCATCCGTTGCGTATAGGAGGCGGGTAGCAGCGGCACGACCGCGACCCCCGCCGCCGCCAGCGCGCCGATATAGAGGAGGCGCCGCTTGACGTCGCGCAGCATCAGCACCGCGAGCAGTCCGATACACAACAGGCCCGTCCGTGCCGAGGTGCCGACCGGGATCAACAGGCAGGCGAAGATCAGTCCGAAGCCGAAGGCGCGCACCCGCCAGTCGGCCGGAAAGACGGTTCCATGCTTCATCAGCCACAGGATGACCGGGATCGCCGCCACCGCCACCGCCGAGATGATGCTGCCTTCGTACAGGCCGGTATTGTTGTTCACCATCAGGTTCAATTCGCCGTAACCGCCCCCGGAAAACAGCGTCTTGATCCCTCCGACGATGACGATCGAGGCGAGCGACAGGATCATGAAGAGCAGCAGCGACTCGATCCGCAACCGCGTCCGCAGGGTCAGCGGCAGGAACACGGCGAAGGCCAGCGCCTTCCACACCCAGTCCCACTTGTCCTTGGCCTCGACCGGAAAGTCCGCACCGAAATAGGTCGTCATCGCGCAATAGATCAGCAGCAGCAGGATCGCGCCCTGTCGCGCGGTGAACCGGCTGTCGCGCTTGTCGTCGGCGAACAGCCATCCGCCCAATGCCGCGACCACCGCGATCAGCGAGATCGGCACGGCGTTGAGCAGATAATAGGTCAGCCGCTGGGGCGAGACGATATCGATATAGATATAGACCAGCACCATCAGGAAGGGGCGGCGAAGCCCCATGCCGAACAGGCTGAACAGAAAGCCGATCAGGAACAGGTCACGCATCGGGGTGGCGTCCCGCCTTGGGTGGGCGCCCGCCACGCGGCGCGCGGTCGTCGCCCTCCTGGTCGAGGTCGCGACGACCAAGCAGCCGCCATGCCGCGATCAGCATCAGGCTGTGAGTGAGCAGAAGGGCAAAGCTGTCGATCATCGCCCGTCTTTCCGTCATCCGTTCGCCAGTGTTGGGAACGGCTTATTATCCGTCGGTTGACGCGACGTTAAGGGCTGGCATGACAGGCATATCGTCATGCGCATCCTGCACGTCCTCGACCATGGCCTGCCGCTGCAGAGCGGATACAGCTTCCGCACCCGAGCCATCTTGAAGGCACAGGAGGCGGCGGGGATGACCGTCGCCTCGGTGACGGGCCCGCGCCAGGGGGCGGCTTCGGAAGCGGTCGAGACGGTCGACGGCCTGACCTTCCATCGCACCCCCGTTTCCCCTGGACGTCCGGTCCGCTCCGGCCTGTTCGGGGAAGGCAGGGGGCTGGCGGCGCATGTCCGTGCGATCGAGGCGGCGGTGACGGCGTTCCGGCCCGACATTCTCCACGCCCATTCGCCCGTGCTCGATGCGCTGGCGGCATGGGTGGTGGCGCGGCGGCGGGGGTTGCCGCTGGTCTATGAGATCCGTGCCTTCTGGGAGGATGCGGCGGTCGGCAACGGCAACGGCACGGGCCGGGAGGGGTCTGCACGTTACCGCGTCACCCGCGCGATCGAGAGCTGGGCCTGCGCGCGGGCCGACGCGGTCGCCGTCATTTGCGAAGGGCTTCGCGGCGACCTGATCGCGCGGGGGATCGCGGCGGACAAGATCATCGTATCGCCCAACGGTGTCGACCTGACGGTCTTCGGAGCGCCCGCCCCGCGCGACGAGTCGCTGGCGGCGTCCTGCGGGCTGGTCGACGCCGAGGTGATCGGCTTCATCGGCAGCTTCTACGATTATGAGGGGCTCGACGATATGATCGCCGCGATGCCCCGGCTCGTGGCGGCGCGTCCCAAGGCGCGGCTGTTGCTGGTCGGCGGCGGTCCGATGGAGGCGGCGCTCCGTGCGCAGGCCGAGGCATCGCCGGTTGCGGATGCGATCCGCTTCGTCGGCCGCGTGCCGCATCAGGAGGTCGAACGCTATTACGGCCTGGTCGATGTCCTGGCCTATCCGCGCAAGAGGATGCGGCTGACCGATCTGGTCACCCCGCTCAAGCCGCTCGAGGCGATGGCGCAGCGGCGACTCGTCGCGGCGTCGGATGTGGGCGGGCATCGCGAGCTGATTCGTGACGGAGAGACGGGCACGCTGTTCCCCCCCGACGACCCGGATGCGCTGGCCGATGCGCTGTCGACCCTGCTGGCAGACCGCCCGATTTGGGACGCCCGGCGGGTCGCTGGCCGGGAATTCGTGGAAAAGGAACGCGATTGGGCGTCCAACATTCGCCGTTACGAACCTGTTTACCAGCGGCTATTACAGGGGGCTTCGACGAAAAGCCTATGACCTTCACCGCCACGCCCTCTTCGCATCGCTTCGCACCCGCCCTGGTCGGCGGGGCGTTCGGCGTCATCCTGGCCTTTCTGGTCCTGGTCGCACCTGGCTGGCGGCTGGAGATGCTGGTGGCGCAACTGAGCCTGGGGGATATCCTGTCCGCCGCGCAGCCGCCGTTGGGGACCAAGGCGCGGCTGCTGCTCGCGCTCGCCGCCGGGATCGGCGCGGGCGGCGTAAGCTGGGCGCTGGTCTATCTGCTCTGGGGGCCGGGGGGCCTGCTGGCGCGCAAGGCCCCCGTCGAACGCGAGGGTGACGAGGATTATGTGCCGTCGGTCCGGCGATCGGACCGGCATCCCGATGCACCGCCGCGTCGACCGCTTCACGCCGCCGAGCTTGGTGCGCCGCCACCGCCGGTCGATGAGGAGGTCGTCGAACGGACGTTGCCCGCCGATCTCGACCAGCCGCTGGCCGCCTATGACCCCGACGCGATCCTGTCGGTTCCACGCGAGCCGGTGCGCTCGCCTGCACCGCTGGCCGATGGGCCGGTGACCGCCGAGCCCATGCCCATCCCGTCGATGCGCGAGCCCGAGCGGACCGAGCCGGGCGCGTCCCTGCCACTGCCCGAGCGGGCGGAGGAGTCGATCGAGAAGATGCTCGAGCGACTCGAGCGCGAAACCGCGCTGCGCAAGGCGCAACGTTCGCATTGAGATCGGCCGCCCGGCCGGTCTATCGTCCCCGTCCGACAAATGACTGGATCGCGGCGATTCCCTCGCGGCCAGCGGCGGGAGGATCAGAATGCTGCGTTCCATTCCCCTTGGCCTGGCGGTCGCTGCACTGGCCGCGACGGGCGCACCGGCACGATCGACACCGACCTATAGCTGGGGCAAGCCCGGATCGACCCGCGCGCTGTTCGAAGGGGGTAGCCGCGCCTGCATGTTGAAGGCCGCCGGGCGCGACGTGGCCGGGGATGACGAGGCCAGGAAATATATCCGCGGCTTCGAGGTGCTCGAGCGCGAGAACAACATGCCCGCAATCGATCCGAACGAAACGGCGTTCGACAAGAGCGAGCGGCAGGTGAGGCTGCGGCGCATGTACCGACCGGACCAGCATGTCGACGCGTTACAGTCCCAACTCCAGGCGGAGGTGGACGGGTGCCTGATACGAACGGGCTACACCCGCTTCGCGCTGACGCGCGAGCAGGAGCGGGCGCTCAAGCGCCTCCGGCCGGGGTCGGAGGCGCGAAAGGCGTATCTCTATACCCTGGGCAGCGACGCGCGGATCGTCGAGGCGCAGAAGGTCGTCGATTAGCCGCCCTTCTTCCCTCGCCCCTCATAGAGGGGAGCGGGGAAAGGCTCTCGACCTCCACCGGCCACACGAAGAAAAGGCCCGCCCGGATCGCTCCGGACGGGCCTTCCCGCATCATAAGGGGCGAACCCGTTATGCCGCCAGGTTGCGCAGCACGTATTGCAGGATGCCGCCGTTCAGGAAATATTCCAGCTCGTTGACGGTATCGATGCGGCACTTGGTCAGGAAGGTCTCGGTCGAGCCGTCCTTGCGCGCCAGGATCACTTCGACATCCTGACGCGGGCGCAGGCCAGCGACGTTCTGGATGGTGAAGCTCTCCGAGCCGTCCAGCTTCAGCGTCTCGCGGGTCACGCCATCCGCGAACTGCAGCGGCAGGACGCCCATGCCGACCAGGTTCGAACGGTGGATACGCTCGAAGCTCTCGGTGATGACCGCGCGCACGCCGAGCAGGTTGGTGCCCTTCGCCGCCCAGTCGCGCGACGAGCCGGTGCCATATTCCTTGCCCGCGACGATGACGAGCGGCGTGCCATCGGCCTTGTGACGCATCGCTGCGTCATAGATCGGCATCACTTCGCCTTCGTACTTGGTCATGCCGCCTTCGACGCCCGGCACCATCTCGTTCTTGATGCGGATATTGGCGAAGGTGCCACGCATCATCACGTCATGGTTGCCACGACGCGCGCCATAGGAGTTGAAGTCCTTCTTGGCGACCTGATGCTCCTGCAGGAAGATGCCTGCGGGGCTGTCGGCCTTGATCGAACCGGCCGGGCTGATGTGGTCGGTGGTGATCGAGTCGCCCAGGATGGCGAGCGGCTTGGCCTCGATGATGTCGGTGACGGGCTTCGGCGTCATCTCCATGCCCTCGAAATAGGGCGGGTTGGCGACATAGGTGGAAGCGGCGGGCCACGCATAGGTGTCCGAGCCGGTCACTTCGATCGCCGACCACTTGGCGTCGCCCGCATAGACGTTGCCGTAGCGCGAGCGGAACATCTCGTCGTCGATGTTCGCATCCATCAGCGAACGGACTTCCTCGTTCGAGGGCCAGATGTCCTTCAGGTACACGTCCTGGCCGTCCTTGCCCTGGCCGATCGGCGTCTCACGCATGTCCTGCGTGACGGTGCCCTTCAGCGCATAGGCCACCACCAGCGGCGGCGAGGCGAGGAAGTTGGCGCGCACGTCGGGCGACACGCGGCCTTCGAAGTTGCGGTTGCCCGACAACACGCTCGCGGCGACGATGTCGTTGCCGTTGATCGCCTTCGAGATCGGCTCGGCGAGCGGACCCGAATTGCCGATGCAGGTGGTGCAGCCATAGCCGACCAGGTTGAAGCCGATCGCGTCGAGATCGGCGGTCAGGCCCGCCTTGTCGAGGTAATCGGTCACGACCTGCGAACCGGGGGCGAGCGAGGTCTTGACCCAGGGCTTGGGCTTCAGGCCCAGCGCGTTCGCCTTGCGGGCGACCAGGCCGGCGGCGACCAGCACGCTCGGGTTCGAGGTGTTGGTGCAGCTGGTGATCGCGGCGATCACGACGTCGCCGTCGCCGATGTCATGGCCACGATCGTCGACCGAGACGCGCGCGGGGGCGTCCTTCTTATAGACCTTGGCGAGGTCGGCGTTGAACACGTCGTCCACCTCGGTGAGCACGACCTTGTCCTGCGGACGCTTCGGACCGGCCAGCGACGGCACGACCGTCGACATGTCGAGTTCCAGCGTGTCGGTGAAGACGGGGTCGGCGGCATCGTCATGACGCCAGAAGCCGTTCGCCTTGGCATAAGCCTCGACCAGCGCGACATTCTCGTCCGAACGCGCGGTCAGGCGCATATAGTCGAGCGTCTTGTCGTCGACGGGGAAGAAGCCGCAGGTCGCGCCGTACTCGGGCGCCATGTTGGCGATCGTCGCACGGTCGGCGAGCGTCAGCGACGACAGGCCGGGGCCGTAGAACTCGACGAAGCGGCCGACCACGCCCTTGGCGCGCAGCATCTGGGTGATGGTCAGCACCAGGTCGGTGGCGGTGATGCCTTCCTGCAGCTTGCCGGTCAGCTTGAAGCCGACGACTTCCGGGATCAGCATCGACACGGGCTGGCCCAGCATCGCGGCTTCCGCCTCGATCCCGCCGACGCCCCAGCCGAGCACGCCCAGGCCGTTGATCATCGTCGTGTGGCTATCGGTGCCGACCAGCGTGTCCGGATAGGCGATCGCCGCCGAACCCTGCGCATGGTCGCCGGTCTCGGTCGAGGACCAGATCGCCTGGCCGATATATTCCAGGTTCACCTGGTGGCAGATGCCGGTGCCCGGCGGAACCACCGAGAAATTGTCGAGCGCCTTGGAGCCCCATTTGAGGAACTCATAGCGCTCCATGTTGCGCTGGTACTCGAGGTCGACATTGTCCTCGAACGCCTGCGGCGTGCCGAACTCGTCGACCATGACCGAGTGGTCGATGACGAGGTGGACGGGAACCTGCGGATTGATCTTGGCCGCGTCGCCGCCCAGCTTGGTGATCGCGTCGCGCATCGCGGCCAGATCGACCACGCAGGGAACGCCGGTGAAGTCCTGCATCAGCACGCGGGCCGGGCGATACTGGATCTCGCGGTCAGAACGCTGGGTCTTCTGCCAGTCGACGATCGCCTGGATATCCTCGCGCGTGACGGTCTTGCCGTCCTCGAAGCGCAGCAGGTTCTCCAGCAGCACCTTCATCGAGAAGGGCAGGCGGCTGATATCGCCGAGCTGCTCGGAAGCCTTGGAAAGGCTGAAATAATCATAGGTCTTACCATCGACGTTCAGCGTCGAGCGGGTCTTCAGGCTGTCCTGGCCTATCGCAGTCATGGGCGTCCCTTCTTGGTCGAGCCGAGCACGCCCGGGGGACACGGCAGCATGCAGCCGCGAGCAGGCGCGCCGGGAAAAAATCCGGTAGACGCCCGCGGCCTTAGCAATGGGTTGCGCCAGAGGGAAGGGTGTCGCGGCGGGAAAGCGCGGTGCGGCCCCCGGCTGTCCCGGTCACCGGTCGAATGCGTGGAAAAAGCGTGGAACAGGCACGCCGAATAACGGGTTCAGTCATGATGATTGGAGCTCGGACAATGCGCGGCCTGATGGTTTCACGATTTCCCACGCCCTGCCCGGGCCACGGAGCGGCCAGCGGGGCAAGGAACGGAGCGTCCACCGCGACCGGGTGGCGGCGATGACGCACGACCAGTCGAAATCCGCCCGTCGCCCCGACCAGATTGTGGCCGTCGGCCTGCTCACCCAGCGCGATCTCGACGTGCTCGGTTCGGGATTTCGCCGATCCTTCCCGGTCGAGGAGGACGCGGCGTTCGACGATCTGCTCCGCGCGCTCGACTCGATCGAAGGAATAAGGCTGCCGCACAAACCAGGGAACTGAGGCGTTTATCGACTCTCGTTAACCGGGTTCCGTTGCCGCCAGATCGGCGGTGATCGTCTATCGAAGTGCTTGGCGAGGCCCCATCGTCCCGGCTAGGGCGGATCCATGCCTGTACGGATCCTCCGGCGCGGCCGGAAAACGAGATGACGCCCGAACGTTTCGCCCTTCTCACGCGCCGCCATCGCGAATGCCTTCACGGCGTCAAGGCACTCAAGGGCTCCAAGGAAATCGCTGCCGAACTGGGCCTGGGTAAGTCCACGGTCGACACGTATCTCGCCGAAGCGGTACGATTGCTGGGCGCGCGCAACCGGCGTGACGCGGCGCTGGCCCTGGCCGAGTTCGAAGCGGGTATCGCGAGCCAAGGTGCTGCAATTGAACAAAAATCCACCCCGCATAAAATCATATCTGATTCTGCGGGGCTGGTTTCGGACACCGCCGCTATGCCAGTTCCGACCGCACCGGATGGGAGTACGGTCGGTGGGGCGGTGCAGGACGGCCATGTCCACGCATCGCCCCGCTTGTCCCTGCCATTCCGGCGACGCGGGCAGCGCCGCAACGACATGACGCTGGTCGAGCGACTGCTATGGATTCCGACCATCGCCATCGCGCTCGCCATCGGCTTTGGAATGCTGGCGATCGGACTGGATGCGATGACCCGAGTGATCGGCCGGATCGCGCACCTCGCCGGTTAAGAGGCGTCGGATAAGGGGCTGCCGACCCGCATCGTGCGGCAGGTTTACGTCAGCAACGGGGGGAAGGCGCGATGACGGGGGTTCGGGTGAGGCGGCGGTCACGCTCCATGGCGCAGGCGGCATCGGTTCGTGTTGCGGTCTGACGGGCCTTCCGGCGCGATGACCGCTTGTCCTTCTCCACGGCGGTGCGCGTCGTGATCCATATCCTCGTCTTCAATATCGTGCAGGGCGCGGTCTGCCTGTATGCGCTGCTGCTCGGCGGACGACCGGAACGATGGATCGCGGTCATGCTGCTCGCCGCGTCGCTGGCGACCTGGCTCGTGCCGTTCGATCCGTCGACCAGCTTCCGGTCGGTGGACATGCTGACGCTGGGCATCGACCTGACGCTGATGATCGGGCTGATCGTCGTGGCGATGCGGGCGAACCGGTTCTGGCCAGTGTGGCTGGCCGCGCTGCACCTTCTGGCGCTGGGTATCCACGGGGTGCGTGGGCTCGATAGCGACCTGATGCCGTGGATGTACGCGGCGGCGGCGGGGAAGCTGGCCTATCCGATGATCCTGATCCTGGCCCTGGGGGTGATGCGGCATCGGCGGCGGCTGGCCTTATATGGGCGCGATCCCGACTGGGCCCGGTCGTGGGGCGGCGCGAGGGAGCGTTCATCATGATGTCTGATCTTCGCCTGCTCCACTGGCCCGAAGAGGATCGCGCGAGCTTCGCCGAATTCTCGAGCATCATGACCGACGTCCAGGCACGCATCCAGGCGATCTCGGGCGAGGCGGGCGGCGTGCCCGTCCCGCGACCGCCGCGCGTACCGACGTCGCGCGAATGCGCCGCGATGATCCTGCGACATCGGCGCGACGTGCGGGCGATGGCGGGGGAGGATGGCGATCTGTTCGGCGATCCCGCCTGGGAGATCATGCTGGCGGTGTTCGTCGCCGATCCGCCGCGGGACGACGCGGCGGCGCTGGAGGCGGCTGGCGTGTCGATCGACGGCTCGGTCGGTGCGCGCTGGATCCGCCTGTTGATCATGCGCGGTTGGGTGGAGCGCACCGGCGACGGGATGCTGTGTGCCACCACCAAGGGCGAGGCGATCCTGCGGGGCTATTTCGAGCGGCTGTGAGCCCGGCCGGGAGGCCGTGCAACTCCCGGCGCGCCCAAGGGTTCAATCCGGACGGGTAACGGGCAAGGAGATCATGACATGGCCGAAGAATTCGGAAATGGCGGCGGTGCGGGTGCGATCGGTGGCGATATGGGGGCGGGCGCCTTCACCGACCGGATGAAGGGCGCGGGCGAAGCGATGAAGGCGTCCGGGCAGAAAATGGCCGAGGGTGGCTCGGCGGTGACGCTCAAGATGCTGGATCAGGCGGAAACCAACACGCGTGAGGCCTTTGCCGCGATGCGTGCGGCGGCGGCCGCGAGCGACCTGTCCGACGTGATGCGGATCCAGACCGAATTCCTTCGCGAGCAGGGCAATCGCTCCATGTCGCAGGCACGGGAGATCGGCGAGCTGATCGCGCAGTTCGGGCGCGACGCGATCGGCGCGGCGCGCGGGCCGAAGCAGGACTGACCCGAAACCCGCCGCTCGTTCCTCCCGATAGGGAAACGAGCGGCAGACTTCATTGGCCCGGTGTGGCCGCGACCGGGCCGTTGGGCGTGGCGTCGAGCAGCGAGTCTCCACCCAGCGCGCGGTAGAGCGACACCCGGTTGCTCGCATCGACCAACTGGGTGGCGATCACCGTCCGCTGCGCCGAATAGAGCGAGCGCTGTGCATCCAGCGTATTGAGGAACGGCGTGATCCCACCGCGATAGCTCGCATCGGTCAGTCGATAGGTATCGGTCGCGGCGTTCAGGAAGCGGCGATTGGCCCCGAGCTGGTCCGCGATCGTACCCTGGCGAGCCAGCGCATCGGCGGTTTCCTGGAACGCGGTCTGGATCGCCTTTTCATAGGTCGCCAGCGCGGCATCGCGCTGGGCCTGCGAATATTGGACATTGGCGATCCCCGCGCCCGCCTGAAAGATCGGATAGCTGATCGCGGGGGCCACCGAATAGTTGAAGCTGCCACCCGAGAAGAGCGAGGTCAGCGCGGTGCTGGCGAAGCCGACCAGCCCGGTCAGCGAAATGCGCGGGAACAGTGCCGCGCGCGCCGCGCCGATCTGTCCATTGGTGGCGCGGAGCAGATATTCCGCCTGCACCACGTCGGGACGGCGGAGCAGGATGCCGGAATCGAGACCCGCGGGGAGCGCGGCGATCGTCGGCGATGCCTCTTCGATCGAACGCGGCAACAGGCTGGGGTCGATCGGCGCGCCGACCAGCAGTTGCAGCGCGTTGATGTCCTGCGCGACGAGGGTCTTCTGCTGCGCCAGATCGGCCTGTGCCGTCGCCAATATCTGTTCGGCCTGCCGCACATCGGTACGCGGCGCGATCCCGCCGTTCAGCCGCGCGCGGGTGAGGGTAACGCTTCGCTCGGCACTGGCCGCGGTCTGTTGCGCGATGACCAGAAGGCTCTGGTCCGCCCCGTAATTCAGCCATGCATCCGCGATGTCGCCGACCAGCGTCAGCCGGGTCGCCCGTGCCGCCGCCTCGGTCGCGAAATAGCGGTCGAGCGCCGCGCCGGTCAGCGAGCGGATGCGCCCGAACAGGTCGAGTTCGAACGCCGTGGTGCCCAGGTTGACCGACCAGGCGCTGCCGCTGTTCGAGCTGGTCACGATCGTGCCGCCGGTGTTGCCGGTCCCCGTGCCGACGCCGCCCGTACCGGTGCCAGTGCCCGTTCCCGTCCCGCCCGTGCCGGTCCCGACGCCGCCGGTCCCGGTTCCGGTCCCGCCATTGCCGACCGCCTGGCTGGCCGCGCCGCCCGAGCCGCGATCGGTATAGCTGTAGCGCCCGGTCGCATCGATCTGCGGGAACAGGCTGCCGCGCTGGATCCGGTATTGCGCGCGGGTGGAGGCGATATTGGCGGCGGCGATGCGCAGGTCGCGGTTGTTGGACAGCGCCTGCACGATCAACCGTTGCAGCCGGGCGTCGCGGAACACGTCGGTATAGCGCACCGTCGGCAATGCCGCCTCCGACTGGCGGAGATAGGCGTCGCCGACCGGCCAGGAGGTCGGCACCGGCGTCGCCGGCCGCTCATATTTGGGGGCGAGCGAACAGCCGGAAAGCGCGGTCGCGGCCAGCAGCAAGGCGGGCAGGGGAGACGGGATACGCATCATGCCTTCTCCGCCTCGGGCACGTCGGGCGTCGGACGATGCCCCGCGCCATGTTCGCTCATCGGCTTGCCACGCAACCGCGCCAGCCCGTTGCGGACCGACCGGCGGACGAGCACGAAGAACAGCGGGATGTAGAAGATCGCCAGCACCGTCGCGGTCAACATGCCGCCGATCACCGCGGTGCCGATCGCGATACGGCTGTTCGCGCCCGCGCCGGTCGAGATGGCGAGCGGCAGCACGCCGAAGATGAAGGCGAAGCTGGTCATCAGGATCGGCCGCAGACGGATCTTGGCCGCCTCCAGCGCGGCGTCGATGACGCGCTTGCCCTGTTTCTCCGCCTGTTCCGCGAACTCGATCATCAGGATGGCGTTCTTCGCCGCCAGCCCCATGGTCGTGAGCAGCCCGATCTGCAGATAGACGTCGTTGGTCAGCCCGCGCAGCGTCACGAACGCCACCGCGCCGATCAGGCCGAGCGGGATGATCAGCAGCACCGCGAACGGGATCGACCAGCTTTCATAAAGTGCGGCCAGGCACAGGAACACGACCAGGATCGACAGGCCGTACAGCACCGGCGCCTGTCCGCCCGACAGCCGCTCCTGATAGGACAGACCCGCCCAGGCGATCGAGGTGCCGGGGATTTCCGCCGCCAGCTCGGTCATGCGCTGCATCGCGTCGCCCGAGCTGTAGCCCGGCGCGGCCGACCCCTGGAATTCATAGGAGGTGATGCCGTTGAAGCGCGACAGCGTCGTCGGCGCGACGCCCCAGTTGATCGTCGAGAAGGACGAGAAGGGCGCCATCTGGCCGCTCGACCCGCGCACGAACCATTGCTTGAGGTCTTCGGGCTCGGCGCGATACGGCGCGTCGCCCTGGACGAAGACGCGCTTGACGCGGCCACGGTCGATGAAGTCGTTGACGTACTGGCCACCCCAGGCGGTCGACAGGGTCGAGTTCACCTGTTGCTGTGTCAGCCCCAGCGCCGACAGCTTCTGCTGGTCGAGATCGACGCGCAGCGTGGCGATGTCGGGCAACTCGGTCAGGCGGACCGAGGACAGCTTGGGGTCGGCATTGGCCTTGGCGAGCAACTGGTCGCGGATCGCCTCGAACTTTTCGAGCGGCATGCCCGAGATGTTCTGCAGCTCCATGGTGAAGCCGTCCGACTGGCCGAGACCCCGGATCGCGGGGGGTACGAGCGCGAAGACCTGCGCGTCGCGCAGTCCCCGGAACGCGGCGGAGGCGCGACCGGTGATCGCGTCGGCGCCGTTTTCCTTGCCCTTGCGGTCCTTCCAGTCGACGAAGTTGATGAAGCCCTGGCCGGTATTCTGACCGCTGGTGCCGCCGCCGCCGCCACCGGCGACCGAGAACAGCACCGAGACGTTCTTGCCTTCATGCTGGGCGAAATAATCCTCGACCCGCTTCTGGATTTCCATCGTCCGGCCCTGCGTCGCACCGGCGGGCAGGCGGAACTGGATCAGTGCCGAACCCTGGTCCTCGGTCGGCAGGAAGCCGGTGGGCAGGCGCAGGAACAGTACCGCGAGCAACGCGACCACGCCCGCATAGATCAGCAGGAACAGCCATTTGCGGTCGACCACGGTCCGTACCGCCGAGACGTATTTCTCGACCGTCCAGTCGAAGCGGCGGTTGAAGCCGTCCTTCGCGCGCTGCAACCCATGGGCCACGCGCGGAAATTTGCGATCGAGCCATGCGCCTTCCTCATGTTCCTTGGCCTTCTGCTTGAGGAGGCTGGCGGTCAGGGCGGGGCTGAGGATGATCGCGACGGCGACCGACAGGATCATCGCCGAGACGATGGTGATCGAGAACTGGCGATAGATGACGCCGGTCGATCCGCCGAAGAACGCCATCGGCAGGAACACCGCCGACAGGACGAGCGCGATCGCGATGAGTGCGACGGTGATCTCGTTCATCGACTCGATCGTGGCGTCACGCGGAGTCATGTCGGGATTTTCCTCGAGCAGGCGCTCGACATTCTCGACGACGACGATCGCGTCGTCGACCAGAAGGCCGATCGCCAGCACCAGTCCGAACAGGGTCAGCGTGTTGATCGAGAAGCCCGCCAGATAGAAGATGGCGAAGGTGCCCAGCAGCACGACCGGCACCGCGATCGTCGGGATCAGCGTCGCGCGCCAGCTTTGCAGGAAGACGAACATGACGATCACGACCAGGATGATCGCCTCGATCAGCGTCTTGACCACCTCGTCGATCGACAGCTTGATGAACGCCGTCGTGTCGTTGGCATAGGCGATCTTAAGGCCCGGCGGGAAGGTCTTGGCGACGCTGCTGATCTCCGCCTTCACCAGCTCGGCGGTCTTCAGCGCGTCGGCACCCGGCGCCATCAGGACCGCGATACCCGCGCCCGGATGCTGGTTGATCCGGCTGACCGCGGCATAGCTTTCCGCGCCCAGCTCGATCCGCGCCACGTCGGACAGCTTGACCGTCGCACCGTTGTTGAGCGTCTTGACGATGATCTCACGGAACTGTTCGGGTGTCTGGAGCCGCGACTGCGACGTGACGGTGGCGTTGAGCATCTGCGTGCTCGCCGACGGCGTGCCGCCGATTTCGCCCGCCGCGACCTCGGTATTCTGGTTCTGGATCGCGGTGACGATGTCCGAGGGCATCAGCGAATAGGAGGCGAGCCGTTCCGGGTTGAGCCAGATGCGCATCGCATATTGCGAACCGAAGACGTTGGTGTCGCCCACGCCCTGGATACGGCCCAGCGGATCCTGGAGGTTGGAGACGAGATAGTCGGAGACGTCCTGGTTCGTCATCCGGTTCGTCTCGTCATAGACGCCCGCGATCAACAGGAAGTCGGGGTTCGACTTGCGGACGACCAGACCCTGTTGCTGCACCTGCTGCGGCAGGCGCGCGACCGACTGCTGGACCTGATTCTGGACCTGCACCTGTGCGATGTCGGGATCGGTGCCCTTGGCGAAGGTCGCGGTGATCGTCACCGAGCCACGGCTGGACGAGGAGGACTGGAAATAGAGCAGGCCGTCGATGCCGGTCAGCTGCTGTTCGATGACCTGCGTGACCGAATTCTGGAGCGTCTGCGCCGACGCGCCGGGGAAGGTGGCGCGGATCGAGACCTGGGGCGGGGCGACGTCGGGGTATTGCGCGATGGGCAGGCCCAGGATCGCGCCGACGCCCGCCAGCATGACGATGATGGCAAGAACCCATGCGAAGATGGGGCGATCGATGAAGATGCGGCTGAGCATGTCTCCGTCAGCCCGCCTTGCCCTTGGCGGCTTGCATCTTCTTCATCTGTTCGGGCGAGGGCGGCTGGACCTTTTGCGGGGTGTTGGCGGGCACCGCCTTCACGCTCTGGCCCGCACGCAGATTGGCGAGGCCCTGGGTCACGATCCGGTCGCCGGGCTTCAGCCCGTCCGTGACGACCCAGAAGGCGCCCTGCGTGCGTTCTGCCTTGACCGTGCGCTGCTGCACCTTGTCGTCCTGGCCGACGACGAACAGCGTCGCATTGCCCTTCGGATCGCGGGCGATCGCCTGCTGCGGCACCAGATAGGCGCTGGTGTCGATCGCCTGTGCGAAGCGCGCGCGCACGAACATGCCGGGCAGCAAGAGCCCCTGGCCGTTGGGGAAGCGCGCGCGCAGCGTGACCGTGCCGGTCTGCGGATCGACTACCGCTTCGGCGAACTCGACCGTGCCGGTCTGGCCATAGTCGGTGCCGTCCTCCAGCCGCAGCGAGACCCGCGCGCTGGCGGGGATCAGGCCGTCGCGCGCCGACAGGCTGCGGCGAAGCGAGAGCAGGTCGGCGGCCGATTGCTGGATGTCGACGAAGATCGGGTCGAGCCGCTGGATCTGGGCCAGCGGATCGGTCTGGCTGGCGCTGACCAGCGCGCCGACGGTGAAGAGCGAACGGCCGATCCGCCCGCTGATCGGGGCGGGGACGGTGGTGAATTGCAGATTGACCCGCGCGGTGTCCAGCGCGGCGCGGGTCTGTGCGACCTGAGCCGCCGCCTGCCGGGCGGAAGCCTGCGCATTGGTATAGTCCTGCTTCGAGATCGCCTCGATCTGCGCCAGCGGGCGGTAGCGTTCGGCGAGCGTGCGGGTCGCCTCGGCATTGGCCTGCGCACTCTGCAGATTGGCGGCGGCCTGGTTCACCGAGGCGCGATACAGGCGCGGGTCGATTTCGTAGAGCGGCTGGCCGCGCTTCACCAGCGAGCCTTCGGTGAAGAAGCGGCGGCGGATGATACCGGTCACCTGCGGGCGGACGTCGGAGCTTTCGAAGGCGGTGGTTCGCGCGGCCAGTTCGGTCACGATCGGGGCATTGGTCGGCTGCACCGTCACATAGCCGACGGTCGGCGTCTGTTGCTGCCCACCGGCCTGACCCTTGGCCGCACCGCCCTTGTCGCCGCCGCCACACCCCGACATGGTCACCAGCGCCAGTACCATGGCCGTACCGGCAAGCGCCCGGCGCCCGCGAAAGCCTGGAAAGTTCAAATCGTCCACCTGCCTGAAATGCCGAGCGGGAACCCGGCTCGCGCGTCAATGCGCGATCCGGGCAAACGTTGCTGTCTCATGTCAAATTGCACAAGTTAAGTTGGAAAAGGCAAGCGTTGATGGCCTATTCCGCGATGCCTTATTTGTCGCAATTTGTCGCGCCGCCGCAAAATTGCACGGCCGGGAGCCTTTGCGGTCCTGAAGCATTTCTGGATGCACATGAACGATCGGGACGCCGACAAGCGCCTTGCCGCCACCGCCGCGGTGCAAGAGGTATGCGACGACATGCTGGTGGGCCTGGGAACGGGCTCGACGGCGGCACATGCCATTGCCGCGCTGGCGGACCGTCGTCTGCGGATCGAGACGGTCGCGACGTCCGTGGCAAGCGCGACCATGGCGGAATCGCTGGGCCTTGCGGTTCGGGATTTCGCCGAGGTGGCGCGGATCGATATCGCGATCGACGGCGCCGATGCGATCGACGCGCGGCTTCACGCGGTGAAGGGCGCGGGCGGGGCGATGCTGCGGGAAAAGGTGGTCGCGGATGCCGCCACCCGGATGATCGTCATCGCCGACGGCTCCAAGCGGGCGACACGGCTCGGCGGCGTGGCCCTGCCGGTCGAGGTCCTGCCATTCGCGCGGCGCTATGTCATGGGGCAGCTCGCGAACCACTTCGTTCGCCTGGTCGAGCGGCCGGACTATCGGACGGACAATGGCAATATCGTGATTGATGGCCATGGCTGGGACGACACCGCCTTGATCGCGCTGGCGGATTCTTTGGTAGCGATACCAGGCGTTGTCGGGCATGGTCTGTTTCTGCGTGAAATCGATGCCGCCTATATTGCGGATAACGGGATCGTTACCCGGCTGGAACGGGGACGGAACCCGCGCTAAGGCCGGACGCGCATGGCAACCAGAGCGAGCGCGGAGGCGTTCGATCGCATAAGACAAGGATGAGGCCAGACTCCATGACCGATGCCACCACCCACGCCGTGGCCGATACCCATCTGCACGAAGACGGGTCGATCGAGCGACTGACCATCGACACCATTCGCACCCTGTCGATGGACGCGGTGCAGCAGGCCAATTCGGGCCATCCCGGCACGCCCATGGCGCTGGCACCGGTCGGTCACACCGTCTGGTCGAAGTTCCTGCGCTACGATCCCGCACATGCGGACTGGCCCAATCGCGACCGCTTCGTCCTGTCGGTCGGCCATGCCTCGATGCTGCTCTACTCGCTGATCCACCTGGCGGGGATCGAGGAGATCGACGCGGACGGCAAGAAGTCGGGCAAGCCCGCGCTCAGCCTCGAAGACCTGAAGGGTTTCCGCCAGCTCAATTCCAAGACGCCGGGTCATCCCGAATATCGCCACACCACCGGCGTCGAGACGACGACCGGTCCGCTGGGCGCGGGCTGCGGCAATTCGGTCGGCATGGCGATCGCCGAGCGCTGGCTGGCGGCGCACTTCAACCGCGAGGGTTTTCCGGTCTTCGACCATGATGTCTATGTCGTCTGCGGCGACGGCGACATGATGGAGGGCGTCGCGTCCGAGGCCGCCTCGACCGCCGGACACCTCAAGCTTTCGAACCTCTGCTGGATCTACGATTCGAACCATATCTCGATCGAGGGCGGCACCGACATCGCGTTCGACGAGGATGTGGGCAAGCGGTTCGAGGCCTATGGCTGGAACGTCCTTCACGTCGACGACGCGAACGACGTGGGCGCGCTGACCGCCGCGCTCGACAATTTCAAGGCGACGACCGACAAGCCGACCTTCATCGTGGTGAAGTCGGTGATCGGCTATGGCAGCCCCAAGGCGGGCAGCGAGAAGGCGCATGGCGAGCCGCTGGGCGACGATGCGATCCGTGCGACCAAGAAGGCCTATGGCTGGCCCGAGGACGCCAGGTTCCTGGTCCCCGACGGCGTGCGCGAGGCCTTTCAGGGCGCGATCGAGAAGCGCGGCAAGCCGCTGCGCGACGAATGGGTCGCGATGGTCGACAAGTATCGCGCGGCCTATCCCGAGCTCGCCGCCGAACTCGACGCGATGCTCGCCGACACGCTGCCGGAAGGCTGGGACGCCAATATTCCGGTGTTCGAGACCGATGCCAAGGGCATCGCCAGCCGCGACTCGGGCGGCAAGGTGCAGAATGCCATCGCCGCCAAGGTGCCGTGGCTGATCGGCGGCTCGGCCGACCTCGCGCCGTCGACCAAGACGCTCATCAAGGATGGCGGCTCGTTCCAGGCGGGCAGCTATGACGGTCGCAACATGCATTTCGGCGTGCGCGAGCATTCGATGGGCGCGATCGTGGACGGCATGGCGCTATCGCATCTGCGTTCCTACGGCGCGACCTTCCTGGTCTTCTCCGACTATATGCGCGCGCCGATCCGCCTCGCCGCGATCATGGAGATCGGCGCGGTGTTCGTCTTCACGCACGACTCGATCGGCGTGGGCGAGGACGGTCCGACCCACCAGCCGATCGAGCATCTGGCGACGCTGCGCGCGATCCCCGGCCTCGATACCATCCGGCCGGGCGACGCGAACGAGGTCGCCGAGGCGTGGCGCTGCGCCATCGAGTCGGCCAGCCACCCGACCGCGCTGATCTTCTCGCGCCAGGCGTTGCCGACGCTGGATCGCGGCAAGTACGCGGCTGCCTCGGGCGTGAAGAAGGGCGGCTATGTGCTCGCCGATTGCGACGGCACGCCCGACCTGATCCTGATTGCGACGGGCTCGGAACTGTCGCTGGTGACGGACGCCTATGAGACGCTGAAGGCGGAAGGGCGGAAGGTCCGCGTCGTCTCGCTGCCGAGCTGGTATCGGTTCGAGTTGCAGGATGCGGCCTACAAGGAAAGCGTCCTGCCGCGCGCCGTCACCAAGCGGCTGGCGGTCGAGCAGGCCGGGTCGATGGGCTGGGACCGCTATGTCGGGTTCGAGGGGCGGACGGTCACCATGTCGACCTTCGGCGCGTCGGCACCGCTCGCCAAGTTGCAGGACAAGTTCGGTTTCACCCACGACAATGTCGTGAAGGTGGCCCGCGAAATGCTGGAGACCAAGTGATGAGCAAGCTGTCGGAACTGGGCGCCAAGGGCTGCGCCCCCTGGCTCGATTTCGTCGATCGCAAGTTCCTCGAGGCGAAGGGCCTGGAAAAGCTCGTCGCCGAGGACGGGCTGACCGGTGTCACCTCCAACCCGTCGATCTTCGAAAAGGCGATGGGGCATGGCGACGCCTATGACGCGACGCTCGCCGCCTTCGACAAGGAAAATCCCGGCGCGGCGACGATCGACCGTTACGAGCATCTGGCGATCCAGGACATCAAGGCGGCGGCGGAAACGCTCAAGCCCGTCTATGACAAGCTCGACGCCAAGGACGGCTATGTCAGCCTGGAGGTGTCGCCCTATATCGCCGACGACACCGACGCGACCATCGCCGAGGCCGAGAAGCTTTGGCACGCGGTCGATCGCCCCAACCTGATGATCAAGATCCCCGGCACCGATGCGGGTGCTCCGGCGATTTCGGCGACGATCGTCAAGGGGATCAACGTCAACGTGACGCTGCTCTTCTCGCAGGCCGCCTATATCAAGGTGGCGGAGGCCTATGCCGCCGGGCTCGAAGAGCGGGTGAAGGCCGGGCAGCCGATCGATCGGATCGCCAGCGTCGCCAGCTTCTTCGTCAGCCGCATCGACTCGGCGATCGACAAGAAGATCGACGATCGCATCGCCGCCGGTGATGCCGAGGCCGATGCGTTGAAGGCCGTGCGCGGCAAGGTCGCCATTGCCAACGCCAAGATGGCCTATCAATGGTATCTGAACTTCCTGAAGTCCGACCGCTGGCAGGCGCTGGCCGCCAAGGGTGCCCAGCCGCAGCGGCTGCTCTGGGCGTCGACGGGCACCAAGGATCCGTCCTTCCCGGACACGCTCTATATCGACACGCTCATCGGGCCGGACACGGTCAACACCATGCCGCCCAAGACGATGGACGCCTTCCGCGATCATGGCACGGTGGCCGATACGCTGACCGCCGACATCGACGAGGCCAAGCATGTGTTGGCCGAGGCCGAGCGGCTGGGCCTGGACCTGGACGGCGTCACCGACACGCTGGTCGCGGAGGGGGTCGCCTCCTTCGTCAAGGCGTTCGACGACCTGCTCGGCGCGATCGGCAAGAAGCAGCCGGCGGCCTGATCCCGGCGGGCCCCCTCCCCAAAGCGGGGAGGGGGCCTTTCTCTTTGCAGCCCCTCTCTTTGTAACGACAGTAACGGAGTTCCCGCATGAAGATCGGTCTGGTCGGCCTTGGCCGCATGGGTGGCAATATCGCACGCCGCCTGATGCAGGCGGGGCATCAGGTGGTGGCCTGGGATCGCAGCGACGAGGCGGTGCAGAAGCTCGCCGCCGACGGCGCCGAAGCCGCCACGGGGCTGGAGGACATGGCCACCAAGCTCGCCGAAAAGGCGATCTGGTGGGTGATGCTGCCCGCCGGTGGTCCGACCGAGGACACGATCGCGGAAATCGCCAAGCTCGCCAAGGACGGCGACGTCGTCATCGATGGCGGCAACAGTTTCTACAAGGACGATATCCGTCGGTCGAAGATGCTGGCCGAACAGGGCATCCATTATGTCGACGTCGGTACCTCGGGCGGCGTCTGGGGTCTGGAGCGCGGCTATTGCATGATGATCGGCGGCGATGACGAGACGATCGATCATCTCGACCCGATCTTCGACGCGCTGGCCCCCGGTCTGGGCGACATTGTCCGCACGCCGGGCCGCGTCGCCGCCAAGGTCGATCAGCGTGCCGAAAAGGGGTATATCCATGCGGGCCCCGCCGGTGCGGGGCACTTCGTCAAGATGATCCACAACGGCATCGAATATGGCCTGATGCAGGCCTATGCCGAGGGCTTCGATATCCTGAAGTCGAAGAACAGCGACAAGCTGCCCGAGGACGAGCGCTTCGACCTCAACCTTACCGATATCGCCGAAGTCTGGCGTCGCGGCAGCGTGATCTCCTCCTGGCTCCTCGACCTGACCGCGATCGCGCTGGCGAAGGACGAGATGCTGGAGCAGTTCTCCGGCCATGTCGCGGATTCGGGCGAGGGACAGTGGACGATCGATGCCGCGATGGAGGAGAAGGTCCCCGCCAACGTCCTGACCGCCTCGCTCTTCGCGCGCTATCGCAGCCGGATCGAGCACACGTACGGCGACAAGGTGTTGTCGGCGATGCGCTTCGGCTTTGGCGGCCACACCGAAATCCCGCAATGAGCGAGCCCATCCGGCTGGTCGTATCGGACGTCGACGGCACGCTCGTCGATCCGGACAAGAAGCTCCGCGCCGCCACCGTCGCCGCCGTCAAGCGGCTGGAGGCGGCGGGGGTCGGCTTCACCATCATCAGCGCCCGGCCCCGCTCGGGCCTGGGCTGGCTGGCGGACGAACTGGCGATCGACGCGCCGATCGGGGCGTTCAACGGCGGCACCGTGTTCGGGCGCGACGGCGCGATCGACGCGCGGTTCCGCGTTCCGGCGGAGGTGGTGAACGACGTGCTGGCCATGGCGGCGGACAAGCCCGTCGCCATCTGGGTCTTCGCCGATGATCGCTGGTACGCCAGCAGCGGCGAGGGCACCCATGTCGAGCATGAGCGCAAGGCCTCGTCGCAGGAACCGGAGATCACGCAGGACTTCGCAAGGCTGGCCGACAAGGTCGACAAGATCACGCTGGTCAGCGACGATGCCGAATTGTTGCGCGGGCTGCTCGACCGCGCCAACGCCAAGCATGGCGAGGCGGCGACGATCGCCCAGTCGCAGACCTATTATCTCGACGTCACCGCATCGAAGGCGAACAAGGGCGACGGAGTCGAGACACTCGCGAAGGCGTTCGGAGTTCCATTGTCGCAGGTGGCGGTGCTCGGCGATCAGGCCAATGATCTTCCCATGTTGAGACGCGCCGGCCTGCCGATCGTCATGGCCAATGCGCCCGATGCTGTTAAGGAGCAGGTGTCGGTACACACCCGTTCCAACGCGGACGACGGCGTGGCCCATGCCATCGATCATATCATCATGCCCAGAATCGGAGTGCCTTCATGAAGCAACTGGTTGCGTTCGACCTCGACGGTACGCTGGCCGAGAGCAAACAGCCGCTTGGCGATCCGATGGGAGAGGCGCTGGCCGACCTGCTCGACGTCGCGCATGTCGCGGTGATCTCGGGTGGCGACTGGCCGCAATTCGACAAGCAGGTGGCCAGCCGCCTGCCGGAGCGCGCCGACCGCAGCAAGCTGTGGCTGATGCCGACCACGGGAACCAAGCTCTACACCTATCAGGACGGTAGCTGGACGACCGTCTACGCCGAGCTGTTCGACGATGCGACCAAGGCGAAGATCCTCGAGGCATTCGACGCCTCGCTGGAAGCGACCGGCTTCGTGCCCGAGCAGACCTGGGGCGAGCGGATCGAGGATCGCGGCAGCCAGATCACCTTCTCGGCACTCGGCCAGCAGGCGCCGATCGATGCCAAGGAACATTGGGATCCCAAGTTCGAGAAGCGCAAGGTCATCCAGGCCGATCTCAAGCAGCGCCTGCCGGGCCTGTCGATCAACATGGGCGGCGCGACCTCGATCGACATCACCCGCGAGGGCGTCGACAAGGCTTATGGCCTCAAGAAGCTGCGCGACGCGAGCGGCATTCCGCTCGATGACATGATGTTCATCGGCGACGCGATCTTCCCGGGCGGCAACGACTACCCCGCCAAGGAACTGGGCCTCGACACGGTGCGCGTCCGCGATCCGGAAGAGACGCTGGCGGTCATCGCGGGGATCGTCGCCTGTCTGAAGTGAATGACGCAGGGGGCGACGCGCGCGCATCGATGATCCTGCGCGCGCGGACGACCCCCGCGCACGAGGCGGTGGATGCCGCCTATGGGCAGTATCGGTTGGACGATCGGGAGGGCTACACCGCCTTCCTGATCGCCCATGCCCGCGCGCTGCCGCCGGTCGAGGCCTGGCTGGCCGGGAAGGGGATCGCATTTCCCTGGCGCTCCCGCCGCGCGGCACTGGCGGCGGATCTGTCCGCGCTGGGGCGGGACATGCCCGAACCGCTGGCGTTCGATCTGCCCGATGACGATGCCGCGCGCTGGGGCGCGCTCTACGTTACCGAGGGATCGCGGCTGGGCGGCGTGATGCTGGCGCGGCAAGTGGGTGAGCAGTTGCCCAGGGCCTATCTCGAATCGGGGTTCGGCCCGGGGGAGTGGCGCGACTTTCGCCTGGCGCTGGACTCGGCGGCTGGTGACGACGACTGGATCGCGCGCGCGGTGTCGGCGGCCGAGCGGGTGTTCGCGCTCTACGGGCGGGCCGCTTAGGTCGTTGGCGGCGAAGGCCAGGGGAATCCCTCCGCCCGAAGCCGATCAATCCGCGATCGGGGCGATCACGATCGCGCGCAGGCCCGGCTGGTTGTTGTCATATTCAATCGTACCCGACAGGCGCTGCATCATCGCCGCCATCATCCGGCTGCCGAAGCCGCGACCTTCGCCGATCTCGTCGTCGCTCTTTCCGCGCCCCTCGTCCGCGACGATCAGCCGCAGCCGGTTGCCATATTGCTCGAGCGTGATGGTCACCGGCCCCGCCGCGCCGTCATAGGCATATTTGGTGGCGTTGATGATCAGCTCGGTCGTGACCAGCCCCAGATTGACCGCACGATCGGTCGGCATCAGCACCGGCGTCAGGTCCAGTCGCATCATCGCCGACCAGTCGCGGCCCAGCGACTGGCGCATGTCGCCGACCAGATCCTCGAGATAGCGGGCAAGGTCGACCGTCTGGATCTGGTCGTCGCGGTACAGCCGTCGGTGGACCAGCGCCACCGCCGAGAGGCGCGCCTGCGCCTCCTGCAACTGCTCGCGCACACGCGGATCATTCGCCGCCTTCGCCTGGAGCGACAGGAAGGAGGACACGAGCTGAAGGCTGTTCTGGACCCGGTGATCCACCTCCTTCATCAGCACGTCCTTCTGCTGGAGCAGGGCGTCCTTGTCGTCCAGCGTCCGCTGCAACGCGGTGTTGAGGCCGCGCAGCCTCTGGTTCTGCGATGCGTCGTGCAGCGCGCGACGAAGCCGATGCGCGGATTCGACCTCTTCCATCGTCCAGCGGCGCGACCGGCCACGAACCGTTTCGCGCCAGCTTTCGAACGAGGCGCGCGGGGTCAGCGTAGCGTCGGGGGTGAGCGCCACCGACTTGTGCGGATTGCCCGCCCACTCCACTTCCTCGACCTGCTCGGCGCGGAACCATAGCAGGGTGATGCCGCCATCGATCAGCGGCAGCGCGAGCAGCCCGCTGGCGGTCGAGGCGAGCGGGGCACTCATGGGAAAGGCCGCCGACAGTTCGTGCGTGACGAACAGCTCGCCGCCACTCCGCGCGGTCACCGCCTGGGCGAGGTCGAGCGTGGCGAGCGTCGGCGGGCAGAGGCCATGCTCGTGCACCTTGCCGCCCGTGACGATGGCAAAGCCGGATCCGCCGAGCATCGCCATCATGTCGGGCATCAGCCGCCGGATCGCGGGGACGATCTCGCCCAGGCCGATCAGGCGCGGCAGGATGCCGTCCTCCGCCGCGCGCAGGCGCAACCGCTCGCGGTAGAGTTCGGCCTCCTCCCGCGCACGGATCTGGCGGGCGAGGCCGCTGGCGAGCGCGGCGGCGGCGGCGCGCAGCTCGGCGGACAGGCGGCGGGGGGTGTAATGGTGACAGGCGACCATTCCCCACAGGATGCCGTCCTTGACGATCGAGATCGACGCCGATGCCGCCACGCCCATATTGGCCATGTAGCGAAGATGGATCGGCGACACGCTGCGCAACGCGACGTCGCTGAGGTCCAGCGTCTCGAACCCGGCGGGACGCAGCGGCGCGGGGGTATAGGCGATGTCGGGGATGCTGCGCGTCCGGTTGCGGACATAGAGCGCGCGCGCCTGTTTCGGAATGTCCGAGGACGGGAAGTGATGATGGAGGAAGGACGGCAATTCGGGCGCGCGCGCCTCGGCGACCACGCGGCCCGCATCCTCGTCGAGGAAGCGATAGACCATGACCCGGTCGAACCCGGTCAGCATCCGAAAGGTCGTCGCGGCGCGATCGAACAGCATCGCCAGGTCGCCGGTCCGCTCGAAACTGGTGGCGGCGGCGTCGAGCCAGGCCAGCGGACTGCCGCGACCCCAGGGCGCGTCGGCGATGCCGGGCTCCAGCTCGATCAGGATGCGCTCCCCGGCGACGCGATGCGCGGTCACCGAAAAGGCCTCGGCCAGCCCCTCTACGGGAATGGCGGCGACAACCGAGCCGGGGCCGATCGGCATCGCGGCGACCATCTGCGCCACGTCGTCACCCAATAGCGCGGCGAGCGGCTGGTCCAGCCAGTCGGCGGCGAGCCGCTCCTCGATCGCACCTGCCCCCGCGACGGTCCGCTGCGTCGCGGCGTCGACGACCAGCAACAGCCCATGGGGCTGGATCGCGCCGGGAATATGAATGGGTTCCCGATCGCAGGCGGTAATGTCCTGGCCTGGATCGGTGGCAACGGGACGGCTGGCCATCAGGTAGAAAATTCCTCTCGCGCCCGTCGCATGACGGGTTTCGAGTAAAGTTGCAAATGCCTGGATCAACCATTTGATCCCGGAACGCACCGATAGACCGTATCATCCCGGAACGAAGATTGCGCGTTTGGGTAATATCCGTTTAAAGCTGGGCAACGGACTCAAAGAGCCGCTTGGAGAGGACATGATCGACGATTTCGATTTCGCGTTGGGCGAAAGCGCGGACATGATCCGCGAGGCGACGCGTCGTTTCGCGATCGACCGGATCGCGCCGCTTGCCGCCCGGATGGACGCGGAGGACTGGTTTCCCCGCGACATATGGCCCGAAATGGGCGCGCTCGGGCTGCATGGCATCACCGTCGACGAGGCCGATGGCGGGCTTGGGCTCGGCTATCTCGAACATGTCGTCGCCATCGAGGAAGTGTCGCGCGCGTCGGCGTCGCTGGGGCTGTCCTACGGCGCGCATTCCAATCTGTGCGTCAACCAGATCCGGCGCTGGGGCTCGGCGGAGCAGAAGGCGAAATATCTGCCCGGACTGATCTCGGGCGAGCATGTCGGCAGCCTTGCCATGTCCGAAGTGTCGGCCGGGTCCGACGTCGTCTCGATGAAGCTGCGTGCGCGTCAGGTCGAGGGTGGCTGGGTACTGAACGGCACCAAATTCTGGATCACCAACGCGCCCTATGCGGATACCTTGGTCGTCTATGCCAAGACGGGCGAGGGAAGCCGGGGCATCACCGCTTTCCTGATCGAGAAGGACATGGCGGGCTTTTCGATCGGCCAGAAGATCGACAAGATGGGCATGCGCGGCAGCCCGACCTCCGAGCTGGTCTTCAACGACTGTTTCGTGGGCGATGCGCAGGTGATGGGGCCGGTGAACGGTGGCGTCGGCGTGCTGATGAGCGGGCTCGATTACGAGCGCGCGGTGCTGGCGGGGATTCAGCTCGGCATCATGCAGGCGTCCCTCGACGTGGTGGTCCCCTATGTCCGCGAGCGGCGGCAGTTCGGCCGGGCGATCGGCGAGTTCCAGCTTATCCAGGCGAAGATCGCCGACATGTATGTCGCGCTCAATTCGGCCCGCGCCTATGTCTATGCGGTGGCGCGGTCGTGCGACGCCGGGCGGACCACCCGGTTCGACGCGGCGGGCGCGATCCTGCTCGCCAGCGAGAATGCGGTGAAGGTCTCGCTGGAGGCGATCCAGGCGCTGGGCGGTGCGGGCTATACCAAGGACTGGCCGGTCGAACGCTTCGCACGCGATGCCAAGCTGCTCGACATCGGCGCGGGGACGAACGAAATTCGCCGGATGCTGATCGGTCGCGAGTTGATCGGCAAGCTCGAAAAGGTGGCGCAATGAGCCTTACGCCAATCCTCCCCAAGCTGTGCTCGGGGAGGGGGACCGCTCGGGTAGCGAGTGGTGGAGGGGCATTCGCCCCTCGCCCCTCCACCACCGCTTCGCGGCGGTCCCCCTCCCCATCAGAGATGGGGAGGAATTGATGGGGACAGTTCTGTCTTCCCGGATGTCGCGCGACGATGCGGCGTTCCGTACCAACGCCGAACACAACCGCGCGCTGGCCGACCGGCTGCGCGCCGATGTCGCCCGGGCCGGGCTCGGCGGCAGCGAAGCCTCGCGCGAGCGCCACGTCGCGCGTGGCAAGCTGCTCCCCCGCGACCGGGTGGAGCAGTTGCTGGATGCCGGTTCGCCCTTCCTGGAAATCGGCCAGCTCGCCGCCAACGGCCTGTATGACGACGCGGTCCCCGGCGCCGGGATGATCGCGGGGATCGGCCGGGTCCATGGCCGCCAGGTGATGATCGTCGCCAATGACGCGACGGTGAAGGGCGGCACCTATTACCCGCTGACCGTCAAGAAGCATCTGCGCGCGCAGGAGATCGCGCTCGAGAACCGGCTGCCATGCATCTATCTGGTCGATAGCGGCGGTGCGAACCTGCCGCATCAGGCGGAGGTCTTTCCCGATCGCGAGCATTTCGGCCGCATCTTCTTCAACCAGGCGCAGATGTCGGCGGCGGGCATCCCCCAGATCGCCTGCGTCATGGGAAGCTGTACGGCGGGCGGGGCCTATGTGCCCGCCATGTCGGACGAGACGGTGATCGTGCGCGGGCAGGGGACGATCTTCCTCGCCGGGCCGCCGCTGGTGAAGGCGGCGACGGGCGAAGTCATCTCGGCCGAGGAACTGGGCGGCGCGGATACCCATGGCCGCAAGTCCGGCGTGGTCGACCATGTCGCGGAGAATGACGACCATGCGCTGTCGATCGTCCGCGACATCGTGGACACCCTGCCGCTCCAGGCGATGCCGGACGTCAACCTGGCCGAGGCCGACTCACCGCGCTATCCGGCGGAGGATTTGTACGGCCTGATCCCGCAGGACGTGCGCGCGCCTTATGACGTGCATGAGGTGATCGCGCGGCTGGTCGACGGATCGCGGTTCCACGAGTTCAAGGCTCTGTACGGCGCGTCGCTCGTCTGTGGCTTCGCGCATGTCCATGGCAAGCCGGTCGCGATCCTCGCCAATAACGGCGTCTTGTTCTCGGAAAGCGCGCAGAAGGGCGCGCATTTCATCGAGCTGGCCTGCCAGCGGCGTATCCCCTTGCTGTTCCTCCAGAACATCTCCGGCTTCATGGTCGGCGGCCGATACGAGGCGGAGGGGATCGCCAAGCATGGCGCCAAGCTGGTGACGGCGGTGGCGACGGCGCAGGTGCCCAAGATCACCATCCTGATCGGCGGCAGCTTCGGCGCGGGCAATTACGGCATGTGCGGGCGTGCCTATTCGCCCCGCTTCCTGTTCACCTGGCCCAATGCGCGGATCAGCGTGATGGGCGGCGAGCAGGCGGCGAGCGTGCTGGCGACGGTCCACCGCGACGCCGACAACTGGACGCCGGACGAAGCGGAGGCGTTCAAGGCGCCGATCCGCCAGCGTTACGAGGATGAAGGCAATCCCTGGTACGCGACCGCGCGGCTATGGGACGACGGCATCGTCGATCCGGCGCAGACGCGGGACGTGCTGGGGCTGGCGCTGGACGCGTGCCTGAACGCGCCGATCGCGGAGGCGCCCCGGTTCGGGGTGTTCCGGATGTGATGCGCGGGGGGATGCCCCTCCACCACCGCTTCGCGGCGGTCCCCCTCCCCAAGCACAGCTTGGGGAGGATTGGAGAAGCCGGCTTATTCCTCCCCAAGTTCCACTTGGGGAGGGGGACCGTCCGCAGGACGGTGGAGGGGCAGGCGATCGCGAGCCTGAGCGACGATATAGCGAACGACGCTGTCCAGATCGCGAAGCACCTCGCGGGCCGGAATACGCAAGACGGCCACGCCATGCTCCGCGAGAAACGCATCGCGCCGCGCGTCCCGCTCCGGCCGGTTTCCCCGCTCATGGGCTTCCCCATCGACCTCCACCGCAAGCTTTGCCGCCGCGCAGTAGAAGTCGAGCACATACGCCCCCGCCGGATGCTGCCTGCGAAAACGCAAGCCTTCCGGCCGCTCGCGCAGGACACGCCACAGCACGATCTCCGGCAGCGTCAAGTCGCGCCTGAGATGTCGCGCTCTTCGTACCGTCCGGCCCGGCTTCGTCGGTATTCCCATCGCCCCTCCACCATGCTGCGCATGGTCCCCCTCCCCAAGCATAGCTTGGGGAGGAATGAGGTTGAAACCCATGTTTGATTCCCTCCTCATCGCCAATCGTGGCGAGATCGCCTGCCGTATCATCCGCACCGCGCGGGAGATGGGCCTGCGCACCGTTGCGGTCTATTCGGAGGCCGATGCGCAGGCTCTGCACGTCCGGCTCGCAGACGAAGCCATCCTGATCGGCCCGGCCCCGGCACGCGAAAGCTATCTGATGGCCGAACGCATCCTCGCCGCTGCAAGGGACAGCGGGGCGGAGGCGATCCACCCCGGCTATGGTTTCCTGTCCGAAAATGCCGAGTTCGCCGAGGCGGTGATCGCCGCCGGGCTGGTCTGGGTCGGTCCGAACCCCGACAGCATCCGCGCCATGGGCCTGAAGGACGCCGCCAAGGCGCGGATGATCGCGGCGGGCGTGCCGGTGACGCCCGGCTATCTGGGCGAGGACCAGTCTCCCGACCGCCTCGCCGCCGAAGCCGACAAGGTAGGCTATCCCGTCCTCATCAAGGCGGTGGCGGGTGGTGGTGGCAAGGGGATGCGCCGGGTCGACGACCCCGCCGGTTTTGCCGAGGCGCTGGCCTCCTGCCGTCGCGAGGCGGCGTCTTCCTTTGGCGACGACCGGGTGCTGATCGAGAAATACATCCTCTCGCCCCGCCATATCGAGGTGCAGGTCTTCGGCGATCGCCACGGACAGGTCGTGCATCTGTTCGAGCGCGACTGCTCGCTGCAACGCCGCCACCAGAAGGTGATCGAGGAGGCCCCGGCACCGGGCATGGACGAGGAAACCCGCGAAGCCGTGTGCGGCGCCGCCGTCCGCGCCGCGCAGGCGGTCGACTATGTCGGCGCGGGCACGATCGAGTTCATCGCCGACGCCTCCGAAGGGCTACGCGCCGATCGTGTGTGGTTCATGGAGATGAACACCCGGCTCCAGGTCGAGCATCCCGTTACCGAGGCGATCACCGGCGTCGATCTGGTCGAATGGCAGCTTCGCGTCGCGTCGGGCGAGCCCCTGCCGATGGCGCAGGACCAACTCGCGATCCACGGCCATGCGATCGAGGCGCGGCTCTATGCCGAGGATCCGGCCAAGGGCTTCCTGCCCGCGATCGGCACGCTGGAGGTGTTCGACCTCGGCGACGATCCCGCCATCCGCATCGACACCGGGGTCGAGAAAGGCGCGGAGATCACCCCCTGGTACGACCCGATGATCGCCAAGGTCATCGCGCATGGCGACACCCGCGACGAGGCGCACGAGGCGCTGGCCGATGCGCTGGACGAGGCGGTGATCTGGCCGGTGCGTACCAATGCGGGCTTTCTGGTCCAGGCGCTCGACCATGTCGATTTCGCTGCGGGTCAGGTCGATACCGGCCTGATCGCGCGCGAGGGCGAGGCGTTGATGCCGCCGATGGAGCCTTCCGAAGAAGCACTGGCAGAGGCGGCGGCGGCGCTGATCGGGGAGGATGAACTGACGGGCTTTCGCCTCAATGCCGCGCCCCGGCGGACCGCGCGCTTCCTGCTGGACGGGCAGCCGATCACCGTCGATTTCGGCGAGGCGGGAGAGGTGCCTGCTTCCCCGAGCGACGCGCTACTGATCTCGGAGGGCGGGCAAAGCTGGTCCTTCACCCGCTGGCGCGCCGATGGGCTGGCGGCGGGCGGGGCTGGCGACGGCGCGGTGCTGTCGCCCATGCCGGGCCGGATCATCGCGGTCGCCGTCACCGAGGGGCAGGCGGTCGGCGCGGGCCAGCCGCTGGTCACGCTGGAGGCGATGAAGATGGAGCATGTCCTGACCGCGCCATTCGACGGGATCGTCACCGACCTGAAGGCCGAAACCGGCGGTCAGGTGGCCGAAGGCCTCGCGCTGGTCCGCATCGTCGCGGAGGACGCGGCATGAGCGGGCGCTTCTTCGAGGACTGGACGATCAACGACCGGATCGAACATCCGATCCGCCGCACCGTTACCGAGACGGACAATCTCCTCTTCTCGACCATGACCCACAATCCGCAGCCGCTGCACATCGACGCGGAGGCGGCCAGGGCGAGCGAGTTCGGGCGCATCCTCGTCAACGGCACCTTCACCTTCTCGCTGATGGTCGGGCTGTCGGTGGGGGAGACGACGCTGGGGACGCTGGTTGCGAATCTCGGTTACGACGAACTGGTCATGCCCGCGCCGGTCTTCCTGGGCGACACGCTGCGCGCGACCAGCGAGGTGACGGCTCTGCGCGAGAGCAGGTCGCGGCCGGGAGCGGGGCTGGTGACCTTCCGGCATGAGGCGCTGAACCAGCGGGATGAGGTGGTGTGTCGGTGCTTGAGGACGGCGTTGGTGAAGCGGCGGGGGTAGGGGCGTCGTCGAAGGCCAGGGGATTGCGTCACAACCGTGTCCTGACCCCGATCCACAGCGTCCGCGGCGTCGCCCGCTCGATCAGCCCGGCGCCGCTATACGCCGCCTCCACCCGTGCATCGGCGAGGTTCTCCGCCCGCGCCTCGATCAGCCAGCCGCGCACCACCGGCACCGCCGCATAGGCGTCCAGCGTCGTGGCGGGCGCGAGGGTGCGGCTGTTCTGGTCGTCCTCGAACTGCCGTCCGACATGGCGCACGGTTCCACTGAGGACGGCGCCGCGCCGCTCGACCGCCAGCGTTGCGGACAGTTGATCGCGCGGCGTTTGTGCGGGGCGCAGGCCATCGAGCGGTGCCGCCAGCCCCGATGCCTCGACCCGCGCGCCGACATGCGACCACGACGCCCGCGCGTTGACCGGCCCGGCGGTCGCATTCGCCTCCAGCTCGAACCCCGCCGAGCGGATCGCGTCGAGATTCTGTCGCATCCGGTACACGCCGCTCGCCGCGACGAAGCCGACACCGGGGAAGGTCCCCGGTCCCTGGCCCATCGTCACATTGGCGATCGCCTCGGTCAGGCGATTGAGGAAATAGGTTCCCGACAGCCGCAGCCCGGCCATGGGCAGCAGATCGAAACCGCCCTCCACGCCGTCGACATGCTCGGGGTTGAGCATCGGATTGGCCGCCGTCGCATCGGCACCGGCGCGGAATGGGCGATAGAGTTCGTTGAGCGTCGGCAGCCGCCATCCGCGATAGGCGGCGGCGCGCAAGGTCAGTGGCTGAACCGGGCGTAGCGCCACACCCAGCCGCCCGGTGAATTCCTGCCCCGAGCGGTCGGCGAAAGCGGTGTCGGTCAGCACCGCGCCCGTCGCCAGCACCGTCTCGTCCAGCCGCCCGTTGCGGATACGCCAGTCGTCCACACGGGCGGCGGCGGTCAGGGTAAGCATCCCCGCCTCGACGCTGCCATCGGCGAACAGGCCCATGGTTCGCGTCGCGCCCCCCGCCTCGCGCCGCCGGGTCGGCAGTCCCGCGACATAGGTGTAGAGCTCCTGCGTCCGCCCACTGGTATCGCGGATATCGCCGCCCAGCCGCAGCGTGATGGCGTCGCCGAGCGGCGGCGACACCTCGATCCGCCCGCCGAGCCCGGTGGCGGGCACGTTATACTGGTCGAGCGTGAGCGTCGCCGCCGTCCGCGCGGCGTTGACGCTGGCATAGCGCGAGGCGAACTGGCGGGTCTGGACATAGGCCAGCGCCGACCATCCCCAGCGCCCGCGCCCGACCAGTCGAACGCTGGCATCCGCGCCGTCCGAGCGATTGTCGGTGAAGTCCGTGCCCCGGTCGCGCGCGTCGTGAAAGGCGGCGAGCGTCATCTGCAATTCGGTGGCGGGCGCGATGGCGACGACGCCGCGTGCCGCGCCGGAAAATTGTTCATAGGGGGCGGGGCGGTCGACCGGACCGCGCTGCTCCGCGACGATCGGGGTGAAGCCGTCGCCGCGCGCATAGGCACCCGACACGGTCAGGAACCCGCCATCGCGCACCAGCGAGGCGGACGCTTGCGCATCGACCGAATTGCGGCTGCCATAGGATAGCGCCACGTCGAGCGGAGAAAGCTGGTCGGGCGTCGCGCTGTCGATCTCGATCGTGCCCGCCAATGCACCGGGCCCCCAGAAGCCCGAACCGCCGCCACGCGTCACGCGGATCCGGCCCAGTCGTCCGGTCGCATAGGCGGGGAACACCACCCAGCCGCCGAACGGATCGGCCTGCGGCACCCCGTCGAGCACCAGCAACGCACGGCTGGACGCGTTCCCGCCGAGGCCGCGCAAGGTGATGCCCTGCGATGTCGGATGCGCGGAGCGGCTGTCGGACCGGCGAAACTGCTGGAGCCCGGCGACGTCGGCCAGGACATTCTCCAGCCGCTGCGAAGCATTCTGCGTGATCCGGTCGCGGTCGATCGTGACGACGTCGAACGCGCGGTCGCCCGGCTGGTCGGCAAGGCCGCGCCCGGTGACGGTAATGATATCGGATTCGGTGGCCTGGGCGAGAAGGGGGGTGGGGGCGAGCGCGAGGGCGAGCAGAGGCAGGCGGTGGAATGCAGGCATGATGTGTGGGGATCCCCTTCGCGCTCCCGATAGGGATGTCGCGGAGATAAGACGAATCAGGATGTTATGGGGTCCAACCGCCGTTGAATCTCACGCCCCTCCCGCAAACGGGAGGGGATGGGGGAGGGCCGTGCCACGGGCGATGGTCTCGGTGAGACACCCTGCCCTCCCCAAACCCCTCCCGCCTGCGGGAGGGGCTTGAGAAGAGGGGGCGGGATGCCGGAAACACGGATGACGCGCCCGAAAAACGCCCCTACAGTCATGCCACTGTGCCGACCCTTCACACCCTTGCGAACCCTGCGCGTTTCCTGAAGATCGCTCGTCCGCTGACCGGGATTTTCCTGGGGCTCGGCATCGTGCTGATCGCGGTCGCGGTATGGGCGGGGCTGACCCGGACGCCGCCCGACTATCTCCAGGGAGAGACGGTGCGCATCCTCTACATCCACGTCCCCGCCGCCTGGCTGGGCATGGGGGGGTGGAGCGGAATCGCGGTGGCCAGCCTGTCGCTGATCGTCTGGCGGCATCCGCTGGCACAGGTCGCCGCGCGGGCGATCGCCTGGCCGGGGGCGGTGTTCGCCGCGTTGTGCCTCGCCACCGGTTCGATATGGGGGCGCCCGACCTGGGGCACGTGGTGGCAATGGGACGGGCGGCTGACCTCGATGCTGCTGCTGCTGTTCGTCTATCTCGGCTATATAGCCCTCGCGCGGGCCGATGCGGATCGCGGTGGCGACGGGCGGATCCCGGCGCTCTATGGTTTGGCGGGAACGGCGTTACTGCCGGTGATCCGCTATTCGGTCGTCTGGTGGAACACGCTGCACCAGGGTCAGTCGATCGGGCTGACCGGCTCCAGCATCGACAAGTCGCTGCTCTGGCCGCTGCCGATCGCGCTTGGCGGCTTCACCTTCCTGTTCGCGGCGATCGTCCTGATGCGGATGCGCACGCTGCTGGCCAAGGCCAAGGCCGAGGCGCGGATGCGGCGGATGGCGCGCGCATGAACCAGATGGCGTTCGTCGCGGCCGCCTATGCGGTCATGCTGGGGGGCGCGGGGGTACTGACCCTGGTCAGCTATCTGGCGATGAAGCGCGCCGAGAAATGACGCCCAAATCCCAACGTCTCACGCTGGCGCTGCTGGCGCTGGCCGCGATCGTGGCGGCGGCGCTGCTCGCCATGTCGGCGATGAAGGACCAGGCCGCGTTCTTCTACACGCCCTCGGATGCACAGGCGCAAGGGCTGCCGCTGGGCCGCGCGGTGCGGTTGGGCGGGATGGTCGAGGCGGGTTCGGTGCACCGCGCTGCCGACGGCGTCACCGTGCGCTTCGTGGTCACCGACGGCAAGGCGACGACGCCCGTCACCTTCGCCGGGATCACGCCGGACCTGTTCCGCGAGAAGTCGGGCGTGGTGGCGGAGGGGCAGTTCCAGCCCGATGGCCGCTTCGTCGCGACCAATCTGCTCGCCAAGCATGACGAGAAATACATGCCCCCCGAAATGGCAGGCAAGATGCACGAGAGCCGGAGCCTCGAGCCATGATCGCGGAGGCGGGCCTGGCCGCGCTGTGGTTCGCGGCGACGCTGGCGGCGTTGCAGCTGCTGCTCGGTGCGCTCGCCCTGCGGCGCAAGGACGTGGCGGGCGAGCAGGCGATGGCGGCGATCGGGCCGGTGGCGATCGTCCAGGGCGCGCTGGTCGCCATCGCGATGGCGGCGCTGATCGCGGTGTTCCTGAACACCGACCTGTCGGTCAGGCTGGTCGTCGAGAACAGCCATTCGGCCAAGCCCTGGATCTACAAGTTCGCGGGCGCCTGGGGTAATCACGAAGGGTCGATGCTGCTCTGGGTCACGATCCTCGGGGCAGGGGGCGCGCTCGTCGCGTGGAAGGAACGCGCGCTCGACCGGGCGACGCATGTCGCGACGCTCGCGGCGCAGGGGGCTATCGCGCTGGGTTTCTACGCGTTCCTGCTGTTCGCCTCTAACCCCTTCGCGCGGCTGAACCCGGCGGCGGCGGAGGGGCAGGGGCTGAACCCGCTATTGCAGGATCCCGGCCTCGCCTTCCATCCGCCGACGCTCTACGCGGGCTATGTCGGCCTGTCGGTGGCCTTTTCCTTCGCGGTCGGCGCGCTGGTGACGGGACAGGTCGGCCCGGCCTTTGCCCGTGCGATGCGGCCATGGATATTGGGTGCCTGGGTGCTGCTGACCATCGGCATCACGGCGGGATCCTATTGGGCCTATTACGAGCTGGGCTGGGGCGGCTGGTGGTTCTGGGACCCGGTCGAGAATGCCTCGTTGATGCCGTGGCTGGCGGCGACGGCGCTTCTCCATTCGGTCAACGTGCTGGCGGCGCGCGACGGCCTTCGCGCCTGGACGGTGATGCTGGCGGTCGTCGCCTTTTCCATGTCGATGATCGGCACCTTCCTGGTCCGTTCCGGTATCCTGACCAGCGTCCATGCCTTCGCCGTCGATCCCCGGCGCGGGGCGTTCATCCTCGCGCTGCTTGGCCTCTATATCGGCGGTGCGCTCGCGCTGTTCGGCGCACGGATCGGACAGGTGCGCGCGGGGCGGAGCTTCGCCTTCGTCAGCCGCGAGGGCGGTCTGGTCATCAACAACCTGCTGCTGTCGGTCATTCTCGGCATCGTGCTGATCGGCACGCTCTATCCGCTGGTCGCCGCAGGGTTCGGCGTGCGCCTGTCGGTCGGGCCGCCCTTCTTCCACGCCGCCGCCGGACCGATCGCGCTGGCGCTGGTCGCCGTCATGGCGGTGGGGCCGATGCTTCGCTGGCGGCAGGATCAGGCGGAGGCGGTGCTGATCCGTATGCTCTGGCCGATGGTCGCGGCGGCCGGGACCCTCGCGCTGGCGCTGACGCTTACGGGTGGCATGGGCGTGCTCCCGCTGCTCGGCCTGTCGTTCGGCGTCGGACTGATCGTCGCCAGCGTGCTGCCGATCACCCGGCGCAACTGGCGACGCACGCCCTTGCCGATCTGGGGCATGGTCGTCGCCCATGCCGGGATCGGGGTGAGCATGATCGGCATGGCCTGCGACAGCGCGTTCACCGCCGAGCGACTGGTGGCGCTCTATCCGGGGCAGGCGACGATCGTCGGTCCGTGGCGGGTACAGCTCGATCGGATCTACCCCGCGATCGGCCCCAACTGGTCGGCGCTGGAGGCGCGGCTGACCGCGACGCGCGACGGCACGTCAGAGCCGCTCCGCCCGCAGCAGCGCTTCTTCACCGACCCTCCCACGACGACCAGCGAAAGCGCCATCGCGACCCATTGGGACGGACAGCTCTATACCGTGCTGGGGCAGCAGGATGCGGCGACCGGCCGCTGGCAGCTGCGGCTGTGGTGGAAGCCGTTCGTGACGCTGATCTGGCTGGGCGGCGTGCTGGTCGCGCTGGGTGGCGCGCTGGCGCTCGCCGGACGTTGGTTCAAGGGTTGGCAGCAGCGGCGGCGCGAGGCGCTCTGGGGATGAAGCGCTGGCTGATCTGGGTGCCGCTGGCGGCCTTTGCGACCCTGTTCGTCGTGGTGGCGAGCAGCCTGATGCGTCCGTCCGACACCACGGTCCACTCGACGCTGGTCGACAAGCCGCTGCCCGAATTCCGCCTCGACCCGATGGTGCCGGGCAAGCCGGGACTGGCGAGCGGTGATTTCGGCAAGGGGCGTCCGCGCCTGCTCAACGTCTTTGCAAGCTGGTGCATCCCCTGCATCGCCGAGGCGCCGCAGTTGATGGCGCTGAAGGCCAGGGGGGTGGAGATCGACGCGATCGCGATCCATGACAAGGGGCCTGCCATCGCCGACTTCCTGCGTCGCAACGGCGACCCCTATGCCGCGATCGGCGATGACGCGCGCAGTCGGGTGCAGATGTCGCTGGGATCGTCGGGCGTGCCCGAAACCTTCCTGATCGACGGACGTGGCCGGATCGTGCGGCAATATATCGGCGATATCCGTGGCGATCAGGTCGATCAGATCGTCCGCGACGTGAGCGCCGCGCAATGAGCCTGTTCCTCGCCCTGGCGCTGGCGGCGGGAACCGCCGCGCCCGATTACGGCAACACCCAGCTCGCCGACCCGCATGCCGAGGCGCGGGCGCGCGCGCTGATGGGCGAGTTGCGATGCGTGGTGTGCCAGGGGCAGTCGATCGCGGACAGCGATGCGGACATGGCCGCCGACATGCGCGCGCTGGTCCGCCAGCGGATCGCGCGCGGTGAGACGCCCGAGGCCATCCGACGCTGGCTGATCGAGCGTTACGGCGATTATGTCAGCTACGACCCGCCGCTGTCGGGGGCGACCGCGCTGCTCTGGGCGACGCCGATCCTGTTGCTGGGCGTCGGCGCCTGGATCGCGCGGTCCAGTTTCCGGAAGGCGCGCTGATGGGGTGGTTGATCCTTCTCGGGCTGGCGGCGGCATCGATCGGGCTGGCGCTGCGGCTGCATTTCCCCAGGCCGTTATGGACGATGCTCGGTGCCGCGCTGGCGCTGGGTGGCGTCGGCTATGCGTGGCAGGGGCGGCCGACGCTTCCCGCCGCCGTGCCCGCGCGTGCCGCCGACCGGCTGCTGGACAATGAGCCGCTGATCGAGCTGCGCGGGCAATTGATGGGCCGTTATGGCGGCGAGGCGGCGATGTTCACCGCCGCGGACGCGCTGGCGAGGTCGGGCGACAATCGCACGGCGGTGAAGATCATGCTCGGCGCGGTCGGGGCGAATCCGCGCAGCGTCCCCTATTGGACCGAGCTGGGCAACGTCCTGTTCGCGCATGACCGCAACCAGATGTCCCCCGCCGCCCAATTCGCCTTTCGCCGCGCGCGCACGCTGGGCGCGAACGACCCGGTGCCCTTCTTCTTCGAGGGGCTGGCCTGGATGCGCGCGGGGGATTTCGCCAAGGCCAGCCTGTTGTGGCGTCGCGCCCTGCAACGCACCCCCGCCGACGCGCCGTACCGCCCGGCGATCGAGCAGCGGGTGATGCTGCTCGATCAGGCGATGCGGATGATGGGCCAATAGGCGGTTACTGACCGCGTCCGGTCTTGGCCTGGAGCGCATCGATCCGCTTGGAGGCGTCGGCCTTGCTCAGCGTATCGTCGAACCCTTCGCCCGCTTCTTCCGATAGGGTCTTGAGATAGCTCGCCTGCGCGCCGGTCATCGGTTCGTCACCGGTGGTCCAGTCGTCGGGGTCCTTCTCGGCGTTGGAGAAGGGTTCGGTCTTGGGATTGTCGGTCATCGCGAATTCCTTTCGCGGGACCAACTCCCGTGTTCTGTATTTGTTTCTTTGGTTCGCGCGCTGCCTGCTCTTGCGCTCCGTGCGGGCTGAGCGGCATCGAAGGCCAGGGGGGCCGCCTGTGTGGCGAACCCCCGGGGCAGGCCCCTCGACCCCGCTCGGCGCGAACGGCGGCGTGCGTTCAGCCCGCCCAGGCCTCGAACGGCAGGTCGAGCGCTTCGGCGACCGCCGCGTGGCGGATCTTGCCACCCGAGACGTTCAGGCCGTTCGCCAGGTGCGCGTCCGCCTTCATCGCGGCCTCGGCGCCCATGTTCGCCAGCTTCACCGCGAAGGGCAGGGTCGCGTTGTTCAGCGCGAAGGTCGAGGTGCGTGCGACCGCGCCGGGCATGTTGGCGACGCAGTAATGGATCACGCCGTCGACCTCGAACACCGGGTCCTGGTGGGTGGTGGCGTGGCTGGTCTCGAAACAGCCGCCCTGGTCGATGGCGATGTCGACCATCACCGAGCCGCGCTTCATCGTCTTCAGCATGTCGCGGGTGACCAGCTTCGGTGCGGCGGCGCCGGGGACCAGCACCGCGCCGATGACGAGGTGCGCGTTCTTCACCGCCGCCGCGATCGCCGCCTTCGACGCATAGGCGGTCTTGATCTGGCTGGAAAAGAACATGTCCAGCTCGGCCAGACGGTCGTTGTTGATGTCGTAGATGGTGACATCGGCGCGCAGGCCGACCGCCATCTGCGCCGCGTTCACGCCGGAAACGCCGCCGCCGAGAATCGCGACCTTGGCCGGTGCCACGCCGGGCACGCCGCCGAGCAGGATGCCACGGCCGCCCTGCTGCTTTTCGAGATAATGCGCGCCGACCTGCACCGCCATGCGGCCAGCGACTTCCGACATCGGCTTGAGCAGCGGCACGCCGCCGCGGGGGCTGGTGACCGTCTCATAGGCGATGCAGGTCGCACCCGACTTCATCAGCCCTTCGGCCTGCGGCTTGTCGGCGGCGAGGTGGAGATAGGTGAAGAGCAGGTGATGCGGGCGCAGCATCGCGACTTCGCTCGCCTGCGGCTCCTTGACCTTCACGATCATCTCGGCCTGGTCGAACACCTCGGCGGCGGTGGCGACGATGCGCGCGCCCGCGTCGACATAGTCCTGATCCTCGAAATCGATGCCGCTGCCGGCCTTGGTCTCGACGATGACCTCATGCCCTGCGGCGACCAGCTCGGCGACCGACGGCGGGGTCAGGCCGACGCGATATTCGTGGTTCTTGATTTCCTTGGGCACACCGACGCGCATGATCGACTCTCCGTTAGATGTTACCGCGATAGTAGCGCCGATCGGGCGGGAGAGGTGTGCAAAGCCGTCCCGCCGGTAGCGCTACGACAGGATTTCCTTGCGCGATGGCCCGTGATAGCGGGATGGAATGTCCGACGCGATCGACCGCCGCATCCTGGCCCAGCTGGCCCGCGATTCCGACCTGACCAGCGCCGCGCTGGGTGAGAAGGTCGGCCTGTCCGCCAGCGCCGCGCATCGCCGCGTCGCGCAGTTGCGTGAGGCGGGGGTCATCACCGGCTATCGCGCGATCCTGAGCAGCGAGGCGCGGGGGCGGCCCTCCACGGTGATGGTCAATGTGACGCTCAAGGATCAACGGCAGGACACGATGGCGGCGTTCGAGCGCGAGATACTGCGTTGCCCGGAGATCGTCGAATGCTTCCTGATGAGCGGCGAGGCGGATTACATGATCCAGGTCGAGGTTCGCCGCGACGACAGCTATGAACGGATCCACCGCGAGACGCTGGCGCGACTGCCGGGGGTGACGCGGCTGGCCTCGCACTTCGTCATTCGCGAGGTGGTGCGGCGGTCCTGACGGGGCGGCCTACCAGCGTTCGGCGGTCATTCCCCCGCCGCGATATTCCGCGATCCGCCGCTTCGTCGCGGGCGACAGATCGTCCGGCAGCGCGTCGAGCGCGAACCACCTCGCCTGCGCGATCTCGACCGTGTCGGCGGCCTCCAGCGCATCGCCCCGACGCGTCACGGTCCGCGCGACATAGATGACGACATGGTCGTCCTTTCCCTCTCCGGTCGCGTGATAGACGCCGAGCAGTGCCGCGAACCGGGCGTCGTCGATCGCCACCTCCTCGCGCAATTCGCGCCGGATCGCCGCAAGCGTGCTTTCCCCCTTCTTCACTCCGCCGCCCGGCAGATACCAGTGGTCGGTATAGGTGTGGCGGACCAGCGCGATCCGATCATCGGGGTCGAGCAGGATCGCCCGGACGCCGAGCGTGCGCGGGCGGGTGATGCGCCAGACGCGGCGAAGGAGCTTTCCGGCCATCCGGTGGTGCCACGCCATGCCGGTCATTCCCCTTTCCAAGCGTTGGACATGATGTCTCCCTCGATAGGGGACAAGTCAACGATCCGCATCGATCGTCGCTTCCCTGTCCGAGGCGACCTTCCAACCGGACCATTCAGCGATTAGGAACGGACGCCTATGGCAAATCAGGCTCGTCTTCGTCGTCCGCTCCGGACCATCCTTGCCGCCGTGCTGGCGACCGTGCTGACCCCCGTCGCGGCGCTGGCCGACGCGCTGGTCGACAATGTCACGGGGCTGACGCTCGACAAGGACGGCAAGGTCGTCCGCTTCACGGGGCTGCTGCTGACCCCCGACGGAAAGGTCGTCCGGCTGCTGGGCGCGAAGGACAAGCGCCCCGAGAAGCTCGACTGGCGCGCGGACATGAAGGGGCGGGTGATGCTGCCCGGCTTCGTCGATTCGCACGGGCATGTGATGGGCCTGGGCTTCCGGCTGATCGAGCTGGACCTGTCGACCACCAAGTCGCTCGACGAAGCGCGCAGCCGGATCGCGGCCTATGTCGCGGCCAATCCGGATCGCAAGGTCATTTTGGGTGGCGGCTGGAACCAGGAAAGCTGGGGCCTCGGTCGCTTCCCGACCGCCGCCGACCTCGACGCGGTCGCGTCCGATCGGCCGGTGGTGCTGGAGCGCGCGGACGGCCATGCGCTCTGGGCGAACAGCGCGGCGATGAGGGTGGCGGGGATCACCGCCAAGACCGTCGCCCCCGCCGGTGGCCGGATCGAGAAGGTCGGCGGACAGCCCTCCGGCGTGTTCGTCGATGCCGCGATGGCGCTGATCCAGAAGGCGATGCCGCAGCCGCTAGCCAAGGATCGCAACACCGCCTTCCTCAAGGCGCAGAACGAGTTGCTGAGCCACGGCATCACCGCGACCGCCGATATGGGCACGACGCTGGACGAGTGGATGACCTATCGCCGGATGGGCGACGCCGGCAATCTGCGCGTCCGCATCATGAGCTATGGCGGCGGGGTCGAGGATACGATCCGGATCGGCGGCACCGGCCCGACGCCGTGGCTGTACAATAACAAGCTCCGGCTTGTCGGGGTGAAGCTGTACGGTGACGGCGCGCTGGGCTCGCGCGGCGCCTGGCTGAAGCAGCCCTATGCCGATGCGCCGGGGCAAAGCGGCCTGGGCTTCATGACCGACGACGTCATCCGCAACCTGATGAGCCGCGCGGCGATGGACAAATACCAGGTCGCGGTCCACGCGATCGGCGACCGCACCAATGCGCAGGTTCTCGACGCGATCGACGAACTGGCCGAAACCTATAAGGGCGACCGGCGCTGGCGGATCGAACATGCGCAGATCGTCGATCCGGTCGACCTGCCCCGCTTCGGCAAGCACGGCATCATCGCGTCGATGCAGCCGACGCACGAAACCAGCGATCGCCAGATGGCGGAGGCGCGGCTCGGCCCGGCCAGGCTGGCGGGCGCCTATGCGTGGAACACGATGCTCAAGAACGGCGCGACCCTGGTCTTCGGTTCGGACTATCCGGTCGAGAGCCCCGATCCCTTCGCGGGCTGGGCGGCGGCGATCACGCGCCAGGGCCCGGACGGCCAGCCCTATGGCGGGTGGCAGCCGCAGGAGATCATCGGGCGCGAGGCGGCATGGCGCGCCTTCACCATGGACGGCGCCTATGCCGGGTTCGCCGAGGATCTGTTCGGACGGCTGGGGCAGGGGCAGCAGGCCGACTTCGTCATCGTCGACCGCAATCCGCTGGACATCAACCCGAGCGAGTTGCGCGGGACGCAGGTGGAAGAAACCTGGATCGGCGGGCAGAAGGTCTGGGAGCGGAAATAGGCCGGGGGGCGAAGTCGAAGGGCGACACCCCAACGATAAAGGCCGGTCCGCGCGCCCGCGAACCGGCCTTTCCATAACCGAAAGACGGGATCAGGCGACGGCCTGTTCCGCCTCCGCCTCGTCGGGCTCGCGCAGCACATAGCCGCGGCCCCAGACCGTCTCGATATAATTCTCGCCCTCGCACGCCATGCTCAGCTTCTTGCGCAGCTTGCAGATGAAGACGTCGATGATCTTGAGTTCGGGCTCGTCCATTCCGCCATAGAGATGGTTCAGGAACATCTCCTTGGTCAGCGTCGTGCCCTTGCGGAGCGAGAGCAGCTCCAGCATCGCATATTCCTTGCCGGTCAGGTGGACGCGGGCATTGTCGACCTCGACCGTCTTGGCGTCGAGATTGACCGCCAGCTTGCCGGTGCGGATGATCGACTGCGAATGACCCTTGGAACGCCGGACGACGGCGTGGATACGCGCGATCAGCTCCTCGCGGTGGAAGGGCTTGGTCACATAGTCGTCGGCGCCGAAGCCGAAGCTGCGAACCTTCGAGTCCATCTCGTTGATGCCCGACAGGATCAGCACCGGGGTCGACACCCGTGCGACGCGCAGACGCTTCAGCACGTCATAGCCGTGCATGTCGGGCAGGTTCAGGTCGAGCAGGATGATGTCGTAGTCGTACAGCTTGCCCAGATCGAGGCCCTCTTCGCCCAGATCGGTGGTGTAGACGTTGAAACCCTCGCTTCCGAGCATCAATTCGATCGCCTTGGCGGTCGTCGGTTCGTCCTCGATCAGCAATACGCGCATCGACTATCCCCATTCGCGATTGGCCGCCACCAATGTCCCCGGGCGACCCGATACCTTAATCATTAACCAACGATGAGGTGAACGCAAAAGGTTAATTCGTTCCTAACCCGGATTATTATTCTCTTGTTTCACGCGGGCGGCGGGATCGAGCAAGGTCTGATGCGCGACGGGCGGAATATCTTCGCCCAGCACCTCGCGCAGATACAGGCTGCGGACCAGCGTGAACACGACGATCAGCAGCGCGGCGGAGAAGAACAGGCCGAACAGCCCGAAGATCGTCCCGATCCCGATGATCGCGAACAGCGTGACGGCGGGGGGGATCGAAACCACCCGGCTGGTGACGAAGGGCGTGATCGCGTTGGTCTGGATCAGGCGGACGACCGCGAAGGTGACGAGGGTGCCGACGATCGCGCCGTTCCCGGCCTGCGCCGCCAGCCCGAGCGCGGGCAGCATCGCGGCGATCGGCCCGACATAGGGGACGAACTCGCTGAGCCCGGTCAGCAGCCCGAGCGCCGCTGCCGACGGCACCCCGGCGATCGCGAGTCCGACGCCGACGAGGACCCCCATCGTCGTCATCTGGATGAGTTGCGCGCGCAGCCAAAGCCGCAGCGTGGAACCCGTGTCGAATAGCGCGTCCTCCATCGCGGGGCGCATCGAGCGGGGGATGAGCAGCAGGAAGCCGCGTTCATAGACCTTGGGATCGGCGGCGAAGAACAACGCGCCGACCAGCAGGAGAAGGCAGTTGAGCACGAATTCGCCCGCGCCCGACACGATGCCGCCGATATCCTGCGCCACCCGGCTGCCCGCATAGGCGGCGCGAACCGCGTCGACGACCTTGGCCCCGACCGGCGACTGCGACGCCCAGGCGGCGAGCTGGTCGATGAGATCGGGCAATTGGGTGACGAGCGTGTTGAGCTGCTGGCGAAAGGCGACGCCGAACAGCCAGGCCAGGAAGCCCAGCACCCCCAATATGGTGACGATCGACAGGGTCAGCGACCGCTTTGGCCCGAGCGGCAGATGGTCGGCATAGAGGTCGGCGATCGCATGGATGACGATCGCACCCAATATGGAGCCGAAGGCGAGGATCAGCAGATCGCCTGCGCGCAACAGCGCGGCGGTCAGCGCCAGGATCAGCAGCGTGACGATGATCCGCCGGATGAAGCGGGTATCGCTCCGGTCGGGGCGGAGGCGGTTCATCGTACCGGCTCCGCCACGCGGGCGATCGTGCAGGGGTCGCGGACCCGGTCGGCCAGCCAGGCGATCAGCGCCTCGACTCGCGCCGGTCGCAACGGGCTGGGCGGGGTGAGCAGGTGAAGCCCGATCAGCGGCGGGGTCCAGTCTTCGAGGATCGCGACCGCCCCGCCCGAGGCCAGGTGCGGTCCGATGATGAAGCCCGGCAGCCGCGCGATGCCCAGCCCCGCCAGCACGGCGGGGACCAGCGCGTCGCCGCTATTGGCGGTCAGCGGCCCCTGCGGGCGGACGGAGACTTCCGCGCCGTCGGGATGGCGAAAGCGCCAGGGGCCGGTGATGTTCGAATAGCTGAGCAGCCGATGCTCGCCCAGTTCGTTCGGGTGCCTCGGCGTGCCATGCGCCGCCAGATAGCCGGGCGAGGCGATCACATGGGTCGATATCCCGCACAGCCGTCGCGCACGCAGCGAGCTGTCGGGCAGGTCCGCGATGCGCAGCGCGATGTCATAGCCCTCCGCGACGATATCGACCCGCGCGTCGGACAGGCTGAGCTCGATCTCGATCCCCGGATGCGCCGTCAGGAACTCGGCGATCAGCGGCGCGATGTTCGTCACCCCGAACGACATGGGCGCGGCGAGGCGGATCCGTCCGGCGGGGGCGCTGGCGGCGTCGCGCGCGGCCTCCTCGGCGGCGCGCGCCTCGGCCAGGATGCGCGCGGCGTGGTCGGCCAGCGGTTTGCCCGCCTCGGTCAGCGCCAGGCGGCGCGAGGTGCGGTGGAACAGCGACTGGCTGAGTTGCGCCTCCAGACGGGTGATCGCCTTGGACACGGTCGCCTTGGACAGGCCGATCGCGTCGGCGGCGCCGCTGAACGATCGGTGCTCGACGACGGCGGCGAAGATCGCCCAGGCCTCCAGATCCGGCAGACGCATCGACACCCAGTTCGCCCCCTCGCGCGGACCGAAACGGACCGGCTTCGCGCTACAATGCACACGGAAACGATCGGTTTCCAGCGTTTCCGTTTACGCAACCGTGCCGATGCCTATCTTGGTCGCAACCAAGGGAGAAATTCCGTGAACGCCACCACTATCGATCAGGGCATCGAGCGTCGCAGCTTCGAAAGTCTCGGCCATGCCAACCATGGCTGGCTGGACGCGCGGCATCATTTTTCCTTCGCCAACTATCATGATCCCGCCCGCATGGGCTGGGGCGCGATCCGCGTCTGGAACGACGATATCATCGCCCCCAATGCGGGCTTTCCGCCGCATCCCCATGCCGACATGGAGATCATCACCTATGTCCGCACCGGCGCGATCACGCACCAGGACTCGATGGGCAATGTCGGTCGCACCGCGGCGGGCGACGTTCAGGTGATGAGCGCCGGGTCCGGTGTCCGCCACGCCGAATACAATCTCGAGGCCGAGCCGACGACGCTGTTCCAGATCTGGATAGAGCCGCGCAGCCGGGGCGGCCAGCCGAGCTGGGGCGCCAAGCCGTTTCCCAAGGGCGAGCGGTCGGGCAGGTTCGTCACGCTGGCCAGCGGGTTCGAGGAGGATGGCGACACCTTGCGCATCCGTGCCGATGCCCGCGTGCTGGGCGCGACCTTGCGCGCCGGGGAAAGCGTCGAGCATCGGGTGGGCGAGGGGCGTCACGCCTATCTCGTCCCCGCCACCGGACGGATCGAAATCGACGGTGTGCCGTTCGCGGCACGCGACGGTGCGGCGCTGTCCGGCGGGCGGACGTTGACGATCACCGCGATCGAGGATGCCGAGATCGTTCTGGTCGATTCGGAATAACCATCGTTTCTTGAAGGGAGTATCTCACATGGCCAAGGTTCTGGTCCTTTATTATTCGTCCTACGGTCACATCGAGAAGATGGCCGACGCGATCGCCGAGGGTGCGCGCGCCGGGGGTGCCGAGGTGGATATCCGCCGCGTCGCCGAAACCGCCCCGCCCGAGGTGGTCGCCGCCGCGCACTTCAAGACCGACACCGCGCATCCGGAGATCGAAGGCCCCGACGCGCTGACCAACTATGACGCGATCATCGTCGGCACGCCCACCCGCTATGGCCGGATGGCGAGCCAGATGGCGGCCTTCTGGGACACGACGGGCGGCGTCTGGATGAAGGGCGGTCTGGTCGGCAAGGTCGGCGGTGCCTTCACCTCGACCGCCAGCCAGCATGGCGGGCAGGAGACGACGCTGTTCTCGGTTCTGACCAACCTGATCCACCACGGCATGACCATCGTCGGGCTCGACTACGGCTTCCAGGGTCAGATGGGTGTCAAGGAAGTCCATGGCGGCACGCCTTATGGCGCCTCGACCCTGGCCGATGGCGACGGCAGCCGCCAGCCGAGCCAGGTCGATCTGGACGGCGCCCGCTACCAGGGCAAGCGTATCGCCGAGACGGCTGCCAAGCTGTTCGGGTGATCGGAGACGGGGGTGCCGATGGGCGCCCCCGCTTTCCTTTTGGGTAAACGTCGAAGGCCAGGGGAAGCCCTAACGCCGCCGACCCCTCTTCACCGGCGCAGGCGGAGCCACCACCGGCGTCACCACCGGAACCGGCGGCTGGCCCGTCACCCGGACCTTCAGCAAATCGCGCACGCCCGGATTCGCGGGAAACTGCGCCCGCGCCCTCGCGAAGATCGCGCGGGCCTGCGCCGCGCCCGGCTCGGCCGGGCTGGTGCCGACCCAGCGCCAGTGCCAGGGTTCCCACTTCACCCTCTGCTGATTGCCCGCCGGAAAGCTCATCTCGAACCCGAATCGCGAAGCATTGGCGATCAGCCAGCGTGCGGCGGGCGAGGCGGCCATGCAGGCCTCGGCATCCGGGCACCCCCGTGCCGGGCGTACCGCGAAGTCGATCGCGTAACCGGTCGCGTGCTCGCTATGCCCCGGCGGCGCGACCGAGATGGCGCGTTCGGCGGCGGAGACGCTGCGGTCGCGGCAGAAGACGTTGCGTTGACGTGCGACCTCGCGATGGCAGGACAGGCCGTGGAGCGTGCCGCCGACCGATGGATCGGCCCGCGCCGCGTCGAGCAGCCGCTGCAGATCGGGGATCATCGCGCGGTGCAGGCGGCAATAGGGCTTGAGCCCGAAGCCGGGCGGCGCCGGCACGATGTCGGCGGGCGACGCGTCGCCATAGGGGAAATGGCCCGCGACCCGGCCATCGGGGCCCGGTGGCGGCAGCGGGCCGTCACAGCCCTGCGCCTGCGCGACGATGGGCATCGAGGCGATCGTCAGCAGCGCGAGGAGGCGGAGGAAAACGGCGAGAGCGGTCGGCATGTCGCGCGTGGCTCTGGCATGTCGGCGCGCGCGGTGGCAAGGGAGCGCGATGCACGGAGATCGCGTTCTATTCATCGACGGCGAGGCGCTGGTGATCGACAAACCGGCGGGCCTTCCCGTCGATCGGCCCCGCAACGGGTCGATCAGCCTCGAAAACCATCTGGAATCGCTCAAGTTCGGGTTCAAGCGCTGGCCGCATGCGGTACACCGGCTGGATCGCGATACCAGCGGCTGCCTGTTGCTGTCGCGCAACCCCAAGGCCCATGCGCGCTTCCAGCAGGCATTCGAGGGCGGGCTGGTCGAGAAGCGCTACCTTGCGGTGCTGGGCGGCCTTGTCGAGGGCGAGGGGATGATCGACCTGCCGCTCGCCAAGGTTTCGAGTCGCGAGGAAGGCTGGCGGATGGTCGCCGATCCGTCGGGCAAGGCGGCACGGACCGCCTGGCGCGCGCTGCGTCACGAGGGCGGGCGCACATTGGTCGAGTTCCGTCCGGAAACCGGGCGCACGCATCAGATCCGCGTCCATGCGGCGACCGGTCTGGGCGCGCCGGTGGTCGGCGATCCCGTCTATGGCGCGGGCGAGGCGGGGGGCATGTTGCTCCACGCCGCCAGCCTGACCGTGCCGCGCGGCGCCGACAAGGACCCGATCACGGCGGAGGCCCCGGTGCCCGAACGCTTCGGCGCGTTCCGGGACTAGGGGGGCGGGCGATGGCGCTGATCCCCGTCACCCGCGCCATCGCGATCGACGAGCGCGAGATCGCCGAGAGCTTCACCCGTGCCTCGGGTCCGGGCGGCCAGCATGTGAACACCACCGACAGCGCGGTGCTGCTTCGCTTCGACGTGGGCGGCTCGCCCAGCCTGCCCGAGATGGTGAAGGCGCGGCTGGCGGTGCTCGCGGGACAGCGTCTGAGCAAGGACGGCGTGCTGACGCTGCGCGCCGATGCCAGCCGTTCGCAGGAAATGAACCGGCGCGAGGTCCGCGAGCGGCTGATCGACCTGATCCGTGAGGCGACGATCGTGCCCAAGAAGCGCCGTCCGACCAAACCGACGCGCGCCTCGCAGACGCGCCGGGTCGACGCCAAGAAGGGGCGGGCCCAGGTCAAGGCGGGGCGAGGCAAGGTGCGGTTCGATTGAGCGGGGTAGAGCGTGGAAACCCTCACCACGCGCCTCCACGGCGAAGCCCGGAAGCGAAAAAGAAACGGGCCGACGATGTTTCCATCGCCGACCCGCCCTTACTATCAGGGGTAGGCGCTTAGCGCTTCACATCCTCACCGGCGCGGACCAGGGCGTTACCGGTCGCCTGGCGTGCATTATCGGTGCCGCGTTCGATCTTGTCGCCCGCGCGGTCGAGGCCGCGATCGATATTGTCGCCTGCCTGGTCGGCCTTGGCAGCAGCGCGGTCGCCCGCACGATCGAGCTTGTCGCCAGCGCGGTCCATGGTGTTCTCGGCCGAGTTCAGGGCCTTGGAGGTCGCGGCTTCGACATCGTCCGATGCGTTCTGGGTCGTCGCCTTGACGTCCGAACCGATCGCGTCGGCCGCCTGCTGCGTCTGTTCGCGGCTGTTCTGGCTGCACGCGGCGAGCGAGATGGCGGCGGCGCCGGTCATGGCGAGGATCATGGCCTTCTTCATGGCATACACTCCCGTTTTCACTATTGATCGGCGTGCCAACGCAGAGAGACCGTTTCGGGTCCGTGACTTAGGAAATGAGTTCCTGTCGTTGACCGCATATAAAGATATCTTTATATCGTGATCCATGGCCAACGCGCTCGAAATCTTTCGCGCCCTCAGCGATCCGACGCGACTGCGCATCCTCGCCTTGCTGCGTTCGATGGAGCTGTCTGTGGGGGAGCTGGCGCAGGTGCTGGGACAGAGCCAGCCACGGGTCAGCCGTCATGTGAAGATCCTGGTCGATGCCGAACTGGCCGAACGGCGCAAGGAGGGAAGCTGGGTCTTCGTCGCGCTTGGCGACCGCGAGGCGGTGGATCCGATGATGGCGGCGCTGGATCGCTGGACGGCGGACTCTCCCGACCCCTGGATGGTCGCGGATGTCGCGCGGCTGGCGGCGGTGCGCGCCGACCGCGCCGCGAGCGCGGCCGCCTGGTTCGAGGATCACGCGGGCGAGTGGGATGCGATCCGCTCGCTCCACGTCGCCGACAGCGAGATCGAGGAGGCGATGGCGGGCCTGATCGGCGAGGGCGACCTCGGCACGCTGATCGATATCGGCACCGGCACCGGGCGGATGCTCGAGCTGTTCGGCAATCGTGCCGACGCCGCCCTGGGGATCGACCGGTCGTCGGAGATGCTGCGGCTTGCCCGCGCGAAGCTGTATGGCCGGGCCAATACCGAATTGCGTCAGGCCGATCTCTACGCGCTGCCGATGAGCGATGGCGCGGCGGATATCGCGATCCTCCACCACGTCCTCCACTTCGCGCAACAGCCCGGCGCGGCGATCGCCGAGGCGGCGCGGGTGTTGAATGCGGGCGGACGGCTGCTGATCGCCGACTTCGCTCCGCATGATCGCGAGGAATTGCGGCAGCGCGCGGCGCATAGCCGTCTGGGCTTTGCCGACGAACAGATTGCGGGCTGGTTCGGCCCCGCCGGGCTGACGCTGGCGCAGACCGAGACGCTGGAAGGTGGCGAACTGACCGTCAAACTCTGGCTGGGTGTGAAAAAGGGGCTTCGGCCCGTCGAGACGAATAGGGTGAAGGCGGCATGACGAACACGATCCTGACGCGAGCAGAGGCCGCGCTGGCGCATGAGGAACCGCTGTTCGCCGATGTCGGCGGCGATATCGCGGTCAGCTTCGAATTCTTCCCGCCCAAGACGGAGAAGATGGACGCGCAGCTCTGGGATGCGATCCGCACGCTGGAGCCGCTCGATCCGCGCTTCGTCTCGGTGACCTATGGCGCTGGCGGCTCGACCCGCGAGCGGACCCATGCGACCGTCGCGCGCATCCAGCGCGAGACGACGATGGACGCCGCCGCGCACCTCACCTGCGTCGAGGCGACCCGCGAGGAGATCGACCAGGTCGCGCACGAATATTGGGCGGCGGGCGTGCGGCACATCGTCGCGCTGCGCGGCGATCCCCCCGCCGAGGGTGCGCGCTTCGTCAGCCATCCGGGCGGTTACGAGAATGCCGCCGATCTGGTCGCGGGCCTCAAGAAGTTGCACCCGTTCGAGATTTCGGTGGCGGCCTATCCCGAATGCCACCCGGACTCGGTCGACCAGGCGGCGGACATCGACAATCTGAAGCGCAAGATCGACGCGGGCGCGACCCGGGCGATCACGCAATTCTTCTTCTCGCCCGAGGCCTATTTCCGTTTCCGGGACGCGGCGGCGGCGGCGGGGATCACGGCGGAGATCGTGCCGGGCATCCTGCCGGTGTCGAACGTGGCGCAGACACGCAAGTTCGCCGCGATGTGCGGCGCGCGCATCCCCGACTGGATGGACCGGCTGTTCGAGGGGCTGGACGACCATCCCGGCGCGCGCCAGTTGGTCGCCGCGACGATTGCGGCCGAGATGTGTCGTCGGTTGTATGCGGGCGGAGTGAAGGGGTTTCACTTCTACACGCTCAACCGCGCCGAACTGGCCTACGCGATCAGCCATTTGCTGGGCGTGCGGGGGAAGACGGCGGAGGCGGTCGCGGCGGCGTGATGGTAATGCTTCGGGGGTAGGGGCGATAAGACATAGGGTTTCGCTTGCGGCTTGCCCTCCCCCGACCCCTCCCGCCTGCGGGAGGGGAGAAGAGAATTGAGGGTCGACCGTCGACCTGGGCACGCCCCTCCCGCAAGCGGGAGGGGATGGGGGAGGGCAGGGCCGCAGGCAAATCGTCTGAGGCTCTCCACCCCGAAAAGAACAACCGCTCGCCAGAGCAGGAGCAAGACGATGACGACCCGCGACACCTTCCTGGCCGAAGCCGCCAAGCGCATCCTGATCACCGACGGCGCGTTCGGCACCGAGATCCAGAACTGGAAGCTGGACGAGGCGGCCTATGCGGGAACGCTGGGCCTGACCCATGACCAGAAGGGCAATAACGACATACTGGCGCTGACCAAGCCGGAGGTGCCCGAATCCATCCACCGCGCCTATTTCGAGGCCGGGGCGGACATTGCCGAGACCAACACCTTCTCCGCCAACCGGATCAGCCAGGCCGATTACGGCGCCGAGCATCTGGTGCGCGAGATCAATGTCGAGAGCGCCAGGCTCGCCCGTCGCCTCGCCGACGAATATCAGGCGAAGGATGGGCGCCCCCGCTTCGTCGCGGGCGCGATCGGGCCGACCAACAAGACGCTGTCGCTCAGCCCGGACGTCAACGATCCGGGTTACCGCGAAATCGACTTCGATTTCCTCAAGGACGTGTACCGCGAACAGATCGACGCGCTGGTCGAGGGCGGCGCGGACTTCATCCTGATCGAGACGGTGTTCGATACGCTCAACGCCAAGGCGGGGATCATGGCAACGATCGAGGCGGGCGAGGCGCTGGGCCGCGAAATCCCGATCATGCTGTCGATGACGCTGACCGACCTGTCGGGGCGCAACCTGTCGGGCCATACGGTCGAGGCCTTCTGGCACGCGGTTCGCCATGCCAGGCCGCTGACCATCGGGCTGAACTGCTCGTTCGGGGCGGAGCAGCTGCGTCCGCATGTGAAGACGCTCTCCGAAATCTGCGACACGCTCATCATGATCTATCCCAATGCCGGGCTGCCCAACGAGCTGGGGGCCTATGACGAGGCGCCCGTCACCACCGCCGGTCTGGTCGGTGAATGGGCGGTCGAGGGGCAGGTCAATGTGCTGGGCGGCTGCTGCGGCTCGACCCCGGCACATATCAAGGCGATCGCGGACAAGGTGCGCGGCATGAGCCCTCGCGCGATCCCGACCCCGCCGGTCGTCACCCGCCTCGCCGGGCTGGAGCCGTTCACCATGGCGGCCTGAACACTCCTCCCCGGAACGGGGAGGGGGACCAGCCGGAGGCCGGTGGAGGGGGGTATCCACCAGCGACATGATTTGCGGAGACCCCCCTCCACCAGCTTCGCTGGTCCCCCTCCCCGCGAGCGGGGAGGATTTGAAGAAGAACCCATGACCCAGACCGCATCCTCCACCAATTTCGTCAATGTCGGCGAGCGGACCAACGTCACCGGCTCGGCGGCGTTCAAGAAGATGATCCTGGCGGGCGATTACACCCGCGCGGTGGAGGTGGCGCGCAGCCAGGTCGAGAATGGCGCGCAGGTGGTCGACGTCAACATGGACGAAGGGCTGCTCGACGCCGAATACGCCATGACCACCTTCCTCAAGCTGATCGCCGCCGAGCCCGATATCGCGCGCGTGCCGATCATGATCGACAGCTCGAAGTGGAGCGTGATCGAGGCGGGGCTGAAGTGCGTCAGCGGCAAGCCGATCGTCAATTCGATCAGCATGAAGGAAGGCGAGGAGTCGTTCCTGTACTATGCCCGCCGCTGCATGGCGTATGGCGCGGCGGTGGTGGTCATGGCCTTCGACGAGGTCGGGCAGGCCGACACCAAGGAGCGCAAGGTCGAGATTTGCGCGCGCGCCTACGACCTGCTGATGGGGATCGGCTTCCCGCCCGAGGATATCATCTTCGACCCCAATGTCTTCGCGGTCGCGACCGGTATCGAAGAGCATAACAATTACGGCGTCGACTTCATCGAGGCGTGCCGCGCAATCAAGGCGCGCTGCCCGCACGTCCATATCTCGGGCGGCCTGTCGAACCTGTCGTTCAGCTTCCGTGGCAACGAGCCGGTGCGCCGCGCGATGCACTCGGTGTTCCTGTACCACGCCATCCCGGCTGGCATGGACATGGCGATCGTCAATGCGGGGCAGCTCGACGTGTACGACACGATCGACCCCGAACTGCGCCAGGCGTGCGAGGATGTCGTCCTCAACCGTGACCCCGAGGCTGGCGAGCGGCTGGTCGCGCTCGCCGAGCGCTATCGCGGCACCGATGCGGTCGCCGAGAAGCAGGCCGCCGAGTGGCGCAGCCTGCCCGTCACCAAGCGGCTGGAATATGCGCTGGTCAAGGGCATCGACGCGCATGTCGTCGACGATACCGAGGAATGCCGCCAGCAGTTCGCCCGGCCGATCGAAGTGATCGAAGGCCCGCTGATGGACGGGATGAACGTCGTCGGCGACCTGTTCGGTTCGGGCAAGATGTTCCTGCCGCAGGTGGTGAAATCCGCCCGCGTCATGAAGAAGGCGGTCGCGCACCTGCTGCCCTTCATCGAGGCGGCCAAGGAACCGGGCGCCAAGGGCAAGGGCAGGATCGTGCTCGCGACCGTGAAGGGCGACGTGCACGATATCGGCAAGAACATCGTCGGCGTCGTGCTTCAGTGCAACGGCTTCGAGGTGGTCGATCTGGGCGTCATGGTCCCCTGGTCGAAGATCATCGCGGCGGCGAACGAGAATGATGCCGACATGATCGGCCTGTCGGGCCTGATCACCCCGTCGCTGGACGAGATGGTGACGGTGGGCGAGGAGATGCAGCGGGCGGGCATGACCATGCCGCTGCTGATCGGTGGCGCCACCACGTCCAAGGTCCACACCGCGCTGCGTATCGCGCCTGCCTATTCGGGCCCGGTGGTCCACGTCCTCGACGCCAGCCGTGCGGTCGGCGTGGCGACGACGCTCGTGTCCGACACCCAGCGCGACCCCTATGTGGCGCAGGTCGCCGCCGATTACGAAGCGGTCCGCAAGGCGCGCGAGGGGAAGGGCGCCAACGCACTCCTGCCGCTGGAGGAGGCGCGCGCGCGTGGCTTCGTGGCGGATATGGCGTTGAAGGCGAGTGAGCCGAAGCAGCCGGGCGTCCATGTCTATCAGGACTGGGACCTGTCCGACCTGCGCGACTATATCGACTGGACGCCGTTCTTCCGCGCCTGGGAGTTGGCGGGCAATTTCCCGGCGATCCTGACCGACGAGGTCGTGGGCGAGAGCGCCAGCGGGCTGTACGCGGACGCGCAAGCCATGCTCGACACGATCGTCGCCGAGAAGTGGCTGACCGCGCGCGGTGTCGCCGCGCTCTGGCCGTGCCGCCGCGATGGCGACGATGTGATCCTGACCGCCGAGGGCACGGAGACCCGCATTCCCTTCCTGCGCCAGCAGATCGCCAAGCGCGAAGGACGCGCCAATATGTGCCTGGCCGACTTCATCGACCCGGCGGGCGACTGGATCGGCGGCTTCGCGGTCGGCATCCATGGCATCGACGCGCATATCGATCGGTTCCGGGCAGGACATGACGATTATAACGACATCCTGCTCAAGGCGCTGGCCGACCGCTTGGCCGAAGCCTTTGCGGAGCGCCTCCACGCGCATGTCCGCACCGACCTTTGGGGCTATGCGGCGGGCGAGCAACTGACCAACGAGGCGCTGATCCGCGAGCAGTATCGCGGCATCCGCCCCGCGCCGGGCTATCCCGCCTGCCCGGAACACAGCATCAAGCGCACGCTGTTCGATCTCTTGGGCGCCGAAGAGGCGGTCGGGCTGGAACTGACCGAAAGCTTTGCCATGCTTCCGACGGCGGCGGTCAGCGGCTTCTACTTCGGGCACGCACAGGCCGAATATTTTGGCGTGGCGCGGATCGGCGAAGATCAGGTGGCCGACTATGCCGAGCGGCGCGGTGTCGACGTCCCCCAGGCAAGTCGTTGGCTTCGGCCCAATCTCGACTGATCACAGCCTACTGTCGCAAATGACCGGATCGTCTCGGCCGCATCTTTCATGGTTAATGGCAAAGCTTTCATCTTTGCAGCGGGTTTGATTGACGATAGTCATCCTCATTAATGTTGGCGATGTTCCGGCGCATTTTGGCCGGGGAATATCGTCGGCTTGGGGGGGGTAGGGCACGGTGCCAGGCAGGCCGTTCGAAATCGAGATCAGCAACTTCGAGTTGATCGAGGCATGTTGGGGCAGTGTCGTGGCGGATCAGGTGGTCGGCCATATCCAGACGCGGTTGCGCCATATCGGGCTGGGTTATGAACAGCAGGGCGCGCGCCATCGGTTCCGGATCACCAGCGACATCCGGACCGGCGGCCCGGTCGAATGGGATCGACTGGCGGACCTGTCCTATCGCCTGACGATCGAGCCGATCGCGATCGCGTCGACCACCGGCACTCCGGCGACCGCGCTTCATGCGGTGATGACCTGGTATCGCGACGATCCCCCACGCTATCGCGGCCCGCGCGATATCCAGCGCGATCATGGCGAGCGCTGGTTCGCCATATACAAGAGCGACATGCAGATCGTCGCCCATGCCTTTCGCTGTGCGGCCGACGGGCGGATGATCCCGCACTGGCAACCCGTCTGCGATTTCCGCGATCCGTCCCGCGTGCTGTATCACGAAGGCCTGGTCCGCTTCGGCCAGGACGGCGAGGCGTTGACGCCCGCGATAATCTTCCCCGCGCTGGAGCGGACGGGGATGGCGACCACCTTCGACTGGCTGATGGTTCGCCGCGTCCTGGAGGAATTGCGTGCCGATCCGGCCGCCACGCTGGGGGTCAATATCTCGGCCAGTTCGGCGCATCTGAACGGCTGGTGGCGGGGGATCCTCGCCGAACTCGCCATCCGCCCCGATATCGCGTCGCGGCTGGTGGTGGAGATCACCGAGACCGAGCCGATCGTCCATATCCGCGAGACGATCGCGTTCGCGCAGCAGGTGCGCGCCATCGGCGCGACCGTCGCACTGGACGATTTCGGCGCGGGCTATACGTCGATCCGCCAGCTCATGGATCTCGTCCCCGCACTGGTGAAGATCGACGGGCTGTTCCTGCAGCGCGCGGTCCGGGCGATCCAGCCCTGTCACAGCCTGCCGCACCTGATCGGGCTGATCCGCGAACTGGGCGGCACGGTCATTATCGAAGGTGTCGAGACGCCGGAGATGGCGGACCTGGCCTTCGTCAGCGGCGCCTTATGGCAGCAGGGCTATCATTACGGTAGTCCCGGACCGGTCCGCACCGGTCGTAGCGGGGGGCAGGAATTGTCGCATGTCGCGATGCGGGCGGCCGGCTGACCAACCAATCGCAGTCGCGATCTTGATCCTTATCAATCCCGATAACAACGTTTGCCAATTCATTGGGAATACGGAATCTTTTCCCTGGAACGTCCATGGGTGACCCAACGTTTGTGGCATCCATGTTAGAAACGGTAAGCAGTCTTTTCCCCGCCAGCGACCCCAGCGAGCCTGAATCGGCCGCGTTGCTGCGTGCCCATATCGCGGCGGCGGATTTTCCGTGTGTCGGCGCCAAAGCCGCGATGGCGCGGGGGACGCTCGAAATCCTCGGGGCCCGCGATATCGCCAGCGCCTGGGACGATCTGCGCATCCATGACAGTCTTCGCCGCTTCGCCGAACGCTATCGCGCCGAACCGCAACTCTTCCGCAGCCTGGCGGTGGTGTTCGCCGGACCCGACCGGCTCGACGAATCGGCGTTCGAACGCGCGGTCTGGGCACGCATCCAGTCGCTCTCGGACAAGGATGTCTGGCTGGGGCAGGAATGGGACCACAGGGTCAGCGCCAATCCCGACGACCCGCATTTCTCGCTATCCTTCGGTGGCGAGGCGTTTTTCGTGGTCGGTCTTCATCCGGGCGCGAGTCGACCGGCGCGGCGTTTCCCGCGTCCGGCGATGATCTTCAACCTGCACGACCAGTTCGAAATGCTGCGCGCACAAGGGAAGTACGAAACGATGCGCGAGAAGATCATGGTACGCGACGAGGCGCTGGCCGGATCGCGCAACCCGATGCTCGCGCGGCATGGCGAGGTCAGCGAGGCGCGACAATATAGCGGTCGCATCGTCGAGGAGGGCTGGCGCTGCCCCTTCCACTATACCGGCGCGCCGGGCGAGGCCGAGCGATGAGCGCCGAGACCGTCGAAATTCCGCCGCGCAGCGGGGACGCCTTTCGCATGGCGAAGGGCGACAGCCTGACCGTGATCGATCCGCGCGGGCGGCAGGTCGCGGATCTGCTCGCATTCAACGCGGACGATCTGGACGAGGTGATATCCTCGGGCCGGACGCTGGATTATGCCGAGACGATCCGGCTGACGACGGGGCATCGCCTCTATTCCAACCGGTCGCGGGTGATGCTGGAGATCGTCGCGGACAGGGTCGGGATGCACGACTTTCTGCTGACGCCGTGTTCGGTCGATACGTTCGACCATTTCTACCCCGACCTGCCGCGTCACCGGGGATGCTTCGGCAATCTGGCGGCGGCGCTCGAACCCTTCGGCATCGTGCCAGACCGGATACCGGTGGCGTTCAACTGCTTCATGAACGTGCCCGTCGACGGCGCGACGGGCAGGCTCGAGGTGCTGCCGCCGCTCAGCGGGCCGGGCGACCATATCCGCTTCGTGGCGCATATGGACCTGGTGATCGGCCTGACCGCCTGTTCCGCACCTGCGTCCAATGGCGGGTCCTTCAAGCCGATCCAGTACCGGGTAGATCGCCCCTAGCTACGCCCCGTGCCGGGGAGCAACGACCGTCACCGCTTGCACGTATCGGCAGGACCCGGATCCAGATCGAGACACCGCCCGTCCACGCCGGGGATTGGCAGGCCGATCGTCGCGGCCAGCGTGGGGGCGATGTCGACCGTTTCCACCGACAGCGGCTGTTCGAAGCCGCTCATGCCCTTGCGCCAGAACAGGATCGGCACGCGCCGGTCATAGTCCCAGGGCGACCCATGCGTCTCCACATAGCCGGGTGCCGGTTCCTCGATCGTCGTGACGCGGGGCTTGAGCAGGATGAGCAGGTCGCCCGACCGGGTCGGGTCATAGGACGACCGCGCCTTTTCCTTCAGCGTCCATGTTTCGGGCGGCGTCGTCGGCCACGGGGTCGCCGCGATCTCGTCGCGGGTCAGCGCGGCGGCGACCTGCGGCAGTGCTTCGTAGCGACGCTTGGCCTCGGCCAGCACTCGCGTTCGCGTCGCGGGCGGCAGCGCACGGTTGATATAGACGTCGCCCTCCGCACTCAGCAGCAGCGGGGGCGAGTCGGGCAGGCCCAGTGCCTGCGCGATGGCGGCGGACATGGCCTTGGTCTTCGCCTCGGGCGCGACATGGCTTTCCATCGGCATCGCGCGAAGCTGTTGCCGCTCGGTCATGTCGTGCGCGCCGTGATCGGCGGTCAGCATGACTTCGTAGTCGACCCCGGTCGCATCGAGCACGTCGAAGAATCCGGCCAGCGAGCGGTCCAGTTCGGCCATCTGGATGCACATCTCGGCCCCCTGGGTGCCCAGCGCGTGGCCGATATAGTCGGTCGCCGACAGCCCCACCGACAGGATGTCGGTTTGCGGCCCCTGGCCCAGCTTCATGTCCTGGACGAAGCCCGCCGCCATCGCGAGTACGGCCGCATCGGCGGCTGGCGATACGCGGAAGCCCTTCAGATCGCCTGCCGCGCGCTGGAACCGGCCGGTGCCCAGCGTCTGGCCGCCGACCGTGATCGCCCGGTCGAGCGGCTTGCAATAGCCCGGCAGCGGCAAGGGGGCTTGCGGCGCGGCGACCAGATCGGCGACCGCCTTGCGTGTCCGCGCCACGACCGGCGGCACGGCGCGCCCGGCATAGGAGACATAGGTCTTGCCGTCCCACCACCAGATCTCGTCCATCTTGTGCCCGCCCATCATCACGGCGGCGCGATCCTTGCCAGCGACGGAGACGGTGCGGACGCGCGGATCGGCGGTCTTCATCCGTTCGCCAAGCGTCGGCACCTTCAGGTGCATGTCGGAGACGGTGTAGTTGTTGTGGTCCTGCCCCGCGACGCGTTCGTCCTCCGAGCAATAGACGATCTTGTCCTGACGCCCGACCGACTGGTCGACCCAGTTGTTGGCGATGATCCCGGTATGCGCGGGGCGATAGCCGGTCAGGATGGTCGAGTGGCCGGGGCAGGTCTCGGTCGCGGCATGGCTCTGATAGCCCGAGGGGAAGACCGCGCCGGTCAGCAGCCGCGCCATGCCGCCGGTGAAGTGGTTGCGATATTGCTGGAACAGGTCCGCCGAGAACTGGTCGACCGAAATGGCCACGATCAGCTTGGGCGGCGTGGTGGGAAAGGGGGGCTGCGGAAGAGCGGGCTCGGCCACGACGGGGGCGGGCGGTGCATAGCCCGGCACCGGACTGGCATTGTTCTGGGCGGTCGCTGGCGTGGCGAACAGGGCGGCGGAGGCCAGGAGCGCGGCAGTCAGGGAGTTCATGGGCAACCTTGATGCAAAGCGGGAACGGGGGCGCTATGGAACGCCAAACGGGGTTTGGGCAAGGTCGGTCGATGCGCGGTTGGTTTTACATCCTGATGACGATGCTGTTCATGCTGGCGGGCGCAAGCCCCGGCATGGCCGAGAGCGCCCCCGCGCCCGGCGCGATCCATCTGCCGATGCGGCTGGTCGCCGAAAGCGCCACCCCCGCTGCGGGCGGCACGGTCACGCTGGCCATCGTGGCGACGCCCGACAAGGGCTGGCACGGCTATTGGAAGAACGGCGGCGATGCGGGGCTTCCGACCGAGGCGCACTGGACGCTGCCCAAGGGTGTGACCGCGAGCGAGCTTCGCTATCCGGTGCCGGGGCGGCTGAAGATCGCGGGCCTGATGAACTATGTCTATGAGCGGCCCTTCGCGCTGCTCGTCGAGCTGAACGTCCCGGCCGGGCTGGCCAGGGGCACGCCGCTGCCCGTCACCGTCAAGCTCGACTATCTGGTCTGCACCGACACGATCTGCGTGCCCGAAAGCCAGACCCTGTCGACCCGCCTGACCGTCGGCGACGGTGCGGTCGAGCCCGCCGCGCGCGCGCAATTCGATCGCTGGCGCGCCGCCCTGCCCAGGCCGCTGGGCGGGGATGGAGTGATCGAGACCAGGGGCAAGGATGTGCGGATCGCGGTGCCGCTCCCCGCCTCGGTCGCGGTCAAGGACGCCTATTTCTTCCCCGATCGCAGCGGGGTGATCGACCATGCCGCGCCGCAGGTCTTGAGCCGCAAGGGCGACCAGCTCATCCTCGCCATGCCCGCCGCCGCCGTGCCGACCGCCGGGCCGGTATCGGGCGTGCTGTCGATCGGCGAGGGGCAGGGCCTGTCCTTCGCCGCCAAACCAGGCGCGGTCGCGCAGGCGGGGGGCGAGGCGGACACGGGGGCAGGCGCGGTCGTGCTGGCGTTCCTGGGGGCGGTTCTGGGCGGCCTGCTGCTCAACATCATGCCCTGCGTCTTCCCGATCCTGAGCCTCAAGGCGCTGAGCCTGGCGAAGGGCGGCGCCGATGAACGTCATGCCCGGACCGAGGCATTGGCCTATACCGCCGGCGTCGTGCTGGTCTGCGTGGGGCTGGGCGTGATCCTGCTCGCGTTGCGCGCGGGTGGGCAGAGCGCGGGCTGGGCATTCCAGTTGCAGGATCCGCGCGTGATCGGCGTGCTCCTGCTGCTGGTCGCCGCCATCGCCTTCAACCTGGCCGGGCTGTTCGAGCTGCCGACGCCCGCCTTTGCCGGGCGGTCGGGCGCGATGGGGTCGTTCGCGACCGGCGCGCTGGCCGCCTTCGTCGCGACGCCCTGTTCGGGGCCGTTCATGGCCGGAGCGCTTGGCGCCGCGCTGGTCCTGCCCGCCGCCGCCGCGCTGGCGGTGTTCGCGGGACTGGGGATCGGGATCGCGCTACCGTTCATCGCGATCGGCTTCATCCCCGCCCTGCGACGGCGCTTGCCCAAGCCGGGGATGTGGATGGTGCGTCTGCGCCATATCCTGTCGGTGCCGATGTTCGCGACCGCGCTCGCGCTCGCCTGGATATTGGGACAGGAGGCGGGCGTGACCGGCATGACACTTGGCCTCGCGGCCGCGCTTCTCGCGTCGCTGGGCTTCTGGTGGACGGGACTGCGCCAGCATGGCGGCAAGGGCCACGCGGGCTGGCCAGCGATCGCCGCGCTGGTGCTGGCGGTCGGCATCGTCGTCACCGTCAGGCCCGCCGCCGCCGTCGCCAAGGCGACCGCCGACACGGCGTTCACCGAAGCCAGGCTGGACGACCTGCGCAGGCAGAACCGCCCCGTCTTCGCCTATTTCACCGCCGACTGGTGCCTGAGCTGCAAGGTCAACGAGGCCGCCGCGATCGAGCGATCGTCGGTGCGCGACGCCTTTGCGCGCAACAAGGTGGCGGTGCTGGTCGGCGACTGGACCGATGGCGATCCGGTTTTGGGACGTTTCATCGAGCGGCATAACCGGGCCGGGGTGCCGCTCTACCTCTATTACGCGCCCGGCACGAAGGAGCCCAGGGTGCTGCCCCAGGTGCTGACGCCATCGATGCTGGAGGGGCTGGGGGCGTAACTCGCTCACATTCCTCCCCTTGCAGGGGAGGTGGCAGGCCGTCAGGCCTGACGGAGGGGTGTCCCGCTCTCGAGAGGGTGACACCCCTCCGACGCGCTGCGCGCGCCACCTCCCCTTACAGGGGAGGAATTATAGTGCGCCCCCCTTGCACACCCCCATCATGCGGTGCAGCATGGAACCCGGCCACTAGGGGGAGCGTAACGACCGGATGGGGACAATCGCCGCGTTCGACGAAATCATGGGGGCCTCCGGCGCTGCGGCGCCGCGACCCGAACTTTCTGCGTTGCAACGCTGGCTGGATTACACCCCCGATGGCGAACTCCGCCGCCGCCAGCAGGCGGCCGAGGCGACCTTCCGGCAACTGGGCATCACCTTCGCGGTCTATGGCGAAAGCGACGCGGCCGAGCGGATCATCCCGTTCGATATCGTGCCGCGCGTCTTCCTGCCCGACGAGTGGGCGCGGCTGTCCGAAGGGCTGGTCCAGCGGGTCGAGGCGATCAACGCGTTTCTCGACGACATCTATGGCGAGCGGAAGATCCTGCGCGACGGCGTGCTGCCGCCCGATCTGATCTTCGGCAATCCGCAATTCCGCCCCGAGATCGCGGGCATACGGCCGCCGCACGGCGTCTGGGCGCATATTTGCGGCATCGATCTGGTCCGCACCGGCCCGGACGACTTCTTCGTGCTGGAGGACAATGCCCGCACGCCGTCCGGCGTCAGCTACATGCTGGAGAATCGCGAGGCGATGCTGCGCCTCTGCCCCGAGCTTTTCCGGCAATTCCGGGTGGCGGCGGTGGACAGTTATCCCGACCGGCTGCTCGCCACCATGAAGTCGGTCGCGCCGCACGGCGTCGCCGAGCCGACCTGCGTCGTCCTGACGCCCGGCCATTACAACTCGGCCTATTACGAGCACAGCTTCCTCGCCGACTCGATGGGGGTCGAACTGGTCGAGGCCGCCGACCTGGTGGTCGACGACGATATCGTCTGGATGCGCACCATCGCGGGTCGGGTGAAGGTCGATGTCATCTATCGCCGGGTCGATGACGATTTCCTCGATCCGCTGGTCTTCCGCCCCGATTCGATGCTGGGCGTGCCCGGCCTGATCGCCGCCTATGCGGCGGGCAATGTCGCGATCCTCAACGCGCCGGGCAACGGCATCGCCGACGACAAGGCGATCTACAGCTATATGCCCGATATCGTCCGCTATTATTCGGGTGCCGAGCCCAAGCTGAAGAATGTCGAGACGTGGCGCTGCCGCGAGCCCGACGCGCTGGCCTACGTCCTCGATCACCTCGACGAGCTGGTGGTCAAGCTGGTCGATGGATCGGGCGGTTACGGGATGCTGGTCGGTCCGACCGCGAGCAAGGTGCAGATCGAGCATTTCCGTGCCGCGCTGATCGCCGAGCCGCATCGCTACATCGCGCAACCGACGCTGGCGCTCTCGACCGTGCCGACCCTGGTCGAGAGCGGCGTCGCGCCGCGTCATGTCGATTTCCGCCCGTTCGTCCTGACGGGCCGCAACGGCGTGGAGGTGACGCCGGGCGGCCTGACCCGCGTGGCGCTTCGCGAAGGATCGCTGGTCGTCAATTCGAGCCAGGGCGGCGGGACCAAGGACAGCTTCGTGCTGCTCGCCCCCGAACCCGATAGCTGGATCCAGGTGCAGGGCCAGGAGTCGCAGATCCAGACGCAGGGGGTTCGCTGATGCTCTCGCGGACCGCATCCTCGCTCTACTGGCTGGGCCGCTATTTCGAGCGGGCGGATTTCATCGCCCGGCTGGTCGAGGCGACCGTCCGGCTCGACGTGCTGTCGCCGCGCTCGGCGGGGCTGGCGGCGTGGGGCTCCGCGCTGGCGGTGACCGACACCGCGAGTGCCTTTGCCGAGGGCGGACGCGAGATGCGGCGGCGCGAGGTCGCGCGCTTCCTGACGGTCGAGCCCTGTCATCCCGGATCGATCGTCCGCTGCGTCGACATGGCGCGGACGAACGCGCGCGCGGTGCGCACCGCGCTGACCCGCGAGGCGTGGAGCGCGATCAACCGCGCCTGGCTGCATTTCGAGGCGCGCCCGGCGGCGGAGGATCCGACCGCGGTGCTGAGCCTGGTCGAGGCGGTGAAGAACGAGACGCGCGGGTTCGAGGGCGCGGTCCATCGCATGTTGCGCAACCAGACGACCTGGTTCATCCGGCTGGGCCAGGCGGTCGAGCGCGCGGACAACACCGCGCGGCTGCTCGACGTGAAGTATCATATCCTTCTGCCTGCGGGCGAGCGGATCGGCGGCGTCGTCGATCGCGACCAGTGGACGACGATCCTCCAGACCGTGTCCGCCGTCACCGCCTATCGCTGGCTCTATTCCGATGGGCTCAAGCCCGCGAACGTCATCGACCTGCTGATCGCGCGCGCCGAACTGCCGCGCAGCCTGGCGGCGTCGGTCGAGGAGACGGTGGATGTGCTGGGGCAACTCGCCCGGCGGACGGGGCAGCATGGGGAGGCGGATCGTATGGCTAGGTTGCGCGCAAACCGGATGACGAAGACGCGGTCGGGAGACGTGATCGCGGGCGGACTTCACCAGTATCTCGAAGCCTTTATTCAGGAGAATGCCCTGCTGCACGCCGCGATCGGCCGTCAGTTCAAGTTCGCCTGATGCGCATCGCGATCGAGCACCAGATCGTCCACCGCCCCAAGGCCGGTCGGGCGACGATGGTCCACATGCTTCGCCTGACGCCGGAGAATTTCGACGATCAGACCGTGGCCCACTGGCGGATCGACGTCGATTGCGACGCGCGGCTGCGGCGCGGCCATGACGGCTTCGGCAATGCCGTGACCATGCTCTATGTCGAGGGGCTGCCCGAGCAGGTGACGATCACCGCGACCGGCGAGGTGCTGACCAGCGACGCACATGGCCTGATCCACGGCGCGACCGAGACGCTGCCGCCACCGCTCTTCCTGCGAGCGACGCAGGCGACGACGGGTGATCCGCACATCGCGGCCTTCGCGGCGCAAGCGGTCGAGGGAAGTGACGGGTCGCTATCGGCGCTCCATGCGCTGAATGCCGCGCTGCATCGCCGCTTCACCGTCGATCGTGAGGCCAGGCCAGAGGGGCTGGATGCCGCCCAGGCCTTTGCGCAGCCCGTCGTCACGCCGTGCGATCTGGCGCACATCTTCTGCGTCGGTGCGCGATCGCTCGCTATCCCCGCGCGCTATGTCTCGGGCTTCGCCGCCTGGGGGGACGATATGCGCGGGCAGCCGCATTGCTGGGCCGAGGCGCATGTGGAGGGACTTGGGTGGATCGGCTTCGACCCGTGCACGGGGCTCAGTCCGACCGATCGCCATGTCCGCGTCGCGGTCGCGCTCGATGCGACCGGTGCCGCCGCCGTGGCTGGCGAGCCCTGGGGCAGTGGGACCAGTGGGGGCGACGCGCAATAGATCCCGCGCGCACGACGTCGGTGAGGCACCAGGCTCCCGTACCACCCTGGCGGACGCCGGAATGGTCAATGCGGCGTGTGCGGGGAAATCGGCTGGCGGAGGGCGTTCGTCATCGCAACGTCTCCGTGGGTGAGGGCAGGGGCGCGGTGGCCTGATCGCCGGTGAAGGTCGCCCAGCCGCGCGGGCCGAGCGCTTCGAGCGGCTGGTAGCGGGTCTTGTACGCCATGCGCGGCGACCCCTTCACCCAATAGCCGAGATAGACATAAGGGAGATCCGCCGCGCGGGCGCGCAGGATGTGATCGATGATGATGAAATTGCCCAGGCCCGGGCGAGTCTCGTCCTGCGTCTCGAAGAAGCTGTAGATCATCGACAAGCCGTCGCCCTGCCGGTCGGTCAGGCAGGTGCCCACCAGCCGCCCGCGCTGCCCGTCGGGACCGCTGGGCTCGCGATATTCGACCAGCACCGACTGGACCGGCGACAGCTCGACCATGTCGGCATAGTCGCTTTCGTCCATCGCCGACATGCCGCCGCCGGGATGCCGCTCACCCAGATAGCGGCGAAGCAACTGGAATTGCTCGCTGGTCGCCCAGGGCTGGCAGGCGGTGACCTCCAGGTCGGCATGACGGCGCAGCAGCTTGCGCTGCGTGGCATTGGTCTGGAAACCGGCGGCGACGACGCGGACCGAGACGCAGGCGCTGCATCCCGCGCAGGACGGGCGATAGGCGACGCCCTGGCTGCGGCGGAACCCGATACGGCTCAGCGCCTCGTTCAACTCGCTGGCATGTTCGCCGTTAAGCTCGGTGAACACCTTCCGCTCTTCGCGCCCCGGCAGATAGGGGCAGGGGGACGGGCTGGTGACGAAAAAGCGCGGAAAACGAAAGGGCGCGGTCACCGCCGGGCAGCTCCATGAAGGGGGGAGAGTGATCGCCCCTTATTGCCGATCTTCCCGTCCGAAGCGATGGGGGAGCATCGTTCGGAAACGGGACGATTGGACGAAAATGAATGAATTCAGGCTAGTTCGACCTGGGTCGTCTCATAACCACCGGCCCGCAGCGCCTCGATCAGCCGGTGCAGGTGAAGCGCGTCGCGCGTCTCGCACTCGATGTCGGTGATCAGTCCCTTGGCGGGCAGGGTGGTGAAGACGCGCTGGTGATAGACCTCGATGATGTTGACCCGCTCGCGGTCGAAGATGCGCGCGACGTTGAACAGCGCGCCCGGCTGGTCCTGCAACCGGATGCGCAACCGCGCCAGCCGACCCGAACGCGCGAGATCGCGGAGCAGCACGTTGGCGAGCAACCGCGTGTCGATGTTGCCGCCGCACAGGACGATGCCGACGGTCTTGCCGCGGAACCGCTCGGGATGCGACATCAGCGCGGCGAGCCCGGCCGCGCCCGCGCCCTCGACCACGGTCTTCTCGATCTGGAGAAGGGCGCTGACCGCCTCTTCGAGATGGCGTTCGTCGACCAGGACGATCTCCCGAACCAGCTCCGCGACCAGTTGCGAGGTCAGTCCGCCCGGCACCTTGACCGCGATGCCCTCCGCCAGCGTATCGCCTGCGCAGGGCAGATCGGTGCCGTTCAGCTTGTTGTACATGGACGGGAACAGCTCGGCCTGCACGCCGACCACCTCGACCGGGCGCGGCATCGACGCGGCGACGGTGGCCATGCCGGAGATCAGCCCGCCGCCGCCGATCGGCACGATCAGCGTGTCGATGTCGGGCGCGTCCTCCAGCATTTCCAGCGCCACCGTCCCCTGGCCCGCGATCACGCGCGCATCGTCGAACGGGTGGACGAAGGTAAAGCCGCGCTCCGCCTCCAGCACGCGGGCATGGGCATAGGCGGCGTCGAACGTATCGCCCTCCAGCACCACGGTCGCGCCGTGTCCCTCGGTCTGGACGATCTTCACGATCGGCGTGGTGCGCGGCATCACGATCGTCGCCGGGATGCCGAGCCGATTGGCGTGGTAGGCAAGCCCCTGCGCATGATTGCCCGCCGAGGCGGCGATCACACCCTTGGCGCGCGCCTCGTCGGAAAGCTGAAGCAGCGTGTTGAGCGCGCCGCGTTCCTTGTAGGCGGCGGTGAACTGAAGGTTTTCAAACTTGAGATAGACGGTCGCGCCGGTCAGTTGCGACAGGGTGCGGCTGATCAGGGTCGGGGTGCGGATGATCCGGTCCGAAATGCGCGCATGGGCGGCGCGGACGTCGTCGATGGTGACGATGGGGGACGGGATTACCGAAGCGGCCTCTGGGGCGGGACGACTGACCATGCCTAGCCCCTAGCCGATCGGGGGCGGCAGGTGAACCGTTTCGGATGGGAAAGCTTGGATGGCTCCGCGTTGTGCTTCTCCTTTCCCGCGAGCGGGAGGGGGCGGGGGAGGGCGGAGTGTCTCTCCGGTGGCATCGCTCGCGGCATTCCCTCCCCCATCCCCTCCCGCCTGCGGGAGGGGCGTGCATGTGGCGGGCGGTGTGCGTCACCATTCGCTTCTGCCGGTTTGGTGGAGCGGCCCGCCCACCCCACGCCTCTCCCCTCCCGCAAGCGGGAGGGGTCGGGGGAGGGCAGGGTGTCTCACCGAGGACGTCGCTCGCGGCATTCCCTCCCCCATCCCCTCCCGCAAGCGGGAGGGGCGTGCTTGTGGCGGGCGGTGTGCGTCATCGTTCGCTTCTGCCGATTTGGCGGAGTGGCCCGCGCTCCCCAAGCCTCTCCCCTCCCGCAAGCGGGAGGGGCTGGGGGAGGGCAACGGGGCCTCGCAGAGACCGGCCCCCCCCCCAGGAGAACCGCCCAGTGTTGCCCCGCCGCATCGCCCGCCCGGCCAAATCGTGCCGGGACGCAACAACCGGGATGCGTCCGCGTTGCTGGCCTTTTGGGGCCATGCTAGGGCGGCGCGATGATCACAGGGTTGCCACGGATGTCGCCGATGATCCTCGTCATCACCGGCACGATCGCCCAGTCATGAGCGTCGCCCCGACCGGTCTCGCGACGACGGCGTCAGAGGATACGCATCACCATCATCCCCAGGGCATGGCGCGGCTCGCGCTGGGCGCGATCGGCGTCGTGTTCGGCGATATCGGCACCAGCCCGCTCTACGCCTTTCGCGAGACGTTCGCGAACCCGCACCATCCGCTGCCGCTCGACACCGCGCATATCCTGGGCGTCATCAGCCTGATCTTCTGGTCGATGATGATCGTCGTGTCGGTCAAGTATGTCGCGATCATCATGCGCGCCGACAACAAGGGCGAGGGGGGCAGCCTGGCGCTGCTCGCGCTCGTCTCGGGCCAGACCAAGACGCGGCGCTGGTCGCGCGGCATCGTGCTGCTGGGGGTATTCGCCACGGCGCTGTTCTATGGCGACAGCATGATCACGCCAGCCGTGACCGTGCTCGGCGCGGTCGAGGGGCTCGCGGTCGCCGCACCGGCATTCGGCGGCTTCGTCCTGCCGATCGCGATCACCATCCTGATCGTGTTGTTCAAGATCCAGCGGTCGGGGACCGAGCGGGTCGGCCTGTTCTTCGGCCCCGTCATGATGGTCTATTTCGCGTCGATCGCGGTGCTGGGCGTGATGAGCTTCGTCCAGACGCCGGGCGTGCTTTGGGCGCTTTCGCCGCATTATGCGATCCAGTTCTTCTTCATCGATCCGCTGCGCGGCTTCCTCGCGCTGGGCTCGGTGGTGCTGGCGGTGACGGGGGCGGAGGCGCTCTATGCCGATATGGGGCATTTCGGGCGGCGGCCGATCGGCCTGTCCTGGCTCGTCTTCGTGCTGCCCGCGCTGATGCTCAACTATATGGGGCAGGGCGCGCTGTTGTTCCGCGAGGGCGCCGCCGCGCTCGAAAGCCCCTTCTACATGCTGGCGCCCGAGGGACTGCAGCTGCCACTGGTCATCCTCGCCACCGCCGCCGCGGTCATCGCCAGCCAGGCGGTCATCACCGGTGCCTTCTCGGTCACGCAACAGGCGATCCAGCTGGGCTTCATGCCGCGCCTGCGGATCGAACATACGTCGGCCGCCACCGCAGGCCAGATCTACATCCCGCTCATCAACTGGATGCTGATGGTGATGGTCATCCTGCTGGTGCTGTTCTTCCGATCCTCGTCCAACCTGACCTCGGCCTATGGCATCGCGGTCACCGGGGCGATGCTGATCGACACCTGTCTGCTGGGCGTCGCGCTGACCCGGTTGTGGAAATGGCCGCTCTATGCCGCGGTGCCGCTGCTCGCGCTCTTCTTCGTGGTCGACGGGGCGTATTTCTTCGCCAACCTGACCAAGGTGCCGTCGGGCGGCTGGTTCCCGCTGCTGGTCGGCTTCGTCATCTTCACCTTCCTCACCACCTGGTCGACGGGGCGCAAGCTGATGATCCAGCGGCTGCGCGAGGGGACGATGCCGATCCACATCTTCATCGACTCGGCGGCTGGCGCGGCGAGTCGGGTGCCGGGCACCGCGATCTTCATGACCTCCTCGCCCGAGGGGGTGCCGCACGCGCTGCTCCACAACCTCAAGCACAACAAGGTGCTTCACGAGCGGATCATCCTGTTGACCGTCAAGATCGTCAGCCAGCCCTATTGGCCCGAGGACGATCGCGCCAAGCTGGACGACCTCGGGCACGGCTTCCACCGCCTCGTCCTGCGCTTCGGCTTCATGGAAGAGGCCGACGTTCCCGCCGCGCTCAAGCGGGTCGAGATGGCGGGCGGCAGCTTCAAGATGATGGACACCAGCTTCTTCCTGTCGCGCCAGACATTGCTCGCGGCGGAGCGGCCCGGCATGTCGGTGTGGCGCGAGAAGCTGTTTTCCTGGATGCTGCGCAACGCCGAAAGCGCGATGGAGTTCTTCCGCCTGCCGACCAATCGCGTGGTCGAGCTTGGCAGCCAGGTGGAAATCTAGACGATGTCCGCCGGTTCCGCGCCGATCCCCGCGCCTATCCCCGCGCCTATCATCGTCACCGCGCTGTTCGGGCGTAGCGACCAGGGCTGGTTCGACGCCTTGCGACGCGCGCATTTTCCGCCCGAGCGCAACGTGCTGGACGCGCATTGCACGCTCTTCCACCATCTGCCCCCCTCGGTCGAGGCGGAGCTGAAGCACCGGCTGAACGGCATCACGCGGGGCGTTCGCGCGCCCGAGGCCTGGGCGGGCGGTATCATGTCGCTGGGCCGCGGCGTGGCGATCCGGATCGAGTCGCCGGGCCTCGTCGCGATCCGGCGGGACCTGGTGGACGCGTTTGCGGGCCTCCTGACGCCGCAGGATGCGGGGGGCTGGCGTCCGCACGTGACGATCCAGAACAAGGTGACGCCCGGCACCGCCAAGCTGCTGCAACAACAGATGGAGCGCGATTTCCAACCCCGCGCGATCGAGCTGATCGGGCTTGGCGCGTGGTGGTATCGGGGCGGTCCTTGGGAATTGCTGTCGCGTCATTTGTTCGCTTGACGCCGCCCCGAACCCCTGTCTATAGGCGCGCCTCCACCGGGTGAAACGCCTTGGCATGGCGAAGTAGCTCAGCTGGTTAGAGCAGCGGAATCATAATCCGCGTGTCGGGGGTTCAAGTCCCTCCTTCGCTACCACCCGGTGAATTTCCTGACAGTCCGGCTGCGATTGCGCGCCCCGTGTCATGTCCCGCCTCCCTTGAAAACCTGAGCTCCCTACGCTTCCGCGGTGTTGCTAACGGCGGCAAATGACGCGGCTGTGTCGATGGCATCGGGTGTCAGCATCGAACGTCATCCGAAACGGATCATTCGATCCGCCATGGCCTCGACTCGGGCAGGCGAGGTCGATACCTGTCGCCGAATATTCTGAGGTAAATCGAAGCATTTACCGGTCGGAATGAGCGAAAATTATGATATGCCGCAATGCACAATAATTTTGTTGTGCTATTCCAGTATCTTGATAAACCTGCGGATGAGATAGCATGGTATCTTGATCCAGGTTGATGTATCGCTTTCGCGATGACGGACGGTTAGGCGCGTCGCAACTGGGCGGGCATTTTAACCGGTCCTTCGCTTCTGAAGGTTATGAATTTCTAGACAATTCAGGGGGGCATCGGTTTTTCCGCCGTGAACGCTGCAGTCTACGCACTGATAGCCAATAGCTGCATGGCAGCGCTCTTCGTCATGACCTATGGCGTGGTGGCGGTGTCCTATTCGCGGCAACGTGCGGCGGCGTGGTTCATGGGCAGCTATTTCTTCGGCTTCCTGACGCCGATCTGCGAGTTGCTCGTCCGGTTCACCGACCATGTGCTGCTCTTCTCGCTGCTCGGCTATGCGGTCTTCCTGGGCGGCATATTGATGATGTCGGTCGGGATACAGGCCTTTGCCGGACAGCGCCCGCGATGGCGGTTCGCGGTCGTCGCCTGGATCGGCGGCATCACGCTCAGGCTGGCGATACTGGGTGGGACGCGCGGCACGCTCGGATACGAGATGCTGTTCCAGCTGCCCTTCGCCTTCGCCTCGATCATGGTGCTGCGGTCGGTGGGGCAGATCGGCCAGTCGGGACCGATCCGCGCGATGTTGACGAGCATCTTCGGCGTCATCTGCGCGCACTTCCTCGCCAAGCCGTTCCTCGCCGCCGCGATCGGGTCGGGCGAGTCCGCCAAAGCCTATGTCAACAGCGTCTATGCGGTCGCGTCGCAGGTCTCGACCGGCGTCCTGCTGGTCGCGGCGGGCCTGTTCCTGATGCTGCTGGTCATCCAGAAGGCGCTGGAGGAGACGATCCTCGACGCCGAGACCGATCCGCTGACCGGGCTGACCAATCGGCGTGGCCTGTCGCGCATGGGGCCGCGCCTGATGGCCGAGGCCGAGCGTCAGGGCTATGGGCTCTATGTCCTCATGCTCGACCTCGATCATTTCAAGCGGATCAACGATCAATATGGCCATGCGACGGGCGACTCGGTGCTGGTCGCCTTTGCGCGCGTCCTCGAAACGCTGGCCGCGGAGGACGTACTGACCGTCCGCATGGGCGGCGAGGAATTCGCGCTGTTGGTCCCCGATGCCGACAGCGCGCCCGACGGGCTCGACAATCGCGCGACACGGCTCGGGCGAGCGATCCGCGTCGCGTTGGAACCCTTCGAGGACCGGGGCATGCCTCCGCTGACCGTCAGTGGCGGGGCCGTCCGCTACATGCGGGGCGAGACGCTGGAGGGCATGATAGCTCGTGCCGACCAGCTCGCCTATCGCGCCAAGCGTGCCGGGCGCGATCGGATCCTGCACGACCGATCGGATATCGTCCCCGAACGTGGCACGGCCTGGCCGGAGGCGGCCCGCCTCGTCGCGGGTTAGGCATCACCCGAAGAGCCCATGCGGATCGTGCGCGATCAGCATCGCGTCGGCACGCGCCAGCGCGATCAGGGTCAGGCCGTGCGCACGCGCATGGTCGATCGCCAGGCTGGTCGGGGCGGATATGCCCATCAATAGGCCGACACCCGCGACCAGCGCCTTGTCGACCATTTCGTAGCTGATCCGCGAGGTCACGAGGATGAAGTCGGCCTGGCACGCCGTCGCGCGGGCAAGCTGCCCGACCAGCTTGTCGAGCGCATTGTGCCGTCCGACGTCCTCCGCCGCCGCCAGCACCGCGCCCGTGGCGTCGCAGGCGATGGCGGCATGGACCGCGCCGGTCCGCGCATTGAGCGGTTGATGCGCGCGAATGTCGGCGAGGACGGCGAACAGCGTCGCGGGATGCGCGGCGGGGGCAGGGGGGCGGCGCGTCACCGGACGTTCGATCTGCTCCAGGCCGGACAGACCGCATAGCCCGCAGCTCGTATCGCTGGTCCGGTGACGGACGCGGTCCTGTATGCGACCGCGCAGACCTTCGGCGAGGGTGACGCGGACGATCCACCCGGCCTCCGCCGCAAAGGGCTCGATCGCGATCATGTCGCGGGGCGCGTCGATCAGCCGTTCCGTCAGCAGGAAGCCCGTGGCGAAATCCTCCAGCCGCTCGGGCGTCATCATCATCACCGCATAGCCGAAGCCGTCGACCTCGATCGCCACCGGGCATTCGACCGCCACCGTGCGCGCCATGGCGTCGGTGCCACCGTCCGGACCCAGGCGGATCAGCGTCAGCGGGCGAACCGGCTCGGCATCGACACTCACAATTCGGCGAGGTCGGCGGGGGTGTTCACATTGGCGATGGGCTCGGGCGAGGCGATGGGAATCGCGCCGACCGCCCTGGCCCATCCGCGCATCGAGCGGTCGTGACCCAGCGACAGATGCGCCATCAGATGCGCGCCCAGCGCCGCGGGCCACAGCCCCAGCACCGGCGCATCCTGGCAATAGCTGGGCTCGCGCCGCATGATCGCCTCGATCAGTCCTTCGGGCAGGCGGGGCATGTCGCAACCGATGGTCAGGACGCAGCGAAAGCCGTTGGCGGCGGCATAATCGAGCGCCCCGGCGATCCCGCCCAATGGCCCCAGGCCGGGTTCGGGCATGTCGGGCACCCCGTCATCCCCGCCGACCTGCACCACCCGCGTGCAATAGGGGGCGATCAGGCCGCGCGCATGCGTCACGAGCGGCTGGTCGCCGAGCATGGCGAATGCCTTGTTCGATCCGAAGCGCGACGACCGCCCGCCCGCCAGGACGGCTCCCAAAATGCTCATGACCGCGTGCTCATGCCTGGGCGCGCACCTTCACCGGCACCGACTTGCCCGCGGGCACATGGCTTTCCAGTGCATGATGCTCGAGCGGGATCAGATAGTTGAGTTCGGGGTAATAGCCGCCGATGCACCCTTCCGGAATGTTGTACTCGACGACGCGAAGACCCTCGACCACGCGGCTTTCGCCATCGTCCGCGTCGCCCTCCAGCGCGATCGTCTGACCATCGGTCAGGCCGAGCCGGGCAATGTCGGCCTTGTTCATCATCGCGACCATCCGCGTGCCGCTGATCCCCCGGAAGCGATCGTCATAGCCGTAGATGGTCGTGTTGAACTGGTCGTTCGAACGCAGGGTGATGAGCCGCATCCGTCCCTCGGCAGGCGTGATGCCCGAGGCGTCCATCGCGCGCGGCACGTTGAACTCGGCCTTGCCGCTCTCGGTTTCCCATTTGCGGTGCGACGCCGGGTTGCCCTTCCAGAAGCCGCCCGGTTCGAACAGTCGATCGTTGAAGTTGGCGAACTTGTCCGGATAGACATTCTCGATCGCGTCGCGGACCAGGCCATAGTCGCCGACCCACGCGTCCCAAGGGACGTTGGGATTGGGTTCCAGCACCGCCTTGGCGATGCCCGCGACGATCGCGGGTTCGGACAGCAGGGTGTCGGCGGCGGGCGTCGCCTTGCCGACCGAGCCGTAGATATGGCTGAACGAATCCTCCATCGACACCGCCTGGCGTCCGGCCGCCTGCATGTCGGTTTCCAGACGGCCGAGGCAGGGGAGGATGTAGCTTTCTTCTCCGGGCACCAGATGGCTCTTGTTGAGCTTGGTGGCGATGTGGACGGTGATGGGCAGCTTGCCCCAGGCCGCCTTCATCTTGGCATGTTCGGGGGTCGCGCGCAGGAAATTGCCGCCGAGCTGGACGAATCCTTGCGCCGACCCTGCGATGATCTGGCGGCAGGCTTCGACCGTGTCCCAGCCATTTTCGGTCGGGGGCTCGAACTCGAACAATTCCTTCAGCCGCTCGACGGGGGCAAGCTCGGTCTTTTCGGTGATGCCGACGGTGCGCTGGCCCTGCACGTTGCTGTGCCCGCGAACCGGCCCCGGCCCCGCGCCCTCGCGTCCGATATTGCCGCGCAGCAGCAGCAGGTTGACGATCATGTGCAGCGCATCGATGCCATAGCGATGCTGGGTGATGCCCATGCCATAGACCGCGATGACGCGCTCCGCCTTCATATAGACGCGCGCCGACTGTTCGATCGCGTCGCGGGTCAGACCCGAATCGCGGATGATCTCGCTCCACGCGGCGTTGCGGCAATAATTGGCGAAGTCCTCGAACCGCGTGGTGTGCTGTTCGATGAAGTGATGGTCGAGGATGCGCTTCGTGCCCTTGGCGACCGCGCGGTCGTCTTCCTCGATCACCAGCTTGCAGATGCCGGTCAGCGCGGCGATGTCGCCGCCCGCCTTCACCTGATGATATTGGCTGGAAATGTCGGTCGAGCTGCCGGTCAGCATCTGGACCGGGTTCTGCGGCGAGGCGAAGCGTTCCCAGCCGCGTTCGCGCAAGGGGTTGAAGGTCACGATCTCGACCCCGCGCTTGGCGCAGGCCTGGAGATTATGGAGCATCCGCGGGGCGTTGGTCGCGACATTCTGCCCGAAGGAGAAGATCGCGTCGCACTTGTCGTAATCCTCCATCTGGATCGTCGCGACGGGCGAGCCGATGGCGGACTTGAGGCCGACCGAAGTCGTCTCGTGACACATGTTCGAGCTGTCGGGCAGGTTCTGCTGCCCCCACATCCGCGCGAACAGCGAATACATGAACGAGGTTTCGAGACTGGCGCGGCCCGACGCGTAGAGGACGACCTTGGTCGGATCGCAGGCCTTCAGCTTGGCGCCGATCGCGGCGAACGCCTCGTCCCAGCTTACCGCCACATAGCGATCCGTGGCGCGGTCGTAGCGCATCGGATGGGTCAGGCGGCCCGCCTGTTCCAGGTCGTGATCGGGCCAGGCCTCCAGTTCGGTCACGCTATGCTTGGCGAAAAATTCGGGTGTGACGCGCAGCGAACTCAGTTCCCAGGCGGTCGCCTTGGCGCCGTTCTCGCAGAATTCGGCGATGTGCGGCTTGGCGGGCTTGCCCCAGGCGCAGCTCACGCACATCACGCCGCCGGGCTTGTTCTGGCGGCGCAGCGTGTCGAGCGTGTCGGGCCCAAGCCCTTCCTTGGGGAGGACCTTCGCCATGCCCTTCATCGAACCCCAGCCGCCCGCAGGCGCGGTATATTCGGTGATCCTCACATCGTCTTCGTCGCGCATCGGGCAAATCTCCACTTGCAACGCCCAACGAAGCTAACGCCGAATGGCCGCATGAGAAGCGGTTCATTTTTGTCGCCCGTGTGACTATCTAGGGCGCAAACGTGCTTCACAGGATTACGCCATGACCACCCACGCCACCCGTATGCTGATCCTCGGTTCGGGCCCCGCCGGGCTGTCCGCCGCCATCTATGGCGCGCGGGCGGGGATGCAGCCGATCGTGGTGCAGGGCATCCAGCCGGGCGGGCAGCTCACCACCACGACGGATGTCGAGAATTATCCCGGTTTCGCCGACGTCATCCAGGGCCCCTGGCTGATGGAGCAGATGCAGAAGCAGGCCGAGCATGTCGGTGCGCGGATGATGTGGGACACGATTACCGAGGTCGACCTGACCAACCGGCCCTTCCGTCTGATCGGCGACGGCGGCGACGTGTACGAGGGCGAGGTGCTGGTCATCGCCACCGGGGCGCAGGCCAAGTGGCTGGGCCTGGACAGCGAGGATGCGATGAAGGGCAAGGGCGTGTCGGCCTGCGCGACCTGCGACGGCTTCTTCTATCGCGGCAAGAAGGTCGCGGTGATCGGCGGCGGCAATACCGCGGTCGAGGAGGCGCTGTACCTCACGAACCATTCGGACGACGTGACGCTGATCCACCGCCGCGACAGCCTGCGCGCCGAGCGCATCCTGCAGGAGCGCCTGTTCGCGCATCCCAACGTCAAGGTGCTGTGGAACAAGGAAGTTCGTGAGTTCGTCGACGGCGGCGGCAATGCCGGTCTGGTCGCGCTCGACCTGCTCGACACGGTGACGGGCGAGCATAGCCGCCTGGATGTGGAGGGCGGCTTCGTCGCGATCGGCCACCATCCGGCGACCGAGCTGTTCCGGGGTCATCTGGAGCTCGACTCGGACGGCTATATCGCGGTCGAGACGGGCTCGACCCGCACCAGCGTGCCCGGTGTCTTCGCGTGCGGCGACGTGGCGGACAAGGTCTATCGCCAGGCGGTGACGGCGGCGGGCACCGGCTGCATGGCCGCGCTCGACGCCGAGCGCTTCCTGGCGGCGGCGGAGTTCGAGGATCTGGCCAAGGCGGCGGAGTAAATCCTCCCCGTGCCGGGGAGGATCAGCTCAACCGGTCGATCGCCTCGGGCGTCAGCGATCCGGGAATGATCATCACCGGCACCGGCAGCGCGCCCGCATCGGTGCCGGAGAAATGCGTGACCAGCTGCCCCGGCGCGCCGCTTGCCGCCGCACCGAGGACCAGCGCCGCGATGTCGGGATTGGAGGCGATCATGTCCCGGATCACCCTGGGCCCGTCGCCGTCGCGCACCGTGATCGACGGACGCAGGCCCGATTCGTCGATGATCGTCCCGGCCGCGCTGGCGAGCAGCGCTTCGGCCTGTTGCCGGGCTTCGTCCTCGATCGTCGCCTGGACCCCGCCGAACGCGATGAACTCCTGCGGCGGCAGGACGGTGAGGATTTCGACCCCGCCGCCGGTCTTTACCGCGCGTCGTGCGGCGAAGCGAAGCGCGATTCTCGATTCCGGGCTATCGTCGATCACGACCAGATAGATACGCATGCCGACCCCCTAATTGTCTCCAACCGATGCCGTTACATAGTATTTCATGCAAGGCCATGACTTGACCGAGCGCAATTCGGGCGCAAGAGACGGGCCGCTACGGAATTGGTTTGCCCCGAGAGGACCTCCATGTCGATCGAGATCAAGATGCCCGCGCTGTCGCCGACCATGGAGGAAGGCACGCTGGCCAAATGGCTGGTGAAGGAAGGGGACACGGTGAAGTCCGGCGATATCATGGCCGAGATCGAAACCGACAAGGCGACGATGGAGTTCGAGGCGGTGGACGAAGGCGTCATCGCCAAGATCCTGGTATCCGAGGGGTCCGACAATGTGAAGGTCGGCACCGTCATCGCGATCCTGGCCGAAGAGGGCGAGGATGCGTCGTCGGTCCAGGCGCCCACCAAGTCGGAAACCCCGGCCCCGGCCAACCCGATGCCGACCGACCCCACCGATCCCAACAAGACGGGCAGCGAGGCCAAGCCGGTCGAGCGCACGCTCAGCCAGGCCGAGGATCACGGCAAGCCCGTCGATTCGGGCAAGCAGGGCGGTTCCAGCGTCGGCAACGGCCGCGCGATCGCCAGCCCGCTGGCGCGCCGCATCGCGTCGCAAAAGGGTCTCGACCTCGCGGGGCTGACCGGCTCGGGTCCGAATGGCCGGATCGTCAAGGCGGACGTCGAGAACGCGCAGCCGGGTCAGGCCAAGGCCGCTCCCGCCGCCGCCGCTTCGTCGTCGGAGGCCCCTTCGGCCCCGTCCGCCGCGCCCAAGCCCGCGCAGGTGCCGGATATCCCGCACGAAGCGTCCAAGCTGTCCAACATGCGCAAGACGATCGCGCGTCGCCTGACCGAGTCGAAGCAGCAGGTGCCGCACATCTATCTGACGGTGGACATCCGCCTCGACGCGCTGCTCAAGCTGCGTGGCGAATTGAACGCCGGTCTCGAATCGCGCGGCGTCAAGCTGTCGGTCAACGACATGCTCATCAAGGCGCTGGGCGTCGCGTTGATGGCGGTCCCGAAGTGCAACGTCATGTTCACGCCGGATCAGCTCATCAGCTTCAAGCGCGCCGACATCTCGGTCGCGGTGTCGACCCCGGCCGGCCTGATCACCCCGATCGTGTCGGAGGCGGATACGCGTTCGCTGTCGTCCATCTCGACCACGATGAAGGACCTCGCGACCCGCGCCCGCGACAACAAGCTGCAGCCGCATGAATTCCAGGGCGGCACCGCCTCGATCTCGAACATGGGCATGTTCGGCATCAAGCAGTTCGAGGCGGTCATCAACCCGCCGCAGGGCATGATCCTGGCGATCGGCGCGGGCGAGAAGCGTCCGTACATCGTCGACGACCAGCTTGGCGTGGCGACCGTCATGTCGGCGACGGGCAGCTTCGATCACCGCGCCATCGACGGGGCCGATGGCGCCGAGCTGATGAAGGTGTTCAAGGAGCTGGTCGAGCGTCCGCTCGCCATGCTGGCCTGATCTCGGCCGGGGCGGCGTCATGCGGGTTCGGACCGAGCTGTTCTATATCGCCCTCGGGCTGTTCGCGGCGTTCGACCTGACCTGGCTCGCGGCATGGGCCTATCCGCTGGCCCGCACCGAGATCTTCTGGTGCGGGGCGGGGGCGATGCTCGCGACGGTGGCGATGGGCATCGGCCCGGTCCACCGCGCACGCATCGCCGACCGCATGGCACGGAGGCATTCGGAACAATGAGCACGCTGCCCGATCTCGACCCGACGATCCGCGTCACGGCGATGCCGTCCGACGCCAATCCCTATGGCGACATCTTCGGCGGCTGGCTGATGGGCCAGATGGACCTGGCGGCGGGTTCGGTGGCGTCGCGCCACTCGGGCGGTCGCGCGGTGACGATCGCGGCGGAGGGGATGAAGTTCCACGCCCCCGTGCTCGTCGGCGACGAGGTGTCGGTCTATGCGCGCCTCGTCCATGTCGGCAACACCTCCATGACCATCGAGGTCGAGGCCTGGCGCCGCGCCCGGCACGTCGAGGACGCGACCAAGGTGACCCAGGCGCGCTTCGTCTTCGTCGGAACCGACAAGGACCTCAAGCCGCGTACCGTTCCGCCGATGGCTCCGGCACAAGACTGACATTTATCTGGGGGCGAACCCCACGCACCGCCAAGGCGCGCGTTCAGAAGGAAGAGCAAAGTGGCTGACACTTACGACCTTATCGTCCTCGGCTCCGGCCCCGGCGGCTATGTCGCGGCGATCCGCGCGAGCCAGCTTGGCCTCAAGGTCGCGATCGTCGAGCGCGAGCGGCTGGGCGGAATCTGCCTCAACTGGGGCTGTATTCCGACCAAGGCGCTGCTGCGCTCGGCCGAGGTCTATCACTACATGACCCATGCCGCGCAGTACGGGCTTTCGGTCGAGAAGCCCTCGTTCAGCCTCGACAAGGTGGTCGATCGCAGCCGCAAGGTGGCGGGCCAGCTCAACGCGGGCGTCAAGGGCCTGATGAAGAAGAACAAGGTCGCCGTCCATGAGGGCGTCGGCACGATCACCGGAAAGGGCAAGCTGTCGGTCGTCCAGGGCGACAAGACCACCGAGCTGGCCGCCAAGCACATCATCGTCGCCACCGGCGCCCGGGCGCGCGACCTGCCCTTCGCCAAGGCGGACGGCGAGCGGATCTGGACCTATCGCCACGCGATGGTCCCGCCCGCCATGCCGACCAAGCTGCTGGTCATCGGATCGGGCGCGATCGGCGTGGAGTTCGCCAGCTTCTACAACGACATGGGCGCGGAAGTGACCATCGTCGAGATGCTCGACCGGATCATGCCGGTCGAGGACGCCGAAGTCAGCGAGTTCATGACCAAGCAGCTCACCAAGTTCGGCATGACGATCAAGACCAAGACCGGCCTGGAAAAGCTGGAAGCCACGCCATCGGGCGTGAAGGCCGCGATGAAGGGCCCCGACGGCAAGGTCGAGACCGCCGAGTTCAGCCATGCGATCGTCGCCATCGGCATCGTCCCCAACACCGAGAATATCGGGCTGGACAAGCTGGGCATCGAAACCGATCGCGGCCACATCAAGACCGACGGCTATGGCCGCACGAACGTCGATGGCATCTGGGCGATCGGCGACGTGACCGGCGCGCCGTGGCTGGCGCACAAGGCGAGCCATGAGGGCGTGATCGCCGCCGAGGCCATCGCGCAGGCGCTGGGCAACAAGGATGTCCACCCGCACGCGATGGACAAGGGCAATATCCCGGGCTGCACCTATTCGCGCCCGCAGGTCGCCAGCGTCGGCCTGACCGAGGCGAAGGCCAAGGAAGCGGGCTACAGCGTGAAGGTGGGCAAGTTCCCCTTCATCGGCAACGGCAAGGCGATCGCGCTTGGCGAGGCCGAGGGCTTCGTGAAGACGGTGTTCGACGCCAAGACGGGCGAGCTGCTGGGCGCGCACATGGTCGGCGCGGAAGTGACCGAGATGATCCAGGGCTATGTCGTCGCCCGCCAGCTCGAGACGACCGAAGCCGAACTGATGGAAACGGTGTTCGCGCACCCGACCATCTCGGAATCGATGCATGAGTCGGTGCTGGCCGCTTATGGCCGGGCGATCCACATCTGATCGGGTTTCACGCTTCGAAAAATGGAAAGGGGCTCGCGGTGGCGGGCCCCTTTTTCGTTGCGCATTCCCACGCCTAACCGGGGCCACCAGAGTCCCGACGCATTCCGCTTGCGAAACGGATGGGTTTGGCCGCATCGCTCGATCCGCCACAGCCTGATCCGCGAGCCATGACCCGAGCCCTTTCCCACCGCCTGCGCATATTCGTCGCCGCACTCATCCTGTTCGGGCTGAGCGTGATCGTCTTCGCGCCCGGCTATGTGGAATATGACAGCCTCGGCCAATATGCCCAGGCGTTGAGCGGGCAATATGACGACTGGCACCCGCCAGTCATGGCGCGGCTCTGGTCGGTGTTCGGGCGAAGCGGCGCCATGCCGATGCTCGTCCTTCAACTGGCGGCCTGGTGGCTGGGGCTGGGGGCGCTGGCGATGGGTATCGTCGATCGGCGGCCGCGCGCGGCATTGGCGATCCTGGCCGTGGGGCTGGTCCCGCCCTGGCTTGGCTGGCAGGCGACCGTGCTGAAGGACGCGCAGATGACCGGCGCGACGCTGGCAGCGGTCGGGTTGGTCGGCTGGTGGCGATTGCGCGAGCGGTCGGTGCCGCGTGGCGGCTGGGCGGTCGTCGCGCTGCTGCTCAGCTATGCCGCGCTGGTCCGCGCCAATGCGATCTTTGCGATCGCCCCCCTGGTGGCGATGCTGGTGGCGGAGCGATGGTCGCGCCGGATCATACTCACCGTGGTGCTGACGATCACGACGCTGGCGCTCGCCCCGATCGTCAATCATCGGCTGCTCGCCGCATCGCCCAGCGGCGTGGCGCGCAGCCAGGCGCTGTACGATCTCGCCGGAATCGCGGCGCGCGTGCCCTATGATCCGCGGCTGGGCCTGTCCCCGACCGAGGTGGCGGGGATCCGCGCGAAGGCGTGCGTCCGCCCCTTCTTCTGGGATCCGTTGGGCGAACCGACACGGTGCGGGACATTGCTGCGGCGGTTCGAAACCACGCCGCCGGGGATGATCTACGCGCGGCTCGGCCCCGCCATCCTGCGTCATCCGGTCGCCTATGCGGCGCAGCGGCTGGCGCATCTCAATTCGACCTGGCGGCTCTGGGTGCCGGCACGCTGGCCCAACGCCAATCCGCCCGAAGCCAGCGAACCCAATGATCTCGGCCTGGGCCAGCCGGGGCGGGTCGCGGTGACGTGGCAGCATATGGCGGGAAAATGGGTCGATCTGCCGGTGATGTGGCCGATCGTCTGGATGGTTCTGGCCGCCGGGGGGCTGGCGGTGACGCGGGGACGCGGACTGGCGGGGGCGCTGTTTGGCTCGGCGCTGGGGCTGGAGGCGAGTTTCCTGGTGATCAGCGTCGCGTCCGATTTTCGCTACCATCTCTGGCCGGTGGTCGCCTGCGCGCTCGGCCTGATCCTCGCCAAGCCCTGGCTGGGCGACAGGCGGATCGTGCTGACGACGCTCGGCGCGCTGATCCTGGTGCTGCTGATCGGCGGCATCGCCCGCGCGACCCTGCCGCTGCCGCCGCAAAGCTATGAGGGGATGCTCGGCTGAACCCCAAATGCGGCGGGCGGCGTTGAACACCCGCGAAAGGAGCCGCTGATGGCCGACGATCACGACGAGGTTTACACCGACTTCCAGGAGGCGGTGAACATGGCGCCCGCCGAGCTGGAGACATTCCTCGACACCGCCGAGTCGAAGGAGGTGGGCCAGAAAAAGGGGGGCTCCGATGAGAGCGTCGGGCATGAGTCCGGCCGCAGGATCGTCGCGATCAAGCGCAAGAAGAAGGCCGATCTGACCGACGACGACTATGCGCATATGAAGAAGGTCGTCGGCTATGTGCATCGGCACCTGAAGCAGGGCGGCCCCGACAAGGATGCCGAGCATTCGCCCTGGCGCTACTCGCTGATGAACTGGGGGCATGATCCGTTGAAGGATTGAGGGGCGCGCACCTTCCGTTCCGTTCAGCCTGAGCGAAGTCGAAGGCAATGGGAGTCCGCCTCCCCATACCCGTACCACCCGGCGAAAGCCGGGGTCCAGTACCTCCCCAGTGTGCCCGGCAGGCGCGGCAACCGCCCAAACTGGACCCCGGCTTTCGCCGGGGTGGTGGCGTTTGTCGGGAAGTTAGAGCGTGGCCTTCGACTTCGCTCAGGCTGAACGGCCGGGCGCCAGGGGCTAGAGTCCAGGGGTTGGGAATAAGAAAAGGGCCCGGCCTTTCGACCGAGCCCCTTCCTCCAATCTTCAACCCCGGATCACGCCGCGACGTCGTAGGGCTTGATCTCGCCTGCCAGGTACAGGTTGCGCGCCTTGGCACGGCTCAGCTTGCCCGAGCTGGTGCGGGGCAGGGTGCGCGGCGGGATCAGTTCGATGACGCAGTTCATGCCCGTCACCGCGCGCACGCGCTCGCGGATCTCGTCGCGCAGCCGCAGCCGCTCCTCGTCGTCCGAACTGCGGCACTGGACCAGCACGGCGGGGGTTTCCTCGCCGCCCGGCGTGGTGATGGCGAAGGCGGCGATGTCGCCCGCCTTGAAGCCGGGCAGCTGCTCGACCGCCCATTCGATATCCTGCGGCCAGTGGTTGCGGCCGTTGACGATGATCATGTCCTTGGCGCGGCCGACGATGTAGATATATCCCTTGGACATATAGCCCATGTCGCCCGTATCGAGCCAGCCATCGACCAGGCAGGCGGCGGTCGCTTCTGGATCGCGGAAATAGCCGACCATCACCGACGGGCCCTTGCACCAGACCTTGCCGATCGCGCCGTCGGGCAGGGGCGTGCCGTCCTCTTCGCGGATCTCGATGGTCATGTCGCGCGCGGGCTTGCCGCAATTGACGATGGCGCGGAACCGCTGCGGCCGGTCTGCACCGCGCGCGCCGCCCGACAGCTGGGTTTCCTCGACCAGCTCGACGCGGATGCCCTCGCCCGGCGGCATGATCGACACGGCCAGCGTCGCCTCGGCCAGGCCATAGGATGGCAGGAACGCCGTCGCCTGGAAGCCCGCATCGGCGAAGGCGTCGACGAAGGACTGCATCACATCGGGGCGGATCATGTCCGCGCCATTGCCCGCCAGCCGCCAGCGCGACAGGTCGAACCGGTCCGACGCCTTGGTCTGCGACGAGATGCGACGCGCGCAGATGTCATAGCCGAAGGTCGGCGAATAGCTGATCGAGGTGCCCTGGTTGCGGCTGATCATGTCGAGCCAGGCGAGCGGACGGCGCGCGAAATCCTCGGTCTTGAGGTAATCGGTCGAAACCTGGTTGGCGATCGGCGACAGGAAGCAGCCGACCAGACCCATGTCGTGATACCAGGGCAGCCACGAGATGCAGCGGTCGCTCTGCTGAACCTTCATGCCATGGCTGTGCGCCGCCAGATTGTTGAGCAACGCATGGTGGGTGATCGCCACGCCATGCGGGAAACGCGTCGAACCGCTGGAATATTGCAGATAGGCGATGGCTTCCGGATCCGCCTTGGGCAGCTCCGCCTCGGGCGCCGGACGCGTGGCGAAGCTCGTCCAGTCGATCCCCTCGACGCCCGCCGCCTCGGCAGCGGCGCCCGCCATCTGCGCCAGCTCCGGCGGGAAAATCAGCATCTTGGGATCGCAGCTCGCAAGCTGGACCCGCAACTGCTCGATATAGCTGTCACGCCCGCCGAACGAGGTCGGCAGCGGCAACGGCACCGGCCAGGCGCCCGCATAGACCACGCCGAAGAAGAGCGCGGCGAATTCCGGCCCCGTTTCCGCGACGAGGGCGATCCGCTCCTCGGGCAGGACGCCCGCGGCGATCAGGCGGCGGGCGCAGGCCAGCGCGTCCTCGCGAAGCTCGGCGAAGGGATAGGCACGGTTGAGGACCCCGCGCGCGTCATGGAAGTTCAAACCGCGAGCGCCCGAGGCGGCATAGTCCAGCGCCTCGCCCAGCGTATCGAAATCGGCGAAGCGGCGTGGGCGCGCATCCTCGGTCGGCGTCGCGATAATGGCGCGCGCGTCGTCCTGATGGTGCTCGATCGTCATGGCCTTGCCTTGGTCCCTTATGCTTTTGCGCCCCCGCTCCATTCGCGGCGAGGACGATTGAATCTTTTCAGCCCGCATTAGCGGCTTCCCGCGTTCTAAATCCGGTGTCAGTGTGGCACAAACAAGGCGTGTCCGCCGAACGTCGCCCTCCAAAGCCACTCGATGGCCGATCTCTGGAGCATCTCGCGCTACGCTATGTCGAGCGGTTTGCGACGACCGAGGGGAAGCTCGTCGATTATTTGAACCGCAAGCTCCGCGAAAGGGGGTGGGCGGAGGCGGATCCGGCGTCCCCCACGGAGCTGGCGGCGCGGATGGTGGCGCTGGGCTATATCGACGACCGCGCCTATGCCGAGGCCAAGGCGGCATCGCTGGCGCGGCGCGGGCTGGGCGCGCGGCGGGTGCGCCAGGCGTTGCAGGCGGCGCGGGTCGGCGTGGAGGATCATGAGGCGATCGCCCCGCAACTCGCCGAGGCGGCACGCGACGCGGCGCTGGCCTTCGCCCGGCGCAAGCGAATCGGTCCCTTCGGCGACGGCACGGCGGATCGTGCGCTGCGGGAGAAGCATTTCGCCGCGATGATGCGGGCGGGCCACGGAACGGCCCTGTCGCGCCGGATCGTCACCGCCGCGCCCGGCGATACGATCGACGAGGATTGTTATTGATCCAGAACAGGATCGGCCGTGCCGCAAGGGATGGGCGGCGGGTTCCGTCCCACTCCGGACCAGCAAAAGTGACCGCTTCGCATTGCAGGCGCGAACAATGGTGCTAGCAATAGCGACAAGGGTGCGATGATGCTGGATGAAACGCCAATCAACGGGGGCGGCATCGACGGCGAGACGGCGGAAACGGCCGTAGGGCTGGCGGGGGTCGTCAAATGGTTCGACGTGACGCGGGGTTTCGGCTTCGTCGTGGCGGACGATCCGCTTTATGGTGACGTGCTGGTGCACTTCACCGTGTTGCAGCCGCATGGCCGCCGGAGCCTGCCCGAGGGGGCGAGGGTCGAGGTGCTGGCGGTGCGCGGCGGCCGGGGCTATCAGGCGCGACAGGTCGTCGCGATCGACCTCAGCCATGCCGTGCCCGAACAGGCGAAGCGCCCCCGCGCCGCTGACCGCGTCGATCCGGTCGCACTGGTCGAGGAAGCCGGGGCGCCCGAGGGGGTCGTGGTCAAATGGTTCAACCGGCTCAAAGGCTATGGCTTTCTGCTGCGCGACCGTGATGGCGCCGATATCTTCGTGCACATGGAGACGCTGCGGCGTGGCGGGATCGTCGATGTCGAACCCGGCCAGTCGTTCGCCGCGCGGATCGTCGACGGACCCAAGGGGCCGCTGGCGGTCGTCGTGTCGGAACGAGACGCAGCATGACCGGGGTGATGCGGCTCGGCGCCCTGGCGTTGACGCTCCTGCTGGCTGGCGTCGGACTTGCAGGCTGTTCCAAACCGGCCTCGGATACGTCGTCGTCCGCGACGGGGGCTCCCACCACGCTGGATGGGCGGAAGGTCGCGACCGTGCCGGTGACCGTGACTACCGCGCAGGGCAAGCACGTCTTCCACGTCGAACCTGCGCGCACCACCGCCGAACAGGCGCAGGGGCTGATGTACCGGACCGACCTGAAGCCCGACGGCGGCATGTTGTTCGCGCCCTACCCGCCCGAGGGCGGCGGCCCGCGTGTGGCCGAATTCTGGATGAAGAACACGCCGACCTCGCTCGACATCCTCTTCATCCGCGCGGACGGCTCGATCGCGCGCATCGCGGAGAACACCCCGCCGTTCAGCGAGGGCAAGATCCCCTCGGGCGAGCCGGTGGCCGCCGTGCTGGAACTGGTCGGAGGTCGCGCGGCGGAACTGGGCATTTCGGAGGGCGACTCCGTCTCCTGGCCGCGCTGAGCCGATCGCGGCGGAGGGGATGGCCTGACCCCGGGCCGCTCCCTTCCCGCAAGGGTAAGGTCTGAGCCTAGATCGCTCCCCTCCCGCAGGCGGGAGGGGTTGGGGGAGGGCGGGGTGTCTCACCGAGACGATCCGCCCGTGGCGGAGCCCCCACCCCAAACCCCTCCCCCCTGCCGGGAGGAGGGGCTTACGCCCGAGTCCCGGTTCGGCGATAACGTTCGCGAACCTGCGAGCCTCCGCCCCTGCGCCGCTCCCCTCCCGCAGGCGGGAGGGGTTGGGGGAGGGGGGGTGTCTCACCGAGACGATCGCCCGTGGCGGAGCCCCCACCCCAAACCCCTCCCCCCTGCCGGGAGGAGGGGCTTACACCCAAGTCCCGGTTCGGCCATGACGTTCGCGAACCTGCGAGCCTCCGCCCTACGCCGCTCCCCTCCCGCAGGCGGGAGGGGCTGGGGGAGGGCGCGGTGTCTCACCGAGGCCGACTCTCCCGGCAAAGCCCCCTATTCCCGCGCCGGATGCGAACGCGGTTGAAGGGCGGCGAGAGGCGGGCTACACGGCGCGTCATGGGCATCAACCTCAATCCCTTCACCTGGTGGAACGGCGCCACCATCGGCACCTGGTTCGGTCTGCGCGGCAAGGCGCAGGTGGGCGAGGATGCGCACGGCAACGTCTATTATGAGGGCGGTCGCGATACCGCCGGTCGTCCGCGCCGCTGGGTGATCTATAACGGTCCGAACGATGCCAGCCGGGTTCCGGCGGAATGGTTCAGCTGGCTGCATCATCAGGTCGAGGACGTGCCCGACCGCTCGCTGCCGCCGCGTCGCGCCTGGCAGAAGCCCGCCTTGCCCAACATGACCGGCACCGCCATGGCCTATCGCCCGTCGGGCGCGCTCGAAAAGGGTGGGCAGCGTGCCGCCGCGACCGGCGACTATGAAGCCTGGACGCCCGAGGGGTGAAGACCGCTCGCTGGCTGGCCGGTGCCGTGCTGGCCGCCGCACTGGGGGTCGGGGGCTGGTTCGGTTACCAGTCGCTGACCCATAAGGACGCGTCCGCCGGAGACGAATCGGCGGTCAGCCAGATCCTGCCCGACCGTCCCGGCGGCGGTTCGGGTATCGAGTCGGTCGATGCGGGTCAGATGGCGCTTCCGAGCGGCGGGACGCCGATGGCGCAGCGCGTCGCGGTCGTCGGCCTGCTCAACAAGCGCAACGGCGTCGCGCGTGACCTGACGCTGAAGCCCGGTCAGGCGATTCGGGTCGGCGACGTCGTCGTCCGCCTGCGCGCCTGTGAGAAGACCGCCTCCTGGGAGCCCGAGCAACTGACCGGCGCGTTCGTCCAGCTCGACGTGCGCGGAGCGGATCAGCGGTGGCAGCGCGCCTTTTCGGGCTGGCTCTACAAGGAGCGTCCGGCGCTCAACGTCGTCCAGCACCCGGTCTACGACGTCTGGGCCAAGAGCTGCACGATGTCCTGGCCAGAGACCGGCCCCGACACCGTCCCGGCGGCGACGCCGGGCGCCGCGCCCAAGCGGTCGAGCGCGGCGAAGTCGCCCGGCGCGGAGGCACCCGAGCCCGACGCCCCCGGCGCGACGACCCCGGCCAATGCATCGGACAACAGCGCGACATAATCGTCCCGCCCGATCTCGACCGCGCCCATGGTCGACAGATGCGGGGTCTGGAACTGGCAGTCGAGCAGGCTGTAGCCCCCGGCGCGCAACCGGGCGACCAGCCAGGTCAGCGCGACCTTGGACGCGTCGGTCCGGCGGCTGACCATCGATTCGCCGAAAAAGGCGCGGCCCAGGCTGAGGCCGTAGAGGCCGCCGACCAGCTCGTCGCCGTCCCAGCATTCGATCGAATGCGCGAAGCCCATGTCGAACAGGTCGATGAAGACGCGCTCGATCGCATAGTTGATCCAGGTCTCGGGACGGTCGGGCACGCTTTCGGCGCACAGCCGGATGATCGATTCGAACGCGGTGTCCGCCGTCACCCGGAACCGGTCGCCCGCCACCGTCTTGCGTAACGAGCGGGACAGATGAAACGCATCGAGCGGCAGCACGGCGCGCTTGCGCGGCTCGACCCAATAGACATGCTCGGTATCGCGCGTGTCGGCCATCGGGAACACCCCGACGGCATAGGCGCCCAGCACGAGATGGGGGGTCAGCCGCTCATTGGCGCCGGATCCCGCGCGACGGCTCATGATCTGGCCAGCCGCCGTTCGATCGCCTGCCATAACCGGGCATAGGCCTGTGCCGCGGCGCTACGCGGGGCGAAGCCGCCGATGGGCGCGCGGCGTTCGCCCATCGCCTCGACCAGGCTGGCCATCGGAATGACCGGCCAGTCGGGGTGCGCCGCCAGAGCCTCGGCATGGAGCCTGCGGCGGCGGTCCGCCATGACGTGCACCGGCATGATCGGCACCCGGCCCCGGACATGACCGTCGACCACCTCCAGCGCGCGGGTGGCGAGCGCCGAGGGGACGACCGGCACGACGATCAGGTCGACCGCGCGAAGCATCTGCTCGGTGGTTTCGGTCAGCCCCGGCGGGCAGTCGAGAATCACCCGGTCGAACCCGGCGAGCCGTTCGATCAGCTTGCTCAGCCGCTTCTTCTTGTCGATCCGGTGGAACAGCAGATCGAGCCCGCGCAGCGAGTCGTCCGCGCCGAGCAGCGATAGTCGGGGAATGGCGGTGGGACGGATCAGGCGGTCGACCGCGATATCCTGTGCAAAGACCGCCTGCGCCTGATCGCCCGGCGCGGCGCCGCCGAGCAGCCATGTCGAGGCAGCTTGCGGATCGAGGTCCCATAACAGCGTCCGCCGCGCCGCGAGCATGGCGGCGCACCAGCCGAGATTGACGGCCATGCTGGTCTTTCCGACGCCGCCCTTCAGGCTGTAGATCGCGATCGCGGCCACCGGTATTTCCGACCTCCCAGATATCACGCCACGAAAAAGGCCGACGGAGATATCTCCGCCGGCCGGCTTTCGATCAAGTCCCTATCGTCGGTCGGCCGACGGGGGGATCGGATAGCGCCAATCAGACGTGGCAGCTCTGCGCCGCCTTCTTCGGCGTGGTCAGGGTGATCGACTTCTCGTCGCCGGTCAGCTTCCAGCCGCCCTCGGCGGTCTTGGGCTCGCCAGCGGCGGACGCCTTGAGCACGACGGGGGTCTCGCCTTCCTTCAGGCGGACATTGGCCTGCTTGTCGCCCTGGAAGAAGGTGACGAAGACGAGGCTGTTGTCCTTGCAGCGGAAGCTCTTGTCCGCCTTGATCGCAGGCGGAAGTTCGATCGGCGCGCGGTTGGCGAGGACGTTGGCCATCGGGTCGGGATTGGTGTCGACGACCTCGGGCTGGCTGGGCTTGGAATTGCACGCTGCAAGGGCGAGCAGCGGTGCGGCGATCAGGACGGGGAGGAGGCTTTTCATAGCGAGGTGGTGCTTCGCAAATGCAGCAACCCGGCGTCAAGCATGACGTGCATGACCGGCAACGAATGTCCGGGATTCGGGCGCGCTGTGCGTCGCGCTTGACCGACCCCAAGCAAGGCTTGGCTTGCCGTGTCGCGGGGCAAGCGCCATCTAGCGGCTATGGACGTGACCCCCGATACGCTGGCCCTGATCGGCAACACCCCGCTCGTGCGACTGAAGGGGCCGAGCGAGGCCACCGGCTGCGACATCTTCGGTAAGTGTGAATTCGCCAATCCGGGCGCCAGCGTGAAGGATCGCGCCGCGCTGTTCATCGTCGAGGATGCGGAGGCGCGGGGACAGCTTCGCCCGGGCGGCACCATCGTCGAAGGGACGGCGGGCAATACCGGCATCGGGCTGGCGCTGGTCGCCAATGCCAAGGGCTACCGCACGATCATCGTGATGCCCGAGACCCAGAGCCGCGAGAAGATGGACACGTTGCGTGCACTGGGGGCCGAACTGGTCCTGGTGCCTGCCGCGCCCTATTCGAGCCCCTGTCACTTCGTCCACACCTCGCGCCGGATCGCCGAGGAAACGGACAATGCGATCTGGGCCAACCAGTTCGACAATATCGCCAACCGCCGCGCGCATATCGTGGGAACGGCGGAGGAGATCTGGAACCAGATGGGCGGACGGATCGACGGCTTCACCTGCGCGGCGGGGACCGGCGGTACGCTGGCGGGTGTCGGGCTGGGGCTGAAGGCGCACGACGAATCGGTGACGATCGCGCTGAGCGATCCGCATGGCGCCGCGCTGTACGATTATTATGCGCATGGCGAATTGAAGTCGGAAGGCTCGTCGGTCGCCGAGGGCATCGGGCAGGGGCGGATCACCGCCAATCTGGAAGGCGCGCCGATCGATACCCAGTACCGCCTTTCGGATGCCGAGGGCTGGTATTGGGTGCAGCGGCTACTCAGCGAGGAGGGGCTGTGCCTGGGCCTGTCGTCGGGGATCAACGTGGCCGGTGCGGTCGCATTGGCGCGGACGCTCGGGCCCGGTAAGCGTATCGCAACCATTTTGTGCGATACGGGGTTTCGCTACCTCTCCACGCTTCACAACCCGGCGTGGCGAACCGAGAAGGGGCTGTGAGGTGCGGCCGCCCTCGGTCCTAAAGGTCGACAGGACGCCGGGCGCAGGATAGTGACGTCGTATCCATGAAATCACCCGACCATCATCATATCATGCAACGCGTGAAAGTCGGTATGATCGGCCTGGCTTCGGTGATCCTGCTGATCGCGATCGCCAGCACCATTCTCGGCTCGCTCAACCGCGACGAGCCGCCGGTCGCCGCCGCCGGTGCCGCGCAGTCGAACATGGTCGCCGACATGTCGATGACCAACAGCATCGCCCCCGCCACCAACGAGCCGCTCGCCGAACTCGGCGTCGCGCCCGCGCAGGTCAATAACCAGGCACCCGCCGAACAGCCGCGCTGATACGGACGCCGTTGACCTCGTCTTTGCCGAGGCAAAGGCCCGGTCGGGGCTTGGTGAAGGGCGATGGCCGCGATGGCGTGCGCGACGCTTTGGCTCGCCCAACTACTGACCCAAGCGGCGCTTGCCGACGAGCCGACACGCTTCGCTGACCCTCTCCGCTGTCCAGGGGGGAGGTAGGAAAAGCCGAGTCTGACTCGCGATTCTTGTCCGGAGTCGCGCGGTCGATGGCTCTGCACGACCCCGAACGGGCTGGATCGACTCCATATTCGTGGTTAACGCGCATCAAGATCCCATCCGATTGCGGGGCTCGAAAATGCCGGGGAAAATCGGGGAAATGCTGCGTTCTTGGCGGATTTCCGCCGCTCCCCCGATAGTTGGCAAAAGCCGCGATCCCCTTTGGCGCCCGGCCGTTCGTCGCATATTCGAGGATTTGACCACCATTTCCCCGATTATCCCCAAAAATCCCGTTGCCTCCCGCATGGCCTAGCGATACACCCATATCCAACAGAGGGGCAGGCTCACTGTTATCCAGAAATGGTCGGAACGCGGCGATGGTCGGGTTTCGAAACGGTGGGGCATGCGCGCCATGCGCGAGGTTGGCGTGTCCGAGAGGGGTTTGTATCAGGGAAGTGGCATTGGCCTTGTCGACGACAAGGGTCGCGTTGCCATCCCTAACGCACTCCGCTCCACACTCGCCCAGAACGCGCCGCGCCCCGACGGAAAGGATGGCGGGACCATCATCATCGCGGTCCACGAAACCGAGCGCTGTCTGATCGCCTATGACCCGGGTTATGTTGCCGTGCTGAAGAAGGAGCTGGACGCGCGGACCGAGATGTCGCGCGGGCCCGACGGCCGTATCGACTATAACATCAAGCGCGACCTGGCGAATGGCGAGGCGGTGCCGTTCGACGGATCGGGCCGCTTCATCATGCCGGGCTTTCCGCGCTTCCATGCCGGGATCGCGGGCCACGCCTTCTTCTGGGGCACGTTCGACTATATCGAAATCTGGGATCCCAAGACGCTGGTCGAGACGCCGGGCCTGCCCCCGAAGATGATCTCGGCCGCGCGCTTCCACTGCCATGAAAAGGGGATCGCCCTGTGAGCGCTCCCGCTGGCACCCCTGTGAACGACGCCCCCCACATCCCGGTCCTGCTCGCCGAAGTGCTCGACGCGCTCGCGATCGTTCCCGGCGAGACGCATGTCGACGGCACGTTCGGCGCGGGCGGCTATACCCGCGCGATGCTGGGGCAGGGGGCGAAGGTCATTGCCTTCGATCGCGATCCCGACGCCATCACCAATGGCCAGGCGCTGGTCGCCGCCGAGCCGGGGCTGACCCTGGTGCACCGCGAATTCTCCGGGCTGGACCAGGAATTGCGCGCGCCGGTCGACGGCGTGGTGCTCGATATCGGCGTGTCCTCGATGCAGCTCGACCAGGCGGAGCGCGGCTTTTCCTTCCAGGGCGACGGGCCGCTCGACATGCGGATGGCGCAGGATGGCGAGTCGGCGGCGGACTTCCTCAACACCGCCGATGAGGCCGCGATCGCCGATGTCCTCTATCATTATGGCGAGGAGCCGCGGTCGCGTCGTGTCGCGCAGGCGATCGTCGCCGCACGTCCGCTGACCCGCACCGGCGAGCTGGCCGCCGTGGTGCGCCGCGCGCTCGGCTACCGACCGCACGACAAGAAGGATCCGGCGACACGGACCTTCCAGGCGATCCGCATCCATGTGAACCGGGAGCTGGACGAACTGGCCGACGGGCTGGCGGCGGCCGAGCGGGCGCTCAAGCCCGGGGGGCGGCTGGCGGTCGTGACGTTTCACAGTCTGGAAGATCGCATGGTCAAGCGATTCTTCCGCGAACGTGCCGGGCAGATGCCGGGCGGCTCGCGTCATCTGCCCGAACAGGCGGCGGCGCGCGCGCCCAGCTTCGCGCAGGTGGGCAAGGCGATCCGCGCGGGCGCGGTCGAGCTGGCGCGCAATCCGCGCGCGCGCTCGGCGACGCTGCGGTTCGCGACACGAACGGAATCACCCGCCTGGTCGGCGGGACAGGGACGGGCGCCGGGGGGCGAGTTGGGTCAGGAGTTGGGCGTATGACGGCGGCATATCGGTTGAAGGGGATCGGGTGGTTCGGGAGCTGCGTCGCAGTCGTCCTGGGCTTTTACCTGGTGTCCTTGCAGGTGGCGGCGGAGCGCAAGAAGCTCGACGACGTCAACGGCCGCATCCGTATGGCCGAGCGTGACATTCGCGCGCTCGAGACCGAGTTCGACACCCGCGCCAATCTCGTCCAGCTCGAGAAATGGAACGGCGACACGCTGGCGCTGACCGCGCCGGTCGCCGGGCAGTTCGTCGGCGACGAGGCGCAGCTCGCCTCGCTCGACGTGACTCAGGGGCCCGCCGCCGGAACCGTCCAGACCGCCGCGCTGCTCGTGCCCTCGCAGTCGCTGCCGGTCACCCCGCCCGTGGTGACCGCCGCCGCCAGCGCCGCCCCCGTCGCCAAGCCGCTCGCGCCCGCCCCCGTCGTGAAGCTGGCCAAGGTCGTGCTGCCCCAGCCGCAGGTCGTGAAGGCCGTGTCCGAGCGTATCGTCTCGACCAAGGCCGCCAAGCCCGCACCGATCGCGACCGTCCGTACCGCCGCCGCCGTCGCCAGGGTGCGTCCGCAGGCGGTGGCGATGCTCGACCGCCAGCTGCTGTCCGACACCACGCTGGGTGACATTTTGAAGGGGGCCAAGACCGAATCGCGGCGGCGGCGTTGAGCGTACTCGTCGCCCGCCCTGCCGGAACCCAGCGGACCGCCGGCCAGCGCCATGCGCTGGTCGCGACGACGCATATGCGTCTGATGATGCTGATGATGCTGTTCGGCGCGGCGGTGCTCGTCGTGATCGGACGGCTGATGCTGCTGGCGGTGTTCGCCGGACCCGCCGATGCGGCCGCGCGGACCGCGACGCTGGCGGCGCGGGGCGATATCGTCGACCGCAACGGCGCGCCGCTGGCGCGGACGATCGATAGCTGGACGATCGCGGTCCATCCCAAGAAGCTGATCGGCGATCCGATGGAGATCGCGGCGCGCCTCGCCGCGCTGATGCCCGATCGCGGCGATCAGGCCTGGTTCTACGGCCAGCTGACCCGCAAGGCGAATTTCGTCTATCTGCAACGCCGTGCCAGCCCCGCGCTGGTCGAGCAGGTCAACGCGATCGGCGAGCCGGGGCTGGTCTTCGATCGCGAGACGCAGCGCCTCTATCCGCAATCGACGCTCGCCGCGCACGCACTCGGCTTCCTGTCCACCGACGGGCACGGGATGAGCGGCATGGAGCGCGTGCTGGACGAGCGGCTGCTCAACCCGGCCCATGCGGGCAAGCCCGTCGCGCTGTCGATCGACACCCGCGTCCAGGCGGCGATGGAGAGCGAACTGGGCCGCGCGATGAACACCTTCCATGCGCGGGCGGGCGGCGGCATCGTGCTCGACGTCCATACGGGCGAAGTCGTCGCGATGGTGTCGATGCCGACCTTCAACCCCAACCGGGTCGGGATGGCGGGCACCGAGGAGTTGCGCAACATCACGACGCAGAGCGTGTTCGAGCTGGGTTCGACCTTCAAGCCGATCACCATGGCGATCGCGATGGACACCGGCGTCGTCACCTCGATGGCGCGGCGCTTCGACGCGACGCATCCGCTCAAGGTCGGCGGCTATACCATCCATGACGAGCGCGGCGATCCGAAGCGCTGGCTCAACATGGCGGAGACGCTGATCTATTCCTCCAACATCGCCACCGCGCGCGTCGCCGACGAGATCGGGCCGGAGCGGATGCAGGGGATGTTCAAGAAGCTGGGCTTCGACACCCGGCCCGATATCGAGCTGCGTGAGAAGGGACGGCCGCTCTGGCCGACCTATTGGGCGCGGACCACGACGATGACCACCGCCTATGGCCATGGCATCGCGGTGACGCCGCTCCATCTCGCCTCCGCCTATGCCGCGCTGGTGAATGGCGGCATCTGGCGCCCGACGACCCTGCTGAAGGTCGAGCCCGGCCATGCGCCCGAGGGGCGCCGCGTCCTGAGCGAGGCGACCAGCGCGCGGATGCGCCAGATGCTGCGCCTGGTCGTGATGCGCGGCACGGGGCGCAAGGGCGATGCGCCGGGCTATCGCGTCGGTGGCAAGACTGGTACGGCGGAGGCGGCGGTGGCGGGCGGCTATGACCGGTCGCGCAACGTGGCGACCTTTGCCGCGGCCTTCCCGATGGACGCGCCGCGCTATGTCGTGCTGGCGATGCTCGACTCGCCTCAGGGGACGAAGGAGACATTCGGTTGGAAAACCGCAGCCTGGAACGCCGCGCCGGTGGTCGGGCGGACGATCGCGCGGGTTGGGTCGATGCTGGGCGTCGTGCCGGATTCGAACCGCGACGTCGACGTGTCGGACATCCTGCCGACGCTATGGCAGGATCCGACGCGGCCGCCGGTGGATGGGCGATGAGGCAGGCGGCATGAAGCTGAACCAACTGACCGACGAACATCTCGGCGAGGGCGGCGACGCCCTCGTCTCCGGTTTCGCGATCGATCATCGCAAGGTCGCGCCGGGCACCGTCTTCGGCGCGTTCCAGGGCGCGCGCGTGAATGGCGAGGACTTTATCGCCGACGCGGTGCGCAGCGGCGCGGTCGCGGTGGTGGCGCGGCCGGGCGTCAAGGTCGAGGGCGCGGTCCATATCGCCTCGGACGAACCGCGCGCGGCCTTCGCACGACTGGCGGCGGCGTTCTTCGCGCCATTCCCGACGACGGCGGTGGCGGTCACCGGCACCAACGGCAAGACCTCGACGGTCGAGATGACGCGGCAGCTCTGGCGGATGGCGGGGCATCATGCGGCGTCGATCGGCACGCTGGGCGTCACCACCGCCGACGAGCGGACCTATACCGGCCTGACCACGCCCGATGTCGTGACCTTCCTGTCCAACGTCGCGGGGCTGGCGCGCGAAGGGGTGACCCATCTGGCGTTCGAGGCGTCCAGCCACGGCCTGACCCAGTATCGGACCGAGGGGCTGGAGGTATCGGCGGCGGCCTTCACCAACCTGTCGCGCGACCATCTCGACTATCATGGCGACATGGGCGCGTATCTGGCGGCCAAGATGCGGCTGTTCTCCGAGGTGCTGTCGCCGACCGGGACGGCGGTCGTCTGGTCGGATGACGTCGAGAGCGGGCGGGTGATCGACCTGGCGCGCGCGCGGGGCAACAAGCTGGTCACGGTGGGCACGCGCGGATCGACGCTGAAGCTGGTCGAGCGGCATCCGACGCTGCTGGGGCAGGGGCTGGTGATCGCCGATGAGCAGGGCACGATCCATAAGGTGCAACTGCCTCTGATCGGGGCCTATCAGGCTGCCAACGCGCTGGTCTCGGCGGGGCTGGTGATCGCGACCGGTGGCGATGTAGCCAGGACGATCGCCGATCTCGCCCGGTTGCAGCCGGTGCGCGGACGGCTGGAACGCGCCGCCATCGCGCGCAGCGGTGCGCCGATCTATGTCGACTATGCCCATACCCCCGACGCGATCGAGGCGGCGATCGCCGCGCTCAAGCCCCATGCGGGCGGGCGACTGATCGTGGTGCTGGGCGCGGGCGGCGACCGCGATCCGGGCAAGCGCGAGGCGATGGGGCAGGTGGCGTCGATGCAGGCCGACCGGGTGATCGTGACCGACGACAATCCCCGCAACGAGGATCCCGCCGCGATCCGCGCGCAGGTGCTGCGCGGCGCTACGGGTGCGATCGAGATCGGCGACCGTCGCGCCGCCATCGCCGCCGCCATCGCCGAGGCGGGCGAACAGGACATCGTGCTGATCGCGGGCAAGGGGCATGAGCAGGGCCAGATCGTCGGCGACCTCGTCCTGCCCTTCGACGATGTCGCGGTCGCGCGCGAGTGCGCGGCATGAGCGGCGCCAACGTCAAGGCGCCCGTCACCAAGGCACCCCCCGCACCGCCCGCCGACGCGGGTCAGGCCGAAGCCCCGGTGCGTGAGCGCCGCAAGCTGTCGCTGCATTACGGCGCCTCCGCGCCGGGAGGGCGTCCATGAGCCTGTGGACCGCGCGGGAAATCGCCGCCGCGACCGGGGGCGTCGCCTCCGCCGACTTCGCGGTATCGGGCGTCGCCTTCGACAGTCGCGAGGTGGGGCCGGGCGATCTGTTCGTCGCGATGCGCGGCGATGCGACCGATGGCCACCGCTTCCTGGACCAGGCCTTCGCGCAGGGTGCGACGGGCGCGCTGGTCAGCGACGCTTGCGACCATCCCTCGGTCCGGGTCGATGACAGCTTCCACGCGCTGGAGGATCTGGCGCGTGCCTCGCGGGCGCGCAGCGACGCGGTGATCATCGGCGTCACCGGTTCGGTCGGCAAGACCAGCGCCAAGGAAGCGCTCTACGCCGCGCTGGAACGCGGCTGGCGCGGGCAGGTCCATCGCTCGGTGAAGAGCTACAACAACCATACCGGCGTACCGCTCAGCCTCGCCCGGATGCCGCGCGACGTTCGTGCGGGCGTGTTCGAGATGGGGATGAACCATGCGGGCGAACTGTCCGCGCTGACCGCGATGGTCCGCCCGCACATCGCGATCGTCACCGCGATCGCGCCGGCGCATACCGAATTCTTTCCCGACGAGTCCGCGATCGCCGATGCCAAGGGCGAGATCTTCCAGGGGCTCGAGCCCGGTGGCACCGCGATCATCCCCTATGACAGCCCGCACCGCGACCGGCTGATCGCCGCCGCCCGGCCCTACGCGGCGCATATCGTGACCTTCGGCTTCGATCCGGCCGCCGACGTCCGCGCGGTCGAGGCGATCCGCAGCGCGACGGGCGGCAGCTTCGTGACCGCCAGGCTCGGCGACCGCGAGTTGAACTTCACCCTGTCGCAACCGGGACGCCACTGGGTATCCAACGCGCTCGCCGTGCTGGCGGCGGTCGATGCAGCGGGCGGCGACCTGGGGCTGGCGGGCCTCGCACTGGCGGAGCTCGGCGGTTTGCCGGGACGGGGCGCGCGCTTCCGCACCGGCAACGGCGCGCTCGTCATCGACGAAAGCTACAACGCCAACCCCGCTTCGATGCGCGCCACCCTGGCCGTACTGGCCGAGGAGCCGGGACGCCATGTCGCGGTGCTGGGCGAGATGCGCGAATTGGGCGAGGACTCCGCCGACTATCATGCGGGACTGGTCGAGCCGATCCTCGCGGCGCGCGTCGAACGGGCGTTGCTCGTCGGTGAGTCGATGGCGCCGCTCGCGGCCGCGCTTGAGGGGCGGGTGGAATTCGTCCATGTGACCGATGCTAAGGCCGCGCGTGAGGCGCTGGCTTCGATCATGACGCCCGACGACGTGGTGCTGATCAAGGGGTCGAACGGCGTTGGGCTGTCGCGCGTGGTGACGGCGCTGCGTGACGATCGGCGAACGGGCGGGGCGCAAGACTAATGCTGTACTGGATCGCGGAGCATCTGGGCTTTCCGGGGCTTTTCAATCTCATCCGCTACCAATCCTTTCGCACCGGCGCGACGGTGGCGACCGCCCTGTTCATCGGCCTGCTGATCGGGCCGCGTTTCATCGGCTGGTTGCGCGTCCGTCAGGGCAAGGGGCAGCCGATCCGCGCCGACGGGCCGCAGACCCATCTCGCCAAGCGCGGTACGCCGACCATGGGCGGGCTGATGATCCTGACCAGCATGGCGCTGGCGATCATCATCTGGATGAACGTCTTCAACCCCTATGTCTGGGCGTGCCTGTTCGTCACCCTGGGGTTCGGCGCGATCGGCTTCCTCGACGATTATGACAAGGTGCGGAAGGCCTCGACCGCTGGCGTGTCGGGGCGGACCCGGCTGCTGCTCGAATTCGCGATCGCGGGCATCGCGGCGTGGATCATCATGGGGCAGAACGGGCCGCACCTCTACCTGCCCTTCACCTCGCGCATGTATATCGACCTCGGCTATTTCTACCCGTTGTTCGCCGCGTTCACGATCGTCGCGTTCGGCAATGCGGTGAACCTGACCGACGGGCTCGACGGTCTGGCGACGATGCCGGTGATCATCGCCAGCGTCGCGTTCATGGTCATCGTCTACCTCGCCGGTAACGCCAAGTTCGCCGACTATCTGGGCATCCCGCACGTCCCCGGCGCGGGCGAGCTGGCCATCTTCTGCGGCGCGGTGGTCGGCGCGGGGCTCGCCTTCCTGTGGTTCAATGCGCCCCCGGCGGCGGTGTTCATGGGCGATACCGGCAGCCTGGCGCTGGGCGGTGCGCTGGGCACCATCGCGGTCGTCGCGCATCACGAGATCGTGCTGGGCATCATCGGCGGCCTGTTCGTGGTCGAGGCGCTGTCGGTCATCATCCAGGTGTTCTTCTACAAGCGGACCGGCAAGCGGGTGTTCCGCATGGCGCCGATCCACCACCATTTCGAGCAGCTCGGCTGGTCGGAGCCGACGGTCGTGATCCGCTTCTGGATCATCGCCTTCGTGCTGGCGCTGGCGGGTCTGTCGACGTTGAAGCTGCGATGATCGTCGCGGGCGACTGGGCGGGACAACGTTACGCGGTGCTGGGGCTCGCACGCTCCGGCGCCGCGACCGTTTCGGCGCTGCTGGCGGGCGGCGCGAGCGTGGTCGCGTGGGACAGCGATCCCGCCCGGCGCGAGGCTATCCTCCCCGGTACGGGGAGGGGGACCAGCGAAGCTGGTGGAGGGGGAGCGCCGCAAGCGACCCCCTTTTCCGATACCCCCCTCCACCACCAGCCTGCGGCTGGCGGTCCCCCTCCCCGTGCCGGGGAGGATCTGGTGATCGCGCCGCTGGACGATCTGTCGGGCTTCGACGCGCTCGTCGTGTCGCCGGGCGTGCCGCTCAACAGCCACCCGCTGGCCGCCGCCGCCCGCCTGGCCGGGGTGAAGGTGATCGGTGACATCGAACTCTTCGCGCAGGCGCGGCATGATCTGCCCCCGCACAAGGTGGTCGGCATCACCGGCACCAACGGCAAGTCGACCACGACCGCGCTCGTCCACCACATCCTGAAGGCGGCGGGTTTGCCCACCCTGATGGGCGGCAATATCGGCCTGCCGATCCTGGGACAGGTGCCGCTGCCCGATGGCGGGGTCTATGTGCTGGAGTTGTCCAGCTATCAGATCGACCTGACGCGCAGTCTGGATTGCGACGTGGCGGTGCTGCTCAACATCACGCCCGATCACCTCGACCGTTATGACGGATTCGCGGGCTATGCCGCGTCCAAGGCACGGCTGTTCGCGATGCAGTCGGCAGGACATGTCGCGGTGGTCGGTACGGGTGACGAGGCCTCGGTCAATATCGCGCAGGGGCTGGCGGGGCGAACCGACGATCTCGTGACGATCGCGCTCGACACCATGCTCGACCAGAGCCGCTGGCCCGCGCTGCAGGGTCCGCATAACGCCCAGAATGCGCAGGCGGCGATCGCCGTCGCGCGCGCACTGGGCATCGGTGACGACGCGATCGAGCGCGGCCTTGCGAGCTATGCCAGCCTGCCGCACCGGATGCAGCATGTCGTGACCCGCGGCGGCGTCGCGTTCGTCAACGATTCCAAGGCGACCAACCCCGAATCCACCGCCCCCGCGCTCGCCGCGTTCCCGCGCGTCCACTGGATCGTCGGCGGCAAGCGCAAGGGCGAGGATCTCGACGCCTGCGTGCCCCATCTCGGCCATGTCGTGGCGGCCTATACGATCGGCGAGGCGGCACCACTTTTCTTCGACCTGTTGAAGGACAGGGTTCCCGTGGTCGAGCAATCGGGCACGCTGGAGGCGGCGGTCGCCCATGCGGCGGCGGCGGCGCGGCCGGGCGACACCGTCCTGCTGTCCCCCGCCTGCGCCAGTTTCGACCAGTTTCGCGATTATGAAGCGCGGGGCGATGCCTTTCGCGCGGCGGTGGAGGGTCTGGCGTGAGTGATCGCACTGCAAAGTCCGGCCCGCGACCCGGGCTGATCGGCTCGATGAAGGGCCGGGGCGGGCGCGGCGACCGTTCGCCGCTCGGCACCTGGTTCTGGGATATCGACCGGGTGCTGCTGCTGCTCACCCTGTTCCTCATCGCGATCGGCCTGATCGCCGTCGCCGCCGCGAGCCCCGCGACCGCGATCCGCTATTCGGGCGAGCACCGGAAGTTCGCGCCGCTCTATTATTTCTGGCGACAGGTGATGTGGGTCGGCGTGTCGCTGCCGGTGCTGTTCGCCGTCTCGATGCTGCCGGTCGTTACCGCGCGGCGGATGGCGGTGCTGGGCACGGGCGTGTTGATCGCGATCCTGGCCGTCACGCCCTTCATCGGGGTGGAGATCAACGGCGCAAGGCGCTGGATCGGCTTCGGCATCGCGCAGTTCCAGCCATCCGAATTCCTGAAGCCGCTGTTCATCGTGACGATGGCGTGGGTCCTGTCGCTTCGCGCCAAGGAGAAGGATCTGCCCGCGACGCTCATCACGATGGGCATGACCGGGCTGGTCGCGGGTCTGCTGATGCTGCAACCCGATTTCGGCCAGACCATCGTCTTCTGCCTGGTCTGGGTCGCGCTCCTGATGATCTCGGGCACGCCGATGCGGGTGATGGTCGCGATCGGATCGCTGGCGCCGATCGGGCTGGTCACCGCCTATATGTTCTACGGCGTGGCGCGCAGCCGGATCAACGCCTTCCTCTTCCCCGATGTCGACGGAGAGGGTGCGGCGGACCATTTCCAGGTCAATGCGGCGCACAACACGCTGACCGCTGGCGGCTGGACCGGCACGGGACCCGGCGGCGGCTCGGCGAAGTTCGGCCTGCCGGAAGCGCATACCGACTATATCTTCTCGGTGATCGGCGAGGAGTTCGGGTTGATCGCCTGCTCGATCATTGCCCTCGTCTTTCTGGCGATCGTGGTGCGCGTCTTCGTGAAGCTGCTTGACGAACAGGACGAGTTCAAGCTCTACGCCGCGTCCGGACTGGCCGTGCAGTTCGGCGCGCAGGCGCTGATCTCGATGGCGGTGAACACGGGGCTCGCTCCGTCGAAGGGCATGACCCTGCCGTTCATCAGCTATGGCGGCTCGTCGATGATCGCGCTGTCGATCGGGATGGGGTTGTTGCTGGCGTTCACGCGGCGCAACCCGTTCCTGACGCGCAGCCCCTATGTAGTCAGGTGGAGCGGGCAATGAGCCGTCACTTCGTCCTCGCCGCCGGAGGCACCGGCGGCCATATGGTCCCCGCCGCCGCGCTGGCGGCCGAGCTGACCCGGCGCGGCCACCGCGTCGCGCTGGTGTCGGATGCGCGCGGCGTGCGCTTTCCGGGGCTGTTCGAGGATATCCAGACCCATGTCCTGCCCGCCGGGCGCTTCGCCGGTGGACCGGTGGGCTGGACCAAGGCCCTGCGCGAGATGTGGCGCGGCCGCGCGATGGCGCGCGAGCTGTACCGAACCTTCCGTCCCGAGGCGGTGATCGGCTTTGGCGGCTATCCCGCCATGCCCGCGCTGCTCGCCGCCTTCGCCGAGAATATCCCGACCGCGATTCACGAACAGAATGCGGTGCTCGGCCGCGTCAACCGGCTGGTCGCGGGCAAGGTCGATGCGATCGCGCTCTCCTATGCTGACACGCAGCGCCTGAGCGCCAAGCATACCGACAAGACCCGGCTGATCGGCAATCCGGTTCGCGATCAGGTGCTGGCGTTGCGTTCGCGGCCCTATCCGCTGCTGGAGGAGGACGGGATCTTCCGCGTCCTCGTCACCGGCGGCAGCCAGGGCGCGAGCATATTGTCCAAGGTCGTGCCCGATGGCCTGGCCATGCTGCCCGTCACCTTCCGGCGGCGGTTGCAGGTCACTCATCAGGCACGGATCGAGGATATCGACGAAGTTCGCGCCAAATATGCCGAGCATGAGATTCCGGCCGAGCTAGCCACCTATCTGCCCGACCTTCCCGAGCAACTCGCCTGGGCGCATCTGGTGATCGCGCGGGCGGGCGCCTCGACGCTCGCCGAGCTGACGGTCGCGGGGCGGCCCGCGATCCTCGTGCCGCTGCCATCCGCGACCGACGATCACCAGACGGTGAACGCACGCGAGATGACGCAGGCGGGGGGCGCAAGGACGATCGCGCAGAAGGACTTCACGCCGGTCGAACTCGCCAAGCAGATGCAGAAGCTGGGCCTCGATCCGGCGGCGCTGGAAAATGCGGCGGGCCGTGCGCGCGGTTGCGGTCGGCCCGAAGCGGCGAGCGATCTCGCCGATCTGGTCGAGAATCTCGACGCGCCGCGCATGGTCTTGCCGGTCGGGGCGGCACGAAAGGGACAGAATTTGGCAGGGGTGGGCGCATGAAGGGCGTCGCGACGGATATCGGTACGATCCACTTCGTCGGGATCGGCGGTATCGGCATGTCGGGCATTGCCGAGGTGATGAAGAATCTCGGCTACCGTGTGCAGGGCTCGGACGTGGCCGAGGGCTATGTCGTGCAGGGGCTGCGGACCAAGGGTATTCCGGTCGCCATCGGCCATGCGGCGGACAATCTGGGCGAGGCGGTGGTGGTCGTCACCTCGACCGCGATCACCCGCTCCAACCCCGAAGTCGAAGCCGCGCTGGAACGCCGCATCCCCGTGGTGCGCCGCGCCGAGATGCTGGCCGAGCTGATGCGCCTGAAGTCCACCGTCGCGGTTGCGGGTACGCATGGCAAGACGACCACCACCTCGATGGTCGCGGCGTTGCTGGATGCGGGCGGTGTCGATCCGACCGTCATCAATGGCGGCATCATCAACAGCTATGGCTCGAACGCGCGCCTGGGCGCCTCAGACTGGATGGTCGTGGAGGCGGACGAGAGCGACGGCAGCTTCCTGCGGCTCGACGGCACGATCGCGGTCGTGACCAATATCGACCCCGAACATCTCGACCATTACGGCTCGTTCGACCGCGTGAAGGACGCGTTCGTCGAGTTCGTCGAGAATGTGCCCTTCTACGGCGCGGCGCTTCTTTGCCTCGACCATCCCGAGGTGCAGAACATTCTGCCGCGCGTCCGCGACCGCCGCGTCGTGACCTATGGCTTCTCGGCCCAGGCCGATGTGCGCGGCGTCAACGTCACGCCGATCCCCGGCGGCAATCGGTTCGAGGCGATCATCCGCCACCGCGACGGTACGGCCCGCTCGATCGAGGGGATCGAACTGCCCATGCCCGGCCGCCACAATGTCCAGAACGCGCTGGCGGCGATCGGCGTCGCGCTGGAACTGGGGATCGACGACGCGACCATCCAGCAGGGCTTCGGCCAGTTTGGCGGGGTCAAGCGGCGCTTCACCAAGGTCGGCGAGATCGCGGTGGACGGCGGTGTCGCGACCGTGATCGACGATTACGGCCATCACCCGGTTGAGATCCGCGCGGTGCTGGCCGCCGCCCGCGAGGGCGCGCGCGGGCGCGTGATCGCGGTGGTGCAGCCGCACCGCTTCACCCGGCTCGGCAATCTGATGGAGGAGTTCCAGACCGCCTTCAACGATGCCGACCGTGTGCTCGTGACGCCGGTCTATGCGGCGGGCGAACAGCCGATCGAGGGCGTCGACGCCGACGCGCTGGTCGAGGGGCTGAAGCGGCGCGGGCATCGCTCGACCGCCACGGTCGCCGATGCGGATGCGCTGGCCGAGGAACTGGCGGGCTCGATCCGCGCGGACGACATGATCGTCTGCCTGGGGGCAGGGGACATCACGAAATGGGCGGCGGGTCTGGCGAGCGCCATCGAGGCGCGCCGATGAACCTGCCCGACACCGCCGGCCGATTGACGCACGGAGCGGCCCTGGCGCCGCTCGTGTGGTTCAAGGCGGGCGGACCGGCCGAATATCTGCTGGAGCCGAAGAGCGTCGAGGATCTGTCGGCCTTCCTGCGCGGGCTCGACCACCAGGTGCCGGTGATGGCGCTGGGCCTCGGCTCGAACCTGATCGTGCGCGACGGCGGCGTGTCGGGTGTGGTCGTGCGGCTGGGCAAGCCCTTCGCCCATGCGCGTCCGGGGGAGGGGCACCGCATCACCTGTGGCGGTGGTGCGTCGGGCATCCTCGTGTCGTCCAACGCACGCGATGCGGGGATCGGCGGGCTGGAATTCCTGCGCTCGATCCCCGGCACGGTCGGGGGCTTCGTGCGGATGAACGGCGGGGCTTATGGCCGTGAGGTGGCCGATGTGCTGGTGTCCGCGACGGTCGTCCGTCGCGACGGCACCATCGAGACGCTGGGCGTCGCCGATCTCGACTACACCTATCGCCACTCGAACCTGACCGACGGGACGGTGGTGGTGGAGGCGACCTTCCGGGGCCATGCCGCCGAACCGGAGGCGATCCAGGCCGAGATGGACCGCATCGCCGCCGCGCGCGAGGCGTCGCAGCCGCTGCGCTCCAAGACCGGCGGTTCGACGTTCAAGAACCCCGACGGCCACAAGGCCTGGGCGCTGGTCGATGCGGCGGGCTGTCGCGGTCTGACGCGCGGCGATGCGCAGGTGTCGGAGAAGCATTGCAACTTCCTGCTCAACCTCGGCAACGCCACCGCCGCCGACATCGAGGCGCTGGGCGAGGAGGTGCGGACGAAGGTCAAGGCCCATTCGGGCGTGACGCTCGAGTGGGAAATCCAGCGCGTCGGAGTGGCGAAGTGAGCGCCACCTCCCCAATCCTCCCCATCTTCGATGGGGAGGGGGACCGCCGCGAAGCAGTGGTGGAGGGGCGAGGGGCTTGCCCCTCCACCAGCCTGCGGCTGGTCCCCCTCCCCAAGCAGAGCTTGGGGAGGATTGAAGAAGACTCCACGCCAACAACAAGGATCGCGTGATGCATATCGTCGTACTGATGGGCGGCTGGTCGGCGGAGCGGCCGGTGTCGCTGATGTCGGGCGCGGGCGTCGCCGATGCGCTGGAGCGCAAGGGCCACCGCGTTACCCGGATCGACATGGGTCGCGACGTCGCGGCGCAGTTGGTCGCGGCCGGGCCCGACCTCGTCTTCAACGCGCTGCACGGATCGCCCGGTGAGGACGGCACGGTGCAGGGGATGCTCGACCTGATGGGCATTCGCTACACCCATTCGGGCCTCGCCACCTCGGTCATCGCGATCGACAAGGTGCTGACCAAGCAGGCGCTGGTGCCCCACGGCATCCCCATGCCCGGCGGTCGCATCGTGCGGTCGGAGGAACTGTTCGCCGGCGATCCCCTGCCACGCCCCTATGTGCTGAAGCCGGTCAACGAGGGCTCCTCGGTCGGCGTCGCGATCGTCACCGACACCAGCAACCACGGCAATCCGATCGCCCGCGACGCGGCCGGTCCCTGGGCCGAGTTCGAGGAATTGCTGGCGGAACCCTATATCCGGGGTCGCGAGCTGACCACAGCCGTGCTCGGCAACCGCGCGCTGGGCGTGACCGAACTCAAGCCGAAGAATGGCTGGTACGACTTCGACGCGAAATACACCGACGGCCTGACCGAGCATGTCTGCCCCGCGCAGATTCCGGACGACATCGCCGAGGCTTGCAAGTCGCTGGCGCTCGAGGCGCACCGGATCCTGGGGTGTCGCGGTGCCTCGCGCTCCGACTTCCGCTGGGATGACGAGCGCGGCGTCGACGGGCTCTTCCTGCTCGAGGTCAATACCCAGCCGGGCATGACCCCGCTCAGCCTGGTGCCCGAGCAGGGGCGCCATATCGGCATGGACTATGACACGCTGGTCCAGGCGATCGTCGACGAGGCGCTGGCCTGGTACGAGGATCAGGCGGGATGAGCCGGACGATCAAGCGCGGGCCGCCGCCCCGCCGCCCGGTGCCGCGCCGTCGCCAGCCGGTCAAGCGCGCGACGCTGTCCGAACGCTTGCTGGCGAGGGTGCCGGTCAGCGAGGAGGCGGTCAAGAAGGCGGTCACCTGGACGATCCTGGGCGGCGCGGGTGCGGCGCTGCTGGCGGTCGCGGCCTATGTCGGCGTCCCCGGCATGATCGGCACGGCGATCGCCGAGCAGGCGGGCCATGCCGGTTTCCGCGTCCAGCAGATCGAGGTCACGGGCCTGAAGCGCATGGATCGGATGACGGTCTATGCCGTGGCCCTCGACCAGCAGAGCCGCGCCATGCCGCTCGTCAATCTGGAGGACGTGCGCGCCAAGCTGCTGCGTTATGGCTGGATCAAGGACGCGCATGTCTCGCGCCGCCTGCCCGATACGTTGCTCGTCGATATCGAGGAGCGGACCCCGGCGGCGGTGTGGCAGGACAATGGCCAGCTCACCCTGATCGATGCGGGCGGCGTGCTGCTCGAGCCGGTGCAGCCCGAGGCGATGCCCGATCTGCCGCTGATCATCGGGCCGGGCGCCAATTTGCAGGAGCCGGGCTATCAGGCGCTGCTTGCCGCCGCGCCCGCTCTGAAACCCCGCGTCAAGGCGGCGACCTGGATCGGCAATCGCCGCTGGGACCTGACCTTCGACAGCGGCGAGACGCTGGCCCTGCCGGAGGACGGTGCCGGGGCGGCGCTGATGAAATTCGCGGCGATGGACGGCTCGCGCCCGCTATTGGGGCGCGGCTGGCTGCGCTTCGACATGCGCGACCCTGCAAAGCTGGTTGCGCGAAAGCCCGGTTTGAATCAGAATCATGCCCTGGCCGAACCGGCGCAGGCGGGCGCGACGAATGCGACCGCACCCGCGACGGACGGCGGCGCGGAGGGGCCGCGCGGCGACGGGGAAATACAGGGGTAGCAAGAGCATGGCAAAAATTGCACCCGAAGGGCTGATCACCGCCCTAGACATCGGATCGTCCAAGGTGTCGGCGCTGATCGCGCGCAAGGGGGACGGTGGCGAATTGATCGTGCTGGGCACCGGCCAGCGCGAGAGCCGGGGCGTCAAGCGCGGCTATATCGCCGATATGGGCGCGACCGAGGCGGCGGTGCGCGAAGCGGTCGAGCAGGCCGAGCGGATCGCCGGGCTGAACATCGAGAATGTCTGGGTCGGTTTCTCCGCCGGTGGCCTGGTGTCCGACGTGGCCGAGGTGGAGTTCGAGCTGGGCGGTCATCAGGTCGAGCAGGGGGATATCGATGCGCTGCTGGCCGCCGGGCGCAACTCGATCGATCCGCAAGGCCGGATGGTGCTTCACGCGCAGCCCGCGCTCTATACGCTGGACGGCCTGACCGGGGTGAAGAAGCCGCTCGGGCTTCATGCCGACCGGCTGGGCGTGCATATCCATGTCGTCGCCGCCGATGGCTCGCCGGTGCGCAACCTCGATCTCTGCGTCCGCTCGGCGCATCTGGAGGTCAAGTCGATCATCGCGGCACCCGTGGCGACGGGCCTCGCCTGCCTGTCCGACGAGGAGCGCGAGCTGGGCGTCGCGCTGGTCGAGATGGGAGCGGGGATCACCAATGTCTCGCTGTTCGCGGGGGGGATGCTGGTCGGGCTGTGCTCGCTGCCGATGGGCGCGGCGGACATTACCGACGACGTCGCCTCGGCCTTCGGCACGCGGCGGCAGATGGCCGAGCGGATGAAGTGCTTCCACGGCTCGGCCAACGCCTCCCCGCGCGACAATCACGACATGATCCAGGTGACGCCGATCTCCGCGGAAGATGGCGGCGACACGATGCAGATCACCAAGGCGCAGCTCATCGCGGTCATCCGCCAGCGGCTGGAGCATCAGATGGGTGAGATTCGCAAGGCGCTCCAGCATCTGAAGTTCGAGGGGCCGGTTGGGCGCCAGGTCGTGCTGACCGGCGGTGGCGCCGAGCTGAAGGGCATCGCCGACTATGCGCAGCAGGCACTGGGGCGCTCGGTTCGGATCGGCCGACCGCGCGGGCTGTCCGGCCTGCCCGATGCGCATGGCGGACCGGCTTTCGCGACGCTCGCAGGGCTGGCATTCTACGCCGCGACCGATCCGATCGACCTGCGCAGCATCGCGCCGACCAATCAGACCGTGCATCGCCCGAGCGGCATGGGGCTGTTTCGGCGGCTCATTCAGGCTGCGAAGGCAAATTATTAAGCAAAAGCGTCGTAGGTTCGACGGTTTTGGGTTGGCACCGGGCCTTTCTGTGGTGCATCAACGATCAATCAGGGGCCCGGTCTTAGCGTATCGATCGGGAACGGCGGAGTAGAATTGGGATGAGCATCGAATTCATCGCACCCGAGGTCGACGAGCTGACGCCGCGTATCGCGGTGATCGGCGTCGGCGGTGCCGGCGGCAACGCGATTGCGAACATGATGCGCGCCGAGGTGCAGGGGGTCGATTTCCTCGTCGCCAATACCGACGCGCAGGCGCTGAAGCAGTCGATCGCGCCGCGTCGTATCCAGCTGGGTGCGAAGATCACGCAGGGCCTGGGCGCGGGCAGCCGTCCCGAGATCGGTCGCGCGGCGGCCGAGGAGACGATCGAGGATCTCTCGCGCCTGCTCGAGGGCAGCCACATGTGCTTCATCGCGGCGGGCATGGGCGGCGGCACCGGCACCGGTGCGGCCCCGGTCATCGCCAAGGCGGCGCGGGACATGGGCATCCTGACCGTCGGCGTGGTCACCAAGCCCTTTGCGTTCGAGGGCAATCGTCGCGCCAAGTCGGCGGACGGCGGCATCGAGGAACTGCAGAAGTACGTCGATACGCTGATCGTCATCCCGAACCAGAATCTGTTCCTGATCGCCAACGCCAACACCACGTTCAAGGAAGCGTTCGCGATGGCGGACGAGGTGCTGCAGCAGGGCGTGCGCGGCATCACCGACCTGATGGTCATGCCGGGCCTCATCAACCTCGACTTCGCCGACGTCCGCTCGGTGATGCAGGAGATGGGCAAGGCGATGATGGGCACCGGCGAGGCGACCGGCGACAATCGCGCGATCGAGGCGGCGCAGAAGGCGATCGCCAACCCGCTGCTCGACGGCGTGTCGATGCAGGGCGCGAAGGGTGTCATCATCTCGATCACCGGTGGCGACGACATGCGCCTGCTCGAGGTCGACGAGGCGGCGAATCACATCCGCGAGCTGGTCGATCCCGAGGCCAACATCATCTGGGGTTCGGCGTTCAACCCCGAGCTGGAGGGTCGTATCCGCGTCTCGGTGGTCGCCACCGGCATCGACGCCGACGTCAAGCCCGGTACGGCGGCCCCGACCGAGACGCAGCGCAGCAGCTTCAGCATGGGCGGCATGGCCCGCAAGCCGGACGAGACGCCGAGCTACCGGCCGAGCGAACCGGCGGCGGTGACGCCCCCGGCGCCAACCCCAGCCGCGCCGGTCGAGCAGCCCGCCACCGCCGCCGCGCCGGTCGCGCCCGCGCCGTCGGCCGCTCCGGTGGTCTCCGCGCCGACCGCCGCCGCTGCGCCGAAGCCCGCGCCCGCGCAGAACGGCGACGACGAACTGGTTCTGGGGGCCGACACGATCGTCCCCGCCGCGCCGACTCCGGAGGCGCAGCCCCAGGCGACCGAGCCTGCACCGGGCAGCGAGGAAGCGCGTCGCCGCTGGCTCGCTCCGGGCAGCGAAGCGGGCGAGGCTCCCGCCCAGCCAGCGCCTCGCGTAAAGCTCGGCGGTACGCTGTTCGAGCGCATGTCGAACGCCGCGCGTGGTGCGCAGCGTGACGACAATGCCCAGGGCGGCACGGACCCGTCGCTGGACATTCCGCGCTTCCTGCATCGTCAGAACAACCAGTAAGATGGAGCGCCTCCCGGCCTTTTGGGCGGGGAGGTGACAGGGCAGGGGCCTGCGCGATCCGTCGCGCGGGCCCTTCCTGCGTTTCCGGCCTGGCGGCAATGCCGGGGCAGGGGGCGAACGATTTTCACGCCTTCCATCCCAGCGGAGGCTGGAATCTCCGGGGGATGGCGGGACAGGCGTCGCGTGAGGCCAAAGCGCTCGCTGGCACGACGATTCGGGTTTGGTTAATCGGACTCCCGCTCCCCGCTCCCTGCATCCACCCCGGCGCACGCCGGGGTCCAGTTGCAGGCGTAGAGTGTTACGGTCCGGCGTCTCCCCATCTGGATCCCGGCTTCCGCCGGGATGGTTCTGTGGCTTCAACCTTCTGCTTCCCCCGCGAAGGCGGGAGCCCAGTGTTTTCGCCGCGAGCCGATGTGGCAGAAGGCACCGGACCCCCGCCTGCGCGGGGGAACGGTGGCTGTGGTCATGACAGCGAGTTCTCCAGGGGCGTCGCCAAGGGCAGAAATCGCGCGAATGTCGACCGGCGGTGGCCCGCGCCGTGTAGCATCGGCCCAACCGCCCCGTCCCCCTCGACGCTCCAACCCTGTTGGTCGACACCGCAGAGCGCCCGGGCGCGTGACGTGCGCGTTGGGCATTGCGGTGCGCGTCGAAACGCGCTTTATGCGACACGGTCCCATGACGTTCGCATTCCTTCCTCGCGCCTCGTTGGCGCTCGTCCTGGCGCTCGCGATTTCGCCGGTGCCTTTGTCCGCGCAGGAGGTGGTGCAGCCGCTTCCCGGAACCACCGACGCCGACCGTCTGGGCGACGTGATGCGTCGCGTGGCGCAGGATCCGCGCAACGTCGATGCGCTCGTCGAGGCGGGTGAGCTTTCGATCAAGCTGGACGATCTGTCGGGTGCCGCATCGCTGCTGGCGCGCGCCGAGAAGGTCGATCCGCGCGACCCGCGCGTCAAGGCGGGGATGGCGTCGATCCTGGTCCGTTCGGAGCGGCCCGGCGAGGCGCTGCGCTATTTCACCCAGGCGGAGGCGGCGGGCCTGCCGCCCGCGCGCTTCGCCGCCGATCGCGGTCTGGCCTATGATCTGGTCGGCGATCAGGCGCGGGCGCAGCGTGACTATCGGCTGGCGCTCGCCAATGGCGCGGGTGACGAGGTCGTCCGGCGCTACGCCCTGTCGCTGGGGATTTCCGGACAGCGGGAACAGGCGCTCGAACAACTCGATCCGCTGCTGCGCAAGACCGACCGTGCGGCGTGGCGCGCCCGCGCCTTCATCCTGGCGATGGGGGGCGACTTGCCCGAGGCGACGCGGATCGCGAGCACCATGATGCCGCCGCAACTGGCGCAGGGGCTCCAGCCCTTTTTCCAGAGGTTGCCCAGCCTGCCCGCCGTCGACCGCGCCTTCGCGGTGCATTTCGGCGAGACCCGTGCGACGCCCGAGCGGTTGGCCGATGCCCGGCTGGCGCCCGTCCTGCCGGTGCTGACGCCCGAACCGGTAGCCCTGGCGTCGGCGCGGACCGCGCAGCCGGTCGCGGTCGCCGCGCCGGTGGCCACGCGCGAGGAGCGGCGGCGTGGCGGACGGTCGTCGCGCACCAGTCGCGGCGTGGCGCTGGCGTCGACCGCGACCCAGCCGGTCACGCCCGCCGCGCAACCGACGCCGACGCCGGTGCCGCCGTCCCGGGCCGC
>NZ_CAKASM010000004.1 GCF_916858675.1 Sphingomonas sp. Leaf21
CTCGATATACGCCATGCCAGAAGATTACACTGCCGAGATGCGCACGGGAATCAGGATCCGCGTTTTCGGACGGTTTCGAACCAATAACGAAAATCCAATCGCATGGATCGCAACGGCCTCCACACCGAGCTAGGCCGTGCCGCCGATCGACTCTTTCACACCATCATCCTCGAGGCGACCGGCAACGATTCCGGCGTGGCTAAACGCATCAAACCCCGCCAGCGCGTCGGATCCAACCTGCGTCGCGTCCAACTCGATCGTGGTTCGGCTGCCTCCCCAATCGTCGTCGATGGGGTCAGACCTGCCGCCCCGCACATAGCCGATAGCTTCCATGGTGAATGTCATAGCCACCTCCGCGTCGTGGCCTTCCTTGCCACGGCCGATCGAGAAATGGAAAACGCCAATGCGCGTGTTCCCGATACCATCTCAATGTTGATCGTACTTGCCGCTGAAGCTTCTTCTGGGTCACAAGTCGGCATGCTGATCGCTTTCCTGCTCGCCGCCGCCGCCCCCGACTGCACGTATGACCGCGCTGCAATGATGGCGCTGCCGCAGCAGGCATTCGATCAGGATACGACCGGCGGTTGGCGCGCGCTGTCGATGCGTGGCTGCGAAGCAGAGGCGGCAGACCTGATCCGTGACTGGCGCGAAACCAACAAACCCGAACGGAACGCGAGTATTCTTTACTGGCATGAGGGTCAGCTTCGCGCCGATCTAGGCCAGAGCGCCGCTGCGATCACGCTATTCGAACGGTCGCGCAAGACGGTCGAGGAAGATCATGGCATGGGCTGGAATCTATATGTCGATGGTAGCATCGCGTTCCTCCGCCGCGACCGCGCTGCCTTCGATCAGTCGCGTGCCGCGCTCGCGGCGTTGCCCAAGCCCGATGGCTTCGATCCGCGCGGCCCCGATGGAAAGCCGATCGAGATTCGTTGGCCGATGAACCTCAATGTACTCGATGGCTTCGCGCGTTGCTGGGATAAGCCGTATAAGGAAGCCTACACGATCTGCTCCGCACCGTTCCGGGTAATGAAGGCAGGCGGATAAGGTCTCTTCTCGGCAAGTAACCAATCATGGGGAAAGAGGCGCATGGATCGGGATGACGGCCGCCTGTGCGGCGCGCTTTCCCATGGCCCGTTCCCAATCCACAATTCCTGAGACTTCCAATTTCGACGGGGAAGCGGGAAGGTCATTCAGACCGACGACGTTCATCCCAGCGATCGAGGTGCCATGCGGCTCCCCCCTACCCCACCGCCTCGAACACGAACGCCGTACCGACGAAATCGCCCTTGAGCGGTGCGCGCAGACCTCGGTTCATCCAATAGGCGCCCGACGCGCGCTCGGGGACGCCCGCGGGTCTTGCCGATCCGTCGAGCATCTTGACCGTGTAGACCCGCGCCGGGTCCAGCCCCTGGGCATGGATCGCCGCCGGATTGTCGCGCCACATCGACGAATGCAGCATCTGGAACAACACGCCCTGCCGCTTGTCGCGGCCGACATACATGGTCGCCGCGGTCGCATTGTCGCCGGTCGGCGACTCCAGTCGGTAGAGCGCGCCGCGCTGCACCGTCTCGCGGATGGTCTTGTACGCCGCGACCCATTTGCGCGCGGTGGCGAAGTCGGCGTCGTTCCACTTGTCGAGGTTCGCGCCGATGCCGAGCCCGCCCTGCATCGACGACAGGAAGCGGTAATCGAGACTGGTGACGCGGGTATTCGCCCAATTGGGGCTGTCGGTGACCCAGGCCATCATGACCGCGACCGGATAGGCGCGGGTGAAGCCGTCCTGGATGCTCAACCGGTCGGCGGGATCGGTATTGTCGGAGGGCCAGACCTCATCGGTCAGCCCGATGATACCCAGATCGACTCGCCCGCCGCCGCCCGAACACGCCTCGATCTCCAGCTTCGGATGCCGCCGCCGCAGTTCGGACAGGATGTAGTAGAGGTTGCGGACATATTCGACATAGACGCGCTGCTGGTCGGCGACCGGCTGTTCGGGCCAGCCCGCCTCGGTCCAGTTGCGGTTATAGTCCCATTTGAGGAAGGCGATGTCGTTCTCAGTCACCAGCTTGTCGAGCACGGTCAGCAGGTGATCCCGCACATCGGTGCGTGCGAGGTTGAGGACGAGCTGGTTGCGCCCCTCGGTACGCGGCCGGTCGGGGAAGTTGAGCACCCAGTCGGGATGCGCGCGGTACAGGTCGCTGTCGACATTGACCATCTCGGGCTCGACCCACAGGCCGAAGTCCATGCCCAGCCCCTTCACCCGGTCGATCAGCGGCTTCAGGCCATTGGGGAATTTGGTCGGGTTGACGGTCCAGTCGCCCAGGCCCGCCTTGTCGCTGTTGCGCGCGCCGAACCAGCCGTCATCGACCACGAACCGCTCGACGCCGATCTTCGCCGCCTTATCGGCCAGCGCCATCTGCCCCGCTTCGGTCACGTCGAAGGCCGTCGCTTCCCAGCTATTATAGAGGACCGGACGCACCCGCGCCTTGTCGCCGTGCGGCAGGATATGGGACACCTCGAACCGGTGGAAGGTCCGCGACGCGCCGCCCATTCCCTCACTCGAATAGCCCGCATAGAAGATCGGCGTGTCGAGCGTCTCGCCGGGCTTCAACGTCCACGAAAAGTCGTAAGGGTTGTACCCGCCCGCGATCCGCACCCGGCCGAGATTGTCCGACGCGACGCTGATCCGGAACGATCCCGACCAGGCCAGTGCGCCGTACCAGACCGGTCCGTCCTTTTCGCTGGTCAGGCCTTCGCGACCGATCGCGAACCAGGGATTGTTGCCATGACCGGTCGATCCGCGACGGCTCTCCAGCACGGTCTCGGCCGCCTCGACCGGCACGGTCTTCTGGGTCCATTCGGCGGCATGGCGACCGGTCAGGTAATGCAGCCGGTAATCGTCCCCGACCGGCAGCGAGAAGACCGCGGCGGCCAGTTGATCGACCCGTACCGGCTTCGCATCGCCGTTGCGCACCCTGGCCGAGCGCGCGACGATGCCGGTCTCCGGATCGATCGTGTAGGTCAGCGTGACGAACAGCGGGCGGCGGATATCGGCCAGTTCGACGGTCAGCGTCTCGCCATTCGCCTTGTGGCTGCGATATTTGAGGACGAGGTCGCGATTGCCGTCGGCGAACAGCGCCTTGACGCCGGGCTCGCTGACCAGCCCTTCGCCCTGCCCCGGATATTCCTGAAGCGTCACCGACCCGGCGGGGTCGAAGCCTGACAACTCGCCCGGCGCCTTCAGGACGATGGGATCACCCGTCTTGACCGGATCGCCCGACACCAGCGGATCGTTCTCCGCGAGCGACGCGCCCCAGTAGAGCGGCTGGAGATAGCCCTTCTCGTCCACCCCCATGGCATAGGTGACGCCACCGCCGTCCAGGCGAAAGACGCGCGCCCCCGCCGGGGCCGTGACCTTTGCGGAGAGGGGCGTTGCGCCAACGGCCAATGCCATCATGCCCACACCCGCCAAAACGACGTTCCGCCACCCCATCACGCTCTCCTGCAAACCTTTGCATTAAGTCTGACATAGCGACGGGGCTCGACGCAAGGCTTTGTTTACGCGGACGGTATGTCCTGTTTCGGCCAAAGCGTCTTCAGCGGCTGCGTGGCGTCGGCCAGTGCCGCCGCGGCGATCACCGCGCCATCGGCGACCAGCGCCTTGCCCTGGACGAAGTCGCGCATCGCGTTGACGCAATCGAGCGCGATCACCCGGCCTTCGCGCAGATACACGACCGAAAAGCTTCGCGTCGCCGGATCACCGCGCAGGATCGCACGATCATGGCCGGTCGACAGGCCGACCGTCTGCAACTTCAGGTCATATTGGTTGGACCAGAACCAGGGCACCGCGTGATAGGCGACGTCGCGACCGACGATCGTCCGCGCCGCGACGGTCGCCTGGTCATGCGCGTTCTGGACCGACTCCAGCCGGATGACCGCCCCGTCGGCGAATGGGTTCACATGCGCGGCGCAGTCGCCGATCGCGAAGACGTGCGGCAGGCTGGTCCGCCCCTGCGGATCGATCGCGACCCCATTCCCGCCCGCCGCCCCCGCCGCGATCAGCGGGGCGACCGAGGGGATGATGCCGATCCCGACGATCGCCATCTGCGCCGCCAGCACCGTGCCGTCCGACAGCCGCACGCCGGCAATCGCTCCGTCGCCTTCCAGGCAGGTGACGCTCTCGTTCAGCCGGATCGTCACGCCATGCGCCCGGTGCTCGTCCTCGTAGAAGCGCGACAGCGCCTCGCCCGCGACGCGCGCCAGCACGCGATCCTGCGCCTCGACGATCGTCACCGCCTTGCCGAACCTGGTCAGCACCGCCGCCGCCTCCAGCCCGATATAGCCGCCGCCGATCACCACGACGTCCCGCACGTTCGGCAATTCGGCGATCAGCCGATCGACATCCGATCGGGTTCGCACCGAATGGACGCCCGCCAGGTCATACCCGTTGCACGACAGTCGCCGCGCATGGCCACCGGCAGCCCAGATCAACGTGCCATAATCGACCAGATCGCCCGCCGCCGTGGTCAGGCATCGTGCCTCCGCATCGACCGCGACGACCCGCTCCCCCAGGCGAAGGGCGATGCGCCGTTCGTCCCAGAAACGCTCCGGGCGGATCAGGATACGCTCGAACGCCTTGCCCCCGGCCAGATATTCCTTGGACAGCGGCGGGCGCTCATAGGGAGGATAATCCTCCTCGCCGATCATCGCGATCGTGCCGTCGAAACCTTCCTGCCGCAGCGCGATCGCGGCCTGCGCGCCCGCATGGCCGGTGCCGACGATGACGATGTCGTAGGAGGTGGGGGTTTCGGTCATGCGCCCGTCCTAGGCGCGAACGCCGCGCGCTGCCAAGGATGATGACCCGATGGCATGACAAAGCGTTGCGATCGCCAATCAGCGTCTTCAATCGGAGCGCGCTTGCCGCTAGGGGAAGGGTAAATCTTCAGGAGACACCATGAGCAAGCTGCACCTCGTGTTCGGCGGCCGCGTCAGCGACCCGCAGACTCTCGATTTCGTCGATCCCGCCGCCCTGGAAGTGGTCGGCGTCTTCCCCGACTATGCGAGCGCCGAAAAGGCCTGGCGCGCCGCCGCGCAGCGGACGGTGGACGATGCCGAGATGAAGTTCGTCGTCGTGCATCTCCACCGCCTGCTGGAGCCGACGCTCGGTTGATTTCGGTGATGGGCGAGGTCGGGGGCGTGGCCTTCGACTTCGCTCGGGCTGAACGGAGGGTGGGGGCAGAGCCCGGCCTTCGTCAGGCGTTACGATAGCGCCACAGCAGCAAGGGCTTGGCGAAGACCAGCCCGGCGACGAAGCCGCCGATATGCGCGGCGACCGCGATCGCGCCCATGCCCATCCCGGCATAGCCGAGCAGCAACTGGATGCCGATCCACCCCGCCGCCAGCCACAGGACATGGGTCATCTCGGCCGATAGCCCCGCCACGCCTTTGACAGCGCGTCGCCGACCGTAAAGCAGCGCATAGGCCCCGACGATCGCCGAAATCGCACCGCTCGCGCCGATCATCGGCATGGCCGAGCCGGGATCCGGAAAATATTGCGCGATCGCCGCCGCATAGGCACCGACGACGTACAGGATGACGACACCGCGCGGTCCCAGGGCCCGCTCGGTCTGCGCGCCGCAATAGACCAGCATGACGAGGTTGAACGCGATATGCGCCAACCCGCCATGGATCAGCGTCGCGGTCAGCGGGGTCAGGATCGTCGGCACGGCAAAGCCGAAATCGGGGGGGAGCGCCGCGCCCTCGAACCGCAGGGGGATGAATCCCGCCGCGACCGCCGCTTCGGGCACCATGCCGGTCAGGATCAGGATCAGCGACACGATCACCGTGACGGCCGCGATGGCCGTCGTCGCCCGTGCCGCTGCCCAGTTCATCGGATCAGATGAATTCGATTTTGCTGACGACGTAGTAGCGGTCGCCCGACGGCACCGTCACCTCGACCTCTTCCTCGAGCTTGCGCCCGATCAGCGCACGGCCGAGCGGCGAGTTGTAGCTGATCCGGCCGGTCTTGGCGTCCGCCTCGGTCTGGCCGACGATCTGATACCTGACCGGCTTGTCGTCCTCGTCGAGCAGCGTGACGGTCGCGCCAAACACGATCTTGTCGCCCGACAAATCCTTCGGGTCGATGATCTGCGCACGGCTCAGCTTGTCCTCGATATCGGCGATCGTCGCCTCCACCTGGCCCTGCCGCTCCTTGGCCGCGTGATATTCGGCGTTTTCGGACAGGTCGCCATGGGCGCGCGCTTCCTCGATCGCGTCGACGATCAGCGGCCGTTCCTCTTTCAGACGCCGCAGATCCTGGGTGAGCTTGTCATAGCCCTCCTGGAGCATCGGCATCTTTTCGACGGTCGCCATAATCCTAGTCCCCAATTCCATACGCATTCCCGGTACGGACCGCCCTCCCCCAGGGGACGAGCGGCCCGCCAGCACATCATGTTCTCATGTCGGGATCAGTTGTGCGAACGCGAATAGTAGGATTGCAGAGGGCGTACTTCAAGACCACGGGTGCCCGCGGTCGCAATCGCCTTGGCCGCCTCGACGCTGGCGGGCGCCGTGGTGAAGTAGGGAATCTTCTGCCCCAGCGCGGCTTCGCGGATCGGCTTGGAGTCCTTCAGGCTCTGCCACCCCTCGGTCGTGTTGAAGATCAGGGTGATGCCGCCGTCCTTGATCCGGTCGACGATATGCGGCCGCCCCTGCGCCACCTTGTTGATCTTCTCGACCGTCACGCCAGCGCGGTCGAGATAATCGGCGGTGCCCCCCGTGGCGACGATGGCGAAGCCCGCCTCCGCCAGCATCCGGGCGGCGGGAACGATCTGCTCCTTGTCGCCGTCCTTGACGCTGATGAACACCGCGCCCTCGGTCGGCAGGACGGTGCCCGCGCCCAGCTGCGACTTGGCGAACGCCGTGGTGAAGTCGGGGTCGATGCCCATGACCTCGCCGGTCGACTTCATTTCGGGCGACAACACCGGATCGACACCGGGGAAGCGCGCGAAGGGGAAGACCGCCTCCTTGACCGCATAATAGTCGATGTGGCGGTCGATCTGCGGCAGGTCGGCCAGCTTCTCGCCCGCCATGACGCGCGCGGCGATCTTGGCGATGGGCGTGCCGATCGCCTTGGCGACGAAGGGCACGGTGCGGCTGGCGCGCGGATTGACCTCGATCAGATAGACCAGACCATCCTTCACCGCGAACTGGATGTTCATCAGGCCGCGAACGTTCAGGCCGCGCGCCAGCGCCTCGGCCTGACGCTCGATCTCCGCGATGATCTCCGCCGACAGGCTGTAGGGCGGCAGCGAGCAGGCCGAGTCGCCCGAATGGACGCCCGCTTCCTCGATATGCTGGAGCACGCCCGCCACGACGACCTGGTCGCCGTCGCAGATCGCGTCCACGTCGACCTCGATCGCATCGCGCAGATACTGGTCGATCAGCACCGGCGCGTCGCCCGACACCTGCACCGCCGTCTGGATATAGTCCTCCAGCTGCTGCGGCCCGTCGACGATCTCCATGGCGCGACCGCCCAGCACGAAGCTGGGGCGCATCAGCACCGGATAGCCGACCCGCTCGGCGACGATCAGCGCTTCCTCGCGGCTGCGCGCGATGCCGTTCTTGGGCTGGTGCAGCTTGAGCTTGTCGACCAAAGCCGCGAACTGCTCGCGATCCTCGGCCAGGTCGATCGCGTCGGGGCTGGTGCCCAGGATCGGGATACCGGCCGATTCCAGCGCGCGGGCGAGGTTCAGCGGGGTCTGGCCGCCGAACTGCACGATCACGCCGACCAGCTCGCCGTTCGACTTCTCGACGTCGAGAATGGCGAGCACGTCCTCGGCGGTCAGCGGCTCGAAATATAGCCGGTCCGAGGTGTCATAGTCGGTGCTTACCGTTTCCGGGTTGCAGTTGACCATGATCGTCTCATAGCCCGCATCCGCCAGCGCGAAGCAGGCGTGGCAGCAGCAATAGTCGAACTCGATGCCCTGCCCGATCCGGTTCGGACCGCCGCCCAGGATCACGATCTTCTTGGCGGAGCTGGGCACCGCCTCGTCCTCGGGCTCGCCGAAGGTCGGGGCCTCATAGGTCGAGTACATATACGGCGTCTTGGCGTCGAACTCGGCCGCGCAGGTGTCGATCCGCTTGAAGACGGGCCGCACGCCCAGCTTGTGGCGATGCTCGCGCACCTCCTGTTCGGTCACACCGCCGGTCATCATCTTGACGACTTCGTGGATCAGACCCGAGCCGCGCGCGATGCCACGATCCATGCCGCGCAGATTGGCCGACTGGAGCGCCAGCCAGGCGAGCCGCTTGTCGGAGAAGCCCATCGCTTTCAGGCGGCGCATCCCCGCCGCATCCTGCGGCAGGCCGTTTGCCATGACCTCGGCTTCGGCGGCGACGATCTCGGCGATCCGCTCGAGGAACCAGGGGTCGTACTTGGCGATCGCATGGACTTCGGCGACGGTGAAGCCCTCGCGCAGCGCCTGGGCGGCGACCAGCAGCCGGTCCGGGGTCGCCCTGGCCAGCGCCGCCTCGATCTCGGCGCGCGGGGCACCGACCAGATGCTCGACATCGTTGAAGCCGCTGAGACCCGTCTCCAGGCCGCGCAGCGCCTTCTGCATGGACTCGTGGATGTTGCGGCCGATCGCCATGACCTCGCCGACCGACTTCATCGCGGTCGACAGGACGGGCTCCGAGCCCTTGAACTTCTCGAAGGCGAAGCGCGGGATCTTGGTGACGACATAGTCGATCGTCGGTTCGAACGAGGCCGGGGTCGCGCCGGTAATGTCGTTCTCGATCTCGTCGAGCGTATAGCCGACCGCCAGCTTGGCCGCGACCTTGGCGATCGGGAAGCCGGTCGCCTTCGATGCCAGCGCCGAGGACCGCGACACGCGCGGGTTCATCTCGATGACGATCAGGCGGCCGTCCTTGGGATTGACCGCGAACTGCACGTTCGAGCCGCCCGTCTCCACGCCGATCTCACGCAACACCGCCAGGCTGGCGTTGCGCATGATCTGATATTCCTTGTCCGTCAGGGTCAGCGCGGGCGCGACGGTGATCGAGTCGCCGGTATGGACGCCCATCGGGTCGATATTCTCGATCGAGCAGATGATGATGGAATTGTCGTTGCGGTCGCGCACGACCTCCATCTCATATTCCTTCCAACCGAGGAGCGATTCCTCGATCAGCACCTCGGTCGTCGGCGAGGCGTCGAGTCCGGCGCGGACGATCGCGATGAACTCCTCGCGGTTATAGGCGACACCGCCGCCGGTGCCGCCCAGCGTGAAGCTGGGGCGGATGATGGCGGGCAGGCCGACCTTCTCCAGCCCCGCCAGCGCCTCCGCCTCGCTATGCGCGATCGCCGAGCGGGCGGATTCCAGCCCGATCTTCTCCATCGCGACCTTGAACTTCTGACGGTCCTCGGCCTTGTCGATCGCCTCGGCATCGGCGCCGATCATCTGGACGCCGAACTTCTCCAGCGTGCCGTCCTCGAACAGCGCCAGCGCGGTGTTCAGCGCGGTCTGGCCGCCCATGGTCGGCAGGACCGCGTCGGGGCGTTCCTTCTCGATGATCTTGGCGACGACCGCGGGCGTGATCGGCTCGACATAGGTCGCATCGGCCAGCTCGGGATCGGTCATGATCGTCGCCGGGTTCGAATTGACCAGGACGATGCGATAGCCCTCTTCCTTCAGGGCCTTGATCGCCTGCGTGCCCGAATAATCGAACTCGCACGCCTGACCGATGACGATCGGACCAGCGCCGATGACGAGGATGGAGGAGATGTCGGTGCGTTTTGGCATTACTTATCTTCCGAAGCTGGTGCGTTGCCGATGACGCCGATCTTGTTCATCGACACGACTGCGCTGACTTTTTTGAGCACGCACTCAATCTTGGCGAAATCGGCATCCGGGTTTCCCCGAAACACGACCTCCCGGCCCCTGAGCACCAACCAGTTGCGCGGTGCGTGGCACGCGTCGGCCATGGCGTTCAGGTCAGCCCGACTCACCTGACGCTGGGGCTTGGTCGGTTGCGCCGCGACCTGCAAGGCAAGTGCGAGCAACACGCTCATTTCCGAAGCGCCCCCACGAACCGCTCGAACAGATAGAAGCTGTCCTGCGGCCCCGGCGAGGCTTCGGGGTGATACTGGACCGAGAAGGCCGGGCGGTCGGTCAACTCAAGCCCCGCATTCGACCCGTCGAACAGCGAGACATGCGTCTCGCGCGCGTTCGCGGGCAGCGTCTCGCGCTCGACCGCGAAGCCGTGGTTCATGCTGGTGATCTCGACCAGACCGTCGGACAGGCGCTTGACCGGGTGGTTCGCACCGCGATGGCCCTGGTGCATCTTGGTGGTCTTGGCACCCACCGCCAGACCCAGCAGCTGGTGACCCAGGCAGATGCCGAACAGCGGCTTGCCCGTATCGAGCAGCTGGCGGATCACCGGCACCGCATAGTCGCCCGTCGCCGCCGGATCGCCGGGGCCGTTGGACAGGAAGATGCCGTCCGGGTCCAGCGCCATCACGTCTTCGTAGGATGCAGTGGCCGGGACCACCGACACCTTCGCGCCCGCCTGAACCAGATTGCGGAAGATGTTGTGCTTGCTGCCATAATCGATCGCGACGACGTGCGGGCGATCCGCGCCCTCCGCGCCCGCATAACCGAAGCCCAGCCGCCACAGGCCGCCTTCGCGCGTCTCGCCCCAGCCATAATGCAGCTCGGTCGACACGTCCTTGGCGAGGTCCATGCCCTCCAGCCCCGGCCAGGCCCGCGCCTTGTCGAGCAGCGCGGCGATGTCGAACTCGCCGGCCGCCGAATGCGCGATCACGCCGTTGGGCGCACCGGCGGCGCGGATGCGGCGGGTCAGCGCGCGGGTGTCGATGCCTGCCAGCCCGATGCGGTTGTGCCGCGCCATCCACCCGGCCAGGTTCTCCACCGCGCGGAAATTGGACGGGGCGGTCGGGTCCTCGCGGACGATCATGCCCAGCGCGTGCGGCGCGTCCGCCTCGATATCGTCGGGGTTCGCGCCGACATTGCCGATATGCGGGAAGGTGAAGGTGATGATCTGGCCCGCGAAGGACGGATCGGTCATGATCTCCTGATAGCCGGTCATCGCGGTGTGGAAGCACACCTCGCCCACGGCATCACCCTCGACGCCGAACCCGCGCCCCCACAACACGTCTCCGTTCGCCAGAACGAGAACACCCGTGGCGCCCTCAGGCTTTTCGGGCATGGCGAATGGCTTGGCGTCGGCCATGATCGGCGGGCACTCCTGCTTGAAATCTCTGCAATGTCGCTAAGTGGCGTCCGCTAGACCCCGATGGCCCATCCGTCAACCGGTTCACGGAAATGCTTCGCTGCGCTATCGTCCCTGCCTTTCAGACAAGACGGACGAGACATGATTCGCGACGACATCAAGGCCGCGCAGGTGGCCGCCATGAAGGCTGGCGATAAGGAAAGCCGCGCGGCGATCAGCCTGATCCAGGCCGCCATCAAGAACCGCGACATCGAACTCCGCACCGGCGAAGCGCCCGCCGATGACGACATGGTCGTGATCGAGGTGCTGCAGAAGATGGTCAAGCAGCGCCGCGAATCGATCGCCATGTACGAACAGGGCGGCCGCCAGGAACTCGCCGACGCCGAAAAGGCCGAGGTCGCGGTGATCGAACGCTTCCTGCCGCAGACGCTGAGCGAGGACGAGACCAGGGCCGCGATCGAGGCGGTCAAGGCGGAGATCGGGGCGAGCGGCATGAAGGACATGGGCCGTGTCATGGCCGAGCTTAAGGCACGCCATGCGGCGGTGCTGGATATGAGCAAGGCGAGCGGGTTGGTGAAGGCGGCGCTGGCGTGATGTGAGTGGGGGAGCGGGCCCGGTGGATGGTTCTAATCTTGAGCGTTGCCCCCTCCCCCAACCCCTCCCGCCTGCGGGAGGGGAGCCTGCTTCGTTTCGTGGAGATGACTACCCTCCGCCCCGAACGCATCCCCTCCCGCAGGCGGGAGGGGACCGAGGGGAGGGCCCCCGCCACTTCCGCGAAAACCGCCCGACGAGGCGCGCACGGGAACTCAGGCTCAATCCGACCGATGCGGAACGGCGGTTATGGCGGGCGCTATCCAGACGCCAGGTCGCGGGCGTCCGCTTCAACCGACAGGTCCCCGTCGGTCCCTATATCGCCGACTTCGCCGCCAGATCCGAAAAGCTGATCGTCGAAGTCGATGGCGGCCAGCACGACGAACGTGCAGCTTACGATGAAGCCCGCACCCACTATCTCGAAACCCAAGGATGGCGCGTCATCCGCTTCTGGAACAACGACGTTCTGGGCAACCTTGAAGGCGTCGTCCTCACCATCGAACGCTCGCTTGCGGCACCGCCCTCCCCTCGGTCCCCTCCCGCCTGCGGGAGGGGAAGCGCCAGAAGCAGCCGCGATCCCGATTAGCTCCCCTCCCGCAGGCGGGAGGGGCTGGGGGAGGGAAAGCGACGCGCGTTCGGGAGCCCAGCCGCACACCCCCACCCCTTGCCAGAAACCCCCTCCTCCGCTACACATTATAATCGCGAGGACGCCATGAGCCTGACCCCGCAATTCCTTGACGAGCTTCGGGCTCGCACCAGTCTGTCGGCACTGATCGGCAAGACGATGAAGCTGCAAAAGGCGGGCCGGGAATATAAGGGCTGCTGCCCTTTCCATAACGAAAAGACGCCGAGCTTCTACGTCAACGACGACAAGGGCTTCTACCACTGCTTCGGCTGTTCGGCGCATGGCGACGCCATTCGCTGGATGACCGACCAGCGCGGGCTGCCCTTCATCGACGCGGTCAAGGAACTGGCGCAGGCCGCCGGGCTCGACATGCCCGAACAGAACCGCCGCGCCGCGCAGAAGGCCGAGCGCGCCAAGGGCCTGCACGACGCGATGGCCGATGCCGCCGCATGGTTTTCGGAACAGCTGGGCGGCCTGTCGGGTGGCGATGCGCGCGAATTGCTGAGCCGCCGCCGGGTCACGCCCGAGACGGCGCGCACCTTCGGCCTGGGCTTCGCGCCGGACAGCCGGGGCAAGCTGAAGGCGGCGCTGAAGGATTATGGCGACCCGGCGCTGATCGAGTGCGGGCTGCTGATCAAGGTCGACGGCAAGGAGCCCTACGACCGGTTCCGTGGTCGGCTGATGATCCCGATCCGCGACGCGCGCGGTCGGGTGATCGCGTTCGGCGGCCGGATCATCGGCGACGGCGAGCCCAAATATCTCAACTCGCCCGACACCCCGCTCTTCGACAAGGGGCGCACGCTCTACAATCTCGACCGCGCCGCGCCCGCCGTGCGCAAATCCGGCCGCGTGCTGGTGGTCGAGGGCTATATGGACGTGATCGCCCTCGCCCAGGCCGGGATCGAGGAAGCGGTGGCGCCGCTCGGCACCGCGCTGACCGAGCATCAGCTCGAACGGCTGTGGCGGATGGTCGACGTGCCGACGCTCTGTTTCGATGGCGATGCCGCGGGACAGAAGGCCGCGATCCGCGCCGCGCACCGCGCGCTGCCGCTGCTCCAGCCGGGCAAGAGCCTGTCCTTCGTCACCCTGCCCCAGGGCCAGGATCCCGACGATCTGGTGCAGGAAAAGGGTGCGGCGGGGTTCGAGGCCGTGCTGACCCGCGCCACGCCGCTCAGCGACCTGCTCTGGCAGTCGGAGATCGCGCAGGCCCAGACCGACACGCCCGAGGGCCGCGCCGCGCTGAAACAGCGGCTGGAGGAACTGGCGCAGCAGATCCCGCACAAGGATCTGGCCTACGAGTATAAGCGCGCGATGATGTCGCGCTATTTCGACATCTTCGGCATTCGAAAAGCCAACGCAGAAAAGCTTCGGCAGGCGGTTGCAGAATCTTTCCGCAATCCTGGCAGGGGTTTGGACTATGCGTTCAAAAGGGCCGTGCTGCTTGGACTTATGCGCCACCCTTCTGTTTTATCGAGTTACATTGACGAGGTGCAGCGCCTAAAAATCGAAGATCGTTATCTCGATAAATGGCGGTCACACCTCGTAGATATAGCTTTCCAGTATAAGTTCCTAACCGAAAGCCTGGTCGAACAGATAATATCGCAGACTGATGTAGCGCCAATCGAAGAGCGCAATTACACTCGCGACCTAGCCTACAGCTTCTACCGTCGTTCAGCACCCCCGGAGCAAGCTTGTGAGGATTTACGACACGTGATCGAGATCATGCTTGCAGAGGCAGAGACTCATGAAAATCTTCGGCAAGCGATTGACGCATTTAAACGCGAACTGACGCCCGAAACGTTCGAAGCTCAAAATAAAGCTCAAAGAGATCATCAGCGTAAACAGAGCGAGCTAGCAGACTGGGTCGAACAGATGGGGGAGGCCGCTTGATACAGGCACCTTCGCGCCCCATATCCGGGGCATATTGGGCGAGTTACGCCCACACTGGAAAATTACGCATGGCCCCCTCACCCGCTTGCCAAACCGGCGGTGTGCGTGAAAGAGGCCGGGCATTGAGACCCGAGGGCATTTGATGGCGAAGGCGAATATGGCGGCGGATACGACCGATACCACGGAAACGGGCGATGCGCCGCTGATCGACCTGAACGAGGCGTCGATCAAGAAGTTGATCGCCCGCGCCAAGAAGCGCGGCTACATCACCTATGACCAGTTGAACGAAGCGCTGCCGCAGGATCAGATGTCCTCCGACCAGCTCGAGGATATCATGGCCGCCCTCAACGAGATGGGCGTCAATATCGTCGAGAATGAGGAGCAGGGCGAGGACGGCGAGTCCGAAGAGGAAGCCGACGACGCCGCCGACAGCAACGACGGCGACGGCGATGCCGGGCCGCAGCTCGAGACCAAGAAGAAGGAAACCGTCGATCGCACCGACGATCCGGTCCGCATGTACCTGCGCGAAATGGGCGCGGTGGAACTGCTGTCACGTGAGGGCGAAATCGCCATCGCCAAGCGGATCGAGGCGGGTCGCGACACGATGATCCTGGGGCTGTGCGAAAGCCCGATCACCTTCAACGCGATCATCGACTGGTCGACCGCACTGAACGAAGGCACGATGCAGCTTCGCGAGATCCTCGATCTCGACGCGATGCTGTCCAAGGACGCCGGCCCGGAAAATCTGGGCGAGGAGGACGAGGACGACAATGGCGAAATCAGCGCCAAGAACGCCGGTCCGCAGTTCAAGGAAGAAGAAGAACCCGAAGAGCCCTCGGTCGACGGTGAGGACGAGGAGGGCGGCGAACGCCGTGGTCCGCGCGCCGAGGACGAGGAGGAGGACAACACCCTCAGCCTCGCCCAGATGGAGGAAACGCTCAAGCCGCAGGCGCTGGAGAAGTTCGCCAACATCACGAGCATCTACAAGAAGTTCTCGAAGATCCAGCAGCAGCGCCTGGAGTCCATGGCGCTGGGCGGCGAATTGTCGGCGGCGGACGAGCGCAAATACCACAAGCTGCGCGAAGAGCTGACCGCCGAGGTCGAGAGCGTGCAGTTCCACAATGCCAAGATCGAGTTCCTGGTCGACCAGCTTTACGCCTTCAACCGCCGTCTGACCGCGCTGGGCGGCCAGATGCTGCGTCTGGCCGAGCGGCACAAGGTCAACCGCAAGGATTTCCTCGACCGCTATCTGGGCCATGAGCTGGACGAGAACTGGCTCGACACGGTGCGCGGGCTCGACAAGAAATGGGGCAACTTCGCCACCAACGAAGCCGCGACCGTCGACCGCATCCGCAGCGAGATCGGCGAGATTTCGCAGCAGACCGGCATGGCGCTGACCGAATTCCGCCGCATCGTGAACATGGTGCAGAAGGGCGAGCGTGAGGCGCGCATCGCCAAGAAGGAAATGGTCGAGGCGAACCTGCGCCTCGTCATCTCCATCGCCAAGAAATACACCAATCGCGGCCTGCAGTTCCTGGACCTGATCCAGGAGGGCAATATCGGCCTGATGAAGGCGGTCGATAAGTTCGAATATCGCCGCGGTTACAAGTTTTCGACCTACGCGACGTGGTGGATCCGTCAGGCGATCACCCGCTCGATCGCGGACCAGGCGCGGACCATCCGCATCCCGGTTCACATGATCGAGACGATCAACAAGCTGGTCCGCACCAGCCGCCAGTTCCTGCACGAGCAGGGCCGCGAGCCGACCCCGGAAGAGATGGCCGAGCGCCTCTCCATGCCGCTGGAGAAGGTGCGCAAGGTGATGAAGATCGCCAAGGAGCCGATCTCGCTCGAAACGCCGATCGGCGACGAGGAGGATTCGCATCTGGGCGACTTCATCGAGGACAAGAACGCGGTCATCCCGGTCGATGCGGCGATCCAGGCGAACCTCAAGGAAACGGTCACCCGCGTCCTGGCCAGCCTGACCCCGCGCGAGGAACGCGTGCTGCGTATGCGCTTCGGCATCGGCATGAACACCGACCACACGCTGGAAGAGGTCGGGCAGCAGTTCAGCGTGACCCGCGAACGCATCCGCCAGATCGAGGCCAAGGCGCTCCGCAAGCTGAAGCACCCCAGCCGCAGCCGCAAGATGCGCAGCTTCCTCGACCAGTAAGGTCGCGCACGAGGCTAATGAAGAGGGCCGCCGGTCGGAGGACCGGCGGCCCCTTTTTTCATGGGCCCTACAGACGCGTCGTCAGCAGCCTGGCCGGTCGGGCCTTGCCGGTCGCCGGGGCCGGTTTGACCGCCGGGCAGGTCGACAGCTGAATATGATCGCGCGCCAGCTTCGGGCAGAGGGCGGCCGTCAGGTCCGCCTGAAAAGCCAATTGCTGATCGTGCATCCAGGCGGTGAGCCCCTGCAGCAGGTCGAGGTTCAACCTAGTCCATTTGGCGAGTTCGGGATGATCGAACATGGCCATGCCCAGGGCCTGACGATCGGCCTGCGACCATTCTTCGCCATGATGGATGCTCTGATACCCGATGCCCGACGAGAAGAAGGCGGTGATCTTTCGCATATCGTCATCGGTCAGGCGTGCGGCATAATAGCCCAGCATGTGGTCGAGATTGCGCCGACGGCTGCGTTGCCACGCGGCATCATAGGCGGCGTGCATATCGGCCTTGGCCAGAGACTGGGCGCGCGGGGGTAGGCCTCCAACAGTCTTGGCAAAGCGCTCCTCCGCCAGCGAACGGCCCGCATCTTCCATGTGCTGCTGATCATTGTCCTTGGCCACGACCTGCATCATCCGGTCGGCGAGCGCGAGCCGCTCGGGCGTTGTCGGCAGGTCCGCAGGCAACGGAGGCGCGCCGAGGGTCTTGAGAAAGGCCATTCCCTCATTAACGACCTTCTGGTCGCCTGCGGGAAGCGCCGCGGGTGGAGTGCCCCCCACCGCAGCGCCGCTGCCTTCCGGAATCTGCCACCGAAAGCTCATGACCGGCGTCGTCGCGGCAATCGCCTGTCCAGTGGCATCGTGCGCCGGTCTGAAATGCGCACGCTGGGTCAGGACCGTGCAGGTCCGCGCATCGAGCAGCGGATGGCCGCTGCTGTTCGCCACGTGACACCCCGCGACCATGCCATTTGCATCGACGTCGAGCTGGACCGACACCCGCCCCTCGTTCCCCGCCCGCATGGACGCGGGCGGATAGTCGTCGGGATGCACCCAGTCCGTCACGGGCCCTTCCGGCACGGGAGGCGCGGCCGCCGTCTGCGCGGCGACCGGCATCGCCGCCAGACAGGATGACATTCCCCAGATGACGATCGAACGCATGACTTTCCCCCCGAAATGACCCCTCTTCCACTCTCCCATCGGACGTATCGGCGCGCTGACCATCGGGTGACATCACAGTCAGGCGCTCGCCCCCTCCACAAGACGGGGGGAAGGCGGTAATCGGGGTGCCATGAAGTATGCGTTGCCGTTTCTCGCGCTGCTGACCGCAGCCGCCCCCGCCAATCAGAATGTCCCCCGTCCCGGCTATGTCCGGGTGCAGCTCAACACGTCGGAGGGGCCGATCGTCGTTGCGCTCGACACGCGTCACGCGCCCGCGACCAGCACCAATTTCCTCGCCTATGTCGATGACGGCCGGTTCGACGGCACGGTCTTCTATCGCGCCGCGCGCGACAAGCGGAACCCGAAACAGGGTTTCGTCCAGGGCGGCATCCGGACCGATGCGCGACGCATCCTTCCCCCCTTCCCGCTGGAGACGACGGCGAAGACGGGGATCAAGCATCTCGACGCGACCATTTCGATGGCGCGCGGCCAGTCACCCAAATCGGCGGGCGGCAATTTCTTCATTACCGTCGGCCCGACCCCGGGCATGGACGCGCGGCCGGGCTATCCGGGCTATGCCGCGTTCGGGCGGGTGGTCGCCGGCACGGATACGGTGAAGAAGATCCTCGCCAAGCCGTCGGGCGGCGGCATGGACGCGATGAAGGGGCAGATGATCCTCCAACCCGTCCGCCTGATCACCGCCAAACGCCTGGACGGCAAGCCCAAGCCCACCGGCGAACCCAAGGTATGGTTGATCAACTTCGGAGGATGAGGTGCGGCGTGTCCCCCGGCCTTCGACCTCGCTCAGGCTGAACGGTGATCGGGAATACACCACGCCCCTATACGCCCGCCTGCCTCGCCCCACCCTCCGTTCGCACCGAGCGAAGTCGAAGTGGACGGACGGGCGGAAAACGAAAAGGGGCGGCGACACCGCTCGGTGCCACCGCCCCTTTCCCTGTCGAACCGCTGGACGGTCCGCCGCACCGATTACTCGGCGGCGGCAGTGCCCTTGGCCGGACGCGTGTCGCGACGCTCGGCGATACGCGCCGACTTGCCGGTGCGGCCACGCAGATAGTACAGCTTGGCACGACGCACGGCGCCCTTGCGAACGACCTCGATCGAGTCGACGTTCGGCGAGTAGAGCGGGAAGACGCGCTCCACGCCCTCACCGAAGGAGATCTTGCGGACGGTGAACGACGAGCCCATGCCCTTGTTCGCGCGGGCGATGCAGACGCCCTCATAGAACTGGACGCGGGTACGCTCGCCTTCGACGACCTTCACACCGACCTTCAGCGTGTCGCCGGGGCGGAATTCGGGGATCTTCTTCGTCTCGTTGAACTTGGCGATCTGCTCAGCTTCGATCTGCTGGATCACGTTCATGACACTATTCCTCAATCGTCGCCGCGCGCCAGAGGGCGACCGACCCGAACGCCCTCATGACGTTCCCAAAGGTCCGGCCGCCTTGACCGTGTATCCTCGCAAGCCATGGCATGACGCCATTTCGCGATTTTCGCATGATCCCCCGATCGCAGCACTTCAGGGATCGTGCGCCCTTCCCACTCAGCAGGTCGGGTATATTGCGGATATTCGAGGAGGCCGCTTTCGAAGCTTTCCTCGACTCCACTGGAAGCCGCGCCCATTACGCCGGGAAGCAGCCGAACGCAAGCGTCGAGCAGCACCAGCGCCCCCATCTCGCCCCCCGACAGGATATAGTCGCCGATCGAGACCTGTTCGATGCCCCGCGCCTCGAACAAACGCTCGTCGAAGCCCTCGAACCGGCCGCACAGCACGGTGACACCCGGCCCCGCCGCCAGCTCGCGGACGCGCGGCTGGGTCAGGGGGCGCCCACGCGGCGTCATCGCCAGGACGGGCCGGTCGTCGGCCACCGAATCCACCGCCGCCGCCAGCACATCGGCGCGCAGCACCATGCCCGCTCCGCCCCCGGCCGGGGTATCGTCGACCGAGCGATGCCTGTCGGTGGCGAAGTCGCGGATCTGCACCGCGTCCAGCGCCCAGCGATCCTCCCGCAGTGCCCGCCCCGCGAGTGAATGGCCCAGCGGTCCGGGAAACATCTCCGGGTAGAGCGTCAATATCGTCGCGCGAAAGGTCACAGCGTCCAATTCTCGATGGTTAGGCCGGGGATGTCGGCAAAATCGGCTTCGTTGTTGGTCACGAGGGTCAGGCCCGTCGCCCGGGCGTGGGCACCGATCAGCCTATCGAAGCGACCTCGGCGAAACGGTATATCCGCATATGCCGACGCCGCGCGTTGGTCGAACGGCAATATGGGCACCCGATCAAAAAAGCGATCGAACGCCGCCACGGCCTCTGTACCATGGTGCTCCAGTCCGCGCATGATCTCCGCATAGGTGATCGCCGACGCGACGGCGGCGCCCGGCTCGCACGTTGCCAACCGCCGTGCCGCACGACCGCTCGCGTCCCGAAGGACATAGATGCAGATATTGGAATCGAGCAGATAGCGCGGCTCAATCACGGCCGAGCAGCTTCCCGTCCCAGTCCAACGCACGAGGCTCCATTTCGAAGTCTTCCCGCTCGATCGGCTTCAGCCACGGCATCGAGCCCGCGATGCCGGTCAGGTCGATCGTCTTTCGCGGCGCCTTAACCGGCTCGAACACGAAACGCCCCTGTTCCTCGCGCAAGGTCATCTCCGTTCCTTCGGTCAGTCCCAGCGCGGCGGGCAGGCGCAGCGCCAGCGAATTGCCCGATCGGAAGACCTTCGCCTGATAGTCCTTGCTCATGACCGCTCCGTATATACATCGCGTATATACACCCTCCGCCGTCGAATGCCAAGGAACGTTGCCCGCGCTCGCGCTTTGGCCCCGCCATGGACGATTGCATCATCATCGGCGCGGGGCCCGCAGGACTGACGGCGGCGATCTATCTCGCGCGCTATCACCTGCGCATCCATATGTTCGACAGCGGGTCCAGCCGCGCCGCGATGATCCCGTGCACGCACAACCATGCCGGTTTCCCCGAGGGGATCAGCGGCAAGGCATTGCTGTCGCGGATGCACGATCAGGCCCGGCGCTATGGCGCACATTGCACGCCGCACCGCGTGACCGCGATCCGGCCCGAGGACGGCCATTTCCGCATCGTCACCGACGAGCGCGAATATGCCACGCGCACCGTCCTGCTCGCGACCGGCGTGGTCAATCACCGTCCCCGGCACCTGCTGCCCGAGGTGCACGATCCGGCGCTGGAGCGCGGGCTGATCCGCTATTGCCCCGTCTGCGACGGCTATGAGGTGACCGACAAGCGTGTCGGCGTCATCGGCACAAGCGATCATGGCATGCGCGAGGCCCTGTTCCTGCGCGGCTTCACCCGCGACGTGACGCTGATTGCTCCCGAGGAAGCGCACGACCTCGATCCCGAATGCGCCAGGGCGCTGGACGATGCCGGGATCCCGCATATCGACGGGCCCTGCGGCGGCTGGGCGATAGAGGGGGACCGGATCGCGCTCGACACGGCGAGCGGGCGGATGACGTTCGACAGCGTCTATCCGGCGATGGGGTCACGGATCCGTTCCGAACTGGCCGTGTCGGCAGGTGCGAAGGCCGACCCCAGCGGATGCCTGGAGGTGGACGATCACCAGCGGACCTCGGTCCCCGGACTGTTCGCGGCGGGGGATGTGGTGAAGGGGCTGGATCAGATCAGCCACGCCATGGGCGAAGCCGGGGTCGCGGCCACGACGATCCGCAACCTGTTGAACGAGCAAAGCCCGATCAGGCGATGAAGGCGCGCTCCACAACCAGGCGATCCTGATCCCATTCGGGCACGGCCTCGACCTTCATCGGCACCATGAAGCGGCGGCCATCGGGCCGTTCGATCTCCAGCACGTCGCCCGCGCCGAAATTCTCGATGAGCGCGACATGGCCGAGCGCTTCGCCATCGCTGGCGATGGCGGGCAGCCCGATGATGTCGGCATGATAATATTCGCCCTCCCCGAGAGGGGGCAGCGCCGAGCGAGGGACCGTCAGTTCGGTGCCGCGCAGCGCCTCCGCGGCGTTGCGGTCGGTGACCTCGGCGAAGCGCGCGATGACGCCGTTCGATCCCTCTCGCGCCGACTTCAGGGTCAGCGCGCCGTCGTTGAACGAGCGATAGTCCGACAGGTCGTCGGCAAACACCTTCAAGCGGACCTCGCCGGTGATGCCGTGCGCGCCGATGATCACCGCCAGCGTGACACGCGGCTCACCCGTTGGGGGAGTCGCCGTCCCCGTCGGGGGCGTCGTTTCCGCCTTCGGCGGGGTCTGGCGCGGAGACGCCTTGGTTGGTCGCGTCGTCATGATCGTCGGGTGCGGTCCGGGGATCGGGTTCGGTCGGCGGGGTCATGCGCTATCTCCTAAGCCTTTGGCTGAGGGAAACGCATGGCCCCGCATTCCGATGCCATTGCATGCGATCTATCCGTCATCCCGACCTGAGTCGGGATGACGGACGAACGATTACGCCTCGGCGGTTTCTTCGGCCGGAGCGTTGGCGGCTTCCTGAGCGGCCTTCAGCTTCTCGGCACGCTCCTCGGCGCGCTCGGTGGCCTTTTCGCCAGGCTTCGCCTTGTTCGGGTTGTTGCGCGCGGCGCGCTCACGAACGCCGGCGGCGTCGAGGAAGCGGGCGACGCGATCGGTCGGCTGCGCGCCATTGGCCAGCCAGTGCTTCGCGCGCTCGGCGTCGAGCTGCACGCGCTGGTCATTGTCCTTGGCGAGAAGCGGATTGTAGTTGCCGATCTTCTCGATGAACTTGCCGTCGCGCGGCGCACGGGCGTCGGCCACCACGATGCGGTAGTAAGGGCGCTTCTTGGAGCCACCACGCGACAGACGAATGCTGAGAGCCATATTATAGTCCTTGAGTTGAAACGTTCGAATTCACCGGCATTCCGTCCGGCGCGGGGGTTATTTCTTCTTGAGGAGATTCTCGAAGCCGGGGGGCAGCTTGGGCATCCCGTCGGGCAGCTTGCCGCCGCCCATTCCGCCCAGACCACCACCGGGCAGGCCGTTCGAGCCCGCCTTGCCCAGCATCTCGCCCATCTGCGGGCCGCCCAGCGCGTTGCCCAGGCCGCCAAGCCCGCCCTTGCCGAGCATCGACATCATGCCCTTGATGCCGCCCATCTTCTTGATCTTCTTCATCGCCGTGGACATTTCCTGATGCATCTTCAGGAGCTTGTTCACGTCCTGCACCGTGGTGCCCGAACCCTTGGCGATGCGGATCTTGCGCTTGGCGTTGATCAGCTCGGGCTTGCCGCGCTCCTTGGGCGTCATCGAGGTGATGATCGCATCCATGCGGAGCAGGATCTTGTCGCCACCGGCATCGGCCAACGCGTTCTGCGCCTTCTTCATGCCCGGCATCATGCCCGCCAGCGCGCCCAGGCCACCCATGCGGCGCATCTGTTGAAGCTGGCCGCGCAGGTCGTCCATGTCGAACTGACCCTTGGCCATCTTCTTGGCCATGCGCTCGGCGTCTTCCTGCTGGATAGACTCCGCCGCGCGCTCGACCAGCGACACGACGTCGCCCATGCCCAGGATGCGACCCGCGACACGCTCCGGATGGAAGGCCTCCAGCGCGTCCATCTTTTCGCCGACACCGGCGAACTTGATGGGCTTGCCGGTGACCGCGCGCATCGACAGCGCCGCACCGCCGCGCGCGTCGCCGTCCATGCGGGTCAGCACCACACCGGTCAGCGGCACCTGCTCCGAGAAGCTGGTCGCGACGTTCACCGCGTCCTGGCCGGTCAGCGAGTCGACGACGAGCAGGATTTCCTGCGGCCGGGCGATCTCCGCCACCGCCTTCATCTCGTCCATCAGCGCCTGGTCGACGTGCAGACGACCGGCGGTGTCGAGCATCAGGACGTCGAAGCCCTGGAGCTTGGCGGCCTGCATCGCGCGGCGCGCGATCTCGACCGGCTGCTGCCCGGCGATGATCGGCAGGGTCGACACCTCGACCTGCGTGCCCAGCGTCGCGAGCTGTTCCTGCGCGGCCGGGCGATTGACGTCGAGCGACGCCATCAGCACCTTCTTGCGCTCACGGCCCATCGCCCCGCCCGACAGCCGCTTGGCGATCTTGGCGGTGGTGGTCGTCTTGCCCGAACCCTGAAGACCGACCATCATCACGACGGCGGGGGGCGTCACGTCGAGCAGCAGCTCGCTGGCATCCGCGCCCAGCATCGCGACCAGCGCGTCGTGGACGATCTTGACGACCTGCTGCCCCGGCGTGATCGAGCGAAGGACGTTCTGGCCGATCGCCTGTTCGGTGATCTTGTCGACGAACTCACGTGCGACCGGCAGCGCGACGTCGGCTTCGAGGAGCGCGACGCGCACCTCGCGCATGGCGGTGCGGACATCCGCCTCGGTCAGCGCGCCACGGCCGCGGAGGCGGTCGAAAACGCCGCCAAGCCGATCGCTCAAGCTGTCGAACATAGCCTCACCTCGTCAAAACCCGGCCCGAAAGCCAACGACATCCCACCAAACGCAAAAGCGCCGGCGGGCGAAACCTCGCCGGCCAGCGTGCACCCTTGGGCGCTTCACTTTCACATTCCGAAACGGAACCTGGCGGGGCCTGTATGGGAAAACGCCGCGCGGCGCAAGTCGTGACCCGTCGCCCCCGCCCGCGAAGGCCGACGCGTTCCGGCGCATAGCGGGGGCGGACGGGCGCGGCGTTAACGGGTTGTACACTCCTACATGCGACCCATTCTCCATGTCCGGGTCGCACCAGAACAATGCCAGTGCCAATGTCCCCGCACGCCTGTTGAGCGTTGCGGTGGCGGGCGGCATGATCCTGCTGGGTGTGGCCATCATACTGATCCAACTCGGCCTGGATCTGCCCGCCAAGCTCCTGTTGTCGGCGACGGCGGCGGCCTCGGCACTGGTCTATTGGCGGCTTCCGGCGCTCCAGTCGCGGATACGCGCCGATCCCGAACTGCGCGATTCCCTTACCGGGCTCGCCAATCGCCGTGCGTTCAACGATAGCGCGCAGACGATGATAGAGGCGATGCGCCGTCGCAAGCGTGGCGTCGCGCTTCTGTTGCTCGACATCGACCGGTTCCGCGCCTTTGCCGGATCCTTCGGCCATGACGCCGGGGACAGCCTGCTCCAGCATGTCGCCAAGACGATCCGGGCGGAGGCGCCGTCGGAGGCGATCGTCGCGCGGTTCGAAAGCGATTGTTTCGGCTGCCTCGTCTCGTTCGACCCGCGCGCCCGCGAGCGGATCGATCGACTGGCCGACCGGCTCGCCATTCGCCTGGGCCAGCCGGTCCGCATGGCCGATCAGGATTTCGCGCCCCGCACCGCGATCGCGCTCAGCCGGATCATCGGCGATGACGGCAGCGTCGACCAGCTTGTCCGCGAGGCCGATCTCGCGCTGATCGCCGCCAAGGCGCGCGGCGACGGCAAGCCCCTGTGGTTCGAGCCCGCGATGCAGGACGCGATGGCCGAGCGCAACATCATCATCACCGACCTGCGCACCGCGCTGGCCGAGGGGCACATCACCCCCCGCTTCCAGCCGCAGGTCGATCTGGGCACCGGCCGCCTGACCGGGTTCGAGGTGTCGGGGCATTGGGAACATCCGGTGCTGGGCGCGATCACCGCCGACCGCTTCCTACCGGTGGCCGAGGCGTGCGGCCTGTCGGGCGACGTGTCGCTCAGCCTGATGCGTCAGGCGATGGCGGGAGCACGCGACTGGGATCCGTCGATCACCCTGTCGGTGCCGCTGGTCGCCTCGCAATTCCAGGATGCCTGGCTGGCGCAGAAGATCATCAAGACGCTGACCGAGTGCGGCTTTCCCGCGCACCGCCTGGAAATCGAGCTGACCGAGAATGCGCTGTTCGCCAACCTCGCGCTGGCGCAGTCGATCGTCGTCAGCCTGAAGAACCAGGGCATCGCGCTGGCGCTCGACCATTTCGGCAGCGGTCATTCCAGCCTGGCGCATTTGCGCGTCCTGCCCTTCGACCGGGTGCGGATCGATCCCGATTTCATCCGCAACATGACCGCCGATCCCGATTGCAGCGCGATCGTCTCGGCCATCGTCCAGCTCGGCGACAATCTGCACCTGCCGATCGCCGCCAAGGGGCTGCGCGACTCCGAGACGGAGTTGCGCCTGCGCGAGATTGGCTGCTCGCACGGCCAGGGTCCGCTCTACGGCCCGATGCTCGACCTGGCGCAGGTGCGTCAGTTGCTCGCCGAGAAGCGCCTGCTCGCGGGGGTTTCCAGCGCGCCGGTTACCACCCCGCGTCTGGCTGGCTGAGATAGGCGCGTTCCGCGTCGGTCGTCGCCCGGCCGAGCGCCGCGTTGCGGCTGGGGAACCGACCATGGCAACGGATGACATCACGGTGATCCCGCGCGAAGCCCAGATTGTCCTCTCGCCCCAGTTCGGCGAATTTGGCGACGCTGAGATCCTGCATGGAACGCGACTCGGCGTGCATCAGCGGCATGTAGAGGAACACCCGCCGATCGGGCGGATAACGCGCCTCCCACCCCGCATCGATCGCTTGCAGGCACAGGGCGAGCGCCAGGGGATCGGCGGCGAAGGCTTGGGCCGAGCCCCGGTGCACATTGCGCGAAAACTGGTCGAGCAACAGGATCGCCGCCAGCAGCGTGTCCGGATCGTCGCGCCAGCCGATCGCCCCGGTCGCCATCACCCGATCGCGCGTCGCCCCGAACCGCTCGGCGATCACCCGGTCGAGCGACTCGTCCTTGGCGAAATGCCGGTCGGGTGCCAGACCGAACCAGAAGTCCAGCACGTCCTGCGTCTCCGCGTGGACACGTCGTTCATCCATCCCTAGATCGGCAGTCATGTCGTCCCTCCCTGGGCCCGAGATCATCAGTCTGGGCTGTCGCCTCAATATCGCCGAAAGCGAAACGATCCGCGCGCTGGCCGCCGGGCGCGCCGACACGGTCGTGGTCAACAGTTGCGCCGTGACCAACGAAGCCGTCAAGCAGACCCGCGCCGCGATCCGCCGCGCGGCCAAGGCGCGTCCCGAGGCGCAGATCGTCGTGACCGGCTGTGCGGCGCAGATCGATCCGGACAGCTTTGCCGCCATGCCCGAAGTCGCGCGCGTGCTGGGCAATGCCGACAAGCTGCGACCGGAAAGCTGGGCGTCGGCCGAGCCGATGCTGGTCACCGACCTGTCGCGCGTGGTCGAGACCGCGCCGCACCTCGCGGCCGCCTTTGCCGGTCATGCGCGCGCCTTTGTCGAAGTGCAGAATGGCTGCGACCACGCCTGCACCTTCTGCATCATCCCGACCGGGCGGGGGCCAAGCCGTTCGGTGCCCGCCGGGCTGGTGATCGAGCGGATCGCGCGCGCGGTGGAGCTGGGCCACCGGGAGGTCGTGCTGACCGGCGTCGACCTGACCAGCTATGGCCATGACCTGCCCGGCGCACCCAGCCTGGGCCTGCTGGTCGAGCGTATCCTGACCCATGTCCCCGCCCTGCCCCGGCTGCGCCTCTCCTCGCTCGACTCGATCGAGATCGATGACCGGCTGTTCGAACTGGTGACCGGCGAGGCGCGGGTGATGCCGCATCTCCACCTCTCGCTCCAGGCGGGCAACGACCTGATCCTGAAGCGGATGAAGCGCCGCCACAGTCGCGCGCAATCGGTCGCCATCGTCGAGCGGTTGCTGACCGCGCGGCCCGACATCGCGATCGGCGCCGACCTGATCGCGGGCTTCCCGACCGAGGACGCGGCGATGGCGGCGGATACGCTGGCGCTGATCGACGATTGCCAGATCGTCCATGCGCATATCTTTCCCTATTCGGCGCGCGACGGCACCCCCGCCGCGCGGATGCCGCAGGTTCCCCATCCCCTCCGCCGCGAGCGGGCGGCCCGACTGCGCGAAGCCGCCGCACGCCGTCGCCGCGAGTGGCTGGCGCGCCAGGTCGGCCAGACCCGCGAGGTGCTGGTCGAGCGCCCCGGCACGCGCGGCCACGCGCCCGACTTCGCCGACATTCATTTTTCCTCCGCCACCGAACCGGGCCGCATCGCCCGCGTTCGGGTCACGGCGGCGACCGAAACCCATCTGATCGGACAATTGGCATGAGTTCTTCCTCCTCCTGGCACGACAAGCTGCTCGGCGGTTTCCGTCGCACCTCGGACCGGCTGGTCGGCAATCTGGCGGGCCTGGGCACCGCACGGCTCGATGACGACACGCTCGACGAGATCGAGGAAGCGCTGATCGCCTCCGACCTCGGCCCCGAAACGGCGGGCCATATCCGGACCCGGTTGGCCGAGGGCAGCTTCGAGCGGAACATGGAGGATCTGGGCATCCGCCTGGTCGTCGCCGAGGAGGTGGAGAAGGCGCTGGCCAAGGTCGCCACCCCGCTGGAGATCGACGCCTTCCCCCGGCCGCAGGTGATCCTAGTCATCGGCGTCAACGGATCGGGCAAGACGACCACCATCGCCAAGCTGGCGCATCTGTTCATGGAACAGGATTACGGCGTGATGCTGGCGGCGGGCGACACCTTCCGCGCCGCCGCCATCGGCCAGCTCGCCACCTGGGCCGAGCGCGTGGGCGTCCCCATCGTCTCGGGCAAGGAAGGCGGCGACGCGGCGGGCATCGTCTATGAGGCGGTGAAGCAGGCGACCGCGACCGGCATCGACGTGCTGATCGTCGACACCGCCGGACGCCTCCAGAACAAGCGCGAGCTGATGGACGAGCTGTCCAAGATCCGCCGCGTGCTCGGCCGCCTGAACCCCGAGGCGCCGCACGATATCCTGCTGGTGCTCGATGCGACCACCGGTCAGAACGCGCTCAACCAGATCGAGGTGTTCAAGGACGTGGCGGGCGTCACCGGGCTGGTCATGACCAAGCTGGATGGCACCGCGCGCGGCGGCGTTCTGGTCGCGGCGGCGGAGAAATACGGCCTGCCGATCCACGCCATCGGCGTCGGCGAGGGCATGACCGACCTGCGCCCCTTCGACGCCAACGAAGTCAGCCGGATCATCGCCGGGATCGAGGGAGGTCGCAAGTGAGCACGCAGCAGAAGGAAGCGAGCGCCGCGCTCAAGGCCGGGATCGAATATGGCCCGCTGGTCCTGTTCTTCGCGGTCAATTTCCTCGCGCCGATGGGGCCGCTGACCCGCGTACTGGTCGCGACCGGCGTCTTCATGGCGGCCACCGTCGTCTCGATGATCGTCAGCAAGGTGAAGCTCGGCCGCGTCTCGCCGATGCTGTGGCTGTCGGGCCTGTTGGTCGTCGTGTTCGGCGGCCTGACCCTGTATTTCCACGACGAACGCTTCATCAAGATGAAGCCGACCATCGTCTATGCGATGTTCTCCGCGCTCCTGTTCTTCGGACTGGCGACCGGGCGACCGCTGATCCAGCTCGTGCTGGGCAGCGTCTATTCGGGGCTGACCCCGGTCGGCTGGCGTAAGCTGACCCGCAACTGGGCGATCTTCTTCGCCTTCATGGCGGTGCTGAACGAGGCGGTGTGGCGCAACTCGACCTGGGACTTCTGGGTCGGGTTCAAGCTGTGGGGCGCGATGCCGCTGACGCTGGGCTTCGCGGTCGTGAATATCCCGATGCTGATGAAGCATGGGCTGAACGCGGACGACGCGAAGGTCGACGACCCGCCGGTGGAGTGATTTAAATTCCTCCCCTTGCAGGGGAGGAATAGACACGAAAAAGGGCGGCCCCGGTGGAGCCGCCCTTTCCTTGTCCGAACCGGACGTCGCGAAATTACGCGACCGCCGCCTCGTACCGGCGACCGGCCTCGTCCCAGTTCACCACGTCCCACCAGGCCTTCAGATAGCCCGGACGGTCGTTCATATAGGTCAGGTAATAGGCGTGCTCCCACACGTCGTTACCCAGGATCGGCGTGCCCTTGTCGGCGACGACGTCCATCAACGGATTGTCCTGGTTCGGGGTCGAGGTGACCTTCAGCTTGCCGTCGGCGTCCGCGATCACCCAGGCCCAGCCCGAGCCGAACTGGCCCGCACCCTTGGTGTTGAACTCGTCCTTCAGCTTGTCGAGACCGCCGAACGCCTCGATGGCTTCGGCCAGCTTGCCCGAGGGCTGGGTCGTGCCGGGCTTGGTCATGATCTTCCAGAAGAAGTCGTGGTTCCAATAGCCGCCGCCATTGTTGCGGACCGCCGCCGGGGCCGACGAGATGTTCGCGATGATGTCCTCGATCGACTTGCCCTGGAGCGAGGTGTCCGCCGCGATCGCCTCGTTCAGCTTGTTGGTATAGGCCGCATGATGCTTGTCGTGGTGGAAGGTCATCGTCTCCTTGGAGATGACCGGCTCCAGCGCGTCATAGTCATACGGCAGGGGCGGCAGTTCGAAAGCCATGGTGATTGCTCCTTTGGGGTTTGCCTGTGGCAACGCCGGGCGCTCCAAATGGCTCCCCGAGCGGAGTTACGCAACCGTTCCGATCAGATCATGGCGGCGAAGCGCGTGACGAAGCTGGTCGTAGCTCAGCCCGAGCGCTTCGGCGGTGGTCCGCTGGTTGAAGCGATTCTCGGCCAGCGCCTTGGTCAGCAGCTCGCGTTCGAACCGCGCCACCCGCGACTTGAAGTCGGACGGACCGATATCGCACGCCGCCACCTCGTCACCGTCATTCGCCGGAGGCGCCGCGGACGGGGATGCGCCCGGCTGTTCGCTTTTCGCGGCGGCGGGCGACTGGCCCTGCGGGCGGTAGGGGGAGCGGAACGGGTCGATCTCGATCAGGTCGATCGGTCCTTCCCGGTCCCAGCGATAGACCGCCCGCTCGACCACGTTGCGCAGTTCCCGGACATTGCCCGGCCAGCGATGCTCCATCAGCGCATCGGTGGCGGCGGCGCCGAAGCCGGGCCAGTCCTGCCACCCGATTTCCGCCGCCATACGCCGCCCGAAATGATTGGCGAGCAGCATGATATCGCTCTTGCGCGCGCGCAGCGGCGGCAGCGTCACCACCTCGAAACACAGTCGGTCGAGCAGGTCGGCGCGAAACTGGTGCGCGGCGACCTTGTCGGGCAGATGCTCGTTGGTCGCGGCGACGATGCGCACGTCGACGCGCAGGGGGCGCGACGAGCCGATCCGCGTCACCTCGCCATATTCGACCGCGCGGAGCAGCCGGTCCTGCGCCGCCATCGACAGCGTTCCGAGTTCGTCGAGGAACAACGTCCCGCCGTTCGCCTCCTCGAACCGCCCTGCCCGCGCCTTGGTCGCGCCGGTGAACGCGCCCGACTCGTGCCCGAACAATTCGGCCTCGATCAGCGTCTCGGGTAGCGCCGCGCAGTTCATGACGACCAGCGGCTGGTCCCAGCGACCGCTCAGCCGGTGGAGGCGTTCGGCGACCAGCTCCTTGCCGGTGCCGCGCTCGCCGATGACCAGCACGGGCCGGTCGAGCGCGGCCGCACGGCTGGCGCGTTCCAGCGTGTCCAGAAAGGCCCCCGACTGGCCGATGACCTGACTCGTCCGCTCCATTCCCAACAGGTGGCGGATTTTCCCAACGCTTGGCAAGAGCGCAATCGTTGGCCGAACGCAACTATTTCACAACCATCTGTATTTGCGGCATTTTTGGAATTGGCACGCGTCCTGCAATGCTTCTGGCATCCCGCCGATGAGCGGACCAAGACAATGATATCAGGGAGTTTCCACCATGTTCGCCACCACCGTCACCCGCCAGATCGCCGCCATCGCCTGCACCGTCGTGATGAGCGCCACCTGCCTGATGGGCGCCCTCGCCCCCGCGCATGTTGCCGTCACCGACACTGCACCGGTTGCGGCGATCGAGGCTCCGGTCGCATAATCCCCGAATAGTCGCCATCAAGGAGTATCCGATGGGCATTTTCTCCCGCACCCGCGACATCGTCGCCGCCAATTTCGCCGACCTGCTGGACAAGGCGGAAGACCCCGCGAAGATGATCCGCATGATCATCCTCGAAATGGAGGAAACGCTTGTCGAGGTGCGCGCCTCCGCCGCCCGCACGATCGCCGACCAGAAGGAAATCCGCCGCCACATCATGAAGCTGGACCAGCTTCAGGACAGCTGGACCGAGAAGGCCGAGCTGGCGCTGTCGAAGGATCGCGAGGACCTGGCCAAGGCCGCGCTGATCGAGCGCCAGAAGGCGGCCGACATGGCCGACCAGTTGAAGGCCGAAGTCCAGGTGCTCGACGATGCGCTGCGCGCCTCGGAAGAGGACATCGCCAAGCTGCAGAACAAGCTGCGCGAGGCGCGGACCAAGCAGAATGCGGTGCAGACCCGTCTGGAAAGCGCCAACAACCGCTATCGCCTGCGCGAGATGTGGAACGGGCCGAAGACGCACGACGCGTTCAGCCGCTTCGACGTGCTGGAGCGCAAGGTGGACGAGGCCGAGGGCCGCGCGGAAGCGCTGGGCCTGGGTTCGAACCCCAAAACGCTCGAGGACGAGATCGCCGAGCTGCGCGCGTCCGACCGGGTCGATGCCGAACTCGCCGCGCTCAAGGCGCGCCTGAACAAGGGAGAGTGAGATGGAGGATATCGTCACCCCCGGCGTCGCGATCGTCACCCTGTTCATCGCGCTGCCCTGGCTGATCCTGCACTATGTCACCAAGTGGAAGCAGGCACCGAAGATCACCCATGAGGACGAGCAGTTGCTCGACGAGCTTCACCTGCTCGCGCGGCGGCTGGAGGACCGGGTGAACACCGTCGAGCGCATCGTCGCCGCCGACAATCCCAACTTCAAGCCCAGCCTGTCGCAGTCCGAATGGCGCTCCGAACCGCGCCTCGGCCAGACCGACTACAGCCTCGATCGGAGGAACTGAGATGACCGCCAGCCGCACCAATTTCTACCTCGACAAGCAGAATGCGAAGTTCAAGGGCGTCTGCGCGGGGATCGCCGACTATACCGGCGTCGACGTGATGTGGGTCCGCGTCGCCGCGGTCCTGCTGACCATCACCGGGGTCGGCTTCCCATGGGTGCCGGTCGCCTACATGCTGATCGCCTGGATGGCGGCGGCCAAGCCGATCGGGCTCTACCAGTCGGACGAGGACGCCAAGTTCTGGCAGGGCGTGCGCAGCAACCCGCGCCGCTCGACCGCCGAGGTCCGCTCGAAGTTCCGCGATCTCGACCGTCGCCTCGCCGATATCGAGCTGCACTATACCAGCCGCAACCGCCAACTGGCCGACGAGATCGACAGCCTGCGCTGATCGTCCGGCCGCAACCAAATCTGAATGGGAGTAAGGATTATGGCATGGGGAGGACCGGGTTTCGTCCTGGCGATCATCGCGATGTCGACGATGGGTTGGGTCGTGACCACCTGGATCCGGGCAAAGCACGGCTACAGCCTGGACGGAGAATGGGGCGGCACGGTCGGCAAGACCGGCATGGCCGACGAACGCAAGGTCGAATTGCTGACCGCCGAGAACCAGAAACTGGTCGGCCAGGTCTCTCGACTGGAAGAGCGGATCGCGGTGCTGGAGCGGATCGCCACCGACCCCGCCGAGCGGACCGCGCGCGAAATCGACAGCTTGCGCGATCGCTGAGAGGAAAATTACGATGCCAAATCTTTTCGCCGTCCTCGGCATCATGATCCCGGTCCTGGGCATCAGCTGCGGCCTGGTCGCCATCATCGGCGGCGTGTTTCTCAAGCCCTGGTTCGCCCTCCGCGAAAAGCAGCTGGCCACCGAAGCCTCGATGGTCGCCGAAAAGGCGGCGCAATACGCGGCCCAGACCGAACGGCTCGAACAGCGGGTCCGGGTTCTGGAGCGGATCATCACCGATCGCGGACTGGCGCTGAGCGATGAGATCGACGCCTTGCGCATTGGCGGTGAAACGGCCGCCCACATCGAACACTGATAAAAATCTAGAGGGGAGTTACCGCTATGAATGGCGGACAGTTCATGGTCGTCATGATCGTCGCAATCGTGATGATCGCCAACATCTTCAAGGCGAAGCACAAGCATCGCGGCGCGATCGGGCCCGAGATAATCGAGCATCTGCGCGGCGAGGGCAGTCGCGACACCCAGGCGCTACGCGCCGAGGTTCAGCAGTTGAAGGACCGCATCCAGGTCCTCGAACGCGTCATCACTGATCAGCACAAGAGCATCGACCTCGACCGCGAGATCGAGCGGCTGCGCGATCGCTAATCGAGCCGAAGGGACAGGGATCATGAACGAGACCAATCTCTACATCGTCCTCGCCACTGCCGGTCTCGCCGGTCTGGCGATGATCGTCACCGCCGGGCTTGCCGGTTGGCGTGGCTGGTTGCAGCTCAAGAGCCGCGAATATGACCGCAGCCACGACATGCCCTATCCGCCCGCCAGTTCGGCGGCGTCGCGGATCGAGATGGCGGACCTCAAGGAGCGGATCCGCAAGCTCGAGGCGATCGCAGCGGGCGTGGACCTGTAACCATGGCGGCACCCGCGATGCCAGCGGGCGCTGCCCGGTTGTCGCCGGGCGCGAACCACGTTAGCGCGAGGGCCATGTCCGACCTTGCCGAAATCCGCGACGAATATGAATTCCTCGACCCCGACGATCGCTATCGCCTGCTGATCGATCTCGGTCGCGCACTCGAGCCGATGCCCGAGGCGCTCAAGACCGACGCGACGCTGGTGCGCGGCTGCTCCGCTTCGGTCTGGGTCTATCCGACCAAGAGCGAGGGCAAGGGACTGCATTTCCTGGCAGATTCGAATGCGGCGATCACCAAGGGGATCATCGCGCTAGTGCTGAAGACGGTGCAGGACAAGGCGCCTGCGGACATTCTCTCGACCGATATCGAGCGCGAGCTCGCGCCGTTCGACCTGAAGAATCAGTTGAGTTCGAACCGGACCCAGGGGATTCCGAACATGATCGCTCTCATTCGGGAAACCGCCGGGCGGTATTGAGCGGCGTTGGGCTCGGTGAGACACCGTTGCCCTCCCCCATCCCCTCCCGCCTGCGGGAGGGGAGCGGTTGGTGGCGAGGGCGGTTTTCCCCAAAGCCAATCTCGCCCGAGGCCAGCCGAGTCTGATTAGCCATATGGCCGCCTCTGGCCGCTCCCCTCCCGCAGGCGGGAGGGGCTGGGGGAGGGCCCGAAGTCTCACCGAGCCCCCCACTATAAAACCATCACCCCCGCCCCAACCGCGCGGCGATCGCCTCGACATCCTCGTCGGGCGTCACCACCAGCCATTCGCCCGGCCGCCGCCCGTCCACCAGCGTCACCGCATTCTTCGGGCACAAGCCGAGGCACTTGGTCTCCACCACGCCCACCGAGGCCTTGCGCCCCTTGCCGAAGAGGCGCTTGAGCGCCTTGGCCAGCGGCGTCTTGCCCTTGGGCCCGAACCCACCGCCGACCTTCTTCGAGCATTTGCCGCAGACCAGAACCGTCGCCTCCCAATCCGCCTTGGCGCGACGGATCATTCGGGCTTCCAGCTCCGCCGTTCCTCGGCGGCGCGCAGGACTTCGTAGGCCGCCTGCACCTGCTGGAACTTCGTGGCCGCCTCGGGATCGCCGGGGCGGATATCGGGATGATTGGCCTTGGCCAGCCCGCGCCACGTCGCGCGGATCAGGTCGAACTCGGCATCCGGCTCCAGACCCAGCGCATCGAGCGCGCGCATCTCGTCGCGCGAGCGGGTGCCGTCGCCCGGCCCTGCCCAGGCCTGGTGCTTGGACTGGGCATAGCCTGCGCTGGTCCGGCGTTCCGACGCCTCGCGCGCCGCGGCTTCCTCGGCGCTCAGCCCCTGAAAATAGTCCCAGCCGCGATTATACTCGGCGGCGTGCGTTTCGCAGAAATACCAGCGATCGGGGCTGTTGGGTGATTTGGGCGCGGGACAATTGCCCGGCTGGTCACAGCCATGCCGGTCACAGATTCGCACCGGCTTGGCCTCACGCGCCGCGCCATAGCTGCGCCAGCGGGGAAAACCCCAGTCGTTGGATCGGGTAGAGGAACGCGCCACGCCGTCGATTTAAGCGACTTCGCCGCAGGTGCAAGCATGGACGCGAAGGCTTTCGGGTCGCGGACCGGCGAAATGGCCAGGGAAAGGCTTGACCGCCAGCCGGTCGCTCATCATGAATTATACGTCATCATATATTCATGTCCGTTGCGGACATATGCGGACAATCGCGCAGTCAGGAGCCGCCATGGCCCAAAGTCGTTCCTTCCTGGCCACCGCAAGAGCGGACGTGCCGGCCTCGATCGTGGTGGCGCTGGTCGCGCTGCCGCTTTGTCTGGGGGTCGCCGTCGCATCGGGCGCGCCGCCCTTTGCGGGGATGATCGCCGGGATCGCGGGCGGACTGGTCGTCGGTTTCCTGTCCAAGTCGCCGCTATCGGTGGCGGGGCCCGCGGCGGGCCTGACCGTGATCGTGTTCGAGGCGATCGAGCGACTGCCCAGTTTCCAGGTCTTCCTGCTGGCCGTGGTACTGGCGGGCGTGCTCCAGCTCGCCTTTTCCTTCACGCGGGCGGGCGTTCTGGCCGAGTTCGTCCCCTCCTCCGTCATCACGGGGATGCTTGCGGCGATCGGCCTGATCCTCATCCTCAAGCAGATCCCCCATGCGATCGGCTATGACGGCGATTTCGAGGGCAGCTTCGAATATGCCAGCCGCGCGGGCGGCAACACCTTCACCGACCTGTGGACGAGCATCAGCAACGATATCGCCCCCGGCGCGGTGCTGATCGGCGCGGTGTCGCTCGCCTTCCTGTTCTGGTGGGATCATGCCAAGCCGAAGCAGGGCCCGCTCCGGCTTCTGCCCGGTCCGCTGGTCGTCGTGGTGATCGGCGTCGTCGGCAACATGCTGCTCGGCGCGCTCCGCCCCGACTGGCAGCTCGTCGGCAGCCATCTGGTGCAGGTGCCGGTCGCGGGCAGTGCGTCCGAGTTCGTCGGCCAGTTCCAGTTGCCCGACTTCGCGGCGATCGGCACCGGCGCGGTGTGGACGACGGCGATTACGCTCGCCATCGTCGCCAGCCTGGAATCGCTGCTGAGCGTCAAGGCGGTGGACGAGCTCGATCCCCGCCGCCGCACCACCGACAAGAATTGGGAATTGATGGCACAGGGCGGCGGCAACATCGTCTCGGGTCTGCTCGGCGGTCTGCCCGTCACTTCGGTGATCGTCCGCTCCTCGGCCAATGTCGATGCGGGGGCGGAGAGCAAGCTGTCGACAATGTCACATGCCACCTGGCTGCTGCTGTCGGTCGCGCTGATCCCGGTGGTGCTGAACCAGATCCCGCTCGCCGCGCTGGCCGCCGTGCTGATCGCCACCGGCTACAAGCTGTGCAAGCCCAAGCTGTTCACCGAGCGCTACAAGCAGGGCTGGACCCAGTTCATCCCGTTCATCGTGACCATCCTGGCGATCCTGCGCACCGATCTGCTGATCGGCATCCTGGTCGGGCTGACCGTCGGCTTCGTCTTCGTCGTGGCGCGCAACTTCCGCCCGGCACTCACCTTCGCCTGCGATGGCGAGGACTGCCTGATCCGCGCGCGACGCAACCTCTATTTCATCCACAAATACGAATTGCAGAAATCGCTGGCAAAGGTGCCGGATGGCGCCAACCTGCTGATCGACCTGTCGTCGACCTCATATGTCGACCTGGACAATGTCGACATCGTCAACGCCTTCATCAAGGGCGCCGAGTTTCGCGGTATCACCGTGATCGTGCGCGGCGACATCGCCGAGCGGACCGCCCCGATGATCAACGCCCCATCGACCGGAGTGCGCTACGCATGAGGGAATATAAGCAGCTCCTGCTGGCCAATAAGGCGTGGGCGACCGAATTGCTCGAGGAGAAGACCGACTTCTTCCAGCGCCAGACGGTGGGCCAGAAGCCCGATTTCCTCTGGATCGGCTGTTCCGACAGCCGGGTGACCCCCGAACAGATGACGATGACCCCGCCGGGGGGCATGTTCCTGCACCGCAACATCGCCAACCTGGTTCATGACGACGACCTCAACCTCTTGTCGGTCGTCCAATATGCCGTCGACGTCTTGGGGGTCCGCCACGTTATCCTGTGCGGTCATCATGGCTGCGGCGGCGTGCTCGCGACGCTGCAGGGCGGGACCGAAGGGCCCGTCGACCAGTGGCTGGCCAATGCGCGCGACGTGCTCCACCGCCATCAGGACGAGATCGACGCGCAATCGGACGAAGGCGCGAAGGTCAACCGGCTGGTCGAAGTCAACGTGATGGAACAGCTCCGCCATCTCGCGCGGCTGGATACCATCCAGAGGGCGTTCGCCGAGAAGCGCGAGCTATGGCTCCACGGCTGGGTCTACGACATTCGCGACGGGCATATCAAAACCCTGCTCGAGATCGATGCGACCACCGATCTCGACGGACTCGAACGCCCGGACAAGGTTCTGATCTGAGGCGATGACGGGCCGGGACCGCCCTTCCCGGCCCGCTCCGTCAGCGCGGCATTCGGAACACGATATTGTTCAGGCTCGCACCACATCCGACGCCGCCATCGGGCCGGAACGTCTTCTGGTAGCGGATCGCCGCGAAAGTCTTTTCCGCCGCCTGCGAGAAGATGAATGGCGGATAGCTGACGATCGTCCGCGTGTTCGAGACGCGGCCGTCCGCGCCGATATCATACTGGTTGCGCACCCAGCCTTCGAAGCCCCAGCGCTGCGCCTCCTGCGGGAAGGCGCTGGCACCGGGCATCGCCACCGGCTTGGGCATCGCGTCCAGCATCGCGCATTGCGAGGCGGTCAGCCCGCTCTTCTCGAAGGTCTGGCGGGCCAGGGCAAGGTCGCCCTTGCGCTTGGCGATCGACGCCAACCGGATCAGCGCGCCCACGCGTAGCGTGTTGTGCGGTTCGAGCGCCGCATCGTCGGCCACCTGTTGCAGGTAAGGCGCCATCTCGTTCTCGCCGCTCCGATCCGCGATCAGCACACGGAGCGCCGCACGAGCCTCCGGATCGTCGACATAGGGTTTCTCGCTCAGCATCGGTCCGATGGCGGCGGCATAGCGACCGGCCGAGCGCCACTCGCGAATGCGCCCCTCGCGTGCGGGGATCGCGAAGACCAGACGGGCGGTCGCGGGCATGTCGGACCGTTCGGCGAGCGGCTCCGCCCGCGCGAGCAACGCGGCACGCTCGTCGCTGCCCAGGGTCGGGTTGCGGAGCATCGCCGCCGAGATCGCCAGGATGGCGGGTGTCTGCCCCTTGGCCTCGGCGGCGGCCAGTTCGGCACGTTGCCGGGTCAGCGCCTCGCCGCCGACCTGCCGCGTATCGGCCTGACCCGCGACGCCCTTCTGATCCAGCCACCGGACGAAGCTGTCATTGATCGTGCTAAGGACCGAGGGGCGGGTATAGGCCGTCGAACAGCGCATCTCCAATCGGACATTGTACCGGAAGAAGGGCGGAAGTTCCTTCAGTTCCTCGGGCGACCAGACCCAGTCCTGCACCGAGCGGGCAAAGGCCAGCGCCTTGGTTCCACCGCCCGATGAATAGACGGGCTCGATGCCGAAGACGGAGCCGTCGTCGCCCACGCTGAACTGGATGACCGCGACATCCTCCGGCTTCAGATCGGCCTCGCCGCCGCAATCGGGCGGGTTGATCACGCTGGCCGGTCGGAACTCGCCCTTGGTCGACCGACCCGCGCCGGTATAGGCCATATATTCCCGCGCACTGTCCTCGTGATGCGTCAGCAGCGCCGCGATGGCGGCGTCCGACCGGGCCGCGACGTCGCGAAGGTCGACACGGTCCAACGTCATGCCGCCCAGCAGCGAGACGACCTTGGGCGCCATCCGGTTGGCGTCCTCCAGACGGCCGGTGTTCATCGCGAGGCGCAATGCGACCTGTGACAGCATCGCCTGATCGATCTTGCCCAGCTTGACCCTGGTCGCGAGCGCATCGACGCGATCGAGCGTCGCCTTGGCCTGGACCGGATCGGTGAAGATCTGCACCCTCGCCGCCGCCACCATCGCGGCGACGCGGCCGATATCGTCGGGCGACGCGGCTTCCGCCTTGGCATATTGGGCCGAGGCATCGGCGTAATCGAGCGCGTTGGTCGCGATCCCACCAAGCTTCATGAAGGCGTCCGAACGATCGACGGCGAGCGTCGGATCGCCGGCGGGAAGCGCCGCGAGACCGGCACGGATCGTCGCCGCCGCCTCATCGACCTGGCCCAACCGGAACTGCGCGGCGCCCTTGCGCACCATCGCGATCGCCCAGGTCCGACCGCCCGACTTCGCCCGCCCCGCCAGCGCGGTCCATGCGGCGAGCGAGGCGGCCGGATCCTTGCCCTGATCGAGCTCGGTCGCGGCGTCATATTGCTGTTGCAGCGTCGGCGCGGCGCCGGGCGGTGCCGCCTGCTGCGCCACGGCGACGGCCGCCGTCATGGCAAGGCTCGCGGCCAAGGCCGTGCCTGCAACCCACTTCGTCATGATACCCCCCAACCTTTGTTCGGGACACGCTCGCCCAAATCGCGAGGAAAAGCCAGAGGGCCTGTAAGCCGGGTTCTGTCCACCGGCCAAAGCCGGATAGGCGACCATTCTTCTAGGACGATGTTCGCACATCGCCTCAAGCAACCAACCCGGATAGCGGGCGGGAACACGCCCCGACGCTTTCGCGCCATGCCATCCCTATTCGGTCTTGCTCCCGGTGGGGTTTGCCATGCCGTTCCCGTTACCGGGACCGCGGTGCGCTTTTACCGCACCCTTTCACCCTGACCTGGCCGAAGCCGTGGCCGTCTGCTCTCTGTGGCACTGTCCCTGGGGTCGCCCCCGCCGGGCGTTACCCGGCACCGTCGTTCCGTGGAGCCCGGACTTTCCTCGCCCCCGGTTTCCCGAGGCCGCGGCCGCCCGGCCCTCTGGCTGCGGGGGCTGTAGACGGATTGGCGGGCAGGGCAAGGGGTTTGTGGTGGCATCAGGGCATGGGCTTCGACTTCGCTCAGCCCGAACGGTGGCTGGTATCGGCCCCCTCCCCCCGCGCTCGGTTCAGCCCGGGTGAGGTCGAAGGCCGAGGGGCTTGCCCTCAATCATCCCCCTGCGGACGCGGCAGCAGCAGCGCGAGCAGGATCATCCGGCATTCCGCGTCGATCTCGCCATCGATCAGTTCCGGGCGAAATCGCCGCTGGAACGCCATGATCGCCGCCATCCGGTCGGTCACGTCATATCCGAACCGCTCCAGCGCCAGGCAGAACCCGGCCTCGGTCCACATCGGGTCCATCAGATTGCGGGTCGGTCGCGGCAGCGCGAGCCGCCGCCGCGCCAGCGCGCCCCAGGGAAACAGCTCGCCCGGATCGCGCTTCCGCGCGGGTGCGATGTCGGAATGGCCGACGATGTTGCCGCGCGTGATGCCGTGCCGCTTCTGGATATCCGCGACCAGTTCGATCACCGCCGCGATCTGTTCGTCGGGAAAGGGGCGATAGCCCCAGTCATGGCCGGGATTGACGATCTCGATCCCGATGCTCGCCGAATTGACGTCCTCGATCGAGCGCCAGTGCGAGCGCCCCGCGTGCCAGGCGCGGTTCTCTTCGTCGACCATGCGCAGGACCGTGCCGTCCTCGGCGACCAGGTAATGGCAGGAGACCTTGGCCTCGGGGTCGCGCAGGCGCGCGATCGCGGACTCCGCATCCTGCATCCCCGTATAGTGCAATACGATCATCGTGATGGGCAGGCTACGCGCGTCGAAATTGGGCGACGGCGTTTCGACGATCGTCATGCAACCTCCTGAGCGACCCCGGTTCGCCGCCTCTGTTAGCGGCATAGCGGGCGCAAGGATATGACTTCATGCGCGGCGAAGGGAATCCCCGCCCTGCCCCTTTTCGTACACGCCGCGTCCGGCGGGCGCGAGCTGGAACAGCTCGGTCTGGCCGATCACCGTCTCGCCCGCGCCCAGGATCAATGCGGCCGACGGGCGCATGGCATCGGCGATGGTCCGGAAGGCGCGCCGCTTGGGTTCGGGCGCGAGGTAGAGCATCACATTGCGGCACAGGACGATGTCGAACAGGCCCCCCGGCGCGGGATCGGCGACCAGGTTCATCTGGCGGAAGCCGACATGGCGGAGAAGTTCGGGGCGAACCGCCCATTCATTGCCCGGCCGCCCCTCGAACCAGCGGACGAGATGCCGGATCGGCAGGCCGCGCTGAACCTCGAACTGGGTGAAGCATCCGGAGCGCGCGCGCGCCAACGCCCCATCGGACACGTCGGTCGCGACGATTTCGGGCACCGGCGTCCCCGTCGCCTCATGGCGTTCGGCGAAGAGCATCGCGATCGACAGCGGCTCCTGCCCCGATGAACATCCGACGCTCCATATCCGGGGACGGCGCCCGGTCCTCTCCACCTCGGCGGCGATGGAGAGGAGCTGGTCGAAGACATGCGGGTCGCGGAAGAACGACGTCTCGCCATTGACCAGCAGGTCGACCACCCGCCCGGCCAGCGTCGGATCGCGACCGTCCAGCACCGCCATGACCAGCTGGTCGAGCGTATCGAACCGCCGCTCGCGCATCAAAGGCAGGAGGACGGTGTCGACCCGCGTCGAGCGGTGGCTGACGATCTGCTGCCCGGTCCGCGCCTCCAGCAGCGCGGTCAGGACGGTCAGCGCCTGGCCCGATGCGGGTGCCGTCGCCGGGGCGACGGACCGTCCGGACATGCTGGGGGACCAGCTCATACCCGGCATCGTCATGCCCCTGCTCCCGCCGCGATCATCGACCCGATCGCGCCGGGGGGCAGGACGCAGTCGGCCAGGCCGTTGGTCACGACCGCACCCGGCATACCCCAGACGACCGAGCTGTCGCGATCCTGCGCGATCACCGTCGCGCCCGCCGACTTCATCGCCCGCGCGCCCTCCATGCCGTCGCGTCCCATGCCCGTCAGGACGATACCCCAGGCGCGGTCGCCCCAGACCTCCGCGATCGACGCGAACATCGGATCGACCGAGGGGAGGCAGCCGCTGCTCGCCCGGTCATGCCGCAGCCGGATCGACGCGCCGCCATCGGCCAGGGGCGCGAAGGTGACATGCGCGTCGCCCGGCGCGACGAGGATCCGACCGGCGCGCACGCGCATCCGGTCCTCGGCGACATCGCAGGGGCGGCGCGCCACCGTGGTGAGCTGCGCGGCGAAGAACGGCATGAACGAGGCGGGCAGATGCTGGGTGATGACGATCGGCACGCTCAGCGTGACGGGAAGCTGCGTCAGCAGCTGCGCCAGCGCATGGATGCCGCCGGTCGACGCGCCGATCCCGATGATCTCCGGACGGGGATGGCCGATCAGCGCCGCCGGAAGGCTCGCCGCCGCCGCGCCGCGCTCCGCCGGACTGGCCAGCGCGTCGAGCTTGTGGAGCAGCGCCTCCGAGAATTCCGACAGGCCCTGGGGTTTGGGCTTCACCAGCGTATCGGCCGCGCCGTGCGCCAGCGCCTGCACCGCCGCCGCGCCGCCGGTCGGGGTGGAGGAGGACACGATGATGATCCGCGCGCCCTGCCCGGCCGCGAGCAGGCTCGGCAGGGCGGTGATTCCGTCCATGCCGGGCATCGCCACGTCGAGCAGGATGATATCGGCGCGCTCGGTTGCCAGGAAGGCCAGGGCGGCATCGACATGCGCCACCGCGCCGACCACGGCGAAGCGGGCATGGGGTTCGATCTGCCGGGCGATAAGCGCGCGGGCGACGGCCGAATCATCGACGATCAGGACGCGCGTCGGGGCCGAATAGCTCGCCGGCACCGCCTGCGACGTCACGCCGCCCTGATCCCGAACCGCCATCTCGCCCTCTGACGTCAGATCATGCCGACGAGCTGGAGCTTGCTTTCCAGCGTGTCGCGATCGAACGGCTTCATGATATATTCGTCCGCCCCGGCATCGATCGCCGCGCGGATATGCGCCATGCCGTTTTCGGTGGTGCAGAACACGATTCGCGGACGCTGCGGCAGATTGGCCTCGCGAAGCGCGCGCAGGAAATCCATGCCGCTCATCACGGGCATGTTCCAGTCGAGCAGGATCACGTCGGGCACCGATTCCAGGCACGCCTCAAGCGCCTCGCGCCCGTCCCCGGCCTCGCGGACCTGAAGGTCGAGCGTTTCCAATATGTGCCGGGCAACCTTTCGGATCACCTTGGAGTCATCGACGACGAGACAGGTTTTCATGCGGCACGCCTTGCTACTGATGCGCTATCATTCCGATCCCACCGGGACCTTGCTTCGATGATAGCGATTGAAAAGTAACAGGCGGGTTAATCTCACGCCACGATGGGCACGCCATGCGGCACCAGTCGCGACAGGTCGAGGATCAGCAACGGCTCGCCGTCGCGCACCACCATGCCGTTCGCCGCGCGGCTCCAGGCGCCCCGGCTTGGCGGGACATGCGGCATCGGGCTGGTTTCGAACGTCTCGATATCCTCGAGCGCGTCGACCAGCATCGCATAATAATGCCCGTCCTGCAGCGTGATGACCGCGCGTCGGCTCTGCGGCGCCATCGGCGGCAGTCCCAGCGCGCGCCGGGTATCGATGACCGTCACGACCCGGCTGCGCAGTGCGGTCAGGCCCCGGACCGAGGGCTCGGCGCGCGGCACCGCGACGACGTCGCCGATATCGACCACCGAGTCGACCTGGTCGGCGTCGAACACCACGCCCTGGCCCGCGATGCTGGCGATCAGGAACAGGGTCATCGGCCGCCTCCCCGACGGGCATGGCCCGCCACCGCGGCGATCAGCGCCGAACGATCATAGCGATAGATACTGTCGGGATCGGCGGGCATGTCGCGCTCGCGCCGCAAACGGACCACCGGCGCGCCGGACGCCTCCGATGGCGCGGCATCGTCGTCCATCATCAGCCGCACGGCGGGTGCCTCGTCCTTGAGCAGTTGCAGCGCGCAGCGATAGCCGTTCGCCTCCAGCACCGGACGCAGGAACCGGTCCATCCACGCCGCCCCCGCGCCGTCGAGCAGGCAAAGCGGCGGCCGCGCCCCCTCTCCGGCGGGCGCGACATCGACGAACAGCGCGAGCGGGTCGAGTATCTCGACAGGCAGCCCGTCCCAGACCGCGATGCCCAAAATCTGGCCCTGCCCCGGTGCTGGCGCGATATCGGCGGGAAGCTGGATGATCTCGATCGCGCCGCGCATCGCATAGGCGCATTCGCTCTCGCCATCGGTCAGGCGCATCACCTCGATCTCGCCGCCCGATGCCAGATCGCGGGGCGCGACGCCTTCGCCATGGTGCAGCGGGATCGTCGTCTCGCCGACGATCAGGCGAACGAGGCCGCCCAGATGATGGATCGCCGACACCGGCGCCTTTTCGACCCGGTCGATCGCGCCAAGCGGAATCGCCCGACGCACGCCATCCAGATCCTCGAACAACAGCGCCGGGGCGGTCGCCTCTTCCTCGACCTCGGCGACGGCGGCGATCGCCGCGCGCTGGAAGCGGAGACCCGCCGCCTGCGCCAGCCCGCCACCATCGAGCAGCAGCATCGGCAGGCCGCTGTCGGGCAAGGTCTGTCCGGCGTAGAGCCCAGTCGCCATCACGGCGGGCGCCGCGGGCTTCACCACCACCTCTTCGGTATCCAGCACGTCGTCGACGCCCAGCGCATAGTCGCCGTCGCGCGTCGCCACGATCACCAGCGTCGTCGGATCGCTCTCGCCAACCGTCAGGAACGGCCCGAGCGGCAGCATCGGCAGGCGACGCCCGCGCACCGTGGCGATGCGGATATCGCCGACCGGATCGATCCGCACCTGATCGCCACGCAGCTTCACGATCTCCTCGATCGTCTGCCGCGCGATCGCAAAGCGCTGGTCGCCGACCGCGACCACGATGGTCGACATGATCGACAGGGTGAGCGGCACCTGCACCGTGATGGTCAGCCCGTGCCCCGGCCGATTGTCGAGCGCGACGCGACCGCCGACATGCTCGATATTGGCCTGCACCACGTCCATGCCGACGCCGCGTCCCGACGTGGCGGTGACCGCGTCGCGGCTGGACAGGCCGGGTTCGAAAATCAGGCGCAGCTTTTCCGCCGGGGTCATCGCCGCCACCTCGGCCGCGCTTCGACGTTCGCTCGCCATCGCCTTGGCGGCCACGCGCGCCACGTCGATCCCGGCGCCGTCATCCTCGACCTCGATCAGGATCTGGTTGCCCGACTGACGCGCGCTGACCCGGATCTGACCGGTCTGCGGCTTGCCCAAGCGGCGGCGTTCGGCTGGCGTCTCGATGCCATGGTCGATCGCGTTACGGATGATGTGGACCATCGGGTCTCGCATCATCTCGATCATCTCGCGGTCCAGCTCGACATCCGCGCCTTCGATGCGCAGCGACACCGCCTTGCCCAACTCGGCCGCCACGTCGCGCACCAGCCGGGGCAGCGCGGAAAACAAGCCGTCGACCGTCTGCATCCGACTGCGCGTCACCGTGTCGCGCATGTCCGCGACGGTCAGCGACAGCCGGTCCAGCGCCGCCTCGACACGCGGGTCGAGCACATCGTCGCGCAGCCGCCGCGCCAGTTCGTTGCGCGCCAGCACCATGTCCGACATGCCGCTCATCATCCGGTCGAGCAGGTCGACATTCAGACGCACGCTGCGCGGCGCGATGCGCGGCGCGGTCACCGCGCGCTTGGCGGGGGCGACGGGCGCAGCCCGCTTTTCGGAAAGCGCGGCGATCAGCGCGGCGTCGTCCGAATCGTCATGCGGGGTGCCCGCCGCGATCGCCTCGACGATCGCGCCGATCCGGTCGACGATGGCGAGCACCGCATCGACCAGCGCGGTGTCGGGCACCCGCTCGCCATCGCGCACGGCGGCCAGCACATCCTCCGCCGCATGGCTCAATCGGGCGAGGCGCGGCAGGTCGAGAAAGCCGCAGCTTCCCTTCACGGTATGAACGAAACGGAAGATCGCATCGAGCCGCGCGCGATCGGCCGGCGCCGCTTCCCACGCGACGATTTCGCCGGAGAGCGCCTCCAGCGTTTCGCGAGTCTCGGCAATGAATTCCTGCAGCAGGTCGTCCATAAGTCCCCGAGGGAGCGAAATTTCCCACTCCCTCATGCCGCTACAAGATTAAAAGGGCGTTTACCCCGCGCGGATCGCCGAACCCAGGATCATCGTGTTGGGAGCGGGTTCGGTGACCAGGGTCATGCCGCCATGCTGCGTGGTCAGCGTGTGGATCAGGAAGGCGGGGGCGGTGCGCGATCCCAGCGGCTCGATCCCCTGCCCCTCCATCAGCGTTCGGCGGATTTCGGGATCGAGCAGGATGCGTGGCCCCTCGATCCGGATCGCGATCTCGATCGCCTCGCGACCGGCCTCGGCACCGATGTCGATCGTACCGCCGCGTGCGAGCGCCTCTGTCGCGATCAGCGCCAGGTTCATCAGGATGCGGACGGCGGGCTTGGGCAGGCTGGGTTGCTCGACCAGCCAGCCGAGCGTGGTGCGGCGATTGTCGACCAGCAGCCCCTCGATCGCCGCCTTGGCCTCACCCATGTCGACGCGGTCGGCGAACCCGCCGCCAGCACCGAACGCCAGCCGAAAGAATTTCAGCTTGTTAGCCGACGCACGCGCGCTGTCGGCGAGCAATTCCATACACCGTTCGCGCATCGCCGGATCGGTTTCATCGGCGAGCAGTTCAAGCCCGTTGTTGAGCGCCCCCACCGGCGACAAAAGATCGTGGCACAGTCGCGAACACAACAGGCTCGCGAAATCCACCGGGCTGACGTTCATGCAAAATCCCTCGACGAATGGCCCCCTTGTGGCGCGGCTGTCACATCGACGCAAGCAAGGTCGAGCGGATCGAACCGACCATGACGCCGACCCGCCGCCACCGCGCGCCAGGCGGTGACCGTACCAGCGGGCCCCGCGATCAGCCAGATCGTCCCGTCCGGCGCGGCGTCGGCGGCATCGCGGGGTGACGGCTCGGCAAGCCCAGTGGGATGCGAATGATAATGCCCGATCACCGCCGGACCGCCGCACCGCGCCGCCCGGTGCGCCGCGATCAGCGCCGCCGGATCTATTTCGAACCGGTGCCACGGTTCGGTGGCGACATTGGCGCAGGGCAAGGCGACGGCGATATGCGCGCCCCGCCCAAGCAGCAGTCCGCAAATCTCCCGGTCGGGCGAGGCGGCGGCGCATTTGTCGATCAAATCCAGCGCATCGCTTGAAATCGTTACGGTCATGCCCAATTTATTAGGCCATGGACCGGGGGGTTTCCATCATCGATGCGCGGATCGCGCCCACAGCGGATGGCTGGCGGTTGGACCGCGCGCTGGCCGATGCGGTGCCGACTCTGTCGCGCGAACGGCTGAAGGTGCTGATCGCCAGCGGCGCGGTCACCCGCGACGGCACGATGGCGCGCGACCCGGCCAAGCGCGCGGCGGCGGGCGACGTCTTCCAGGTCGCGGTGCCAGCTCCGACCCCGGCGCATAACGAACCGCAGGATATCCCGCTCGTCATCGCTTATGAGGACGATCATCTGATCGTCATCGACAAGCCGGCCGGGCTGGTCGTCCATCCCGCGGCGGGCAATCTGGACGGGACGCTGGTCAACGCGCTGCTCCATCATTGCGGCGGATCGCTGTCGGGCATCGGCGGAGTCGCGCGGCCGGGGATCGTCCACCGGATCGACAAGGATACCTCGGGGCTGATGGTCGCGGCCAAGACCGACCGTACGCATGAGGGGCTCGCCAGACAGTTCGCGGCGCATTCGATCGACCGCCGCTACCGCGCGATCACCGGCGGCATCCCGCGTCCCGCCGACGGCACGGTCGACGCACCGCTCGCGCGCAGCCCGCTCAACCGCAAGAAGGTCGCGATCGTCCAGAGCGGCAAGCGCGCGGTCACCCATTACCGGACGATCGAAAAGTTGAACAACGCCGCGCTCGTCGAATGCCGTCTGGAGACGGGGCGTACCCATCAGGTCCGCGTTCATATGCAGTCATTGGGTCACGCCTTGCTGGGCGACCCGGTCTATGGTAGAACAAAGGGTGCTCAAAAAGCCCTGCTCGACTCGCTCGATTTCCGGCGCCAGGCCCTGCACGCGGCGCATCTGGGCTTTATTCATCCCATAAGCGGTAACGCTTTGGCGTTTGAGAGCCCGATGCCCGCCGATATGCAGGAACTGTTCAGTCGGCTTCACGTATAGCAGAAGACCGCCTCGCACCCGATGACGGGACGAAACGGAATGACGCTCCAGAAAGGGAGATAAGGATCATGGCAAAAGGCAGCAACGTCCCGGCGACGATTCCTGCGCTCGGCGGGGAGCAGTCGCTCAACCGCTACCTGGCCGAGATCAAGAAATTCCCGATCCTTGCCCCGGAGCAGGAATATATGCTCGCCAAGCGCTTCCAGGAGCATGGCGATCCGGAGGCGGCGGCGCAGCTCGTCACCTCGCACCTGCGTCTCGTGGCCAAGATCGCGATGGGCTATCGTGGCTATGGCCTGCCCACCTCCGAGCTGATCTCGGAGGGGAATATCGGCCTGATGCAGGGCGTGAAGAAGTTCGAGCCCGATCGCGGCTTCCGCCTGGCCACCTATGCGATGTGGTGGATCCGCGCCTCGATCCAGGAATATATCCTTCGGTCGTGGAGCCTCGTGAAGATGGGCACCACCGCCGCCCAGAAGAAGCTGTTCTTCAACCTGCGCCGGATGAAGTCGAAGCTCGACGCGTTCGAGGACGGCGACCTGCGCCCCGAGGACGTGACCAAGATCGCCACCGATCTGGGCGTCAACGAGGACGAGGTCATCAGCATGAACCGCCGCATGGCGATGGGGGGCGACACCTCGCTCAACGTCTCGATGCGCGAGGATGGCGAGGGCCAGTGGCAGGATTGGCTGGCCGATGACGCGCCGCTCCAGGACTCGGTCGTCGCCGAGCAGCAGGAGGCGGACGTCCGCCACGGCATGCTGGTAAGCGCGATGGACGACCTGAACGACCGTGAAAAGCACATCCTGACCGAGCGTCGCCTGACCGACGATCCCAAGACGCTGGAAGAGCTGAGCCAGGTCTATGGCGTCAGCCGAGAGCGCGTCCGCCAGATCGAGGTGCGCGCGTTCGAGAAGCTGCAAAAGGCGATGATGCGCATCGCCGGTGAAAAGCGGCTGCTGGCGGCCGCCTGAGCATGACCGGCCGCACCGTCGTCATCGGCGGCGGCGCGGCCGGGATCGCGGCGGCAAGGACGCTGCATGACGCTGGCGCCGAAGTCCTGCTGATCGAAGCGGCGGACCGGCTTGGCGGGCGAGCGCGGAGCGTCCGGTTGCCGACCGGCCATGTCGTCGACCATGGCTGTGGCTGGCTTCATTCCGCCAGGCGCAATCCCTGGACCGCCATAGCCGAACAGGCGGGCTTCACCGTCGACCGCCGCGCACCCAACTGGGACGCGCAATGGCAGGATCTGGGGTTCCCGCCGGACCAGCAGGCGGCGGCGGACGATGCCTTCGAACAATTCGAAACAGCCGCCCTGGCCGCCTGTAGAGGCCCGGACCGCCCGCTATCCGACTTCGTGGCGACCGACGATCCCTGGCGGCCGATGATCGATGCCATATCGGGCTATGTGAACGGCGCGGCGCTTGTCGACGTCTCGCTGCATGATTGGGCGGCCTATGAGGAGGCAGCGAGCGAGGACAATTGGGCGGTGGTCGAAGGCTATGGCACCGTCATCGCGGATCACGCGCGCGGCGTACCGATTCGAACCGGCGTGACCGCGACCCTGATCGACCATCGCGGTCGGACGATCCGCATCGCGACGTCGCACGGGACGATCGAAGCCGACCGGGTCGTCATCGCCGTACCGACGACCGTGCTGGCGGAAGGCAGGCTGCGCTTCGATCCGCCTCTGCCCGCCAAGCAGGACGCCGCCGCGGCCCTCCCGCTCGGACTCGCCGACAAGGTTTTCCTGTCGGTCGAAGGCCCCCTGCCCTGGCCCGCCCATGCCCATCTGACCGGCAATCCGCATAGCGCCTGTACGGCCAGCCACCGCCTCTCGCCCTTCGGCTGGCCGATCGTCGAGAGCTTCTTCGGCGGCCCCTGCGCCGAGGCGCTGGAGGAAGATGGCGCGGCGGCGGCCTTCGCGATCGACGAACTGGTCGCACTTCTCGGTAGTGATTGGCGCAGGCGTTTCACCCCGCTGGACGCGACGCGCTGGCGCGGTGTCCCCCTGATCGGCGGCAGCTACAGCCATGCGAGGATAGGTCATGCCGACGCGCGCCAGGCGCTGGCCAGGCCGGTCGAGGACCGCCTGTTCTTCGCGGGGGAGGCCTGCTCGCGCGAGGATTTTTCAACCGCGCACGGGGCCTTCACCACTGGCGCCGAGGTGGCCAGGACCATCTTCGATCCGGAGGTTCATCGAACCGCATGACGACAATCCCCATGCAGCTTCCCATTGGCTACACGCTGCGTCCCGATGTGGCGGCCGTGGCCGACTATCTGCGTCTCCGCGAGATTGCCGGACTGACCCCGCGCAGCGTCGCAGCGGCCGAGGCCGGCCTGCCGCGAACGGTCTTCGGCGTGACGATCGAGCATGATGGCCGCGCCGTCGCCATGGGCCGTATCGTCGGCGACGGGGCGCTTTGTCTGCAAATCGCCGATATCGCGGTTGATCCTGCGCATCAGAGCCGCGGGCTTGGCAAGGCTGTGATGGCTGCGCTGATGGCGCATGTCGCGGATCGGACCAGCGCAGAGGTCTATGTCAATCTGATCGCCGATGGCGATGCGCACCGGCTTTATGCGCAATTCGGGTTCGAGCCGGTCGCCCCCCTTTCGCAAGGCATGGCTTGCTGGGTCCATACGCGCTGACGACAATTTTACAGGTCGGCCAGCACCGCCGCGCTGTCCGTCACCTCGGCAAAGTCCGCTGCCAGCAAACCCATCGTCACGTCGAAAATCGTCTGCGCGTCCAATCCGGCGGAAGGCAGGTCGAAGCCGATGACGGCGTCACCGATCACGCTGATCCGATAGCCGAGATCCGACGCCGAACGCACGGTCGAATTGACGCAGAACCCCGCGACCGCTCCGACCACATAGAGGTGCGTCACGCCGCTTGATGGAGATGGCTTCGCCGTCGATTTCGCGCCCGCACGCCGTGTCGGGATATCCCGACATCGCTGGAGGAAGCGGCGACAGGGGACGCCCTGCCCCTCACCGGATCGGCGAGTTCGGGTCCAGTCGCATGTCCAGATACCGGTCCACCGACCCCATCAGTTCGGGCATCTCATGCTCGAAGAAGTGGTTGGCCTTCGGAATGGTGTCGTGATGGATGGTGATGTGCTTCTGGGTGCGCAGCTTGTCGACCAGCTTCTGGGTCGCGGCCGGGGTGGCGACCTCGTCGGCTTCGCCCTGGATGATGATGCCCGAGGAGGGGCACGGCGCCAGGAAGGTGAAGTCGTACATGTTGGCGGGCGGCGCGACCGAGATGAAGCCGCGAATTTCCGGGCGGCGCATCAGCAGCTGCATCCCGATCCATGCGCCGAAGCTGACGCCCGCGATCCAGGTGGTCGAGGCTTCGGGGTGGAAGCTCTGCACCCAGTCGAGCGCCGAGGCCGCGTCGGACAGTTCACCGATGCCGTTGTCGAACACGCCCTGGCTCTTGCCCACGCCGCGAAAGTTGAAGCGCAGCGTGGCGAAACCGCGCCGCTGGAAGGTCTTGTAGAGTTCCTGGACGATGCGGTTGTTCATCGTGCCGCCCGCATTGGGGTGCGGGTGCAGGATCATGGCGACGGGCGCGCGCGGACGCGGAGCGGGAGCGAAACGGCCTTCGAGGCGGCCTTCGGGGCCAGGAAAAATGACTTCAGGCATCAAAACTCGCCGATCTGGATCGCGCTGGTGGAGCGCCGGGAACCTTGCGCTATATAGGCGGGAAGCCCCTTTTCGCAATTGTTCGATCATTCCAGTTAGGCAACGAACCCTGTCCCGTCTTTACCTCGATCATGCCGCGACCACCCCGATGACCGACGCAGCCCGCGCCGCGCTGGTGGAGGGGTGCGCGATCTGGGCCAACCCCTCCTCCCCCCATGCCGAGGGTCGCGCCGCCAGGCGTGCGCTGGAGGATGCGCGCCTCGCCATCGCCCGCGCGCTGGGCTGGCGCCACGAGTTGCTGTTCACCAGCGGGGCCAGCGAGTCCCTGGCCATCGCGCTGACGCGGTCGATGGCGACCCGGCGCTTCGTCGGCGCGATCGATCACGACGCGGTGTTGCGGGCCGCGCCGGATGCGATCGTGATCCCGGTCGGGCACGACGGCATACTCGACCTGCCCGATCTGAGCGGCCCCCGCGCGGTGGTGACGGTGCAATGGGCGAATAGCGAAACCGGCGTTCGCCAGCCGATCGCCGCGCTGGCGGAAACGATCCATGCGAGCGGCCACATCCTGCTGGTCGATGCCGCGCAGATGCCCGCCGGAGCGGATCCGGAAGTGATCGCCCATGCCGATCTGGTCGCGCTGTCGGCGCACAAGCGTGGCGGCCCGCCGGGGATCGGCGCGCTGCTGGTCCGCGGCCTCGCGCTGCTGGAGCCCAGCGGCGGGCAGGAGCGCGGCTATCGCCCCGGCACGGAAAACATGCCGGGCGTGCTGGCCTATGCCGCCGCGCTTGCCGAGCCCGAGCCCGATCATGAGGAATTGCGCGCCTATTGCGACGATGCCATACGCCGCTCGGGCGGGATCGTCGTCGCCGATGCCAGCCGCCGCCACCCCGCCATCGCAAGCTACCACATGCCCGGCAAGCCCTCCGCCGCGCAGTTGATCCAGTTCGACCTGGCGCGAATTTCCGTCTCGGCGGGCAGTGCCTGCGCCAGCGGCAGCCTGAAGCCCAGCCACGTCCTCGCCGCGCTGGGCTGGGACGTCGAGGCGGGCCGCGAGGTGGTGCGCGTCAGCTTCGGGCGGACGACGACGCGCAATGACGTGGATCGCTTCGTCGCGGCCTGGCGGGCGATCGCGCGGGGCAGGCGGGTGGAAGCGGCGTGACCTATCTCGACTATCAGGCGACGTCACCGCTTGCGCCGGAAGCTCTGAAGGCCATGCTGCCCTGGCTGGAACAGGGCCACGCCAACCCGCATTCCCCGCACCGCGCCGGGCGACAGGCGCGCGCCGCCGTGGAGGTCGCGCGCGATCAGGTCGCGGCGCTCCTGCCCTCGGGCGGGCGCGTCGTCTTCACCAGCGGCGCGACCGAGGCGCTCAACTGGGCGATCAAGGGAACGCGCGGCGGGATCGTCACCACCGCGATCGAACATGCCGCCGTGCTCGATACGGCGAAGGCGACCGGTCGACCGCTGGCCATCATGCCGGTCGATGGCGAAGGCGTGACCCAGGCCGCACCGATCCCCGAGGGAACCGGGCTGGTCGCCGCGATGCTGGTCAACAACGAGATCGGCACGATCCAGCCCGTCGCCGCGCTTGCCGAGGACGCCCATCGCGCCGGCGCGTGGATGCTGTGCGACGCGGTGCAGGGCTATGGCCGCGTCGCCATCCCCGATGCGGTCGATCTGGCCGCGATCTCCGCGCACAAGATCCATGGCCCCAAGGGCATCGGCGCCCTGTGGATCCGCGACGGCATCACCCTGCCCCCGCTGCTTCATGGCGGCGATCAGGAAGGCGGGCGCTCGGGCACGCTCAGCCCCGCGCTCTGCGCCGGATTCGGCATGGCGGCCAGGCTGATGGTAGAGCGAAAGGATGCCGACATGGCGCATGTCGCACGGCTGTGGTCGCTGGCGGTCGAGCGGCTGGGCCCCGATTGGGCGATCAACGGAGCGACCGGGCAGCGCTATCACGGCAATCTCAATATCCGCCGCGACGGCCTCGACGTCGCCCGGCTGATGTCCGATTGCCGCGACATCGCTTTCTCCGCCGGAAGTGCGTGCGCCAGCGGATCGGGGCGGCCGAGCCATGTGCTGGCGGGGCTGGGCCTGAGCGACCGTGAGGCCAGATCCTCGATCCGGTTGGGCTTCGGCCGCTACACGACCGAGGCGGGGTTCCTTGCGGCGATCGACCGTATCGACGCGGCGGCGCGGGAGCAGCGGCGATGATCGCGCTGACCTTCGTGACGAACGACGACCGGACGATAGCCACCGACGCCGCGCCCGGCGAGACGCTGCTCCACGCGGGGCAGCGTGCGGGGCTGCCCCTGGAAGGGACATGCGGCGGACAGATGGCGTGCGCCACCTGCCATGTCCTGATCGACCCGGCCTTTGCCGATCGTCTGCCCGCGTCGACGGCGGAGGAGGAGGACATGCTCGATCTGGTCCCCGACGCGACCCGCGCCAGTCGCCTGGCCTGCCAGGTCATCCTGACGCCCAGGCTCGACGGATTGATCGCCCGGCTTCCATGAACCTTTGATAACAGTGGGGTTCAGGCATCGATCATCGGCCGTCCCGCATTATTCCCCTATGCTCGCCGAAAGGCGGGTCCACCGGGAGTAAAGCGTTATGAAACTACTTGCTGTTTTGGGCGCCGGTCTGATCGCCGTGTCGGGCGTTGCCGCCGCCACCCCCGCCGATGCCGCGCCGCATGATCGCTGGGGCCATGGCCCTGGACGGGATCGCGGGCCGGGCTGGCATCATCGTGGTCCCGGCTGGGATCGCGGACCGGGTTGGCATCGCGGGCCTGGCTGGAATCGCGGACCGGGCTGGCACGGCAACGGCTATGGCTATGGCCGCCCGCGCGTGACCTGCCGCTGGGTCCGGACCTGGAACGGTCCGCAGCGTCAGTGCTTCCGCCGCTGATCCGATCTTTGGTGCCGGTGGGATAAACACTTGATCCCCCGGCACCGTTTCGCCATATGCGCGGCGGGAGTCGGGCGGACGTAGTCATCGCCAACCCGGTCAGGTCCTGACGGAAGCAGCCGCAACGATTTCGCTGCGGGTCGTCCCGGCTCCCACCTTCCACCTGTTGCCAAGTGCATCGCCCGCTTTTCGACCGCTCCGGCGCTGGAGGGGATGATGGGCTTCACGATTATACCTGACGCCGCGCGCCCGAGCGCCTATGTTGGTGCGCGATGATTTCCCTCACCCCGACCAACCAGAACCGACATGGCTGATTCGTTCGACCTGGGCGAACCGCCCCAGCCCGCAAAGGCCGAGGCGTATCGCGTCCTCGCGCGCAAATACCGGCCGCAGACCTTCGACGCGCTGATCGGGCAGGACGCGATGGTCCAGACGCTGGGCAACGCGATCAAGCGCGACCGGCTGGCGCACGCGTTCCTGATGACCGGGGTGCGCGGGGTGGGCAAGACCTCCACCGCGCGGCTGATCGCCAAGGCGCTCAACTGTGTCGGCCCCGATGGCACCGGCGGCCCCACCATCCAGCCTTGCGGCGTCTGCGAACCCTGCCGCGCCATCGCGGAGGGCCGCCATATCGACGTGATCGAGATGGACGCCGCCAGCCACACCGGCGTCGACGACGTGCGCGAGATCATCGAGGCGTCGCGCTATGCCGCCGTCTCCGCACGGTTCAAGATCTACATCGTCGACGAAGTCCACATGCTCTCCAAGAACGCGTTCAACGCGTTGTTGAAGACGCTGGAGGAGCCGCCCGCGCATGTGAAGTTCCTGTTCGCCACCACCGAGGTGAACAAGGTTCCGATCACCGTCCTGTCGCGTTGCCAGCGGTTCGATCTGCGGCGGATCACGGCGGACAAGCTGGCGGCGCATTTCGCCGACATCTGCGTCAAGGAAGGCGTGTCGGCGGAGGACGAGGCGCTGATGCTGGTCGCGCGCGCGGCGGAAGGGTCGGCGCGCGACGGACTGTCGATCCTCGACCAGGCGATCGCCCATGCCGATCTGGAGGGCGGCGGCGTCACGGCTGGCGCGGTTCGCGAGATGCTGGGCCTGTCGGACCGGGGTGCGGTGCGTGACCTGCTCGGGCTCATCCTGAACGGCGATGGCGCGGGCGCTCTGGCGTCGCTCCGGCGGCAATATGATTATGGCGTCGACCCGCAATCGGTGCTCCGCTCGCTTCTGGAGACGGTGCACGGCATCACCCTGACCAAGGTCGGCACGCCGCCCGACGCGGCGCAACCGCTGGAGGAACGCGCCGCGCGCGAGGAATGGGCGGGAACGCTGAGTTTCCCGGCGCTGCACCGGCTGTGGCAGTTGTTCCTGAAGGGCCATGACGAGGTCGCCCGCGCCGCGCTGCCGATCGAGGCGGCGGAAATGGCGTTGCTCCGCGCGATCCATGCGTCGACCCTGCCCGATCCGGGCGAACTGGCGCGACAGATCCGCGACGGCGGCGTTTCCACCCCGAGCGCTCCACAGATCACGCAGGCCGCCGCTCCCGCTCCCGCTCCCGCCCCCGTCGCCATCGCCGCGCCCGCCGCACCCGAACCTCCCAAACTGCCCGACAGCTTCGTCGCGATGATCGACCGGCTCGACGATATGGGGCAGCTGGCGCTGGCCGCGCGGTTGCGCCATGGCGCGCGTCTCGTGCGTTATGCACCGCCGGAGGTGGCGTTCAGCGGATCGCGTCCGATCGCGGCGGACACGCTGAACGAACTGACGGCCGCGCTGAAGACCTCGACCGGCCAGGTCTGGCGCGTCACGATGGAGGACATGCCCGGCCAGCCGACGCTGCACGAACAGCAGGTCGCGGCCGAGGAAGCGATCAAGACCGCCGCGTGGGAATCGGACATGGTCCGCGCCGCCCGCGAGGCTTTCCCCGAGGCCGAACTGATGGATTGGCCCGGCAAACGCAGTGTGAACGGAGCATGATGTGAAGAATCTCGACGAAATCCTGGCGATGGCCCAGAATGTCCAGACCGAACTGGAAAAGGCGCAGGCCAACCTCGACACGATCGAGGTCGAGGGCGTCTCGGGCGGCGGCCTGGTCAAGGTGAAGGCATCCGCCAAGGGCCGGATCATCGGCATCACCATCGACGACTCGCTGATGCAGCCGTCGGAAAAGGGGATGCTGGAGGATCTCCTCGCCGCCGCGATCAACGACGCGCGGACCAAGGCGGACACCGCCTCGGGCGCCGAGATGTCGAAGATGACCAACGGCCTGCCGCTGCCGCCGGGATTCAAGCTGCCCTTCTGACAGCGCGCTCCGGGATATCGTTTCGGGAACGGTACGCCGGTCATGGCGTTGCATCCTCCATCAACAGAGGAGGGAATGTCATGGCCGACGAACGTGTTACCGAAACCTACGGAACCCAGCCGCACTCCACCACCGTGATCGAGCGTCGTAGCGGCGGCGGCGGCATCGCGATCGCCATCGTGCTGCTGGTCGCGGTGCTGGTCGGGGGCTTCTATCTGTTCAGCCGTGGCGGTGCGGAGAACCGACGCGACGCGGCGGTGACCTCTGCGGCCAAGAGCGTCGGCGATACCGCCAAGAAGGCGGGCGACGCGATTTCGGGCGACGCGAAGTAATCGGCGCGGGCTTCGTCGCTTGCGGCGGAGCCCTCCCCCATCCCCTCCCGCCTGCGGGAGGGGCGTGTTCTTGGCGAGCCGCACGCGCCATTCGCGGCCTTGTTTGATCCTGCACTATCGACCATCACGCCCCTCCCGCAAGCGGGAGGGGATGGGGGAGGGCAAGGTGTCTCACCGAGACCGCCCCTACCGAATGCAGGCGTCCAACCCCTGCCGCCGTACCACCCCGACATAGCGGGTGATGACATTGCCATGCCGCCGCACGAACCCGGTCGGCGCCACCGCCGCCCGCTTCTTGGGCAACGGCAGGACGGCGGCGATCCGCGCCGCCTCGGTCGGCGACAGATGCGAGGCGTCATGTCCGAAATAGCGCATCGCCCCGGCATTCGCGCCATAGGTCCCGATGCCCGTCTCGGCGACGTTCAGATACACCTCCATGATCCGCCGCTTGCCCCACAGATGCTCGATCAGAAAGGTGAACCACGCCTCGAAACCCTTGCGGACATAACCGCCGCCCTGGAAGAGGAAGGCGTTCTTCGCGGTCTGCTGGCTGATCGTCGAGCCGCCACGGATTCGCCCGCCCTTGGCGTTGCGATAGGCCGCGCTCGCCATCGCCTTGAAGTCGAAACCGTTATGCGAACAGAAGCGCGCATCCTCGCCCGCGATCGCGGCGCGGGCCATGTTCGGGTCCATCTCCGACAGCGGCATCCAGTCCCTGGTCACCTCATGCCCGCCGATCGAATCGCCCAGCATGGTGAAGGTGTAGGGCGGCGGCACGAAGCGATAGATGCCGACCCAGACGACACTGAGGATCACAAAGGCGAGCACGGCCTTCAGGGCCCAGCGAGCGATGCGGAACATGGCGGGCTCTTAGCGGGGTTTGCCGGGCACGTCACTTGCCGGAACGACCCTCCCGGCACGCGGGGATTATGGCATCGTCCAGATCAGCACGTTGCCCACCAGCACCACCGACATCACCAGCATCAGCACCCCCTTCAACCGCTCGCCGCGCCGGAGGGTGACGATCCCGCCCGCGACACAGGCGAAGGCCGCCAGCATCGCGAGTGCGGGCGCAGCCTGTGCGATCCCGTCCATCAGCCGGCCAACACACGCGCATAGGCGGCGCGGTCGACATTGCCGCCCGACAGCAGGATCAGCATCCCCTCTTCCGCCGCGACCTTGCGCGCCAGCAGCGCGGCCAGCGCCACCGCCCCGCCCGGCTCCACGACCAGTCGCAACCGTTCCGCCGCAAAGCGCTGCGCCGCCGCGACCTCCGCCTCGCTGACCGCGACACCCTCCGCACCGCGTCTTGCCAGCACCTCGAAGGTCAGTGGGGACACGCGAGTCGTCTGGAGCGAGTCGCAGGCGGTCGGCGGCGGATTGTCGCCCACCGGCTCGATCCACCCCGCCTCCAGAGACCGACGCATATCGTCCCAGCCTTCGGGTTCGACCACCGTCACCCGCGCCTCGGGCAATGCCAAAGTCAGCCCAGCGGCCAGCCCGCCGCCGCCACAGGGCGTCACGACATGGGCGGGCGCAGCCAGACCCAGCGCCGCCATCTGCGCCGCCGCCTCGATCCCTGCGGAACCCTGCCCCTCGATCACCCAGGGATCATCGAAACTCGGCACCAGGGTCGCACCGCGCGCCTCGGCAAGCCGACGCGCGATCTTCTCGCGGCTTTCGGTCGCGCGGTCGTAATCGACGATCTCCGCCCCCAGCGCGAGCGTGCCCTCGCGCTTCGACACGGGCGCATCGGCGGGCATCACGATCGTCGCGGCGATTCCCAGACGACGCGCGGCCCAGGCGATTCCCTGCGCATGATTGCCCGACGAAAAGGCGACCACGCCCCGCCCCCGCGAATCCGCGTCCAGCGCGGTCAGACGGTGCCACGCGCCGCGCAATTTGAATGCCCCGATCGGCTGTAGATTTTCCGCCTTGAAAACCACTGTTTTCCCATTGATCTGAAAGGGAAAAATCGGGGTCGGCGGGAGGATGCGGGCGATCTTTTCCGCGGCGTCGCGGACCCCCGCTTTTGTCGGCTGTCTCAGGATTGTCACTTTTTATCTCCGACACCCTCTCTACCGCTTTACATTCGAAAACGCCGACCCTATTTCGCGCCTCCGCTGCCCCATGGGACTTCCAACCGCAAGGCAGCTTTTTGTCACCGTATGCCGTCAGGCAATTGGAGGTCCCTTGAGTTGCACCAGAATCATCGCGCGCTGGGGCTAGCTGCCCACTCGACCGCCGTCCCCTCCAATCTGGAGCGCGGCATCGACATCGCCAAGCGTCGTCCGGCTGATCCGGTCACGCTGCTTCGCCCGCACGCCGCTGCGCGCGCCGCCCGATTCTTCGTCGAGAAGTTTCCGGGTCGGCCGATGTATGCGGTGAAGGCGAATCCGTCCGCGGATCTGATCCAGATCCTGTGGGACAATGGCATCACCCATTTCGACACCGCCTCGATCGCGGAAGTTCGTCTGGTGAAGTCGGTCGTTCCCCAGGCCGTCTGCTGCTTCATGCATCCGGTGAAGTCGGAAGAGGCGATTGCCGAGGCCTATTTCACGCACGGCGTCCGCACCTTTTCGCTCGACTGCCTGGAAGAGCTGGAGAAGATCGTCCGCGCCACCAAGGGTGCGACCGACCTGACCCTGTGCGTCCGGATGCGCGTGTCGTCCGAATATGCCAAGCTCAGCCTGGGGTCGAAGTTCGGCGTCAGCCTGGAAGAGTCGAAGGACCTGCTGATCGCGACCCGCCAGGTCGCCGATGCGCTGGGCATCTGCTTCCATGTCGGCAGCCAGACCATGACCCCCGACGCCTATTCGGCGGCGATGGAGCGGGTTCGTGCGGCGATCGTCGCGGCGGCGGTCACGGTCGACGTGATCGATGTCGGCGGCGGTTTCCCCTCGGCCTATCCGGGCATGACCCCGCCGCCGCTGGAGCGTTTCTTCGAGACGATCCACCGCGCGTTCGAGAGCCTGCCGGTGTCCTATTCGGCCGAACTCTGGGCCGAGCCGGGCCGGGCGCTGTGCGCGGAATATTCTTCCGTAGTGGTGCGCGTCGAGCGTCGTCGCGGCAATGAGCTGTACATCAACGACGGCGCCTATGGCGCACTGTTCGATGCGGCGCATATCGGGTGGAAATATCCGGTCCAGCTGCTGCGCGAGCCGAGCTCGGACGCGCGCGACATGGACTTCAGCTTCTGGGGCCCGACCTGCGACGATCTCGATTTCATGCAGGGTCCGTTCCCGCTGCCCGCGGACACGAACACCGGCGATTATTTCGAGATCGGGATGCTGGGCGCCTATGGCCAGGCCATGCGGACCCAGTTCAACGGCTTCACTTGCCATGAGTTCGTCGTGACCGACGACGAGCCGATGTTCTCGGTCTATCGCGACGAGGTCGAGCCGGTCCGTCCGGCCAACGTCGTCAAGCTGTAACCCAGCGACCCTACCACGACCTTATCCCCTTCCGCTCCGGCGGGAGGGAATGGGGTGGCATTGCGGTTTCGACCGCGATAAGGCCCCTTCCCATTCCGAACCCGCCGGTCGCGCGAGTTCGGGCCAGCCGGGTTACCGCGTCCCCAATAACGACGACGGCTTCTCGATGATGATGGAACCATCATGACCGACACGATCAACGACAACCGTAAGGCCGAGCTGCTCTCCAGCGTGGTCGAGCATATCGACATCACTTCGTTCGACGCCCGCCCGATCATCGATTCGATGGGCAAGATGAGCTTCACCAGCCGCGACCTGGCGCGCGCGACCGGCATCTACAACCAGATGCTGGCCGACAAGGACTGCTCGATCTTCCTGGTGATCGCGGGTTCGACCTCGGCGGGCGGCTGCATGGACCTCTATGCCGAGCTGCTGCGGTCGAACATGATCGACGGCATCGTCGCCACCGGCGCGTCGATCGTCGACATGGACTTCTTCGAGGGCCTGGGCCACAAGCATTATCAGGCGCTGGAAGTGCCGGACGACAACACGCTGCGCTCGCTCTACATCGACCGCATCTACGACACCTATATCGACGAAGAGCAGCTTCAGGACTGCGACCACACGATCGGCAAGATCGCCGACTCGCTGGAGCCGAAGCCCTATTCCAGCCGCGCCTTCATCCGCGAGATGGGCAAGTATCTGGTCGAGCACGGCAAGAAGGACAACAGCCTCGTCAAGCTCGCCTATGAGCATGACGTGCCGATCTTCTGCCCGGCCTTCGTCGATTCGTCGGCGGGCTTCGGTCTGGTGAAGCACCAGGTCGAGCGGGCCAAGGAAGGCAAGCCGTACATGGTGCTCGATGCCATCGCCGATTTCCGCGAGCTGACCGACATCAAGATCAAGGCGGGCACCACCGGCCTGCTCATGATCGGCGGCGGCGTGCCGAAGAATTTCATCCAGGATACGGTGGTTTGCGCCGAGATCCTGGGCCATGACGATGTCGAGATGCACAAGTACGCCGTGCAGATCACCGTCGCCGACGTGCGCGACGGCGCCTGCTCGTCCTCGACGCTGAAGGAAGCGGCGAGCTGGGGCAAGGTGGACACGACCCTCGAGCAGATGGTATTCGCCGAAGCTGGTTCTGTCATGCCGCTCCTCGCCTCGGACGCCTATCATCGCGGCCATTGGCGTGAGCGCGTCAAGCGTCGTTGGGGAGCGATTTTCGACTAATGCTGGAATTTCTGGAACGGGAACAGCTTGCCTATCTGATCATCGCGGCAGTGCTGTTGTCGGTCGTGGCATTCACGATCCCCTATATGCGTCGGCGCAAGCGAGAGAAATTGCGCCGCCGCGGGATCAAGAAGTACGGCCATTAATGTCAGGGGGCGGCACCGCGAGGTTCCGCCCCTTTTCACTTGCCGAGCGGTCGACGCCCCGGCACCCTCGTTTCGCCAAGCGCTATCATGCGCCGGGATTCGAGGGGATGCATGTGATCGACCGACGTTCTCTGATCGGTGCCATGGCCGCTGTGCCGCTCGCGGCGCGGGCGACGGCCCAATCCACCCCCGCTCCCGCGGGTGGCATGACGCCCTGGCCGCCCGCCGAGCATTTCCCGCTCTGGCCTGGCCGTCCGCCCGGTGCGCGCGCCACGCTCCCCAGGCCCAACCCGTCGATGAACGGCCCGGCGGGCCAGCAGAATCTGTGGCTGCGCGGTACGGCCAATCCCATCGTTGCGGTATTCCGGCCCGAGCGGCCCGATGGTCGCGCGGTGCTGACCATTCCCGGCGGCGGCTATGGCTTCGTGTCGATCCAGAATGAGGGGATCGACGTCGCCCGCACGCTCAACCCGCATGGCATCACCGTCTTCGCCCTGTCCTACCGCCTCCCCTCGGAGGGGTGGGACGATCAGGCCGACGTGCCGCTGCAGGATGCGCAGCGCGCGATGCGCCTGATCCGCGCCAATGCGGGGCGGTATGGCATCGATGCGGCCAATCTCGGCATCGTCGGCTTCTCGGCGGGCGGCCATCTGGCCGCGTCGCTGACCGTCGGTTACGATGACAAAGTCTATGCGCCGATCGACGCCGCCGACCGCCAATCGGCCAAGCCGCGCTATTCGGGGCTGGTCTATCCGGTCGCCAGCCTGTCGACGCCGAGCACCCATATCGGGTCGCGCGACAATCTCCTCGGCCCCAACCCCGACCCGGCGACCAAGGCGCGCTATGACACGCCGCGCCGGATCAATGCGAGCACGCCGCCGCTCTTCCTCGTTCACGCGGTGGATGACGGACTGGTGCCGATCGACCAGTCGCTCGACGTGCTGACCCAGGCGCGCGCGGCGAAGGTGCCGGTCGAGGCGCATTTCTTCGAACGCGGCGGCCACGGGTTCGGCGCGCTGAGCGCGCCGGAGGGCTCGCCCGAGCGGCTATGGCCCGATTTGTTCGACCGGTGGATCGCTCAGACGTTGAAGGGGTGATGCCCCTCCACCACCCGGCTGCGCCGGGCGGTCCCCCTCCCCCAGCATAGCTTGGGCCAGCGTAGCTTGGGGAGGAATGGGCGTTCGACCGCGCCCACTTCGCCCGGTGCGAACGCCGTGCCGTCAGAACAGCCGCGCCAGGCTCCGCTCGAGCATCAGCATCTGCCACAAGGTCCGGCCGTGATCCGCCCGTCCGGCGCGGTGGTCCGCCGCCATCCGTCCCAACTCGGCGAGCTGGAACCACCCCGTCTCGCGCAGCAGTCCCGAATGCTCAAGCCGCGCGGCATCGTCGGCGAGCGCGCCCCGGAACCACGCGCTGATCGGCGTGACGAACCCCATCTTCGGGCGATAGAGGATGTCACGCGGGAGGTAGGGTTCCAGCGCCTTCTTCATAAGCCACTTGCCCTGCCCCTTGTGTATCCGCATCGCGGCGGGCAGGCGGGCGCCATATTCGACCAGCCGGTGATCGAGCAGCGGCTCGCGCGCCTCCAGCCCGACCGCCATCGAGGTGCGATCGGTCTTGGTCAGGATATCCCCCGGCAGCCAGATCTTGAGGTCGGCATATTGCGCGCGGTCGATCGCGTCGCGGGCGGGCGCGGCGCGCATCGCGGCGACGTAGCGATCCTCCGCGCGGTGTCCGCCCAGCGCCGCCTTCGCCTCGTTCGAGAACAGGCGCGCCCGCCATTCCGGGCTGGTGACGCCGACCGCGCGCGCATAGGCCTCCGCCCCGTCCATGCCCAGGGCGAGCAGCGTGGTCCTGGCGCGCAAGGGACGCGGCGCCCAGTCCGCCTTGGGATAGACGCGGCCCAGCGTGCCGAAGAGCCGGTTGCGCAGATTCGCGGGGATCAGGCCGCGCACCCGCTCCTCACCCGCATGGAAGACATGGCGGCGATAGCCCGCCAGCGCCTCGTCCGCGCCGTCGCCCGACAGCGCGACGGTCACATGCTCGCGCGCCATCTCGCACAACCGGTAGGTCGCCAGCGCCGAGGCATCGGCGAAGGGTTCGTCGAAATGGGCGACCAGCGTGTCGATCAGCGCGAAATCATCGGCGCGGACCACCCGCTCGGCATGATCGGTGGCGAAGCGCCGCGCCACCGCCTGGGCATGGCCGCGCTCGTCCAGTCCGGCTTCCTCGAACCCGATGGTGCAGGTGCGGACCGCGAGCGCGCTGGCCTCCGCCATCAGCGCGACGACGCCCGAGCTGTCCACCCCGCCAGACAGGAAGGCGCCCAGCGGCACGTCGGCGACCATCCGGCTGGTGACCCCCTCGCGCATCCGCTCGAGCAGGCCTTCGGCCAGTTGCGCGGGCGACCCGGTTTCGCGGTGCGAAAAGTCGATGTCCCACCAGAGGCGCGGGCGCGGAACCGGCTTGCCGCGCTCGATAAGCAGGAAATGCCCCGCGGCGAGCTTCTGGACCCCGGCGACGATGCTCGCGTCGTCGGGGACGTAACCGAATGCGAGATAATCCTCGACCGCGCGAATGTCCGGGCGACGGCGGAACAGCGGATGCGCGAGCACCCCCTTCATCTCCGAGGCGAAGGCGATCGCGCCATCGGGCAGTTCGGCCCAATGGAGCGGCTTCACCCCCAGACGGTCACGCGCCAGGAACAGCGATCCCGCCTTGGCGTCGTGGATGGCGAAGGCGAACATGCCGACAAGCCGATGGAGCATCGACGGCCCCCAATGCCGCCAGCCATGCAGCAGCACCTCGGTATCGCCGTCGGTCCGGAACACGGCGCCGCGCGCGCGCAATTCGTCGCGCAAAGCGCGGTAATTATAGATCTCGCCGTTGAAGCAGACCGCGACCTCGTCCTCGACCATCGGCTGCGGCGAACCGGCTATGTCGATGATCGACAGTCGCGCATGGGCGAAGCCGACGCCGGGCGCGGTCCATATCCCCTGCCCATCGGGTCCGCGATGCGCCTGCGCCCCGATCATCGCGCGCAGCCGGGCGGGATCGACCGGCTTGGGCGTGGCGGGGTGGAAGAGACCGGCGATCCCGCACATGCGCGGTCAGCGCTGCACAGTCACGTGGCCGGTCAGGCGGTCGGCGAACCGGTCGACGGGGCCAAGCGCGCGCACGAACGCCTCGATCGCGGTAGGATCGTCGCCCTCGCTCGCGACATGCACCGCCACCGCCATCTGGCGCTGGCCCAGCAAGCGGGCCTTCATCGTCTCGATCTTCACGCGTCGCATATCCGGGGTCAGCCTATCGCCGATCCGATACCATGTCGCAACGTCGCGCTGGACCTGTTGGCCATTCGGCCCCGTCGTGACCAGCCGGACGGTGTCGCCGCCCGCGATCCGCCCGAGATCGGCGACGCGGATCCATCGATCATCCTCGTGCAGGATGCCGGTGCCGAACGCGCCCAGCTTGCCCCCCTCGCGCTGGCCGGCGAAGACCCCCACCGCCAGGTCGACCTGATGGCCGTCCGCGTCCTTGTAGCTGCGCAGCAGGACGGCATCGGCACCGGGATAATCGGGCCGCCAGGCGCTGCGCTGTTCCGCCGGGGTCCAGCCCGGCACATCGGGCAGGCCCATGCTGGCGGGCAGCATGGCCCGGCGCCCGCCCGCATAGCTGCTCCAGCTCGGATAGACGGCGGTGATCGCCAGCGCCAGGATCGCGGCGAGCAGCGGGTCGATGCGGTGCCCCGGCATCGCCTGCAATCGCAACGGATCGAAGGCGGGATCGTCGGGCGAGCGGTCGAAGAATTGCCACCCGATCGCCAGTACCGCCGCCATGACGAGCGCGAAGAAGACCCAGCCGAAGATGATATGGTCGACGCCCCCCGCCACCTCGATCGAGGTCTTGTCGGCGGCGAAGATCGTTCCCCAGGCGCGAATGCCGTTGGCGATGACCGGGACGATCAGCGACACGGTCATGAAGATGCCGCGCCGCCAGGGCGACCTGAAGCACAGATTGGCGACCAGCGCGGCGAAGGCCACCATGGCGAGGACGAATTTGGAGCCCGAACAGGCCTCCGCCACTTCGAACCAATAGCGTCCGGCGTGGATGAGCACGCCGTCGGCCGAGGCGGGAATACCGCTCCAGTCGAGCAGCGGCATGACGATCGACACGGTGATCTGCTGGAGCGGCTTTTCCAGTTCCGCCCCGAACGGCACCAGGAACCAGGCATAGGCGAGCGGGAACAGCAGCCCCCGCGCGACCATCGGGCCGAGCAGGGTCACGACCAGCCCCTCGACCACCGCGACCAGCCCCATCTGCCGGATCAGCGCGACCGTCGCCGACTCGCCCAGCAACCAGATCAGACCGCCACCCGCGACCAGGATCAGCCCCGGCCACCAGGCGACGGGGGTCAGTCGCGACAGCTCGGCACGACGCTGCCAGACCAGCCATCCCACCACCGGGCCGATGAAGAGGCAGTGGCCATAGGTCGTGCTGGTCCACCAGATTTCGACCAGATGGGCCACGTCACGCGCGAACAGCGCCAGCACCACCAGAACCGCCGCGCCGAGCAGCCCCAGATGATAGGGCCAGCGCCCCGCCTTCACCCCCTCGCCCATCGTCACGACGCCACGTCCCCCAGCAGGTCATCGAGCGGCGCGAGACGCGCCGTCCAGTCATAGCGGGCGAGCACCTGCGCCCGTGCGCGCGGATTATCGGTGGGGCCGTTCAACGCGGCGATGACCTTGTCCGCGAAGTCCCGGTCGTCGTTCGCGACCGCGATGGTGCCGTCATGATCGATCCCCTCCGCCGCCGCGACCGAGGCGACGACGGGGCGTGCCATCGCCATCGCCTCCAGTAGCTTGTTCTGGATCCCGCGCGCCAGCGTCAGCGGCGCGACGCAGACGGCGGCGCGGGCCAGCCAGATGCGGGTATCGGGCACCTCGCCGGTGACGATCACCCCCTCCCCCGCCAGACGTCGCACCGCCGGGCTCGGCGCACGCCCGACGATGGCGAAGCGCGCCGCCGGACGCTCGGCCCGAACCAATGGCAGGATGCGCGTCACGAAGCGCGTCACAGCGTCGATATTGGGGCGATAGTCCATCTGCCCGGTGAAGACGATCAACGGCGCGTCAGGCCGCTCCAGGGCCATTGTGGCGGGATCATAGGCCCGGGCGTCAATCCCGTTCTCGATCGCCACTATCCGTCCTTCGCCGCCGCCCGATCGGAACAGCGCCGCCTCGGCCTCGCTGACGAACAGGGTGGCGTCGACCTCCTGTCCAACCTGGCGCTCGTAATCACCCAGCCGCTTCGCCTCGCGGGCCAGGACGCCACGCATCGGCCAGCGGGCGGTCCCGGCCAGGGCGGCGAATTTGGCGGAGTCGACATCGACCATATCCATGATCGTCGGTTCGGCCCCGCGATACTGCGCCATCTGGCCGGAGAAGACGTAGCTTGCCGCAAGACGATGCCCGGCCCGCACCCGCGCAACCGCGCGCGACATGGCGGGATGCGCGAAGGCGGGAAGCGAGATCGGCGCGCCACTGGCCAATGCCTGGATCGCCGCGACGGGCATCGGCTTGGTCCGTCGGACGATATGGCAGCTGGCCAGCCGTTCGCCGATAGCGGGCGGCGGATCGAAATCCGCCTCGCCCTCGCCAAAGGCGCAGAGGTGGACGCGCCAGTCGCGGGTCAGGTGGCGCAGCACGTGATAGCTGCGGATCTTGTCGCCGCGATCGGGGGGAAAGGGCGCACGATGCGCCAGGAACAGCAGGTCCCTCACCCAAGGCCCCGTGCGATCGGCGGCCCCGCCAGCCTTGCCGCCCAGACCGGCAACCGCTTCCACACCGCGATCATCAGCGCATATTTGGGATTGAGCGGGTTGATCGTGCGCGGCCCCGTCATGCTGCGGCTGGCATAGACCAGCGGCCGCCCCTCGAACCCCCAATTCTTCTTGAACGCCGCCGCGCCCGTTCCGACCTTCGACCGGCCGAAGTCGAACCGGTGGCAGCCGCGTTCGCGGGCATGTCGCATCAGCGCGAAATACATCATGTCATTGGCGCGCAACCCGCGTGCCGCCTGCGTACCCCCGCCCCAATAGGGATAGACGGTGCCGCCATGATAGAGGTTGAGCACGCTCGCCACCGCGCGTCCCCGATGCCGTATCGTCAGCACATCGGCGTCCATCCGCGCGACCGCCTCGCGGAATAGCCCGGCCGGAAAGACCGGCGTCCCCAGATTGCGGACCGACTCGGCATAGATGCGGTAATGCTCGGCCAGCATCGCCGGGTCACGACCGACCGCGACGTCCAGATCCTGCGACAGCGCCTTGCGGACCTCGGCGCGCTGTTTGCGCGGGATCGCCTTCAATTCGGCCTCGTCGTCCGCCGCGATGGGTCGGACGAAGCCGAGGTAGCTCTCCGCATCCGCCGCCCACCCGCGAGGAACCGGCCCGCCGCGCAGCTCGACCGAGCCGATCCTGCGCTCCCCCGCCAGGGTCCAGGCCGCATCGGCCAGCGCGTCGCCCCCCTGCCCCAGCACGCCGCCGTCGACGCCGAAGCCGGTCGACACCATCGCCGCACCGAACAACGGCGAACGGATTTCGCTCAGCGGCAGGACGCCGGTGATCGCCCCCGCCGCATCCTCGGCCACCAGATAGTGCGCGCGCTGCCCACATCCCGCCGCACCGGCGCGAAGCCAGCCGGTCAGATGAAAGGGCGTGCCCGCGGCCTGCGCCGCGACGAAAGCATCGATCCGCGCGCATTCCGCCTCGCGCGCCAGGTCGGCGACGCGGATGCTCGGCACGGTGAACGTCATGCCAGACGCGCCGCTTCCTCGGCCGCGACATGATCGACCCGGCCCCAGTCATGCCGGGTCAACAGGCCGCGCAGCTTGCCCGCCATCGCGCCGAGCCGACTATAATGCCGGACGCGCGAGCGAAGCGGCGCATCGGCCACACGGGGCTGGTCCGGATCGACCTCCCAGGGGTGGAAATAGAAGATCGCACCATGCGCGTCGCGATTGACCTGCCCGACCGCGACATCGGTCAGCTTGGCGGGCAGCATCCGGAAGAAGCCGCCGCCGGTCGCCAGCCGCCGCGCACCGAACTGCGCGACCGTCACCGGCAATTCGATCAGCCCGGAATCGGCCAGCGGGCGCCATGCGTAACGCGGCGACTCGGCCCAGCCATAATGATCGTGGCGAAGCGGCGCGACGCTGGAGGAATAACGATAGCCCGACTCGGCCAAGACCATATGCGCCCAGGGCGTGCGGCGATCAATCGAGAAGCTCGGCGCGCGATAGCCGGTGACGGCCTGTCCGCCCGCATCCTCGATCGCCGCCCGCGCGCGCGCGAGGTCGGCGCGAAACTGGTCGGCGGTCATGGTGAAGACGCGCTGGTGATCCCAGCCGTGGCTCGCCATCTCATGCCCGGCATCGACGATGCGGCGGATCAGCGCGGGATGGCGATGCGCGACCCAGCCCAGCGTGAAGAAGGTCGCCCGCGTGTCGGTCTCGGCGAACAGCGACAGGACGGCGTCGGTATTGGCCTCCACCCGGCTGTCCAGGCTGTCCCAGTCGGACTTGGCGATCGTCTTTTCGAAGGCCCCGACCTGAAACCATTCCTCGACATCGACCGACATGCCATTGCGCGGCGGAGCGGCGGCAGCCGCGCCCTCAGGCGGCATGGCCCCACTTCCCCGGACGAATGGTCGACACCTCGTCGCGACGCGCATCGCCACCGCGATTGTCGATCTCCGACCAGTCGACCAGCAGGGTCAGGACGCGGCGCAGCGCCGCTTCCTGTTGCTCCAGCCGGGCCTCGAGCTGCGCGACCCGGTCCTCGAGCGCGTCGACCGACGGGGCGGCGGCGGCCGGAGCTTCGATGAGGGGTTCGGGGACGGGCTCGGGAGCGGGTTCGGCTACGGCCTGGGGCACGGGCTGCGGCTTGGGGCGGAGCGATACCGGTTCGGGGGCGGGCGGCGGGGCGACGACGCGGTAGCGCGGCGTCTCGGCCTGCGGCGTGACGGGCGTGCGCACGATCGGGTCGGCCGGTGCCTGCGGCGCGGGACTTCCGGCGACCGCGACGTTGATCGTCGCGCCGCTGAGCTTGAACGAGCGCATTGCGGACGCGCTGAATACCGGGCGTTCCTCGACGGGCGACGCCTCGGCAACCGCCGGGCTGCGGTCGCCCCCCAGATCGGCGGCCATGTCGGCCGCGACGCTCCGGACCGTGTCGGCGCCGATCATTTCGATCCCCTCGACCGCGGCCTGCAACAGGGCGCGCCCCGCCAGCACGTTCAGGCGACGCGGCACGCCCCCCGACACCTCGTAGAGCGCATCGAAGGCGTCGGCGGCGAAGTCGGGGCGTCCCGTCCATCCCGCGACGGCCAGGCGGTGCGCGATATAGTCGGGGACTTCGTCGGCTTCCATCGGGTCGAGATGATGGATGGCGATGACGCGCTGCCGAAGCTGTTCGACCGCCGCCGAACCGAGCAGGCGGTCGCGGAATTCGGGCTGGCCGACCAGCAGGATCTGGAGCAGCGCATGGCCGCCCGCCTGGAAGTTGGAGAGCATCCGAAGTTCCTCGAGCGAGGCGAGCGGCAGCGCCTGCGCCTCGTCGACGATCATCAGGATGCGGCGACCGTCACGCGCGATGCCGTTGAGCGCGCGCTCGATACCCGACAGCAGCGACGCCTTGGACAGGCCGTGCCCGTCGACGCCAAGCTGTTCGGCCAGAACGCGCAGAAGGTCATGCGGCTCGACGGCGGTCGATACGATGTGAAGGATCTTCAAGCGCCGCGAATCGATGGTCTCGACCAGATGGCCGACCAACGTCGTCTTGCCCGCGCCGACATCGCCGGTGATGACGATGAAGCCCTCGCCCTGCGCCAGGCCATAGCCGAGATAGGCCATCGCCTTGCCATGGGTGGCGGTCTCGTACCAGAAACGCGGGTCCGGCGTCAGTTGAAACGGGCGCTCGCCCAGACCGAAATGGGTCTCGTACATCATCGTGCCTTTCGGCCGGTCAGAATTGATATCTTGCGGCGATCAGGGCCTGCGCCGCCAGGGCGTTGGTCAGGTCGCCGACCGTGAAATGATACAATCCCACCGACGCGGTTGTTCCGAGCCGTCCGAAATTGCGGTAATAACTGGCGGTTGTTCCCAGCGACACCACATCCTCGGACCCCGCCAACCTACTGGCATAATAGTTAACGAAGCCATTCACGTTAAGCCCCGAATTGCGGCTGAGCGCGTGGCCGAAGAAAATCTGCGCGTAATAGCTGTCGTCCTCGGCGCCATAGACGATGAGGCCGGGGGCCTGGTCGGGCGCGAACAGCCGCCGATTGGCGTAACCGATGCCGAAGCCCAGCGTCGAGCGCCCACGCGACAGCGCTATCGTCGCGTCGATCCCGCGCGCGCGGTAGACCGATGTCTGCACCGATTGCAGCACGTCGTTGAGGCACCCGCCGGGCGTCGTCCCCGTCGCCGAGAAGGTGCAACCGTTGAACTGCTGCCCGAACGCATCGCGCGTTTCGATGAAGTTGGTCGGCAGGTTGGACAGGCCGTTGCGCAACTGCCGCCCGAAGGTCTGGATGCCGTCATAGACCGCGGCCTGGATCATGACGTCGCGCGACGCCTGATAGCGCGCCAGGCCGGTGACGCTGAGCGAGCCGTACCGCTCGCCGACATGCCCCTCGACCGAGGTGCGGCGGTTGGGGCGCCAGATCACACCCGCGTCGTAATAGACGCCCTCGGTTCGATAGGCGATTCGTCGCGGCCCGTCGGGATCGGTGAGGAAACGGCCACGGCTGTCGACCAGCGGGCGACCGGCGGCGTCCAGCTCCGCGTCGCGCTGGCTGGTCTGGATGCGCTCATAGCCGACCCCGGCGGTCAGCGCGACATAGGGTGAAATCGGCTTCAGCACGTCGCCGCGCACGAACCAGCCCTCGTAACGCTGCGCCAGTTGTCCGGCATCGTCGCGGTCATAGGCGGCGTTGAACGACAGGCCGACTGGCGCCACCGCGCCCGGCCGCGCCGTCGCGCTGAACGTGGCGAGCTGGTTCACGCTGTCGCTGAAATAATCGAGGCGCGGCACGCCCGGCGCCAGGCCGCCCACCCCCGGCGTGTCGACCCGCGTATAGCCCAACCGGTAATTGGCGGCGATCTGCACCGGCCCCGCCTGCGTGACCAGCGACGGACCGATATAGGCCGAATAGATTTGCGAGATGTTGCCGATATCGCCGACCAGAACGCCCGGCGCCGCGCCCCGGATATCCGCACGACTGCGCGTCGCCAATGCCCCGCCGTCGATGCTCAGCTCGCGCGTGACCCGGTAGCTGCCGCGCGCCAGCCCGCTATGCACGTCACCCGATCCCGCCTCGTCGCTCCAGCCGATACGATGTTCGTAGCGATAGCTGATCTGCCCCTCGGCCCGCGCGGTCGACACCGCCGCATTCACCCCGGCGGCCAGCGTCGTATAGGTGACGACATCGCCGCGATTGAGGTCGGCGCTGAGCAACTGTCCCACTTCGACATAGGGGGTCAGCCTCGCGCGCGGCCGGTCGGGCCGTGTCGTATCGCCGCTCGTCGTACCAGGCGCGGTGCCCGGCTGGGTCGGATCGGCGTTCGTCGGCACCGGCGATGCGCCGCCCGGCACCGTGCCTGGACCAACGGGGGAAACCGCGCCGCCCTGAACCTGGGCGACGAGCGCGGTCGGCCATGCCGCCAACCCGCACACGGCCCCGGTCAGAAGGACGCGCGCACGCGTCACAGTGCGCCGTCTTTCCCATATTTGCCGTAATAACCGAACCGGCGGCTGCCGGGGACGAAGGCGACGCTGTTGAGGACCAGCTGGATATGCTCGCAAGCGTCGAGCAGCGCGACCGCCGCCGAGACCTCGCTCTCGGGCGTGCGGTCGGCGCGGACGACCATCATCACCTGCCCCGCCAGCATCGCCAGCACCGAGGCGGGCGACGCCGCCAGCGCGGGTGGCGAGTCGAAGATCACCAGCCGACGCGGATTGGCGGACAACAGCCGCTGCACCACCGCACGCGTCCGGGCGGAGGCGAGCAGTTCGGTATCGCTGGCGGTGCGGGTGCCACATGCCAGGACCGAGAGATGCGGCACGTCGGTGCGGATCACCAGCGACTCGACATCGATGCTGCTATCGTCCAGCGCGTCGAGCAGACCCGGCCCCTCGGCCAGACCGAGCCGCGCCAGCACGTCGGGCTTGGCGACGTCGGCATCGACCAGCAGCACCTCGGTATCGCGCTCGGCCGCGAGCGACAGCGCCAGGTTGACCGAGCAGAAGGTCTTGCCGTCCTGCGGCCGCGCCGAGCAGATCAGCACGACGCGCGCGCGGTCGGTCTCTCCCCCCTCGGCCAGCCGGTGGCTGGTGATGATCAATTGCCGCTTCACCAGCCGGAATTCCTCGGCCAGCGGCCCGATCGGCGCGCCGGGGACGATCATGCCGTTCTCGGCCAGCATCGCCCGATCGACCATCGCCACGTCCGAGAAGCCCGGATTATATTCGCTGGCCAGGAATTCCTCGTCGCCCGGCTGTGCCAGGAACTCCGCCGGAATGGCACTGAGCGAGGCGGGCAAGGCCTCGTCGGGCTGCGGCGCGACCGGGGATTCGTCTGGCGCGATCAAGGCGGGCGGGGTCCAGGCGGGCGGCGTGTCCGGACGCGAGGTTTCAGGCGCGGGTTCGACGACCGGTTCCGGCACGACGGCAGCGACGGACTCGACCGGCGGCGCGGGTGACGCTGGCGGCACGGTTGGCGCTGGCGGCGGGGGCGTGCGCGCATATGTATTGAAATCATACACGTTCGCCGCACGCTCGAGCAGCGACTGTTCCCGGCGGGGTTTGGTGGGTTTCACGCTTTCGTTCACGCGGCCATTCCCCGTTGCAATAGCTCGATCGCCAACACCATCACATAGGCGCCGCCCAAGGCCGCCGTCCCGCCAAGGAACAGTTTCAACCGCTGGGCGCGTGCCGTCGCCTGGCCACGGGTCACGACCTCACCGATCGCGCCGATCACCGGCATCCCCATCGTCCGCTGGAGCGACTGTGGCGTGGTGAAGGTCTGGCGCAGCTTGGACAGGGCGAAGGCCGATCCGACGCCGAGCCCCAGCCCCGCCGCGAACACCATGCTGAGCAACAGCATCCGGTTGGGTGCGGTCGGCGCGCGTGGATAGGTCGGCGGGTCGATCTCGCTGAACCGCATGGCATCGGTCTGGTTCCGCGCCTGGCCGCGCAACGCGACCTGTTCGCGCTGGCGGAGCAACTGGTCGTAGCTGTCCTTCAACACCTGGTAGTCGCGATCATTGGCCCCCTGCGCCGCCGTCGCGTCGGGATCGCTCGACAGGCTGGCGTTCAGCCGGTCGAGGTCGTTCTGCAACTGCGACTTGCGGATCTTCAGGCTGGCGAGCTGTGCCTGCTTCTCCGCCGCCATCGACTGCAGCGACATGTAGAGCGGGTTGGGCTGGCCGCCCACCGCGCCACCCGCCGGTTCGGCGCGGACCGCCGCCTGCGCCGCCGCAAGCTGGTTCTTCAGCGCGACGACGTCCGGATGGTTCTCGGTATAGCCGCGTGCCCGCGCATCGGTGAGCTGGCCCTGGATCGTCGCCAGCCGCGCCCGCGCGGGGCTGACCGCCGCACCGCCGCCGTCGCTGACCGCGCGCGGCGTCCCCGCCAACTGGCCTTGCACCGCCGCGAAGCTGGACTGGGCGGCGGCGAGGTCGCTGTCGACCTGCGCCATCTGCGAACGGGCAAGCCCGATCCGGTCCGCGACCGACCCCGTGCCGGGCAGGCCGCCCAGGAACTGGTTCTGATACTGGGCCCGCCGCGCCTCGGCGATCTGGAGCTGTTTCTGCCGGTCACTCAACTGCTTGTCGAGGAAGGTCAGGCTCTGGTTGGTATTGTTGCGATCGCCGACCAGATTGGATTCGACGAAGATGTCGATCAGCTTCTGCGCAACCTGCTGCGCCAGCTTGGGGCTGGACTGGGTGACGGTGAGCTGGAAGATGGTGTCCTGCTGGTTCTCGATCTTGATCGCCGAAGCCAGCGCCGACACGCGCGCCGCGACATCGGCGTCGCTCGACACCGTCGCGGCGAGATCGGTCCCGCGCACCACCTTTTGCAGGTTGATCGCGGAGATCAGCGTCTGGCGGACGCGGTCGACCGAATCCATGTCGTTTGGCTGACCATTGGTCATGCCGTCGGGCAGGATCTGCGAATTCTGGACCGCGATACGTGCCCGCGATTCATATTTGCTGGGGATCTGCGCGACGAACAGCCACCCCACTATGCACACCGCCCAGGCCACCCCCAGCGCCAGCCAGCGGCGGATCCAGATGGCGTGGATCGCGATGCGGATCTCGTCCTGAATGCTCGACACCTGCGATCGACCTCAGAACATCGATTCGGGGATGATGATGACGTCGCCCGGTTCCAGCCGGACATTGGCGCTGGAGTCGCCCTTCCGAAGCAGGTCGTTGATCTGCAACGCATATTCTTGCTGCTTGCCGGTCTGGCGGTCGGTCCGAACCAGCTTGGCCTTGTTACCGGCGGCATATTGGTTCAGCCCGCCCACCGCGATCATCGCGTCGAGCAGCGTCATGTTGGCGCGGTAGGGGATGCTGGCCGGTCGCTCGGTCGCGCCGACGATGCGCACCTGCTGGCTATAGGTCCCCGAAAAATTCTCGACGATCACCGAGACGATCGGATTGGAGACATATTCCGACAGCGCCTTCTTCATGTCGTCGGCGAGCATCGAGGGCGTCTTGCCGACCGCGGACATGTCGTTGACCAGCGGCGTGGTGATGCGACCATCGGGGCGCACCTGGACCTTGGTCGACAGGTCCGGATTGCGCCAGACGAAGATGTTGAGCGTGTCGAGCGGGCCGATCACATATTCCTCGCCCGGCTGCTCCTTGCGCGCGACATAACCGGCCGAGGGCAGCCCGGACTTGTTGCCCGGCGTCGAGCACGCGGTCAGCGTCGAGGCGGCAAGGCCTGCGACCAGAAGGGGACGGGCGAACGATGCCATGCGAACAAGTCTCCTGAACCATCCGGCCCGAACACGGGGACGAAAGGCAAATTGCGCACGGTCGGCTATGCCACCCAATAGGTGAACATAGAGTTATGCCCTTGCGACCGCACCCATCTCTTCCCCGGCGGGGGGATGACCGAGAAAGGCGGCCGGGCTCGCCGACGCGCCATAGGCACCCGCCAGGAAGATCGCGACCACATCGCCGACCTGTCCCGCTGGCAGCGCGACCTTGTCGCCGAGCCGGTCGAGCGGGGTGCAGAGCGGCCCCACGACCGACACCGTCTCCACCGGCTCCGTCCCCATCGCATGGGCCAGCGCCAGGGGATAGTTGCGCCGGACCACCGTGCCGAAATTCCCGCTCGCCGCGAGCTGGTGATTGAGCCCGCCGTCGAGGATCAGGAAGCATTCCCCTCCGCTCTCCTTGCGATCGACGACCCGCGCCAGATACACGCCCGCCTCGGCGACCAGCCAGCGGCCGAGCTCGATCGCGAACCGACTGTCCGCCAGGATCGCGGGCCTGTCGGACACCGCCTGCTCCAGCGCCGCGCCAACCACCTCTATGTCGAGCGCGGTGTCCCCCGCGAAATAGGGTACGCCGAACCCGCCGCCCAGGTTGACCAGCGGCGGCACCTGTCCCGCTTCGTCCGCCAGCCGGGCCGCGAGCGCGATCGTCGCCGCCTGGGTATCGATGATCGCCTGCGGGTCGAGCGCCTGGCTGCCCGCATAGATATGGAAGCCGCGCCAGTCCGCCCCCGCCGCGACCAGTTGGCGAACCAGCGCTGGCACGCGTTGCGCGTCGATGCCGAAGGGCGACGGTCGGCCACCCATCTTCATCCCCGATCCGCGCAGCTCGATATCGGGGTTCACCCGCACGGCGAGGCGAGGCCGAACCCCCAGTCGCTCGGCGATGGCGAGCGCGCGCATCGCCTCCCCCTCCGACTCCAGGTTCAGCGTGACGCCGCCGACGATCGCGGCGGACAGCTCCGCGTCGCGCTTGCCGGGCCCGGCGAAACTGACCGGCCTGCCCAGCCCCGCGACCTTGGCCAGCTCGCCCGCCGAGGCGACGTCGAAGCCGTCGACCATGGCCGCCATCGCCGATAACAGCGGCGCGAAGGGATTGGCCTTGATCGCATAATGAAGATCGATCGACGGGAACGCCGCCCGAAACCGCGCCGCCCGCGCCGCGACGATCGCGGGGTCGTAGACGAACAAGGGCCCGTCCCTGCCCTGCATCCAGTCATTCGCGGTCCGCCCGGCGACGATCAGCGCGCCCTGCTGGCGCGCGAATTCGGGGGGGATGGGCCCCATCGGCTTCATCGGGTGCCGTCCTTGTCCAGCAGCGCCCGGCGCAAGGCGGCGCGGTCGAGCTTGCCGTTCGCGTTGCGCGGCAATTCGTCATGCCAGTCATAGCGGACCGGCTGCATGAAATTGGGGAGGTCGCGCTTCAACCGCGCGCGCAGGCCGGGCTCCGCCGCCGCATCGCCCGCCACTGCCACGACGATCGCCTGCCCCTGCGCCTCGTCGGCCATGCCGATCGCGACCGCCTCGCGCGCCTCGCCGCCCGACAGCACGGCCTCCTCGACCTCCTGCGGGCTGATCCGGTTGCCCGCGACCTTTATCATCTCGTCATCGCGCCCGATGAAGCGGAGCAGTCCGTCCGAGCCCTCGACCACGGTATCGCCCGACCAGACCGCACGCGGCCATCCCGGCGCGGGGCGGAAACGCCGTGCCGTCCGCTCGGCATCGCGCCAATAGCCCTGCGCGACCAGCGGCCCGGCATGGACCAACTCACCGGGCTCTCCCGTCGCCGCCGGGCTGCCATCGGGACGCAGCACCATCAGTTCGGCGAAGGGGATCGCCCGCCCGATCGCATCGGGGTGCGCGTCGATCAGCGCCGGGTCGAGATAGGTCGAGCGAAACGCCTCGGTCAGGCCGTACATGGCGTAGAGATCCGCCGCCGGAAACCGCTCGCGCAGGCCCCGGACCAGCCGCTCGGTCAACGCGCCGCCGGAATTGGTCAGGCGGCGGATCGGCGCGATCGCCTCCTCCGGCCATGTCGCCGAAAGCAATTGTGTCCACAGCGGCGGCACGCCGGCGATCGTCGTCGCAGCGGTCCGCGCGACGGCCTTCACCACGTCTCGAGGGGTCAGATAGTCGAGCGGTGCCACCGCACCACCCGCCGCCCAGGTCGAGAAAAGCTGGTTCTGCCCATAGTCGAAGCTGAACGGCAGGACCGCGAGGACGCGGTCGTCGGACGCCATCCCGAGATAGCTCGCCACCGACACCGCGCCGTACCAGAGGTTGGCATGGCTCAGCATCACGCCCTTCGGCCGCCCGGTCGACCCCGAGGTGTAGAGGATCGCCGCCAGCGTATCGGGGTCGGCGGCCGAGGGGGGCAACCTATCCCCCTCGCCCAGCTCCACGACCAGCCGCGTCGAGGCGGGGACATCGCCATCCTCCAGCGTCGCCGCGCGCGGCGCCTGGGTCAGCAGCATCGCGGCCCCGCTATCGGCCAGGATATGCGCGACCTGCGCCCGCTTGAGCAGCGGATTGACCGGCACATGCACCAGCCCCGCTCGCGGCGCCGCGAGCGGCATCAAGGCGGCAGCGCGCGTCTTGGGCAACCAGCTCGCCACCCGGTCGCCCGGTGCGAAGCCCTGCGCCGCGAGCCACCCGGCAAGCCGGGCGACGGCATCCTCGATTTCGGCATAGCTCAGCGTGCCCTCACGCAGGATCAGCGCGGGCGCGTACGCCGCGCCGCGAAGGACATGGTCGATCGGATAGGCGGTCGGATCGAGGGTCATCGGGCCATCTACAGGGCGCGAGGGGATAAAGTCGAGCCAAGGCGGGCATGGCACTCGCCGTGCCCGGCAAGAGGTGTGAGTCCACTGCCACTCGCCTACTGGGGAGGGCCTGGGTTTCCGGCACGCGCCACGCACCCGAACCCGCTTCCGGCAAAACTCGAAAAGCAGAAGCGGCGGGCTTAACCCGAAACCGTGTCCCCTCCCCCAACCCCCTCCCGCCTGCGGGAGGGGGCTTGGTCCAGCCCTCGCCGCCAGTCCACCGCCACTCCCCTCCCGCAAGCGGGAGGGGCTGGGGGAGGGCCTGGGTCTCCTGCACGCGCCACGCAGCCGAACCCGCTTCCGGCGAAACTCCAAAAGCAACAGCGGCGGGCTTAACCCGAAACCGCGGCCCCTCCCCCAACCCCCTCCCGCCTGCGGGAGGGGGCCAGGTCCAGCTCTCGCCGCCAGTCCGTCGCCACTCCCCTCCCGCAAGCGGGAGGGGCTGGGGGAGGGCCTGGGTCTCCCGCACGCGCCACGCTCCCGAACCGTCTGCCAGCAACGCCACGATCGAAGCCGCCACCTTGTCCCACCGCAACCCCGAAGCCTTCGCCGGTTGCCCAACGCCCGTCGCCGCACTAACGCTTGTCGCAGAGACACGAACAGCGGGACGACAGGGTTTGGAACTCCAGGCGAGCGGAGATGTGGAGGCGACGGTGCGCGGCGTGCTGGCCGATGTGCTGGGGCTGTTGCCGGAGCGCGTCGCGGGCTTTCATGCCGGGACGCCGCTGTTCGGCGCGCTTCCCGAACTGGACTCGATGGCCGTCGCGGGCGTGCTGACCGAGCTCGAGGATCGGCTCGGCATCCTGATCGAGGATGACGAGGTCGATGGCGAGATGCTGGAGACATTCGGCCAGCTCGTCGCCTTCGCCAACGCCAAGGCGCCCGCTTGATCGACCATTATGACTGGCCCGGCGGGCGCGAGGCGATGTTGCGCTTCGGTCCCGCCCAGGGGCCGGTCGTCCTGGTCGCGCTGCCTTTCTGGGAAGAGGCCAATCGCATGCGCAGCGTCGCGGTGGCGATGCTGCGGCGGCTCGCCGATCACGGCATCGGCGGCGCGCTGCCCGACTGGCCGGGCACGGGGGAAAGCCTGGTCGAGACCGAACGCACCAGCCTGATGCAATGGCGTGACGCGCACCAGGCGGCGGCCGAGGCGCTGGGCGATCGCCGTTGCTATGGCGTGTCGATCCGGGGGGGAGCGTTGGTCGACGGCTTCGCGCTGCTGGCGGGGCGGTGGCACCTGACGCCGATGACAGGCGAAGCCGTGCTGCGCGACGTGATCCGGCTACGCGCGGCGGCGGGTCTGCGCGGCGACGACCATGGCCTGTTCGGGGCGGAGTCCCCCGTCCGGGTCGCGGGCAATCGCGTATCGCCGCATTTCCTGGCGGGACTGGCGGGCATGGTGCCGTTCGATGAGCCGGACACCCCCCGCCGCGTCGTCCGGCTCGGCCATGACCGCGCCGCCGCCGACCGTGTGATCGACGCCGTCCCCCCCTGGCGCCGCGCCGAACCGCAGGACGACCCGGCGCTGGCGACGATATTGGCGCAGGACATCGCCTCATGGATCGCCGCATGCGAAGGCTGATCGCCTTTCCCTGCCACGACGCCACCCTGTTCGGCACGCTGGACGAGGGGACGCAGCCGACCGGACTGCTCATCGTATCGGGTGGCAACGAACCGCGCATGGGCGCCCATCGCGGCCAGTCGATAGTGGCGGCGCGGATCGCCGCGCGGGGCTATCCGGTGTTCCGCTTCGACCGGCGGGGGGTCGGCGACAGCGAGGGGGTGAATGGCGGCTGGGAGACGAGCGGCCCCGACATCGCCGCTGCCGCTGCGGCCTTTGCCGAGCATGGCGGCTGTAGCCACATGGTCGGCTTCGGCAATTGCGACGCCGCCGCCGCCCTCGCGCTGTTCGGGCAGGAGGCTGGACTGGCGCGCATTCTCCTGTCCAATCCGTGGCTGGCCGACGAGCCCGATCCCCTGCCCCCGGCCGCCGCGATCCGCCGCCATTATGCGCGCAAGCTCATCGATCCGCGCGAATGGCTCCGGCTGGCTCGCGGCGCGGTGGACATGGGCAAGCTGCGCCAGGGATTGACCAAGATCGCCGCGCCCCCCGCCCCGCTCGACGCGACGGCGGCACCGCTGCTCGGGGCGATCGCCGGATGGGGCGCGGATGCCGACATCGTCGTCGCGCGGGGCGATGCGACGGGCGTGGCATTCCGCGCGGCGGCACGGAGCCAGAACTTCGCGATCGAAGCGCTTCCGACGGACTCGCACAGCTATGCCGACGCGCTCGACCGGCTCGAGCGAGCGATCCTCGCGCGTCTTGCCGCTCCGATATCGGACGGGGCGAGCCGAGATCGCGACGTCGCACGGGAACTGAAAAATAGCGGTTAATATGTTTTAAGATCAGGATTTTTACCGGAACGGCTCTCCGCCCCGTTTATTGGACCGGGCAAGGAGAGACGGTCCATGAACGAACGCCCTACCCCACCCCAGCCAGAGCAGCAGCAGGCCATGCCCGGCCAGACCGAGGCGATGGACCCGCGCCCCGATCATGGCGAGCATAGCTATGTCGGCCATGGCAAGCTGACCGACAAGAGGGCGATCATCACCGGTGCGGACAGCGGCATCGGTCGCGCGGTCGCCATCGCCTTCGCGCGGGAGGGCGCGGATGTGGTGATCGCCTATCTCTCGGAGGACGAGGACGCGGCCGAAACCCAGCGGCTGGTCGAGCAGGCGGGCCGAAAGGCGCTTCTGATCCCCGGCGATGTGAGCGATCCGGCGCATTGCCGCACCATCGTCGAACGCACCGTCCAGACCTTTGGCCGGGTCGACATATTGGTCAACAACGCCGCGCATCAGGCGAGTTTCCAGAAGGTCGAGGACATCAGCGACGAGGAGTGGGAGGTAACCTTCGCCACCAACATCCATGCGATGTTCTATCTGGTGAAGGCCGCGCTGCCGCATATGGGCGAGGGTTCGTCGATCATCAACACGACCTCGATCAACGCGGACAAGCCCAACCAGCAGTTGCTGGCCTATGCGACGACCAAGGGCGCGATTCACAATTTCACCGCCGGGCTGGCGCAGATGCTCGCCGAGAGGAAGATCCGGGTGAACGCCGTGGCGCCGGGCCCGGTCTGGACGCCCTTGATCCCGTCCACCATGCCACCCGAAGCGGTGAAGAGTTTCGGCCAGCAGACGCCGATGGGCCGCGCCGCGCAGCCCGCCGAACTCGCGCCGCCCTATGTCCTGCTGGCGAGCGGCGAGGCCAGCTACATCAGCGGCGCGACGATCCCCGTAACCGGCGGCACCCCCTTCCTCTGATCCCAACCCAAGGAGCGATGATCCATGGCATCCCTACCCAATGACGTCGTCGCGGCGGTCTTCGTCGCCGGCCTGAAGAACGCCCATGCCGTCGAGCATCAGGCGCTGGCGCTGATCGACCGGCAACTCGATCATCTGTCCAACTATCCCGACGTGGCCGATCATCTGCGGATGCACCGGGGCGAAACGGAGCAGCAGATTGTCCGGCTGGAGGATATCCTCGATGGCTTCAACGAAAGCCGGTCGCTGCTGAAGGATGCGGCGCTCAGCTTGTCTGGCAATATGGCCGCGCTCGGGCACACCTTCGCCCCCGACGAGATCCTGAAGAACAGCTTTGCGAACTTCGCCTTCGAGAATTTCGAGGCGGCCAGCTATAAATCCTTGTTGACCATCGCCGATGTCGGCGGGTTCGGCACCGCCACGCCGCTGCTGACCCAATCGCTGAACGAAGAGCTTTCGATGGCCGCCTGGGTCGACGAGAACAATGCGACGCTTACCCGCCGCTATCTGGAACGCCGCGCGGCGGGGGAAACCGCGAGCCACTGATCGGCGGTCTCGCTATCGAAAGCGGCGAGCCAGGCACGCTGCCGGGGTCGTTTGAACGAGAGCCTCTTCAGAAAGCGGACATGAACCCGCCCCGAGCCATCCGGCCCGGGGCGGTGTCGCATCAGGCACCGACCGGTATCGTCTTGCCCGTCGTCCGGTCCAGCGCCCTGGCGGTCAACAGGTCCAGCGCGGTGGCGACCGCCACGAATCCGATCGCGCCCCATATCGCCTGCCGACCCGGTGAGCGTCGCGCCGAAAAGGCCAGCGTCCCCAGATCGAGCAGGTCGCCCGCCACCCGGTTCCACACCCGTGCCGAATGGGCCGGAGCCTGGAGCAGGCCGACGCCGGCCACCACCTCGCGTATGCCATAGGCTTTGACGGTCCGGGCGCCTCCCGGCACGGACAGGCGCTCGGCGATCCGGCGCGAGGCGAACAGTTCGGCGGCACCGAGCGCGAGCGAAAAGAGGCCGAGGCCCAAGCTGACGGATTTGGCGTTCATGATGATCCCTCGTCGATGAAGTGGGTCTCCGGGCAACGCGAGCCCCCCTCGAGCCTTTCCACAAATCGATATAGGTCAGTCACTTAATCCCATATCGACAGCAGCGGCCGATCGGTGCCGAGCCAATCCTGCACTTGCCTCAATTGTCCTGCTCGGCCAGTCTGATGCGATGATCCTTCCCCTGCTCCTCGCCGCCGCCGCCCCCGCCGCCGCGACGCCCGCCGCCGCCCCGTCCCCCGCCCGATTGAAAGCCGATGTCGAGGCACTGGTCGGTTTCGGCACGCGGCACACCGCCTCCACCGTCGGCGATCCCAAGCGCGGTATCGGCGCGGCGCGCGACTGGGCGGCCAGGCAGTTCGAGACGATCGGTCAGGGCTGTAACGGCTGCATCACCGTCGAGCGGATCAATCGCCGCTTCATCGGCCCGCGCGCGCCGGGGGGCGTGATGGTGGAGGACGTGCTGGGCATCCAGCGCGGCCGCGATCCCAACCGCGTGGTCATCGTCGGCGCGCATATCGACAGCCGGGTGACCGACGTGATGGATACGACCTCGGACGCGCCGGGTGCCAATGACGATGCCTCGGGCGTGGCGCTGGTCCTGGAGGCGGCGCGGCATTTGTCCAAGCAGCAATTCGACGCGACCATCGTCTATGCCGTCTTCTCGGGGGAGGAACAGGGGCTGTGGGGCGCGACCCTGCTCGCCGACACCGCCAAGGCACGCAACTGGCGCGTCTCGGCGATGCTGAACAACGATATCGTCGGCAACACGGTCGGCCAGGGCGGCGTGCGCGAGGCGCGATGGGTCCGCGTCTTCTCCGAGGGCATCCGATCGTCCGAGGATCTTCCCCAGCAGATGCAGCGGCGCGGCAATGGCGGCGAGGATGACGGGCCCAGCCGCGCTCTGGCCAAGGCGATCGACGGGGTCGCGGCGAAGCTGGGCGGACTCGACGTGTTCCTCGACCGGCGGCCCGACCGGTTCGGTCGTGGCGGCGATCACGAGCCGTTCCTGAAGCTCGGCTATCCCGCCGTCCGCTTCTCGGTCGCGAACGAGGATTGGGACGCGCAGCATCAGGATCTGCGCAAGGAGGGCGCGATCGCCTATGGCGATACGATCGACAAGATGGACTTTCCCTATCTGGCGAAGGTCACCGCGATCAACATCGCCACGCTGGGTCGGCTGGCGGCGGCACCGGCCGCACCCGACAAGGTGACGATCAGCGGCGCGCTGTCCCGTGATACCCAGGTCGAATGGGCGCCGGTGCCGGGCGCGGTCCGCTACCGCGTCCACTGGCGCCGCAACGACGCGCCCGACTGGACCCAGTCGCGTGACGTGACGGAGACCAAGGCGGTCCTGTCCCAGACCCCGGTCGACGACCATTTCGTCGGCGTGTCGGCGGTTGCGGCGAACGGGGCGGAGAGCCTGGTCACCTTCGGCGGGCGTTGACGGATGGAAGTGGGATGCCGCCCCGAGGGAGTGAACGGAGCGGCATCCCGATTTTCAACCCGGCGTCTCTCGGGTTGAAAGCCCCCCTGGGGGAGAGGGTCAGCGGCGCGACGCGCGGCCACTCGCACGGGCGCGTCGCGGCGTCGATCCTGTGATCTCGGTCGTGGTGGTCGTCGTTGTCGTGGTAACCGGCGCTCCCTGTACCACAACCGTCGTCGTCGTGGGAGCAGGATAATAATAGCCGCCATCGTAATAACCTGGCTGGCCCGAGGCGAGCGTGCCGACGGTCGTCGTGGTGGTGACGGTGGTGCCGTCGCGCGTCTCGATCCGGCGGCCCATGGCGGGCGGAGGCGGCGGGGGCGCATAGCCGTCCGAATAGGCATAACCGGGCGCGCCGTAATCGTCATAGCCCGGCGGCATGTGCCGCCGCCGGTCCTCGGCGCGGTCGATGGCATAGCCCGCCGCCGCACCGACGCCCGCGCCGATCAGCGTACCGCCAAGCCGGTTGCCGCGCCCGGCGATGACATTGCCAGCGACCCCGCCCGCGACCGCCCCGATCGCTGCGCCGCCAAGGCCGTCGTCGCGACGCACCGGCGGCGGATAGCCCGCGCCCGCATAGGCCGATTCCCCGCTACCGTCCCAATCCAGGCCGGGCACGCTGTCATAGACGGTGCCGCGCGGATCGATCAGGATCGCATCGTCATAATAGCGCGACCAGCGATAACCCATTGGCGGCCGTGGCAAGGGATAGCGCGACCAGTCGTCGACGGCGAAGCGCCGGTCGTTCCAATAGGTGGGCAGCATGGTCCCGCGAACCGGTCGGCGATAGGCCGCCCAACCACCCGGCGCATTCGCACCGCCCCACCAGCGGCCCTCGATACGGCTGCCCCAGCGTGCGCCGCGCGCGGGCGGCGCACCGACCGTGCTGGTCGATACCACCGGGCGCGCCGGGGAAGCGGATGCGGGCGGGGCGATATCGGGACGCGGATAGCGCGCCCCCGCCTGTCCGGACGCCGGAGCACCCGACGCCAGGCCCATGGCCATGCCGGTCGACAGCGCGATCAGATGCGGCATTCTGCGCATGGCGAGACCCAATTCCCCTGTTCATGGCCGCGACGCTCCTGTCGGGTCGCTGGCGAAACCAGGATTTGATACCAGCGGCCTAGCCGTGTCGGAAGCATCACCGCGCGTCCCGAATCGGGTCAGGCGGGTCAGGCGACGATGCGTGGGGCCAGCAGGGTCATCAACGCCTCACAGCCCGCCTGATCCTCCTCGTCGAAGCGACCGGGCACGGGGCTGTCGAGATCGAGCACGGCGATGACCGCGCCGTCGTGCAGGATCGGCACCACCAGTTCCGACCGGCTGGCCGCGTCGCAGGCGATATGGCCGGGGAATTCGTGGACATCGGCGACCCGCTGCGTCCGCGCGGTGGCGACGGCGGTGCCGCACACCCCCTTGCCGACGGGGATCCGGATGCACGCCGCCTTGCCCTGGAACGGCCCGAGCACGAGCTCGCCGCCAACCATGCGATAAAAGCCGGACCAGTTGAGGTCGGGCAGATACTGGCCGATCAGCGCGGCGGCGTTCGCCATGTTGGCGATGGCATCCGCCTCCCCGCTGGTCAGCGCGTCGAGCGCGACGTGAAGGTCATGATAAAGCTCCGCCTTCGATCCGGCGGCGATGTCGAACTGGTACATGCGGCGGATGTACGCGGCCATGTGCCCGGCGTCATCCCCTCACTTTCCGCGAACCTGCCGGGCGCCCATATCCCGGCCATGACCTTCGACCTCGGCAAGGCAATGCGTCGCAAGGAGGAGCATGAATCCGCGCGGCTGGAGGATTTCGCGTTTCGGCGGCGCGTGCGTGCCACGCGGCTGCTGGCGGAGCGACTCGATCTCGACCCGCTCCTCGTTCCGGCTTGGGTGGCCGGGCATGGCGAGGCTTCGCTGATCGATCGCCTTGCGACCCTGTCGTCCCACCGAGCCGACACGGTGGCACAGCTTTACCAGGACTGTCTCGCCAGCGCGTACCGTGAACTGGTTGCGGAACGCGGCGATCCCACCCCGCATCGGCTGGCATGAACTCGGCGTTCGGCCGTGCTTGCGCGCCCCGGTTTATTGTCTTACAAATCGCCCGATAAAATGACAGGAGAGGTCGTGCCCGCCGTGCCATCAGACGTGACGCCCGCCTATATCGCGATCGACTGGGGCACCACCAATCGCCGAATCTATATCCTGGCCGATGACGGTGCGATGATCGATACGGTGCGTGACGATCGCGGCGTACTGGCGATGCGGCCCGAGGACTATCCCGCCGAGATCGCGGCGATCCGCCAGCGCTTCGGCGCGCTGCCGGTGATCGCGGCCGGCATGATCGGGTCCACGCGCGGCTGGCGCGAGGCGGCCTATGTCCCCGCCCCCGCCGACCTGCCGACGCTGGCGCGGGCCGCGACGCGGATCGTCGAGGAGGATGTCGTGATCGTCCCCGGCGTCTCGCTGCTGACCGACAGCCGCGCCGACGTGATGCGCGGCGAGGAGGTGCAGGTACTGGGCGCGATCGCGGCGGGTCTCGCCCCCGCCGACGCCCTGTTCGCGCAGCCCGGCACCCATAACAAATGGGTCCATACCGAAGCGGGGCAAATCACCGACTTCGCCACCACCATGACGGGGGAGCTGTTCGCGCTGGTCAAGGGGCACGGCATACTCGCCGGGATGCTCGACGGCCCGGTGGCCGACGGCATGGCGTTTCGCGACGGCCTGACGCGGGGCAGCGGCGCGTGCGACCTGACGGCGGCGCTGTTCGGCGTGCGCGCCGCCGTCCTGCTCGGCCGCATCGCGCCGGAAGACGCCGCCGCCTACGCCAGCGGACTGCTGATCGGCAGCGACATCGGCGCGGTGCCCGATATCGCGGGGCGCAGCGTCCACCTCTTGTCGAGCGGGCTTCTCGCCGACCTCTACACCATCGGAATCCGGCAGCGGGGCGGCGATGTCGTCGCGCTCGACAGCCATGCCGGGTTCCTTGCCGGACTTCACGCCATTCGGGAGCATTTGTCATGACGGACCCCGCCCAAAATCCTGCACAAGCGCAATTCGACAGGGCCTTCGCCGCCTGTCCGCTCGTCGCCATCCTGCGCGGCCTGACCCCCGACGAGGCGATTCCCGTCGCCGACGCACTGGTCGAGGCGGGCTTCACCCTCATCGAGGTGCCGCTCAACTCGCCCGATCCCTATGACAGCATCGCGGCGATCGCGGCGCATGTCGGGGACCGGGCAATCGTCGGCGCTGGCACCGTGCTGACCACAAACCAGGTCGACCAGGTAAAGGCGGCGGGCGGCACGCTGATCGTCTCGCCCAATACCGACACGCAGGTGATCGCGCACAGCGTCGCGCAAGGGCTGATCTCGCTGCCCGGCTATTTCTCGCCGTCCGAGGCCTTCGCCGCGCTGAAGGCGGGGGCGCACGGCCTGAAGCTGTTCCCGGCGGAGGGCGCCTCGCCCAGCTTCCTGAAGGCGCAGCGCGCGGTGCTGCCGCGTGACGTGGCGGTGCTGGCGGTTGGCGGCATCACGCCCGACAACATGGCCGAATGGCGCGCGCATGGCGCGGACGGCTTCGGGCTTGGTTCCAATCTCTATCGCGCGGGCAAGCCGGCGGCGGATGTCGCCGTGTCGGCGCGCGCTTATGTCGAAAAGGCACGCTGATACCGATGACCGACACGATCCGTCTCGCGCTGGTCGGCATGGGCAAGATCGCCCATGACCAGCATGTCCCCGCCATCGCGGGGAACCCGGCCTTTGAACTGGTCGCGACCGTCAGCCGCTCGCCCAACGGGGTCGAGGGCGTGCCGCATTTCCATGACATCGCCGAACTCGCCGCCAGCGACGTGACGGTGGACGCGGTGGCGCTCTGCACCCCGCCGCAGGTCCGCCACGCCATCGCCGCCGCCGCGCTGGCGAACAACTGGCACGTATTCCTCGAAAAGCCGCCGGGGGCGACGCTCGCCGAGGTGGCGGTGCTGGAAGAACTGGCGGCCAAGGCGAACGTCACGCTCTTCGCGAGCTGGCATTCGCGCTATGCGCTCGGCGTCGAGCCCGCGCGCGAGTGGCTGTCGACCCGCAAGGTCACCTCGGCGGCGATCACCTGGCGCGAGGACGTGCGGCAATGGCATCCTGGCCAGGCGTGGATTTGGGAAGCGGGCGGCTTCGGCGTGTTCGATCCGGGCATCAACGCGCTGTCGATCGCGACGCACATCCTGCCCGAGCCGTTCTTCATCGAGCGCGCGACACTGGACTTCCCCGCCAATCGCGACGCGCCGATCGCCGCCGACGTGGCGTTCCGCACGACGGACGGCACGCCGGTGACGCTCGACCTCGACTGGCGGCAGGAGGGCCATCAGAGCTGGGATATCGTCGTCGAAACCAAGGACGGGACGCTGAAGCTGGCCGAGGGCGGTGCGGTTCTCACCCTGCCCGACGGCTCGACCCCGCATCAGGAGGAAGGGCTGCACGGGGAGTATCCGGGCCTTTATGCCCGCTTTGCCGAGTTGGTGACGGGCGGTCGGTCGGACGTCGACATCGCCCCGCTGCGCCACGTCGCCGACGCCTTCATGCGCGGCAAGCGGCGTGAGGTGGAAGCCTTCGTGGAGTGATCGCGTTTCGGGGGTGATCCCCGGGCCCTCGATCGCTTGGGGAATAAAAATAAGGCCGGTTGTCCCGTGGGACGACCGGCCTTTTCAGTTCAGGGATTGGCAAGGGGCCGAAGCCCCTCGCCGGGGGGGGAAGCTTAGAAGTTGATCGTGGTCCCGATCGCGATGTTGCGACCCAGCGAGTCGTAACGCTGCGGGATGGTGTTCGTCCGCGCCAGGCTGATATTGTACGAATCCGGCACGATCGGCGCGGACCGGTCGAGCAGGTTGTTGGCGATCAGGCGCAGCGAGAACTGCTTCGCGATCGCGAAGTTGAGCGCCAGGTCGAAATAGTTCTGCGGCGCGACCCGGTAGAAGTTGGTCAGCGCACGATCCGGCGTGCCACCGATCGCGGGATCGCCCGAGTTGTTGGCGTTCGTCAGCGAACCGACATAGCGCCAGTTGAACGACGCGCTGAACTTCTTGTCGAGCGTCGTGTAGGTCGTGCGCAGGCCATGGCTCCACTTCGGGATGAGCTGACCGCAGCCATTGCCGTAATAGCCCGCGCAGTTGCGGTTCGGCTGGAGCGGCGAGTCCTGGCCACCGGCATTGGTGGTCAGCGAGCCGTTGAAGCTGAAGTCCAGGCGGCCGATCGCGACCAGGTTCAGGGCATATTGCGCCTGGAAGTCCCAGCCCTGCGCGACCGAGGTGTAGTAGTTGGTCGTGCCTTGGCGGATATAGCCGCCGTTGAACAGCGTGCCGGTCGTTGGATTGCGGACGATCCCCTGACAGAAGAACTGGTCGCCGCCCGAACGCAGACAGCCATCGGTGTAATAGCTGTAGTCGTTATAGCCGAGCGAGTTGTCGATCTTGATCCGGTAGCGATCGACCGAGAAGACCAGCCCCTTGATGAAGCGCGGCTTCAGGACCAGGCCATAGGTTTGGGTATAAGCGGTTTCCGGATCGGCGGTGAAGCCGCCCGACTGTACCGCGCAGGCGGCGCTGCCATTGGGGGCGGTGCCGTTGCTGCACAACAGGCTCTGGCTGCCGTACAGCGCGTCCGACAGGCCCGTCGCGCGACAGACCTCACGCGATGCGATCGGCGCGCCATAGGTGACGCCGTTCGGACCGGGGATCGGCGTGGGGGCGCAGAAGTCGGTGAAGGTGCCGGCACCGCCATTCGCGAACGCGATATTGGTCGCCTGGCGGATCTCGACCACGGTCGGCGCGCGCTGCGCCTTGTTGAACGAGGCGCGGAAGGTGATGTCGCTGACCGGTGCCCAGACGCCCTCGACCTTCCAGGTGTTGAAGGCCTTGGGATTGCTGCTGTACTTCGACACGCGGTAGCCGCCGTTGAGCTGGACCAGCTCGGCGAACGGCTTGTGCTCGATCAGCGGGGCCTGGACCTCGATATTGGCCTCGAGCACGTCCTGGCTCAGATCGGTGTCGGCCCCGCCGACCGCGTTCAGATAGGCGGTGTCGGCGCGCGACTTCAGCGTGTCCTTGCGATATTCGGTGCCCAGCGCGATCGCCAGGCCCTGCTCGGCGAACGGCGAAGTGATGCCGTAGCTGGTCAGGTCGCCCGTGACGTTCGCCTGAACGTCGTACAGCGTGCCGATCGTCTGGTTGGTGCCGGTGCTGAACAGATAGTTGATGAGGGCGGGGTCGGTATTGCCCGCGCTGAAGATATCGAAGGGCACGCAGCCTGCCGCACCGTTGGCGCAGATCGGATTGGCCGCCGTACCGCCGACATTGACCGCATTCTGCAGGTTGCCGGGGACGCGGATGCTGGGGATGTAATCCTGATGGTTGCGCGCATAGACGCCGCCGACGTCATAGGTCCACGCATCGCCCACCTTGCCGCGCACGCCGCCCGTCAGGCGCAGGCCGGTGTTGATGTAGGTGTCGGGGCGATCGTTGTTCTCGCCCAGGCGATAGGCGAGCGTGACCGGCACGCTGGTCAGCCCGGTGCCGCAACCGATCGCGGTCGCCTGCGAACCCGACAGATAGGGGTTGTTGCAGTTGACGTTGACGGTGCCGCTCGCGATCGTCGGATAGTTGTTGTACGACTTGTCGCGGAACCAGATGCCCGAGGCATAGAGCTCGGCTTCGGGCGCGAGGTCGAGCGTGGCGAAACCACCCGCATTCACCCGCTCCGACGGACGCTGATAGGCATAGCCGCTGAAATAGTTGGAGGCGTTGCCCGGCCCGGCGGCGAACGGCACGAAGGTGCGCGTACCGTTGGGATTGTTGACATATTGCGCGCCCTGGTTCGGGCCGACCTGCGGCGTGATGAGGCCGCTGGTCGAGCTGCTCGGCGTCAGGCCGCACGAGAGCGGGCCGTTCTGCTGAAGCTGGGTCAGGTAACAGCCCGAGTTGGACCGCGCATCGACACCGATCTCGCTGGTCTGACGGTAATTGACGAAGCCGCTGACGTGCAGCTTGTCGTCGAGCAGCTTGGTGCCCGCCGTCAGCGTCAGGTCGGCGCGGCCGCCGTCATTGGCCAGGCCGCGTGCGCTGCCGAAGCCGGCCGCCCGCGCGAGCGGCGACACGATCGTGTCACGGTTGTTGTGGTTGAAGAAGTTGTAGTTGGCGTCGAGCTGAACGCCCTCGAAATCCTTGCGCAGGACGAAGTTGACGACGCCCGCGACCGCGTCCGAACCATAGACCGACGAGGCGCCACCGGTCAGCACGTCGACGCGCTGCAGCAACGAGGTCGGGATGATGCCCGTATCCTGGCCGTTCTGCGTGCCCAGGCGCTTGCCGTCGATCAGGACCAGCGTGCGCTCGAAGCCCAGGCTGCGCAGCTTGATGCGCTGGCGACCGTCGGAGTCGTTATAGGTCTGCTGGCTGTCGGGCGCGACCTGCGGCAGGCGGTTCAGCACGTCCTCGACATTGACGGCGGCCTGCGCCTGGATGTCCTGGCGCGTGACCGAGGTGATCGGCGCGGCGGACGCGAGATTGGGGCGCGAGATGCGCGTGCCGGTGACGATGACCTCGCCGTCGTTGCTCGCCTGCGGCGTGCCGGAGATCGCCGCCGAACGCGTCGCGGCGGCATCGGCGCTCAGCGCGGCGTCGCTGTTCTGATTGGTAGCGCTGTCATCCTGCGCGGTGGCCGACCCGGCCTGCTGCGCGAATGCGGGCGCAGCGAGCATCATCGATGCGGCCGACAGGGCCAACCAAGATGCGGACTGGTGGATTTTCATACAACTCCCCTACGTCCCGGTTGATGGGCTACCGGGTGCGCGGGAACGACAATGCTTTTGTCATATTCCGTCAATACCTAATGAATACCACTGCATAACCCATTCGGTTATTCGGTTAACGGTGTAACCTCAAAGACACAAATTCAATCGATTCAATGCTTTGGTATAATATGTCTTGGCGATTGGCCTGAACGATCACGCTATCCGATAGCGTTCCCAACGAATCGTGAATTGCCGATCCGTATATTGGTTTCATATCGGTCGACCCACCGGGCTTGCAGCATGGGCATTCCCCCCGCACAATCGGGCATCGATGGTGCGCCACGCACAGCAAATGGGGACGGGACGGATGCAACAAGGTCGGCGCGGGTTTCTGGGCGGCATCGCCGCGTTCACCGGTGCGGGCGCGCTGACACGGGCGGCGCCGCTGTCCGCACAGGCGGCGACGGGGCGCGCCACGATCGTGTCGACCTGGGACTTCGGCGCACCGGCCAACGACGCCGCCTTCGCCGCCGGGCGCGCGGGCGGTTCGCTGATCGACATGGTCGAGGCGGGCGTGAAGGTGCCGGAGGCCGATCCCAACAATCATTCGGTGGGCTATGGCGGCTATCCCGATCGCGACGGGCACGTCACGCTGGACGCGGTGATCATGGACGATGCGGGCGGGGTCGGCGCCGTCGCCGCGCTGGAGGATACGGTCCATGCCATTTCGGTGGCGCGCGCGGTGATGGAGCACACGCCCCACACCTTCCTGGTCGGCGAGGGAGCGACCCGGTTCGCGCGTGATCGCGGCTTTCCCCGGGTGGACCTGCTGACCCCCGAAGCCGAGAAGGCCTGGCGCGACTGGCTCAAGACGCAGAACTATCGCCCCGTCGCCAATAGCGAGACCGGGACCTATGGCACCGGCCGCCCCGGCACGCCGGGTGGCGCGCTCGATCACGACACGATCGGGATGCTGGCACGCGATGCGAGCGGACGGATGGCGGGAGCGTGCACGACATCGGGCATGGCGTTCAAGATGCGTGGCCGGGTGGGAGACTCGCCGCAGGTCGGATCGGGACTCTATGTCGAACGCGGCGTCGGCGGCGCGACCTCGACCGGGCTGGGCGAGGAAGTGACGCGCACCTGCGGCACCGCGCGGGTCGTCGCATCGATGCGACACGGAATGACGCCGCAGGCGGCGTGCGAGGAAGCGGCGCGGCATATCGCCAGCTTGCGCGGCGATGCGATCAAGGGGGTACAGGTCGGCTTCCTGGCGATGGACACGGCCGGACGGATCGGTGCGTTCTGCCTGTTGCCGGGCTTCACCTATGCGGTGACCGACGCGGCCGGACGGACACGGGTGGAAAAGGCACCGTCGCTGTTCAGGGCCTGATGAATTCCTCCCCGGCACGGGGAGGGGGACCATCCGGAGGATGGTGGAGGGGGGCTTCCACAAGGAACGTTCTCTGCGGCCCGCCCCCTCCACCAGGGCTACGCCGCGGTCCCCCTCCCCGTGCCGGGGAGGATCAGTCGGCCTCTCCGCCATCGGCGATCAGGGCGTTCAGGTCGCGCAGCGCCTTGACCAGCCCCAGTCCGCGCGGGCCCGCGATATAGCGCGGCGCCCATTCGGGCTGGAACTTCTCCTTGTAGGCGCGCAACCCGCGAAAGCCGTAGAAGCGCTCGCCATGCCGGAAGACCAGCGCCGCGACCTTGGCCCAGGTCGGCGCCATCCGCCGCCCGACGACCCCGGACAACGGCGCGAGGCCCAGTGCGAAGCGGGCATAGCCCTCCGCCTGTCCCCACAGCATCAGCTCGACGAACAGATAGTCCATGACCCCGCCGGGCGCGTCCTCGACATGCCGCATCAGGTCGACGGACAGCTCGCGCTTGTCCCCCGCCTTCCAGATATTGGCGAAGGCGACGATCCGCCCCTCGACCCGCACGATCGCGCAATCGGTCAGCGCGAGATAGTCGGGATCGAACCGCCCCAGGCTGAACCCCTTCTCGCCATGCCCCTTGGCCGCCAGCCAGTCGTCGGATACCGACTTCAGCTCGGGCAACAGCGACGGCACCTGCGCGGCCGGGATGATCGCGAAACTCGCATTCTCGCGCGTGCGGAACCGGTTGAGCGTCTGGCGAAGCCCGCGCATACGCCCGCCCTCCAGCGCGAAACCGGCCAGGTCGATCAGCGCCTCCTCGCCATATTTGATGATCTGCAACCCCATCTCGATCGCGATCTCCAGCGCGTCGGGGGTGATCTGGTAGAGCAGCAACCGCCCCTGCGCCGCATCGGCCAGCGTGCGGAGCTGCCACAGCAGGTCGGCCCAGGCGGCACGCGGGCCGACCGGATCGCCCATCGCGATCCAGCTGGTGCCGCGCACCTGGTACATCACGAAGGCGTCGCCCTCGGGCGAGAACAGGAAGCGCTTGTCGCCGAGCAGCGCCAGTGCGGCATCGGTCCGCTCGGCCTGTTCCACGATCGACAGGACCTGCGCCATCGCCGGGTGATCGGCCTCGCCCGGCGGCGCGGCGAGGAACAGCCGCCAGACGCCCGCCGCCGCGAGCATGACGGCCACACCCAATCCGGCGCGAAGAAAGCGCGAGGCATCGTCCGACAGTGCGAACCGCCACCAGAGCGATTCCTGATAATCGACATGCTTATAGGCGAAGAAGCCGATCCAGCCGGTGCCGACGATCACCACCGCCACGCTGAACAGCCAGGCGGGCGAGAGCGGCCGCGCGACGAGCGACGTGCGACGATAAAAGGCGCGTCGGCTCATCTGCAGGAACAACGCGATGCTCAGGCAGACCGCCGCCTCCTCATAGTCGATACCCTTTGCCAGCGAGAACACCGCCCCCGCGACGAGCAGCGCGCGCGCCGCCAGGCTCGCCCCGTCCAGCCGTCGATAGAGCCCCGGCGCGAGCAGCAGCAGGCCGGTGCCGACCAGGCTGGCGGCGAAATGCGATGCCTCGATGAAGGGCAGCGGCACGATATGGACGAGTTGATGGACGCGCTGCGGAATGGCGGGCAGCGATCCCGACAGCAGCAGGATCGCGCCACCGCCGAAACAGGCCGCGCTGAGCAGCGTCGGCGCGATCCCCAGCATCACCCGCCTGATGTCGCGCAGCGCCTTGACCGGCCGCCGCCGTGCCTCGTCCCATGCCAGCAGCGCGATGCCGAAGGCCAGCGGGATCAGATAGTAAAGGACACGGTAGGCGATCAGCGCGGCGAACAGCTCGGTCCGGTTGGCGGGCACGGTCGCCAGCACCACCGCCTCGAACACCCCGATGCCGCCGGGCACATGGCTGACCAGCGCGACGATGATCGCCATCGCATAGGCGAGGATGAAGGCGGGGAGCAGGTCGGGCGCGGCGCCCGGCAACAGCACGAAGAGCGCGGCGCTGGCGCAGGTGAGATCGAGCGTCGCGATGCCGCCCTGTGCCAAGGCCTGCGTCGCGGTCGGCAGGGGCACGCTCCACGCACGCCAACCCACCCGGCGTCCGGGCCGCAGCGCGCACAGCAGGATGAGCAGCAGCGCCACCGCCACCACCGCACCGCCCAGCCAGCGGACGACGGCCTGATCCAGAACCAGTGCCTCGACGGTGATCGGCCCGTCATGGAACAGCAGGCCCAGCCCGGTGACGGTGAACACCCCGAACCAGAAGGTCGCGCTGGCGATCGCGATGACGCGCGCGATGTCGGGTCCGTCCAGCCCCGCCGCGGCATAGACGCGGTAGCGCGCCGACCCGCCGGTCAGCAGCGCCAGTCCCAGATTGTGGCTGAGCGTGTAGCTGGTGAAGGAGGCCATGGCGGCGGTGCGCCAGCGCAGGGGACGCCCGATCACGCGCAGCGCGATCACGTCGTAGAAGGTCAGCGCGATATAGCTGGCGATGGTCAGTGCGATCGACAGCGCGATCTGATGCGGATCGATCGCGTAGAAGGCGGATCGGACATCGGCCAGGCGTATCTGGCGAGTCAGGTGGTGCAGCGCCGACAGGCCGAGCGCGACCAGCAGAACGACCGCGCCGACCGCCAGATAACCGCGCCGGGCCTTCGCATAGGCGGCCAGCCGTTCGAGCATCGCCACGGGACGCGACGCCTCCGTCACGCCCTGTAACCTGTCACGACCGTCATGGCCGGATTAGCCGTCATCATATCCCCGCTCACGCGCACCCTGTTCGTTATTACCGTTACTTGGCGGTGGCGTAGCGCGGCATAGAACCGGCGGCGCCCTCCCCGCCTTACGGCGGCATGACAAGTTCGTCATCCGGGTCGGTGCCGCCTTGATGACAGAAGCGTCATGCTTCGCCCACCCTTCGCTCAGGTGCCTCTGCCTAAAAGGTGATGGTGAAAGGAAAGTTCATGCCCGCCGCCTACCAGGCCATCACCGTCGTGACCGCCGTCGCCGCATCGCGCGCAGCGGGCGTGCCGGGATCGGTGCGCCGGTGAAGGGGCTTCGCATCGTCGGCTGGAGCGCGGGGCTCGCCGCACTGACGGGTGGCGCGGTGGTCGCGCTGCTCGTCGGGCATATGCCGCTCCATGCGGGCACGCGCGCGCCGTCGATGCTCTATGGCGCGACCTTCGCGCCCGCTGGCGAGGATCGGCCGGGGCTGGTCGTGACCAGCGTGCGCAGCTACGTGGCCGATGACGCTTCCGCCGGAACCAAGCCGCCACTCCAGGTCGGCGACACCGTCCTCGCGATCGACGACCGGCCCGCCACCTCCCTCTCCCTGCTGCGCGAGGAAGCGGCGCGCGGCGGCGATTCCCCCGTCCGGCTGCGCGTCGCGCGCGACCATGGCCTCATCACGATCACGCTGCTAAGAAGCGGGTCGGGAGGACTTCGTGGCCAACAGGATATTGCTGATCGAAGATGATCGCTCGACGGCGGACTATATCGCCAACGGGTTGCGGGAAGAGGGATTCCTGATCGATCATGCCGCGAACGGACGCGACGGCCTGTTCCACGCGACCGACGGCACCTATGACTGCATCATTCTCGACCGGATGCTGCCCGGCATGGACGGCATGTCGGTGCTCGCCGCGATCCGCGCCGCCGGGATCGATTCGCCCGTGCTGATCCTGTCCGCCCTGTCCTCGCCCGAGGACCGGGTCGCGGGGCTGACCTCGGGCTCCGACGATTACCTGACCAAGCCCTTCGTCTTCGCCGAACTGCTGGCGCGGGTTCGGCTGCTGATCCGGCGGGGCGGCACGACGGGCGCCGCGGTGCAGACCAAGCTGGTGTGCGACGATCTGGAGATGGACCTGCTCGCGCACCGGGTACGGCGTGCGGGCAAGCCGATCGACCTGCAGCCGCGCGAATATCGACTACTCGAATATCTGCTACAGCATGTCGATCAGGTCGTGACCCGCACCATGTTGCTGGAGGGGGTGTGGGATTTCCATTTCGACCCCAACACCAACGTCACCGACGTGCATATCAGCCGCCTGCGCAAGAAGATCGATGAAGGCTTTGCCCGCCCGCTTCTCCATACGGTTCGCGGTTCGGGCTACAAGCTGGGCGTCGAGAAATAGCGCCCGCCATGCTCCGCTCGACCACGCTGCGCTTCGCGTTACTGGTCTTTGCGCTTCAGTTGGTCGGGGCGGGCGTCATGGTCGGCATGGTCCGCCACCTGACCCGCAGCGAAATCGCGGCGCAGGCGGAGGATGCGGCGAGCGACTTGCGTGACGAATTGTCGGGTGTGTGGGTCAGCGGTGGCCAGGCGGCGGTGCGCGCGGCGGTCGACCGGCGGCTGAACACCGATCGGCTGCCGCAATCGGTCATCCTGCTGACCGATGCGCGTGGGCGTTTCGTCGCGGGCAATATCGCCGACTGGCCCCCCAATGTCCCCGCCCCCGGTGCCGCGACGATCGAGATATTCCGCATCGGTCATTCGCAGCCCGAGCGGATGCGGGTGACCGCGATCCGCCTGCCCGACGGATCGCGGCTTCTGGCGGGACGCGTGGTGGAAAGCGAACTGCGCGTCGCGCTGGCGATGGAAGAGGCGATGGCGGTCGGCATGGCGGCGGCGATCGTCCTCGCCGCGCTCGCCGCCTGGGCCGCGGCGCGGATGATCGAAGCCCGGCTGGAGGGCACCGTCGCCACCGCGCATGCCGTTGCGGGCGGCGACCTGTCGCGCCGGGTCGTGCCCAATGGCGGCGACGACGCCTTCGACGCGCTGGCGCAGGCGGTCAACGCGATGCTCGACCGGATCGCGCTGCTGATGACCGAGCTCAAGGTCGCGACCGACGGCCTCGCACACGACCTGCGCTCACCCCTCACCCGGCTTCGCTCCACGCTCGACCGGGCGATGGCCGAGTGCCGGGACGAGAATGCCCGGATCGCGGTCGCGCGCGCGCTGGACGAGGGCGACAGGCTGCTCGCCATGCTCGACACCGCGTTGCGTATCAGCCGGGCCGAGGCCGGGCTGGGCCGCGACGCCTTCGTCCAGGCCGATCTGGCCGAGATGATCCGCGACGTCGCCGACATGTTCGAGCCGCTTGCCGAGGATCGCGGCATGACCATCCTTGCCGAGGGCCCCGAGACGCTCGTCGCAACGGTTCACCGCGAATTGCTGGGGCAGGCGATCGCCAATCTGATCGACAATGCGCTCAAATATGGCGCGGGGGCCATCACCGTGCGGGTCGAGCCCGGCCCGGCTGTCGTCGTCGCCGACGACGGCCCCGGCATTCCGCCCGAGCGGCGCGAAGAGGCGCTCAAGCGGTTCGGGCGACTGGACGCCGCGCGGACCGAGAGCGGTGCGGGGCTGGGCCTGTCGCTCGCCAGCGCGGTGGCGCATCTGCATGGCGGGTCGCTGTCGCTCGGGGACCATGCGCCGGGGCTGGTCGTGCGGATGACGCTCGCCCCCGAGACCCGTTCGGTCTGAGCGAAGGCCCCTCCACCACCGGACTGCGTCCAGCGGTCCCCCTCCCCATCGGAGATGGGGAGGAATTTAAGAGCCCCATTCCTCCCCAAGCTATGCTTGGGGAGGGGGACCATCCGAAGGATGGTGGAGGGGCAAGAACCCCGCCCCTCCACCACCCGGAGGATCCAGGGCTTACGCCCCCACATTGCCCGTCCGCTCGAGCTTGCCCCAGCCGACGATCCACCCGCCGATCGCCGAGCTGATCGCGCGGAGCACGACCCAGTACATGATCTGGCGATAGACCAGCCGCTGCGCGACCAGCAGATGCGCGGGGTAGCGCACCCGGTTGCCGTCCAGCCGATACGCCATCCACCCGCACAGCACGTCGACCGAGGTGAATACGATCCAATAGGCCGCCATCTGGAACACGTCGGTATGCGTCTGCGCCCAGCCATGCTGCGCGACGCGGACCGAGGTGCCGATGATCGACAGGATCAGCGACAGGTCGATCAGCGGGGAGATCGCGGCGAACAGGATCTGGAACAGCCACGCCTGCGGCAGGCCGACCCGCGCCAGACCCTTGGGCCGCCCGGTGCGCAGCACGGCGCGGTGCTTCCAGAGGCACTGCAACGTCCCGAACGCCCAGCGATAGCGCTGCTTGGCCAGCGCGCGGAAGGTCTCGGGCGCTTCGGTCCAGGCGACGGCGCGCGGATCGTAGGTGACGCGCCAGCCCGCCCGCTGGATCGCGATGGTCAGATCCTGATCCTCGGCCAGCGTATCCTCGGGATAGCCGCCGACCGCGTCGAGCGCGGCGCGACGCCAAGCACCCACCGCGCCGGGCACCACCGTCATCGCGTCGAAGCCCGCCAGCGCGCGCCGCTCGAGATTCTGCGCGGTGATATATTCGACCGCCTGCCAGCGTGTGACCAGATTGACCCGGTTGCCCACCCGCGCATCGCCCGCCACCGCGCCAAGCCCGGGATCGGCGAACCAGCGGGCGAGCTTGGTGATCGTCTCCGGCTCGAACTGGGTATCGGCGTCGAGCGCGATCACGACCTCACCGGTCGCGTCACGCAGCGCGCGATTGAGCGCCGCCGCCTTGCCGCCGTTGGGCAGGGTCAGCAGGCGGACGCGCGGTTCACCGGCAAAGGCCTCGCCGACCACCGCGCTGGTCCGGTCCTTCGATCCGTCGTCGACGACGATGACCTGAAGCCCCGGATAGTCGCTTGCCAGCACCCGCGCGACCGACTGGGCGATCACCCGCTCCTCGTTGAAGGCGGGGATGATGACCGAGACGCTGGGTGTATATTCGGGCGGCACCGGCTTCGACCGGCGGCCCTGGAACCAGGCCAGCCCCGCCATCACCACCGCCCGCGCGATGCCGAGCGCGATGGCGAGGTAGAAGAGCCAGGCCAACGCCGCCGACAGCGTCGCCAGGATGACGAAGATCGCGACGTCGGTCCGCACCGCCAACAGATCCTTGCCCTCGACCAGCGGCATCGCCTGATCGCGGCTGACCCCGACAAGTTGCGAGGCGGCGACGAAGCGATACCCCTCGGCACGCAGCGTATCGATGATGCGCGGCAGGGCCTCGACCGTCTGCTCGCGGTTGCCGCCGCCGTCGTGCAGCAGGACGACGTTCGCCGAATTGTCGGGCGTCGCGCCGTGGACCTGCTCGATCACCTCATGCACGATCTTGTCGGTGCCCGGCGTCTGCCAGTCGTTGGGATCGACGTGCAGCCCGACCACCGTGTAGCCCAGGTTCTGCGCGATCAGCGCGGGTCCGATCTCGTCCGCCGTGGTCGGCTCGGCGTCCCCGAAATAGGGCGCGCGGAACAGCGTCGTCGAGCGCCCGGTATAGGCCTGGATCAGCCGCTTGGTGGCGTTCAGCTCCAGCTTGATCGTCCGCTCGCCCGTCGTCGCCATATTGGGATGGGTATAGCTGTGATTGCCGATCTCGCTGCCGTCCGCGACGATCCGGCGCAGGAGCTGTGGATGCTGGAGCGCATTCTCCCCGATGACGAAGAAGGTGGCGGGGACATGCTCGCGCTCCAGCACGTCGAGGATCTTGGGCGTCCATTCGGCGTCCGGCCCATCGTCGAAGGTCAACGCGATCGTCTTGGGGAGCGCACCGGCACGCTGCACGACATAGGGCGTCGGAAAGGCCTGGTAGGTCTCGTTCCGGATGATCGCATCCTTGTCATACTGCACCGTCCGGCGGCCTTCGGTCGGCTGTGCGGTGATGCGCAGGATCTCGCCCGGCCCCTCGACATCGGTATTGAGCGGCGAGGTGATCGTGCCCAGCCGGGGGATGACGCCGCGCGCCGTGCTGCGGAAGGCGGCGAAGTCGGCCCACAGCCCGGGATCCTCGCTGCCCAGCTGCCAGAAGGCGACATCGTCGATGCCCAGCCGCTTGAGCGCCTGGAGCTGGTTCCAGCTGCTGGCCGCGTCGAGCATCCAGACGGTGTGATGCTCGCCACCCTCGTCATAGGCGAAGCCCGCATTGCCGCTGGCGGGGTCGAAGCTGACCTTCGCCTGGCTGTCATGCGCCATCAGCCACGCTTCCTCGATCGACTTGGCGTCGGCGGGTTCGGGCGGGCCGCTGGTCTTGGTCGTCCAGTCATAGGCATAGCTGCCCAGCGCGACGATCAGCTTGTCGCGGCCCACTTCGCGAAGCGCCTTCTCGCTGTTCTGGAGGAACCAGGGCTGCGACGCGATCGGGCCGGGCGTGCCCGACTGCCAATGCTCGTCATAGGCCATCAGGATGACCCGGTCGACGACGCGCGCGATCGGCTTCAACTGCCACGCCTCATCCTCGGCGGGCACGGTCACGGCCAGCACCGCCCCCTTGGGCAGATGCGCCTTGATCCGCTGCAACAGGCGCGGATAGCGCGCCATCGCGCTGGCGGGCAGGTTCTCGAAATCGATGACCAGCCCCGACTGGCGGTTGACGGTGACCGACTGCCCGAGTTGCGACGCCAGCTTCTCCGACGCGGCCGGATCGGCGATGATCCGCGCGATCGCCTGGCCGTCCCATTCGTCCGCCCCCAGATTCTGGACCATGGGCAACAGGCGCGGCGGCTTGGCGGCACGCGCCAACAGGCTGGCGAGCTTGGGATCGTTGCTGATCTGCAATTGCGCGCGGGGCCCCGCGACGTTCATCAGCGAGGGGACCAGCCAGTCGATCTGCCCCATATGCGCATGGACCGAGGCCAGCGCGGAATCATTGCCCGGCGTATAGAAGGCGATGGTCAGCGGGGTATGTTCCTGCTCGACCGCCTTGCGCGGCAGCCATTCGCCCCGCCGCCCCTTGAGCTGCGCGGTCGGCTCCAGCGTCATCGCCTGGCGCCGTGCGAAGGGCAGCGGCAGCACGCCCGAATTGGGCACCGCGACCAGCGTCGTGGCAAAGGCGATCGCCGCGATCACCACCGCCACGATCAGCACCCCGACGCCGCGTCGCGCCCAGGCGCCACGACGACCGGTGGGGTCAAAGAAGATCGGGTTGGTCACGGACGGCATTCCTCGCGGCTGGTCATCGGCCATGCGGCGGCCACCAGCCGTCTCATGTCCTTGTCTTTTTCGCCGATGACAGATCGGGCGCATAGAGCGGGTGATCATAACATTACAGATTTTTCATGACCGCTATCGGTGTCACATCCACGGGTGACAGCGGCCAGACGCCGGGATTAGGAAAGGGCATGTCCGATCGACTGGCCCATCTTCGTCGCCATCGTGGCCGTTACCTTGGCGCGGCGTTGCTACTGCTCGTCGGAGCCGCGTCTATCCTTCTCTATTCCGGAAGTTATTTCGACCGCGACCCGTTTACCCGCTATCCCGCGGCGGGGCGTCCCCAGCCGATCCTGGTCCTGTCGCTCTCGGGCGACATGGGGCTTCGCTACGGCATGAGCGGGGTGGTCGCACGCGATCTCGGCCAGCATGGCATCGCGGTTCTCGGCGTCAATTCGCCGGTCCTGTTCCGCAAGCGCCGGACGCGCGAGCAGGTCGATGCGCTGATCGCCGACCTGATCCGCCGCGCCGCGAGCGAAGCGGGCGACCGGCGACTGGTCTTGCTGGGCCAATCCTACGGCGCGGACATGCTGCAGACCGGGCTGGCGCGGCTTCCCGCCGATCTGCGCGCGCAGGTGTCGTCACTGATCCTCGTGGTGCCGGGCAAGACCGCCTATTTCCGCTCCGACCCGTCGGGCATCGCCTATATGGGCCGCCCCGACAGCATTGCCGCCTCTACCGCCAACAGGCTCGACTGGCTGCCGCTGACCTGCATCTACGGCGTCGAGGAGCGCGACAGCCTGTGCCCGCTCCTCAAACTGCCCAACGCGCATGTCGTCGCCATGCCCGGCGGCCATTATCTGAACCATGACGACGCCGCGCTGAACGCGCACATCCTGGCCGCCGTGCGCGCCCGCCCCTCCCCCGCCCCGATACGCTGACGGAGGAGGCCAGGTGCGGGTCAGGCGCCGACGGTCTCGATCGGCGCGGTTGCGCCCGCGCGCGTCCGCCACGTCGCGACACAGGCCTGCGCATAGGGTTTGGCCATCACGGTCGACACCGTCATGAATCGCGCCGTCGCGGCGTCGCGGGTCAGCGTCAGGTGCAGATAGCCCTTCGCATCCTGATCGCAGAAGCGGACGACCTTCGCATTCGCCTCGGCGATCTGACGCCCGATGCCGGGGAACAGCGCGCCCCAGGACGGGCTGGTGATCGCGGTCGCGCCGAACTCGGCCGCGACCAGCGCGCCCGTACCGTCATACAGGTCGTTCGCCCAGGCGGCATGGCTGTCCCCCGACACGACGACAGGGCGACTGCCCGCGCGCCGGAACGCCGCATAGAGCCGCTCGCGCGCGGCGGGATAGCCATCCCAGCTATCGAAATTCATCGGCAGGCCCGCGCGATAGGATTGCTGCGCCGCCGCAAGCTGCGCCCGGATCGCGCTCGGCAGCGGGACGACCAGCGCGGCGTAGCCATCCGCCCCCATCTGTTTCTCCAGATCGGGGCCGTCGACGCGCGCCATCACCACCTGATTGCCGATCACCTGCCAGGGCCGTCCGGCGGCGACCGAGGCGGACAGGGTGCGCTCGATCCAGCCGAGCTGGTTCGTGCCCAGCAGCTCGCGATCCGGGCGCGCCCGTTCGGCCATCATCGTGGCATATTCGGAAGGCTCGGGCACCTCGCCCTTGGCCGTCACCTGCTTCGACCGTGCGAGCAGCCTCGTCTCCAACATCACCAGCGTCGCGAGATCGCCGAAATCGAAGCTGCGGTTGATCGCCGCCCAGGGCTGGCCGGGCCGGGGGTCGCGGATCGGCATCCATTCGAAATAGGCCTGCATCGCCGCCGCCTTGCGCTTGCCCCAGTCGCCCTCCGTCCGGGGATCATGGTTTTCCGCGCCGCCGATCCAGTCGTCATTGGCCACCTCATGGTCGTCCCACACGCAGATGAAGGCGGCGCGCGCGTGCGCGGCCTGCATGTCGGGGTCACGCTTCACCTGCGCATGGCGCGCGCGATAATCGGCGAGCGACAGGATCTCGTGCGTCGGCTCGGGCAGACGGCCGAGCTTGCGGCCGATCTCGCCGCCATAGCCGTCCGCGCCATATTCGTAGATGTAATCGCCGAGATGCAGCACCGCATCGAGCCGCTCGGACCGCGCGATCGCATCATAGGCGTTGAACAGTCCGCCCGGATAAAGCTGGCACGACACGACCGCCAGCACCACGTCCTCGACCCGCCCGCGCGGCAGGGTACGGAACCGCCCCTCGGGCGAACGCTGGCCCGCCGCCGTCTCGAACCAGTAGCGATAGTCGCGGCCGGGCCGCAGCCCCGTCACCTCGACCTTGGCGGTGAAGTCGCGCGCGGCCCGCGCCGTCACGCGCCCGGTCCGCAGCCCGACCGCCTCGCCCGGCTCCATCGGCGCGACGTGCCAGGTCAGCGCGACATCGCCCCCCTGCCCCTCCGCCGGGGTCGCGCGGGTCCACAATATGGCACCATCGGGCGCGGGATCCCCGCTGGCGACGCCATGCGCGAAGCGGGCCGCTGGCGCCGCCGCCTCGGCGATCGTTGCGGGCAGGCCGAGCGTCGCACCGCTTCCCATCAGAGCCATGGCGCGGCGGCGGTTGATCTTCGTCATCATCGGAATCCTTTCGCCACGGACCGCTAAAGCCCGCACGCGACAGCGAAATGGCGGCGGGATGACGGTTCGGCGACACCCGCGCCGATCGTCACAAATCCGCCGCACGCCGGACACCGACCGGTAATCCCTTTCGCCTAAGCGACGGTCATCGGGGTATTAATCGGGGGACAAGATGAATTCGACCGTGCGCCGCACGACGCTGGCCGTGCTTTTGGCGAGCCTGTCGCCGATCGCCTTGACGCAGGCGGCCACCGCGCAGGCCATGATCCAGCCGCAGGACGATGTCCGCGACGACACGCAGGACGAGGTGATCGTCACCGCGCAGAAGCGCGAGCAACGGATCGAGGACGTACCCGTCACGGTCAGCGCCGTCTCCGGCGCACGGATGGCCAATCTGGGCGTCAATTCGCTGTCCGAGGTCGCCCAATATATCCCCGGCCTCCAGATCCAGGAGCAGAGCGCCAACAATCCGGGCTTCGTCATCCGCGGCATCACCTCGGACTCGGGCTCGGCGCAGCAGGGCGCGAGGGTGACGCTCTATTATAACGGCATCGATATCAGCCGGACGCGCGGCGCCTATCAGGACCTGTACGATATCGAGCGGATCGAGGTGGTGAAGGGCCCTCAGGCGACGCTGTTCGGCACCGCCGCCGCAGTCGGCGCGATCAGCATCGTCTCCGCCAGGCCAAAGGCCGGAACCGAGGGTGGCCTCATCGCCTCCTACGGCAATTTCGACCGCACCCAGGTCTCGGGGTATCTGAACGCGGGCAACGAGACGCTGGCCGGGCGGATCGCCTTCGCCTACAAATATCGCGACGGCTATGTCCGCAACATAGCGGGCGATCCGAACGTCCCCAACCAGGATCAGGGGCGCGTCGATCAGGATGACCTCAACGGACAGGACCAGCGCGGCGTGCGCGGCTCGGTGCGCTGGCGTCCCAATGGTTCGGTCACCGCCGACCTCGTCCTGACCTATGACGGACAGCGCAATCCGGGCACCGCGTTCAAGAGCCGCGTCTTCGCCCCCACCGGCGGGCAGACCGGCGATTACGGCTATGTCGAATTGTCGGGCTCGCCCTTCTCGGCCGACGTGCTGGGGCGGCGCAAGCTGGGGCTGACGCGCAACGTCTATGACGCGAACCTGACGGTCGCGGTGGATGTCGCGCCGGGCGTCACCTTCACCACCGTCAACGGCTATCGCCGCTTCGACGCGCTCGAGATCTTCGACGCCGATGGCGGCCCCGCCTGGTATCTGGAGTTCGGCGAGGACGCCAAGGGCGACCAGTGGAGCCATGAAAGCCGCTTCGCCTTCGATGGCGCGCATTACCGCGCCTCGATCGGCTGGAACGCCTTTTTCGAGAACGGGCAGCAGCGCGTGCCCTTCTCGACCGAGGAAGGCACCTATCTCGCCTGCTCCACCGCCGCCGATTTCGCGCCGGTGCGCCAGTTGCTGGGCTCGGTGGGACTGCCGACCGGTACGGCCTGCGTCGCGCCGAACGGCACCATCCTCGGCGCGCGCGCGACCGCGATCCTGTCGCGCGGCACGGCGACCGTCATGCCCTATAGCGCCAGCTTCACCAATTTCGGGCGCAACAATACCTACTCCATGTTCGCCGATGCGACGTGGATTCCCGACCCCGCGCTGGAGCTGACCGCCGGGGCCCGCGTCCTGATCGAGGATCGCCGCTCGGGATATAGCAGCGTGATGCCCGACAGCCGCCTGCTCGCCGCCGCCGGACTGTTCACCAGCCTGCTCGGCGCCGCGAATACCAAGGGCCAGGTGTATGAGGCGCAGCGCAGCTATGCCGCGATCCTGCCGCGCTTCAACGCGCTCTATCGACTTGGCGGCGACTTCAACCTCTATGCGACGGTCAGCAAGGGCCGCCGTTCGCCGGTCGTCCAGCTCGACGCGCAACGGATCGTGCCGCTGACCGTCGCCAATTCGGGCGCCATCCCCCGGCTCCAGATCGTGCCGCAGGAGGATGTCTGGAACTACGAAGGCGGCATCAAGGGGCGGATCGGCGCGTTGAGCGGCGCGGCCTCGGTCTTCTATCAACGCTATAAGGGGTTTCAGGTCACCGCCTTCGAAAACGGCCGCACGGTGACCCGCAGTGCGGGCTCGGCGAACAATATCGGCGTCGAGCTGGAGGCCAATTGGGCCGTCCATCGCTGGCTCAGCCTGTTCGGGACCTTCGCCTATATCGATGGCGGCATCGCCGACGATCCGGCGAACGGCGTGTTCGCGGGCAATCGCTTCCGGCTCCAGCCCGATACCACCGCCTCGGGCGGCGCGACCCTTCGCGTGCCGGTCGGATCGTCCGCGACCTTCTATGCCACGCCGAGCGCCACCTATCGCTCCAAGGTGTATTTCGAACTGCCCAACAGCGAGGCGATCTCGCAGGGCGGATATACGCTGGTCAACCTGCGCGCCGGGGTGGAGTTCGGCGCGGACAGCCGCTTCCATGTCGGCGGCTTCGCACGCAACCTGACCAACAAGCGCTATCTGATCGACGCGGGCAACACCGGCGGCACCTTCAGCGCACCGACCTATATCGCGGGCGAGCCCCGCTTCTACGGCGTGGAAGTGGGCGCGCGGTTTTGAATTTCTCCCCTCGCCCCTTTCGAGGGGAGAGGGGAGATCATGTCGATCCGGCCCGAATTCGGTGACTTAACCGCTTCCTAACCCCCCACCCCGTAAAGCGCCGTCATGAGGCAACGGGCTTGGATCGGGAGTGACGTGCTGCGCTGGATGCTTGCGGTGGCGGCTCTGGCGGTCGCCACCTCGTGCACGCCGTCGCGGCATCCGCCCGCGCACCTGACCCTCGACGTGCCATCGCCGACCGCGCGGACGCTGCTGCGCCAACTCGCGCTCGACGTGCCCGAAAGCGACCTGCCCGAAACGCTGGCGGCCAACACCCCGATCGAGATGGCCGCGGCCCCCGCCTTCACCGGGATCGCCCACAGCGCCGAGGACGCCGCCCGCGCCGCCGACTGCCTGACCGCCGCGGTCTATTACGAGGCGCGATCGGAATCGGTCGATGGACAGCGCGCCGTGGCCCAGGTCGTGCTCAACCGCGTTCGCGACCGCGCCTTTCCCAAGAGCATCTGCGGCGTCGTCTACCAAGGCTCCAAACGCTCGACCGGCTGCCAGTTCAGCTTCACCTGCGACGGATCGATGCTCCACCCGCGCGAGCCCGCCGCCTGGGCCCGCGCCGCCGCCGTGGCGCAGGCCGCACTGGCAGGGCTGGTCTATGCGCCCGTCGGCGCCGCGACCTTCTACCATGCCAATTACGTGCTGCCCTGGTGGGCGCCAAGCCTCAACCGGATCGGCGCGATCGGCAGCCATATCTTCTATCGCTGGAAGGGCGCACTCGAACGCGACCTCTCCTTCCGCCAGGACTATGCCGGGATCGAACCCAGCATCCCCGCTCCCGCCCCCGCCACACTGGCCAGCACGCCCCTCGAAGGGCTCGAGACAATGGGGGGCGTGACCATCCATCGCGGCGATCCGCGCGACACCGTCGCCAAGCCCGTCGCGGCGGTCGCGGCCAGCGTCCCGGTCACGACGGCCGGCGTTCGTATCCACCGCAATGGGTTTTCCCACGCTCCGACCGAGGTAGCGGTGAGCGAGGAACGCGATCCGAGCTGAACGATCGTCATCCCGGCGAACGCCGGGATCTCTCACGACCCGGTCCTCGATCCGCCAAACCCCCGGCCTTCGCTGGGGCGGCGACGCGCCCGTTACCCGATCGTGTCGATCCAGTCGGGCAGGTCGCCCAGTCTTGCAAGCTCGCGAAAGCGCGGATGGTCGGTGGGGCTGTCCCCGGCCTCATGGCTCCACGCCAGCGGCTGCGGGATATAGGCGGCCCACGCGCCCGCCTTCAGCGCGGGAAGGATGTCCGAGCGCATCGAATCCCCCGCCATCACCGCCCGTTCGGGCGCGACGTCATGGCGGGCGAAGACGCGGCGGAAGGTGTCGGGCGTCTTGTCGCTGACGATCGCGACATCGGCGAAATGCGCGCCCAGGCCCGATGCGGCGAGCTTCGCCTCCTGGTGCAGCAGGTCGCCCTTGGTCACGAGGACCAGCCTTCCCCGCTCCGCCAGCGCGGCCATCGTATCCGCGATGCCGTCGAGCAATTCGACCGGATGCGCGAGCAATTGCCGTCCCGCCTCGAGCAACCGCGCGACCAGTTCGGTCGGCAGCGTCGGCCCCGCCAACTCGACCGCCGTCTCGATCATCGACAGGGTGAAGCCCTTGGCGCCGTAGCCATAAAGCCGTAGGTTGCGCGCCTCGCAGCTTTCAAGCGTCGCGCGCGCCACGCGTGCCTCGGCAAAGGGGGCAAGGAGGCCGACCAGCGCCTCCTCCGTTTCCGCGAAGTGGCGCATATTGTGCCAAAGCGTGTCGTCCGCATCCAGGCAGATCAGCTCGATGGCCATATTCCGTCTCCCAGTTGGCCGATGTCTCATCACAATTCGCGGATGATTCGCAATCCCAGCCGCGGCCGGAAGCGCTCGCCCCGCGCGCGCTCGGCGCCGACGCCACCCTGCACGCCCATCTTGCCGACCGCGCGGTGGATCTGCGGCATCAGCAGCCAATAGGCCCCCTCGCCATTCTGCCGATTGACTTCCAGCCCGACCACGGTGTCGCGGTTCAGGTCGTAAAAGGTGGAGTGATTGACGATCGTCCCCGTCTCGTTCCCCTCGCGCAGCGTCACGTCGCCGACGCCGAGCATCGTCATCGTGCTCCACCGCTCGCCAAAGCGATTGCCGAGCAGCCAGAGCAGGGTCGAGGTCCAGCCGCCCGCCTCGCGGTCGTGCAGCCCCAGATACTGGACGCCGTGCACCCCGCGTCCGCCCCGGATCGTGCCCAGCTTGCCTTGGAGCCCCATCTTGTACTGGACGACGCGGTTGTTGATCAGCGGCAGTTCGAGCTCGACCGCCAGGCCGTCGGCCACCGCCCATTCGACCTCGGGCGCCCATTCCAGCTCGCCGCGCGGACCGGTCAGGTCGCGCTGCGCCAGTGCATTCACCTCGATCTCCCCCGCCTTCGCGGTCAGCGGGCGGATCATGTCGAACACCATCGGCTCCGGGATATCCGGCCCGTCCTGCGCGGATGCGGGGGGCGTCAGGCCCAACAGGCTCGCGCCCAGCAGGAACAGGGCGTGGCGGCTGGTCTTCATCATGTCGAACTCCCGGTCGTCGTCGTCATGCGGTGCCGCACGCGATCCGACGGCCGGGTCGCGCGGGATCAGGGGATATGCGGATCGTAACGACGCGCCGCCGCGCTCATCGCGGCCTGTATCCCCTTGACCAGCGCGTCCACCGTGAACGGCTTGGTCAGCAACTGCATCCCCGGCGACAGATGGCCGCTGTTCAGCACCGCGCCCTCCGCATAGCCCGTGATGAACATGACATTCAATTCATGTCGTAATTCTCGCGCGGCTTCGGCGAGCTGGCGACCGTTCATGCCACCGGGCAAGCCGACATCGGTGACGAGCAGGTCGATCCGCGTGGGCGAGCGCAAGATCGCCAGCCCCTCCGCGCTGTCCGCCGCCTCGATCACCCGGTAGCCCATGTCGCGCAGCACATCGACGATCATCAGGCGCACCGTCGCCTCGTCATCGACGACCAGCACCGTCTTCTCCCCCGACCCCGCCGGGCTTTCGGGAATGCGGGTCGGGTCGTGCGGTTCGGGCTGCACCGGTCCGTCATGGCGCGGCAGATAGACAAAGACGGTCGTGCCCAGCCCAGGCGTCGAATGGATCCGCACCTGTCCACCCGACTGCTTGGCGAAGCCGTATATCATGCTCAGCCCCAGCCCCGTCCCCTGCCCCAGCGGCTTGGTGGTGAAAAAGGGGTCGAACGCCTTGTCGATCACGTCCTGCGTCATGCCGATACCCGTGTCGGTGACGGACAGCGCCAGATATTCTCCGTCCGGTATGTCGGCCGACCGCATTGCGCCGCGATCGAGCCGCCGATTGACCATCTCGATCGTGATGCGGCCGCCATCGGGCATCGCATCGCGCGCGTTGATGCACAGGTTGAGCAAGGCGTTTTCCAGCTGAGGCGCATCGACCAGCACCGTCCAGGGATCGTCGCCGCGCGTCTCGACCGTGATCCCCGGGCCGACGGTGCGGCGGATCAGGTCGGTCATGTCCGCGACCAGCCCGGCGACATCGGTCGGGCGCGGGTCCAGGGTCTGCCGCCGGGAAAAGGCGAGCAGCCGGTGGGTCAGCGCCGCCGCACGCCGGGTCGCCCCCTGCGCCGCGTCCATATAGCGGTCGAGATCGCCCACCCGCCCCTGCGACAGCCGCAGCGCCATCAACTCCAGCGAGCCGGAAATCCCGGCGAGCAGATTGTTGAAGTCATGCGCGAGGCCACCGGTCAACTGGCCCACCGCCTCCATCTTCTGCGACTGGCGCAGCGCCTCCTCGGCGCGCATCAATTCGGCGGTGCGGTCGGCGACACGCTGTTCGAGCTGGTCGGTCAGCGCGCGCAGTTCGGCGATGGCGTGATCGCGCTCGGCCTCCAGCGCGCGGCGGATCCCGACATCGATCATCACGCCCGGAAATCGCAACGGCGTGCCGTCCGGCGCATGATCGACCCGACCGATCGCCTCGACCCAGTGATACCGCCCGTCATGGCGTCGCACGCGATATTGGTGCGCATAGGGACCACCCCGCGTGATCGCCTCGCGAACCGCCTCGGACAATCCGGCGCGGTCGTCGGGATGCAGCACCTCCACCACCTCGGCCAGATTCAGCCCGGCATGACCGAGCGCGGGGTCCAATCCGAAATGGCGCGCAAAGGGCTCGTCCACCGTGAACCGGTCGGTCGGCAGATCCCAGAACCAAGTGCCGATGATCGCGCCCGCCTCCAGGGCCAATTGGACCCGCTCGGCGTTCAGATGCGCCCGCGCCTCGCTGTCGCGCAACTGATGCTCGATCCGAACGCGGTCGGTGATATCGAAGCTGACACCGGGAAATCGGACACAGCGCCCGGCCTCGTCGACGATACAACGCCCGCGCGCCGACACCCAGCGGGTCGCGCCGTCCGCGCGGATCAGTCGATATTCCGATATGAAGCGGCCCGCCTCGCCGCCCTCCTTCGCGCCCGCGAGGACGGCCTCGATCTCCGCCTCGACACGGGCGCGATCGTCGGGATGGATACCCCGGAAGAACTCGGCGATCGGCATACCCGCTTCCGCCGCCGCCGGATCGACGCCGTACATCGCCGCGAACCGCCCGTCCGAGCGGACCTTGTCGTTGACCACGTCCCAGTCCCACATGCCGACATGCGCACCCGAGCTGAGCGCCATGTCCAGCCGCTCATCGGCCTCGTGCTGGCGACGCTCGGCCAGCACACGCGCGGTCGTCTCTCCGGTAACGCAGATCATGCCCGCGATCGCGCCCCCGTTGTCGAAGACGGGCGAGTAGGAGAAGCTCCAATAACTCTCCTCCGGCTGTCCCTGCCGCGACAGGTCGAGCCGCATATCGGTCACCTGTGCGACGCCGCCCGACAATGCGCGATCGACCAGTGGCGCGATCTCATCCCAGATGCTGCTCCAAAGGATCCGAAAGGGCGTCCCCATCGCGGTCGCCGCGCGATAGCCGAGCATCGGCCGATAGGCGTCGTTGTAGAAGGACAGGAGGTCCGGGCCCCAGACCAGATACATCGGCACCGGGCACGCCAGCATCGTCGCAAGCTGGCTCCGCAAGGCGACCGGCCAAGTCTCGGGTCCGCCGAGTGAGGTCGCCGCCCAGTCGAAGCCGATGATCTCATCGACCACCGCCCCCGACACGCCGCTCAGAAATTCGAAGGAGGAGGAGTGCGCCATGGCTCCGTTCTGCAACAAAGCCCGATCGGGCGCCAGCGACCGATAGACCGCGTTCGGTCGTCGGAATGCAATGATTTCATGCTCCTACTTTGATCCAGGATAGACGGTCCGCCGGTCGGGCCCATTCTGTCCAAGTGACAAGCCCATGACCCTTCGCTACGCCCACTCGCGTGACGGCGATCCGAAGCCTGCTCGCGCAACGCCAATGGGCCGTGCTGATCTGCGCGGCGGCGCTGCTGCTCAAGCTGATCGTGCCGACCGGCTATATGGTCGGAGCGGTCGACGGGCGGGTCGCGATGATGCTGTGTCCGGGCACCCACACGATGGCCGTCACGCCGGACGCGCCGATGGCGATGGCCGGTCATGCGATGGCGGCCCGCCATCCGGTCGATCAGCCGCCCGGCCATTCGGACAGCGGCCACGGGCGGGAGATGCCCTGCGCCTTTGCCGGACTGGCGGCGCCGTTGCTCGACTCGATCGACCCGATCCAGCTCGCGGCGTTGATCGCCTTCGTGATGGCCGTCGGCCTGGCCGTGCGCGTCCTGGCCCACCCGGTCGACGCGCCGCGTCTCCGGCCGCCGCTCCGGGGACCGCCCGCGCTTTCCTGACCCGTTTCATCCGGCGTCGCCTGCCGCGACGCCTTCATGATCCTCGTCCGCCGCACCGAAGCGGCGGACCGGTCGAAAGCCTATCGATGTTCCTTCCCCCGACGATGCCGGACGCCGTCGCGTCCGGTCCACAATCCGCGCCTGCCGCGCCCACGGTCGTGGTCACGGCGCAGCGACAGCCCGATACCCCGGTCACCGCCGCAAGCCGCCTGCCGCTGACCATCCGCGAGACTCCGGCGACGGTCGAGATACTCTCGCAGGACGATCTCCAGAGGCGCGGGGTCCGCACCGCGCGCGAGGCGTTCGATCAGGTCGTCGGCGCGATCGCGGGCAACGTCCCCGGCAACCCCGCCGTCGTGTCGATGCGCGGTTTTGCGGGCAACACCGTCTCGATCCTGCAGGACGGCGTCCGCCTCGCCGCCTCCACCGTGGCGCAGCGCGACAGCAACATCTGGCATTATGACCGGATCGAGGTGCTGAAGGGCCCCGCATCGGTCCTGTACGGAGAGGGCGCGCTGGCGGGCGTCATCAACAAGGTGACGCGCAAGCCGGTGCTCGGCGAACGCCGTCTCGACATGTTGCTGTCGGGCGGTAGCTTCGGCACGACGTTCGCGGCGGCCGGGGTCAACCTGCCCGTCTCCCCCGTCGTCGCGGTCCGGGCCGACGCCAGCTACCAGCGATCGGACAGCCTGTACGATGTCGACCATAATGCCAGTCTTTCCGCCGGACTGACCGCCAGCGCGCTCTATCGACCGAGCGACCGGCTGTCGCTCCTCTTCGCGGTCGATCATTTCGAGGATCGCTACGACGCCACCTATCAGGGCCTACTCCTCATTCCGGCGCGCTACGCACTCGCGCCGAGCGATGCGGTCCGGACGAGCAGCGGCCTTGTCGCCGATCGTTCGCTTCGACGGCGCAACTACAATCCGCGCGGCGCCTGGTCGGGCGCGGACGAGACGACGATCCGGTCACGGCTCGACTGGGCGATCGGCGATGGCTGGACGCTGGCGGTCGACCTGACCGGCTATACCGCCAGGCGCGCCTTCCTGCTGGCCGATACGCAGAGTTTCCTGGCCCCCAGCGCACGGTTTCCCGATGGCGGCATCCGGCAGAGCTACCAGGATTTTCGCCACGATCAGCGGTTCTGGAACGTGCGCGGCGCGGTCGGGCGTGACGGCAGGATCGCGGGCCTTCGCCACCGTTTCACGCTGGGCGCCGAATATAACGACACCGATTTCACCAGCCTGCGCCAACAGGCGCCAGCGGGAGCGCTGCCCGATGTCGATCTCCGCGATCCCGGCGTCATCGCCGTTCCGGCGTCCCCGTCGGTGTTTACAAGCGGCAACGTCACCTTCGACTCGCGGCTCAGGCAGAGCGCGGTCTTTGCCGAAGATGCGGTGAACCTGACCGCCAAGTGGCTGATCGTCGGCGGCGTGCGCTGGGACCATATCGCGCTCGACCGCGCGACGATCCAGAATGTCGGCGGCGCGACCGATCGCAACGCGCCGCGCTTCGATCCGGTGTCGTGGCGCGCGGGCACGAGCTGGGCCGCGACGACCGGACTGACGCTCTATGCGCAATATACCACCGCTGTGTCGCCGGTATCGTCGATCCTGCTCGCCTCGATCGCCAACAGCCGTTTCCGCCTGACCCATGGCCGCGCGGTGGAGGCGGGGTTCAAGCTCACGGGCTGGGCCGGACGTGCCAGCCTGACGGGTGCGGCATACCGCATCGTGCAGACCGACATCCTCACCCGCGATCCGGTCAACCCGTCGCTCAGCGTCCAGGGCGGGCGGCAATCCTCGCGCGGGGTGGAAATGACGGGGCAGGTGACGCCCGTTCCGCCGCTGACCCTGTCGGCGGGGGCATCCTATACCGATGCGCGCTACGACCAGCTCGCCGAGACGATCGGCGGCGTGCGGTTCGACCGTAGCGGCAACCGGCCGATCAACATCCCCGATACGACGCTATACGCCGCCGCATCCTATCGCCTCGCTCCCGGCGTAACGCTGGGCGGGACGGTGCGCGAGGCTGGGGGCTTCTACACCGACACGGCCAACAGCATCTATGTGACCGGGCACACGCTGCTCGACGCCAGCCTGTCGCTGCCGGTTTCGCCGGGCATGACGCTGACGCTGCGCGGACGGAACCTGACCAATCGCTTCTACGGCGAATATTCGGGTTATCCGGCGACCAACATCTATATCGGCGCGCCGCGATCCTTCGAGGTCGCGCTGGCGGCCCGGCTGTGAGGGGACCGGCCATGCAAAGCGCACCCGCCTTTCACCGCACCATCTGGCGCTGGCATTTCTGGGCCGGGCTGCTGGTCGCGCCGGTCCTGCTGATGCTCAGCGCGACGGGGGCGATCTATCTGTTCAACGACGAACTGAACGACGCGCTCTATCCCCGGCTACGGTTCGTCGCGCCGCACGGGTCGACGGTGCCGGTGTCGCATATGATCGACGCCGCGCTCCGTACCTATCCAGGCAGCGCCTCGCGGATCGACATGCCCGCCACCAACGACCGGTCCGCGGTCGTCTTCGTCCAGCCCGACCATGGCGCGCCACGCCGTGTCGCGGTCGATCCCGGCAGCGGGCGGGTGTTGGGCAGCGTCGTCTATGACCGGACGCTGGTCGGCTGGGCCGATGCGACGCACCGCTCGATGCTGATGGGCTTGGCGGGCGAGCGGCTGGTCGAACTGGCGGTCAGCTGGGCGCTGGTGCTGCTCGTGACCGGCCTGATCCTGTGGTGGCCACGCGGGCGCTTCCACGCGGCGGGGACGCTCTGGCCGCGCTGGTCGGGCCGGGGACGGCGCTTCTGGCGCGATCTGCATGGACCGGTCGGCGTGTGGACCGTTGCGCTGATCGGGTTCCTGATCGTCACCGGGCTGCCCTGGGCGGGTGTGTCGGGGCCGCTGCTCCACCGGGCGAGCGGCGCGCTGGGCGTCGGCTACCCCCCGTCCTTCCGCCAATATAATATCCCCCACAGCCAGCCGATGAAGGCGGCGCTCGGCGAAGCACCCTGGACGCTGGAGGATGCCCCCATCCCGCATTCCACCATGCCCGCCATGCCCGCCATGCCCGAGATTCAGGGCGACCATGCGGGCCACGGCCCCGAAAGTCCCGGCGCGACCCGCGACCCGGCGGTGATCGCGGGGACCGACCGGGTCGCGGCACTGCTCGCCGCGCGGGGCTGGTCGGGCAGCTTCCGGTTGTTCCTCCCGAGCGGCCCGACCGGCGTCTATACCGCCTTCACCTATCCCGACCGACCAGCGGGACAGCGGACGCTCTATGTCGACCGCTACAGCCTGCGGCCGATCGGGCGCGAGGTCCGCTACGACCAATATGGCATCGTGGGCCGCGCGGTGGAGTCGGGCGTGCAGCTTCACATGGGCAACTATTTCGGACGCGCGAACCAGTGGCTGATGCTGGTTCCCTGCGTCGCGATCTGGGTGCTGGTCATCAGCGGGATCGCCATGTGGTGGAAGCGTCGCCCGAGGGGCCGGATCGGCGCGCCACCTCCGCTGTCGGGCGCGCGGGTTGGCGGACTGATCGCTACGCTGGTCATGGCAGGCGCGATCCTGCCGCTGTTCGGCATCTCGCTGCTGGTCATCGGCGCGATCGACCGGCTGGTGGCGAGGTTGGGAAATCGCCGGACCGCTGAACAGGGATAGGCCAGGACCGTTATCGCTAGCGCGATCGAGAGGACTGGCGATGACGGACGGACGGAAGACGGGATTTTCGCCATTGGTGGCGGGTGGCGTAGCGGTGGCGGTGCTGGGGTTGAGCGCGCTGGTCGGGCGGCGCAACGCGCCCGATCCTTCGCACCCGAAGATCCGGCGCTGGTATCGGCGGCTCGACAAGCCCGGCTTCACGCCCCCCGACAAGGTGTTCGGCGCGGTGTGGCCGGTCCTGGAAACGCTGGCGACGGCGGGCGGCTATCGGCTGCTGCGCCAGCCCGCCTCGCCCCGCCGCAATGCGGCGCTGGCGCTGTGGCTGGGCAACAGCGCGATGATCGGCGGCTGGACCGAGCTGTTCTTCCGCGAACGGCGGATCGGCACCAGCACCGTCGCCGCCGGGACGATGGCGGTCGGCACCGCCGCGCTGGCCGCGACGGCGTGGAAGATCGACCGCCCCGCCGCCGCGAGCGTCATGCCGCTCGCCACCTGGCTGGCCTTCGCGACGATCCTCTCGGGCGAGGTCTTGCGGCGAAATTCGCGACCGTGACAATTTGTTTCGCAGATGAACTTTCGATGAAGAACGCATGAACTATTCCACTATGGCAACGTTTGTTGGCCATGCGGGGGATCAGCGTAGCCATCATCGTCGGGTCGGCCGTTTCACTGACGGGATGTAACACGCATCAATCGACGCTCGCTCCGTTCGGGGCGGACGCCGCCGATATCCGGCATCTTTTCATCATCATGCTGGTCGGCGCCGTGGTCATCGCGGCCGCCGTCGCGCTGTTGATGCGCCACGCCGTCCGCGCGCCCGAAGGTGCGATCGGGCATCGAAAGGGGATGCGGCTCGTCCTGTGGCTGGGCGGGGTGATCCCGACCATCGTCCTGCTCGGACTGCTCGCCTATTCGCTGCCCTATATGCGCCCCAGGCCGGTGGCGCCGACCGACCTGACCATCGCGGTCGATGGCGAGCAGTTCTGGTGGCGCGTGGCCTATCAACCGCCGGGCCGCGCCCCCATCCTGGGCGCGAACGAGATCCGCATCCCCACGGGGCGCACCGTCGCCTTCCGGCTGGGCGCGGGCGACGTGGTGCACAGCTTCTGGATACCCGGGCTGGCCGGCAAGATGGACATGATCCCCGGCCGCATCAACAGCCTGGTCGTCCGCGCCGAAAAGCCCGGCCGCTATCGCGGGCAATGCGCCGAATTCTGCGGGCTGAGCCACGCGCTGATGGCCTTCGACGTGATCGCCATGCCGCCCGCCGCGTTCGACGCCTGGCTGGCGCGGCAGGCGCGGCCTGCCCAGGCGAGTGACGGCGCAGGAGCACGGCTGTTCGCCGCCAATGGCTGTTCGGGGTGCCACGCCATAGCGGGCGTGACCGCGCCCACGCGGATCGGCCCCGACCTCACCCATTTCGGATCCCGCCGGACGCTGGCGGCGGGCATCCTGCCGATGACGCAAGCGAACGTCGCGGACTTCATCCGCCATCCCGAAAAGACCAAGCCGGGCGTACGAATGCCCTCCTTCCCGCAATTGTCGGATGACGAGGCGGTCGCCCTCGCCCGCTATCTTCAGGGCCTGAAATGAGCCTCCACGCCCAGGACGACCCACAGCTTCGCGCCGCGCAGGAGGAACGCCTTCGCGCCGTCTGGAAGCCGCCGAGCGGCCTGTTCCTCCGCTGGACCGACACCAACAACAACCGGGTCGGCGTCTGGTACACGCTGACCGCGTTCGGTTTCATGCTGTTCGCGGGCGTGCTGGCGCTGATCATGCGCACCCAGCTGGCCGTGCCGGACAACGACCTAGTCTCGGCGAACACCTTCAACCAGCTGTTCACGCTGCACGGCTCGATGATGATGTTCCTGTTCGCCGTCCCGATGTTCGAGGCGGTGTCGATCATCCTCCTGCCCCAGTTGCTCGGTGCACGCGACCTCCCCTTTCCGCGCCTGTCCGCCTTCGGCTACTGGAGCTTCCTGATCGGCGGGGTGTTCGTCGGCGGCTCGATCTTCTTCAACGCCGCGCCCGATGGCGGCTGGTTCATGTATCCGCCGCTCACCACCCGCACCGACCTCAGCGGACTGGGCGCCGACATCTGGATGCTGGGGCTGTCCTTCATCGAAGTGTCGTCGGTCGCCGCCGCGGTCGAGCTGATCGTCGGCGTGCTCAAATGCCGTCCGCCGGGGATGCGGCTGAACCTGATGCCGCTCTATGCCTGGTACATCCTGGTCGTGGCGGTGATGATCCTGTTCGCCTTCCCGCCCCTGATCGCGGGCGACCTGTTGTTCGAGATGGAGCGGCTGCTCAACTGGCCATTCTTCGACGCCGCGCGCGGGGGCGATCCGCTGCTGTGGCAGCACCTGTTCTGGATTTTCGGCCATCCGGAAGTCTATATCGTCTTCCTTCCCTCCATCGCGCTGTTCGCGATGCTGATCCCGACCTTCGCGCAGCGCCACCTGCTCGGCTATCCGTGGATCGTGCTGGCCGCCGTCGGCACCGCCTTCCTGTCCTTCGGCCTGTGGGTCCACCACATGTTCGCGACCGGACTGCCCAAGATCAGCCTGGCCTTCTTCTCCGCCGCATCGGAAGCCGTCGCCATCCCCACGGGGGTTCAGATCTTCGCCTTCATCGCCACGCTGTGGGCGGGCAAGGTCAAATGGTCGACGCCGCTCCTCTATGCCAGCGGAAGCCTCGCCATCTTCGTCATCGGCGGGCTGACGGGCGTGATGGTCGCGGTCGCGCCGTTCGACTGGCAGGCGCACGACACCTATTTCATCGTCGCGCATCTCCATTATGTGCTGATCGGCGGGACGCTGCTGCCGCTGTTCGGCGGGCTCTATTATTACTGGCCGCTGATCACCGGCAAGAAACTCTCCGACCGGATGGGGCGCACCGCCTTCTGGATCATGTTCGTCGGGGTGAACCTGACCTTCTTCCCGATGCACCTGTCCGGGCTGGAGGGGATGCCGCGCCGCGTCTTCACCTATCCCGAGGAGTTGGGCATCGGCTGGCTCAACCTGGCATCCACGCTCGGCTCCTACATGTTCGCCGCGGGCGTAGCGGTGCTGGTCGTCGACCTCGCCTTGTCGCCGACCCGCGCCAAGGCGCCGCGCAATCCGTGGAATGCGGGCACGCTCGAATGGCTGGCGCACCCGGATGACGAGGATTGGGGCATCCGTTCGGTCCCGTTGATCGAAAGCCGCTACCCGATCTGGGACCAGAAGGATTTCGTCGCCAAGGTCGACGAGGGCCGCTTCTTCCTCGCCGATGCCGAGGAAGGCCGTCGCGAGACGATCATCACCTCGGTCCTAGACGCCAAGCCCGTCTCGGTGATCCGGCTGGGCATGCCCAGCGTCAAGCCGATGCTGACCGCCGTCGCATTGGGCAGCGTGTTCATCCTGACCACCTATCACCTCTATCTGATCGCGGCGCTGGGCGGCGTGGTGACGCTGGCGTGCATCCTGTGGTGGCTGTGGGACACCGCCGAAATCCCCGAAAAGCCCGAAAAGCCGATCGGCCATGGGATGCGCCTGCCGCTCTATATTTCCGGCCCCGCCGCGCCCGGCTGGTGGGCGATGTTCATCACCATGATGGCGGATGCGACCGCCTTTTCGGGGCTGGTCTTCGGCTATTATTTCTACTGGACGATCCATCCCGATTTCGGTGCCGGGTTCGATGGACCGGGCAGCGCGGGGCCACTCCTCGCACTGGCCCTCTCACTGGCGAGCTGGGCGGCGACGCTCGCCGCGCGCGAGGTTCATCGCCGGGGCGGCGTGATGGCCGCCCGCGCGCTGCTGGTGATCGGAGCGGCGGTGTCAATCGCGAGCCTATTCGCCGGGCTGCGCTGCCTCGACGGGCTCGATCCGGAGGCCAATGTCTATCCGGCGATCGTCTGGGTGCTCGTCGTCTGGACCGTCGCCCATGCCGCCGTGGCCGCGATCATGCAGCTCTATACGCTGGCACGCAGCATCGCGGGCCGGATGACGCCGACGCACGATGCCGACATCCGCAACATCACCGTCTACACCCATTTCTTCGCGCTGACCGCCATCGTCACCTATCTGACGATCGGGCTGTTCCCGGAGACGGGGCTGTGAGGCGCTGGCTGAAGCGCGCGCACCGGCTGCGCGTCACCCTGTGGACGCTGATCGTCCCGCCGACGACCTGGGCGGTGCATTTCCTCTTCTCCTATCTCTGGGCCGCGATCTCATGCGAGCGGATCGGCGAGTGGGCGCTCTTCCCCACCGCCTTCGCGATCGGGACGATCGTCGCGCTGCTGGTAATCGTCGCCTCGGGCGTGATCGCCTGGCAGCAGTCGCGCACCCCCGGCGATCCGCCCCCGCATAACGAGGGCACCGACATCGATCGCCTTCGCTTCCTCGCCTATTCGACCCTGTTGCTGGCGGCCCTGAGTTTCGTCGCGGTCCTGTTCACCGCCATGCCGGTCCTGATGCTGGGCGATTGCCGGTGAGGCGCGGCTTTCTCGTCCCCGGCCTGGTGCTGCTCGGCTGTGGCTGGGCCGCGAGCGGGCAAGGCATGACCGGGCATATGGTCGCGCATATGATAGCCGTCGCGGTGGCGGCACCGCTGCTCGCGCTCGCGGTGCAGGAATCCCGCTACGACCCCGCGAGACGGTGGCCGCGCCTGGCCAATCCGATGATCGCCGCGCTGATCGAGGCGGTGATCGTCTGGGGCTGGCACGTCCCCGCGCTGCGACGGCTGGCGGATCACGCGCCCCTCTGGCTGGTCGTGGAGCAGGCGAGCTTCCTCGTCGCTGGCCTGCTGCTCTGGTCGGCGGTCCTCGCACCCCGGCACCGCGCGGCGGGCGTGGTGGCCTTGCTGGTCACCTCGATGCACATGACGCTGCTCGGCGCGCTGATCGGGCTGGCGCCGCGTCCGCTCTACAGCCATCACGGCGCCGCCGCGCTGGAGGATCAGCAGATCGCGGGCGTCGTCATGCTGCTCATCGGCGGCATCGCCTATCTGTGCGGCGGCCTGGCAATGCTCGGCCGCCTGCTCCACTCACCCACGGAGGCGCGCGCATGACGATCCGCATCACCTGGAAGCGCGTGATCGCCACGATCCTGGGACTCGCCGCGCTGGGTATGGCCTTTGCCTGGTCGGGGGTGATGAACCTCGCCGCGTCGAGCGGACACTGGGCGATCACCGACTGGTTCCTCCACTGGGCGATGCGCAATTCGGTACGCACCCACGCCGCCTTCAGTTCGCCGGACGACCCCGCCGATCGCACCGGGCTGGTCAGCGCGGCGGGGCATTTCGCCAATGCCTGCGCGGTCTGTCACGGCGCGCCGGGCCAGAAGCCCGCGCCCGTGATGCAGGCCGCCACCCCGCCTGCCCCCGATCTGGCGATCAACGCGCGCGAATGGAGCGACAAGCAGCTCTTCTGGATCCTTCAGCACGGCGTCAAATATACCGGCATGCCCGCCTGGGCGGTGCAGGACCGCCCCGATGAGGTCAGGCGGATGGTCGCCTTCGTGCGCCGACTGCCCGGCATGACCCCGGCACAGTATCGCGCCCTGGTCGCCGAAGCCTCCCCCGTGACCGACCCGGACAGCTGCACCGGCTGCCACGGCACGGATGGTCGCGGACGCGGATCGCCGGACATCCCGATACTTGGCGGACAGAGCCCGGAATATCTGCTCGCTGCGCTGCGAGGGTACGCCGATGGCCGTCGCTCGAGCGCGGTGATGCAGCAGGTCGCGATGCGGATGGAACCGACGGACATGGAGGCGGCCGCGCGGCGCTTCGCGGCGATGCCGGGACTTGGCGGGACGCCAGCGGGCGATGCGGCGGCGGCGCGGATCGTCGAGCGTGGCCTGCCCGACAGGCAACTGCCCGCCTGCGCGAGTTGCCACGCGCCGGGCAAGCCCTATCCCGTGCTGGCGGGGCAGCGCGCCGACTATATCGCCGCGCGCCTGCGCCACTGGCAGGGCGACAAGAACGTCATCGACGCCCGCAAGAGCCACGCGACCATGCCCGTCATCGCCCGTCGTATCCCGAAGGACATGATCGATCCGGTTGCGCGCTACCTGGCGGGCGGGGACGTCGCCGCACGGTGATCGGCGGTATCGGGGCTGCGCCTCGACCGCCATGCCGGCGAAAGCCGGGATCTCCGGCGGCCAGACCGGACCGGCATCCGCACGCATTCCTCGCCTCGCAGGAGAGGAATGTCATCAGTGTCGAAGCCTGGGGCCCGCCAATGGCCGCAGCCTGCGCTGGGGCGACTGATGGGGGCGGCACGCACCGCAGGGAGCACTACCCAGCCCCGGGGCCTGCCACTACTATGATTGAGAACCGGCCTTTAACCATCCTCCCATCCTCGCGGATCGGCAAGGGAAGGATGGTGGGCGCGACAGGGATTGAACCTGTGACCCCACCCGTGTGAAGGGTGTGCTCTACCGCTGAGCTACGCGCCCGGTAACCGGAGGACGGGCCTTTAGGCGGCGTGTCGCCGCCTGTCCAGCCCAAAAATCGGGGTCTTAGTTGACCGAGTCCTTGAGGAGCTTGCCCGGCTTGAACTTGGGCTGCGACGACGCCTTGATCGTCATCGGCTCGCCGGTCCGGGGGTTGCGGCCGGTCGAGGCCTTGCGCTTGGACACCGAGAAGGTGCCGAAGCCAACCAGGCGAACCTCGTCGCCCTTCTTGAGCGCGGCGGTGATCGATTCGAATACGGCATCGACCGCCTTGATCGCATCACCACGCACGAGGCCCGAAGAATCCGCGACGGTAGCGATCAGCTCCTGCTTGTTCATTCCATAACCCCCTATGATGTCAAAGATTCGTCAGACGGACTCAGTGGCCGCTCAAACCCTAAAGGATCGATAATGCCGTTGTTGCCGCCGCTGTCAAACTGTTGTCGCGACCGGCACGAAAGACCCTCTAATCGCCGAACCGCGACAATGCCGTGACAATCGCCGACAGGGCCACCCGCCTTTCGACGAATGGCCCCGCCCCAGCGACGATCAATGCGGGCGTTCGGCCCCCGCCACCGCCGGGATCGCGGCGGGCGGCAGTGCCGCCAGTTCATCCGCATCGGTCCAGTCGATCGCCTCCAGCGGCCCGGTCAGCGCCAGCCGAAGCACCTCGTCGACATGCGCGACCGCGATGATCTTCAGACCCTCGCGGATGTTCGCCGGAATATCCGCCAGATCCTTTTCATTCTCGTGCGGGATGAGCACGGTGGTGATCCCGCCGCGCAGCGCCGCCAGCAGCTTTTCCTTCAACCCGCCGATCGGCAGCACGCGACCCCGAAGCGTCACCTCGCCGGTCATCGCGATATCCTTGCGTACCGGAATGCCAGTGAGCGTCGAGACGATCGACGTGACCAGGCCGATGCCCGCCGAGGGACCATCCTTGGGCACCGCGCCCTCGGGCAGGTGGATATGGATGTCCTTGCGATGGAACAGCGATGGCTTGATCCCGAAGCTTGGGCTGCGCGCCTGGACGAAGCTGAAGGCGGCCTGGACCGATTCCTTCATCACATCGCCCAGCTTGCCGGTGGTCTTCACCTGGCCCTTGCCCGGCACCGTCACCGATTCGATGGTCAGCAGCTCGCCGCCCACCTCGGTCCAGGCGAGGCCGGTGACCGCGCCGATCTGGTCCTCCTGTTCGGACAGGCCGTGGCGATACTTCTGGACGCCCGCGAACTCGTGCAGGTTTTCGGGCGTGATCGTCACCGACGTCGCCTTGCCCTCCAGGATCTGGCGCAGCGCCTTGCGCGCCAGACGCGCGATCTCGCGCTCCAGCGTGCGAACGCCCGCCTCGCGGGTGTAACGCTGGATCAGCGCGCGCAAACCCTCCTGGGTCAGGGTGAACTCGCCGTCCTTCAGGCCATGGGTCTCGACCTGCTTGGCGACCAGATGGCGCTCGGCGATCTCGACCTTCTCGTCCTCGGTATAGCCCTCCAGCCGGATGATCTCCATGCGGTCGAGCAAAGGCTGCGGCAGGTTCAGCGTGTTCGCGGTGCACACGAACATCACGTCCGACAGATCGATGTCGATCTCCAGATAGTGATCGTTGAACTTGGCATTCTGCTCGGGGTCGAGCACTTCCAGCAGCGCCGAGGCGGGGTCGCCGCGGAAATCCTGACCCAGCTTGTCGATCTCATCGAGCAGGAACAGCGGGTTGGACGTGCCCGCCTTTTTCAGGTTGGTGACGATCTTGCCCGGCAGCGAGCCGATATAGGTGCGGCGGTGACCGCGAATCTCGGCCTCGTCGCGCACGCCGCCCAGCGACTGGCGGATGAATTCGCGCCCGCACGCCTTGGCGATCGACTGGCCCAGCGAGGTCTTGCCGACGCCCGGCGGGCCGACGAGGCACAGGATCGGCCCCTTCAGCTTATTGGTGCGCGCCTGCACGCCCAGATATTCGACGATCCGGTCCTTCACCTTTTCCAACGCGTAGTGATCCTGGTCGAGGATCGCCTGGGCGGCGGCGATGTCCTTTTTGACCTTGGACTTCTTGCCCCAGGGCAGGCCCAGCAACACGTCCAGGTAATTGCGCACGACCGTCGCCTCGGCGCTCATCGGCGCCATGGTCTTCAGCTTCTTCAGCTCGGCGGTCGCCTTGGTCCGTGCTTCCTTGGACAGCTTGAGCGTCGCGATCTTCTGGGTCAGCTCGGCGATCTCGTCGCCGTCGCCGTCCTCGCCCTCGTTGCCCAGCTCGCGCTGGATCGCCTTGAGCTGTTCGTTGAGATAATATTCGCGCTGCGTCTTCTCCATCTGGCGCTTGACGCGGCTCTTGATCTTCTTCTCGACCTGCAGGACGCCGAGTTCGCCCTCCATCAGGGCATAGGCCATCTCCAGCCGCTTGGCGGGATCGGTTTCGACCAGCAGCGCCTGCTTGTCGGCGACCTTGACCGAGATGTTGGCGGCGACCGCATCGGCGAGTTGCGAGGCATCCTCGATCTCGCCAAGCTGGACCGCGGTCTCGGCGGGCAGCTTGCGATTGAGCTTCGCGTAATTCTCGAACTGGTCGACCACCGAGCGCATCAGCGCGGCGATCTGCGCCTTGACGTCATGGTCCTGCTCTTCGAGCGCCGCGTCGTCCTCGGGCACGAGCGTATCGTCGATCGTCGCGGTCAGGAACGCGCCCGATTCGTCGAGCTCGGCCAGGCGGCCACGGGTCTTGCCCTCGACCAGAACGCGCACCGTCCCGTCGGGCAGCTTGAGCAATTGCAGGACGGTGGCGGTCACGCCGATTTCATACAAATCCTCGCGCGAGGGGTCGTCCTCGGCCGGATCCAGCTGGGCGACCAGGAAAATCTCCTTGTCCGCCGCCATCGCCGCTTCCAGTGCCGCGACCGATTTGTCGCGACCGACGAACAGGGGCACGATCATGTGCGGGAAGACGACGATGTCACGCAGCGGAAGGACGGGATAGGACTGGTTCATGCAAACTCCGGTCGGCCCTGAGCGGGGCCCATTCGACACTATATATGGGGAGGGTTGCCGATCCATCAATCATCACTGCGACCAATGGCGTTCCGCGCCCGCTTGCCAAGCCGTCTCGCTTGGGCGACACCATGGGGATGGATCGTATACGGAATGTCGCCGCCGCGCTGATCGCCTCTTCCTTCCTCTGCGCGCTGCCGGTCGCCGCACAGACGGCGAAGCCGCTGCCCGCCAAGGGGGAGCCGCCGCTCACCGCGCAGACCATGATCTCGGGCGGCGTTCGCCCCCCTGAGCAATTGGCGATGCGGTTCGACAGCGCCGACCTGTCGTTCGAGGTTCTGCCCGACACGGAGGAGCTGAACGGCGTCGCGATCCTCGACTTCACCGCCAGGGCGCCGCTGGCGCGACTGGTCATCGATCTGGACAAGAACCTGCCGGTCAAGGCGATCGCCATCGACGGCAAACCGCTGAAGCCCGGACGATGGAGCAATCCCGAGGGCCAGTTGGTCATCACCCTCCCCCGCCCGCTTCGCGCCGGACAGAAGGTGCGGGCGAAGATCAGCTATGGCGGCACGCCGCATGTCGCGGTGCGCGCGCCATGGGACACCGGCGTCGTCTGGGCGAAGACGCCCGATGGCCGCCCCTGGTTCGCGACGACCGCACAGGGCTATGGCTGCGACCTGTTCTGGCCCTGTCTCGACTATCCGATGGGCGAGCCGGGCATGGTGACGCTGCACATCACGGTGCCCAAGGGGTTGAAGGCGCCGTCCAATGGCGTGCTGCTGGGCGTCGATACGCTGGCTGACGGTCGCACCCGCTGGAACTGGCGGGCCAAGCATCCCAACACCTATGCCATCGCGCTGAACGTCGGGCCTTATGAGGTGGTCGAGGGCAAGTATAAGAGCCGCTTCGGCAATACGATCCCGATGTTCTACTGGTATCTCCCCGGCGAGAAGGCGAAGGCGGAAGGGCTGTTCGCCGAATTCGCGCCGACGCTGGACTTCTTCGAATCGACGGTCGGTCCCTTCCCGTTCGGCGACGAGAAGCTGGGTGTGGTGGAGACTCCGCACAAGGGCATGGAGCACCAGACGATCAACGCCTATGGCAATGAATATGCCAAGGCGCCCGAGGGGTTCGACTGGCTGTTCCAGCACGAGTTCAGCCATGAATGGTTCGGCAACCAGCTGACCAATGTCGACTGGGACGATTTCTGGCTGCACGAGGGCTATGGCAGCTATATGCAGCCCAGCTACGGCCGCTGGCGCGAGGGCGAGGCGCGCTATGCGGTGATGATGGATGCGCAGCGCGGGCAGATCGCCAACAAGGCTCCCATCGTCCACGACCGCAGCATGACCGAGCAGGATGTCTATGAAGAGGCCAAGGGCGGCCCCGGTCTCGACATCTATATGAAGGGGTCGTGGATGCTGCACACGCTCCACAACCTGATCGGCGACAAGGCATTCTGGGACGTGACGCGGCTGGCCGTCTATGGCCGCACCGATCCCAAGCCGGGCAATTTCACGCCGCGCTATGGCTCGACCAAGGAATATGAAGGCTTTGTCCGGCAGGTGACGGGCAAGGACTATGGCTGGTTCTTCGACGTCTATCTGCGACAGGCGGCACTGCCCGAGATCGTCGAGACGCGCAGTGGCGACCAGCTGACGCTGACATGGAAGGTGCCGGGCGGCGGGCCTTTCCCGCTACCGGTCGAGGTTCAGGTCGGCGACACGGTCGAGACGCTGCCGATGACGGGGGGCACCGGCACGCTGAGGGTCCCGACCGGAGCGCATGTCGTGGTCGATCCCTGGGCAAAGATCCTCAAACGCTCGGTCGCGATCGAGCAGTTCCGGTCGTGGAAGGCGGAGCAGGCGGCGAAGAAAAAGGCCAGCTAACGGCCATCCCGTTCGGCACATCCGTTCGCACCGCGCGAAGTCGAAGTGCACGCCCCGAACCCATGGTCCTGGCGGCGTTCACCCCGTGGCCCTCGACTTCGCTCAGGCCGAACGGGCGTTCTGGCCAGGGCCGATCGACATTCAGCTTATTCTCCCCTCTCCCCTGGACAGGGGAGAGGGTTAGCGAAGCTTGCCAGCGTGCTGGCTAGCGCAGCTTGGGTGAGGGGTTGAGCGAGCCTTTGGCTCGCGCGCTCTTCGAGCGCTTCACCCCTCACCCAGCTCCGACTAAGCCTTTGCTACGCAAAGACCAAGTCTGCGCAACCCTCTCCCCTCTACGAGGGGCGAGGGAAGGACAGGCATAGTTGAATGTCGATCGGCCCTAGTTCATCACCACATGGAGCGCTATGTCGAACGTCTGAAAACGGGCGCTATCGCATTTTATGGAATGCCGGGCGAGGAGTCCCCGCCCTGCGCTAGCTTGACGATCACCGAAGCAAAACCGAGCCGATTGATTGGCATTTCCGCCTCATATGAGCATCGTTGCGAGGTCTGGATGTTGGTGAGAACGACAAAGCCGTTGTGACGACCGTAAGCTTCGCTGATCTGCTCGCGAAGATGCTTGGCCGAGATATTGCTCATATCAGTCACGGCATACCCGCAATGGCCCCGCTCCGTTGAGACAAATACGCGATACCAGCGGAGCGGCCGGCGGTACTGCCGGTCGGTCTTGTGCCACCGCGAGGCCAGCGATCAGTACCCAGGCTATTATGCAACTGTCGTGGCACGACTGCTGAGCGTCCGCCACTAGGCGAAAGCGGAATGTCCGCTCGTGAGTGAACCCATCCTCCCCCCTCCCCCATATCCGTAACCGGAACACCAACCCGACTGGCCGGTTGAGCGTCTATCAGGTCAGGAGGATTGCCCCATGCTCAAGCTCGCTATCACGTTTCTCGTCGTCGGACTGGTCCTGGGCGCGCTCGGGTTCGGGGGCGTCGGCGGGGCGTTCGTCGGGATCGCCAAGATCCTGTTCTTCATCGCGATCGCGCTGTTCGTGATCTTTCTGGTGCTCGGGCTGGTCGCGGGCAAGTCGGTGAAGAACGCGATCGACTGATCGGGCGATGCGCGACTTCGCGGCCTTGCTCGACGCGCTGATCTATACGCGGTCGCGCAACGCCAAGCTGAAACTGGTCGCGGATTATCTCGCCGCCACGCCCGATCCCGACCGGGGTTGGGCGATGGCGGCGCTGACCGGCGATCTCGATCTGCCGGGCGTCAAGCCCGCGCTGATCCGCGCGCTGATCGAGCAGCGGATCGATCCCGTCCTGTTCCGGATGAGCCGCGACTATGTCGGCGATACGGCGGAGACGGTCGCGTTGTTGTGGCCCGCGCCCGACCGACCGCTCGACCCGGAGCCGCTGTCGGTCAACGCGGTGGTCGAGCGGTTGCGCCATCTGTCGCGGTCCGACGCGCCCGCCGTATTGGCCGACATGCTCGACCGGATGACCGCCGAGGAACGGTTCGCGCTGCTGAAGATGGCGACCGGCGGCCTGCGCATCGGGCTGTCGGCGCGGCTCGCCAAGACCGCCTTCGCGCAATATTTCGGGCTGGACGTCGATGCGGTCGAGGAGGTCTGGCACGGGCTGTCGCCGCCCTATGCCGAGCTGTTCGCCTGGGGCGAGGGCAAGGGCGCACAGCCGACGCCCGCCGACGTGCCGGTCTTCCGCCCCTTCATGCTCGCCCACCCGCTCGAGGATCTGCGTGTCGACCTCGCGGACTATGCCGCCGAGTGGAAGTGGGACGGCATCCGGGTGCAGATCGTCCATGTCTCGGGCCAGACCCGGCTCTACAGCCGGACGGGCGACGACGTCACGCACGCCTTCCCCGATGTCGCGAGCGCGTTCGCCGCGACCGGAGCGGTGGACGGCGAATTGCTGGTCAAGGGTGAGCATCAGGGCGGCACGCTGGAGGATGGCGGCGGCGCGGCGAGCTTCAACGCGTTGCAGCAGCGACTGGGGCGCAAGACGGTGTCGGCGAAGATGCTGGCCGACTATCCCGCCTTCGTCCGGCTTTACGACATATTGGTCGACGGGACGGAGGACCTGCGCCCCCTTCCCTGGACAGAGCGGCGACAGCGGCTGGAGGCGTTCGCGGCCAGGCTCGATCCCGAACGCTTCGACGTCAGCGCGGTGATCGAGGCGGCGGACTTCACCGCGCTGGAGGGCCTGCGCGAGACCGCGCGCGATGCGGCGATCGAGGGGGTGATGCTCAAGCGGCGCGACTCCCCCTATAGTGGCGGGCGTCGCGTCGGCCTGTGGTACAAGTGGAAACGCGATCCGCTGACCGCCGATTGCGTGATGATGTATGCACAGCGCGGCAATGGCCGCCGGTCGAGCTATTATAGCGACTATACCTTCGGGTGCTGGACCGAGGAGGGGGAGCTGCTCCCTGTCGGCAAGGCCTATTCGGGGATCACCGACGAGGAATTGCGCGCGCTCGACCGCTTCGTCCGCGCGCATACCGTCCAGCGTTTCGGCCCGGTGCGCGAGGTGGAAAAGACGCTGGTGCTGGAGATCGCGTTCGATTCGATCCACGATTCGAAGCGACACAAATCGGGGGTCGCGATGCGCTTCCCCCGGATCGCCCGCATCCGCACCGACAAGCCCGCCGAGGAGGCGGACCGGGTGGCGACGTTGAAGAGGCTGGTTACGTGATTCCGGCGTTCGGCGGGGCCACCACGGCCAGCGCCGTGCCCCTCCACCATCGCTTCGCGGTGGTCCCCCTCCCCAAGCATGGCTTGGGGAGGAACAGGGGTCAGTCGCCGACGCGTTCGATGTCGGCGCCGACCGCGGACAGCTTTTCTTCCAGCCGCTCATAGCCGCGATCGAGATGGTAGACGCGGCTGACCGAGGTTTCGCCCTCGGCGGCGAGGCCCGCCAGGATCAGGCTCATCGAGGCGCGCAGGTCGGTCGCCATCACCGGCGCGCCGGTCAGCTTGCCGACGCCCTTCACCATCGCGGTGCGGCCATGCACCTGGATGTCCGCACCCATCCGCGCCAGTTCGGGCACGTGCATGTAGCGGTTCTCGAAGATCGTCTCGGTCAGGGTGCTGGTGCCCTCCGCCTTGCACAGCATCGCCATGAACTGCGCCTGCATATCCGTGGCGAAGCCCGGATAGGGTGCGGTCGACAGGGTCAGCGGCTGGAGCGGGCCATGCGCCGTGACGCGGATCGAGTCGCGCGTCTCCTCGACGGTCACCCCGGCCTCGACCAGGGCGGCGAGCGTCGCGCGCATATCGTCGGCACAGGCGCCGACCAGTTCCAGGTCGCCGCCGGTGATCGCGGCGGCACAGGCATAGCTGCCCGCCTCGATCCGGTCGGGCATCACCGAATAGGTCGCGCCGTGCAGCCGCTCGACCCCTTCGATGGTCAGCGTCTCGGTCCCGACGCCGTCGATCCGCGCGCCCATCGCGATCAGCAACCGGCACAGATCGACGATCTCGGGCTCACGCGCCGCATTGCCCAGCACCGAGGTGCCGCGCGCGGTGGCCGCGGCCATCAGCGCATTCTCGGTCGCGCCGACCGACACGACGGGGAAGGTATAGCGTCCGCCCGACAGACGTCCGCCCGGTGCGCTGGCCTTCACATAGCCGGCGGTCAGCTCGATCTCGGCGCCGATCGCCTCCAGCGCCTTGAGGTGCAGGTCGATCGGGCGGTTGCCGATCGCGCAGCCGCCGGGCAGCGACACCCGCGCCTCCCCCGCGCGCGCCAAGATCGGGCCGAGCACCAGGATCGACGCGCGCATCTTGCGAACGATGTCGTAGGGCGCCTCGGTCGAGAAGAGCTGCCCGGCGCGGATCGTCATGACCCGCCCGAAATCCTCGGGCCGCGTGCCCTCGACACGGGTCGAGGCGCCGATCTGGTTGAGCAGATGGCCGAACCCGTCGACATCGGCGAGACGCGGCAGGTTGCGCAACGTCACCGGCTCGTCGGTCAGGATCGCGCAGGGCATCAGGGTGAGGGCGGCGTTCTTTGCGCCGGAGATCTTCAGGCGGCCCGACAGCCGGTTGCCGCCGCGAATGAGGATACGGTCCATAGACCCCGCTCCCTAGCGGACCCGCGCGCCACCGCCAAGGGTCAGGCGTAACCCGTCGCCGACGAATCGTCCGATGAAATGCCCGGACGGACCGCCACGCAAGAATAGGGCCGGTTGATCGATATTAATGCAGCTTCCTGCCCTCCGTGGCTAAGGCATTGATCCGTTCGGGGGATGAGGTGTCAGTGTCAAATTTCGGACTTGCTGATCGCCTGGACCGATGGGTCGATCTGACCCCGGCCGAGCGTGATGCGCTGGCGCGGCTGGAGGAACGGCCAAGGCCGATCCGGCGCGGCCTGGTCTTGATGGACGAACAGGCGCGCAGCGACGACCTCTACGTCGTGCTGCAGGGCATGTTGATGTGCTACGTCCTGCTCGACGACGGCAGCCGCCAGATCGTCCGCTTCCTCTTTCCGGGCGATCTCTTCGCGATGTCGACATTGGTCTATGGCCGGTCGCCCGACACGGTGGTCGCGATCTCGAACGCGGTGGTCTGCGCGTTCGACCGGTCGCACATCACCCGGCTCGCGGTCGAGCATCCCCGCCTGTTCAGCCTGATCCTCGTGCTCAACCAGATCGAGCGGGTCATCACCACCGATCGGCTCGCCGGACTGGGTCGCACCTCGGCCCGCGCGCGGGTCGCGACGCTGCTGCTGTCGTTGCGTGGGCAGATGCGCCAGGCGGGACTGACCATCGGCGCGTCGTTCGTGCCCGGACTGACGCAGGAGGAGATGGGCGACGCGATCGGGCTGACCGCGGTGCATGTGAACCGGATGCTCCGCGTGCTGGAGGACGAAGGGCTGATCAAGCGCGAGGGCGGCCGCGTCTTCCTGGTCGACGAGGCGCGCCTGGCGCGCGAGGCGGGCTATATCGACCGGTTCGAGGACCTCGATCTCAGCTGGCTGCCGCCCGCGCGCTAGGCGGGACGGCATGACGCATCGTCTTTTCCTCCCCCTCCCCCTGGCAGGGGGAGGGGGAAGCGTCGGTCAGAACAGGTCGGCGGTCATGACCTTGTTCCACACCCGCACGAAGTCGCGGACCATGCGACCCTGGCCATCCTCGGCGGCGTAGAATTCGGCGATGTTGCGCAGTTGCGAATTGGCGCCGAAGATCAGATCGTTGCGCGTCGCGGTGAAGCGCGTCTCGCCGGTCCCGCGATCGTCGATGGTGAAGCGCATCCCCGCGTCGTCCTGCTTGGTCCAGACATGATCCATGTCGGTCAGCACGCGGAAGAAGTCGTTGGTCAGCACCCCGACCCGGTCGGTGAACACCCCGTCGGGCGATCCGTCCCAATTGGTGCCCAGCGCGCGCAGGCCGCCGGTCAGCACCACCCATTCGGGTGCGCTGAGCTTCAGCAGCGCCGCCTTGTCGAGGAAGAGCTGTTCGGCGGGCACCCGGCCTTGCGTCATCTCGGCGAAGTCGGGATCGACATAGTTGCGGAACCCGTCGACCACCGGCTTCAGCCATTCGAAGCTGTCGGCGTCGGTCAGTTCGTCGGTGGTGTCGCGCCGCCCGGCCGTGAAGGGCACCGCCTGTGCCGTGCCCGCATCCGCCGCCGCCTTCTCGACCGCCGCGCAGCCGCCCAGCACGATCATGTCGGCCAGCGACACGCGCTTGCCGTCCATCGCCGCCTCATTGAACGACGCCATCAACTCGCGCAATGTCGCGACGACGGGAACGGTGCGGCGATTGACCGCCCAGTCCTTCTGCGGCGCCAGCGCCAGCCGCGCGCCGTTCGCGCCACCGCGCTTGTCACTGTCACGATAGGTGACGGCCGCCGAAAAGGCGGTGAAGACCAGGTCGGAGACCGACAGCCCGCTATCCAGGATGCGCTGCTTCAACCGGGTCATGTCGGCGGTGTCGATCAGCGGGTGATCGCGAACCGGGATCGGATCCTGCCACAGCAGGTCGGGCTCGATGGTCACCTCGGGCCCGACATAGCGTTCGCGCGGCCCCATGTCGCGGTGGGTCAGCTTGTACCACGCCTTGGAGAATTGCTCGGTGAAATAGTCGAAATCGTTGAGGAAGCGCTCGCAGATCGGGCGATAGGCCGGATCGACCTTCAACGCGATGTCGCTGGTCATCATCATCAGCGCATGGGTCTTGCCCGCGATATGCGCATCGGGCGTGCGCGGCGCATCGGCATCGACCGGGGTCCATTGCAGCGCGCCCGCCGGGCTGCGCGTCTGCTGCCACTCCAGGCCCAACAGATTCTGCAGATAGCTGTTGTCCCAGTGTGTCGGATCCTGGGTCCAGCTTCCCTCGATCCCGTTGGTCATGGTGAACTCGGCATTGCCGGTGCCCTCCGGATTGTGCCAGCCCAGGCCCATCTCCTCGATCGGCGCGATTTCGGGCGGTGCGCCGATCCGGTCGGCCTTGACCATGCCATGGCTCTTGCCGAACGCATGGCCGCCCGCGATCAGCGCCACCGTCTCCTCGTCGTTCATCGCCATCCGGGTGAAGGTGATGCGGATGTCGCGCGCCGACGCCATCGGATCGCCGCTGGCATACGGGCCTTCGGGATTCACATAGATGAGCGACTGGTGCGAGGCCGCCAGCGGCTGTTCCAGATCGTAATCGGCATCGCCATTCTGGCCGCGCCAGCGTTTGTCGCGATTGACCATCTCGTCGAACGACCCGACCTTGGTCATGTCGAAGACCTCGGGGCCCCAATAGGTGGCGTCATCGGCCTCCCACGCATCCTCGCGGCCGCCGCCAAAGCCATAGGTGGGCAGCCCCATGATCTCGAGCGAGCAGTTGCCGGTCAGCACGATCAGGTCGGCCCAGGACAAGGCCGCGCCATATTTCTGCTTGATCGGCCAGAGCAGGCGACGCGACTTGTCGACATTGCCATTGTCCCACCAGCTGCTGATCGGGGCGAAGCGCTGCATCGCCTCGCCCGCGCCGCCGCGACCGTCGGCAATCCGATAGCTGCCCGCCGAATGCCACGACATGCGGATCATCTGCGGCCCGTAATTGCCATAGTCGGAGGGCCACCACGCGACCGAGCTGGTCAGGAAGCTCTTGATCTCCGCCTTCAGCGCCTCGAAATCGATCTTGGCGAAGGCGGCGCGATAATCGAACCCCTCGCCCAGCGGGTTGGCCTGGGGACCATGGCGGTGGAGCTGCTCGACGCGGAGCCGGTTCGGATACCAGTCGGCCAGCGTCGGTGGCGCGGTGAACGCCCCGCCGATCCGGTCGCCGCCGAAGGGGCACTTGCCCTCGAGAACCGTCTTATAGTCTTCCATACGCCCACCTCATATTCGGGGTCATCGTGAGAAACGCTGATTCTAGAGCGAGATAAGACTGGCGGGCTTGGGAACATCGTCACGACCGCGCCCAGACCCCGTCATCATCGTCACCGTCATGAAGGATCCGTCATCTTGCGGTGCCGGATCGGCACCGTCGCTGCTCATCGCGGTTAACGTCGCGCCGTCCCGGTCGATCCTTCGCGCACCGCGATGCAGCCGGAAAAAGCCATCATAAATCAGAATTTAGTCTTTGCGGATCGATTCGGATCGCCGGACGTACCGACATGGCCTGGCGCGTCCTGTCGGGTTTTCGGGCACGGGAGACGTGATGGGATCGGCGGCGATCGTCGGCGCGGGGATGGCGGGCCTGGCCTGTGCCGCGGAACTGGTGGAAGCGGGCTGGCGGGTCGCGCTGTTCGACAAGGGCCGCCACCCCGGCGGACGCATGTCGAGCAAGACGGTGCGGGCCGAGGGGCTGGACTTCGCCTTCGATTACGGCGCGCAATATATGACCGTGCGCGATCCCGGCTTCGTCGAACAGGTCCGCGCCTGGGAGGGCGACGGGGTAACCGCGCCCTGGCCCGTCATGGGCGAGGATAGCTGGGTCGGCGTGCCGGGGATGAGCGCGATCCTGGCGCATATGGCCGAGCCGCTGGCACCGCGTTGGTCGACGCATATCCGCGCGCTGACGCGCGACGACGATGGCTGGCACCTCGACCATGACGGAGGGCGCGAGGGGCCGTTCGATGCGGTGGTGCTGGCGCTTCCCGCGGAGCAGGTGCTCGCGCTGGCCGGGCAGCACGCCCCCGAGCTGGCGGCGCTGGCGATGGCCAGTTCGTCCGCGCCATGCTGGACGGTGCTGCTGGGATTCGACACGGGCCTGCCCGCCCCCGACAGGCTCGACGCGGCGGGACCGATCGACTTCGCCGCGCGCAACGGCGCCAAGCCGGGTCGTCATGGCGGCGAGGCCTGGACGATCCACGCCACCGCCGACTGGTCACGCCGGCATCTGGAAAGCGACGCCGCCGGGGTCACCGCGCTGCTGCTCCGCGCGCTGGAGGAGCGGGTCGGCACGCTGCCGACGCCGGTCCACGCCGCCGCGCATCGCTGGCGCTATGCCCGGTCGGCCAGGGCGGGGATCGGCGCCTATCACGCGCCCGCGATCGGGCTGGCGGCCTGTGGCGACTGGCTGCTCGCCCCCAGAGTTGAAAGCGCGTGGCTGTCGGGCCGACAGGCGGCGGAGATGATGCGCGAAGGCTGATCCTCCCGCCACGGGGAGGAGGCGTACGGCAAGGGAGCCTGCGCCCCCCTTCGTCAGGCCGTCACGCCTTTTCCAGCGTGCATTGCAGCGGGTGCTGGTTGGCGCGTGCGAAGTCGATGACCTGCGCCACCTTGGTCTCGGCGACTTCGTACGAGAAGACGCCGCACACACCGACGCCGCGCTGATGGACGTGGAGCATCACGCGGGTGGCGTCGTCCATGCTCATGCGGAAGAAGCGCTGGAGGCAAAGCACGACGAATTCCATCGGGGTGTAATCGTCGTTGAGCATCAGGACGCGGTAGGGAGTCGGCTGCTTGGTGCGCGTGCGGGTCCGCGTCGCGACGCCCAGGCCGTTGCCGTCGTCGTCTCCGTGATCGGGGCCCCGACCGGGCCCGCGTCCCGGCCCATTGCCGGTCATTCCCAGAGGATGGGTGAGTAGGTCGCTGTTCAGGGCCATGATGACGTAAAATATGGCATGGCGGGGGGTGGGCACAAGTCCTTGGCGCCCGAAACCAACGCATAAATCGAAAGCGCGGTCTCCACCCTGTCCGGCAGAGAGGGAGCTTCTCGAAATGGCCGCCCTAATGGAAATCGCGCGAACGGGGCAGCAGCCGGACGTCGCGCGGATGTATCCCGCGCTGCGCGACCGGACCGCGCGGGTCGTGCGAGCGAGTCGGGGCGGCGGGAATATCCTCCAGCCGGGCCAGCATCGCGCTGCGATCCTCGACCCCGGCGGTCATCACATGCACCACCCCTTCCTCGCTGCGCTGGATCACGCCATGGATCAGCATCAGCCGCGCCGCCATCACCGCGCGCCGGTTCGCCTCGAAATCCCGTGCCCAGAGCAGCGCGTTGACGACTCCCGTCTCGTCCTCGATCGTGACGAAGATCGCATTGCCCTTGCCCGGCCGCTGGCGCACCAGCACCACCCCCGCCACCTTCACCCGCCGCCCGTCGCGCAGATTCCGGAGGTCGGCGGCACGGACGATACCCTCGACCGCCAGTTCACCGCGCAAAAAGGCCATGGGATGCCCCTTCAGCGACAAGCGGGTCGCCCGGTAATCCGCCGTCACCTCTTCGGACAGCGCCATGGGGGGCAGGACGACGTCGGGTTCGGCGGCCATTTCGGGGGCCTGCATCGCGGCGAACAGCGGCAGCTGCGCCGATTTCATCCGCCGCGCCTCCCACTGCCCCTCGCGTCGTCCCTGCCCCAGCGTGCGATAGGCGTCACCCTGGGCCAGCAGGTCGAGCGCGCGGCGCGGCAACCCACCGCGGATCGCCACCGATTCGATCCGGTCATAGGGGGCGTTGGCGGCGATCGCCGTTCCCCACAGCTCTCGAAACCCGTCGATCTGGCGAAAGCCCAGCCGCAGCGCGAACGTCCCGTCGCCGCGTCGTTCCAGCCGGTTGTCCCAGCCGCTGTGATTCACATCGACCGGCCGCACCTCGACCCCGCCATTCTCGCGCGCGTCGCGGACCAGTTGCGCGGGGGCATAGAAGCCCATCGGCTGCGCGTTCAGCAGCGCGCAGGTGAAGATCGCGGGCTGATGGCATTTCAGCCAGGCCGAGACATAGACCAGCCGCGCGAAGGACAGCGCATGGCTTTCGGGGAAGCCATAGGAACCGAAACCCTCGATCTGCTTGAAACAGCGTTCGGCGAAGTCCGCCTCGTAACCGCGCGCGACCATGCCGCCGACCATCTTGTCGCGAAAGCCGTCCATGGTTCCGACATTGCGGAAGGTCGCCATGGCGCGGCGCAACTGGTTCGCCTCGTCGGGCGTGAATTTCGCCGCGGTGATGGCCAGCTTCATCGCCTGTTCCTGGAACAGCGGCACGCCATAGGTCTTGCCGAGCAGGGTCCGCAATTCGTCCGCCGGACCGTGATCGGGGTGGGGCGAGGGATAGACGACCCGCTCCTTCCCCGCCCGGCGGCGAAGATAGGGGTGCACCATGTCGCCCTCGATCGGTCCCGGCCGGACGATCGCGACCTGCACGACGAGATCGTAGAATTCGCTGGGCTTCAGCCGGGGCAGCATGTTGATCTGCGCGCGGCTTTCCACCTGGAAGACGCCGATGCTGTCGCCCTTTTGCAGCATCGCATAGACGCGGTCGTCCTCCTCCTGCGCCAGACCGTCCAGATCGGGGCGCGGCAGCCCGTTGGCCTCCATCAGGTCGAACGCCTTGCGGATGCAAGTCAGCATGCCGAGCGCCAGGATATCGACCTTCATGATCTTCAGTTCGTCGATATCATCCTTGTCCCATTCGATGAAGGTGCGCCCCTCCATCGCGCCGTTATGGATCGGCACCGTCTCGTCGAGCCTGCCTTGCGTCAGTACGAAGCCGCCGACATGCTGCGACAAATGACGCGGCGCGCCGAGCAGCCGGTCGACCAGCATCCGCAGCCGCGCGATCTCGGGATTGTCGGGGGAGAAGCCGGTTTCGTGGAAGCGCTTCTCCTCGAACTGCTTGGCAAAGCTGCCCCAGACGGTGCTGGTCAGCCGCTGCGTCACATCCTCGCTCAAGCCCAGCGCACGGCCGACTTCGCGCACCGTGCTGCGCGGACGATAATGGATGACAGTCGCGGCGATGGCGGCGCGGTGGCGGCCATAGCGGTCATAGATATACTGGATCACCTCCTCGCGCCGCTCATGCTCGAAATCGATGTCGATATCGGGCGGCTCCTTGCGCTCGGTCGACACGAAGCGGGAGAAGAGCAGGTCGTGCTTGGTCGGATCGACCGAGGTGACGCCCAATATCCAGCAGACCGCCGAATTGGCCGCCGATCCCCGCCCCTGACAGAGAATGGGCTGCGGCCGACTGCGCGCGAACCGCACCACGTCATGCACGGTCAGGAAATAATGGGCATAGTCGCAGTCGCGGATAAGGGTCAGTTCCTCGGCCAGCGTGGTCCGTAGCTTGTCAGGCACGCCATCGGGAAAGCGCTCGGCGGCCCCCCGCCGCACCAGTTCCTCGAGCCAGTCCTGCGCCGCCCACCCCTCTGGCACCGCCTCATGCGGATAATCATAGGACAGGTGATCCAGCCGGAACATGATCCGGTCGAGGATTTCCACACTCGCCGCCACGGCCTCCGGCCGGTCGGCGAACAGCCGCGCCACCTCGGGCGCGGGCTTCAGGTGCCGCTCGGCATTGGCGGCCAGCCGCCGCCCGCCGGTTCGGACGGTCAGCCCCTCGCGGATACAGGTCAGTATATCCTGTACCGGACGGTCGGCGGGCGCGGCGAACAGCGCATCGGTGGTGGCGAGCAAGGGCACGCCCCGCGCCTCGGCCAGCGCGGCCTGCGCCATCAACCGCCGCCGGTCCGTCCCCGATCGCGGCATCGTCATGCCCAGCCACACCCGCCCCGGCGCCACCTTTACCAGCCGATCCAGCGTCGCCCCCAGCCCCGGATCGGCGCGCTGCGGGGGCAGCATCGCATCGGTCATCGGCTCGCAAGGCCGCGCGCTCGACATGGGGAGCACGATCAGTAGCATATCCTCGGCATGGCGCGTCAGGTCGCCCAGCCCCAGGATGCAGCCACCCTTGCGCGCCCGCTTGTTGCCCAGTGTCAGCAAGCGGGTCAGCCGCCCCCAGCCCGTCCGGTCGATGGGATAGGCGACGATGTCCGGCGTGCCGTCGGCGAAGACGAGCCGCGCCCCGACGACCAGTTCGAACGGGGGCATCCATTGGCCGAGCTTCTGGCGGATTTCGCGCAGCGCCCGATGCGCCCGCACCACCCCCGAGACCGTGTTGCGATCGGCGATGCCAATTCCGCCCAGCTTCAACAGGATCGCCCGCTGGACCATCGCCTCCGCCGAACTCGCCCCGTCGAGGAAGGAATAATGGGTCGCCGCGACCAGTTCGGCGAAATCGGGCATTTAATCCTCCCCGGCACGGGGAGGATCTTGGCAATCCCCCCTCATGCGAACAGCCCGTGGACATACCAGCGCGGCCGCTCGGTTTCGCTGTAGAGGCCGTGGCGGAAGATCCAGAAGCGCCGCCCGCGCACATCCTCGACCCGGTAATAGTCGCGCGTCGGCGGGGCCATGTCGGCGCGGCGCCACCATTCGCCCGCGATCCGCTCCGGCCCTTCCGCCCGCGCCACGTCATGCATCTTCCGCCGCCAGCGAAACCGCGCCGGCGGTCCGTCGGGCGTCTCGGCGGCGAGCGATTCGATCGGCTGGGGCGGGTCGAACAGATGGATCGGCCGCATCGGCGGCTCGCCCGGTTCGGGCCGGATCCATTCGGCGCAGGGCGCATCCTGAGTCGCGGGCAGCAGCAATTCGGCCTGTTCGGGGATATGGCTATCACGCGGATGGATGCGCCGCACCCGCTCACGCCCCAGCCGCGTGCCTAGCCGGTCGATCAGCGCCGCCACCGCCTCCGACTTGGCCTCGCCCCCCTCCAGCCGCAACTGCACCGCGTCCAGCTTCTCGGCCAGCCCCACGTCCAGCCGGATCAGGTCGTATCCGAATCCGGGATCCAGCGGATCGGCCAGCGCGTCGATCCGCTCGCGGAACAGCCGCGACAGCAAGGCGGGATCGCGGGTCGGCTGCCCCGTCTCGACGCGCAGGCTCTGCACCTCGCCATCCGCGCGGAACAGTCGCGCCTCCCAGCGCCTTCCGCCCTCGTGCCGCTCCTCCAGCGCCCGCGCTGCCTCACCCGCCAGTTCCTCCAGCACCGCCAGCATATGCTCGGTCCTGGCCACCGGCTCGGCGAAGCGGCGCTCGACCGCGATCGGCGCGGCCACCACGCGCGGGGTCAGCGGGCTGTCCTCCTCGCCGGTCAGCCGCCTGAGCGCGGTCGTCGCCTCGCGCCCGAAGCGCGACGCGATCGTCGCCATCGGCCGCGCCAGCACATCGCCGACCGACTTCAACCCCGCCGCGACCAGCGCCGCCGTCGCATCCTCGTCCAGTTCCAGCGCGGCCACGGACAGGCGGCGGATCGCGCCCAGCTCGTCCGGGGCGGGTGCGCCCGCATGCCGCGCCAGCGCGCGCGCCGCCTCGGGCGTGTCGCCATAGGCCAGCCGCACGGTGATCCCGCGCCGCGCCATCCGCATCTCGATATCCTCGGCCAGCCCGCGCTCGCCGCCGAACAGGTGATCCGCGCCCGCGCTGTCGAGCACCAGCCCCTGTGGCGGATCGAGCGCCACCGCCGGGCTGTAGCGCCGCGCGCCCTCGGCCAGCCGTTCCAGCCAGTCGGCATCGGCGGCGGGGTCGTGCGGATACACCTCGATCTCCGGCACCCGCGCCCGCGCATCGGCGAGGCTCAGCCCGACCGACAACCCCGCCGCCACCGCCCCCCTGTCGAGCGCGGCGAGCCGCATCGCGCCGCCCACCGATTCGGCAAAGACGATCGGCGCCTCATCGCGTCCCACGAACAGATGCGGGCGGCGAGCCCGCAACCGCTCGATCGGCAACCAGGGGAAGACGAGCGCCAGGTAGCGGCGCGGGATCGAAGCTTTGCGTGTCACGGTTCCACTCCACACGCCACCGGGCGCCCGCGGGCCCTCCCCGTCGGCGCAGCAATTCCAGGTCATAGGCGGGGGCGCCCGGCGCATCGGCGGCCAGCGCGCGCGACGGGGCGGACGCGACCGCCCAGCGGGTCGCGGCCGCACTCGGCACCGCCTGTCCGCCGACACGCAGCAGGATCATCACCACGCCCGAGGCTTCGGCCGAGAGCATCAACCGGCGCGAGGCGGTGAGGTCATAGCCCCGCATCGCCCCCCAACCCTCCGCGATCACCGTCCCCAGCCCCGGACAGCGCGCGCCATCCGCCGCCGCGCGCAGCAATGCGGCATCGTCGGCGACCACCACCACGACCAGATCGGCGGGGTCCAGCCCCATCGCGACCAGCCCCGGCCCATGGAGTCGCCCACCCTCACGCTCGGCGGATTCGGTCCGCAGCCACAGCAGCGGTCGCGCCGCCACCGCCAGCACGCACCCCATCGCGAACCCCGCTCCGCTGGCCGCCTCCTCAGAAGAAAGCGCATGAATTTCATGAAGTTGTGCCCGATCCAATCGGGGGATACCCGGCCCCGCCATGGCCGCGTCGTCGCCGCCCACATCCCTCGCCAGGGCGGCGGCGCGGCGCAAACGGTCGATCAGGGCGAAGGGCTCCTCCATGTATGTTCTTGTAATGTTCTATATTCCCGGCCGCCAGTCGGAAAAATTCTGAAAAAAGTGCTTGCCGGTTCGAAAACCCACATCTATTAGCGCGCCTCACCCCAGCCGGTTCGCCGGTTCGGAACGCCAGAGCGGGCGTAGCTCAGGGGTAGAGCACAACCTTGCCAAGGTTGGGGTCGAGGGTTCGAATCCCTTCGCCCGCTCCAGTCTTCTTAAAGACTTGCGACCAAGCCATCGGTGATGGCAAATATCCCGGTCCCCATAGCCGATACCGAAAGCGCGCTATCGCGTCGCGTCGGAGCGCCGTTCTTCTCCTGTAAAGGAATGCGGCAGGTCCAACGGTGGCACTGGCTGTGCCGGCCGCAAGAGCCGGACTGCCCTTGTGGAAGGTGACACCCCCTTCACCAGGCTTTGCATGGTCCGTCTTACCTTCGCCGGGATGGTGCGAGGAGCGTTGCCATGCCCGGAGTGCGGCTCCATAGTCATGGGCGTAGCCAGCACGCATGGCTTCCGGGGATTAGTACCCCCGATGTGACCGGTGGATGCTGACCGTAACAGCGTCACACTTCCTGACCCTATGGTCGGGGAGCCTGTGGCGTATGTCCAAGGCTTCTCGCCCAAAGGCCGCAGGGCCGAGTCACTTCGGTGTACTAACTCCCCGATCACCAAGGGATCAGGTGGGAAGTCCATAGCGGGGGCGTACCGCATCGGACTTCCGGGGAGATGGGCGATGCCACGAGGCACCCGGCATGTTCTCACTGGCACGCTGCGACGGACCCGGTTCGGTCATGTGCTCGAAATCGACGGCGGCGGGGTTTGGCAATTCGACGCGCCTTGGTCAGCCGCCAAGCGGCATTGCAACCAGCGGGTGACGGTAGAGGGAACCCGATCGGGCTTCGACCTGCTCGACGTCGACCGCATCGCCCCGGTCGATCATCCGACACGCTGATGGATCACGACGCGATGGCTTTTTATACCCCGGCCATGTCGATTCGCCCCGCCCGACCGCAAGACGCAGCCGCCATCGCCGCGATCATCCTGCCCGTGATCCGCGCGGGCGAGACCTATGCGCTCGACCGGGACATGGGCGAGGCGGCGGCCATCGCCTATTGGATGGGGAGCGACCGGGCGAGTTTCGTCCTCGAACGGGAGGGCGCGATCCTGGGCACCTATTACCTCCGCGCCAATCAGGCGGGTGGCGGGAGCCATGTCGCCAATGCGGGCTATGCGACCGCCGCCGCCGCGCGTGGCAAAGGGGTCGCGCGGGCGATGGCGCTGCATTCCTTCGATGAGGCGCGGGCGCGCGGGTTCACCGCGATGCAGTTCAATTTCGTCGTGAGCAGCAATGCCGCCGCGGTCCATCTGTGGACGGCGCTGGGCTTTGCGACGGTGGGCCGGGTGCCAGAGGCGTTCCGGCACCCGGCGCACGGCGCGGTCGATGCATTGGTCATGCACCGACCGCTCTGACCGTCTATCCCTCGCGCGCGACCTGGAAACCCGCGAAGGACTGGCTGACCGGCATCAGTTCCAGCCGGTTGATGTTGAGATGCGGCGGCAGTTCGGCGACCCAGAGCAGCGTCGCGGCGATGTCCTCGCCGGTCATCGGGTCGGACCCGGCATAGAGCGCGTCCGAGGCCGCCTGGTCGCCGCCGGTGCGGATGGTGGTGAATTCGGTTTCGACCATGCCCGGTTCGATCGAGGTCACGCGCACGCCCTTGCCATGCAGGTCGGCGCGCAGGTTCAGCGAGAATTGCTTCACGAACGCCTTGGTCCCACCATAGACGTTGCCGCCGCTATAGGGATAGTTGGCCGCGACCGACGACAGGTTGATGATCCCCCCGCGCCGCTCGATCAGGCGGGGAAGCAGCCGGTGGGTGATGGTGATGAGGCCGTCGATATTGGTCGCGATCATCGTGCGCCACTGCGCCAGGTCGCTGTCCTGCGCGGGCTTTGTGCCGAGCGCCAGCCCGGCATTGTTGATGAGCAGGTCGATCGCGGCAAAATCCGACGGCAGTCCCGCCAGCGCGGCGTCGAGCGCGTCCTCATCGGTGATGTCGAAGACGAGCGGGTGGAACGCCCCGCCCAGCTCCCCGGCCAGCGCCTCCAGCCGGTCGGCGCGGCGGCCGGTGCCGATCACCCGCCAGCCGCTGGCGACGAAGGCACGCGCCGTCGCGGCACCGATTCCGGCGGTCGCGCCGGTGACGAGGACTGTACGGGTCATTCTGGCAAATCCCTCTCGAATGGACGCGAAGGACGCTATCCGCCGCGCCCGCGTCTGGCAAAGCATGTCCCGGCAAAAGCCGTCACCATGATGATGCGTTCCAACGCTATCCGACTGTCGCGACCGGGTTTTCCCCGGATGGTCCGGATCGTCGCGTCCGGCCAGGACGATGGTGGGAGAAACGCGATGACCCTCTGCACGGAGACGAACCGGCTTATCATCGATCCATCGGCGGACGGCCGCTTCCCGCGCGCGCAGGGTGGGCGATGCGACTTCCGGCCGGCGCTGGGCCCGGCACTTGAAGGCGCGATCGCATCCGACATGGGCGATCCGGCCGCCGTCCGTACCGTCTATCCCCGCCCGTCCTCGCCCGTGGATCGCGAAGACTGGGTGCGTATCCGCTGGTAGCGGGGATGGTTGCGGGGCGACGGCCCCTCTCCCACATAGGCGGGACGCTGGCGGCACGGCCGCATCATCCAGGACTTCGCATGTCTCGCCCGATCCGTATCGACTTCGTCTCCGACGTCTCCTGCCCCTGGTGCATCATCGGCCTGCGCGGCCTGGAGATCGCGCTCGAGCGGATGGGCGACGCGGTGGAGGCGGACCTGCATTTCCAGCCGTTTGAGCTCAACCCCGCCATGGCGCCCGAGGGTGAGAATATCGTCGAGCATATCGGCCGCAAATATGGCGCGAGCCCCGAACAGTCCGCCGCCAACCGCGCGACGATCCGCGAACGGGCGGCGGCGGTCGGCTTCACCATGGCGATGGGCGATGATGCGCGCATCTACAACAGCTTCGACGCGCATCGCCTGCTCCACTGGGCGGGGATCGAAGGGCGACAGGCCGAATTGAAGCACGCGCTGTTCGACAGCTATTTCACGCGGGGCGAGGATATCTCGAACCCCGACATCCTGATCGGCGCGGTCGTCCGCGCAGGCCTTCCCGAGGCGGAGGCGCGCGCGATCCTGGCGTCCGACCGCCATGCGAACGAGGTGCGCGAGGCGGAGCGGCAATGGCAGGGCAAGGGCATCCAGTCGGTGCCCGCGATCGTCATCGACAATCGCTACCTCATTTCGGGCGGTCAGCCGCCCGAAGCGTTCGAACAGGCGCTGCGCCAGATCGCGGCCGAAGCCTGAATTTTCCCGGAGAAGGAGTTCCCCATGGCCGACCCCCGTTACGCCAAGACCGAGGAAGCCCTGTCGCGGCTGACCCCCGAGCAATTCTACGTCACCCAGCAGAGCGGCACCGAGCGTCCCGGCACCGGCGAATATCTCAACACGCGTGAGCCGGGCCTGTATGTCGACATCGTCTCGGGCGAGCCGCTCTTCGCCTCGGCCGACAAGTTCGATTCGCATTGCGGCTGGCCCAGCTTCACCCGGCCGATCGAGCCCGCGCATGTCAACGAACTGCGCGACGCCAGCCATGGCATGATCCGCACCGAGGTCCGCTCGGCGCATGGCGACAGCCATCTGGGCCATGTTTTCCCCGACGGCCCGCCCGATCGCGGTGGGCTGCGCTACTGCATCAACTCCGCCTCGCTACGCTTCGTGCCGCTGGGGGAGATGGAGGCGCAAGGCTATGGCGACTATATCGACCAGGTTCGCGCGGCGGAGCAGGGCTGATCCACGCCTCCCCCGCTGGGGGAGGAGGATCGATTGACGTTTACGGCACCTTTTCCCCGTCCGGTCGTTGGGCTCGCGCAACGACAAGCGATCGGACACGGGGGGTTGGGTAATGGCGATGATCTGGGGCTGGACCCCCTTGCTGCTGGGCGCGCCCCTGTCGCCGCAACAGACGACCGATCCGGTGCCCACCGCCGCCCGTGCCGCGCCGACCAGTGCGGAGGGCGATACGCAACGCCCCCCGACGCGCCGCCGCCCCGTCCGCCCCTCGGACAGCGCGCCGTCGGCGATCACCGCGGACACCCGACGGACGCCGCCGCCGGGGATCATCGGCGACTGGCACGAGATCCGCACCCGCCTCAACGATCGCGGCATCACCGTCACCGCGCGCTACGCGTCGGAGACCGCGGCCAACCTGACCGGCGGGCGCAAGACATTGATTCGCGAGACGGGGCAGTTCGATGCTGGCGCGCTGTTCGATCTGGAGAAGGTCCTCGGGCTCAAGGGCGGCGCGTTCCAGGCCACCCTCACCTATCGGCGCGGCCGCAACCTCAGCGATGACGCCGCGCTCGGCACGCTGCAGCAGGTACAGGAGGTCTACGGCCGCGGCCAGACGCTGCGCCTGACCCAGTTCTGGTATGAGCAGCGGCTGGGCGACCGGTTCGAGCTGAAGCTGGGCCGCACCAATCCGGGCGAGGATTTCGCGATCTTCTCCTGCCATTTCATGAATCTGAGCTTCTGCGGCGCGCAGCCGGGCAATCTCGTCGGCGATGCCTGGCAGAACTGGCCGATCAGCCAGTGGGGGGCGCGGCTGCGCTACGAACCGCGCGACGACCTGTATGTCCAGGGGGCGGTCTACGAGATCAACCCGCGCAACCTCGATACCGATTTCTTCATAGGCCATTTCAAGGGTGCGACCGGCGTGCTCGTTCCCGCAGAGATCGGCTGGATCAACAATGCCGGTTCGGGGCGGATCGGATCGTACAAGCTGGGCGGTTGGGTCGCGACGGCGGATGCGGCGGACGTGTTCCTCGACATCAACCGCAGACCCGTGGCGATCACCGGACTCGCCCCGCTCGAGCGCAGCAGCCGCTACGGCGTCTACGTCAACATGCAGCAACAGCTTACCGGCGAGACCAGGGACGGCAAGGCGGAGAACGGGCTCAGCGTCTTCGTGAACGCGACCCAGGCCGACCGCGCGACCAGCGTCACCGACAATCAGGTCGCCGCCGGGCTGTTCTACAAGGGGCTGGTTCCCGCCGTGCCCGGCGACGTGCTGGGCATCGGTGTCGCGCGCACGCATGTGAACGGCCGCGTCGCCGAGGGAGAGCGGCTCGATCCCCGCCGCCCGGCGGTGCAGGGATCGGAATATGCGGCGGAAGTCTATTACAGCATCCACCCCGTCGAATGGCTGGAGATGCGACCCAATATCCAGTTCGTCCACCATCCCGGCGGCTATTCGCAGGCCGACGACGTCACCATATTGGGGATGAAGGCCGCGTTCATCCTGTGAGCCCCCCGATTCACGACCCGTTCAATCGCTTCCGCGCAGGACGGGTGCGCCAAAGGAGTTTGATATGATCCGTTCGATTGTGGCGTCCGCCCTGATGGCGCCGACCGCCATGGCACTGGTCGCCGCCCCCGTCCCCGCCGCCGCGCAGACCGGTGGCGACCTGGCGGCGGTGCAGCGCCACCTGCAATCGGTGCAGACGATGACCGCCGACTTCACCCAGACCGACCGGGCGGGGAAAGTCCTGACCGGCACGCTGACCATGAAGAAGCCGGGCAAGATCCGCTTCCAGTATGAAAAGGGCGTGCCGCTGCTGATCGTCGCGGACGGTGGCAGCCTGTGGTTCCTCGACTATTCGGTCGGGCAGAAGCAGCGCTGGCCGATCAAGAACTCGCCGCTGGGCGTGCTGCTCGACCCCAGCCGCGACATCGGCCGCTATGCCAAGGTCGTGCCGAGCGCCGATCCGCGTCTGCTCTCGGTCGAGGCGAACGATCCCAAGCATCCCGAATATGGCAAGATCACGCTGGTCTTCGCACGCGATGCGTCCGCGCCCGGCGGATTGATGATGCAGGGCTGGGTCGCGCTCGACAGCCAGAACAACCGCACGACGATTCGCCTGTCCAATCAGCGATTCGGTGTGCCCGTGGACGACAAGGCGTTCCGATTCAACGATCCGCGGAGGGCGCCGACGCGAAACTGAACGGTGGCGAGCCGTTTCATTCATCCGGGCGACAGGTTCGCTGCCCTATCAAGGCGCTGCGGTTGAGGGGTCTTCGAGATTCCCCCCTGTTGCTCGAATGAGCACCCTCATCCCGCCTGCGTGACGAACGCTAGGTCGGCCCTCGTTCCATGCCCCCGGAGCGAGGGCCTTTCCTTTTTCCATCCCCTCCATTCCGCCCCTTGCGGGTCTGGAATTGCGGGGCCGCACAATCTTGTCTCCCCCCCGCCCCGCCGCTACATCGGCAGCCGTGAAAATCGCCTCCTGGAACATCAACTCGGTGCGGTTCCGCGCCGCCATCGTCGAGCAATTCCTGAAGGATGCCGCGCCCGACATCTTGTGCCTGCAGGAGACGAAGGTCGTCGATGACGACTTCCCCTTCGACCTGTTCCGGTCGCTGGGTTACGACCACATCATCATCCATGGCCAGCGTATGCACCACGGCGTCGCCATCGTGGCCCGCGTGCCCATCACCGAGGACGACCGCCTGGACTGGCAGGCCAATGCCGAGGCGCGGCATGTCGGCATCCGACTGCCGAACGGCGTGCGGCTGGAGAATGTCTATATCCCCGCCGGCGGCGACGTGCCGGACCGCGAGGTGAACCCGAAATTCGGGCAGAAGCTCGATTTCCTCGGCCGCATGATCGACTGGTCGGGCAAGCTCGACTGTCCGACGATCCTGACCGGCGACTTCAACATCGCGCCGCTCGAATCGGACGTGTGGAGCCACAAGCAGTTGCTGGACGTGGTCAGTCATACCCCGATCGAGGTGGAGACGCTGGCGAAGCTCCAGGCGTCGAACGACTGGGTCGATCTGGGCCGCCACTTCATCCCCGCGCCGCAGCGGCTCTATACCTGGTGGAGCTACCGCGCGAAGGATTGGGCGGCGTCGGATCGCGGGCGGCGGCTCGACCATATGTGGGCGACCCGGGACGTGGCGGCAAAGGCCGTGTCGCATCAGGTGTTCGAGGGGTGCCGGAGCTGGCTCAAGCCGTCCGACCATATCCCGATCATGACGGAATTCGATTTTTGAGCACCGATGCCAAGGCCGCCGCGCGCGCGATCGATGCGCTGCGCCGGGGCTGGCCGATCGCGATTGAGGGACAGGCGCTGCTCGCGGTCGAGACGGCCGACCCGTTGCGCCTGTCCGCCTTCGATCCCGAGGGCCGGGCGCCCGTTCTCATTTCGGCGGGACGCGCCGCGACGCTGAAGTTGACCAATCAAGCGGAGGCCGCCGACCCCGATGCCGCCGTGCTGGTCGAGCGCGCGCCGTGGATCGACTTTGCCGCCGCGACCGCGCTCGCCGATCCGCAATTCGATCTCGCGACCCCGCTGAAGGGCCCGTTTCGCGCGCTGCCCCTGCCCGACCCGGCCATCGCGGCGGCGGCGATCCGGTTCGCGCGGATCGCGGGGATGCTGCCTGCCTTCTTCGTCGGCGGCGACGGGGTCGAGGCGGAGATCAGCCTCGCCGATATCGCCGCGCACGAAGATGCCGAAGCGCTCGCCATCGCCACGCGCGCGCGCCTGCCCGTCGCGGGCGCGGAGGATGCCGAGATCGTCGCCTTCCGCTCCCCCCATGCGGCGGGCGAGCATGTCGCGCTGCTCATCGGCCAGCCGGACGGACACCCGCCGCTGGTTCGCCTGCACAGCGAATGCCTGACCGGCGATGTGCTCGGCAGCCTGAAATGCGATTGCGGCCCGCAATTGCATGCCGCGATCCACGCCATCGCCAAATCGGGCTGGGGCATATTGCTCTATCTGCGGCAGGAGGGGCGCGGAATCGGGCTGGTCAACAAGCTGCGCGCCTATCAGCTTCAGGATCAGGGGTTCGACACGGTCGACGCCAACACCCGACTGGGCTTCGCGATCGATGCGCGCGATTTCGGCGTGGCGGCGCGGATGCTGCGGTTGCTGGGGCAGGACCGGGTGCGGTTGCTGACCAACAATCCGGCCAAGGTTGCGGGGTTGGACGCCGCGGGGGTACAGGTGATCGAATGGGTCGCGCACAGCCTGCCGCCCAATCCGCATAACGAGCGTTATCTGGCCACCAAGCGCGACCGGACCGGGCATCAGCTATAAGCCCGCGAGCGGAGGGCGGATGCGGGCAAGCTACATCAAAACCCCAATTCGCGCCGTACATCCTCATAATCCTGCGCGATCGCGGCGACCCCGATCTCCCGCAAGCGCTGGTCATGCCCGACCGCGCAATGGGTGCCCATGCACATGCCGATGACATGGCCGCCGCTCGCCACCGCGCCGGTCGCGCCGACGGGGGAATCCTCCAGGATCGCGCAATCCGCGATCGCGACGCCCAGCCGCTCCGCCGCGAACAGGTACAGGTCCGGCGCGGGCTTGCCGCGCGCGACATGCTCGCGTCCGCTATAGACATGGTCGCCGAACGCCTCGCGCAGTCCCAGATGACGCAGATGCCGATCGAGCCAGACGGTCGGACTCGACGACACCACGGCCTTGGGGAAATCGGCGGGCAACGAACGGACGAAATCGACCGCCCCTTCGATCGCCGCGACACCCTCCTCCATCGCGCGGGCATCCTCGTCGCGGCGCGCGGCATAGAAATGCTCGGGCAGCGTGTGCCCGATCCGCGCTTCGATCGTGGTGACGAAATCCTTGCCCGCCAGCCCCATATAATGGTGCATCGCCTCCTCCGGCGTATGCGGATGGCCATTGGCGGTCAGCCATTCGGCAAGATGGCGATTGCCCTCATATTCGCTGTCGATCAGGACACCGTCGAAATCGAACAATAATGCGGCGAAGCGGCTCATCCGCGCGCTCCGAACAGCGCGCTGCCGACCCGGACATGGCTGGCCCCCAGCATCGCGGCGACTTCATAATCCTCGGACATGCCCATGCTGAGCTTTTCGAGGCCCAGTTCGCGAGCCATCTTGGCGAGCAGCGCGAAATAGGGCGCGGCGTCGACCCCGTGGGGCGGAATCGCCATCAGTCCGACGATCGGTAATCCGGCGGCGCGCGCCGCCTCCAGCATCGCGGGCGTCTCGGCGATGGCGCAGCCGCCCTTCTGCTCCTCCTCGCCGATATTGACCTGCAGGAAGCAGTCTGGTCGCCTGCCGCTCTTCGCCATCGCCTCGCCCAACGCGGCGATCAGCGAGGGACGGTCGACGGTGTGGATCGCATCGAACAGCGCGACCGCGTCGGCGGCCTTGTTCGACTGCAACTGGCCGATCAGGTGGAGTTCGACACCCGGATAGGCCTCGATCAGCGCGGGCCATTTGCCCGCCGCCTCCTGCACGCGATTCTCGCCGAACACGCGGTGCCCGGCATCGAGCAGCGGGCGGATCGTGTCGGCATCATGCGTCTTCGACACCGCGATCAGCGTCGGGGCGGCATGATCCCCCAGACTGGCGGCGCGGCGGAGCTGGTCGGAGATGGTTGCAAGGCGGGAAACGCTGTCGTCGGTCATGCCCGGCGCTATAGTCGCGCGGATGGCCGACCGATACCCCGTGACATGGCTGATGACCGACGAACGGCTGGGGGATGGGCTGTGGACGGCGTTACGGGCGCTGCCACCCGGATCGGGGGTGGTGTTCCGCCATCACGCGACGCCTCCGGCCGAGCGCCGGGCGATCCACCGCCGGGTCTGGCGGATCGCGCGCGCACGGCGGCTGGTCCTGTTGGTCGCCGGAGGAGGCTTGCCGGGCGACGGTGTGCACAAGCGCGGACGGACGAACGGTTTGCGGAGCTGGCCCGCGCACAGCCCGGTCGAGGCCCTGGCCGGGCGGCGCGCCGGAGCCGAATTGCTGTTCGTGTCGCCGATCTTCCCGACACGCTCGCATCCCGGTGCGCCGAGCCTTGGCCCCGAGCGCGCGAGCCGGATCGGCCGCGGGCTCGGCCTGCCGCGCATCGCCCTGGGCGGGATGAATGCGCAGCGCTTTCGACGGTTGCGCGGGAGATTCCAAGGCTGGGCCGCGATCGATGCCTGGCTTACTCGAACCGATGTGGAGACGGGACGATGATGGTTTCGTTACTACTCATGGCCGCCACTGCGCAGGCACCTGCTCCAGCGGGGCTCGCCGCCTTCATCCGCGACATGGGTCTGGTTCGCTACGACGATGCGTTGACCGATCTGAACGGCGATGGTCGACCCGAAGCGCTCGTCTACGCGATGGCCACGAAGGATGGCGGCGGGCAAGCCGATTTGTGCGGTTCGGGGGGGTGCGAACTTTATGTCCTGTTGCTCGATGCTTCCCGTTACCGCGTGGTGTCCCACATCACGGTCAGCCGCCCACCTGTCGCCGTGCTGGCTGACGTCTCACATGGTTGGCATGATCTGAGCGTAGGGGTCGCTGGCGGTGGCATCGTGCCGGGCTATCAAGTCCGGCTGCGCTTCGACGGCAAAACCTATCCGTCAAATCCAACCGTTCCCCCCGCCCGGCGTTTGACCGGCAGGATGCGGGGCAAAATCGTGATGGCGGAAACGAGCCCGTGAGGGATGGACCCGCTCACTATGCGCCACGAAGCGGCGAGGATCAGAAGCGGAAGGCCGTGCCCAGATAGACCGCCTGGCTGTTGCGGCGATCGTCGTCGAGTCGCGCCAGACGCTCGCGGTCCGAACGGTAACGCACGCCCGCCGTCACATCGAGGTTGCGGGTCAGCGAGTAGGAGCTGCTCATGTCGAGCGAATAGCTGGACGGCATGTCGACCAGCTTGGTCACACCCTCGATCGGTCGATCGCTCGAAGCCTTGACCCGCCCGGTGAAGCGATTCGCGGTATAGCTGACCGCAACATCGGCCGTCTCGCGACTGCCCGGCAGGCCCGCCAGATCGACACGCGCCATGTCACCCGACACGGCCAGACGCTTCCAGCCCACCGCGACACCCAGATTATAGGAAATCGGTGCCAGCCCGACGACCGGCGCGGTGTTGGCGGCAAGCCGCTCGTCATTGGTGCGGCTCGTCCGCGCGCGAACCGCGACGGTGACCGGATGACTGGCGCCCCGCTGGCTTTCGGCGGGGGTAAAGCGCAGGTCGCCCGCATCCAGGCCGCTGCGCGCGAAGATCGCCGCGAGTCGCGGATCGGCCGCCGCTGGCGTGAACCCACCGCGTCCCATCAGGCTAAGGCTGCGCTTGGGAATGCGACCATTCTGGTCCACCGCACCGATCGCGGGCGCGACCATCGCCGTCGTGGCGGCAAGCGCCCCGATTGCGATTCCGATCACGACACGCCCGAACGACACGGTCCACCCCTTTTATGAGACCTCTTTGATACATGGCCTCTAACATGGAATCCGTCGTGAGCGATCCCATTGTTACGCAGCCATCGGCGAATCTTGTCCGAGTGTTGCGCATCTTCCACAGATTCCCTCTATCCGGCGCATATGCCGGAATGCTTGCCGGGGTGTCGGCACCCCTGTAGAGGCGATAGGCAACCCTTATTGCCAGTCAGGATAATGCCGATGCTTCGCCGTTCCGCCACCGCGTTCGCGGTTATCGCCGCCCTGTCGCTCGGCGGCTGCGCCAGCAAGAAGGCCCGCCCCCAGGGCGACATGGCCGCGTCGAAGGTGACGACGATCGGCGTGAACTCCTATCTCTGGCGCGCCAGCCTCGATACGCTCAGCTTCATGCCGCTGGCCGAGACCGACTCCAACGGCGGCGTGATCGTCACCGACTGGTACGTCAATCCGCAGATCCCGACCGAGCGGATGAAGGTGACCGTCACGATCCTCGACCAGGATCTGCGCGCCGACGCCCTGCGCGTGACCGCGCTGCGTGAAGTGAATCGCGGCGGCCAGTGGGTCGAGGCACCGGTTCAGGCCGCGACGATCCAGAAGCTGGAAGACATCATCCTCACCAAGGCGCGCGACCTGCGCCGCGCCTCGATCACGAACGGATAAAGACGAGACACATGGCCTCGCGTTTCAACGCCCTGAAATCGGATTCGACCTGGCAGCGGATCTGGGAGGAGCGGCGCACCTTCGCCGCCGACGATCACAGCACCAAGCTGCGCAGCTATGTCCTTGAGATGTTTCCCTATCCTTCGGGGCGCATCCATATGGGGCATGTCCGCAACTATACGATGGGCGACGTGCTGGCGCGCTATCGCCGGATGATCGGGCATGAGGTGCTCCACCCGATGGGCTGGGACGCGTTCGGGATGCCCGCCGAAAACGCCGCGATGGAAAAGGGCGTCCATCCGGGCGGCTGGACCCGCGACAATATCGCGACGATGAAGGCGCAGTTGAAGCGGCTGGGCTTCGCGCTCGACTGGACGCGCGAAATCGCGACCTGCGAGCCCGATTATTACGGGCATGAGCAGGCGCTGTTCCTCGACCTGTACGCGGGCGGACTGGTTTACCGGAAGGAATCGGCGGTCAACTGGGACCCGGTCGACATGACCGTGCTGGCCAATGAGCAGGTGATCGACGGGCGCGGCTGGCGCTCGGGCGCGCTGGTCGAGAAGCGCAAGCTGAACCAGTGGTTCCTGAAGATCACCGACTTCGCCGACGAGCTGCTGGAGGGTCTGACCACGCTCGAGCATTGGCCCGACAAGGTGAAGCTGATGCAGGAGAACTGGATCGGCCGCAGCAAGGGCCTTCAGTTCCGCTTCGCCCCCGTCGCGCCCTTCGCGACCCCGATCGAGGTCTATTCGACCCGCCCGGACACGATTTTCGGGGCGAGCTTCGTCGCGATCGCGGCGGATCATCCGATCGCTCGCGAACTGGCCGAGTCGAACGCGGACGCCGCTGCCTTCATCAAACGCTGCAAGGCGGGCGGCACCACCGCCGCCGAACTGGAGACGCAGGAGAAGCTCGGCTTCGACACCGGCTACCGGATGCAGCATCCGATGGACGGGAGCATCACGCTCCCCGTCTATATCGCGAACTTCGTGCTGATGGATTACGGCACCGGCGCCGTCATGGGCGTGCCGGCGCATGACCAGCGCGACCTGGATTTCGCGCGCAAATACGGCCTCTCCGTCACCCGCGTCGTCGCCGATGGCGAAGTGACCGACCCGGTGTTCGAGGGCGACACCGCCTATACGGGCAGCGGCCGTCTGGTGAACTCCGGCCCGCTCGACGGCATGGACGTGGAGGCCGCCAAGGCCGCCGTCATCGCGCGCGCCGAGGGGGAAGGCTGGGGCCAGGGCCAGACCGTGTACCGCCTGCGCGACTGGGGCGTCAGCCGCCAGCGTTACTGGGGCACGCCGATCCCGATCATCCACTGCGAGAGCTGTGGCGCGGTGCCGGTGCCCAAGGACCAGTTGCCGGTCACCCTGCCTGATGACGTGACCTTCGACGTGCCGGGCAATCCGCTCGACCGTCATGCGACGTGGAAGCATGTCGACTGCCCGTCCTGCGGCAAGCCCGCCCGGCGCGAGACCGACACGCTCGACACCTTCGTCGATTCGTCCTGGTATTTCATCCGCTTCGCCAGCCAGCCCAGGGATCGCCCATTCGATCCCGAGGTGGTGAAGCAGTGGCTGCCCGTCGGCCAGTATATCGGCGGCGTCGAACATGCGATCCTGCACCTGCTCTACGCCCGCTTCTGGACGCGCGCGTTGAAGCATATCGGCCTGATCGACGTGGCGGAGCCCTTTGCGGGTCTGTTCACGCAAGGCATGGTCACGCACGAGAGCTACAAATCCTCGGACGGCCGCTGGCTCGCCCCCGGCGAGATCCGCGATGGCGTCGAGATCGCGACCGGTCAGCCGATCACCGTCGGCCGTGTCGAGAAGATGTCCAAGTCCAAGAAGAACACCGTCGATCCCGAGCCCATCGTGGATCAATATGGTGCGGACGCGGTGCGCTGGTTCATGCTGTCCGACAGCCCGCCCGAGCGCGACCTGCCCTGGTCGGAAGCGGGAATCGAGGGTTCGTGGCGCTTCGTCCAGCGCTTGTGGCGCCTGTTCGACGCGTCTGAAGCGGCCGAGGGCGAGGACAAGCCGCTCTCGCGCAAGCTGCACCAGACCATCGCGGGCGTCGCGGCGGACATCGAGGCGCTGGCGTTCAACAAGGCCGTCGCCAAGCTGTACGAGCTGGTCAACGCCATCGAAAAGGCCAAGCCTTCCGCCGCCCGAAACGAGGCGATCCGCACCACCATGTTGCTGGTCGCGCCGATGGTCCCGCATCTGGCCGAGGAAGCTTGGGCAGGGATGGGTCAGGACGGCCTGATCGCCGACGCAGCCTGGCCGATGGTCGACGAGAGCCAGCTGGTCGAGGACGAGGTCACCGTCGCGGTGCAGGTCAACGGCAAGCTGCGCGATACGCTGACCATCGCCAAGGGCAGCCCCAAGGATGTGCTCGAAGCGACCGCGCTGGCCTCGGACAAGATCGTCCGCGCGCTCGATGGCGCTACTCCGAAGAAGGTGATCGTGGTGCCCGACCGTCTGGTGAACATCGTCGCATGACCCGCCCCCTCCCCTTGCTCGTCGCGGGTCTCGCCCTGACGCTGGGCCTGTCCGGTTGCGGACTGCACCCCCTTTATGCGGGGGGCGGTTCGGGTCCGGTGGCGAACGCGCTGACGCAGATCGAGGTCGCGCCGATCCAGGGGAAGGCGGGTTGGCTGATGGCCAATGCGCTCAACGATCGGCTCGGCGGCGGCAAGGGCGGTGCGCGCTATCGTCTCGACGTGAAGCTGGACGACCAGATTCGCGGCCTTGGCGTGCGGCGCGACGATTCGGTCGTCCGCGAACGTCGTATCCTGCGCGCACGCTACCAGCTGGTCGACCAGACCAGCAACGCCGTGCTGGTCGACTCCACGGCGGGTTCGGATGCCGGGATCGACGTCGTTCGTTCCGAATATGCGACCATCGCCGCCGAGAACACCGCCTTGGAGCGCCTGTCGGTGATCGTGGCCGATGAGATCGTCGCCCGGCTCGCCACCTATGCCCGGTCACGGCCCGGCGAATCGATGGCGCCCGCCCGGCCGTGAAGGCCAATGCCAATCAGATCCGCCAGGCGCTAGGCCGTCCGTCCGGCGATATCCGTCTCTATCTGCTTCACGGTCCCGACGAAGCGGGAGCGAGCGAGCTGGCGCGTCTGCTGGCCACCGCGATGGGGCAGGATGCCGAGCGGATCGATCTCGATTCGGCAACGCTGAAGAGCGATCCCGCGCGTCTGACCGACGAAGCGGCCTCCATGTCGCTATTCGGTGGCCCCCGGCATATTCGCATCGGCAGCGTCGGCGAAGAGGGCTTGGCGGCGTTCACGGCGCTGCTGGAGGCCGACTCGGCGGGCAATCCGGTGGTCGCCATCGCGCCGTCGGTCAAGACGACCGCCAAGATCGTCAAATTGGCGCTCGATTCGCCCCGTGCGATGGCGTTCGGCTGCTATGCGCCCACTGCGGCGGATGCCGAGCGTCTGGCGGTGACGATCGGGGGCGAGATGGGCCTGCGCCTGGCGGCGGGCGTTCCGGCCCGGCTGGTCGAGGCCGCCGCCGCCGACCGTTCGGTGATGACGCGCGAGCTCGAAAAGCTGGCGCTGTTCCTCGACGCCGCACCCGATCGGCCGCGCGAGGTCGACCATGCGGCGCTGGATGCGATCGGCGCCGATCTGGGCGAAGTCGAGATGAGCGACGCGGTCGAGGCCGTGGTCGAGGGACGAGTCGGCGATCTTGGCGGCGAATTGGCGTTGCTCGATGAGGGCGGTGCGTCGCCCATCCCCTGGCTGCGCGCGCTTGCCCGGCGGCTGGTGGCACTGGCCGAGATGCGGGCCGATATCGATACCGGCGAGCCGGTCGAAGCGGTGATGAAGCGGCACCGCGTCTTCTTCCGCGACGAGGCGCGCACGGCACGAGCGCTTCGACGCTGGACACCCGCCATGCTGGCACGGGCACTGGCCAGGATCCGGGCGGCCGAACGCGCGGTGATGGCACCGGGCAATGCCGGTGCGGTGTTGGCCGAGGCGGAAGCGACGATCATCGCACAGGGCATCGCGCGGCGGGGCTGATTCCCCTGGGCTTGGCCTTCGGCGCGATGCGGCGAAGCTTTTCCTGAGCGGCCGACGAGGCCTATCCCAAACCCTGTGAAGCTGGGCGAAGCCGAAGCCCACGCCCTCGCCCACCTCAAAAATCAAATACGAGTTGCGCCCGTCCGCGAAACAGACCGGCGTCCCGCTTTCAAATTCCCTCACCGGTCAGCCGCTGGCACACCATGTCGAGCTGATCGAGCGTCGAATAGCTGAGGGTGATCGTCCCCCCCTTCTCGCCATGCGCGATCCGTACCGACAGCCCCAACAGGTCGGCGAGCTGCCCCTCCAGCGCCGCGAGATCGGCATCGGCCGCGTCCTGCCCCAAGGGCCGTGGCGCCTTGTCCCCGCCAGCGCCCTTGCGCCCGCCACCCTTGGCTTCGCGGGTCAGCTTCTCGGTTTCGCGCACGCTCAGCCCGCGCGCGATCACCTGATCCGCCAGCGCCTCGACCTCGTCGGCACCAAGCAAGGCGCGGGCATGGCCCATCGACAAGGCGCCGCTGACGACCTGCGACTGCACCGTATCGGGCAGCTCGAGCAGGCGGAGCAGATTGGCGACATGGCTGCGCGACTTGTGGACGATCTTGGCCAGCGCCTCCTGGGTATGGCCGAATTCACCCGCCAGACGTTGATAGGCCTGCGCCTCTTCGATCGCGTTCAGGTCCTGGCGCTGGATATTCTCGATCAGCGCGACTTCGAGCGTCTGGGCGTCGTCAAAGTCCCGGACGACGACCGGCACCTCGTGCAGCCGCGCGCGTTGCGCCGCGCGCCAGCGGCGCTCGCCCGCGACGATCTGATAGTCCTTGCCGTGTGGGCGAACGACGATCGGCTGGATCAGCCCACGCGCCGCGATCGAAGCGGCGAGTTCGTCGAGCGCGGCTTCCTCGAAATGACGGCGCGGCTGGTCGGGGTGCGGCGACAGCGATCCGACGGGCAGCATCCGCACGCCGCCCGATACCGGCTGGTCACCCGGCCGGATCGGCGTCTCCCGTGCCATATCGCCGAGCAGCGCGTTGAGCCCGCGCCCCAGGCCCGGACGCGGGCGCTTGGTGGTCATCTCGCCGCTCATGCCGCCGCCGCCCCGGGCTGCGTTCCCAACGGCAGACGCGCGATCAGCTCGCGTGCCAGCGCGATATAGGCCTGGCTGCCGACGCAGCGATGATCGTAGATCAACGCGGGCAGGCCATGGCTAGGCGCTTCCGAAAGCCGGACATTGCGCGGAATCACCGTATCGAACACCACACCCCCCAGGACCGCGCGCACATCCGCCGACACCTGGTCGGTCAGCCGGTTGCGCCGGTCGTACATCGTCAAAGCCACGCCCAGGATCGCCAGCCCCGGATTGAACCGCGCGCGTATCCGCTCGACCGTGGTCAGCAATTGCGACAGCCCCTCAAGCGCGAAAAACTCACATTGCAGCGGCACGAACAGCGAATCGGACGCGACCATCGCGTTGATGGTCAGCAAGCCCAGCGACGGCGGGCAATCGATCAGGACGATGTCCCAATTGCCCTGCGAGCGTCGCATCGCCTGATCGAGACGGTGGGTCCGGTTCTCGAAATCGACCAGTTCCAGTTCGGCGCCCGACAGGTCGACCGTGGCGGGCACGACGTCAAGGCGCGGGACCTGCGTATGGACGACCGCATCGTCGATCCGCGCCTCACCCAGCAGCACATGATAGCTGGAAAACATCCGCTGGCTGTTGGAGATACCAAGACCCGTCGAGGCGTTACCCTGCGGATCGAGGTCGATCAGCAGCACGTTCAGGCCGGTCGCCGACAGTGCCGTGGCGAGATTGATGGCGCTGGTGGTCTTGCCCACCCCACCCTTCTGGTTCGCGATGGCAACGCAGATCATCGGGCCCCTACTCGGTCGAGGATCACGATCGACGACTCCGCCGAGGTGATGCTATGTTCCACGTGAAACACGAAACGCCATTGCTGCTTGAGCGTCCTGATCTCGCGCTCGTCCAGGCGACCGCGCGGTAGCAGCCACCGCGTATCGGGTTTGCCGCAATGCGCCGCCGCACGCAAAAGATTTTCGACTGTCGCCACCGCGCGAGCAGAAATAATGTCGGCCTTCACCTGGACCGCCTCGATCTTGGAAGCATGGACCGTCACGCGGTCGGCGACGCCAAGCTGCTCGGCGCACTCGCGAAGAAAATCGGCTCTCCGCCTGCGCGGCTCGACCAGTGCCATCCTGCCCGGCCAGACGAGTGCGACGACCAGCCCCGGAAAACCACCGCCCGTGCCGATATCGACCCACTGCCCATCCGCACGATCGGCCAGGGGGACGAGTTGGACCGAATCGAGCGCGTGCCGTGACCAGATGGTGGGAATGGTGGACGGTGCGACGAGATTCTGCTGGTCGTTCTCGACAACCACCAGATTCAGGAAAAGATCGATACGTTCGGCCGCCTCCTGGCCGAAGCGCTCCACCACCCAGTCGCGAGCCTGTTCTTCGGTCATGCCGCCATCTTTCGCGCGTGGAGAAGTACCGCCGATAATGCGGCGGGCGTGATGCCCCGGATCCGCGACGCGGCTGCCAGTGTGGCGGGGCGCGCCAGACTGAGCCGGTCGATCATCTCCTGCGACAGGCCAGGGATCGCCCGATAGTCGAGCGCGGGCGACAAGAGAATCTGCTCGTCGGCGCGGAGCCGTGCCACTTCTTCCGCCTGTCGCTCGACATAGGGCGCGTAGCGGGCGTCCTCCAGCGTCTCCGCCACGACGGCCGGATCGCATCCCTCCGCCGCTTGCGGAGCGACATGCGCCAGCGTGACGCCATCGAAGCGCAGCCAGGCATAGGCCGAACGCCGCGAACCGTCCTGCGCGATGGCGGCACCGCGGCGCGCGAGATCGGAGGCCGTGCGCTCCACCGCCAACCGCTCGCGCAACACCTGTTGCTGTGCCTGCCGTCGCCGCCGATGCGCCAGTCGTTCGGGCGACAGGCAGTCCGCCGCCTCGGCCAGGTCGCCGAGCCGCGTCTCCGCATTGTCGGCGCGCAATGACAGTCGATATTCGGCGCGCGCGGTCAGCATCCGATAAGGCTCGGTCACGCCCTGCAGCACCAGGTCGTCGATCATCACCCCGAGATAGCTCGACGCGCGATCGAGTATCACCGGCGACAGGTCACAGGCGTGCGCCGCCGCGTTGAGCCCGGCGATCAGCCCCTGCCCCGCCGCCTCTTCATAGCCGGTTGTGCCGTTGATCTGGCCTGCGCAGAACACCCCCGCCAACGCCCCCAGCGCGAGCCGGGCGTCCAGCGCGCGCGGGTCGATATGGTCATACTCGACCGCATAGCCCGGAAGCGTGATGACCGCCCGCTCCAGCCCGGGCATCGAGGCGATCATCGCCGTCTGCACATCGGTGGGCAGCGACGTCGAGAGGCCGTTGGGGTAGATCAGGGGATCGTCCAACCCCTCGGGTTCGAGGAAGATCTGGTGACTGTCGCGATCGGCAAAACGCTTGATCTTGTCTTCGATCGACGGACAGTAGCGCGGGCCGTTCGCCTCGATCGCACCGGTGAATAGCGGCGAGCGATGGAAGGCCGCCGCGATGATCGCATGGGTTTGCTCGGTCGTCCGGGTGATCGCACAGGCGATTTGCGGCAGGGGCCGTGCCGCCGTCATCGGCGACATGGTCCAGGGGTCCGCGTCTGAATGCTGCTCGTCGAGCCTCGCCCAGTCGATCGTTCGCCCGTCGAGACGCGGCGGCGTGCCGGTCTTCATCCGCGCCATCGGCAGGCCCAATGCGCGCAACTGCTCGGCCATGCGGGTCGCGGCACGCTCGCCGATCCGGCCGCCCAGATGCCGCTCATCCCCCCGGAAAAGCCGTCCGCCGAGGAAGGTGCCCGTCGCCAATACCACCGCGCGCGACGACAGGATCGTGCCGTCGCCGAGCTTCACGCCCGCCACCCGGTCGCCCTCCAGCACCAGCGCCTCGGCCTCACCCTCGACGATCGTCAGGCCCGGCTGAGCCGCCAGCATCGCCTGGATCGCTCCCGCATAGCGCCGCCGGTCGGCCTGCACGCGCGGCCCCTGTACGGCGGTGCCCTTGCTGCGGTTGAGCATTCGGTAATGGATCGCACCCTGGTCCGCCGCGCGCCCGATCAACCCGTTAAAGGCGTCGACCTCGCGCACGATATGCCCCTTCCCCAATCCGCCGATCGCCGGATTGCAGGACATGGCGCCCAGGCCATGACGATCGAAGGACAAAAGGGCCGTCCGCGCGCCCCGGCGCGCAGCCGCCGCAGCGGCCTCGGTTCCCGCGTGACCGCCACCGATCACTACGACATCAAACATGGCGCAGCCCTACCGGAATGGGCGCGCAGCGTCAAAGCGATCCGTCGTCAACGTTCCACGTGGAACAATCATTTGCCGAGGCAGAAACGCCCGAACAGCGCGTCGAGCATCGTTTCGGTCGCACTGACGCCCAGAAGCTCGGCCAAGGCCTGACGCGCAATCCGCAGCTCTTCCGCGATCAGCAATATGTCATCCGAATGCGCCCGGCCCAGCGCATCCGCCGCCCGACGGCATTGCGCCTGCTGATGCCGCTTGAACCCGATGGAATCCTCAAGTGGGAGGAGTCCCGCCGCCGTAGCGGCGATCACGTCCCAAAGGGCGGCGATACTCGAGGCATCATCCCGACACACGGCGAGCCGTCGGCCTTCCGGTAGCTGCTCACGCCCCGGCAAGTCGGCGCGACTGTGCAGCCAGATCGCATCGGCACGAGGCGGGGGCGTGTCGGCCATCCACAACAGGATATCGGCCTGGCGCATCGCCTCCTGCGCGCGGGCGACGCCGATCGCCTCGATCACGTCGTCCGTATCCTCCGCCAGCCCCGCCGTGTCGGTCAGCACATAGGCCAGTCCGCCGCGCAGCACGCTCGCCTCGATCCGGTCGCGGGTCGTCCCCGCGATCGGCGAGACGATCGCCGCGTCGCGCTCGACCAGCAGATTGAGCAGCGTCGACTTGCCGCTGTTGGGCGGCCCCGCCAACACCACCCGGATGCCGTCGTGCAGCCGATCGACGGGCGGTCGATCGACCGCGTCGCGCATCGTGGCGGCTAGTGTACGCATCGCCTCGGTCACCGGTGCGAGCGCGGCACCATCCAGCGGCACGTCGTCCTCTTCGGCGAAATCGAGCATCGCCTCGACCATTGCCGAAAGCGTCGCGAGCCGGTCCATCCAGCCCCGGACCTGCTGGCTGACCCGCCCCTCGACCGCCGCGATCGCCGCGCGCCGCTGCCGCTCGGTCTGGGCCTCGAGCAGATCGGCGAGCCCCTCCGCCTCGGCCAGATCGATACGGCCGTTGAGCAAAGCCCGTCGGGTGAACTCGCCCGGCTCCGCCCGACGAACGGCGGGATACATCGCCAGCGCGGCTTCGACCGCAGCCACCACCGCACGACCGCCATGGCAATGCAGCTCGGCCAGATCCTCGCCGGTCGCGGTCGCAGGGCCGGGGAAGCAGAGCACCAACGCCGAATCGAGCAGCGCACCCTCCCCGTCCCGCAGCGCGCGCAGCCCCGCCCTTCGCGGTTCGGGCAGTCGTCCGGCCAGCCGCTCGACCGCCGCGAAGGCACCCGGACCACTCACCCGGATCACCGCGATCGCGGCGGGCGGCTGTCCACTGGAAACGGCGAAGATCGTGTCGGCCATCGAAAGGATCAGCCCTTCTGCCCCTCGAACATCCGCCGCCACATGCTCATGCTCGCCTCGCCCATCGGCGCCCAGTTGCGCATCATCGCCTCGATCATCTCGGGCTTCACTCCCGACTGCATCGTGTCGAGCATCATCTGGACATAGCGTTCATGGATCGGCGTCAGGTCGGGCAGGCCCATGGCGCGGCGAGCTTCCTCCGGCGTGCAGTCGATTTCCACATTCACTTTCATGCGCCATTCTCCATCACGCCACCAAGACGGGCATAAGGCGTTATCGTCGCGACGACCACAGGAGACCAGCATGACCGCCACCAAGACCATCGCCGCCACGCACGGCGACGGCCCGTTCAACGCCTATTATGCCGAACCGGAGGGTAAACCGACCGCCGCCGTCATCGTCATCCAGGAGATTTTCGGGGTGAATGCGGGCATTCGCCGCAAGTGCGACACGCTGGCGGAGGCCGGCTATCTCGCCGTCGCGCCCGACCTGTTCCACAAGATCGCCGAGGGTATCGAACTCGACCCCGACGTGCCCAACGAGATGCAGCAGGCGCTCGACCTGATGGGCAAGTTCGATCAGGACGGCGGCATCCGCGATATCGAGGCCACCATCCATGCGATCCGGGCCGAACATGGCGCGGACTTCAAGGTCGGGGTCGTCGGCTACTGCCTGGGTGGGCGGCTGGCCTTCATGACGGCCGCGCGCACCGACGTGGATGCCAGCGTCGGCTATTACGGCGTCGGCATCGACGGACTGCTGGACGAGAAGAACGCCATCGCCAAGCCGGTCCTGCTCCATATTCCGGCGGAGGATCACTTCGTCGACAAGGACGCGCAGAAGCGGATGCATGAGGGGCTGGACGATCACCCCAAGGTCACGCTGTACGATTATCCGGGCGAGGACCACGGCTTCGCAGCGGAGTTCGGCCAGCGCCGATCGGAGGATTCGGCGCGGCTGGCCGACGAACGCACCATGGCGTTCTTTGCGGAGCATCTGGGGTAAACAGGCAAACACCCTTACCCTTCCGGCGCTTCGGGCCTCCCTTCCTCTCCCATCGGGAGAGGGAAGGGGCCCGCCCGCAAAGCGGGTGGGAAGGGTGAGGGTGGGCGTTTTTTACGCCGTCTTGGCCAACGCCTCGGCGATCAGCTTGCGGCTGTTATCCACACCATAAAGCGCGATGAAGCTGCCCATGCGCGGTCCCTGCGCCGACCCGAGCAGCGTCTCGTACAGCGCCTTGAACCAGTCGCGCAGCGAGGGGAAGGCGTCGGTCTTGCCGATCTCGTAGACGATGTTCTGGATATCCTCCGCGCTTGCACCCGAAGGCAGCGCGGCGAGTTGCGCGTCGAGCTGGCGCAGGGCATCCGCCTCATGCGGCTCGGGCGCTCGACGCTGGAGCGTGGGCGCGACGAAATCGCGGGCATAGGCCAGCGCGTGATCGATCAGCCGGTCGAGTTCCGGATATTTCTCCGCCGAGGCTTGCGGAACATAATTGGCGAGATAGCCCCATACCTGCGGCTTGGTCGCCTCGCCCATCACCCCGACCAGATTGAGCAGCAGCCCGAAGGTCACCGGCAGCTCGCCCTGGGGAAGCTTGCCGTCATGGATGTGATGCACCGGATTGCCCAGCTGTTCCTTGAGCGACTGGCCGGGATAGTTGGTGCGGAACTGCCAATATTCATCCACCGCGCGCGGGATCACGCCCATGTGAAGTTGCTTGGCCTTCTTGGGTTCGCGATAGGCGTAGAAGGCCAGGCTCTCCTCGGGCCCGTAGGTCAGCCACTGGTCGAGGCTGAGGCCATTGCCCTTGGACTTGGAGATCTTCTCGCCATGCTCGTCGAGGAACATCTCGTAGTTGAAGCCCTCGGGCGGTCGACCGCCCAGCACGCGCGCGATCTTGGACGACTGGGTGACCGAGTCGATCAGGTCCTTGCCCGCCATCTCGTAATCGACGCCCAGCGCGACCCAGCGCATCGCCCAGTCGACCTTCCATTGCAGCTTGGAAAGGCCACCCAGCGCGGACTGGACGATCCGCTCGCCCTCATCCTCGAACGCGATCAGCCCGGCTTCGGCGTCGATCACCTCGACCGGCACCTGCAGGACGATGCCCGACTTGGGGCTGATCGGCAGGACCGGCGAATAGGTGGCGCGGCGCTCGGCACGCAGCGTCGGCAGCATCACATCCTGGATGCCCTGAAAATGCCGGAGCACCAGCCGAAGCGCGTCGTCGAACCGACCCGTGGTGTAATATTCGGTCGAGGACGCGAACTCATAGTCGAAGCCATAGCGATCGAGAAACTGACGCAGCAGCGCATTGTTATGCGCGGCGAAGCTGTCGAACTTCTCGAAAGGATCGGGCACCTGGGTCAGCGGCTTGCCGAGATGCTCGCGCAGCAATGCCTGGTTCGGCACATTGTCGGGCACCTTGCGCAGGCCGTCCATATCGTCCGAAAAGGCGATCAGTCGCGTTTTCTGGTCCGACAGCGCATGGAAGGCGTTGCGGACCATGGTGGTGCGCAACACCTCGTTGAACGTGCCGATATGCGGCAACCCCGAGGGTCCATAGCCCGTCTCGAACAGGATCGGCTCGCCGCCCGGCTTTCCGTCGGGATAGCGTTTGAGGAGCTTGCGTGCCTCCTCATAGGGCCAAGCCTTGGACTCGAGAGCGGTAGAGCGTAGTTCGTCTGTCATAGCGCCGCCATGTGGCAAGCCAGGACACGATGCACAACGTATTTTGCGTTATGCACGTGTTGTTCGCAGGGTTATCCACAGGGTCGCGTGTTCCACGTGGAACAAACGGGGAGGGATCCTGCTTGGCATTCCCTCCCCCATCCCCTCCCGCCTGCGGGAGGGGCGCGCCTAGCAGAAGCGACAAGCGCGCCCCACGCGGTAAGCCCCTCCCGCAGGCGGGAGGGGTTTGGGGAGGGCAGCGCCACATACGATTCGGCATCTGGAAAGACGAAATCCCCCCGCCCCCGTTGCCAACCTGTTCCAACCATCCGATATCCCCTTGGTGACCACGCTCCCCCACCCCGCCCTTCATGCCAGCCATAGCGGTGTGTGGATTTCGGCCCAGGGACAGACCCGCGCCGTCTCGCGCGGCGAGGCGATCGGCCTTGCCTCCGAGACCCCGGTCATCCTGCTGAACGCTCTGCTGATCGGCCAGCGGCTGGGCTATGCCGAGCTGTCGGGGCTCGACATCCTCGAACTCTTCGCCTTCCTCCGCCCCGCGCGTTTCGCTGTCCCGACGCCGCACGGGCTGGCGCGCGCCTGTGGACTGGAGCCACCGGAAACCGACGCCGATGTCGCGGCCTTCCTGCTACACGCCACGACGACGCTCCTCGCCATGCCCGATGGCGCCTGGCCCGAACGGGAAGGCGCATGGACCGCCGCACAAAGCCTTGCGCGGATACGCTGGCCCTGGGCGCCGCTGATCGGGCCGCGCCTGACGCGTCCCGAGCGCAACGAGCGCTGGCTTTTCAGCGCGCTGCCCGAATGGGAGGAGGACGCCCCCCGCCCCGCCCCCCGCACCATCGAACTGCCGCCGCAGGATGCCGAGGACCGGCTTCGTCACCTGACCGGCGAGGGCGCGGAAGAGCGTCCCGGCCAGCGCGCCTATGCCGCCGCGGTGACCGCCGCCTTCGCACCGCGCGCCGTCCGCGACACGCCCAATATGGTGCTGGCTGAGGCGGGGACCGGCATCGGCAAGACGCTCGGCTATCTCGCCCCGGCCAGCCTCTGGGCCGAGCGGGCGGGCGGCGCGGTGTGGATATCCACCTATACCAAGGCTTTGCAACGTCAGCTGAGTGGCGAGACCGCGCGCATCTTTCCCGACCCCGTGCTGCGCAAGGAACGCGTGGTTACCCGCAAGGGGCGTGAGAATTACCTCTGCCTGCTCAACCTGGAGGACGCGTTGCAAGGCGGATTCGCGGGGCGCGCGGCGGTGCTGGCGCAACTGGTCGCGCGTTGGGCGGCCTATAGCAGCGATGGCGACATGGTTGGCGGCGACCTGCCCGGCTGGCTGACCACGCTGTTCCGCCGCAACGGCTCGGCCGCGCTGACCGACCGACGTGGCGAGTGCGTCTATGCGGGCTGCCCGCATTATCGGAAGTGCTTCATCGAACGTGCCGCGCGCGCGTCGGTCCAGGCCGACATCGTCATCGCCAATCACGCGCTGGTCATGGTCAATGCCGCGCGCGGGCGTGAGACGCAGACACGGCCGACCCGCTATGTGTTCGACGAGGGCCATCACCTGTTCGACGCGGCGGATTCGATGTTCGCCACCGCGCTGACCGGTGCCGAGACGATCGAATTGCGCCGCTGGATCCTCGGCCCCGAAGCGGGCTCGCGCGGGCGACGGCGTGGCCTTGCCGCGCGGCTGTCGGACGTCGCCAGCTATGACGAGGGCGGCAATCGCGCGATCGGCGATGCGGTGCAGGCGGCCCAGGCGCTGGCGAGCGAGGGCTGGCTGGGGCGGCTGGCGGAGGGCCAGCCCTTCGGCCCGATCGAGACGCTGTTGGCGGCGGTGCGCGGCCTGGCTTTCGCGCGTGCCGACCAGCCGGGCGATGCCGGCTATGGGCTGGAAACCGAACTCGCCGATCCGTCGCCCGAGCTGATCGATGCCGCCGGGCCCGCCGCCCATGCGCTCGACGCGCTGTTGCGACCGCTCGTCACCCTGGGCCAGCGACTGGAAGCGGTCCTCCACGAAGCCCCCGACTGGCTTGACGGACCGGCCCGCGCGCGAGTGGAGGGCGCGATCGCCTCGATCGCATGGCGGGCGGAGACGGTCGCGGCGTGGCTGTCGCTGCTCGCGCGGATCGGCGGGCCGGTCGATCCCGATTTCGTCGACTGGCTGGCGGTCGACCGGGTCGAGGGGCGCGAATATGATATCGGGCTCCACCGTCACTGGCTCGACCCCACCCGCCCCTTTGCCGAGATCGTGCTCAAGCCCGCGCATGGCGCACTCGTCACCTCCGCAACGCTACGGGCTGGCGGCGACTGGGACGTGGCGGAGGCGCGGACCGGCGCACCGCATCTGGCGCGGGGGCCCGCCCATTTCGTCGCGGAAAGCCCGTTCGATTATCCGGGCCGTGCCGAAGTCCTGATCGTCACCGATGTGAAGCGCGGCGATATTCCCCAGCTCGCCAACGCCTATGCGCGCTTGATCGCGGCGGCCGGGGGCGGAACGCTGGGGCTGTTCACCGCGATCCGGCGCCTGCGCGGGGTCCATGGCCGGATCGCCGATCGGCTGGCACGCGACGGGCTAGCGCTCCATGCCCAGCATGTCGATCCGATCGATACGGGCACGCTGGTGGATATCTTCCGCGACGATCCCGCCGCGTCGCTGCTCGGCACCGATGCGCTGCGCGACGGCGTCGACGTGCCGGGCGCCTCGCTCCGACTGGTGGTGATGGAGGGCGTGCCCTGGCCAAAGCCCACCGTCCTCCATGCCGCGCGCAAGCTGGCGGGGGGCGGCAGCGCCTATGACGACCGGATCGTGCGGGCGCGCCTCGCACAGGCGTTCGGCCGGTTGATCCGGCGCGCGGACGATCGAGGCGCGTTCGTCCTGCTGTCCGCCGCCATGCCGTCGCGGCTCCTCGATGCCTTTCCGCCAGGGGTCGCGATCACCCGGGTCACGCTGGATGAAGCGGTCGCGCGCGTGTCGGCGCGGCTTTCCTCAGACGCCGGGATCGGGCATGGGAGGGATGCCATCCTGCCAGCCGCCGCCACGGAGAGCCCGATCCGATGAAGACGCTGACGCTACTTCGCCACGCCAAATCGAGTTGGGACGATCCGGTCACGCGCGATTTCGACCGCCCGCTCAACGCCAAGGGTCGGCGCGCGGCGGCAATGATCGGGCGGCAGTTGCAGTCGCAGGCCTTCGCGTTCGACCATATCCTCGCCTCCCCCGCGATACGCGTGATGGAGACGCTGGACGAGGTCTGGAACGGCTATGGCCGCAGGCTGGACCCGATATGGGACAAGGCGCTCTATCTGGCGTCGGCCGCCAGTCTGCTCGACCTCGTCCACGCGCTCCCCGACGGGGCGGACCATGTGCTGATGGTCGGGCATAACCCGGGTCTGGAGGATCTGGTGCTCGACCTGACGATCGATGGTGAATTGCGCGAGCGGGCGGAGGACAAATATCCGACCGCGACCGTCGCGCAGATGACCCTGCCGATCGACCATTGGGCCGATGCGCAGTCGCACAGCGCGACGCTGGTGGCGTTTATCCGGCCGCGCGATCTGGATCCGACCCTGGGCCCCGATACGCCTTGATCCGCCGCGCCTTCTGACACCGCCTCGCGGTCATTTTCCTTCCAGCTTGGCCTTCAATCCGGCGAGTGCGCCGAAGGGGCCCGCTTCGTCCTCGCTGATGACGCCCGCTTCCTTGAGAACGGTGGCCGCGTCGGGACTACGTGGGAAGGGATCGAGCGACAGCGCCATCGTCTCGGCCGCGGCTTCGCCCAGGTCGATCGCACCACCCTCGATCTCGATCGTGTCGAGCGACTCCTCCGACAGCTCGAGTTCCTCCTCCGCACCGGCGCCGCTGGGTTCGACGAAGCGCAGCGCCACCGGCTCATCGACCTTGGCGGGAACCGGATCGCCGGTCACCGAGCAAGGCTGTACCACCGCGCCCCGAACCTTGCCGGTGACGAGGATTCCCGCCGCATCGCGCCGCACGACGAGCTCGGCCGACAGCGAATCCACCGACAACAACCCGAACCGCCCGGCCAGCGCCCGGCGCTCGTCGGGGGTGGTGTCGATCGACACCGGCTTCTCGCGCTCGCCGATCGTGTCGATCTTTTCGGGGCGGCTCCATTCGGGGGTCACGGCAATTCTCCAAGGGTGAGGCGAGCGAGGGACAGGCCCGCCAGCCGCTCATGTAGGGTGCGAAGCGCCTCCCGAACATGGGGAACCGCGTGCGCGTCGGTCGGTGCCTCCGCGCGATAGAGATTGCGGACCAGCGCGGCGTCCATCGCCGCCGGATCCCCCGCCAGCCCCCCGGCCAGTCCCTCGCGATAGGCGGTCAGGCGGCCGCCGAGCATCGCCATCATCCGGCCGATATGCTTGCCGACGACGATATCGCCGATGCCGAGTTCGCGCAGTTGCCCGTCCATGTCGGTCACGAAGCGCTCGGTGATCCGCGCGGCGGGCCCCGCCCCCTCTGGCTCGCGCTCCAGCCGGATCAGCACGATCGACAGGACGGCCGCGATCATGTCGAACCGGCCATCGACCGTATCGGGCACCGCACCGTCCAGATACCAGTGCGGTTCGCGCGCGCGAAGCGCCACCGCATTATAGAGTGGCAGGGCGTCATCCGCGTCCCGTCCGAAATAGCGCGCGATTCCCCGCTTGAACCAGCCTGAGGCCACCCGCCCCTCCCTTTCCCTGCGCGACCGATGCCAGCGCGAATTGCTTGTATGCGCCTTTCCCTTCGCATATCGAGGGGGCGACGGTCGAGCAGCTCGATCGCCTGTGCCTACCCCGCGTGTGCGGCCGACGATGCGGCCCGGAGATGATGATGAGCGTTTCTTCCACCCGGCTCGCCGCCCTCGGGCTCGGCCTGGCGATGGCCGTGGCCGCGTCCGCCTGTACGCCGCTGCGGTCGCATCAGGGTTATGTGGTCGACGTCGATCTCGTCAACTCGATCCAGCCGGGCGTGGATAATCGCCAGTCGGTGCTCCAGACGCTGGGAACGCCGACGATCAGCAGCCAGTTCGGCGGGACCGACTGGTATTATGTCGCACGCGACAGCCGCAATCTGGGCTATACCCTGCCGCATCCCTCGTCGCAGATCACGCTGCAGATCAGCTTCGACCAGGCGGGCAACGTCACCACGATCCGCCGCGCCGGGATCGACCAGGTCGCCGACATCTCGCCCTATGGCAAGACGACGCCGACCTTGGGTCGCGAGCGCGGCTTCTTCCAGGATCTGTTCGGCAATATCGGCGCGGTCGGTGCTCCGGGTGCTGGCGCCGGTCCCGGTCAGGGTGGCGGCGCGGGGCGTACCCGGCCGTAAGGGCCGGTCGCCACTCACCATATTCGCAGGCACGGAGGACGCTTGGTCAAATGAACAGCGTGCGCTTCGACGTCGCTCAGCGTGGACGGCTGTTCGGGCGCAACGCGGACTGCGATCTGTAAAGTCACCCGGACCTTGGATCCCAAGTCCGTTCAGCCTGAACGCGGTCGAAAGCCAGGGAAATCGGCCGGAATGGTTCCAAGCAGCCACCCCCCGTTTGGCCGCGTCGCGTGATAAGCATCGACGCGGCCGTGCCGTGCTTGGGTCGGCACGATCCCGAAAGGGGGTGGGATCGGGCCTGCTAACGCCCCAAATGCGAAATGGGTTCGCAAACGGGCCTATTTCCCGTCGGCGAACCCATCGATCGTCCGTGTCGGCGGAGCCGAGGCCCCTTACTGGTTCATCGAGTCGAAGAAATCCTCGTTGGTCTTCGAGTTCTTCATCTTGTCGAGCAGGAATTCCATCGAGTCGATCGTGCCCATCTGCATGAGGATGCGGCGCAGCACCCACATCTTGGACAGCTTGTCCTTCTCGACCAGCAGCTCTTCCTTGCGGGTGCCCGACTTGCCGACGTCCATCGCCGGGAAGATGCGCTTGTCCGCCACCTTGCGGTCGAGGACGATTTCCGAGTTGCCGGTGCCCTTGAACTCTTCGAAGATGACTTCGTCCATGCGGCTGCCGGTATCGATCAGCGCGGTGGCGATGATCGAGAGCGAGCCGCCCTCCTCGATATTGCGTGCCGCACCGAAGAAGCGCTTCGGCCGCTGGAGCGCATTGGCGTCGACACCGCCGGTCAGCACCTTGCCTGACGACGGGACCACGGTGTTGTAGGCGCGGCCCAGACGGGTGATCGAGTCGAGCAGGATGACGACATCCTTCTTGTGCTCGACCAGGCGCTTGGCCTTTTCGATCACCATCTCGGCGACCTGGACGTGGCGCTGCGCCGGTTCGTCGAAGGTCGAGGACACGACCTCGCCCCGCACCGAGCGCTGCATGTCGGTGACTTCCTCCGGACGCTCGTCGATGAGGAGGACGATCAGGAAGACTTCGGGATGGTTGTCGGTGATCGCCTTGGCGATGTTCTGCAGCATCACCGTCTTGCCAACGCGCGGGGGCGCGACGATCAGCGTGCGCTGGCCCTTGCCCTGGGGGCTGACGATGTCGATGACGCGCGCCGACTTGTCCTTCTGGGTCGGATCGGCGGGGTCGAGGATCAGCTTCTGCTCGGGGTAGAGCGGGGTGAGGTTATCGAAGTTGACGCGGTGGCGGACCGCTTCGGGATCATCGAAATTGACCGAGGTCAGCTTGGTCAGCGCGAAATAACGCTCGCCGTCCTTGGGCGCGCGGATCTCGCCTTCCACCGTGTCGCCGGTGCGCAGGCCGTGCTTGCGGACCTGATTGGGCGAGACATAGATGTCGTCGGGCCCAGCCAGGTAATTGGCTTCCGGGCTGCGCAGGAAGCCGAAGCCGTCGGGCAGAACCTCGATCGTGCCCAGCCCCATGATCTGGTCGCCCTTCTCCGCCTGCTCCTTCAGGATGGCGAACAGCAGGTCCTGCTTGCGCAGCGTGGACGCGCTCTCGACCCCCAATTCCTCGGCCAGCTGCACGAGGTCGGCGGGGGTTTTCTTCTTGAGGTCTTTCAGATGCATGGTCGGTCCGGATGGTCGGAGGGCGTCGGTCGGCGAGGATCGCGGCGAAACGAGGCTGTCGATAAGGAAGCGTACCCGACGCGAGGACCGCGCCGTACAAGGGCGGAGTTAGGATTGGGGGTGCCTCAAGTCAATGGGGAAAGGCCATCGCTCTTTGTGTCTCACGCCCCTCCCGCAGGCGGGAGGGGATGGGCGAGGGAAAGGCCGCAGGCGACGGTCTCGGTGAGACTCCCTGCCCTCCCCCAACCCCTCCCGCCTGCGGGAGGGGAGTAAGAAAGGAGCCCCTCCCGCCTGCGGGAGGGGAGTAAGAAAGAGGCCCCTCCCGCCTGCGGGAGGGGAGAAGAAGGGGAAAGAAGAGGGTCAGAACGGCTTGATGACCACCAGCACCACGATGATCGTCGCGGCCAGCGCGGGCACCTCGTTGATCATGCGAAGCTGCTTGCCGCTGAGCTTGATCTGTCCCCGCGCCAACCGCTTGGAATAGCCGACCATCCAGCCATGATAGCCGCTGAGCAACAGCACGAAGAACAGCTTCGCGTGCAGCCAGCCCAGCCCCGGCACCCCCGAGAACAGCCCCAGCGAGGCCGCCAGCAACAGTCCCAGCACCCACACCGCGATCATCGCCGGGGTCAGGATGATGCCGCGCAGCTTGCCCTCGCGTTCGACCCAGCGTGCCGCGTCCACCGCATCGCCCGCGACCAGCGCCTCCTGATGATAGACCAGATAGCGCGGCATCATGAACAGCCCCGCCATCCAGAAGATCACGAAGATGATATGCGCCGCCTTCACCCATTCATAGGCGGCCCCCAGCAATCCGGTCATCACGCGCTCCGTACACGGGCGATCAGCCGCTCGACATGCGCGATCGGCGTGTCGGGCAAGATGCCGTGGCCCAGGTTGAAGATATGCGGCCGCTCGCCAAAGGCCGACAGGATGCGATCGACCGCGCCGTCCAGCGCCTCACCGCCCGCGATCAGCGCCAGCGGGTCGAGATTGCCCTGCACCGGCAGGTCCTTCGGCAGACAGGTGTCGGCCCAGACCGGATCGACCGTCTCGTCCAGCCCGACCGCGTCCACGCCCGTTTCGCGGGCATAGGCGGGCAGCTTGCCCCCCGCCCCCTTGGGGAAACCGATCACCGGCACGCCGGGGCAACGCGCCCGGAATCCCGCCACGATGGCGGCATTGGGGGCGATCACCCAGCGTTCGAACTGCGCCGGGGACAGCGAGCCCGCCCAGCTGTCGAACAACTGCACCGCCTCGACGCCGTTCGCCACCTGCCCCGCCAGATAGTCGATGGTCATGGCGACGATCGCATCGATGATCGCCCCGAAACCCGCCGGATCGGCATAGGCGAAACGCCGCGTCTCGCCCTGGTCCTTCGACCCCTGCCCCGCGACCATATAGGTGGCGACCGTCCAGGGAGAGCCCGCAAAGCCCAGGAAGCCGGTTTGTGGCGGCAATTGCGCCTTTACCCGCTCCACGGTGGCATAGACCGGATCGAGGCGCTCGGGGACGCCCCTGAGGGCATCGAGCGCATGATCGACCAGCGCAGGCGACAGGCGTGGTCCCTCCCCCGCGCCGAAGCTCAGATCCTGACCCAATGCCCAGGGGACCATCAATATGTCGGAAAACAGGATCGCGCCGTCGAAGCCGAACCGGCGGATCGGCTGCACCGTCACCTCCGCCGCCGCGACCGGATCGGTGGCGAGGGCCAGGAAGCCCCCCTTCTCCGCCCGGAGCTCGCGATACTCGGGCAGATAGCGTCCGGCCTGCCGCATGAGCCACATCGGCGGCACCGCCTGCCGCTCGCCCCGCAACACGGCGAGCAGGGGTTTTCGAATCGAAACGTCGGTCAGGGAGACCCCCCTTCTTCTAATATAAGAAGATTCAAAGATGGGTTGTTGAAGTGGTTGGCACGTGGGTAGCCGGGATAACCGGGCTCTCCCCGAAAAGCCAACATGTTGACTCGCGGGGAGCGACGGATTCACCGGGATTCGGATTTATCGCCCCCATGACTCACAGGCTGTGGAAAAGTTTCGGGCCTGTGGGATTCGTTGTGAACGAATCATCGCTTATCCACCGCCGAACCGCCGCTTGGCCGGGTGGCCGAGTTACGCTACCGATTCTCGCCATGTTATCCACAGAGTCATTAGCCCGGCCATGACGACGCGGCTCCACCTCCACCTGCTGTCCGATTCCACCGGCGAGACGCTGGAGAACATCGCGAAGGCGGCGCTCGCCCAGTATGACGATGTGGAAACCGTCCGGCACTTCTGGCCGATGGTCCGGACCGAGAGCCATCTGGAGCGTATCCTTCAGGAGATCGCGCAGAATCCGGGGCTGGTGATCTATACGCTGGTCAACCCCACGACCCGGCGCGTGCTCGAGAGCCGCTGCCATGCGCTCGGCCTGCCGACGGTCGCGCCGCTCGATCCGGTCAACGCCGCGCTGTCGGGGCTGCTCGGCGTCGCGGCCAAGATGCGACCCGGTCGCCAGCACGTCCTCGACGCCGCCTATTTCGCGCGGGTCGATGCGATCCAGTTCACCATCGCGCATGACGACGGCATCGCCTGGGAGGAATGGGAGGAGGCGGACATCGTGCTGGCCGGGGTCAGCCGTTCGTCGAAGACGCCGACGTCGATCTATCTCGCCAATCGCGGATACAAGACCGCCAACATCCCGATCGTCGTCGAAAGCCCCCCGCCCCCGTCACTCTTTTCGCTCAAGCGTCCGCTGGTCGTCGGTCTCACCACCAGCGCCGACCGGCTGATCGCGATACGGCGCAACCGGCTGTTGTCGCTCAACCAGGCGCCCGACACCGATTATGTCGAGCAGGAGGCGGTGAACCGCGAACTGACCTTCGCCAGGCGGATGTTCGCCGACAACGACTGGCCGGTGATCGACGTCACCCGACGCTCGATCGAGGAGACCGCGGCGGCAATCATCTCGCTGGTGAATCAAAGAAAGTCCGAAGCATGATCATCCTCGCCTCGCAAAGCGCCTCGCGCCAGGCGATGCTCGACGCCGCCGGGGTGGCCTATGAAGCGCTGCCCGCGCGCGTCGACGAAGCCGGGGTGAAGGCGGCGATGGCGGGTGCCTCGCCTCGCGACCTGTCCGACGCGCTGGCCGAGATGAAGGCGGTGAAGGTGTCGGCGAATGCCGGGCCCGTGCCGGTGCTGGGATCGGACTCGATCGTCGCGCTGGCCGACGGTACGCTGCTCGACAAGCCGGAGAGCCGCGAACAGGCCGCCGGGCATCTCGCGCGGATGAGCGGCGGTAGCCACGAATTGTGGAGCGCGGCGGTCATCGCCGAACAGGGCCGCCCCGTCTGGCGCCATGTCGAGCGCGCCCGGCTGCACGTTCGCCCGCTTTCTCCCGCCTTCATCGACGCCTATCTGGACAGCGAGTGGCCCGAAATCGCCGGCTGCGTCGGCTGTTTCCGGATCGAGGGGCCGGGGGTCCAGCTCTTCTCGCGGATCGAGGGGAGCCATTTCACCATCCTTGGAATGCCGCTGCTGCCCGTGCTCGGCTATTTGCGCGAGCGCGGCTGGATGGCGGCCTGATGGCGAAGCCCTATGCCGAGGTGATCGGCGATCCGATCGGCCATTCCAAATCGCCGCTGATCCACGGATTCTGGTTGAAGGCGCTGGGGATCGACGCCGATTACCGGGCGACGCATGTCACGCCGGACGCGCTGCCCGACTATTTCGCCGAGCGGACGCGCGATCCGGACTGGCGCGGCTGCAACGTCACCGTACCGCACAAGGTCGCTGCCCTGGCGCATGTCGAGGATCGCGGTGACGTTCGTTCGACGATCGGCGCGATCAACACCGTGATCCGTGCCGGGGACGGGGCGCTGATCGGTTCCAACACCGATGCACCCGGCTTCGCGGCGCCGCTAGGCACGCTCGATCTGGCTGGCAAGCCGGTGACGGTGATCGGGGCAGGGGGCGCGGCGCGTGCAATTCTCTATGCGCTCGCACGGCGTGGTGTCGGCGCGGTGACCTTGCTCAACCGCAATGTGGAAAAGGGGGCGGCGCTTCTGTCCGGCTTCGGGCTCGACGGACAGGCGCTGCCGCTCGACGGCGCGGTTCCGGCCTCCGCGCTGGTCGTCAACGCCACCAGCCTGGGGATGACCGGCCAGCCGCCGCTGGCGCTCGACCTGTCGGCATTGCCGGACGACGCGCTGGTCTATGACATCGTCTATGCGCCGCTCGAAACCGGTTTGCTCGCGGCGGCACGGGCGCGGGGGCTGAAGACGATCGACGGCCTGGAGATGCTGATCGGCCAGGCGGCGGTCGCGTTCGAATTGTTCTTCGGCGCCGCCCCGCCGCGCGAGCGGGATGCCGAACTGCGCGGGATGCTGCTCGGATGATCGTCCTCGGGCTGACCGGCTCGATCGGCATGGGAAAGTCGACCGTGGCGCAGATGTTCCGCGACGAGGGTGTGCCCGTGTTCGACGCCGATGCCTGCGTCCACCGGTTACAGGGGCCCGGCGGAAAGCTGGTCTCCGCGATCGAGTTGGCCTTTCCCGGTACGACCGGCCCCGATGGCGTGAATCGCACCGCGCTGGGGCGGGCGGTGCTGGGCGACGACTCGGCGATGCGCCGACTCGAGGGAATCGTGCACCCCGCCGTTCAGGCCGAGCGCGCCGCCTTCCTCGCCGCGCACGATTCGGCGCCTCTCGTCGTGCTCGACATACCGCTGCTCTTCGAGACGGGTGGGGATAAGGCTGTGGATAAGCTGTTGGTTGTATCGGCAGAACCCGCGGTTCAGGAAGCGCGGGTGTTGGCAAGACCCAATATGGATTTGCCCAGGTTTCAAGCGATTGTCGCACGCCAGATGCCCGATGCGGAAAAGCGCGCACGCGCCGATCACGTCATCGCGACCGACATTCCGCTCGCCGAAACGCGCGCGCAGGTTCGGCGGCTGATCGCTTGCATGCGCGCATCGGAAGGCCGATAGTCCCGTTCATGAGAGAGATCGTTTTCGACACCGAAACGACAGGGTTCAAATTTTCGGAAGGTGACCGGCTGGTCGAGATCGGCTGTGTCGAACTGGTCAACCGGGTCGAAACCGGTCGAACCTATCACGCCTATTTCAATCCCGAACGGTCGATGCCCGCCGAGGCGCAGGCCGTCCATGGCCTGTCCGACGCGTTCCTGAAGGACAAACCGGTCTTTGCCGAGGGCGTGGCCGAATTCCTCGACTTCATCGGTGACGCGCCGCTGATCGCGCATAACGCGACCTTCGACTTCGGCTTCATCAATGGCGAGCTGGGCGCACTGGGTTTCCCCCATGTCTGCGAAAAGACGCGGATGGTCGACACGCTGGCGATCGCGCGCAGCAGGCATCCGGGCGCCAAGCACACGCTCGACGCGCTCTGCTCGCGCTATGGCATCGATCGCTCGCACCGCGTGCTGCACGGCGCATTGCTCGACGCGCAGCTTCTGGCGCAGGTCTATGTCGAGCTGATGGGCGGGCGGCAGATCGGCCTGGGTCTGCTCGCCGAAACGGTGGGGGAGGCGGGGCCGGTGATCGTCGCCCGCACGCCGCCCAAGGTCCTGCCGCCGCGCATCTTCCGCCCCAGCGAGGGGGAACTTGCGGCGCATGCGGCGTTTCTTAAGGGGATAACCGATCCGATCTGGGGGGCCGAGGCGTCCGGTTGACGCCATGGGGCAGGCCAAAAGGACCGTCCCGACCAAGTGTGTATCAAGGAGAAGACGATGGATATCCGGATTTCTGGTCATCAGGTCGAAACGGGCGACGCGCTGCGGACCCATGTGACGGACCGGCTTCAGGGTATCGCCGAGAAATATTTCGCCCGCGCCATGTCGTCCGAAGTGACGTTCGGCAAGGGACCGCACGATGTCGGGTTCAAGTGCGACATCGTCATGCATGTGACTCGCGGCCTCGTCATGAAGGGCCGTCACGATGCGCAGGACGCGCATCTCTCGTTCGACGGCGCGGCGGCGAAGATCGAAAAGCAGCTCCGTCGCTATTCGCGCCGCCTGAAGGACCGCAATGCGGGCCAGGCGATTGAGCTGGCCGAGGCGGGCGCCTATGATGCGGGCTATACGCTGTTCGCCGAACAGATCGACGAGGACGATGCGGGCGACGCGCCGCTGATCATCGCCGAAACCCGGGTCGATATCCCCGATGCCAGCGTGTCCGACGCGGTCATGATGCTCGACCTGCGCAATACTGCGGCCCTGTTGTTCAAGAATTCGGGCACGGGGTCGTACAACATGGTCTATCGCCGGGGTGACGGAACCATCGGCTGGGTCGAACCGCAAAGAGCCAATCCGGCGGGATAACCCCTATCGTTCTTCCGCGCGGGCCGCTAATAGGCGGGCCGCGCGGGGGCGCACCGGACATAACCATGAACGATTTCAGCGATCTGTTGCGCCATGACACGGTGCTGGCGGGTGTATCCGCCGCCAACAAGAAGCTCTTGTTCCAAAGCCTGGCGTCCGCGGCCGCCGATGCGGCGGGACAGGATCCCAAGCTCCTGGCCGAGGTGCTGTCCGAACGCGAGAAGCTGGGTTCGACCGGCTTTGGCGGGGGGGTGGCGATACCGCATGGCAAGGTGGTCGGGCTGGATCAGATCGTCGGCGTCTTCGCGCGTCTGGCACAGCCGGTCGATTTCCAGGCGGTGGACGACATGCCGGTCGACCTGGTCTTCGCGATGTTCTCCCCCGCCGATGCGGGATCGGCGCATCTGAAGGCGCTGGCCCGCGTATCGCGTCGGCTGCGCGACAAGAGTTTCGTCGCCAAGCTGCGCGGGGCCGGGTCGCCGGATGCGATCTGGGCGCTGTTGACCCAGGACGAGGCGCGTGACGCCGCGGCCTGAGGGCGAGGCGGCGCATTTTCGGGCGCTGGAAACCCTCTATGCCGAGGCGCCGATCAACCGGCTCTTCGCCTCGACCCTGGAAATTCCCGAGCCCGGCATCGCCCGCATCCGCTTCACCGTGGACGAGCGCCATTATCACGCGGCAGGCGCGGCGCACGGGACGAGCTATTTCAAGATGCTCGACGATGCCGCCTTCTACGCCTGCAACAGCCTGGTCACCGATCGCTTCCTGCTGACGACGCAGTTCAACCTGTTGCTTACACGGCCGATCAAGGCGGGCGAGGTGGTGGCCGAGGGGCGCTGGGTCAGCGGGCGGCGGCGCGTCTTCGTCGCCGATGCGCGGCTGATCGACGCCAGCGGGGAAGAGGTCGCGCGCGGGACCGGCACCTTCATGCGCTCGCAGATCGCGCTGGCGGGCCTGCCCGGCTACCGGACGGCCTGAGCCATGTCGGCGCGCCTGCCGAGCGGTATGCTGGTCACCGCATTGCTTCGCCGGATGAACGACGGCGGCGGCATGGGGATGGTGCTGGCGCGGGGCGATGCCCAGGCCGGCGGCATATTGGTGATCGCCATAGGCCCCGACCGCAGCGAGCGCGTCTGGGAGCGAGGACTGGGTGCCGATGGCCGCCCCACGCTGATCGACGCGACGCCGCGAGAGGATGTGACCGGCTATTGGCGGCGGCGGCGACAGCGCGATCCCGACCTGTGGGTCGTGGAACTGGATGGCGCTGCGGCAGAACGGTTCACCGCTGAAACGATCCTGAACGATTGACGAACGGGTCCGCATCGGCCACGAGCGCCCAGTCTTAATTCGCGTTGTGTCGAACTGGGTGCGATCCGGTCGATTACGCAGTCGGGGGGAAGCCCGGACGAGCGCCATTCGGCAATGCTCGGGTCCGTGATCCAACCGCATGTTTGTTTGAGTGAATGACCGTTCTCAAGCGAGTCGCGGCAACTGCTGCCATGGCTCTTTCCCTGGCGGGCCTGCTCGCCACCAGCACCCCCAGCCTGGCCAGTGTGGCCGTCGACGCTGCGGGCGGTGCTGTTCCAGCCACGGCAATGGCTGTTTCCGGGATCAACGCGGCCGAACTGCCGATGGTTCCGATGAGCGCACGGGCCACCATGTCCGCGCTTCCGAATTTTTCCAAGGTTTCCGAAGCGGATACGGACGAAGACAGCGAGTATGAATCGCTGGCGGACGCCGTCGCGGCCCAGGATGACATGGCGTCGAGCGAAGAGCTCCGCTGCATGGCTGGCGCCATTTACTTCGAATCGCAGGGTGAGCCGCTCAGCGGACAGCTCGCCGTCGCGCAGGTGATCCTCAACCGTACCAAGTCGGGCCGTTTCCCGACCGGCGTGTGCGACGTGATCAAGCAGCGTGGCCAGTTCAGCTTCGTGCGTCACGGCGAAATCCCGTCGGTCAGCCCGTCGCGCAGCGCCTACCGCACCGCCGTCGCCGTCGCGAAGGTCGCCCTCGCCCAGGCGTGGGACAGCACCGCCGGCAAGGCGCTGTACTTCAACACCCCCGGCAATCGTCCGGGCGTGCGGGTTCAGAAGGTCGCCGCGATCGGCAATCACATCTTCTATCGTTGACGACAGGCCCCCGCTCCGGGGCTTTGCTTTGTTCGTCAAATGTTCTAAGCGGGCGGTATGTTGGACATGCCGCCCGCTTCGTGTGTCGAGGATCCCGACTCTCCGCTCTGCGCCGCCGATGTCGCGCGCGGCGTGACGCGGATGCTCCTCCGCCACGACCTGATCGCTATCCCCGAAGTGTCGTTGGACGGCGGCCGCCGCGCCGACCTGATGGCGCTGGACGCGCGCGGCGGCGTGGTCGTCGTCGAGATAAAGGTGTCGCGCGCCGACATGCTGGGCGACGGCAAATGGCCCGATTATCTGGCCCATTGCGACCGGTTCTACTGGGCCGTCCCCGCCGGTTTCGACTGGTCGCCGCTAGAGAGCGCGGCCTTCCTGCCCGAGCGGACCGGGATCATCGTCGCCGACCGCTATGACGCCGCGATCGTCCGGGAAGCGCATAGCGTGCCGCTGCCCGCGCATATCCGCAAAAAAGCGACGCTCAACTTCGCGCGGCGCGCGGGGCGGCGGATGATCGGGCTGGTCGATCCGGATGCGGGGATGTGACCGGGGATGAGGGATTGCCGCTGCCAGACCCTCACCGCGTCAGAATCCCTTACCGGGTCAGAATCCCTTACCGGGTCAGAATCAACGTCACGATCGACTGAGGCGGTGCCACCTCGCCCGCGACCCGAACCGCCTTGTGAGCGGCATCGGTAACGATCAATTCCCTGGTCCACTTCCCCGGCACCGCGACGCTGAGCGGCCGAGGCGACAGCCCCGCATTGACATGCACCAGCACCAGCCGCCGTCCATCCGACGACAGCGCGCCGACCGTGTCCATGTCGTCCACCGGCACCAGCCGGTCGCCGGGCCGGATATAGCGGCTGAACTGCGCCATCGCCCAATATTTGCCGGTGACATGGATCGCATGGGGCTGGTCCGCCGCGCCCATCAGGTCGGCCTTGATGATCCCCCAATTGGAGCCCTTCGCGCCGTTGCGCGTGCTGAGATCCTCGACCGCCTGCCAGAAGACCCAGGCGGCGGGCTCCAGCCGCTTGAGGTCGCCCACGACATGCTCGGCAAAGGCCAAGGGGGTCGTCATGCCGGTCAGGTCCTCGGGATCGCCCGACAGCGGTGTGTCGTTCTCGCTCATCCATAGCCGGATGCCGGACGCGCGGGCGACATCGCGCACCGCCGTCTGGTGGACGGTGCCATAGCTATGGACGTTCAACTGCCCGATCGCCGCGCGCGTGGCCGGTGGGTAGGCGGCCCAGTCGCGCACGAACAGGTTCGACGCGGTCTCGTCAGGCGCGGCGACGACGGTGGACAGGTGGCTGGCCTTCAGCGCGGCGGCGGTCGCGTCGATCATCTGCGCCTGGCGGGCGGGGCTCCAATGCGCGCCTTCCTGCGTGTTGGCGGCGAACCAGTAATTGGTGTTCGGCTCGTTGACCGGCGACAGGGTGCGGAAGGTCAGGTGATGGCGCCGCTGCAATTCGTCGGTGACGCGAACCAGATAGGTGGCGAAGGCGGCCTCCTGACCGGGGCGCAGATTGTCGTCGGTGCCCTTCTCGGCCCCCGATACCCGGCCGCTGACCGTCATGAACCAGGGCGGGGAGTTGGAGAAGGCCTCGAAGATCGGCTGCCTCACGCGGCGGGTGATCGCGTCCAGCCACCAGCGCTGGTTGGCGTCCTGTCCCCAGTCCCACATGGCGGGATCGTCGGCGCGCCACCAGTCCTTCCCCGTCACCCCCGCCGGTTGCCGCCAGAAGCCCGGCACCGCACGCCCGACCTTCATATAGGGCGGCGTGTCGGCCGCATTGCCGCCGCCGATATTGTAGCGCGCGATGGTCCAGCCCAGTCCGTCGGGACCATAGAAGAGATCGGCCAGCCGCGTTCGCTCCGCCTCCGGCCAGCCACCCGTGACATGCGCGAACCAGGCCAGCGCGGTGCCCCAGCCTTCGAACACCGTGGAAGGCCGTTCGATCGCCGGGCGCAAGGTCACGGGAACGGGACGATCGGCGACGGGGCCGGGGCCGGGCTGCGCATCGGCACCGCTCGTGACCGTCGCACCGCAGAAGAGCGCCAGCGAGGCCATGGCGGCGCGGCCGATGCGGCGCATCCGTGCGTTCTTCATCCTATCGTCCCCGCCCGATCGTTTTTCAAACGTCCGACTATAATCGCAATGCCCTCATGCCCGTCAATCCGCTTGGAAAGGGCTGTATCGATCCTGGGTCAGTGCCTTTTCGCTTGTCGGGTCGCTCAACCCTCCATAAAAATCAGACAATATAAGGCGAAATGTCCGGCAGGATGGCATCGCTGAGAGAAGAAAAAGGGGAGTGCTATGAAGTGGCGTTTGGTGGCCGGTGTGGCCACGATGGCTTTGACCGGTCCGGTCGCGGCGCAAGGCGGACCGCAGGTCGCCCCCGTCCAGGTCGATCCCAACCGTCCCGATTGGGAGAATCCCGCCGTCAACGCGCGCGGCACGCGCCCTGCGAGCGCCACCGCCTTCCCCTATGAAAGCCGCGAGCTCGCGCTGGCCAACGACCGGACCAGGTCGAGCCGCTTCCTCAGCCTCGACGGACCATGGTCCTTCGCCTTTTCCCCCTCGGTCGACGCCGCACCCAGGGGGTTCGAGCGGCCCGATTATGACGTGTCGGGCTGGAAGAGCATCAAAGTCCCCGCGATGTGGCAGGCGGAGGGGTACGGCCAGCCCAAATACAACAACATCACCTATCCCTTTCCGGCCAACCGTCCGCTGGTACCGCACGACGACAACGAGACCGGATCGTATCGCCGCGACTTCGACCTGCCACAGGGATGGACCGGCCAGGATGTGATCCTGCAGATCGGCGCGGCGGGATCGGCCTATCGCGTCTGGATCAACGGACAGGAGGTCGGTTACTCCGAGGACTCCAAGCTCCCGACCGAATATGACGTCACCCGTTTCGTGAAGCCGGGGCGCAATGTCGTCGCGATCCGCGTCCATCGCTGGTCGGACGGAAGCTATCTGGAGGATCAGGATTTCTGGCGCGTCTCGGGCATCGAGCGCTCGGTCTTCCTGCGTGCGGTGCCGAAGGCGCGGATCGACGATCTGTTCGTCCATGCCGGGCTGGACAAGGCGTATCGCGACGGCACGCTGTCGACCGAACTGACGCTGCCCGCGCTGCCCCAGGCGATGACCGCGCGGATGACGCTGTTAGACGGCGGCCGGGCGGTGGTGACGCGCGAGGTGCGGGTGGCCAGGGGCGCGACCTCGGCGCGGCTGGAGGCGGGCGTGACCGGCGTCCGCGCCTGGTCGGCGGAGACGCCCAATCTCTATACGCTGCTGGTCGAACTGGTCGACGCGCAGGGCCAGGTCGTTCAGGCGACGCCGCAACGGATCGGGTTTCGCACCGTCGAGATCAGGGACGGGCAGGTCATGGTCAATGGCCGTCGCATCGTCATCCGCGGCGTCAACCGGCACGAGCATGACCCGGTCACCTTCCACGTCATCTCCGAAGAGTCGATGCGCCGCGATCTGGAGCTGATGAAGCGTAACAACTTCAATGCGATCCGGACCTCGCACTATCCCAACGACCCGCGCTTCCTGTCGCTGGTCGACGAATATGGCTTCTACCTGATGGACGAGGCCAATATCGAGAGCCACGCCTATATGGAGGCGGGCAATCGCGACGGTCGGCAACGCGCGAAGTATCAGATCGGCTTCGATCCCGCCTGGGAAAGCGCGCATGTCAGCCGCGTGATGAACATGGTCGAGCGCGACAAGAACCACCCCTCGATCATCTTCTGGTCGCTGGGCAACGAGGCGGGGATCGGCCCCAATTTCGAGAAGGCGGCGGCGGCGATCCGGCGGCGCGACCCGGCGCGGCTGGTATCCTATCTGGGCTGGGGCACGCTCGACTGGAGCCATCAGCCCAATGACTTCGTCGACATCTATGCGCCGATGTACGACGATATCGAGAAGATGGTCGACTGGGCCGAGGACCCGAGCCACACGCAGCCGATGATTCAGTGCGAATATGCCCATATGCAGGGCAATTCGGGCGGCAATTTCAAGGATTATTGGGACACGATCTACGCCCATCGCAAATTGCAGGGCGGCTTCATCTGGGACTGGGTCGACCAGTCCATGTACCGCTATACCAAGGACGGGCGGCGATACTGGGGTGACGGTGGCGAGTACGGCCCCAATCCGGGCGGCGATATCGAGTTCGGCGACGGGCTGAACCAGCCCGACCGGACGCCCAACCCGCAACTCTATGAGGTTCAGAAGGTCCAGTCGCCGATCCAGTTCGAGGGCTTCGATCCAGCGGCCGGGCGGATCGACGTTCGCAACCGGCACGATTTCATCGACCTTTCGGGCTTCGACTTCGACTGGGTGGTCGAGGAGAATGGCGTGCCCGTCGCGACCGGCACGCTGCCCGCACTGACCACCGCCGCCGGACAGGTGCAGACGGTGGTGCTTGCCCCGCAATTCACGCGGCGGCCGGGGGCGGAATATTTCCTGACCGTCCGCGCACGCGCCAAGAACGGCACGATCCGTGCGGTTCCGGCGGGCTATGTCGTCGGCTGGGAGCAGTTCGCGCTCGGCGCGGCACCGGTCGCGACGCAGGCCGACGCTCGGGCAGGGACCGGGCGGGTCACCGTCGCCGATAATGCCGACCGGGTCAGCCTGTCGGCCAGGGGCGCGACGCTGGTCATCGATCGCAAGACCGGCTTGATCGAACGGTACAGTGTCGACGGCACGCTGCTGGCGAAGGGCGGACGACCCAATTTCGTTCGCGCCGAAACCGATAACGACACCGCCGACGGCACGGTGAAGGAGCAGGCCGCCTGGTTCCAGATGAACGATGCGCCGAGATTGCGCGGCGTGACCGTCGATCGGGCGCGCGGCATGGTGATGGTCGATCACGACTATGGCGCGGGTGCGGCACGGTTCGTCACGACCTACACCATGGCGGGGGATGGCGCGGTCGATGTCGAAGGGCAGTTCACCCCGCTCAAGTCCGACCTGCCGCCGCCGGTCCGCATCGGCCTGTGGTACACCATGTTGCCTTCGATGAAGACGGTCGAATGGTATGGCCGCGGCCCGCATGAAAGCTATGTCGACCGCAAGACCTCTGCCGCGATCGGGCTGTGGCGCGGAGCCATCGCCGAGCAGAATCACGATTACATGCGGCCGCAGGACACCGGCAACAAGCTGGACGTGCGCTGGATGGAACTGTCGGGCGCGGGCAACGGCTTGCGGGTCCGTGCGGACAAGCCGCTGATGATGCAGGCGCTCGCCTTCCCCTATGCCGATCTCTACCGCCGTGCGCCGGGGACGTGGAAGTCGACCGACATCGTGCCGCATGGCGAGACGACGCTGATCGTCGATGCCGCGCAATGGGGTGTCGGCGGCGATACGACATGGAGCCATGTCGGCCAGCCGCACATGAAGTACCGGACGAAGCTGGAGCCGACCCGCATCGCCTTCCGGCTGGAGCCGTTCTCCGGCGCGGGCACGACACCCGAAAAAGCGACACCCGCGCGTGCGACCGAGCCGCAATAGGGGCTGTTCTTTACTCGGACAATAAGTCATCATGCCGCATCAGGCAGAGGAGAATCCATGAAAAGGGCAACGAAATTCCTGTTGGCGGCGGCCGTGGCCACGCTGTTCGCGGGCAGTGCGACGGCGCAGACCGCGTCGGCCGCCACCGGCGACACGGTCGAGGTCCATGCCGACCGGATGGGCTCCGTCTATGACCGCCACATCTTCGGCCAGTTCGCCGAGCATCTGGGCACCGGCATCTATCCGGGCATCTGGGTGGGCAAGGGCAGCAAGATCCCCAACATCAACGGCTATCGCCGTGACGTCATCGACGCGCTGAAGGCGATCCGCGTACCCGTCATCCGCTGGCCGGGCGGCTGTTTCGCCGACGAATATCACTGGCGCGAAGGCGTCGGTCCGCAGGCCAAGCGCCTGACCAAGGTCAACACCAACTGGGGCGGCGTGACCGAGGACAACAGCTTCGGCACCAACGAATTCATGAACTATACCGAGCTGGTCGGGGCGGAGGCCTATGTCTCGGGCAATGTCGGCTCGGCAGCGCCGTCCGAAATGGCCGAGTGGGTCGAGTATATGACCTTCCCGTCCAAATCGACCTATGCCGAGGAGCGCCGCAAGAACGGCCGCGACAAGCCGTGGAAGCTCGCCATGTTCGGCATCGGCAACGAGCTTTGGGGTTGCGGCGGCAATATGCGTCCCGAATATGCGGCGGACGTGACCCGCCGCTATTCGACCTTCCTGAAGGTCCCCGCCGGCGAAAAGCTGATGAAGATCGCCAGCGGCGCCAACAGCGACGATTATAACTGGACCGAGGTGATGATGCGCGACGCGGGCTCCGCGTTCGACGGCATCGGCGTCCATTACTACACCATCCCGGGCAATTGGGCACAGAAGGGGGCGGCCACCGGCTTCGACGAGGAAGCCTGGGCGCGTACGCTTTCCAAGACGCTGAAGATGGACGAACTGCTCACCAAGCACTCGGCGATCATGGACAAATATGATCGCGGTCGGCGGGTCGCGCTGCTCGTCGACGAATGGGGCACCTGGTATGACGTCGAACCCGGCACCAATCCGGGCTTCCTGTTCCAGCAGAACTCGCTTCGCGACGCGGTGGTGGCCAGCCTGAACCTCGACATCTTCGCCCGTCACGCCGACCGCGTGCGCGGGGCCAATATCGCGCAGATGGTCAACGTGCTCCAGGCGATGATCCTGGTCGACGGCGCGCGCATGGTGAAGACCCCGACATACTGGGTGTTCGACATGTACAAGGACTATCAGGACGCCACCGTCCTGCCGGTCGACGTCCAGTCGCGCTGGTACAACAAGGACCAGTGGGTGATGAAGGCGATCAGCGCCTCGGCGGTCCGCGACAAGGCGGGGGTCGTCCATGTCGGTTTGACCAATGTGGATCCCAACCAGGCGGCGACCGTCAGCGTGAAGCTGGACGGGCTGAACGCCGCGCAGGTGTCGGGGCGTATCCTGACGGGTGCGACGATGGACGCGCACAACACGTTCGACGCGCCCAACCAGATCGCACCGCAGCCTTTCCAGGGTGCGTCGCTGTCGGGCGGGCTGCTGACCGTGCAGATCCCGGCCAAGTCGGTCGTGATGCTGGACCTGCGCTGATGCGGTTCCGCGCCGGAGCGCTGCTCGCCGCCGCCCTGTTTATCGGGGCGACGGGGTCCGCCGCGCCCCGGCGCGACATGGCCTGGAACAGTCCGGGGGCGGGCAACCCCTTGCTCCCGGGCTATTTCGCCGACCCCTCCATCGTTCGCGATGGGGGGCGTTGGTATATCTTCGCGACGATCGATCCGTGGGGCGACGATCGCCTGGGGCTGTGGACCTCGGACAATGGTCGCGACTGGACCTTCTCCCAGCCGAACTGGCCGACCAAGCAGGCGGCGACCAGCCCGACCTCGGGCGATTCCAAGGTCTGGGCGCCGTCTGTGGTCAAGGCGCCCAATGGCCGCTGGTACATGTACGTCTCGGTCGGCAGCGAGGTATGGGTCGGCTCCGCGCCGTCGCCTGCCGGGCCCTGGGCCGACGCCAATGGCGGCAAGCCGCTGATCGCGCGCGACTTCGCGCCAAAATATCACATGATCGATGCCGAGGCGTTCATCGACACCGACGGCCAGGCCTATCTCTATTGGGGATCGGGGCTGAACTGGGTCAACGGCCATTGCTTCGTGGTGAAGCTGAAGCCCGACATGGTCCATTTCGATGGCGAGCCGAAGGACGTGACCCCGGCAAACTATTTCGAAGGCCCCTTCATGGTGAAGGAGAAGGGGCGCTACCTGCTCACCTATAGCGACGGCAACACGACCAAGGACACCTACAAGGTGCGCTATGCGGTCGGTTCCTCACCAATGGGTCCGTTTACCGAGGCGGCGAACAGCCCGATCCTCCAGACCGACGCCAGCAAACAGATCATCAGCCCCGGCCACCACGCGATCTTCGCGGACCAGGGGCGGTCGTACATCCTCTACCACCGACAGGCGCTGCCCTTCGTGCCGGGGGGCGACCGGGTGCTTCGGCAGGTGTCGATCGACCCGCTGACCGTGAAGGCCGACGGCACGCTGGAAACGGTGGCGCCGAGCCATGATCCGGTCATTCCGGCCTTTGCCGCGCATCGGACGCGGGGATTGCGCTGGACGGGGAAGGGGGCGGATGCGCTGGCGGCCGACGACAATTACGCGACCGCCTGGCGACCGGAGGCCGGGCGGCCGCCGGTGCTGACCGCCGATCTGGGGGTGGTGCGGACGGTCACGGAGAGCCAAATCCGTCCGGCTTTCGCGATCCAGTCGCAGGGTTTGCGGATCGAGGCGTCGGAGGACGGCAAGACCTGGCGGCAGGTCGCGGCGGAGACGGGGGTCAGCGGCTCGCCGATCACGCTGCGCCACGCGGTGAAGGCGCGGTTCCTGCGGATGACGGTGCGGGCGAAGGAGCCCGCGATCCTGGAATGGTCGATCTTCTGACTTGATAAGCCCCTCCCGTTTACGGGAGGGGCGTGCCCGGGGTGCGCTTTACGTCTCGCCACCCCGGTTCGGCCTGCGCGACGTCGAAAGGCCTCACCCCCTCGGCAGCGCAAATGCCATCGTATAATCGCCGTACCGCGTGCCCAGCGCGCCATGCCCCCCGGCGGTGATGACGACATATTGCCGCCCGTCCCGCCCGCGATAGGTCATCGGCGTCGCCTGCGCTCCGGCGGGCAGCCTTGCCTTCCACAGCACCTTTCCGGTCTTCAGATCGAAGGCGCGCAGATACTGGTCGGTCGTCGCGCCGATGAACACCACGCCGGATGCGGTGATGATCGAGCCGCCGAGATTGGGCACGCCCGTCTTGATCGGCACGCCCAGATGGCTGCCGAACAGCCCGGTGTCGCGCGCGGTCCCCAGTACCTTCTTCCACACGACCTGCCGCGTGTTGAGATCGACCGCGGTCAGATGGCCCCAGGGCGGCGCGTTGCACGGCGCGCCGAACACGCCGATCCAGGCCGCGACCACCGCGACATAGGGGGTGTTGTACTGGGTCTGGAGATTGGGCTCGCGCGCATTCTCGCCGCCCTTTTTCTTTTCCATATAATGCTTCACGCGCGGATCGTCGCGACGCATCAGCCAGATCTTGAACGGCATCTCCATCGTGTTGACGGTGAAGATCTGGCGCACCGGGTCGAGCGCGGCGCCGCCCCAGTCGGTGACGCCGTCAAAGGCCGGATGGCCGATGATCGGCTTCAGGCCGGTCGGCTGGTAGATGCCGGTCCCCTGCGCCTGGCGGATGTCGATCCGGCAGAACAGCTGGTCGATCGGCGTCGCGCCCCAGGTCGACGTCTCGGTCGGAGCGGGCGGCGTGAAGGAGGGCAGGCCGACCGACCAAGGCTGGGTCGGCGAAACCTTCACCCCCGGCGTCGCGCCATCCTGCCGCGCGGGACGCTCGACGATCGGGGTGATCGGTGCACCGGTCAGGCGGTTCAGGAAATAGACCTGACCCATCTTGGTCGTCTGGATCAGCGCGGGGATCGTCTCGCCGCCGGGCGCGCGATAGTCGAACAGCGACGGACCGATCGGCAGGTCCATGTCCCACATGTCGCGGTGCACGAGCTGGCGGACCCAGCGCAGCTTGCCGGTGGCGATCTCCAGCGCGACGATCGCGGTGCCGAACCGGTCGTCGAACGGCCGCCGCCAGCCGATCCAGTAATCGGGCGAGGCGTTGCCGGTGCCCAGATAGACCAGTCCATTGGCCGGATCGGCGGTCATCGCGCCCCAGACATTGGGCGTGCCGCGCGTATAGGTTTGCCCCTCGGGCAGCGGCGGGATCGCGTCGGGCGAGCGGCCGACATCCCATGCCCAGATGCCCGCACCGGTGACGGGATCATAGGCGCGGACGACGCCGCTGGGGATGTTGCGGTTGACGTTGTCGACGATCCGCTCACCCACGATCAGCCGACCGTTCGCGACCACGGGGGGCGAGGTGCTGATCTGGTCGGCGGGGCCCGACACGCCCATATTCTGGCGCAGGTCGATGCCGCCATTGGTGCCGAAACCGGGGCAGGGCTTTCCGGTATCCGCATCGAGCGCCATCATCCGCGCGTCGAAGGTCGGCGCGAAGATGCGACGCGGACAGGGCGTGCCCGGAGGCGCCTGATAGAAGGCCACGCCGCGACAGACGAGGTAGCTGTTGCCCTGACGGCTGACCTGATCCTTCCAGCTCCATTTGGTGCGGCCGGTCGTGGCGTCGATCGCCTGGACGATCGAATGCGGGGTGCAGGTGTAGAGCGTGTCGCCGATCTGGATCGGGGTCGCTTCGGAATGATATTCGCGCTTGTGCTCGACCGCCTCCGCGCGGTCGGGCAGATCGCCGGTCCGCTGGGTCCAGGCGAGCTCCAGCCTGCTGACATTTTCGGGCGTGATCTGCGACAGCGCCGAATAGCGCTGGCCCGACAGGGTGCCGCCATAATCGGTCCAGTCGCCCACCGGCGCCTGCGCCGCGATCGGCAGGCTGGCGGGCAGGCCGGGATCCTGCGCCTCGGCCGGGCGGGTCTTCATGACGGGAACGGCGAACAGCAACGCGATGATGCCCAACGCGGCGGGCACCGCGCGCGTCCGTGCCCGGGGCGAGCGCATCGCGTGACCGACCAGGGGTAGCGCGACGAGCAGCAGCAGCACGGTCGGCGCGACGACGCGGGGGACGAGCTGGAGCCAGTCGAGCCCGACTTCCCATATCGCCCAGACCAGGGTGGCGACCCAGATCGCGACATAGAGCCAGCGCCCGCGCGGGTCTCCTCGCCCGATCAGCGCTCCCGACAGGATCATCGCCAGCCCGGTCAGGACGTAATAGGGTGAGCCGCCGATCAGCGCGAGATAGCCACCCGCGACCGCGAAGAAACCACCCAACACGGCCAGGGCCCAGCCCAGAAATTTCGCAAAGGCGCGACCCACCACGGGCTTTCCCCCTCAGACTGTAACGAAAGATTGCTGTTATATGAACGCAAGGATCGCCGCTTGGTTCGGTAGGGGCCTTGCAGGCATGGTATTTTTCGGGCGAAATCGTCTGGTTGCCCGGCACGGAAGGAAGGCAGGGATGGCGTCATCGCCGATCGCATCCATCGACGGTCCCCATTGCCACGGGGCGTCCCACGGGGTATCGCCCTGGCTGTCGCACTGGATCGCGCCCGATGGCTGGGTCCATCGCCGCTTCGATCGGCCGCACATGGAAGACGTCCCACGACGTGGGCGATTGCTGTTCCAGACCGGCCGGGCCGACATGATCGAAAAATATCTGGACGCGATCGATCATTTCCGCGCTCAGGGTTGGGATGTCACCGCGTTCGACTGGCGGGGGCAGGGCGGGTCGGGCCGAATGGCGGCGGACGATACCGGCCATATCGACGATTTCGACCGGCTGACCCGCGACCTGATCGCCTTTCACGCGGACTGGGTGCGACAGGGTGAGGGGCCCAATGTCGTGCTGGGCCATTCGATGGGCGGGTTCTTCACTCTATCCGCGCTGGCGGCAGGCGGAATCGCACCCGACGCGGCGATCCTGGTCGCGCCGATGCTCGCGCTGCGTTCACCGGTCGGCCAATGGGCGGGGGCGCGGTTCGCGCGGTGGCAGGTGGCTCGCGGCGATCCGCGTCGTCCCGCCTGGCAAAGGCTGGAGACCGAGGCCGCGTCCGTCGCGCGGCAGAAGAGGCTGACCCACGATGTGGCGCGCTTCGTCGAGCAACAGGCGTTCCGGCGACGCTCGCCCGAACTCTGCCTGGGCTCGCCGAGCTGGCATTGGGTGGCGGAGGCGTTCCGCGCGACCAGGGCGCTACGTGAGGATCCGGCGCTCCGGCGGATCGAGACGCCGGTGCTGATGCTCGTGGCGCTGGCCGACCGGCTGGTCGATGCACGGGCGGCGGGGCGGGTGGCGGCGCGACTGCCCCGCTGCGAGCTGGTGGCGTTCGGAAGCGGCTGCGCGCATGAAATACTGCGCGAGGCGGAGCCGATGCGGGCCAATGCCTTCGCCGCGATCAACGCGTTTCTCGATCGGCGGCTATGATCCGCTATCCTATCGCCCGCCGCAACGCACCGGGCCGCCGCCGGGATTGACGACGCGGCATTTGGGGCTGCCCTCGATCGAAACGCGACCGAGACCCGAATTGGCGATCGCGGCGGAATAGCGGGCCCGTGCGTCGATTTCGCCGGGACCCTCCAGCGTGACGACCAGATCGCCGGCCTCGAGCCCGGCTGCGGCGATCGTGGCGGGACCGTTGGCGGAAAGACGCGCCTTGCCCACCCGGCCGCCACCGATCGCCAGCCTGCCCGCACCGAGCAGGGTCGCGGTCAACCGCTCGCCATCGGCGCGATCGACGCGCACGTCCCCGGCGCCGCTGAGGTTCAGGGTCAGCGCGTTGCCGCGCATCGCCTGCGCCGTCACCTTCGCGCCGCCCAGCACGGTAATGCTCGATAGCGGCGGCGCGGCGATCGTCAGCGTGACGGGGCCTGTGGAGCCCTGGCCCGTCGTGCCGCCTTCGCGCGTGCGGCGAACCACCAGGGTCGTGCCGCTGATCTGCGCCTCGACCTGGCGGAGGGTTTCGGCGTCGCCGGACACCATGCCGCGTGGCGATGACGCTGTCGTCAGCGTGACGAGGAACGGCCCCTCAACCCGCAACGAGTCAAAGCTGCTCAGGTCGACGCGCCGGTCGGCCGCTCGCACGTTTCCGGGCGACAGGAGTGCGATGGCGAAAAGGGCGCGGGCGAGCATGTCGGTCAGCTTCGCATTCCCCCGGGTCTGCGACAAGCGGGTGAGCGCCCGCCCCTCCAACACCACTTCGCGGCGGTTCTTCTTCCCAAGCAAAGTCAGGCCGGATCGACATTCAGCTTATTCTCCCCTCCACGAGGGGCGAGGGAAGGACAGGCATAGTTGAATGTCGGTCGGCCTTAGAGGAGGAATGGATTTCCCAAATCCTCCTCATCGCCGATGGGGAGGGGGGCCGCCCGGCGACAGTCGGATGGTGGAGGGGCCGGGCGCTACCGCCGGATCACTGCCGTCCGCAGCGCGCGCTGCCCGAGCCCATCTTGCTGACCGTACAGGTCGATTGCGGGCCCAGATCGGCGCTGCCCGAACCCATCAGGCTGACCTTTGCCGGGCCGTTCACCCGCGCCACCACGTCGCCCGACCCGGCGATCGAGACGTCCGCCTGACGCGCCTGCAACCCGGCGCCGCGCAGATTGCCCGATCCGGCGACCGAGACCTTCAACCTGTCCGCCGTGCCGTTGGGCGTGACCGTTCCCGATCCGGCGATACCCAGATCGGCGGTGCCGACCCGCATCGAACCGACCGTCAGATCGCCCGATCCCGCGATACCGGCGTGGAAGCTCGGCCCCTCGACCCGGTCGACCGTCATCTGGCCCGATCCCGCGACGCCGACATCGGTCAGGCGCGGCAGGGTGACGAAGACGCGCGCGCCCTTGCCCGTACTCCAGTGCACGCCCTTCTTGCGACCGACGCGCAGCGTGTCGCCGTCGCGCTCGATGCGCAACTGGTCGAGCGCGTCGGACGGTCCCTCGGCGCGCACCGAAAAGCCGCCGCCGACCCGGACGTCGACCGGGTCGCTGCCGCGCAGGTCGATGCCGGTGAAATCGCGAACCGCAAAGCTGCGCGTCGTACCCGATCCCTGCGCCGGAACCTCCTGCCCGCCGTCGTCGTCGGACCAGCCATAGCTGCACGCCGCGGTCGGGATCGCCAGCGCGAGCAGCGCGACCAGGGGCAGGCGATATGCGGGTGCGGGCATGCGATCCTCCTATTCGTGTATTGCCGATACAATACACGTTCGCACCGGACGCACGCAAATGAAAAAGGGCGACCCCGGATGGAGCCGCCCCTTTTCGGTTCGGTCGAGACCACGTCGCCGATCAGGCGGCGGGCTTTTCCTTGTTGTAGATGGCGGCGGCGGCACGCAGGATCTCGAGGATCTTTTCCTGCGCGCGCGGCTCGTCCACCTCTTCCATCGCGGCGAGTTCGCGGGCGAGGCGGCTGGTCGCCGCTTCGAAGATCTGCCGCTCGGAATAGCTTTGCTCGGGCTGGTCGTCGGCGCGGAACAGGTCGCGGACCACCTCGGCGATCGACACCAGGTCGCCCGAGTTGATCTTGGCTTCATATTCCTGGGCACGGCGCGACCACATGGTGCGCTTCACCTTGGGCTTGCCCTTCAGGGTTTCCATGGCTTCGCGCATGGTCTTGTCCGAGGACAGCTTGCGCATGCCGACGGACTCGGCCTTGTTGGTAGGAACGCGGAGCGTCATGCGCTCCTTTTCGAAGCGCAGCACGTAGAGTTCGAGCTGCATCCCTGCGATTTCCTGCTTTTGCAGCTCGATAACGCGGCCCACGCCATGTTTGGGATACACGACATAGTCACCGACGTCGAAGTGGAGCGCCTTGGCAGCCATTGGGGGCCTTTCCGGATCAAAGGCCTTCGCACGAGCGCCGGACGAGCGGAAATGGGTCCACTGTTCTCATCGGCCTCGGGAAGGAAGGGTCGAACACATCAAGGCGGGCGTCGCGAAAACAGCTAGTCCCGTCGCGGAACCATATAGCATGGTCGCAACAAAATTACCAGCGCGTGTGCGGATAGCGGGAACCATTGAACGCGAACGGCCCAACTCTCCGCCCCTGGAAGGGGAGGGGGACCATGCGAAGCATGGTGGAGGGGGAGTGCCTCTCGGGAATCCCCTTGCGGCGGGCGTCCCTCCGTCACGCCCTCGACCTGCCACCTCCCCATGCCGGGGAGGAGCGATGCCGGCTCAGTCGCCCTTGCCCGGCTCCGGGCTGAAGAACTGGTCGTATTTGTTCTCGACGCCCTTCATCGCATCGGCGTCGGGCGGGGTCTGGTCGAGCTTGCGGGTGACGTTGGGCCACTGCGCCGAGAAGGTGGTGTTCAGCTCCAGCCATTGCTCCAGCCCGCTCTCGGTGTCGGGCAGGATCGCCTCGGCCGGGCATTCGGGCTCGCACACGCCACAGTCGATGCATTCGGACGGATTGATGACGAGCATATTCTCGCCTTCATAGAAGCAGTCGACGGGACACACCTCGACACAGTCCATATACTTGCAGCGAATGCAGGCATCGGTGACGACGTAGGTCATGACAACTCCCAAGGTACGAACGCGTGCTGCTATGCCGCGTGTGGCGATCCGTCAACGCTTGAAACCGGGGAAGTGACCAGATCGCAATAGCAGGCGCGTCCTTCGGCGGGTGGTCCGCGCCGGACGGGCAGCGATTCCACGCGCAGCACGCGGACCTGGCTTCCTTGCGCGAAGGTCAGGATGCTGCCGATCCGCAACGGGGCATGGGCCCGGTCGATCGCGCGGCCGTCCATCCGGAAATGCCCGTCGCACGCCATCGCCTGCGCCCGCTCCCGCGACTTGGCGATCCGCGCCCACCAGAGGAAACGGTCGAGCCGCATCGACTCGGTGGCGGCGGGCGTGCGGGTGGTCATGGGGTGGGACGGTCCTTTCGGGGTGAACGAGGCAAACCTTATTCCTCCCCAAGCTCGGCCTGGGGAGGGGGACCATCCGCAGGATGGTGGAGGGGCTGGGGGCTTGGCGAACCGCGGGACATTGCCCCACCACCACCGGACTTCGTCCGGCGGTCCCCCTCCCCATCGGAGACGGGGAGGAATGGGGTCACGGCGTCCGGCCCCGGTCGGCGAGCGCGGCGAAGGCGTTGCCGGGGCGCGCGGCGACGCGCGGGGCGGGGCGCGCGGGTGGGCGGCCGCGCCAGATCCAGCGGGGCGGCCCGCCTTCGGTCGCGGCGGCGACCTTGCGGAATCCGAGATCGCCCATCAGCCGGTCGAGTGTCGCAGCCTCCAGCCCGATCGAGGTGGCCAGCCCCGCATCCGGCGCAAAGGGACCACGCCCGGCGCGTGCGTCATGCGCGGCGCGTGCGATCCGTTCGACCAGATCGACCCGAACCGCCTGATCGCCCAGCGGCCGGAACCCGGAGGCGACGCTCCGCCCCGGCTCGTCGCGGCGCAAGGTGGTCGCGCCGATCCGTGCCAGCTGGGGGCTCTGCCCCCACAATGTCATCAGCGTCCGCCGCCAGGCCGCCGCCGCTGGCTTGAGCAGGCGCGGGTCGAAAATGTCGAGCGTTCCGATCGTGATGCCCATCGCGCGAAGGCGTCGCCGTTCCTCGACCGACAGCGCGTCGATCATGAGGCGCAGCGGCTGGCGCGGCACGATGCCGCCCGCATCCTCCAGCGCGGCGGCGACGGCGCGCAGCGCGGGAGAGGCCCTGGCCTCGCGCGCCAGTGCGGCCAGCCGGACGAGCGCGGGCACCTGCCGATCGAGCGACCGTGCGACCCAGCCATCGAGCCGCGCCTTGACCCGCTCCCGCATCGACTGGCCCAGGCAGTCCAGATCGCGCTCCAGCCGTACCACCGGCCGCCCCAGTGACGGCCCGGCAACCAGCTTCGCGATGCCGTGCCCGTCCCAGACCAGCCGATCGTCCGCCACCGTGATCGCATCATGCTCCGCGGCGATCAGCATTTCGGCACGCCGGGACCGCTCGGCGCCCAGCCGCTTCTCGGCGGCGGCGAGCAGCAGCCTCTTGTCGTTCGCCCGCGCCCCCGCCTCGACGGTGAAACGGAACCCCTCCAGCCGCCCGATCGGGTGATCCTCGACCAGCACCTCGCCTTCGGGCCCGATGGTTACGGGCAGCGCACCCGCATCCGCGCCGATGCGGCGGATCAGCGCGGTCGTCCGCTTGTCGACGAAACGCTGGGTCAGGCTGGTGTGCAGACCGTCGGACAGCCGCTCCTCGATCTCGCGCGTGCGCTCGGCCCAGTGTTTCGGATCGGCCAGCCAGTCGGCACGCTGCGCGATATAGGCCCAGCTCCGGATCGCGGAGAGCCGACCCGCCAGCGTCTCGACATCGCCCGCCATGCTGTCCAGCCGCGCGATCTCGTCGGCGAACCACTGGTGCGGGACATGACCAAGCCCCTCCGACAGATGCCCGAACACGCGCGACACGAAACGGGCATGGGGGTCGATGCCGACTTTCCGGAAATCGGGAATGCCGCACGCCGCCCAGAGCCGTGCGACCATGGCGGGCCGCCGCACCCGGTCGCGGACCCAGGGTTCGTCGGCGAGGCGTTTCAACACCTGCAGATCGGTGGCGAGCGGCGCGGCGCGGAGCACGCCGGGTTCGGGCTTGCGCTCCAGCGTCCTGATCAGTGTGTCGATGCTCGACAGGTCGGGATCGCCGTCGCGCCAGTAGAGATGGTCGAGTCGGGGGAAGCGATGTTCCTCGATCGCCAGCATCTCCTCGGGCAGGAAGGCGTCGGGGCCTTCCCCCGCCAGCGCGCCGAAGGTGCCGTCGCGGTGGTGCCGCCCCGCGCGTCCGGCGATCTGCGCCATCTCCGCGACGGTCAGGCGACGACGGCGGCGGCCGTCGAACTTGTGAAGCCCGGCAAAGGCGACATGCGCGACATCCATGTTCAGGCCCATGCCGATCGCGTCGGTGGCGACGAGGTAATCCACCTCGCCCGCCTGGAACATCTCCACCTGTGCATTGCGCGTGCGCGGGGACAGTGCGCCCATCACCACCGCCGCGCCGCCACGCAGACGGCGGAGCATCTCGGCGACGGCATAGACCTCCTCCGCCGAGAAGGCGACGATCGCGGATCGCTTGGGCAACCGGCTGATCTTCCTGGCGCCCGCGTAGGAGAGCGTCGAGAAACGCGGCCTGGCGATGATCTCGGCATCCGGCACCAGCGCACGGATCATCGGCTTGAGCGCTTCGGAGCCCAGGATCATCGTCTCGTCGCGCCCGCGCATGTGCAGCAACCGATCGGTAAAGACATGACCGCGCTCGGGATCGGCGCCCAGCTGCGCTTCGTCCAGCGCGACGAAGGCGACGTCGCGATCGGGCATGGATTCGGCGGTACACAGGAACCAGCGTGCGTCGGGCGGCACGATCTTTTCCTCGCCGGTGACCAGCGCGACCTGGCTCGCGCCCTTCAGCGCGACGACGCGGTCATAGACCTCACGCGCCAGCAGCCGCAGGGGGAAGCCGATGATGCCGCTGCTATGCGCGCACATCCGCTCGATCGCGAGGTGCGTCTTGCCGGTGTTGGTCGGCCCGAGAACGGCCGTCACGGCACCCGATACGCGACTGGTCATGAACCCTACATCGGGCTTCGCGCAGTCGGTTGCAACGGCATGAAGCAAGTTGGCGGCAAGTTGATCCCGCCGTGCCGACATTCGGCCCGGTCCGGCCACGTTTTGCCGCAGCAGCGGGGCAGGGGAGCGCGCGGCGTTTGACTTTGATCCCCCGCGCTTTCAACCCGATGGCCGTGCGCCGGGGGGATCGGCGACAGAGATCGACGATAGACGGACGCACCGCTTCACCATGTTCCTGGCCAGTGACGACGCATTCCTCGTATCCGGCGGCACCGCCGCGCGACCGATCGGCGGTGGCTTGCCGCTGGCCCCGATCGGACGACTGGCGCGCTGGCGACTGGCGGCGCGCGGGATCGACTGGGTGCCCGATCTGGGTGCGCGGATCGGCAGCCGCGACTGGTGGCGGGGGCTTGCGACCTGTTCGACGCTCTGCGCCGCGACGATCGCGATGGCGCCCGGCTTCCATCAACGCATTCCGGCCACCGGCCCCGCGCCGCTGACCGGGGAGGCGTGGACGAATGCCCGGGCACAGGCGATCACGCCGCTCGCGCTGGGTGCGGACAGCGGACGCCGCCTGGCGGCGGGCGATCTGGTCGAGCATCTCGCCGAGGCGCCCGAGCGGCCCAGCGTCGAACTGTCCGCCACGGTCGGGGCGGGCGACCAGCTCGCCCGTGTCCTGCAACGCGCGGGTATCGCACGGGATCAGGCACGCGCCGCCGCCGATCTGGTCGACCAGGCAACCGATGGCGAGGCGATCGCCTCCGGCACCCGTGTCGCCCTCACCTTGGGACGACGGCCGAGCCGGACGATGGCGCGCCCACTCGAGGCGATGAAACTGCGCGCGCGGTTCGATCTCGCCGTGACGCTGACCCGCACGCCGCAGGGCTTCGCGATGGCGCGGCAGCCGATCGCGGTCGATCGCACGCCCCTTCGCCTCCAGGGGCTGGTCGGTGCCAGCCTCTATCGCTCGGTTCGCGCCGCCGGGGCACCGGCCAAGGCGGTCGAGGCCTATATCAAGGCGCTGTCCTCGCATGTCTCGGTCGGACGCGACCTGCGTCGATCGGACAGCTTCGACCTGATCATCGAACGCGAACGCGCCGCCACCGGGGAGACCCGGCTGGGCAAGCTGTTGCTCGCGGGGCTCGATCATGGTGGCCGCAAGGTGCAGCTCGCAAGGCTGGCGGGCGATGACGACGACGGTCAATGGTACGACGTCAAGGGCCAGAGCGAGCGGCGCGGCGGCATGGGTATGCCGGTCGCGGGACGAATCACCAGCTCCTATGGCAAGCGGATGCACCCGATCCTGGGCTTCATGCGGATGCACAAGGGCACCGATATCGGCGCGCCCTATGGCTCGCCGATCCACGCGATCATGGACGGCGTCGTCCAGTTCGCGGGGCGCTCGGGCGGCTATGGCAATTTCATCAAGCTGTCGCACGGCGGCGGGGTCGCGAGCGGCTATGGCCATATGAGCCGCTTCGCCGTCCGGTCGGGCGCGCGGGTCAGGCAGGGGCAGGTCATCGGCTATGTCGGCTCGACCGGCATGTCGACCGGCCCGCACCTCCATTGGGAAGTCTGGAAGAACGGGGTGACGGTCAACCCCCGCACGCTGAAGCTGACCAGCGTCGCACTGCTCTCGGGCGCCAAGCTGCGCGCCTTCCGGCACGAGGTGCAAAGCCTGTTGGCGGTTAAGCCCGGGCGTTAATAGCCTCGTCGCCGAGGTCCGCCGACCCCCTGCACGATCATTGCGGAACCGATCGACCCGCGGGCCGCGTCGCCTTCGTTCGTCACCAGCCAGCAGCGGAATGGCACAAGGCCGATCACGCCTTGGGCGGCCGTGAATAGATGGCGGGACGCTCCGATATGCCTGTCGGCGATGACGGTAAATTCGGCGATTGAAGTTAACGATGATGACGTCATCGACATGTTCAGGGTTGTCGTAAAATGGCAACACATGTCATCGATCTGCAATGATGACGTTGTTTTCATTGGTGATGCGGTAACCGGGGACTGATCCTTGCAGCATGTTTTGCTTGCTGAAAGGCCACACCATGTTTCCTGGCTCTCGAAAAATCCTCGGAACGGCGTCGGTCCTCGCCATGGCCTTCGTCGCAGCGACGGCGGCGCAGGCGCAGGAGACCCAGGCGGATACGCCGCCCGCCAACGGCCCGGTGACGACGCCCGACACGCCTAGGCAAGCCGCGCAATCGGGCGATGTCGTCGTCACGGGCACGCGTACCGGCAGCAAGGTGGCGGACCAGCCGATCACCGCGGTCACCGGCGACAGCATCGTCAACCAGGGCTTCACCCAGATCGGCCAGGCGCTGACGCTCCAGCCGCAGTTCGGCGTTCCCGCCAACAGCACGGTCGGGTCGCAGGGCAGCTATGGCGCGGGCCAGTCGTTCAGCAACCTCTACAATCTCGGTGCCCAGCGTACCCTGACGCTGGTCAACGGCTCGCGCTTCGTCTCGGCCGCGACCTCCAGCGTGTTCGGCGCCTCGGTCGGCACCCCGGTCGATCTGGGCCAGATCGCACCCGCCTTGGTCGATCGCATCGACGTGGTGTCGGTCGGTGGCGCGCCCATCTATGGCTCGGACGCGATCGCGGGCACGGTCAACATCATCCTCAAGAAGAACTTCGAGGGGATCGACCTGACCGGCAGCAACGGCATTTCCGAAAAGGGCGATGGCGCGGACAGCAACGTCTCGCTGCTGCTCGGCAAGAATTTCGCCGACGGGCGCGGGAACATCACCTTCAACGCCTATTACGATCATCAGGACGGCATGACCTCCGCCGCCCGGTTCGTGACGAGTGCGGATGCGCCGTTCCTTGGCCGGACGACGAGCTCCACCGGACCGTCCAGAATCGCCTATTTCGGCGGCGATCGCTTCTCGGTGGTCAGCAACACCGGTATCCCGCTCGCCCTGGACAATATTCCGTTCAACGGGACGTCGCCGGGGGGTGCCGCAGACCCGATTTTTGGTGTGCCCTATCAAGCCATCACCAATGGTGCGGGCGCGGCGATGGTATTCAACCGGGCGGGGCAGCTCGTTCCGTTCCAGCATGGAACGGTCGTGGGCAGCCTGACCGACGAGGCGGGCGGTGACGGCTTCCGGGTCGGAGATTATGGTAACCTGCTGACCAACAGCCAGCGTATTCAGGGCGTGTTGCTGGGCCATTATGATTTCAGCGATCACATCCGCTTCCACGCCGAGGCATGGGCTAGTCGCAATATCGCGACCAACACGGCCTCCCAGCCCTTGTACAATACCGCGCTCTTCTCGCTGCCTGGTGGTGCGGGCACGCCCAGCGGGAATTACGTCGTATCGTCGACCAACCCCTATCTGAGCGCGGCCGATCAGGCGACGATCCAGACGTCGCTGGCGGCGGCGGGGCAACCGACAAATCAGTTCTACCTCGCGCGTGCGAATACGGACCTTTACGATGGTGCCTTCACCACGCGGTCCTCGCTGGCCCGCGGCGTGGCTGGCCTCGATGGCGATTTCGCGATCGGCACCCACAATTTCACGTGGGAAGGCACGGTCACCTACGGTCAGGTCAATACCACGTCGAGTCAGCCCGGCCTCGTCTGGCAGAACATCCAGAATGCCGTGAACGCGGTCGTGGGCGCCAATGGGCAGATCACCTGCGCGCCTGGTTATACCAATGCACCGATCGCGACGCTCAGCAGTAGCTGCGCGCCGCTCAACATCTTCGGCACCGGCAATGTCAGTCAGGCGGCGCTCAACTATATCAATGCGCCCGCCATCAGCCGACAGGTCAACAAGCAGTTCGATGCGATCGTCGACATCAAGGGCACCCTCGCGCATCTGCCCGCTGGTGATCTGAACGCCGTGATCGGCGGCGAAATCCGCCGCGAGAGCCAGGCTTTCGATCCGGGTGCTTTTTTCGCCGGGACGTACAGCCAATATGCGGCCGTCGCCCCCGTGCAGGGTTCCTATTATACGCATGAGGCCTTTACCGAGGTCACGGTCCCCGTCCTGTCACCCGACATGCACATCCCACTCTTGCGCGAGCTGACGCTTCATGGTGCGGCCCGCTATACCGACAATTCGCTCAACGGTGGTTTCTGGTCGTATACGGGCGGTGGCAACTGGTCGCCCTTCAAGGGGCTGACCCTGCGCGGCAACTATACCCGGTCGTTCCGCGCACCATCGATCACGGAGGCCTTCGCGCCGATCGCGACGAGCTTCGAATATGGTAACGATCCGTGCGACCCGCAGTTCGTCAACGGCGGATCCAGTCCGGCAACGCGTGCCAAGAACTGCGCGGCGGCCGGGGTGCCCACCGATCCCCAAAAATTCACGTCGCTGATCACCAACGCGACCGTCACCGGACTAGCTGGCGGCAATCCCAATCTCGCCAACGAGGTGGCCAACAGCTGGACCGTGGGCGGCCAATATGAAGCGCCGTTCCTGCCCGGATTCGTGATCAACGCCGACTATATTCACATCGACATCAAGAACGAGATCGTTCAGCCCGGCATCCAGAGCATCATGCAGGCCTGCTACGACTCGCCCAGCTACCCCAACTCGCCATTCTGCTCGTCGTTCACTCGTGATCCGACCAGTCATCAGATCACCGCTTTCACCGACACCTTCCTGAACATCGCGTCGCAAAACTATCGTGCCGCACAGGTTTCGGCCCGCTACACGCTGAAGCTCGATCGCCTCGGCCTGCCGGAGGGGGCGGGCCAGCTGAACCTGAGTTCCAACTATCTGCACGAGTTCAAGAACCAGTCGGTGGTAGGGACCGGCAGCACGCAATATGCGCTGGGTGCGATCGGCGAACCAGCGAATGCGGTGACGTCGATGATCGACTGGCAGACGCCGCGCTTCGACTGGTCCTGGACGGTCGTCTATAACGGACCGACGAAGGTCAATCCCAACAATCCGGCCAGCAACTATCAATATTATGGCGTGTCGCCCTATTGGATGGTCAACACGTCGATGGGCGTGATCGTCAACGATCACTTCCGCTTGCGCGCCATCGTCAACAATCCGTTCAATCTGGGCGTGACCTATGCGGGTCCGGTGCCGGAGTTCAGCACGAACAAGGCATGGGATGCGGTGTTCGGCCGCAGCTATCGCATCAGCGCCGAGGTGAAGTTCTAAGGCGGTTGCTAACTCTTCCCTCTCCCCTCGCAAAGGGGAGAGGGAAGAGCGGGCGGCTATTTCCCCGCCATTCGCCAGCGCGCGACCGTTTCCGTCAGCACGGCCTCGCCGCGTGCCGGGGTGGCCCAGACGGCGGAGATCTTCATGTCGTTGGAGGCGGGGCGGCGGTCCTCCTCCAGATTGTCGAGGCTGGCGCGCATCGGGAACATCACGCCCTCGCCCGACAGGATCGCCTCGCGGTTGCGCAGTGCCGAGATGGTGTCGAGCAGCCCGCGCCCGCCCTCGGGCATCGCCGCGCGCACCATCGCCTGATCGCGTTCGTTGTTGAGTCGCATCGCGATGATCGTGCCGCACTGCGACAACACGCCTTCGGCCAGATCGGACGGCCTCTGGGTCACGAGCCCCAGCGAGACGCCATATTTGCGCCCCTCCTTGGCGATCCGCGACAGGACGCGACCGACCGCCGATTCCTGTTCGGCGCGCGCCGGGATGTAGCGATGCGCCTCTTCGCACACGATCAGGACGGGGCGGCGTTCCTCGGGCGGCGACCAGATGGCATGGTCGAAGATCATCCGTGCGAGCACCGACACCACCACGCTGGTCACGTCGGAGGGCACGCCGGACACGTCGATGATCGAGATGGGACGACCGGCGCCGGGCATGCGCAGGATGCGGCTGAGGAAACTCGCCATCGTGTCGGCGACCAGCATGCCGGAGAACATGAAGGCATAGCGCGGATCGCCCTTCACCTCCTCGATCTTGGCCTTGAGGCGAAGATAGGGGCCGTTGTCGGTGCTGCGGTCCAGCTTGCCCATCTCCTGCGACAACAGCGTGGTCAGGTCCGACAGGAGATAGGGGATCGGCGTATCGACGGTGACGCGCGGCAGGTCCTGCGCGGCGCGGTTGCGCATACGCGCGGCGACCAGACAGCGGGCGAGGACATCGGCATCGGTCTGGCGGTCCGCGGGGCTCGCGGTCAGCAGGATCTCGCAATGCTCCTCGAAGTTCATCAGCCAATAGGGCATTCGCAGGTTGCCGACATCGTGGATCTGCCCGGTGTCGCGAAACGCGCTGGCATACTCGCCGTGCGGATCGATCATCACGATATGCCCCTGCGGCGCCAGTTCGCAGATCCGGTGCAGGATCATCGCGGTCGCGGTCGACTTGCCGGTGCCGGTCGAGCCCAGCATCGCGAAATGGCGGCCGAGCAGCGCGTCGATCGCCAGCGTCGCTGGCACGCTGCGCGCCGGATGGACGGTGCCGATCCGGATCGTCGCGGTGTGGCGGTTGGCATGGATTCCCGCCAGCTCGGCATTGGTGAGCGCGTGGATGGTCGCGCCGGGCAGCGGATAGGCGGTGACGCCGCGACGGAATCCGTACATCTCACCGGTTTCGGCATGGCGCATGCCCTCGCCCATCAGGTCGATATCGGTGGCGATCGCGGCGGCGTCGCTGGTCGGATCGAGCGTCAGCGCGCGGATCGATCCGATGATCCAGCGATCGTCGCGGCCGATCTTGACCGGCATCGCGACCTGCCCCGCCGCCGCCAGCACGGGATCGTCATGCCCGGCGAGCGCGGCGATCGCCTCGCGGTCGAGGACGATCTGTCCGCTTGAGCCGGCGATGCCGAGCAGCCAGCCGATGACCGGCGTGTCGGGGGAGGCAGTGAATTGCTCGGGCGAGGGAGAGTACATGAGACGCGACCGTCCGATCCTGGGAGAAGGATCGTATCCGATATCGGACGAACATTAAAATGCCGTATCCTCAATCGCCTAACCAGGCCGACCGGTATTCGCTCCTCCCCGGCGCGGGGAGCGGCCTCAGATACGCCGGGCGATCCAGCCTGCGGTCCAGCCGAGCAGGATCGACAGCGCCACGGCGGTCAGCCCGTAAGGGATGGCGGCGCGGTCGGCGGCGCGCGCGACGAAGCGTTCGAACCCCGATTTGCGGATGTCGATGTCGCGCACCGCGGCGGCGAGCACGCGGCCGTCGCGGATCAGGAAGGTCTCTGCGGTGAACCGGCCGACCGGGACGCGCGCGGGGATGGTCACGCGCGCGCGGTACAGCACGTCGTCGGTGATCTCGACGGCGCGCGGCGCCTCGACATACAGCCCGGCGCGGCGGCGCTGGTCGACCAGCCCGTTCTGGAACCGCGCCTGGACATCGGCGGGGGCGTTGGACGCCGGCGACAGCTGAAGGCTGTCGAGCCCCAGTTCGTAGATGGCGCGAGTCCGGTCGTCGACGATCCGCTCGATCGGACGCGAGGAGGCGATGGCGTAGAAGGACGGCGCGGACTGATACCGCAGCCGCCCCGCATTGACCCAGAGCCCGGCGATCTTCTCCTTCTCGCGGATCAGGATCGACTGGGTCGGGCCCTTCACCACCACCACGACGTCGGTCGGCCGGTCGCCGCTGGGCGGACGGCCACCGGGATAGAGGATCGCACCGAACAGCAGCAGTTCCGCGCCGGTGAAGCTATAGGCGATCTGGATATCGCGCTGCGATACGTCGGGGACGAGCACCGGCTTGGCCTGCGCCATCAATAGCGGCGACAGCAGCGCCAGCGCGGCGGCGGCGCGCCTCATAGCGGCTGGACCGTGAAGATCTCCTCGGGCCGCCAAACCAGGCCGAGCAGGATTCGCGCGCCGACGAGCAGCACGATGACCGCGAGCGCGAGGCGGAGATATTCGGGCTTGGCGTTGGTGGCGAGCTTGGCGCCCAGCTGCGCCCCCGTCACCGATCCGACCAGCAACAGCCCGGCGAGCACGATATCGACCGCCTTGGTCGTCGTCGCGTGGACCATCGTCGCCGCCGCAGTGACGAACAGCGTCTGGAACAGCGAGGTGCCCAGCACGACATTGGTCGCCATCCCCAGGATGTAGATCATCGCCGGGACCAGGATGAAGCCGCCGCCCACCCCCAGCAGGATGGTCAGGATGCCGGTGAAGAACCCCAGCATCAGCGGCGCCAGCGGCGAGATATACAGGCCCGAGGCATAGAATCGGGTGCGGAAGGGCAGGGCGGCGACGATCGGATGATGCCGCCGCCGCGCCGCCCGCTGGGGACGGCCGCGCCGCTGCGCCAGGATCGCGCCCGCCGCCTCTCGCGCCATCACCGACCCGATCCAGCCGAGCATCAGCACATAGACGATGGCGATGACGGTATCGATCTGGCCGCTCGCCTGGAGCAGGCGGAAGATCCACGCCCCCGCGAACGAACCGACCACGCCACCCGCGACCAGAACGCTGCCCATCTTCACATCGACCCCGCCGCGCCGCCAGTGCGCGGAGACGCCCGACACGCTGGCGCCCGTTACCTGGCTGGCGGCGGAGGCGGCGGCGACCGTCGGGGGAATGCCATAGACGATGAGCAGCGGTGTGGTGAGAAACCCGCCGCCGACCCCGAACATGCCCGACAGCAGACCCACGCCCGCCCCGAGCGCGATGATGACGAGCGCATTGACCGAGAGGTTGGCGATCGGAAGATACAGGTCCACGCCCGCGTTATAGCCGCGCGCACCTTTCCGAACAGTGTCGATGGCTCAGAAATCGCCCGCCAGCGACAGCGCCGGACCCGAGCCCGGTACGGCACGTCCCAATATGCGTTCGCGCCATTCGAGCGACAGCCGTGCGCGCCGCTCGCCGATGGGCAGTGCAAGGCCGAGGCTGGGGCCGATATCCAAGCGCCGTGCGTCGCGCTGCGCCCCGCCCCAGGCGCCGAGCGCGACATCGACGCCGGGTGACAATGCCGTGCCGATACGCGCGGCGCCGTCGGCAAAAGGCTCGAGCCGTGTCCGCATCACCGCCCCCGCCTGCGCATAGGCGTTCAGGGTGACGCCCGGTGCCACGACACGGGGACCGATGCCGGTCACGACCAGCGCGGCGGGGCCGCCCTGCCCTGAATCGAGCGCGATTCGGTGTTCGACCAGCAGCCGAACGGGCAGCGAGCGGATCGGTCGGCATTCGACCCCCAGCGCCATCTCGCGTCCGATACCCCGCCACGGTGCGGACAAGCGGACGCTGGCGGCGATATCACCCCGCGCATCGAGTCGGCGGAGCAGGCGTATCCCCATCTGCGTTCCGCCCAGTTGCCCGCCGGGCAGCAGCGCCCGTCCACCATCTTCGCGAATGATGCCCCAAAGGCTGCCACGCCATCGCGGCGCTGGCGCTACGCGATCGTTGGCTGCGGGAATCGGGACCTCCGCCGCTTGTGTGCCCGGTGTCGGCGGTTCGGTCCGTTCGGACGCAGGGTGCCATGCGTCATCATGGGACCGGGTAAGCGTCGGAACTGAGGCGATTTCCGCGACTCGCCGCGGGGGTGTCCAGACGAGGCTCCGGCGGATCACGGGCTTCGTGCGGGGCGTCGCTGACCAACGAACAGGGCGCTTGGACGTTAGTGGCGTAGCGCGGCTGACCGATCCCGCCGCTGCGCCTTGCGACGCAGGGGTCATGGTGGGGACGCTCGTATCGGGCAGCATCGATCCGACGATCCGCCCCAGCGTCCACAACCCGATCACGCTGCCCAGGAAGCGCAGCGGCCGACCGCTCATGGCTGTGGCGACAGATCGGGAAAATGGTGGCTGGTCTTGTCCCATGCGACATTGCCGCCACGCAGGCTGAACAGATAGCGGTTCATGGCGCGCGGAATGGCGAGCAGCGCGACCAGATTGCCGGTCACGAAGCGCGGCAGCGACCAGAGCGCCTCATGCCAGTCATAGGCGCGCCAGGTGAACAGCATCCGCATCGTCATTCGCCAGCCGAGCAGCGCGGCGTTGGCCAGGAACAGCATGGTCAACGCGGGGTGGATCGTCACGCGCGTGGCACCGGTCGCCCAGGTCCATCCCGTCGCCACGGCGTCGGTGGCCAGCCCCAGATAGCCAGCGACGATCACCAGCACCGCGACCGGTCCGCGCCGGTCGCGCAGGCGCCACCAATGGTCGCCGAACGCCCGGGCCTTGCCCCAGCCGGTGCGATCCCAACCGATCAACGCGATACCGGTCGTCCATCGCGCCTTCTGGCGGACCGCGGCGAGCAGCGCGGCCGGGAAGAAGGCGCGAACCGCCACCACCCCGCCGCGCGTTCCGTCCGCCACACGCGCGAACAATCCCTCGCCGCCCAGTTCGGCGATCTTCAACCCCAGCTCATAATCCTCGGTCAGGCTGGTCGCATCGAACGGATCGCCGCCGCGCAGATCCGCGATTCGATCGAGCATAGCCCAGGACAGGGCACAGCCGGTCCCGGCCAGCGGCATACCCGCGCCGATCCAGGTGCGCACGACCAGTTGCTTGATATGGCTCTCGGCGAACCCTCTGTTATCGCAACGTCCGCTATCGCCCCACTTGCGGACATTCTGTCGCCCCCGTAGGTTGCGACCATGCGACGGGGAAACATTGTAACGCTGGTAATAAGCTTTCCTTGGATGCTTCTGCTGCTAATCGCGATAAGGGCAGTTTCGAGCAGCAGTCCTTGCGTTTCGAACGGATGTCAAACCGTCAACGATAACATCTATGTGGTGGCAGTACCCGTGCTCTCGCTTGCAGTACTTGCATGGACAAGCGTACTTTTTGCAAAACGGAAGAGGTTTTCCGGGTGGCTTCTGGCCACAGCGTGTCTGATCACGCTTCTCATTTGGCCGATTCATCTACTTCAGGTTACAGGCGGCGTTTGATCGCTTTTTGCTGGAACGACCGCTATCTTCCCAATAGCGGACGGACCGCTCACGCCCAATTTCAGACATCTGTCGGCTATGCGATCCCGTGATATGGGCTGGCTCGCAGAATTAATTCTTCAAGGTTTTTGGGAAGGCGCTGTCGAGGTAGCCTATCGAAAATGGGGGTGGCTCGGCGGTAGTGTCGCCTTCCTCCTTCCCCCGATTTTGATCGTACTGATCATTTGGGTCTTAGTCCGCTGACGCCCAAAATCAACATTCCATTGCGATGCATGGCCGAACGCCGAGGGGGCGAGCGATGGCTTTCGGCAAATTCGTCGGCATAATGGCCCGACACCAGGCGCGATCCGGGTACGACCAGCGGCAGGACGGGCAGTTGCACCACCGCCCGCCCCTCGATCAGCGAATCGAACACCGCCAGTTCGTCGGGATGCACCACGTCCTCGGCATCGTGCAGAACGATCGCCTTGACGGGGAATTCCTCGGCCTGCCGGGCTTCGCGCAGCGCGTGCCAGAGCGCGTTGAGGCAATCGGCCTTGGTGGTCGGCCCGTCGCGCGGGCCGATGACCAGACGCACGCGGTCGTCGATGTCCGCCACGGCGGTCGCGGCGGCGATGGTCGCGGGATCATTGGGATAGAGCCCGACATAGATGCGATAATCGTCGTGCCGGAAGCGACGCAGCGCGGTCGCCAGCATATCGCCGATCACCGCCGCTTCGTCCCAGGCGGGCACGAAAACGACCAGCCGTCCGGGCTCGTGCGGCTGCGGCAGCGCAAAGCTTTGAAACTGGCTCGACGGCCCTACCCACAATCGTCGCAAGACATAAAGGCCATCGACCAGGATATCGTCCACGCCCCCGATAAATAATCCGACCGCCGCGAACAGCATCAACTCGCGTGCGACGATCGATATCATCTCTGCGATCACATCCATCCGGCAACCCCTCTTTGCCGGACAACAGTGTAATGTTCAAAACGGACTTATAAAAAGGCAATTAATAACCGTTTTGGTGGTATTAATCGGCCTAATCTCCATACTTGGCTTTGGGTGCCTTTTTTGATGATTCCCGTCATCGCCGGTGGCGGCACTGGCTGGCGGCGGGAGACCTTGTCGATCTTGACCGAGTCGGGACGGTACGGAGACGCTGGAGACGCCCGCAGCGAAGGCGGGGTTTCGAGCGATCGAAGGTTCAAGCGCCGCCCGATACCGTCAGCGGCGGTTGCAGAATTTGCTGCGTTGCAACATATGGAGGGTGAAAGGATCACCATGGCCCGGACATTTTCCCCCGGTATCGTTCATGCCGCGCTGGCGGTGGGCGGCTTTGCGATCGGGACCACCGAATTCGCCGCTATGAGCCTCGAGCCGGATCTCGCGCGCGGGCTCTCGATCGACGCACCGACGGCCGGTCATGTCATCAGCGCCTATGCGCTGGGCGTCGTGGTGGGTGCGCCGATGCTTGCGGTGTTGTCGGCGCGGATGGCGCGGCGGACGCTGCTGATCGCCCTGATGCTGATGTTCGCGATCGGCAACGCCTTGTCGGCGATGGCGCCCGATTATCACTGGATGCTGGTCTTCCGCTTTCTCAGCGGGCTGCCGCACGGTGCCTATTTCGGAATCGCCGCGCTGGTCGCTGCCTCGCTGGTGCCGGACGAGCGGCGGACGGTGGCGGTGGGGCGGATCATGCTCGGCCTGACCGTGGCGACGGTGATCGGCGTGCCGCTGGCTCAGATACTGGGGCAGTGGCTCAACTGGCGCTGGGTGTTCGGCGTCGTCGCCGCGCTGGCGCTGTTGACCGCGACGCTGGTCGCGATCGCCGCGCCGCATGATCGGCCCGATCACGGCGCGACGATCCGGCGCGAGCTGGCGGCGCTGGGACGTGGCCAGGTCTGGCTGACTCTGGGGATCGGCGCGATCGGTTTTGGCGGCATGTTCGCCGTCTATACCTACCTCGCCGCGACGCTGACCGAGGTGACGGGTGCGTCGAGCGCGACGATCCCGTTGGTGCTGGCCGTGTTCGGGCTGGGCATGACGATCGGCAATATCGTCGTGCCGCGCTTTGCCGATCGGGCGCTGATGCCGACCGCCGGGGGGCTGCTGCTCTGGTCGGCGGCGATGCTGGCGCTCTATCCGCTCGCGGCGGGAAGCCTGTGGACCATCCTGCCCAATGTGTTCGCGATCGGGCTGGGCGGCGCGCTGGGGACGGTGCTGCAGACCCGGCTGATGGATGTCGCGGGCGAGGGGCAGGGGCTGGCGGCCGCGCTCAACCATTCGGCGTTCAACACCGCCAATGCCATCGGCCCTTGGGCGGGCGGGCTCGCCATTGCGGGCGGAATGGGATGGACCTCGACCGGCTATGTCGGTTGCGGCCTGGCGCTGGCGGGTTTCGTCATCTGGCTGGTCGCGATGGCGGTGGCGCGCGGCGAGGTCAGCGCGCCAATGGATCGATCGAGTCGTCCGGTGCTGTCGCACTGAGGCGGCTCGCCACCGCCTCCACCTGCGTCACGACGCGCAGGATGTTGCCGCTGGTCAGCGCGGAAAGCTGCGCGTCGCTCCATCCCCGCCGGACCAGTTCGGCGAGCACCAGCGGATAGCCGTCGACGCCGGTCATCCCTTCGGGCCCGGTGCCGTTGATCCCGTCATAATCGCCGCCCAGCCCGACCGCGCCGGGGCCCGCGACCCGCACGATATGCTCGATATGATCGGCGACCGTCGCGGGCGTGACGCGCGGCGCCGGATGGGCGGCATCCCAGGCGATCAGCGGCGCTGGGCTGCGCGCGCCATAGACATTGGCGACGACCCCCACCGACCGCGCATAGGCGGTGCGCGCGGTATCCCAGGCGCGCCAGTCGGACGACAGGAAGGCGGGATAGCAATTCACCATCACCACGCCGCCGCCCGCGCCGATCCGCCGGAGCAGCGCGTCGGGAATGTTGCGCGGCGCATCGGCCAGCGCGCGGGCGTCGGAATGCGAGGCGATGACCGGCGCCTGGGCAATGTCGAGCACCGCCGCCATCGTCGCGTCCGAGACATGCGCCACATCGACGATCATGCCGATCCGGTTCATCTCGGCCACGACCGCGCGTCCGAAGGCGCTGAGCCCGCCCGCAATCGGTGCATCGGTCGAGGAATCGGCCCATGCCAGGCTGTGGCCATGGGTCAGGGTCATATAGGCGACCCCGAGCGCGCGATACTGGCGCAGCACCGACAGCCGTCCGTCGATCTGATGCCCGCCCTCGACGCCGATCAGCGAGGCGATCCGCCCTTCGCGCGACAGGCGGCGAACATCCGCGGCGGTCCGGGCCAGCGCCATCCGGTCGGGATGCGCGGCGACCAGCCGATGGACGCGGTCGATCTGTTCCAGCGTCATCTCGACCGCGCGCGGGCCGGTGACGTCGGCGGGAATCCAGACCGACCAGAATTGCCCGCCGACCCCGCCGCGCTTCAGCCGGGGCAGGTCGGTCTGGAGCGGGTGGGGCAGCGCGGTCGTGTCGACGGTCAGCGCGGGCGATTCGGGCACGACGCCGGTGTCGCGCAATTCCCAGGGCAGGTCGTTATGCCCGTCGACGATCGGCGCGCGGGCGAGGACCGTTTCGACCCGGCGCGTGGTGGCGGCATCGGCGGCCTGGGCGAGGAGGAGCGCGATCAGCATGTGGGCTTCTGGTCGAAGCCGGTAAGCTCGGGATCGACAGGCCGTTCGGTCGTTTCAACCCGGTCGACTCGCGCGGCGGGCGGCCCCGATTCGGCCTGGGCGACCATCTGCGCGACCTTGTCCTCGGGCCCCTGCACCACCGCCTCGACCGAACCGTCAGCCCGGTTGCGGACCCAGCCGGTCAGTCCCAGCGAATCGGCGTGGGTCAGGAACCAGTAACGATATCCGACGCCCTGTACGCGCCCGGTAATGCGAAGATGGCTGCGGATCATGTCCGCAATTGTCGCGCGGACGGATGCGAAAGGGAAGTTTCCATTCCTCCCCTTGCAGGGGAGGAATGATTGGTTCGCGCGGAGGCGCAGAGAGCGCGGAGAAGACGGGTACATCGTCTCTGCGTCCTCCGCGCCTCTGCGCGAAAAAAGGCCTTAGACCTTCGCGGTCAGCTCCGGCACGACGGTGAACAGGTCGCCGACCAGGCCGATATCGGCGACCTGGAAGATCGGCGCGTCCTCG